>NZ_JSZD01000022.1:0-160796 GCF_000788125.1 Acinetobacter sp. neg1 | reverse complement strand
ATCAAGCTAGGTCGGCTATATTACTCTAAATTTCTTCAAAGTCAACAGGTAATTTCGATATTTTTAAAACTTATCAATCAACCCAAGAATCCAACCTATTTAGCCAAATCCTTGTTTCTCAACAAGTTTTTATCTGCATCACCGCCGATGGATGTGCATTCTACAGCATTTCAGGTCACACGCAAGCATTTTTGAAAATTAAATTATTCGGTTGTTCTATTTTTAAACTTTAACTTATCTAATTCACTGATTTATATAATTTAAAATTTATTCATTATCTTAAAAGGTAATTTAAAAATACAAGAAAACGTATAACCAATTATTATTTAATGACTTTTAATTAAAATCGTTTTAATTAACATCAAAAATTTCTTAAAGTTGATCATTTCTTTAGCAGATTCATTTTATTTTTTATTTATAAAAGCGCTTTCAGCTAAAAATTAGCTTTAAAAAAGATGCTCCAAAAAGAAAACAACGGTTTTGAAATGCTCAAAACCGTTGTTTATATTGTATCAGTACGAATCTTTGATTAAGAATTTGTACCTCGTACAATGTTCAAGAAGTAAAGATGACGTTCATACTGATCAATAATGTCCTGAATTAAATCTTCTTGGGTCCAATCCATGACATCGTAGTTTTGACCACCTTCTCTCAAGAAGACTTCTGCCTGGTAATATTGAGCTTCGTCAGCATCACCTTGTCCAAGCATAAAACTTGGCGGTACGGTCTCATGGGCATATACCGTATAGATGAAGTTAATCTCATGATGATGATCAACACGCAATTGCAAGCCTTGTTCAGTATTTTGAATATTCACTTCAAGATGACGGCGTTTAAATTCTTTCTGAATACTTTCAAACGCTTTTCTCACCTGAGTATCAATATAGTTTCTTACCTCAGCTTCAGTATGCGGGTAATGCATAATCAGACCTAAACGTTGCTGCCAACTACGAGGATTATGAATTGCCCGTGGTGTAATACGTGCTTCCTGAATAGCTTGCATTTTGGTCACATCGATTTTTAAGGCCTTTAATAAACCCCAACTCATCAATAACATCACTAAAGTAAACGGCAAGGCACTCATAATGATTGACGCTTGCAACGCAGCGAGCCCCCCCACCAGAAGCAAAATAATTGCCAGAGCCGCCATCAATACGGTCCAGAACAGTCTTTGCCAAGCCGGCGAGTTTTCTGTTTTAGCGGTCAGATAATCCGTCACTAATGCACCAGAGTCCGCAGAAGTCACGAAGAACAGCATCACCAGTACTGTTGCCAGTAAACTCATCGCACCCGAAAACGGTAAATGATTCAGGAATTCAAATAAGGCAACTGAAGAATCATTTTGTACAGCTTGAATCAGAGTGACATTGTGTTCTTGCAAAATGCTGAACAGTGCAGCATTTCCTAAGAAGCCCATCCAGATGATGGTAAAGCCCGTTGGAATCAGTAATACACCGACGATAAACTCACGGATGGTTCGACCACGTGAAACCCGTGCAATGAACATCCCGACAAATGGCGACCAAGAAATCCACCATGCCCAATACATGATCGTCCAGCCACCAATCCAGCCATTCGGTTGGTAGGCATATAAGTTAAACGTCATGCTAAACAGATTGGAAATATAAGAACCTGTGTTTTGAATGGTTGTTTGCAATAAGTAGATACTTGGCCCTGCAATAAAGACAAAGGCCAACAGCACTAAAGCCAAGATCAGATTCAGCTCAGAAAGACGCTTTACGCCTTTATCCAGTCCTAAGAACACAGATAAAGATGCCAAGGCACTCACAAAGATAATCAGAACAACCTGAACATTGCTACTTTGCTCGATACCAAAGAGATAATGTAAACCGGAGTTAATCTGGGTAACACCAAAACCTAAAGAGGTCGCAACACCAAATACCGTACCAATGGTGGCAAAAATATCGATGCTATCGCCCAAAGGACCATAAATCTTTTTACCAATAATTGGATATAAAGCGGAACGGGTTTTTAACGGGAGATTATGGCGATAGGCAAAATAAGCAAGTGCCAACCCGACAACTGCATAAATTGCCCAGGCATGTAAGCCCCAATGGAAAAAGGTAATGCGTAAGGCTTGCTGCGCCGACTCTACACTTTCAGGATCACCGCTCGGTGGACTGATATAGTGCATGACGGGCTCCGCCACGCCAAAGAACATCAGACCGATCCCCATCCCAGCCGTAAATAGCATGGCAAACCATGAGCCATTGCTATATTCAGGCTGACTGTGATCAGGTCCTAATTTGATTTTTCCGCTGGCGGAACAGGCAATATAAATCAGTAGAATCAAAAAGACGGCGACTGATAAAACATAAAACCAGCTAAATGAATCGGTGATCCATTGTTTAAGCTGCTGTGTAAGAAGTTCAAAGGAACTCGGTGCAACAATGACGATTGCGAGAAAAATCGCAATAATGATCACCGTGCTTAAAAACACGTTTGGATTCACATTCGCAAACAGCGAAGATGGCTTGGAAGGCATAATTCCCCCACGTTATTCTAATGATAATGGACAGGCCATAACAGCCAAAATAAGACATTCACAACGTGAATAAAAGCGAGTTCATGTAATGTAAAACTCGTGCTCTAGTATAAAAAATATCAAGAATAACGCAGTTGTAATGCTGTAACAGAATATAAAACTCAACAGTAAGATTTTGATTTTATATAGATAAAGCTAAAATTTCAGCAATCTAAACGACACAGGGCATTCTCTACAAATGCCCTACCACGCCTTGCTCAGTCAACGCGGCCAAGACCTCTGTTGAACAATATTTTGCTAAAACCTGTTGGGTATGCTCTCCCAAACGGGGCGGTGCAAGACGATATTCCACAGGTGTTGCAGACAACTTCAACGGTGATGCAATCATTTTAAACTGACGATATTGTGGATGTGGAATCGACACCACCATTTCCCGTGCTTGTACTTGCGGTTCTTGTAAGGCCTCATCCACATTATTGATCATACCTACAGGTACTTTAACGGCATGAATCCGCTCTACCCAGTATTGTGCAGATTGCGTAAGAAAATGCTGATCCATTAAAGTGGTCAATTCTCCACGATGCGCAATCCGATCCTGATTGAATCGAAACTTGGGATGCGCTGCCCATTCAGCTTGACCGATGGCCTGACACAAGGCTTTAAACTGGGCATCATTGCCGCACGCAATAATAAAGTCCTTATCTTTTGCCTTAAAAGTTTGATAAGGGACAATATTGGCATGGGCATTCCCCCAACGTTTCGGTGCCTGACCTGTGATCAAATAGTTCATGCCATGATTGGCTAAGCCTGCGACCTGCACATCGAGTAAGGACAAATCAATATGCTGTCCTTTTCCTGTCGCTTGACGCGTCCAAAGCGCCGCCTGAATCGCAATGGTGGCATACAACCCTGTTTGTAAATCTGTGACTGCAACGCCAACTTTTTGTGGGCCGCCTCCTGCCAGATCATCCTTTTCACCAGTAATGCTCATCAATCCCGCCATACCCTGAATCACAAAATCATAACCAGGTTCAGATGCACGCGGCCCTGTTTGCCCAAAGCCCGTAATGGAGCAATAGACCAATCTCGGATTGATTTCACTCAGGCTGGCATAGTCCAGCCCGTATTTGCCTAATGAACCGACCTTATAGTTTTCAATCAGCACATCACTGTCCTTGACCATTTCTCTGAGCAAGGCTTGGCCTTCCTTGGATGCAATATCAATGGCGACAGAGTATTTATTCCGATTGGCAGACTGATAATACCCCGCTTCGCGTGTAGGTTGTCCTGCATCATCTTTCATCCACGGCGGTCCCCACATACGAGTATCATCACCTGTTTGAGGACGTTCAATCTTGATCACTTCAGCGCCTAAATCGGCCAGAATCTGACTACACCAAGGTCCTGCCAACACTCGGCTAAGATCCAGTACACGTAAACCTGTTAATGCACCCATCCTGTTCCTTCCTTATGATTTTTGTGGATCGTATTGACAACCCTGCTTCACAGCCTTGGTCGATATTTTTTAGGCATGAATTTGCCTAAAGACACGCCCGAAAGCGTATCTTTGTGTTCAACAAGTGATGAATTTTTAGTTAGAAAATGCAGCGATGCCTGTTTGTGCACGACCAAGAATCAAGGCATGCACATCATGAGTTCCTTCATAGGTATTCACCACTTCTAAGTTGACCAGATGACGTGCCACACCAAATTCATCACTGATGCCATTGCCGCCCATCATGTCACGTGCCAGTCGGGCAATTTCCAGCGCTTTACCACAGTTATTGCGTTTGATCAGCGATGTGCCTTCGACTGAAGCAATGCCTGCATCTTTCATTTGCCCAAAACGTAAGGCGACTTGTAGGCCCAGAGCAATTTCAGTTTGCATATCTGCCAGTTTTTTCTGAATGAGTTGATTGGCTGCCAGAGGTCGCCCGAACTGTTTACGATCCATGGTGTATTGATGTGCGGTATGCCAACAGAATTCAGCAGCGCCCATCGCACCCCATGCAATACCGTAACGGGCACTGTTCAAGCAAGTAAATGGCCCTTTCAGACCGCGTACCTCAGGAAACGCATTTTCTTCTGGTACAAACACTTGATCCATCACGATTTCACCGGTAATTGATGCACGTAGTCCGACCTTGCCATGAATGGCAGGTGCAGAGAGTCCTTCCCAGCCTTTTTCCAAAATAAATCCGCGGATCTCCCCGACATTGCCTGCTTCAGAAACTTCTTTGGCCCAAACCACAAAGACATCTGCGATTGGACTGTTGGTAATCCACATTTTACTGCCACTGAGACGATAACCGCCTGCAACTTTTTTGGCACGGCACAGCATGCTTCCCGGATCAGAACCGTGGTCAGGCTCAGTCAATCCAAAACAGCCAATGTACTCGCCTGACGCCAATTTAGGCAGGTATTTCTGTTTTTGTGCCTCTGTACCAAATTCATCAATTGGCACCATCACCAACGAACTTTGCACGCTGGCCATAGAGCGATAGCCAGAATCTACGCGTTCAATCTCGCGTGCAATCAAACCATAACTGACATAGTTCAATCCTGCTCCACCGTATTGCTCTGAAATAGTTGGACCTAATAGACCTAGCTCACCCATTTCCCGAAAAATACTTGGATCTGTTTTTTCATGGCGGAATTGCTCCAGTACGCGTGGCATGAGTTTGTCTTGACAATAGGCGTGAGCGCTATCCCGAATCATGCGTTCTTCTGAGCTAAGTTGCTGTTCGAGTAAAAATGGATCTTGCCAGTTAAAAGAGACACGCTTTCCTTGATTTGCCATGACTTTTATCTTCCTTTTGAGCAATTTGAATATCAGTGATGTACTTGATGCTAGGCCAGATTAAAGCTTCAGGCAAACGATGTTTTTTCATACAGCTATGCGTTTTATGCATAGCTCAATTGAAACGGACTCCATTATTCTGTTAAAAATACAGCAGAGAATAATGTATAACACTTGAATTATCCCAACCTCATGGTTCTTTTTGCAGGTAACACAAGGACGCTGTTATGCGACGTATGATTCCTTCACTCCAGTCATTGATTTGCTTTGAAGCCGCTGCCAAACATAAGACCTATACCCATGCCGCACAGGAACTCAGCATGACCCAAAGTGCGGTTTCCAGACAGATTCAGCAACTGGAAGAGTTTCTCAATCTGCCCTTGTTTCATCGGGTACGACATGGGGTGGAACTGACGATTGCGGGGGAACAATATCTCAAAAATATCAAGACACATTTGCTCGGACTGGAACACAGCACGCTCGACCTGATGTCACATCAAGGTTTAGGTGGCACGCTCAAACTCGGGGTGGTGCCGACCTTTGCAACGCGCTGGCTGCTACCACGCCTACATCGTTTTAATGAAGTCTATCCCGAAATCACCATTCATCTTGAAACCAGCACCAAGCCGTTTTTATTCAGTGAACAGATTTTTGATGCCGCCATCTATGCAGGTACGCCCGCTCAAATTGAAAATTGGCCCGGAACCACCGCACATTTTTTGATGCAAGAAGAAGTCGTTGCCGTTTGCTCACCAACGCTGATCAGAAAGTTCTTCCCTGATCTGATTCAAGATGAATCACCACCAGCGCTTGATCTGACTGCGGCACAACTCTCTCAACTGCCCTTATTACAACAGACCACTCGCCCTGGAATCTGGAAAGAATGGTTCGACAGTCTGGGCTATAACGCCCCCTATGCCATGGAAGGTCAGCGCCATGAGCTATTTTCCATGCTGTCCGTTGCCGCTACACACCATCTTGGTGTGGCACTGATTCCACAAATGCTGATTGAAAAAGAACTGAATCGAGGAGAATTGATCATCGTGTCATCGCACAAACTCAGCGGTTCGCGTTGCTATTATTTTGTTTATGCCGAACAGCCGCATAACCCAATTATGCTGAAATTCATCGAATGGCTGGAACAGGAAACTGCAACCCGCTCCATTTCAACATCGGATCACTGATTTTTGGGTAAATGCGCAATATATTGCAATGCAATCAAACGGGAGACCACCACGGCGAGGTACATCACCCCACCAAACATTTGTAACATTGCTAGGACTCTGGCGGCTGGGCTCATCGGCATCAAGTCAGATAAACCTGTTGCCGATTGCAGACTAAAACTTAAGAACAGCAGATCCAGCCAACTTTGTAAGGCTTGTGGCTGATTGGGATTCAGGAAACTGTTCGGCAAAAGTAGCTGACAAATACTGTATAAAAAAGCAAAGGCCCAAGCGATCAAGGTAAATACAGCACCTGCGGCAAATAGCTCATCCTTGGTCAGATAACGGTCGGCAAACATATAGCGCAACAAGCCATAAGCCGCATAGAAATAGGCCAGAGCCTCAAAACTATAGGCCATAATTTGAATGGTCGGCGTGGCATAACCAATAAAGAGCATAATCGAAAATAGGAAGGCACCACTGACAAAAACCAAGCCCCAAAAGGTAAATACAGGTGTTTGTCGAATCACCTTGGCAATAATCAGAAGCGCCAAAACGCCCATTGACCAAGTTAAGGCACGATATTCACTATCACCATAGGTCAGCATATAGAGAACCAATAAAGCCAGTTGAACCAGCAGCAACCATGCAGATGGCAACAAACGAAACGTACTCCAGAATTGTTTTAAGCTTTGCATGTGGTATTCCTGAATCTTGTTATGGTTTTCATTTTTGTTGAGTGCATCATACTGCATCTAAAAAAGAAACGATCATTTTAGACAGTTCTTGTTGCAGGCGTTGTTCTTCAATAAGAAAAGTATTTTTACTGGCATAACGCATCATGGTAAATAAGGTACTGTTAATAATCACAAAAGACTTATGTTTTAAGGTCTCAAAATCCCAGTGTGGATAATAACGCCCGAATAAATACATGCCGACTTCTAAAAAGTGCTGCTCTAAAACTTGTGCCGCTTCCGAATCACTATAAGCATGCCAGTTTTTTAAGATTTCGATAAAAAAGCCTTGATCAGACTTTAGCGATTCAAAGCCAAAGGCAATACTTAATGTGATGATGTCCTGAATAGAAGTTTGCTGTTGTAGCATCACCAGTTGCTTGACTGCCTGTCCCAAATTTTCACTTTTACGTAGCAATAATTCCGCAATGATTTGCTCTTTATTTTCAAAATACTGATAAATCGATCCGACACTCACCCCTGATTTTTCAGAGATTTTAGGGGTGGTTACCTGCAAAACCCCATATTCAGAAATACATTTCTGTGCCCCTTCCAAAATACTTTCAACGATCATTTTGGCGCGTTGCTGCTGCGGTCGTTTTCTCATGCTCAGCCTCAATTGAAATGCGAATTGAATGTGAATAATTATTCATATTAAGCTTTGATTAAATAACAATCAGGGACTTTATGCAATGCAAAGCATCGTTAAACCTAAACGCTTGGCGGCGTTTGAAGACATGATTCAGCGCAATATCAAAACGAAAATTCTCAGTTATATGACCCGACAGGAAGTTCAACCGAGTTATCAGGAATATCTTGACTTGAATACAGCCCTGCAAAGTGGTGATGAACCAATGGATCAGGTGCTGCTTTGGGTGCTACAAAATCCTAAAGTGCATCGTAAATACTTTGAAACGGCACTATATGAAGGTTTAGATAAATTACCGCATGAAATTCCTGAACTCACCAATTTCTTCCAACTGGTGGAACGAAAACCTGATTGGTATGAGCAAGCCAAAGTCGATGAAGCACTTAAGTTTACTTATCGTTTAGGCGTTAATAATGGACTGATCCTACGGGATTTGTCCTTAATGACCGGCTATATGTATCCGGGATTTAACCAACCTCTGATCCTGACCGGTGCATTAAAGAAACAGGCAGGAACTCGTCTCGCTGAAACCACCAAATGGTGGGTCGATATCACCGAAGCAGATGGTTTTTCACGTTTTAGTAAAGGCTTTACATCCACCATTTTTGTGCGATTCATTCATGCCTTAGTACGTTATCAACTGCAAAAATCAGAGAAATGGGATGCCGAGACTTGGGGTCTACCGATCAACCAATATGATCAGGCCATGACCAATATTGCCTTTAGTGGTGTGGTGCTGATTGGTATTCGTGCTTTGGGGATTTTTCCGAGCAAGCAGGAAGTCGATAGCTTTTTACATTTCTGGAAATATGCAGGCTGGTTAATGGGTGTTGAAGAAAAATGGTTGGTCGATCATGAAGCAGACGGCTGGAAACTGATTTACTGGATGCAATTTGCCCATCCGCAATCCGATGCCAGTAGCATCTCACTAGGTTCCAGTCTTTCCAAAGAACCATTCGAACGCAAATATCGCTATCTAAGGACTTTCCAGCAAAAACTGGCATATAAACAGCATTTAGAAATTACCCAGTTTTTTATTGGTCGCAAGAAGATGCAAAAATTGGGTTTGGCTCCGCAATCAGCAGCTTGGTTTGCTTATTATCTGATTGGTCGAAATTTAGCGCTGTATACCAGTGCCAAACATATTCCAAAATTAAACCGTTTTCTTGAACAAAATGGGCGTCATTTACAACGCATTGGCTTGTCGCTCTATCGCAATCAGTCACAGCAACTGGCGAGCATGCATCAATAAGCCATAAAAAAGCCCTCAATCAATGAGGGCTTTTTTTAGCTCAAGCGAATTAGTGATCTGACGCGCCAGAAGCACCGACCCCTGTCATTGAGCGAACAAACTGAGCATCAAAGGCTTTACGCTCTTTCTCTGCACGTGCTGACTTGTCAGTGACAGAGAAGAACCAGCAGCAGAAGAATGAAAGTGGCATTGCAAATAATGCTGGGCCATTGAATGGGTTTGGCGCAGTTTCAGAAATAGCCAAGGTATCTACCCAAACCGCTTTAGATAGAATGATCAGGCTCACCGCACCAACTAAACCTACGACACCACCAATCACTGCACCACGCGTTGTTAAGCCTTTCCAGAACATTGATAACACGAGTACCGGGAAGTTTGCACAACATGCCACCGAGAATGCCAAGCCAACCATAAAGGCAACGTTTTGTTTCTCAAACAAGATACCCAAAATCATGGCGAAGATCGCTAAACCTAAAGTTGCGATTTTTGACATTTTCAATTCAGATTCAGGTGTTGTTTTGCCTTTCTTGAATACGTTGGCATAAAGGTCATGTGAAATTGCAGATGCACCTGACAGCGTTAAACCTGCAACCACCGCAAGGATTGTTGCGAATGCGACCGCTGAAATGAAGCCCATGAACAAGTCACCGCCCACAGCATCACTCAAGTGAACTGCCGCCATGTTGTTACCGCCCACCAGCTCTAATTTGCCTGTCACTGCTGCTTTCGCAAGATCAAGGAATTGCGGGTTATTTGCAACAAACAGGATCGCACCGAAACCGATAATGAAAGTTAAAAGATAGAAGTAACCAATAAAGCCCGTTGCCACCACAACTGATTTACGTGCTTCTTTGGCATCTTTTACTGTGAAGAAACGCATCAAGATATGCGGTAAACCAGCAGTACCAAACATCAAGGCAAGACCAAGTGAAAGCGCATCAATCGGGTTAGCCGTTAATGAACCTGGCCCCATGATTTTAGCGGCTTCATCCCAGCTCATGCTGTGCGCCTGGCTATACACCTCAATCGCTTGATTGAACATATTGGTGAAGCTAAAACCAACTGCTTTCATTACCATAAATGCCATGAAAGTCGCGCCACTGAGCAACATCACGGCTTTAATGATTTGCACCCACGTGGTTGCCAACATGCCACCGAAGATCACATACGCCATCATCAAGAGGCCTACGATCACAACTGCGATGTTGTAGTTCAAACCAAAGAGTAATTTGATGAGCTGACCTGCACCCACCATCTGTGCAATCAGGTAGAACGCCACGACAACTAATGAACTAAATGCTGCCAAGGTACGTACTGGCTTTTCTTCCAGACGGAACGACACCACATCGGATAAGTTATATTTACCCAAGTTACGTAAACGCTCTGCCACAAGGAACAAAACGATTGGCCAACCGACCATGAAACCGAGTGAATAGAGCAAGCCATCAAAGCCCGAACTGAACACCAATGCAGAAATACCCAAGAACGATGCGGCTGACATATAGTCACCGGCAATCGCCAAACCATTTTGGAAACCACTAATCCCGCCACCAGCGGTATAGAAATCTTGTGCAGACTGGGTTTGCTTCGCTGCCCATTTGGTAATGAACAATGTAAAACCGACAAAGATCGTAAACATAATGATCGCATGCCAGTTGGTCGCTTGCTGTTCAGCTGTACCTAAATCTGGACTGGCGAATGCAATACTTGTGCAGCAAAAGCTGAGCAGTGTGAACAGTATCGCTTTGAATGATGTCCCTTTCATCTCAGTGCATCCCTTTTTCATGTGCAATGGCCTCAACTTCCTTGAGGGCTTCTTCATTCAACTGGTCAAGCTTATTATTGGCAATGTAGGAATACACCCCACATAAAATAAATGACAACACAATAATGCCTAAACCGAGGGGAATACCCCAAGTGGTTACACCACCGCTAAATGAACTTGCTAAAAATTCTTTGTTATAGCCAACCAAAAGCATAAATCCAACGTAGATAAACAGCATAATTGCTGTTAATGTCCAACTTAATGTACGCTTTTTGCTGACCATTTCTTGAAACTTTGGATTATGTAGAATTCGATCTACCTGAGAATCATCCATAATCAACTCCTTATTTTTGTGTCCAACCGTGGACCCCTTTTTACGTGGGATTTTTCATTATCCAACTTAACAAGATTATGATTGACTCGTAACTTAGACTTTGGTCTCTAAATGCAAATCTCTACTCCTTGCTATACCCGCGCTTCGGGTATGATAAAAAATGGAATTTGATCACGTGAGCAATATGAACAGTTGGCTTATTCTTGGGGTATTGGCCCTGTACATCGTGCTGTTATTCGGCTGTGCTTTTTTTGGTGAAAAGCACGCCAGCCGTTTAAGTACGCGTGGTCGGATGCTGCTGTTCAGCTTAACTTTGGGCGTATATTGCTCTTCATGGACCTTTTATGGCGCAACAGGCGCCGCGGTTCGCCAAGGCGTGATCTTTCTGCCGATTTATCTTGGGCCATTGCTATTTATCTGGTTTGGTTATGACATCTGGAAGCGCTTAGGCCGCATCCGTCAGCACCATGCTATTTCGTCAATTGCCGATTTTGTGGCTGCCCGTTACGGCAAAAGCGGAAGTCTGGCAGCACTGGTCACGATTCTTGCCGTCATTGCGATTGTGCCCTATCTGGCTTTGCAACTTCGCGCTATTGCACTTAGCGCTTCGGTGATTCTGGAACAGAACGCACATATCCATACCACCACCAATAGTGTTCTGGTGCTGACGGCTGTACTGGCGATTTTGGCCATGATTTTTGGGACACGGCATATTGCGCATACCGAACAGCACGGCGGTTTAATGCTGGCTGTTGCCTTTGAGTCCTTTGTTAAGCTCTTTGCCCTGCTCTGTGTGGCAGCATTTTTCTTATTACAATCTCCTGACAATATTAAACAGGTCAGTACTGATGTTCATCAGCATTTTCATGACCTGCAACAACTCGGTGTCCCTGAAACTTTCTGGGTGCAAACATTACTGGCAGGTCTAGCCATGATCTGCCTGCCACGCCAGTTCCATGTGGCGGTGGTGGAATTACGAGATGAAAAACATATTCGTGGGGCGCGTCGCTGGTTCGCTGCCTATCTGATTCTGACCGTGATTGCGATCATTCCAATTGCCAGTTGGGCGCTGCATTCTTTACCCGAATCGTTGGGGACACCAGACATTGCCGTACTGGCCTTACCGATGAGCTATCAGCAAGATTGGTTAGCACTTTTGGCTTTTCTGGGAGGCTTTTCAGCTTCGACCGGAATGCTTTTGGTTGCCTCTGTGGCATTGTCAATTATGCTCAGTAATGACCTGATTATGCCTGCCCTGTGGCGTTTTAAAATTATTTCCCGTCATGATCAGCATTTGCCTCGGGTACTCAAACTCACCCGCCGCATTAGTATCATTAGCGTGATGTTACTGGGCTTTTTGTTTTTCCATTTCTTTAATGATATCAATCAATTATCTGTTTTTGGCCTACTGGCTTTTAGTGCGGTCGCACAATTTTCTCCTGCCTTGATTGGCGGCTTATACTGGCGTGGTGCAAGTCGTCAGGGTGTCTACGTCGGCCTGTTAATGGGCTTTGCTATGTGGAGCTACACCTTACTGTTCCCGACTGTACTGCGTAGCCTGCCTGATCACTATCAAGATTTTGCACAACATATTTTATTGTTTGGGCCTTTTAATATTAATGGCTTACGTCCCGAAGCCTTACTCGGATTTGAATCGTTTGCCCCACTCACCCATGGTGTGTTGTGGTCTTTAGGTTTGAACGTGGTGCTTTATATTTGGGTATCGCGCCTTTACCGTCCAAGTGTGGCCGAACAAATTCAGGCGGAAAGTTTTTTCTATTATGAAAGCAAACCATTGCCTTCAGCCCAGTCCAATACTGACCTGACAGATCTGCATCTGAATGCTGCACGACTTAAAGTCGGTGATTTACTGGCATTGGCCAAGCGTGTCACAGGTGATAAACCAACGCTACAAGCTTTTCAGCAATTTTGTGAACAAAATCATGTGGTTTTAAATGAAAATCATGTGGCGAATGGCATGTGGTGGCGCTTTACCGAGCAATATCTGGCAGGGATTATTGGAGCTGCATCTGCCCGTACCTTATTGACCACTGCCATGATTAATAATGGTCTGGCGCTGGGTCAAGTCGCGAACATTCTTGACCAAGCCTCGCAATGGCAGCGTTTTAACCAAAATTTATTAATGACCATGATCGATCACATGACACAAGGGGTCAGTGTGGTGGATAAAAATATGTGTCTGGTGGCATGGAACAATCAATACCTGAAGCTATTTGATTATCCAAAAGATCTAGTCTACGTCGGCTGCCCAATTGCAGACTTGATTCGCTATAACGCGGAACGTGGTGAATGTGGGCCAGGCCCAGTTGAAGAACATGTGCGTAAACGACTGCACTGGATGAAAGTTGGCAGTGCCCATGAGTTCGAACGGATTCGTAAAGATGGTTTGGTTATTCAAATGCGCGGCAATCCAATTGAAGGCGGTGGTTTTGTCACCACTTTTGCCGATATTACGGCATTCCGTGAAAATGAAGCGGTACTGGAAGAACGTGTCAGTGACCGAACCCAGCAGCTTGCGAATGCGTTGACCGAACAGCAATTGGCGCTGGAACAAGCCGATAAAGCCAATCAATCGAAAAGCCGTTTCTTGGCCGCAGCCAGTCATGATTTACTTCAACCGATGCATGCAGCACGTCTATTTAGTACCGCTTTAGAACAAAGTGTCCATTCCGCAGAAGATCAGCAGACCTTACAACAGCTGGATCGGGCACTTTACGGTGCAGAAAGTATGCTCTCTGCCCTACTGGATATTGCCCGTTTAGAAGGCGGTACTATTCAACCCAAACGCCAAGCCTATTCATTGCATGATTTATTGAACGATCTGGAATTACAGTTCAAATCCATTGCGGCCCAGCGCGATATTCAACTCTCCGTCCACGATACCAAGTTTTGGGTAGATACCGACCCTCAATGGATGCGACGAATTATCCAGAACTTTGTCAGCAATGCTTTACGTTATACAGCGCAAGGACGTGTGGTGGTTGGTGTGTTGCGTTCCGCACAGCGAGCAAACCATATTCGTATTGGTGTTTGGGATACAGGGCCAGGGATTAATGAACAACAGCGCCTTAAACTGTTCCAAGAGTTTGAGCGTTGTGGGCATACTTCACCTTGGGGCGAACAAGGTCTTGGACTGGGGCTTGCGATTGTACAACGGATGACCAGCCTGCTGGATTTCCCCGTACATGTTTATTCTGAACTGGGTAAAGGCTCCTGCTTCATGATCGAAGTCCCTTTAGTGGAAGCACCTAAAATTCAAACGGCGACACCGCATGTGACGGCATTACAGCATACGGCCTATAAAGTCCTGTGTCTGGATAATGATGAAACCATTCTGGAAGGGATGCGAACACTGTTGAGCAAATGGGGCTATCAAATCTTCACTGCAACAGAACCTGAAGAAGCACTCCAACTCATTGAGCAGGAAGAGATTCAGGTCTGGCTGATTGATCAGCATTTGAATCATGATCAACGTGGTTTGGACTTTATTGAACAATATCGTCCTGCGCATATTCCAGTCGCGTTGATTACTGCAGACTCCGATCCAGAACTGCCTCAATATTTAAAACAGCAGAATATTGTATTGCTGAAAAAGCCGCTTAAACCCGCTGGTTTACGTGCGTGGTTATCTGGTTTAAAAATCATGCCTATGCAATAAATGACCAAATATTTTGCAATATAGGCAAAAACCATCAAAAAACAGTATTTTGAGCGATGATAAATTGACCAAAGTGCTCAAATGATAATTGGCTATGGCAAAAACGTTCACTTACATTAGTGAACGTTTGTACACTTACTTACAATTAATTAAGTTATTGTTTTTATTTTATAATTTTACCCTAAAAAACCATTCTACAACTTTAGTCGTATTCTACTTGCTTTCTTGATACCGCATAAATTGATCAAATTAATGGAAACCTAGGTCTCATCGTGTTGGGTTTCTAGCAACAGACTGTCGAAAAGGACATTGATCATGAATAATAGCCACCCCACAACAGACCATACGTCACAACAGTTTTATCGCCAATACAGCGCGAATGCCTTATTACCGCAATTAGACTGGCAACAGATTTTTGCGCATAGCAAACTCGAAGAGACACATTTACATGCACTAGATACCCTCTATCAGGCGGCAGTTCCACTGGCGTTGAATGTATTCCATGAACTGAATTTTGATGTATTTGCTCCTGCCGCCTACCATCCACAAGGTTTGGGATTATTTGAAAAGTTGGCACAGCAAGAGCAGAAATTTTTAGATGCACTTGAAGCAGAATCTGCTCATCTCGGCCATGAAACACGCCATCAAATTTGGAGCATGCTGTTACGCGGCGGCGCAGTTCTGGTCTTTAAAGCGTGGTTAAGTCATGTCAAAGGTGATGAAAACCAACTGGACAAAAGCCAGTTTGATGAACTTTCCGACTTATTGTTTATCAAAACGCGTCCTGAACAATTGGCACAGCTTTTAAAAGTCGATAGCAATGCACCGTTCACACATATTTTCCTGATGCATGATAATGATGTCTTCCTCGATCATTTTAATAGTCTGGAAACAGCCGCTTTATTTGTTGATTTAGGCGTTTACGATGCGGCATTTTTAAGCCTGCGTGATGACCGCGTGGCGGAATATCTCAAGAGTAAAGGTTACGTCACTCAAGAACAAATTGATGATTTGCAATGTGCATTAAATCCATTGTATTGCGATAGCCTGATGCCAAAACAGGATTGTCTGGCTTAGTGCTAAAATAAAACAAGGTGGACTGATCCACCTTGTTTTTGTATGGCTTAGAACTTCATGCTCATACGCATCCAGTAGTTGCGTCCAGTATTATTGAACTGCTCTTCACTGGCAAAACCAAAACCTGAACTGCCCGCTTTATTGAGGTGTTCGGTATAAGTTTTATCGAGCAAGTTATCGACACCAACTGAAAGATCGACATCTTTACTCAGACTATAACTACCATTCAATGAAATCGTTGAGAAACCAGCACTTGGCTTAAGGTCATACCCCACGATATTCCCTTGGTGCAAACTCACACGGTTTTGCTGATCGACAACACGCCACAACATACCAAGCGTGTATTTATCAGCAACATAACGTAAATTCACACGACCTTCTAAAGGTGCAATTTGTGGCAACGGCGTATTGTCGCTGGTATTTTTACCCCATGCATACATCGCACTCACGTCCGCCTGAATATGATCGGTAAACTGATACCCGATTCCAGCCTCAGCCCCTGCAATGGTGGCATCAACATTCTTGGCACCTGCGGTGATTCCACCACCTCCATGCCCACCATGTCCACCTTCATGTAAGTGGCTATGATCGTGATAACTCATCAGAATATAATCATCAATCAGTCCTGCATAAGCAGACACCCATGAGTTAAATGCACCCTGTTGCTGGGTAAAACCAAGATCTAGCTGTAAGGTTTTTTCTGGACGGACGCCGTTAAAGGTATTGCTCGAACCTGCATTACCATGTTCAGGACTGAATAGCTCCCAATAATCAGGCATACGTTCTACATAACCCAGTCCAACATAGCTATTGAGGCCATGCTCGGCATTTTGATTTTCCAAACGAACAAACGCACTTGGTAAGGTTTTTTCAAGCTGGGTATTGAATCCTTTGGCCTTAGAGTCAGCACGCTCATCATCAACCTTGACCTGATCGACACGAGCGCCTGTTACAATCTTGTTCTGCGGATTCAACTGATAAGTTAACTCACCAAAAGCACCATAAGACTGGAAGCGCATATCCTGACGGAATGGAACATTCATAGATGGCATGATCGGTGATGACATGCTGCCACCATGTTTATTAAACTGAGAATCCACTCCCGTGATTAAGCTCCACTGATCCCATTCAGAGGTCATCGCCAAGCGTGAGTTCAAGGTACGGCGCGTCACTTGCATTGCCATTGGGTTTGGCATCAGCATGCTGTGATCACCATGCTGCATTTCAACCATGGGCGGTGTGCGCAAACTATAGTTATCCATAATATGGTCGTTGTAGCTATAATTCACCTGACCTTCAATTTTCTTGATCACATCGGTGACATTTTTCTTTTCAAAGCGCAGGCCTAAACTCTCACGTGCGAATTGGGCACCATCCATACCACGACCCGCATATTCAGCCTCGCCATCAGCCTTGCCGCCCGTCAATTCCAACCAGGTATTTTCGTCAGGTGTCCAGCCTAAAGCGACGTCTGCATTCCAGCGCTCCCATGAAGAAGGCACGGTTTTACCGTCACCATCCTGATAGCTATTCGACTCAGAACGATTGGCATTCAAACGGATATATTTTTTCTCGTCCCCAACCGCGGCTTCAACATTTTGGTCTAAACGCCCAAATGAACCCCACAGTACACTTGCTTGTCCACGATAAGGTTTAGCTTGGGTTAACTTCTCAGGTTGACGTTCAAAAATCACGGTTGCAGCAGAACCTGTATTGGCATATTGAACCGTTTGTGGGCCTTTAATCACCGAAATACGATCATAGCTTTCGGGTGAAATATACGAGGTCGGTGCATCCATACGGCTCGGACATGCCCCCAGATTTTCCGTACCATCGGTCAGAATTTTGATACGTGAACCAAACATGCCACGGAAAGTCACGTCACTATTGGTACCGCCACTCTGTATCGCATTAAAGCCCATAATACTTTGTAAATAATCTGCCCCATCCGTTGCTGGGATTGGCTGAATCGGCTGTTTTGGATCGGCTTGTACCACCAAACCATTGCTCTCATTTGGTTGTTGGGCGGTTACCACAATCGGCGCAAGCGAAACATGAGCATGTTCAGATGCAGACTGGTCAGCTGGGTTTGCCCAAACCGTTACCGTATTTGAGGCAGCAAGGATCGCAACCGTGAGCGGTTGTAATAAAAATTTAGGTTGAGCCATGATAGGTCTCTCTTAAAACATAAGTAAAACTAGGCTAGAGTTTTGAAAACCCTAATGAAAATGACGTTTTAATTTATGCAAAGAGTGGCGGGGCTCGCCCTTGGGGCAACAGAAATAACCGTTGTAGTGCAAAATAGACATGCTTAAACGCTTGCTGATAAGCAACTAAACGGATTTGAATCCGAACCAACACTTCTTTCACACCAAATTCAGGCGGCAAGACCAGATTGGCATAGACCGTACAGTACTGACATTGGTGATTAGGATCATGATGGTCATGATGCAGCATCGAAACCTGAGCATGCTCAAGCTGATGTTCATGAGGATGTTGTGCCGAATGGCTCTGAGTACTTTGTAGTTTAGGTAACAGAAGCGCTTGGGTGATGGTTTCACACACAGGCGCAATCTGATATTGCTTCGGAAGGAGTGGCTGCAAGAAAACCGCAATCTGTAAACAGACCGCGGTTAAAGCCAGCAACAACCCACAACGAAACAAGGACAACATCTGTTAATTCATCGTCGCTACAGTTTAGCGTTTAACTGCAACTTTCTCTTTATCGCGTTGGCGCACCACTTTTTCCACTTTTTCGCGGGCACGCTGACGTTTTAAAGGCGATAAATAATCGACAAAAAGTTTGCCATTTAAGTGATCCATTTCATGTTGGATACAAACAGCGAGAAGTTCGTCAGCTTCTAACTCAAATGCTTGACCTTCAAGGTTAATTGCCTCGATTTTTACGCGTGACGGACGCTCAACTTTGTCGTATATTTGAGGCACAGAGAGACAGCCTTCTTCATAAGGCTGAGTATCTTCGGTCAGTGGAATGACTTTGGGGTTAATGAACACCATCGGTTGGTTTTTCTCTTCCGAGATGTCCATAACAATAAGCTGAATATGATGATCAACCTGAGTTGCCGCCAAACCGATACCTGGTGCTTCATACATGGTTTCAAACATATCTGCTGCAAGCTGACGAATTTCATCAGTGACTTCTTCGACTGGCTTGGCAATGGTACGAAGGCGGGGATCAGGAAAACTTAAAATAGGTAATAAGGCCATACTGTCGTCCTCACTTATGCCATTGATCAAAAAACCAACTGAAGGGAATGCTTGATCAAAAAAATTGTGTGTAAAGTCGTTATTATAGCGCAACTACACACATAATTTTTAGGAATTATGATAATGAAAAAGGTTTTAAACGGCATACCATCATTTCATGCCTTGGGGTTAAAAAAACAACTGATTGCAGCTGCAATTTGTGCAGGATTGGGGATGAGTATCAATTTTGCGCATGCAGCCAGCCCGAATGTTAGCCCACCTGCGGTGAAAGTAGGTGCTCCGCATGTCTATGTGGTGAAAAAAGGCGATACGCTCTGGGATATCTCGGGTAAATTTTTAAAGAAGCCTTGGCGCTGGCCTGAAATCTGGGCAAGCAATAAACATGTCAAAAATCCACACTGGATTTATCCAGGTGATCGTCTATTACTCTGTAGCCTGAACGGTAAGCCGTTGATTGGTAAAGATGAAGGTGATGGCTGTGACGGTATTATTCGCCGCTATACAGGCAATACGTCTACCCTGCGCCCGCAAGTCCGTGTTGAAGCACTGAACAATAGCGTACCTGTTATTCCATTGACACATATTCAGCAATGGTTAGAGCGCACTTCTGTGCTGCCAGCAGATGCGATTGCCAATACACCTTATATTCTAGGCACTGCTGATAACCGTGTTATGGCAGGTAAAGGCCAAAGTGTTTATGTGCGCGGCCAAGGCCTTGAAAATGGCCAACGCTACGGCGTATTCCGTGAAGGTGAACCCTATGTAGTACTGGATCAGAATGGTAAAAAACAGAATCTTGGCGTTGAACTGACTCAAGTTGCCTCAGGTGTGGCGATTCGTAGTGAAAATGACATTACTACGGTTGAACTGACCGATAGCTATAATGGTGAAGTGCGTCGTGGCGACCGTGTTATGACTGAACAAGATGCCATGCTGCCGACCCTGTTCTATCCAACCGACGCCAATCAGGTCAAAGATGGCGGTAAAATTATCCGTGTGATGGGTTCTATCGGTACAGCCGCAAAAAATGGTGTCGTAACCGTGGATCGTGGAACGGTTGATGGTGTTGAGGTCGGTCAGGTATTTAGTATCTATCAAGATGGTGAAACTGTTCGTGACCCAAAAACCAAAGAACAAGTGAAACTACCTGGACAATATTTGGGCAGTGTCATGATCTTCAAGAGTTTTGACCGTATCAGCTATGCCTATGTACTCGAAAGCGAGTTACCAATTAAGCTTGGCTCAGATATCAAACCACCACGTCTTGACGATTAAGGCCTAAGATGTTGAATCAATTATCGCCTCATCACTACCATACTGTGCTGGTGTGGTACTTGGTTCAACATTCGCTTTCCAGCTTCCAAAAAATCCAACAGCATTTCGGTAGCTGTGAACAGGCCACACAAAGTCATCATTTTTCAGAATGGTCTCAACTTGGCCTGCATGCCAACCATTTAAAACGTTTAGCGGAATTCCAGACAGCACAAGGCCAGCAACAGTTTGAACAACTGGTTCAACTGATTTGCCGCCATAGTGACTTTATTTTAACGCCTGAAGATATTGGCTATCCGACGCAGCTGCTGCCTTATACAGATCGTCCACCTATTCTATTTGGGCAAGGTCAGGCGCAAGCGCTGTTACAACCTCAAATTGCCATGGTCGGCAGTCGAAAACCGAGCCCTCACGGGCGACAAGTTGCCTATGATTTTGCTTACTATTTAAGTGAAAAAGGTTTCTATATTAGTAGCGGTTTGGCTCATGGCATTGATCAAGCAGCCCATCAAGGTGGTCTAGTTCATCAGCGCACTATCGCAGTGACAGGTACAGGACTAGACACCGTCTACCCTGCCCAACATAAACAACTGGCACAACAAATTACCCAGTCAGGCGCAGTAGTGACTGAATTTCTACCCACGACCATGCCTTTACAACAACATTTTCCACGACGGAATCGTATTGTCAGTGGCTTGAGTCTGGGTGTATTGGTGGTCGAAGCTGCACTTAAAAGCGGTTCATTAATTACTGCTAATGAAGCCGCCAGTCAAGGGAAAATGGTATTCGCCATTCCGGGACATATTTATAGTGAACATCATCAGGGCTGTCATCAGTTGATCCGCGAAGGTGCAATTCTGGTAGATCATCCTGAACAGGTGATTGAAGATCTGGCTTTACCTACACAATGGCAAGCCCAGCAACAAGCAGCGACAGACATTGCCTCAACACCACCAACGCTACCCGCCCATTTAATTGAGCTCTATCAGGTTTTAGACTGGGTTGGACAAGATCTCGATCAACTGGCGCAACGCTATTCTGCACCTATTGCTGAATTAACGGCCCAATTAATGGAACTGGAATTACTCGGTTTAAGCATGCAACAGGCAGGACGCTATTTACGTTGCCGCCCAATGCATTAAACTAGTCACCTCTCCCTCTGCTATTGTATTGACCTCGCATGATCACCTCTTCTATTTCTGAAGCAGCACAACTTTTAAAACAAGGACAGGTTCTGGCTTACCCAACCGAGGCGGTTTGGGGATTGGGCTGTGATCCCTACAATGAACAGGCTTTTCAGGAGATTCTGGAACTCAAACATCGTCCCGTTGAAAAAGGCGTCATTTTATTAGCAGGTCATTTAGATCAGGTAGCACATTTACTGCAAGGTTTAAATAACGACATTCGTCAGCAAGTGATTCACAGCTGGTCAAATCGCCAGCCAACTGAACGGGCCACAACTTGGCTATTACCTGCTGACCAACATATTCCAACATGGATCAAAGGTCAGCATCCTCTGGTGGCGGTGCGTGTCACCACCCATCCTTTATGCGTACAACTGTGCCAGCATTTTAATGGATTCATTGTCTCGACCAGCGCTAATCCCGCAGGCCAAACACCTGCTCATAGTCTGGCAGATGCTCAAGCGTATTTTGGCGACGCATTACATTATCTAGAAGGTGATCTGGGATTGAGTCGGGAGCCGAGTCGTATCCTCAATGCACTAACGGGTGAAATTGTTCGGGCTTGATGATTTAGATGAATAGCGGACAAAAAAAAGCTCAGTTATATAGGGATAACTGAGCATAAAAAGGATGTGTATAATCACATCCAGAGGGTTCATCAATTCGGTAAGCAACTTATTCATTCTAAAATGAATCATTTTGCTGTGGCTGGTATTATGAGCCAATCATTTCATTTATACAAATATATTATTTATCTAACAAAAAATGTGAAAAGCGTACCTTTTTTGTCACTTTAACCTTTTTAATAAAATTATATTTTTATTTTTATTCAGCTTTTTTTGAGCCTAAACTTTCCCTATCTTAAAAAATATAGTTGCAAATCAGATAGAAAGGAGAATCATTCAAAAAATAAATTGGTGCGTTTGTCTATTTTTTAAACAAACACACCTATGACTTTCATCTTTATGAGGCAGACTCTGCCAATTTGGCTGGTGCTTTAAGGGTTTTCTTTTGTGCCATGATGATCCCCACCAGAATCATGACACCACCAATGGTATGGTAAATAGTCCAGTGTTCCGATAACCACAGACTGGCAATAATCGCGGTGAATACCGGCATCAAGTTCATGAAAATACTGGTACGGTTTGGCCCAATCGCTTGCACGGCGACCATCCATAACAATGGTGCAATCAATGACGGGAACATCCCTGCATAAAGCACACTGGCCGCATTTTCAGCATTGATCCCATCCAGTCCCAACCACAATAAGAATGGCAAGTGATAAATCAGGGCAAAGGCAATCTGCACATATAAACTGGTCATCAATGGCAACTGAACTTGCCATTTTTTCAGGAACACACCATAGAAGGCATAGAATCCCACGGCCAATACCATGACCGCATCGCCCCAATGACCACCCTGCTCAAACAGGCTAGAAATACGCCCCTGACTCATGACATAAATCAAGCCAGCAAAAGACAATAAACTCCCGAAAATGGCATAGCGATTCGGTGCATCTTTTAAAATAATGTAAGAGATGAAAATGGTAAAAATAGGCACAAAGGCATTTACGATTCCCATATTCGTCGCGGTGGTATAGTGCGCTGCGGTATAAGACAGCCCTTGATACAACACCATCCCAAATGCACTGAGTACCGCCAGTTTAGGAATGAACGGACGAATTAGAGCACGTTGCTTCCAGACTTTTGGCAACATAAAAGGGGTCAAGATCAGGAAGGCAACAAACCAGCGATAAAAGCTGATACTGACTGGGGAAATATAGTCTGCCACATAGCGAGTTACCGCAATATTGAGTGACCAAATCAACACGGCAATCAAAGGCAATACAAATGCCCATTTTTGGTATTTCGTTAACTGACCCATCATTTTCTCACAATATCTCAGCAATGGATGTATTGTGGAAGATGTCCAAAATAATTGAAATATCGTATTTCAGACATTTATATCGCGCTTACGACATCCCTGCCTAGAACAGCTCCCAAGCACGCATGGCATGTTCTACAACTTTATGCAGTTGCTCAACCGTTGCGCCATCTCGAGCCTGAATGGTTAAACCTTGTACCACGGTGGCATAGAAGTCTGTCATTTCCTGCAAAGGAGCGGTTGCTACCAAATCACCGTTCGCCACGCCCTGCTCTAAACGTTCAAACAGTTTCTGCTTGGTTTGCAAACGTTTTTCCAGAATATTATGTTGCACTGCCTGCGCATTATCCGAGCAGTTCATGGTTGCCACCACCAGCATACAGCCTGCTGGTTTATTGGGTTGCGCCAAACGTTTGACGTTGTCATATAGATACAGCTCAAATGCAACTTTGGCAGTTTTGGCTTCTAAGAAAATAGGGACAATTGGACATGCTTCATGTGCCAGATAATAATCGATGCATTTATAAAACAGTCCGGCTTTATCACCAAAACTACTGTATAGACTCGGTGCAGTCAGTTCCAAAGCCTGAGTCAAATCACTGATCGACGTCGCTTCATAGCCATTCGCCCAGAACAGCAACATGGCTTTTTCCAGCGCCTGCTGCTCGTCAAAACACTTCGGACGACCACGCTTCTTTTTTAAGCTGTCATCACAGGGTGCTACTGTTGGCTCATGTGCATTTGTCATAACTGTCACAAATATTTCATAACGATCACTATTAAATTAATTGACGCACTCACTTTAATCAACTATTTTATTTTATATCGATCGTTATAAAAACGAATGTTTTTTCAATTTTATTGTTATCTCTATAACAATAAAGGGAATTATTATGGAAAACTCCACGCCCGCTGAGCTAAGTACACTTGAATCTAATCCATCTCAAGGTAACTGGTTTGCCTTACTGTCTGTCACCTTTAGCGCTTTTGCCTTAGTCACTGGCGAATTCCTTGCCATTGGTGTACTCAATGACATCGCGCGTGACTTTCAAATCTCAGTCGGAACAGCAGGTCTCACCGTTTCTTTAACCGCAATCGTGGGCATGTTTGCTGCGGTTCTGATTCCGATCTCAGCCAAAACAATGGATCGACGTTCGCTCTTATTAATGCTCACCCTGTTGATGATCATTGCCAATCTGCTCACCGCATTTGCGCCTAATTTCATGATTTTATTGTTCGGACGAATCATCTTAGGCGTTGCAGTTGGAGGATTCTGGGCAACTGCTGTTGCATTAAGTGGTCGTCTGGCACCCCCTCATTTACCCATTGCCAAAGCGACTGCATGTGTGGCTTTCGGGGTAACCTTAGCCAGCGTGTTAGGTGTCCCAATGGGCACATGGCTTGCTCAATATAATGGCTGGCAAACCTCTTTCACGGCGATTTCGCTCATGGGCGTATTGCTTTTGATCTTCCAGTATCTCTATCTGCCTCAATTAAAGCCATCTTCATCTTTGCGCTGGAAAGAGCTGCCTATCTTGGTGCAACATCCTGCTGCCCGCAAAGGTCTGATCATTTTTCTATTCATGGGGTTCGCCCACTTTGCAGCTTATAGCTACTTTTCTGCCTTCTTTAAACATCAGGTCGATTTTTCCGATAGCCTGATCAGCCGTTTACTGTTGGTCTACGGGATTGCAGGGATTTTTGGTAATGTTTTTGCAGGCTACCTCGGTCAGATCAATATCCGTTATACCTTTGCAGTGAGTGGTGTTGCGTTCTTGCTTGCATTTTTAGCTCTTCCGCTAGTCGGGGCAAATGTCATGCTTGCCATTGTATTAACGGCTTTATGGGGCTTTGCCTACGGGATTATTCCAACTGCTGTGAATATCTGGATGTTTACGCATGCACCTGAAGCGGTTGAAAAAGGTATGCCAATGGTGACATTGACCTTTTTAATCCTGATTGCGCTGGGCAGCATGTTCGGTGGCATTATCGTTGACCATTTTGATGGTTCAATCTTATTCTTCGCGATGCTTCCGCTGGTGCTTTGTTCACTTATCCTGATCTTTACACTGGCACGCGGCTTAAATAATCCTAAAGTCACTTATAAAAATTAGTCTTTAGCCTACAGATCAAACAGGAGATTAAACGACTTCTGTTTGATTTGAGAGAAAAATCCAGAAATTTGCTTTTCCTCTTATACAGTTCGCCCACTCCCATGATTCAGGGCGACTGTATTTTTCTTGAACAATCGCCTGCGTACTCATGATGACAGCTCATGCATAATTCTTATAAATGCCACATATATTTTTATAACGATCATTATAAAATTAATTGACGTCTCTCTTTTTATTCTTTATTTTATTTCATAGTGATCGTTATAAAATAAAACTTCATCTTTAGCTTTTGTCCTTGTGCTGACACCTCAGGAAAATCCCATGCAACAATCTACATCTTCAGACGTACGACCCACGCAAACCACACAAGGAAGTTGGTATGCCATTTTAGCGGTTGCCATCGCAGCCTTTGCACTGGTCACCAGTGAATTTTTACCTGTCGGCGTGCTCAACAGTGTCGCAGCCGACCTGAATATCTCAGTGGGCACAGCAGGCTTGATCATTACCTTGCCGGGGGTGATGGCTGCAATTGCAGCGCCACTATTGCCCGTTTCTGTGAAGCAGCTTGATCGACGCTATGTATTGATCTTGCTGACCGCAATTATGGTGATTGCCAATACCATTACCGCCTTTGCAGAGAACTTCAATGTTCTATTGTTGAGCCGTTTGGTGTTAGGCATTTCGATTGGTGGTTTCTGGGCAACTGCGATTGCCTTGAGTGGCAAACTGGCACCGCCTCATTTACCCATCGCCAAAGCAACCGCCATCGTCATGGCAGGTGTGACCTTTGCCACTGTACTCGGTGTTCCGATCGGAACCTGGCTTAGCGAGTTTTACGGGTGGCGCAGTGCATTTGGTATTACCGCTGGCATTGGCTTGATTGTCTTGGTGGTACAACTGATTTTCTTGCCTGAACTAAAACCTGATTCAGCCATTCATATTCGTGATTTACCTGCATTGTTACGTACCCCCAAAGCACGTAGCGGTATGTTAATCGTCTTGCTCATCGGTCTCGCCCATTTCTGTGCATATAGCTATCTGGCACCATTCTTTAAGAACATTGCTGGATTCAACGGCACCACTATCAGTTCCTTGTTATTGCTCTATGGGATTGCGGGTATTTTCGGCAATGCATTTGCAGGCTATAGTGGTAATCTGAATGTACGCTATACCCTCGCCTTTGTCGGGATCTGTTTTGCGATTGTGTTCTTTGGCTTCCCGATCTTTGCGATTCATGAGTTTGGCGCGATTGTATTAACCGCACTCTGGGGCTTTGCCTTCGGCGCATTTCCAACCTCGGCCAATATCTGGATGTTTGTCCATGCACCGCATGCGGTAGAAAAAGGCATGCCTTTGTTCGTCGGCATGTTTCAGGTCATGATTGCAACTGGTTCATTACTTGGCGGTTATGTGGTTGATCATTTCAATGAAAATATTCTAATTTATGGCGTCATCAGTTTTGTGGCTTTGGCATTAATTAGTATCTTCACTTTAGCCAAAGGCTTGAATAATCCTAAAATGACATGCGAAAATTAAGAGAGAGCCTCCCTGAATGAAGCATAACCTTGCTGAACAATTTCCCTTGCTACGCGATATAGAAATCCATGAATTTCTATATCAAAAGGATGATATTGTCAGCCCGCATTCTTCGCTCTGGGGGGATTTTAATTTCAGTTTGAACGGAACTTTAGAGTTTGATATTGAAGGGCAATATTACCTCTCGCCTCCCAGCTATGGACTGTGGCTGCCGCCTCGCACTGAGCACCAGTCACTTCCTGTTGAGCATGAAATCCACTATATCTGTATTCGATTACATCCGCGGCTCGGCGCATTTTTGGGCGAAGTTTGCCGTTGTTTTAGTATTGAACCTTTTTTCCGCGCGCTGGTCATTCATATTCTGGAACAGCAAAAACAGGCGGCAGCACCTGAGTATCTCGAACACCTGTTTCAGGTTTTATATGATCAGCTGAAACAGGCACCCGCTTATTCACATTATCTTCCGCAAAGCACACATCCCGTTCTTTCCCCAATTCTGGAACAGCTTGCAGACCCAGATTTATTTCATCTCAGCCTACAGAAAGTCTTACAAAACTTTGCGGTCAGTGAGCGTCATGTATTACGTCTCAGCCAGCAAGAACTGCAACTGTCACTATCTGAATGGCGTAATCGGGCCAAAATCATTTTTGCCATCAATCAGATTCGGCAAGGCATGACCATAAAGCAACTGGCATTTACGCTGGGTTATCATCATAGTTCCAGCTTTATTGAATTCTTTAAACGCTATACTGGACAAACGCCGATCCAGCTTAAAAATGCGGCAAGCTAAACAAATCCTTGGTTTTGCTTATTATTTGTATGTATTGCAAACAAGAGGATTGCACTCAGCTTCAATAGCAGTTAAAACAAACAGGTCTTGTCACAACAACAAATTAGGACGTATTCCATGAGCCAGTCGGTTTATCACATCCCTGTTAAGGACATCAAAGGTCAGGATGTTGATCTTGATCAATATCAAGGCAAAGTGCTTTTGATCGTAAATGTTGCCTCTAAATGTGGCTTAACCCCACAATACGAAGGCCTAGAGAAACTGTATCAAGCCAAGAAAGATCAAGGTCTGGAAATTCTCGGCTTCCCTGCTAACAATTTTCTGGAACAGGAACCGGGTAGCAACGATGAAATCCAACAATTCTGTTCACTGAATTATGACGTGCATTTTCCGCTATTCGCCAAGATCTCGGTTGCGGGTGATGATAAACATGCTTTATATGAGACATTGACTCAGGCAATTCCTGAGCGTACAGGTGAAGGCCCTTGGTGGAAAGATCTGGTTGATTATGGCTTAACACCAAACAACCCACCTGAAGTTTTATGGAATTTTGAAAAATTCCTCATCAATAAGAACGGTGAAGTGGTTGCCCGTTTTGCACCTGATATTACGGCAGATGATGAGCGCATTGTCAGCGCGATTGAAGCCGAGTTAGCAAAATAAGCATGAGAAATGTAGAGAAAAGAATAGCTTATCTATTCTTTTCTTTTAAACTCCTAGACAGTTCCTTCTACCATTTTCCTACATCAAACTGTTGCTGAATTGCAAAAATCACTTTTTTCTCCACATTTTCTCATTATAGTGACGCTCTTCTCATAATCTGGTGCAGTTCAGCCATGATGGAACATTTCTCTATCAAAGCCATTCTCTCAGTAACCACCTTGGTTAGTCTCTTAACGCTGGCAGGTTGCGATCAGGTTCCTCATGACAATGAGCAAGCTGAGCAAAACACTGAGATTGAACAATCAATAACAACCTTTGAAGATACAGAACGTGAAGCAAGCATTGCTCAGGACACTCAAAATCTGAGCAAAGGTAATATGCTGAATATCGCCCGCGATATTGCCAAGTTGCAAATTGAAACTGATGACTATGTAACGCTACTCAAGCAATCACAAAGCAATCTTGAACAAGCCATTCAAGATAAAAATGTCCAGAAATTACAGCATACAACAGGCGATTTAAACCAAGAGCTACATGGCTTGCATGATGCTTTATTATCGTTAAATTTAAGAAGCAATGAAGTGGATCAGATCCGCCAAAACTTATTAACTGCAAATCAAAAACTGTTAAATATGCCGTTATTGCATGGTCAAACCGATCTTTCAAAAATTGATTTTGCCAAGATTGAAAAACAGTTCAATACCATTCAAATGGATATGGTGAAACTGGCAACCTTAGTACTCGGCAATAAAGATGATTCAAACGCTTAAAGTCCGTTTATTTTAATTTTCGATTCCCCATAAATAAAGCCACCTGACGGTGGCTTTATTTTTTACTTTTTATCGAGCGTAATCGTTGGTTTGCTGCATTTACCAGATTGTGCAAGTTTATATTCACTCACTGCTTTTTTCCCAGTTTCATCATCAACCTGTTTCACATTTGCACCACCAACAAATGCACCCATTTTGATCGATTGTTGAACAAAGTAATTTTTACCTGGTTCTGTTTTAAGTACCAAATGATTAGGTGAAAATTCTGATTCAGTCGAGATTGTATGCTCTTGATTTCCTAAAACTTCCTTTAAGAAAAATGTGCCACGAGCAGTTTCACCTAAACACTCCCCATCTACCCATACATCTTTCTTGAGTGCCGCACCCACAACACTATTTGAACGATAAACATAAATTGCGGCATTACCCTCAGAAGGGGCTGCAAGTTTCTTGGCTTGTTCGTTCAGTTGATTGTTCGCTGGTGGTACCGATGCACACCCCACAAAAGCCATAGCGATGAATAATGGAAGACTTTTTATCATTTTCATGATGATTTTTACTCTTTGGTTTAATAATTCTAAATATGCGTGGTAATTTATAGAAAATTTATAATTATTCAAGACATCAAAATAAAAAAAGCCACCTGACGGTGGCTTTTTTCAATCTCGAACCTGCAATAATTAAAGCGCGCGGTTTTTGATTTTACGAATTGTTTCAAGCTGGCCTGAAATCTCTGAAAGAGATGCCAATGCCGCAGCTGAGTCCAAATCACTCTTTTGGTTGGCTAACAATGCTTCAGCTTGTTTACGAGCTTCCATAATTGCAGCTTCATCCAAGTTGTCAGCGCGAATTGCAGTATCTGCAAGCACGGTCACAACGTGAGGTTGAACTTCTAACACACCGCCTGATACATAAACGATTTCTTCTGTACCATTTTCCAACTGAACACGAATCGGGCCCGGTTGGAGCAAAGTTACGAGTGGCGCATGTCCTGGTAAAATACCAAGCTCACCGCCCGCACCTTTTGCGATTAACATCGTAACTTGTCCAGAGTAAATCGACTCTTTAACACTTACAACATCACATTGCATAGTCGCCATGAGAATCTCCTTAAATTAGAGTTGCTAATTAAAGTTTCTCGGCTTTAGCAATCACTTCGTCAATACCACCAACCATATAGAACGCTTGTTCTGGGATGTGATCGTATTCACCAGCTAATAGACCTTTAAAGCCACGAATCGTTTCTTTAAGTGGTACTAATTTACCAGGTGCACCAGTAAAGACTTCAGCTACGTGGAACGGTTGAGAGAAGAAACGTTGGATTTTACGCGCACGGTAAACAACCAATTTATCTTCTTCTGCTAACTCGTCCATACCCAAGATTGCGATGATGTCTTTAAGCTCTTTATAACGTTGCAATACGTTCTGTACAGAACGTGCAATTTCATAATGCTCAGCACCAACCACTAATGGGTCTAACTGACGTGAAGTCGAGTCAAGTGGATCGATCGCTGGGTAAATACCAGAAGATGCGATGTCACGGCTCAATACAACTGTAGCATCCAAGTGAGCAAACGTTGTTGCAGGCGATGGATCTGTTAAGTCATCGGCAGGTACGTATACTGCTTGGATCGATGTGATCGAACCAGATTTAGTCGACGTAATACGCTCTTGAAGAACACCCATTTCTTCTGCAAGTGTCGGTTGGTAACCTACTGCAGATGGCATACGACCTAACAATGCTGATACTTCAGTACCCGCAAGTGTATAACGGTAGATGTTGTCGACGAATAATAATACGTCACGACCTTTACCATTTTCGTCTTTTTGATCACGGAAGTATTCAGCCATAGTCAAACCAGTTAACGCTACGCGTAAACGGTTACCTGGTGGCTCGTTCATCTGACCGTAGACCATTGCTACTTTGTCAAGAACGTTAGAATCTTTCATTTCGTGATAGAAGTCGTTACCTTCACGAGTACGCTCACCAACACCAGCAAACACAGATAAACCTGAGTGAGCTTTCGCGATGTTGTTGATCAACTCCATCATGTTAACGGTTTTACCAACACCGGCACCACCGAACAGACCAACTTTACCACCTTTCGCGAACGGGCAAAGTAAGTCGATGACTTTAATACCAGTTTCTAAAAGGTCAGTCGAAGCTGCTTGTTCAGCATAAGAAGGTGCTTGACGGTGAATCGGCAAACGCTCTTCAGTCGCTACAGGACCTGCTTCATCGATAGGGCGACCCAATACGTCCATGATACGACCAAGTGTCGCTGGACCTACTGGAACAGAAATCGGTGCATTTGTGCTAGTTACATTAAGGCCACGTTTAAGACCTTCTGTAGAACCCATTGCGATGGTACGAACAACACCATCGCCAAGCTGTTGCTGAACTTCTAAAGTAGTTTCAGTACCGTCAACTTGGAGAGCGTCATAGATCTTAGGAACGCTATTGCGCTCAAACTCGACGTCGATAACCGCGCCGATGATCTGAATGATACGACCGCTACTCATTGCTGTCTCCTCAATTCAAACTTAATAATGTTAAACGGCAGCGGCACCGCCAACGATCTCGGAAATTTCCTGAGTAATCGCGGCTTGACGCAGCTTGTTGTAAATGAGTTGTAGGTCTTTAATCAGTTGTCCTGCGTTGTCTGTCGCTGCTTTCATCGCGACCATACGAGCTGACTGCTCACATGCAACGTTTTCAATCACACCTTGATAAACCATAGACTCGATATAGCGAACCAACAAACCATTTAACAATTCTTCTGCTTCTGGTTCGTAGATATAGTCCCAACCATAAGTACGGTTGAGGTCATCGCCTTCTTCTGCCGGTGCTAAAGGAACAAGTTGTTCTACTTTAGGCTGCTGAGTCATTGCATTGATGAAGCCATTTGAAACGAGATAGATACGATCTAGTTCGCCTTTATCAAATGCATCAAGCATTACTTGTACTGAGCCTGTTAACTGTTCCAAACTCGGCGCATCGCCAAGTTGGGTCGTTGCACCAAGCACTTTACCGCCGTAATTCTTAAAAAACGAAACCGCTTTTTGACCAATCAAAGCAAATTCAACTTCAATTGACTGCTGTTGTTGTGCTTTGACATGCTGCACAACTTTCTTGAACAAGTTAATGTTCAAGCCACCCGCCAAGCCACGATCTGAAGATACAACGATATAGCCAACGCGCTTAACTGGGCGTTCAACCATATAACGATGTTTGTATTCAGGGTTTGCTTGTACCAAGTGAGCAATTACACGGCGCATATTATCGGCATACGGACGGCCCTGAGCCATGCGCTCTTGCGCACGACGCATTTTCGAAGCAGCTACCATTTGCATCGCGCGAGTAATCTTTTGCGTGCTCTTGATACTAGCTACTTTGGCGCGAATTTCTTTTAAATTTGCCATACGCTTAACCTAGTATTCGAAAGCTCTTTCGAGCTTCCGAAGGTTGATCCGTGAACCAAACTTAACTAAAGATAAACTTAGTAAGTTTGAGTCGCTTTGAAGCTCTCAATACCTGATTTGATTGCTGCTTCGATGTCTTTGTTGTAATCACCAGTTTCATCGATCTGTTGCATTAACGCAGCATATTCAGAACGGAAGTAAGAGATTAACGCAGCATCAAAGTCTACGATTTTCTTCACTTCTACGTCAGCCATATAGCCTTCGTTAGATGCATAAACAGATACAGCCTGGTCAGCGATTGAGTAAGGAGCATATTGTTTTTGCTTCATTAACTCAGTTACACGTTGACCATGCTCAAGTTGCTTACGAGTTGCTTCATCAAGGTCAGAAGCAAACTGAGCAAACGCAGCCAATTCACGGTATTGCGCTAGAGCGGTACGGATACCACCAGACAATTTTTTGATGATCTTAGTTTGCGCAGAACCACCAACACGAGATACCGAGATACCTGCGTTCACAGCAGGACGAATACCTGCGTTGAATAATGATGTTTCTAAGAAGATCTGACCGTCAGTAATCGAAATTACGTTCGTTGGTACGAATGCAGATACGTCACCAGCTTGAGTTTCAATGATCGGTAATGCAGTTAAAGAACCAGTTTGACCAGTTACTGCACCGTTCGTGAATTTCTCAACATAATCAGCTGAAACGCGCGAAGCACGCTCAAGAAGACGCGAGTGAAGATAGAATACGTCACCTGGATACGCTTCACGACCTGGTGGACGACGTAAAAGTAATGAAATTTGACGGTAAGCAACAGCTTGCTTAGACAAATCATCATAAATGATTAACGCGTCTTCACCACGATCACGGAAGTATTCACCCATTGTACAGCCAGAGTACGGAGCTAAATACTGCATTGCTGCAGGATCAGCGGCCGCAGCTGCGACAACAGTTGTATACGCCATAGCGCCAGTTTCTTCTAGCTTGCGTACTACGTTTGCAATTGTTGATTGTTTTTGACCAATCGCAACGTATACACATTTAATGCCAGAGTTTTTCTGAGCGATGATCGCATCGATCGCCATTGCTGTTTTACCAGTTTGACGGTCACCAATAATCAACTCACGCTGACCACGACCTACAGGGATCATGGTATCAACTGATTTATAACCAGTTTGAACAGGTTCGTCGACAGACTGACGCCAAATTACACCTGGTGCTACTTTTTCAACAGCATCAGTAAGTTTTGCATCAATAGGGCCTTTACCATCAATCGGGTTACCCAAAGCGTCTACGACACGGCCAAGAAGTTCAGGACCAACCGGAACTTCTAATACACGACCTGTACAACGAGCTTTTTGACCTTCTTGAAGGCTTAGGTAGTTACCTAAAACAACGGCACCCACTGAATCCTGTTCTAGGTTCAGTGCCATACCAAATAAGCCGCCGTCGAATTCGATCATTTCACCGTACATTGCATCCGCAAGACCGTGAATACGCACGATACCGTCAGATACCATGACGATGGTACCTTCATTCTTAGCGGTCGCGCTGGTGTCCAGATCGCCGATACGCTGTTTAATGAGCGCACTGATCTCGGATGGATTCAGTTGTTGCATTGCGCTATTCCTCAATCTTTTTTAAGTTCAGTCTTTTTGCTGTTAGGCAAGAAGACGAGTCCGCATTTTTTCAAGCTTGTTAAGCGCAGAGTCATCTATCACTTGGTCGCCTGCACGAATCACAACACCTGCGATTAACGCTGGATTAACGTTGACAGTAACCTGAACGGTTCTGTTAAAACGTTTTTCAAGCGCATGAGCCAAAATGTGCTCTTGTGTCGCATCCATTGGGAAAGCAGATTCAATCTCTACTTCCAACGTGTTGTTGTTCTGCGATTTAAGTAATTCGTATTCTGCAGCGATTTCAGGCAATAAAACCAAACGATCGTTATCCGCAAGCAATGTCAAAAAGTTAGACACTGATTGTGATTGATCTTCACCTAAAACCTTTGCAAAAAGACCTACTTGTTCCGCAGGAGTCAGCTCAGGGCGATTTAAATAAGCGGAAAATGCTTCGTCTTGCACCGCAGCACCGAGCAGTTGTAACGCATTTGACCAAGCGTCAGTTGCATTCTGCTCAGATGCATAAGCAAATGCTGCTTTGGCGTACGGGCGTGCTAACGTCAAGAGTTCAGCCATATTCGCCTCGCTTAAAGTTTAGCAGCCAGCTGATTCAGCATGGCATTATGAGCTTCTGCGTCAACTTGTTGGTTCAGAATTTTTTCTGCGCCAGCAACTGCCAAAGCAGCAACTTGTTGACGTAATTCTTCGCGAGCAGAATTGATGTCTTGATCAACAGTTTCTTTCGCCTGTTGACGAATACGCTCACCTTCAGCAGATGCCTGGGTACGCGCTTCTTCGACCAATTGTGCTGCACGACGGTTCGCTTGTTCGATCAATTGAGCCGCTTGTGCTTTTGCTGCGTCTAATTCTGCCTTAACTTGTGCTTGCGCATCAGCAAGGTCAGCTTTTGCTTTTTCAGCAGCATTTAAGCCATCAGCGATTTTACGCTGACGCTCACTAATCGCATTGATTAGTGGTGGCCAAACAAACTTCATGCAGAATGCGACAAAAAACGCAAATGCAATCGCTTGGCCAATCAATGTGAGGTTGATATTCATTTCGCTATTCCTCAATATGTGGATTTAGGAATTAAGCTATTAACCTACAAATGGATTAGCGAAGATGAAGAACAAGCCAATACCAACACCGATCATAGGCACAGCATCAAGAAGACCCGCAATTAAGAACATACGAGTTTGAAGTTGTGGAGCCAATTCTGGTTGACGAGCAACAGCTTCTAAGAAGCGACCACCTAAAAGACCGAAACCAATCGCAGTACCTAAAGCACCGAAAGCGATCAAGATAGCAGATGCAATTGCAACTAGACCTAAAGTGAGTTCCATGAAAAATTCCTCAGAGGTTAGGTTATTACCAAATTAAACTAAAATTTAAGCCCAACCATCAGGTGACAGTTAGGCAATACCATTAATGCTTTTCGCTTGCCATGCTCAAGTAAACGATGGTCAGCATCATAAAGATAAATGCTTGCAGCGTGATTACGAGAATGTGGAAGATAGCCCAAGGCACAGATAACGCCCACTGGATCCAGAACGGCAATAATGCGATCAAGATGAAGATCAACTCACCCGCATACATGTTACCGAACAGTCGTAGAGCCAACGAAACTGGACGAGCAAGGAAAGTTACTAATTCCAAAACTAAGTTCACTGGAATCAATAACGCTTTTGCAAATTTGTTACTTGGGTTGAATGGGTTAAGTGCCAATTCACCGACGAAACCGCCGATCCCTTTCTCACGAATACTGTAGAACAAGATCAAGGCAAATACTGACAAAGACATACCTAAAGTAATGTTAGGGTCAGTAGATGGAACAATCTTGAAATACACGTGGTGAGGGTCCATACCAAACACACTTGCACCAATTTGTTGAGCTAGATACGGAACCCAGTCAACAGGGATTAAGTCCATTAAGTTCATGAGGAAAATCCACACGAAAATGGTTAATGCCAATGGCGCAATTAAGCGTGATTTGCCGTGGAAAGTATCACGAACACTTGAGTCAACAAACTCGATAATCATTTCGATTGCTGACTGGAATTTCGTTGGAACACCTGCGTTAGCAGCTTTCGCAACGATCCAGAACATCAAACAGAAAATCACACCAAGTCCGATAGACCAACCCATTGAATCCAAGTGAATTGCAGTGAACCCCATCGATTGAGCTTCTTCAGCAGTCTCAGCCAATTTCCATGTACCGTCAGGCATTTTGCCATAGGTCATATTGGTCAAGTGATGCTTGATATACTCGGTCGAAGTCAGGGCATGTTCTTCAGCAGCCATAAATCACACCTGGTCAATGTCAATCATTAAAAAGAAGAGAAACGAATCGTGCGGATGGCAATGATTCCGCTTCTACTTCCAAAAATCTTAAAATGTGTCTTAAACTCGTTTTTGTAGACGTGCCACCCAAAATGGCGCGACCCACGACATCGCTTGTACGAGAATAAATCCACAAAACAATGCAACCGGTGACAGCGGTTTAACATTGCTCAAAATTAATATAAAACCCACGATCACAATCGCAAACTTACCGAGCATCCCTCGGTACATATTCAGCATGACTTGTTTTGATGCTCTTGCGCCTGCCGTTCTAAACGACTGCCAAGCAAAATAACAATGTGCCAACCAACATACCAAAGCCCCAAGCGCAGCACTCAAAGCAGCAGTTGTGTCTTTCATTGCCCATGCCAGTAAAGCGGCAACGGGAATCATACATGCTTGTAAGAAGACCAAAGCTTTTGCTAATCGTCGGTCAATCATGCGACTAGTTTGGCTCATTTTTTACCCACTTACAGCAGAACTGCTTGACAAGTTTTAATCATGATCGTTTCGAATCGCAGGCATTATAGAGTTACACCCCTGAACATGCAATCTTTTCTCGACTTAAGTCTGGTTTTTTCGTTACCATATTTTTTGACGCTAGAGTCAATTGATTTTTATTTTTTTCATCAATTTTGTGCACTTATTACGCATTTATCGGTTTTTGAAGCCAATTTTTTCCACGCTGTTACAAAATCGTCTTCACCACGCATGCTTTCATCGACGGGTTGGAAAACTACTGGGTTCATTTTTTGGTACTGACTCGAACTTGCTGTCGTTTCGGCCAATAAGCACATTTTATTCTGCGGACGATTGTCTCTTAAGTACTTAATTTGCGCTGCTGTCGAGGCAATATGTGGATCATCGGTCAAAGCGCCCGCAAATTTTAAATTTAACGCTCTTTCTAGATACTGATAGGCATCGTGATAAGACCAATAGTTTTTGGCCTTGCTTGAGCTTTCATATTGTTGTGATGCCTGCAACATTTGTTGTGAGAATGCTTTGGCATTGGCAAGATATTTGGCTTTATTTTCTGGATGTTGTTGTGAACGTAAAGTTGCAATAAAGAAGGCAATACGTACGGCATTATTTGGTTCTAACCAGACATGGCTATCCACTGTGTTCGCCAAAGATGCACCACGCAGGTTACGCTGTGGCAAGACGGTTAAAATACCCGAGTCTAATAGCGCAATCGCTTTACGGTTCTGGTTCAACATCTTTTCGAGAGGCGCTTCATGCGACTTGCCTAACCAGATAACGAGAGAGGCATCCTGAATCGCCTTACGGTGTGCAGGTGTTAGTTGTACATCATGACCACTTTGGTCTTTCAACAAAAGAACAGGTTCTTCCACCCCTTCCGTGACTTCTTTCGCAATCAGGTAAATTGGATGTGTTGAAACCACCAAGCTTTGTGTCCAGCCCCATGTGCTTAACATTGAAAACAAGACGAGAACAATTAGGCGGGACATCACAATATTACTCAATTTGGCGAAGCATGTTATAATATAACAAAAGTTGCAAAATACCTATGTCTATTTTCAGATTTGCCGCACTATCCGTCGTGCGCTTCACTTATATAGATAGTTATCATAAATTGCATGTTATGATAGCAGGGCTATTGAGACATCAGCGAGCCATTCTGTGCCAGTGAAGAATCAATAGACTCTACAAAAACAATGAGGTCAATCTATGAGTTCTTGTTCACATGAACATGACAATGCTTTACATGGTGTTCACGGTCATCACGATATTAAAGCGCGACTTGCTGAAGCAGAAATTTTATGTACTGCGACTGGCGCACGCCTAACACCTTTACGTAAAGAAGTCCTTGAACTCATTTTGAATGCCTCTGCACCAATGGGTGCTTATGACTTGCTGGCTAAAATAAAAGGTCAGGCAGATCGACCTGCTGCGCCACCCACGGTGTACCGCACTTTAGATTTCTTGTTAGAAAAAGGTCTGATTCACCGCTTAACATCTATTAATGCCTATATTCCATGTTGCCACCCACGCGAAGGACATCAGGCTGCATTTTTGATTTGCACTGAATGTCATTCTGTAAAAGAAGCCTCCGCTCAGGGACTGATCCAACAACTTGATCAACTTGCTGCCTCAGACCAGTTTTCTGCTCAACATAGCATTATTGAAATTTCTGGAAAATGTCATCAGTGCAGCACACTTCAATAAGCACTCCACTTATTCAACTGGAGGGTATCTCGGTTCGACTTGATGAACGGGATATTTTGAGAAATGTCGATTTTTCGCTACAAGCAAAAGAGATTGTGACGCTGATCGGTCCCAATGGTGCAGGTAAATCAACTTTAATTAAAGTCCTGCTCGGGATCATGTCACCGACTAAAGGCAAAATACATTTCTCAAAAAAATTAAAGCTGGCTTACGTACCACAGAAGTTTAATCCTTCTGCTAGTCTACCCTTGCGTGTACAGGACTTACTGGATCTGGAAGTTTGCGAAGCATCGCTTCGTGCAGAAATCATTCGCGATACGGGCATCCAGAAGTTACAGTCATCTAAAGTACAGCAACTATCTGGTGGCGAACGGCAACGGGTTTTACTTGCGAGAGCCTTATTACGTCAACCAGATATTCTGGTGCTGGATGAACCCATGCAAGGTCTGGACATCCAGTCCGAAGCAGAACTATACGAATATGTACGTAGCCTGCCAGAACGTTATGGCTGTGCCGTCTTGATGGTCTCGCATGATTTGCAATGGGTCATGCAAGGAACTCATCGTGTCGTCTGTCTGAACAAACACATTTGCTGTAGCGGTTTACCTGAAAGTATTCAGCAACACCCCGAGTATCAGGCCATTTTTGGTACGCAACGGATGTTCTATCAGCATCATCACAACCACTGCGGTCACAGCGATCATGCCGAGCCTTGCACACATGATCCACGCCCACATATTCACCCTGAGCCGAAGGTCTAAGCCATGATGGAATGGTTACAACTCCTCTTACCTGCTTGGATCATGGGTTCACTGCTGGTTTTCCTGACCGCACCACTCGGTTGCCTAATGCTTTGGCGCAGAATGTCTTTCTTTGCCGATACCATGGCACATGGCACCCTGCTCGGCGTCGCAATTGCTGGAATTCTCAATTTACCGTTCTGGTTAGGTGTCGCCTGTCTGGCATTATTATTGGTGGCGATTCTCTGGGTATTACACGACTCGCGCTTGCCGAATGATGCATTGCTGGCTTTAAGCTCTGCCACCCTGCTCTGTTCTGGCCTACTGTTGATTCAACAGGTACCAAGCTTGCGTCCAGAGTTGCTTAGCTATTTGTTTGGTGATCTGCTCAGCATTGAATGGACTGATTTACCTATGTTTGCGGTCGTCATTGCGGCAGCATTGATCGTACTCTATCGTTCATGGTCAGCGCAGATTCAAATTGCCATTGATCCAGATATTGCCATGAGTGAAGGCGTCAGCGCCAACTGGCAACGTTTAATCTTTATGTTGCTACTGGCATTATTTACGGTACTGGCATTACGTGCGGTGGGTTCATTATTGATGGGTGCTTTGCTGGTGATTCCAGCGCTGAGCGCTCGCCTACTGGCCCATTCTCCAAAACAAATGGTGATCTGGGCCTTTGTACTGGCTCAATTCGGTGTGACGGTCGGTCTCTGGTCGAGTGCGGCGCTCAATATTTCGACGGGCTTAAGCATTGTTTTATGTATGGCACTCTGCTTTGCCACTATTTTCCTGGTACAAAAATTAAAAAGCCAAGCTCAATCTGCCTAATCAGCCATTAGCTTGACTGTTGAATCGCACTTAATAACAGTGCCGCGCCACTAAACATCACAGCAAAACCACGATTTAAATACTTTTGCTGTGAGGGTGAGCGCAACAGCCTGAGTACTTTCGATGCCAGTCCTGTATATCCCGCCATCACAATCAGATCGATGCTCACCATCGTGATCGCCATAATCAGGTATTGCAGCCACTGTGGTCGGTTCAGATCTAGGAACTGAGGCAAAACAGCGAGCAAAAAGACAATTGCTTTCGGATTACTCATATTCACCACAAAGCCTTTCAAGATTAAGGCGAAAGCCGATTGATATTGTTCCTGCTGAATCTCAATCGTTTGAATGGGTGCTGTCCACTGCTTATAGGCCAGATAGATCAGATAAGCGACACCAAACCATTTCACCGCCTGAAAAGCCCACGGTGTTGTCGCAAACAGTACCCCTACCCCTGCGGCCACGATCAAGAATTGAATCATCAATGCGATCTGTAAGCCAATCACATTCCAGTAGCCATGCCGAAAACCATAATTGAGACCACTCGACATAGATGCAATTGCGCCTGCGCCCGGCGAGATGCTAATCACCCAACACGCCAACATAAAAGCAAACCAAACCTGCAAAGACATAACCACAGCATCAAAAACGAAAAGGTGAATTATACTGTTTTATTGGCAAGTTACGATGCTTTTTTAGGCAACAAAATTGCATAAATAAGCTACTCAGCTCTCCTAACATCAGGCACAATAATTCTTTTTTTATCCCTTAAACACTAAGGAGATTTTAATGACTGCGCAATCTGTCATTCTTCCATTACCTTCTGATCATGCACGCTTTATTGTGTTACGTTTAAAAGACCTAAGCATTGCCGAATTAAAACAACAGATTGAAGCTCTACTTTCAACGCGTGATCGTTTAATCACTCAACATCCCAATGACCAGATCAAAACAGCAATCGCCTTTGGTCCTGAACTTTGGGCAAAACTTTATGCACAAACACCTGAAGGGTTTAAGCAACTTGACCCTCAAAGTGGCGCATTTAACATGCCAGTGGTGCCAGCTGATGTCTTTATTCATATTGCCAGTGCGCGTGCAGATATCTGCTTTGCCATGAGTCAGGCCTTCTTTACTGGCATTCAGGATAAAGTTGAAGTGCTGGATGAGCGTGCCTGCTTCCGTTTCTTTGACGGTCGCGACATGACAGGCTTTATTGATGGAACAGAGAATCCACAATTCCCTGATGATCGTGCTGAGGCAGCCTTACTTCCTGAAGAAGCGGGTGCTTTTGCAGATGGCAGTTTTATCTTTGCTCAGCGCTATACGCATGACCTAGTCAAATGGCGCCAGCTCAAAGTGGATGCGCAAGAACATGTATTTGGTCGTACCAAACTTGAATCGATTGAACTCGATGATGACGTAAAACCAGAAAACTCACATGTCGCGCGTACAGTCGTTGAAGATGATGAAGGCGAAGAAATGGAAATCTTGCGTCACAGCCTACCTTATGGAGATGGTAAAGGCGAACAAGGACTTTTCTTTGTGGCTTATACCAACAATTTAAGCATCATTGATGAAATGCTTAAGCGCATGTTTGGAACAGCTGGAGATGGCATCCATGACCGCTTATTGCATTTTACCACTGCAATCGACGGCGCTTATTATTTTGCGCCAAGCGATGAATTGCTGGAACAGGTTTTAGAAGATTAAAAAATCGAAAGATGCTATGTTATTCAATGGCATAGCATCCATCCCAAAACCACAAAAACAAGAACTGACAAAAGATTTACCGGAATATGTGAATTCCAGCTAAATCACTCTCCCCTTAAGCCTGCAAAGTTTGCTATATTTGACGTTTTTCCGCGACATTTATTTTCGGTAACTATGAATACGGCAATACAAGCAGCTCTTGATCATGCGGTACAAACCCTGCAACAGCAAGGTGTACTCCCTTCAGATTGGACCAACACGAGCCATTTAACCCGTACCAAAGACCGAAGTCACGGAGACTTTGCTTCAAATATTGCCATGATCGGTTCTAAAGCCGCAGGCATGAAACCACGTGATCTTGCTGAAAAAATTCTGGCAGCACTTCCAGAAGTCGCTGACATTACCAAAGCAGAAATTGCAGGTCCTGGTTTTATTAACTTCTTTTTAAATGCAGACCAACGTTATGCAGTGCTCGACCAGATTCAGGCACAAAAAAATGAATATGGTCGTAGCCAAGCCAATGCGACTAAAAAAATTCAGGTCGAATTCGTTTCTGCAAACCCAACTTCTAGCCTGCATGTCGGTCATGGCCGTGGTGCAGCGTATGGCATGACCGTTGCGAACTTACTCGAAGCAACGGGTGCAAAAGTTGATCGCGAATACTATGTCAACGATGCTGGCCGTCAGATGGATATCTTGGCGACTTCAACTTATTTACGTTATTTAGAATTGACTGGGCAAACACTGGTTTTCCCTAAAAATGCTTATCAAGGCGACTACGTTAAAGAAATCGCACAAGAAATTATTGATAAAGATGGCGATGCACACGTTCGTGCCGTTGCTGACATCTATAAAGATGTACCAGAAGATGTGCAATATGCTGAAGAACTTGATGCTGAAGGCAATAAAGTTGTGCTTTCAGGCGATAAAGAAAAGCACATTGATGGTTTGATTGCGAACTCGCAACAACACTTGGGCGCAGCTTATCGCGTGTTCCATCAGGCAGCTTTACATGCCATTCTGGATGATATTAAAGATGACCTTGCTGACTTTGGTGTAACCTTCGACAAATGGTTCAGCGAAGATTCATTAACTGACAAGATTGATGAAGCACTTGAAACGCTAGATCAACGTGGTTACCTCTACGAAAAAGATGGCAATATCTGGTTTAAATCAACTGAATTTGGTGATGAAAAAGACCGTGTTGTAAAACGTCGTAATGGTCAAACCACTTACTTTGCATCTGACATTGCTTACCATCTGAATAAGTTACAACGTGGCTATACTGACCTGATTGATATCTGGGGCTCAGACCACCACGGTTATATTTCACGTGTAAAAGCTGCCATTGATGCAATGGGTTATGACTCGAAGAAACTAACTGTACTTTTAGTTCAGTTCGTGAGCTTATGGCGTGGCGGTGAGATGGTTCAAATGTCATCTCGTTCAGGTCAGTTCGTGACTTTACGTGACTTGCGTAAGGAAGTGGGTAACGATGCTGCCCGTTTCTACTATGTGATGCGTAAATCTGAGCAACACATTGACTTTGACCTTGATCTTGCAGTTTCTCAAAGCAAAGACAATGCGGTGTATTACATCCAATATGCCCATGCACGTATTTGCCGTATGTTAGAAAAAGCAGCGACAACAGGTCTTAATTTAGACCTAAGCGCAGCACGCGAACATGCCAACCGTTTAGAACTCGATGCTGAAACCGAGATCTTGTCTAAACTTGCCGCTTATCCAGATATTCTGGTACGTGCAGCCAATGCCTATGAACCGCATCAGATTGGTAACTACCTCAAAGAGTTAGCTGCCCTGTTCCATGCTTGGTACAATGAACATAAAGTATTGGGCGATGATGTTGCACTGACACAAGCGCGTTTATTACTTTCAATCAACGTACAGCAAGTGTTACGCAATGGCTTAGAATTGCTCGGTGTATCCGCTCCTGAGACGATGTAATCAGCAAAGCATCGCTTTGCACATCGTCGCAAGACGGAGGGCTATGCCCGAAGTAGTCATGCAATATAAGTGAAATGATAGCTTCACACATGGCTAGGCTATACCTGAGGTGAACCTTAATCAGCAAAGCTTAAAGCCATGTAAACTTAAGCCATCATTGTTAAACAATATGGTAAACAAAGCATTATTTTTAAACATAATGCTTTGTTTTTAAGTAAATTCAAGTTACAAATAAACGAATAGGATCAAGAGGAATTTCCGGTGTTTGGAAAAACGCAACGTGGTGTATCTGAACGACCAAACAAGCCTAAAAAACCGCTCATTCCGAAGTGGTTAGGAATGCTTGTCGCTATTCTTGCGATCCTATGTGCGGCTGTCATGCTGATGCTTTGGCAGCCTTGGCAACCTGTCCCAACCAAAAATCAGGTTACTTCCGAGCATTACCAAGAAGAAAATACCAATAAAGACTACCGTTTCTATGATTTGCTCCCTCAGCAACAAGTCACACCGATTCCTGAACAGGCGGTGCCAGAGACCAAGCAACAAGGTAATGTTGTAATTATTGAGTCACCAAAACCTGAAACCACCACAGCAGAAGATCCAGCGGGCCTCACCCCAAGTGAACCTGTTGCACCCACACGCGCAACCTACATTTTACAAGTACGCAGCTATCCTGATCCTGATAGTGCCGATGCACGTCGTGCAGAAATCATCTTGAATGGCTTGTCTGCGGATGTGGTGAAAAGTGTTGAAAATGGGCAGACATGGTATCGCGTTTTCTCTGGCCCTTATGATAGCCAAGAGTCGGCGCTTGCAGCTCAACAAACTTTACAACATAGTGGCATTGATTCAATCGTGATCAAACACTAACTGGATATCTAATAAAAAAGGGAGCGAGTTGCTCCCTTTTTTATTATTCAGATTTAGGCACACTGCGAATGCAAGCTTTTCTGCTCTGCCTTTTGAAATGCAGAACGTTGCTGTACACGTTGTACGAAGGCCTGAATATTCGGATATTTGCCATGCAAACGGTTTTGAATCGCAATTAATGGAAATGCCATTTGAATATCTGCGAAGGAAAAATCTCCCGCAAAATAATCATGTTCTGATAAATATTGCTCAAGGTACAGAATATGTTCTTTCACCCGTGGACGAACAAAACCTGCTTTTACACCACCTGTAATTTTTTCGGCAATCGGACGAATCACCCAAGGTACATGTTTGCTGACACTATTCATCACCAAAGTCATGACCAATAAAGGCATTAAAGAGCCTTCTGCATAGTGCATCCAGTAAGCATATTGCCGCTGTTCTTTGGCTGATTGTGGTTTGAATAGCTGTTGTGAATCATATTCTTGCTGCAAATAATCCAGAATCACAGCAGACTCAACAATCACCTCTTGATCATCTACCAAAATCGGGGCTTTACCTAAAGGATGAATATTCTTGAGGCTCTCAGGTGCGCCATAACTCGGCAACCTTTGATAATACTCAACCTGATAATCAATCCCAAGTTCTTCTAATGCCCACAGGATGCGGAACGAACGTGAGCATTGTAGATAATGTAAGGTAATCATTTTTGTGCCTGCTTTTTTGCTGTGCAATTGCGATTTTAGGTCCCTCTCACAATTGCACTTAGAATTATGTTTTGCCCCAGCACAATAGCACTTTAGTCTTAAAGAATCATGGTGTGAATGTCTAAACTACGTAACAAAGTTTTAGTTACTGGTGTTTTGCTACAGACATTGAGAAGTTTTTCTTGCAAGTCTTGTGCAACAGTTTGTTTGAACACAACTCGACGTTCTATACGCTCCTGCTGCTCGCGATTGGTATGAAAATCAACCTCAACTGTAAATTCACCCAGATCGATTCCCTTATGCTGCGCATACATACGCAAGGTGATCATGGTACATGAAGCCAGACTCGCGGTCAGGAAATCATACGGCGCTGGGCCTGTATCATGTCCCCCAAACTGCTCAGGCTTATCAGTGAGGAACTGATGTGTACCACTACTCACCTCACCCTTCCAAGGTTCAGCTAAGGTCAGGACTTTGCTACTGGCAATGATGCTCATTTTGAAGCCCTCATCTGGTCTGGTAATACTGGAGCTTCTAAGCGCTTGCCTTGATAATCAGGAATTTCACCAAAACGTGCATCATGATTAATCCAGTCTTCTCGTGCCTGCTGCAAGTCTTGCATGGTACGTCCGACAAAATTCCACCACAGCAAGATTGGAGACTCAAATGGTTCACCTCCAATTAACAGCAAACGATGACCTTGAGTTAACTCAACCTCAATTTCAGTCAATCCAGTTTCAAGCACCACCATGTTATCGGCTGTAAGTTCATGCCCATTCACACGCGCTGTTCCCTCCAAAGCCATAAAGGCATATTCAAAATTTGGATTCAATGGAATACGGGTTTTGGTATCGGCTTGTGCCGTTAAATCGACACCGACTAACGGTGTATGCACTTGGACAGGTGATGTTGTTTCCAAGAAATCGCCGACCAATACCGTAAATTCAACCTGATCTTTGCTGACCACAGGTAATTCTGGATAATGCTCAAACTTAGGGTCAATATTGAGCTTATCATCTGGCAAGGCAATCCAGAGCTGCGCCGCATGCATTTTAGTTTCACTATCAGGTGCTACTTCAGTATGCGAAATACCTCGACCCGCAGTCATCAAGTTGACTTGTTTTGGACGAATCAACTGTTTTGAACCCAGACTATCGGTATGCATCATGGTGCCTTCAATCATCCACGTAAAGGTCTGTAAACCAATATGTGGATGTGGCCCAACATCAAGCCCATCGCCAGCAGGAAAGCTCACAGGCCCTGCATGATCAAGGAAACACCATGCGCCAACTAGGCGCTTATGACGGCTGGGTAACGCACGTTTGATGACAGTTCCTTTGCCAATTTCCGCTGAGCGAATGGTAAATTCCTGAATAAATTGATTGATATACGTTTCGCAGTCTTTTGAGTCAGAAATATCGTAGTCATTATTATTGCTCATGATTTTGCTCTCTTTTACCTATGCTATTGCAATGAGTTGTTTTATTGATCTTAACAACACCCACCTCATTCAATATAGTCTTTTGGTAATACGCAGAGTGCCATTCATGAGACAATCCCACCGCATGTTTATTCAAGTATTAATGAGGTGGCATTTCCACAATCAGGCTGGTCAATCGCCTCACCAAAGGCAAGAAAATCAAAACCAGCGGATAGGCAATCACCCATGAAACCATCCATGTGCTCAGCCATTGATTGATCAATGCTGTTGAAAAACCGAAGTTCATCAACAGATTTGCAAAAGATAAAGTGCCACTCATCAGGCAAGACAAGATGAGCGGGATAATCCATGCCGCATATTGAGCAGGTAATTTACGGATGAATGGTTTGGACGTTTTCAATAGATCAGACTCAATTCAAAGCTGGAAATATTCATGCTGAATTTTTCACTTGCTGTTTTAGGTTCTTCATAAATTGACCAAAGTGCGGACAGAAATCTTCAAATAGTGGATGATCTCGATGTTCTAGCATGACTTCACTAAACAGTTTTAAGCCAACTGCAAATGACTTAGTGGTTTGATCATCAAAGAACTCGCCCTTCTTTAAACGCTCAACAATCTCGAAAATGTCATCATGATTGCCTGTATAGAATTCCAGACGTTCGGTATAGGTTGAGGCTTGCCCTTTGTTATCTTTTAAGTGTTGGACTGTCACATGATATTGATGTTGTTTCATCGCTATGCTCCAGAATGCTTAAGCACTCTCTTTAATTCCGACCTGCATCAGGTCAACTTGATCTTGGTTAAATACAACGTCTAATGAATGCAGCAATTGCGCCCTTTTGATTTTCTGCTGTCGCGCTAACAGCTTTCGCTCCCGCCTTATAACCGCCCAATGGCAATCGCGGCCTGATCAATATGTTCTGCAATTTGATGAATTTGCTCAGGCTTTAGATCAGCAACATTCAGCTTTAAACGCAATGCAGTTTTAAGGTTCTCCATAGCACGATGGATATCAATCAGTTGATCATTGTTATGAATTTCACGTCTCAAGCGTAATTTTTGCAGGAGCGCCAGCAGCATCTCTTGCTGTTCTTTTAGATAAGTTTCGCCATATTCGGTGACTTGATATTGCTTACGTTCAGCATCGAGTAATGAGATGCAATTCATTTCTTCCAATGCAGTCAAGGTTGGATAAATCGTGCCTGCACTGGGTGAATAACCATCGCCGACCAGATCGCTAATTTCTTTAATAATTTCATAACCATGCTTTGGGCTTTGCTGAATAAGATGCAGCACCAACAGTTTCATTCTGCCAGATTCGAATAGACGCCCACGACGACCAGAACGGTGATGTTCTCTATGCTGGAGATCACGTTCGCTTTCGTGATGATCGGATGCGTGTTTCATCTTTATTTTTCTCGTATTGCTCAAATTATAAATATTAAGATATATCTTAATTTATCTTAAAACAAGTTAAGATATATCTTTAATTTTTAAGATTCTGATATTGAATGAGTTATTTATTTTAAAGATAGAGCTTTAGAAAGTTTAAGTCATAAAAAAGAGTGCATAAGCACTCTTTTAACAACATACATACTCGATTAAAACCGCTTTGTATAGTTCACAAAAAAACGATTTTCACTAAAGTCATTTCCATGTTTTACATCATAATCAATACGTAAGTACTGAAGTGCAAAGCCTTTTAAAGAGGGCTGTTAAAATGCATAATTTAAAATAACATTTGATTCAGTTTCATGGTTTTTTTCGCCATTGGCCGTTTTAAAATCATGTCCATACACATACTTCACTAAAGCATTCAGACCCGGAACATAATCTTTAAAATCATAACCGTACATCACATGATATGATTTTTCATCCTTTTTAAAGAATCCTGTGGTATTCCAGTTAATAAAATACAGTTCAGGCAAAAAACCATCAGGCAAAGGATAAGCTGATTCACCAATAATTTGCTGGTAACCCACGCCAAAGCTCTGGTTATTCACTTTTAGCATTTCCAGCACCCCAAGATTTTGGGCATCAATCTTGAAGTGATTGCCATCATTTTTGGCATTAAAATATTTAAGCTTGGAATTAAGCGAAAAACTTGGCTGTTTCCATATATGCTCTAGACCAACATACTGTTTGTTATATAAATCTTCCAGATTTCCAAAATAGTACTCCCCTTTTAGACTAGGTGTGAACTGATAACGCAGATCGAGATAATTCAAGCCATCAGAGTATTCAGTTCGACCATTCGAGGTAAAGGAGAAGCGGCGAAAGTCCTCTTCATTACGTGGAGAAACTTTTTCTATCCGTCCAATTTCAGCATACAACTGATCAGAAAGCTGCGACTTTAAATTTGTTCCCCAGTAAGATGTAATTAACTGACGGCTAGCATCTGAAGTGGTTACAGGTAAATCTAGCCATAATTCACCCACACTCAGCAGCGTTTTGTCATAAGCGAGTTTTAAAGTCGCTCCATATTTTAGATAGTCACTTGCCTGCGACTGGGTTTGTCTATCAAAAGGTAAAACTGTATCAGAGACATGCTTATCAGCACTTAAACGGACAGCATATTGAACCGAAGCATCTGCCCCAATCCGAATCAGCTGATCTAAAATATGTAAAGGGGTATCGCGCAAATTTGAGGTATAAAACAATGAAGCCCCTTGGGACCAGCTTCCAAAATCTTTGACCTCTGGATTCTGATAATCTCGATTGATCAGCGCATTCTTTAAAGTAAATTTCCATTCATCTTGAATAGGCTGATTTGGATCAAAAGCCCACAATGTCGGGCTTACACCAGAAATCAATGTGCATAAACCAAACGTTAGCGTATGTCTTTTTAGCGTGTACATAAGATAGGTCATCCATAGCAAAGACGCTGTATCATCCTTTGAGACAGCAATTTATTTTTAGGGTGATTATTTGACCTTAGCCTAAAGCCGCTGCAATCTTAGGCTGGTCTTTTTTAAGGCGTTTAATCAATAGCATTGAGATAGCGGCACAAAATGCAGGGATCGCAAGAAGGCTCAAAATCGTAAAACTGGATAGATCTAATGACATTAACCAGCCCCCCATGATTGATCCGACGACAGAGCCTGCCCGTCCAGCCGCATTGGCCCAACTTACCCCTGTAGCACGGCAATGGGTTGGATAAAAACCAGATGAAAAAGCATTCGCACCCACTTGTGAACCACTAATCCCTACACCCACCCCAAACATGGCAAGCATCAATAAAAAGGTATTTGCATGTTCAATCCCAAAACCTAAACAGATGAGGAACATCCCGCCTAAAACATAAGCACTGCTGAGGATTCTGGTAGCATCAGACTTATCCATGAGTAAACCCAATACGATGGCTCCTATGGTTCCACCCACCTGAAAGATAGAAGTGAGCCACGATGCATGAGACAAATTAAAACCTGCATTGGTCAGTAAAGTTGGCATCCAACTTGAGATCATATAAATAATCAGCAAGCTCATAAAAAAGGTGAACCAGATCAGAAAAGTACCCAAAGCTAGCCCTTTAACGAACAAGTCTTTTAAACTCGATTTTTCCACTTCATTTACAGGGGCTACCAAAGCTGGGATGTTGCTGGCGTGCGGCGCAATACGGTGCATGATACTTTCAATTTTCTTTATACTTTTCTTTTTCAAAACTAAAAAGCGAAGCGATTCAGGTAATAGAAAATACAAAAATGGAACCATACATAACGGCGCAACCCCCCCGATCAATAAAATGCCCTGCCAACCCATCTGCGGTAAAAGTTGAGCAGAAAAAATCCCGCCCAGTGCTGAACCAATCGTAAATCCACAAAACATCATGGTGACCAAATTAGAACGGCGAGAAGTAGGCGCATATTCTGAGGTTAAGGTAATCGCATTCGGCAGCGCTCCCCCTAGACCTAATCCAGTCACAAATCGCCAAATAATCAGCGTTTGAAGGTCGGATGAAAAGGCTGCAAAAATACTGGCACAACCAAACATGATCACCGAGCCAATCAAAATCGGTTTACGTCCTAATTTGTCAGATAAAGGGCCAAAAATAAGTGCGCCCGCCATCAGTCCAAATAAACCTGCGCCAAATAACGGCGCGAGTTCAGTGGTTTGCAATCCCCACTCTGCCTTTAATGCAGGTGCAATAAAACCTACTGCTGCGGTATCAAAACCGTCAATTGCAACAATGAGAAAGCATAAACAGGTAATAAGTTTCTGTAGGGTTGATAACGGCATTTCATCAATAAAATGTTGTACATCCATGCTTTGCCTAGACATATTTACTCCTTTTGCCAATACCATGGCACTTGCAATCCTTAGCGAAGATGTCCAGTTTTATTTATTCTTTGATCTGAACATCTGGTTATCTCCTCAAACTAGGTCGATTACTTGACGTTTACAGTGATCCCCGTCAGCCCTGTAATTTCGGCACGCATCACATCACCACGAACCACAGCACCTACGCCTTCAGGTGTCCCTGTAAAAATCAAATCACCAGCTTTAAGTTCAAATAAAGTTGACAGGTTGGCAATGGTTTCAGAAACAGACCAAATCAAATGACTAATATCACTACGCTGTTCAGTTTTACCGTTAACGGTTAAATGAATATCCGCCTGATTGAGTTCACCGACTTCCGAAATTGGATGAATTGGGCCAATCGGCGCAGAAAAATCAAAAGCCTTTCCAACTTCCCATGGCCGTCCCTGTTCACGCATATTCATTTGCAAATCACGGCGCGTCATGTCCAAGCCTACTGCGTAGCCATAAATATATTTTGCTGCATCCTCTACCGAGACATTCTTGGCATCTTGTCCAATCGCAACCACAAGCTCAATTTCATAGTGATAGTTAGACGTTTCAGTTGGATATGGAATATCTACCGCTTCCTGTTGAACAGGTACAATGGATTCCAGATCGTTTGGCTTACAGAAAAAGAAGGGAGGATCACGATGATCAAAGCCCATTTCACGGGCATGTGCTGCATAATTACGGCCCACACAGTAAACACGACGTACGGGAAATTGCAGTTCTGAGCCATGAATAAATAGGCCCGCTGGTGTCATTGGCTGGAAAATAAATGACATGGCTTGTTCCTTTTTGATAATAGATTCACACACGAGACTTAAAAAGCATCTGCCTGCTGTTCAGGTGCAGCTTTTTGAAACGCTTCAAGCGTCATACAATGCTGATAAACTTCATGAATCAGTGGATAGGCTGAAAGGTCGAGGTTGAAACGCTGGGCAGATACAACTTGTGGAACTAAATAGGCATCTGCAATGGTCGGTTGATTGCCATAGCAGAACTTTCCGCGATTCTGGTCTTGTTCCAAAATATGCTCTAAAGCAGCAAATCCATCCTGAATCCATCTGGTACACCACGCATTTACCTGACTCTCATCCAGACCAAGTTGGCGTAGATGTTCTAGTACACGCTTATTGTTTAGAGGATGAATATCGCAGCCTATCAAGGCCGCAATAGCACGTACCTTTTCTTTAGCAAGCGCATCTTTAGGCAACAAGGCCGGCTCAGGGTATTGCTCCTCAAGCCATTCAATGATCGCGGGACTTTGTAATAATCTCTCGGATCCTGTATCCAGTACTGGCACAAAACCTTGTGGATTCAGCGCCTTAAATTCCGATTGATGATGTTCATTTTTGGCCAGAGAGACATATTCCATCTCATAATTCAATCCTTTTAGATTCAGGATGATACGGGTACGATGCGATGTCCCGCTGCGGAAAAAACTATAAAGTTTCATATTCCAGCCTCCTCAACCGCAATCTTTGTAAAGCGTTCATGGCTCAACTGACGCTCACGTACTGAATAAAGTCCTAACTTACGTTGCAAAGGGGCTTCATCTGCAATAAAGACATAACATGGCTGCTCAGATGTATTGATTAAATCAATAGCAGCAAAACAAGGGGCACATGCGGTATCCGCTTTGGTCAAACTAAAATGTTGCTGATCTATATTGACCTTTAGCTCACCTTCAATGACATGAAAGACCTGTGCAGTAGAACGCAAAGGTAAAGATACCGTCTCTTTGGCACGTAACAATAAAGCGGAATAGCCCAAAATATTTTGACAATCACGGCCAGTTTCAGGATTAACATATGCGACCTGTATTACCTCTTGCCGCGTTGTGCCTGCGGCTAAAGCCTCTAGCACTTTTTTGGTATCCTTCCATGCATAACGCAACATTGGATAAACAGCGTCTTCACGAATGAAATGAGGGGTTGGGACAATCCCTGCCGCATAATTATGGGTGCTTCCCTGATTAATCCGATCAACTTCTTGACGGCGTCCTTCTTCTACAAAAGAAGCCTCCATGTAATAAACCAGAGGGAGATCCAGAATATCCATCCAGATGACTGGCTGATCCCCGTCATGCCCATGTTCATGCCACAGCCCGGAAGGCGTCAGGATCATATCACCATGCTCCATGAGGCATTTTTGTCCTTCAACCGTGGTATAAGCCCCCTCACCTTCGATAATTAATCTCACCGCATTCGGTGTATGTCTATGCGCTGGTGCCCACTCCTTAGGAAGTAATAATTGCATCCCCAAATACATGGCGGGACTGACTTTCATATTGTCCAAACCATGCCCCGGATTTGCGAGAGCCAAAACTCGGCGCTCAGCCTTTTCAATCGGGGTTAGCTCACCCGCCTGTAACAACAAAGGTTTAATCTGGTGGAAATACCAAGCAGTTGCGAGAGTATGGGGCTGTGGAGCATGAGGGGGGATAAAGTTTCTTAAATTAGGCCATAATGGCACCAGATTAGATGCCTCAAGTTGTTCACGATAACGTTCAGGTAGTTCTTCTAATGTGCCTAACTGTTCCATCTGTCATTCCTTTCTTGTTGCATTAAGTGCAATCCAAATGCCCATAATTTCATCAAAATCTGGTATTGGATCAATGTAACAATCAAGATGTGTTGAATCTATGCACAAAAAACAATAGGCTGTATTGATAAAATCAATACGGCGATTCATTGATATGTTTGATCTGGATACACGACTGCTCAAAATTTTCTTTGAAATCTATCAATACAAAAGTATTTCCAAAGCAGCTGAACAACTTGAAATTGGGCAGCCGACCTTAAGCATTGCCCTGAATAAACTGAGAGCACATTTTCATGATCCATTGTTTGTACGCATTGGAAATAAAATGCAGCCCACCGAATTGGCTCAACAACTCTACCCAATGATCGTAGAAATCTTGAACCGCTTAAAACTGGTAGAAAATTACAATATTGATTTTGACCCGCAGACCTCAGCCTATCAATTTCGCATTAGCATGACCGATATCAGTCATCTGGTGTTTTTACCTCGTCTGATTAATTATTTACGTCAGCATGCACCTTCAATTCGTCTGGAAATTCTACCCATTGATAGCCAGACCGCACTCATGATGTCGAATGGAGATATTGACCTCGCCATTGGTTTCCTACCACAGCTCGAAGCGGGTTTTTATCAGCAGACCTTTTTTCAGCAACATTACACTTGTATTGCCAGCCAACAACATCCAAGGCTTACAGGTACACACCTTTCATCCGAGGATTTTTGTCAGGAGTTACATGTTGACATTCTGGCAACTGGAGGCCATTTTGTGGTTGAGCATGAACTACAAAAACATGGCGTGAATCGAAATATTCTGGTGCGTTTACCCAGCTATCTTGGCGTGGGGCTTATCGTCAGAGATACAGATGCGATTGCGACGATCCCAAATTATCTGGCTCAGGTATTAATGTCACAAGGAGGATTCAAAAGTTTTGATCCTCCTTATCAATTTCCTCAGTTCAGTGTAAAACAGCATTGGCACTCGCGTGTACACCAGACACCAAGTAACCAATGGCTAAGACAAGTTTGTTTTAAGCTGTTCTCATCATAAATAAAGCGCATCAGGCAGATGCTAGCCGTCCCCTCACACTTTATTCAGATCCAGCGATGCCTGTTGAAATGGTGATATGTTTGTACTCGATAAAATCATCCATCGCAGCCATTCCATTCATTCGTCCTAAGCCCGAATTTTTAAAACCACCTTCTTCAAACTCGTCATAAACAACAGCCCAGTCGTTAATCCAAACGGTTCCAGCTTCAAGTTCAGCCGCCACTCGCAATGGCAAATTGACATCTCGACTCCAGACCGACGCAGCTAATCCATATTGATTGTCATTTGCCAGCTCAATCGCTTCCTCTTCAGTATCAAATACCTGTACAGTCAAAACAGGCCCAAAGGTTTCTTCCTGAATAATTTGAAGTGAATTGTCATGCACTTCTAGAAAGGTAGGTCGATAAAAAGCACCTTTTGCCAATTCACCTTCCATGACTGGCCCACCACGAACAATAACTTTAGCGCCTTCCGCAATCGCCTTTTCGACAGTGGCATTCACGCGTTCCACATTATTCTTATCGATTAATGGCCCCATATCACTATTTGGATCGGCGGCTGGGCCAACACTGACTGCACTTAAACGTTGCGCCAGTTTTTGTTTCAACTCCTCTGCAATTTCACGCTGTACCAGCAAACGTGAACCTGTCATACAAAATTGTCCTGCAAAAATCGTCACGGCTTTTTCTAGCTTCGGCAAAACCAGATCCAGATCTGCATCCTTGAATACGATCATTGGTGTTTTACCGCCTAATTCCAGTCCAAACCGCTTCAAATGTTGGGCACCTGCTGCTGAAATGGCCTTGCCTGTTGCGGTACTCCCTGTAAAACTGATCACAGGGACATCTGGCGAGTCGACCAGAAGGCGAGCTCCAAGACTTTTAGATTCACTAAATAAATGAATCACCCCTTTTGGCAGAGCGGGTAGTTCCGAAAAAATTCGGGCAATGAGTGCATTTGTTTGTCCAGTTTGACCAGGCATCTTAATGACCGCTGTCACCCCTGCGGCTAAAGCTGGCGCGAGTGAACGAACCATCAACACAACAGGAGAATTCCATGGCACAATAATGCCTGCCACCCCCATCGGTTCACGTAAAACCATTGAGTAGCTTCCTGGCTTTGGTTCCAGTGCGCGTCCATACTCTGTCAACGTCACAGCAGCATAGTAACGTAACTTGGCAGGAATCATCGTGACTTCAAAAGTTGCTTCAGGCTTAATTTTTCCATTTTCAGTTGCAAGAATCTCAATCAGCTCATCAGCATATCGCTCAAACGCATCTGCCATCTCATTCAGGACTTTTGCTCTCAAATGACGATCACGCTTCCAGCCTGACTTCTTAAATACGGTTTTAGCAGCAGCTATGGCATGTTCTACCTGTTCTGTAGTGACATCTGCATACTGCCCAATTACCTCATATGTTGCAGGATTGATGGACTGTACGTACTGTTGAGAGTCAATCCATTCACCATTAATCCAGTTCTTCGCGAGTCTATCCATTTGTACATCCTAAAATGAAAACAAGAGAGGATCAGCTTAGATATTCCATCTAATATTCTTATTCTTACCGTACTTAACTCTGCCTTCTGGCTAGCCTCAACTTAGGAACTTTATGAGTCACTGGATGAGTCATTGCATTGATTCGGTAAAATCTGACAACTGAAATCCCAATCTTCTCTGACGCCAACTGATAAGCAGGTCGATTTCAAAGAGAGAAAAATACCCTAACAAATGACGTTTTTTATCCACTAGACCACAATCAACAAAAGCTGGATTCGTTTTTTTCGAACGACCACTTAAACCGACTGCTGTATGGTTTTTTGAATGGCGATATCCCAACTTGGGGTATGCCCGATTTTTTTTGATAGAAATTGAACCAGAGCCTGAATCTTTGGTGAAGCTCGATTTGATACGCGATAAACGACGGATATATTACCTCCCGATGGAGAAAATGCGGGCAAGATGACTTTGAGTTGTTGCTGGCAAATTGCATCAGCTGCCAAAAAACCGGGCAAAATCGCAATCCCTAACCCCAGTTTTGCGGCCTCCAGTAATTGATGACCACTGTCACTGCGCATATAAGGAGAAATCCGGAAAAACGCCCTTTCCCCATCTACTGGCAATTGCCACATCCCATGAGGTTCACGCGGCAAGTAAAGCAAACCACGATGACGGAAAAGCTCATTTGGATGTGTTGGAGTACCATGGGTCTGTAAATAATCTGGGCTCGCACAAATATAATGACGATTTTCAGCAATGGTTTGGCTGATCAAGTTAGAGTCAGGCAACTCTCCCATACGAATGGCTACATCATAATTTCCATTATTCAAATTCACAAAATAATCAGACGACTCTATATCCAGTTTCAGATCAGGATACATTTTCATGAATTCTGCCAGATCAGCAGCCAAATACCGAATGCTAAACCCCTGAGGTACAGATAAGCGGAAGTTACCTCTTAAATGATCATGGTGAGCGCTGATTGACTCTTCGAGATGACTGAGCTCAGCCAAAATCTTGATAGACTGCTGATAAAACTCCTGTCCCGCATCTGTACATTGCATGGTTCTGCCACGATGAATAAGTGCCGTAGCCAAACGTTGTTCGAGTTGTTGAATCCGCTGGCTCACGACAGATTTCGTAATACCTAAACGCTTTGCAGCATTGGTAATGCTTCCTGCTTCAATGACAGCAATATAGGTCTGCATTTCTATAATCTGATTCAAACACACCCCCCAAAGCGGGTTTTATTTAAGACAGATATTAGGTCTAAGCAAGCCAATTTGAATAGTCTGTTATTGCAATACTCAGTCTTATTCCTGAAACGACCTGAAAAATATCCTTTATTATTTTATTTTCAGGCCCTTTTTATCAAAAAGAGTCTCTATGTGCTGACTCAGAAAATCAACGATAGGCTGTAAAGCTTGATGCTGACTTGGCCAGTCCTGTTTTGTCATCTCGCCTTTATACTCTTGCACCATTCGTTGTAAGACGGGCTGATCTTTTTCCTCGAGTTGAGCGATCACCCATTGGGCAGCATGCGACTTAGAAACAATCTCACCTAAACTCAAACTAAAATAGATTCGGCATAACGCTAAAATCTGGTTACGTTCATCACCATCTTCATCCCAATGTGCCATTATTGATGGATAAAGGTCTGCCATCGCTTGCCAAAGTTGCTGATCTGGAATCTCATCTGACCAACTTGTTAAATCAGGCCCAAACAACGTTCGGTGATGCATGTGCGCTTTCTTTAACAAGATACTGATGTCTGGATCATTTTGTGCTGACAGCTGCCCTCCATCGATGAGTTCCTCACGCAACCATTCCCCAAACTGTAATTCATAACTTAAAGGATATCTGCCTGAAATCACTTCTTCTTTGAGCAAGACAGTTACTTCAAGTGCTCGTTGCAATCCACCAATTGGATGTGAAAGCGTTAATAAAGCTTGTGCAAGCTGCTGTCGCTGAACGTGTGTTAGAGGTTGAGTAACCACCACCAGAAGATCCAGATCACTTTCCGGGCCTAAACCGCCATCAACAGCCGAACCATACAAGTAAATCGCAAATAATGATTCTGCAAATAGAGCATGTAAATATTCTTGTAACTGCTGAAGCTGAAATTTTTCTGACATTTTTCAATCTCCTGAACAGCCGAGCAACTGACATAAAAAAAGGCAGGATTTAATCCTGCCTTTTCATTTCATTATTCCCACTCAATCGTTGCTGGTGGTTTAGATGACACGTCATATACAACACGTGAAACATCTTTAATTTCATTCATGATACGGGTTGAGATTTTATCAACCAATTCGTATGGCAAGTGAGCAAAACGCGCTGTCATAAAGTCAACCGTTTCAACCGCACGAAGTGCAATCACCCATGCATAACGACGACCATCACCGACAACACCTACTGATTTCACAGGTTGGAATACTGCAAATGCTTGTGCAGTTTTGTCGTACCAGCCGCTGTCACGAAGTTCTTGCATAAAGATATCATCAGCAAGACGAAGAATATCAGCATATTCTTTCTTCACTTCACCCAAGATACGCACGCCCAAACCTGGACCTGGGAATGGATGACGGTAAATCATGCTGTGCGGTAAACCAAGTGTTGTACCTAATTTACGTACTTCATCTTTGAACAAGTCACGTAATGGCTCAACCAGATCAAACGCTAGATCTTCTGGTAAACCACCCACGTTGTGATGTGATTTGATCACGTGCGCCTTACCTTGTTTGCTTGCAGCAGATTCGATCACGTCTGGGTAAATCGTACCTTGTGCCAAGAATTTCACGCCATCAAGTTTACGTGCTTCTTCTGCAAATACTTCGATAAATTCACGACCAATGATTTTACGTTTTTTCTCAGGATCAACTTCACCCGCCAATGCAGACAAGAAGCGTTGTTCAGCATCTGCACGGATCACACGGATACCCATGTTGTCTGCAAACATTTGCATCACTTGATCACCTTCGTTTAAACGAAGTAAACCATTGTCTACAAATACGCAAGTTAACTGGTCGCCAATCGCTTTGTGTAATAACGCAGCAACGACTGATGAATCCACACCACCAGATAAACCTAATAGAACTTTTTCATCACCAATTTGTGCGCGTAACTGTTCTACACGTAAATCGATGATGTGTTCAGGTGTCCACAGACCACGGCAACCACAAATCTTGTGTACAAAGTTAGACAGTAACTCAGCACCTTTGGCAGTGTGTGTTACTTCTGGATGGAACTGTACGCCATAGAAACGACGAGTTTCATCACTCACCGCAGCAAATGGGCAGCTTGGAGTGCTTGCAGTAACTTGGAAACCTTCAGGAATCGCACTTACTTTATCGCCATGACTCATCCATACGTGAAGCTGGTTCTCGCGATCTTGCAAGTTACCAATCAGATTGTCACGTACCAGAATATCAACTTCTGCATAACCAAACTCATGTACTGTACCTGGCTCTACTTTACCGCCAAGCTGTTCAGACATGGTTTGTAAACCATAGCAAATACCCAACACTGGTACACCAAGTTCAAATACAACTTGCGGTGCGCGTGGGCTTCCTTCTTCATGTACGCTCTCAGGGCCACCTGATAAAATAATCCCGTTCGGATTAAACGCACGAATGTCTTCTTCAGACATATCGAATGCATACATTTCAGAATAGACACCTGCTTCACGTACACGACGTGCAATGAGCTGGCTATATTGAGAGCCGAAATCCAGAATAAGGATACGATCTTCAGTAATTTGAGTATTGGTCGTCATGGTTCATCTTAAAGGCAAATGAATTAAGCGCCACATTCTAACATTTTTCACGCTTTGACGCACCGCAATTCATCATCTATCTTGCATTTTAATCCGGCCTTGCCATCAGCCCTGATATTTAAACTAAAATTTCTCCACAAGCCCCTTATTTAAGCGATTTAAATCAACAAAACTCACCGATTCTGCTCAACACAAAACAAAAATTGGTGCTAAGATGATGGCTCGAAATAGGGATTACCATGGAAAGGTATTCAATCGACAGCATCGTTGCCTTTTTATGCGATTGTGATGTCCTTAATTAAAGGAAAAATAAAAAGGTAATACAGCATCTCAAGGTCTTGGTAGATCACCAATGTCCTAAAATATTTTACTATCATCTAGCGCTTGCCCGACCACGAGCAACAATTAGGACTTGAAGGACCAATAAAATAATGTTTCAAGAAATGATTGCGGATTTTCACCAAAATTTCTGGCTATATATTTCCATTCCATTTATCAGCGGCTTTATTGGTTATGTGACCAAAGTCATTGCGATTCAAATGATGTTTTCTCCCCTCGAATTTAAAGGGTTGAGATTATTTGGACTCCCACTCGGATGGCAAGGGATTGTGCCACGCAAAGCTGAAAAAATGGCGACCACAGCCGTTGAGCTAATGACCTCCAAGCTCATCAAACCTGAAGAAATCTTTGCCAGACTCGACCCCAAACGTATTGCACAGGAAATTGAAAAACCGTTAATGGCGGCTGCCGAGGATATTACTCGTGAAGTCGCACAGCAATATCAGCCCGGTTTATGGGAAGGCATGCCAGAGTTTGCCCGTCAAAGACTGATTAAGCGGGTTCAGGCCAAAGCCCCTGAAATTGTTGAACACATTATGAGTGAAGTACAGAAGGATGTTGCCAAGTACTTCGATATCAAGCATATGGTGGTCAACAACCTACTCAAAGATAAGCGTCTCCTGAATGAAATCTTTAAAAAAGTCGGCAAACAGGAATTCAAATTCTTTAGTAATGTCGGTTTTGTATTTGGTTTCGCGATTGGTGTGGTGCAAATGCTGTGCTGGATCGTCACGCAAGGTAAATATCCATGGATGTTGCCGATGTTTGGCGGCTTCGTCGGTTTCTTTAGTGACTGGATGGCCCTGCAAATGATGTTCCGCCCGTTATATCCGAAAAAAATTATGGGCTATACGTGGCAAGGTTTATTCATTAAACGTCAGAATGAAGTGGCGGCTGATTATGCTGCGTTGATTTCAAAACAGTTACTCACCTCTCGCAACATGATGGAAGAACTATTTTCGGGTACACATTCAGACAAAGTCATTGAACTGGTCAGCCGTCAGGTCAAACAGGAAATTGATTTACAGGCAGGTATTGTTCGCCCACTGGTAGTCTATGCAATCGGCGGTGAGAAATATCAAAACCTGAAAGCTGATGTGGCTGAACGTATTTTAAAACAGCTTCCAGACACCATGCGCTACGTTGAATCTTATGCTGAAGACGCGATGAATGTACGCAATACCTTAGTTGAGCGCATGCAGAAACTAAGCCCTGAAGAATTCGAAGGAATGCTGCGTCCAGCCTTTAAAGAAGACGAATGGTCTTTGATTATTGTCGGTGCGGTGCTTGGTTTCCTTGTCGGGGAAATGCAGATTCACTTTATGCTTTAAAAATATGATACCCAATAAAAAAAGGAAGCTTCAGCTTCCTTTTTTTAATTAATGGGCATGTTTTTCAATTTTGACAACTTCGATATCAGTCGGCTTATAACGATGTGTATCAACTTCACCGACGAGACGCACATGGTCACCGACTTTTAGGTTTGCTTGACGCCAGATATCATCATCAATTTCGACACCAATCGTCCCGCTCTTGTCTTTAAACTCATAATGATCACCTTTCAGATGTTTAGTGATCTGGCCTGTCAACGTAATGCCAGTTTCATCAGCAAGTTTTGCCACCTGACTGACGGTTACGACATTCTTCGCCGCCTCCTGCACAATGACATGGTCATCTTTACCTGCCCAAGTCGCTGTTGATAATCCCGCTAAAACCACAATCCCACAACTTGCGATGATTTTTTTCATTTCATTTCCTGTTTTGTTCTAAAGTCTTATGATCTAAACAGAAATAGTCGCTCATGTCGGCTTAAGTTTGTAATCAAGCGTAATTCATGTAAGTCATATAGAGGCTTAGCCCCGCTGATGAAAGCGGGGCAATGTGTTGCACTTATTATTTTTCAATTAGGTGATCAAGGCTAAAACGGCCTGCACCATACAACATGAGCGCGAAGAAACCACCTGCCATCGCAAAGTTCTTCATAAAGTTAATCGCATCTTCGGCACCATTATGAAAGATAAATGCAGTGAGAATGCTAAAGATACCCAAGCCCAGCGATGCAAAACGTGTCTGGAAGCCAAACAGTAAAGCCAAACCACCACCGAACTCCATCAGAATCACAAGCGGAAGTAACGCAGCTGGTACGCCCATTGATTCCATATAGCCAGCAGTACCTGCATAACCTACAATCTTGCCCCAACCAGCAACAAGAAAGATATAAGCCAGTAATAAACGTGCAACTAAAATGACACCATTTGCTACGCCAGATTGCGTTACGATATTTTTTACAACAACATTCGGATTAAACATGGTTGGTTCCACACTGTTTGTTTTTTAACATGGAGCCAGTTTATGTATCTTTGTTTATGCAATAAACACCATATTAGTTAACATATCGTTCTTTATTTGCAACAATAAAAAGATTAAATCAGCTTTCCTATCAAATGTTTCCCTTGCAAAGTTACTAATTAATTAGCTTTTTATACTGACATTCTAATGATGCACTGCTAGGATTTAGTCCACATTTATAGTGTTAACATCTTCATGGAACTCATTGATTTTATTCTGCACGTTGACGAACACCTTTTAGAATTTATTACCAATTATGGCGTGTGGATTTATGCCATTTTATTTTTAATTATTTTTGTTGAAACTGGTTTGGTGGTGATGCCATTTTTACCAGGTGACAGTCTGTTATTTGCAGCAGGTGCATTGGCTGCTTCAACAGGTGCAATGGATCCATGGGTTTTAGGTATTTTATTATTTATCGCAGCGGTACTCGGCGATACCGTCAATTACCACATTGGTCGCTACATTGGCCCGCGCGTTTTTGAAACCAATTCTCGTTTTATCAATAAACAACATCTGATCAAAACCCAGCATTTCTTTGAACGTCATGGCGGTAAAACGATTATTTTTGCCCGTTTTGTACCCTTTGCCCGTACTTTTGCTCCATTCGTGGCAGGTGCAGGCAGCATGAACTATAAGTATTTCCTGACCTATAACGTGATTGGCGCATTCTGCTGGATTGCATCGTTTATTACACTGGGTTATTTATTTGGCAACATGCCAATCGTGAAGGATAATTTCACTCACTTAATTTTCGGTATTATTATTATTAGTGTGTTACCGGGTGTGATTGGTTTTATTCGTCAAAAACTGAGTAACCGCAAAGGCCAATAAATCAAATTTCGGTTTAAAACAAACGAAAGATCATTGGTAACATACAAATCAGCAATAACACAGCCGATCCTTTATATAAATGATCGGCTTTAATTCCAATCAAGCTTCCTGCCAATAAAGCACGTCCAAATAACATCCAGAAAATACTGACGGGCAAAAGTACCAGACTAAACACTGCAAAAACGATGGCTGCATTTTCGAGTGAATTCCAGGTTTCACTTGGGAAAATTCCTGCTGCCAACAAAACCGTTTTCGGGTTCTTTAAGGTCGACATAAACAGTTGTCTTTTACGGATATGCGGATGATGCTGATCGTGTTTTTGTAGATGTGAACTTTTCCAGAGATGAAAAGCCATCCAAAGCACATAGAGCAAACTGGCTGTATGTAAAATCGCGCCTAAAGCAGGCCAGATCGGATCAAAAAGATGAATGAACAGCGCCCATAAACTAATGCCGTACAAATATCCCAACCATTCGATTGGAATAAATTTCATGGTTTTAGGTACACCTTGTTGGTGGGTTGCACTGGCAAGTAAAGCGTTGGTCGGACCAGGAATCAGTAACACTGCCAACATCGCCAAAACAAAAAACCAACTCTCAATCATACACATACCGAACGACTATACATGGGCGCCACCTTAAACGAATTTAGGGCAAAAATACAAATTTCGGTAATAAAAACAGCAGGTAAAATACAGAATTTCAGGATAGATAAATTTTTAAGCGTTTAATTTTTATCATTATTTTTTGAAACATTTTGCGATAATTTAGTTACTTATCACCATAACGAATTATGGTGATAAGGAGGCAAAAATTATGATTTTGGACGTTGTTTTACGATAATTGGGCAGCCTTTAAACTTCGCAGCCTGCACGATCGCATCTTGCTGACCCATCACTTTGGCAAGCTCGGTATTCTTGGTATTCATCGACTGGCCCATATTTACAGAGATAGATGGTCCAAAGCCCCAACCGCCACGACCCCAGCCACCACCAAGTCCAACACCCACGCCCATACCGGTACGTTTTGGTGTTTCCACACCATTTTCAATATAGAGCTGAATACGGTTGTATTCGGCTTGTAGTTGCTGGCAGTTCAAGGTCTGATATTGCGTAGGTGAAACATAAGCTGGCTTAACCGTTGATGCACAAGCACCCAAGAGCATACTTGCAGCCAAAACAGGCATCCAATATAAGCGTTTCATAGTGTTCTCTTATTTCTTAGATTCAATCTCATTGAACAGCGTGACATAAGCAAGCGTCAATTTATGTTCAGATGCCAAATGAACCAGTGGTAAATTCTTTTGATGTGATTCTTTCATCAAGATCGAGGGCGGCAACATGCTATCGAGCACAGGCAAGCCTTCATCTTTTAATTGTTGAACCACTTCTCGAGGTAATTTTGCCTGAGACTGGAACTGATTGACCACAATTCCCTCAATCTCAAGGCGATCATTATGATCATCTTGGGTTTCGAGGACATTTTCAATCAAAGTTTGTAACGCACGTTTTGAGAACACATCACAATCAAATGGAATCAACACACGATCTGCTGAAATCAGCGCAGATAAAGTAAAGAAGTTAAAGGCAGGTGGTGTATCAATAAAGATACGGTCATAACGCGCGCTGAGTGACTGAATTGAATCACGTAATTTATAAATTTTATGTTTACTTTCCAGTGCATGCTCTAGACTGCCAAGACTTGGACTGGCAGGAATGACATCCAGATTTTCAAATGATGAGCGGTGAACAAAACTATCCAGACCTTTGCCACGAGGTGCTTTTAAAATTGAACCAATGGCATTGCCAATCAGGCCTTTTTGCTGTGTGGTACCTAAAACATCATCAAAGAAATTTTCAATATTGGGTTCTAACGCTGCTTTGTCCGCAGAATAGGTTGCATCTTCACCTAACAGGTACTGGCTCGAATTTGCTTGTGGATCAAGATCAATGACCAGTGTTCTCAGGCCCTGTTTTGCACTAATTGCAGCCAGATTGACGGTAATACTTGATTTCCCCACACCACCTTTCTGGTTAAACACCACACGCGTTAACATGATTTCCCTCTACCCTATTTTTTTAAACTGCACGCAGTTTAACCTAGTGCAAAAACAATTTCTAAAACAATGTCCAACAATCAGGCAAAAACCGGTTTAATCATTACAAGACCGAGAATCCCGACCATAGCCACTGTACCAATCAACAAACCTGCACGGCGTTGTTCCAATAAGATACTGCTGTCTTGCTTATAGGTTTTGATCAATGACGACCACAACACAAAGAACAGGATGACTTTGGCATAGAACCACGGCTGTACATCAAAGTTCTTCATCGCCAGTAAGATCACACCCGTAACAATAATCAGGGTTAAAGATAAATGCTGTAAGCCGACCATCGCTTTACGGGCCTTTAGATTAGGCTGCTGATCCTGTACACCCACAAATAATGTTGAACCGCGTAATACAAAAGCAATAATCAACAAGCTCATTGCAATCATATGAATCATTTTAGTGATGAAATGTAGGTCCATGATCCGTCCTTAACCTTTTGGTGCATGTGCACATTCAGGGCTAGCAGGTGCTTCACCTTGCCATTCATCTGGTACATAAGCATGAATTGCCAAAGCATGGATGCGGCCCGGACTCATTAATTCCGCTGCAACGGCATAAATTTTTTGATGACGCTGTACCAGACGCAAGCCTTTAAATTCATCACTCACCACAATCACTTTGAAATGTGATTCTTTACCTGGGAAATAACCACCATGCCCTGCTGACTCATTGAGCACTTCGAGATGGGTGGGTGCCAGTGTTTGTAAACGTTCAATCAACTGTTGTTCTAAGTTCATGAGTCAGGCTGTCCGGTCAGATTGAGATAGCTCATTAGTATACATGACCTCACTTGAAGCGAAACTTTTATCCATTTTTTTGCTTTCAAGCTGTTTTTTCCATGAAAATGCTTTTATTTTATGCAATTAAACAATTTCTTTGCATAAAGTTGTTGACCCTCATTTTGCTTAATGTATTATAGCTGGCACGCGGGAATAGCTCAGTTGGTAGAGCATAACCTTGCCAAGGTTGGGGTCGCGAGTTCGAGTCTCGTTTCCCGCTCCAGATTGGTTTTTTTAAGTGTAAGTTTTAGTAAAAACTGCTCAATATGCGGGAATAGCTCAGTTGGTAGAGCATAACCTTGCCAAGGTTGGGGTCGCGAGTTCGAGTCTCGTTTCCCGCTCCAAATTTAAAAGGCCCTAGTCGAAAGATTAGGGCTTTTTTCTTTGTCTCAATATTCTGCTCCACGTGGAACATCAAAAATAATGAAGCGCAAATATTGGATCTCTCTTCTTTGCTTATAAATCCTTAAAAATAAAAAGGCGTTCCTCAGCATCGAGCAACACCTTTTCATTTCATTTTGAACAAACAGCTATTCTGTCATCTTGGCTTGCAGTTTGACGTCTTGCTTGTTATTCTCCATTGCCAATGCCTGCTGACTGTGATCTCGTGGCATAAATGAAGTGGCAATAATGGCAACAACTGCCATCGAACCGATATACAACATGATCAAGTAAGGATTTCCACCGCCAACGCTCAATAATTTTGTCGCAATCAGCGGTGCAAGACCACCACCGACTACACCTGCCAGCTGTACCGAAATCGAGATACCGCTATAGCGAATTTCTGCGGGAAACTGTCGGGCAAAAAGTTGTGCCTGAGGCGCATACATAATCGGAAAAACCACACCGATTGCCAATACAATTGCCGTCCAGACCAGCACAGGATCTTTGGTATTAAGCATACTAAAGAAGGGATAACAATACAGTGCCAGCACGCACAGACCAAACATGAACATATTGCGCTGTCCGACTTTATCAGACAAATGTCCACATAATGGTGTCATCACTAAAATCACGGCGGCACCACAAATGGTGGCAAATAGAATTTCCTGTCTGGCGATGCCCAGTTGTGTGGTGGTGTAGGCCAAAGTAAAGGTAGAGGCAATATAAAACCATGCATTCTCTGCCGCACGTGCCACAATAATGCTAATCAATTGCTTAGGGTGTTGCTTAAATACCTGTAAGGCAGGGACTTTAACTTCTTCAGCTTGTTGTTTCACTTTTTCAAAGTCTGGCGACTCTGGTACTTTCACCCGAATATACCAACCAACTGCCAGTAAAATAATGCTCGCTAGAAAGGGAATCCGCCAGCCCCAGCTAAACAGGGCTTGTTCAGGTAATAAAGATACCAGCCCAAGCGCGATAGAAGCCAACATCAAACCGCCACCGGTACTGGCTTGGGGAAGGCTGCCCCAGAAGCCTTTTTTGCCTTCTGGCGCGTGTTCAACCGCCATCAAAACTGCACCGCCCCACTCGCCACCCATCGCCATACCTTGGATAAATCGCAAGATCACCAAGCCGATTGCAGCCCAGTAACCAATTGACTCATAGGTCGGTAACAGACCGATCAGCACTGTGGGTATTCCCATCAGCATCAAGGTCAACAGTAACATCGATTTGCGGCCAATCTTGTCACCAAAATGCCCAAATACCAGACCGCCCAGAGGTCGGCCAATGAATCCCACCGCATAGGTTGCAAAGGCAGCGAGTACGCCCGTCAGTGGATCAAGATTCGGAAAAAATAATTTATTGAAAATTAAAGCTGCTGCTGCACCGTAAATAAAAAAGTCATACCACTCAATGGTGGTCCCGACCATACTGGAGATACCTGCCAGTCGATGAGATGACTTTTTAGGAGATGAACCGTTTCCATGTGTTGTTTGCATCGTCATTTTCCTTTCTTGGATATTCTTGTTTTATATTTTTGTGCTGATGCTCAATCCTGATCACCAGCATGTTCAGATGGTTGATACTCCTTGATGTATGTAGATAGAAGGGAGAGTGAATTTAGCTTAGTTTTTCCAGAATCTGTTCCAGTTCAGGATTCCGCTGTTGCCATTTTGGCTGTTTGTCTTTATCGACAATTAAGGCGCGCACACCTTCAATAAAATCACCATGTTCAAACCAGATATCCTGTAAGTCCCGTTCCAGTTGCATACACTGCTGTAAAGATAATCCACGCCCCAAATACTGTAATTTCAGGCTGGTTTGTTTGGCGATAAAGGAACGTTGCTGCAAAATATCCAGCATCTTGCTGGCCCAAGCTTTGAACTGTTCTTCCTGTTCATGTTCAAGGCTATACTCGATCTCATCCAGATATTGAAAACCGAAATGTTTACGGATCGGTTCAATGAGTTGCTTGAGTTCACTTTCAGCAGGACGGGTAATAAAACGGGCAATGATCTGTTCAATATTGGCTTTGCTCAGGTTCGATGCTGCAATCAATGCCTCTTGTAAGGAAGACAATTGCTCACTCGGCACATGGTAATCAATCAGATCAAGATAGAGCGCATCACTGCTGCTGATCTGCTCTCCCGTAATCGCCATATACACGCCGATATCATCCAGCCGAGACAGGAAATGAGTCGCACCGACATCAGGGAAAAATCCAATCGCAGTTTCAGGCATGGCGAATCTGGACTTCTCACTACTCACCACAATATGACACGCTTGAGCCAAGCCAAAACCGCCACCCAGCACATAGCCATCAAGTATCACGATCACAGGCTTTTGATATTCGCGTAGCAGATTCAGCATTTTATATTCGGCGCTGAAATAGCCTTTATAATCAGCCGTTTCATTCTTATAACTGTCATACAGATAACGGATATCGCCACCCGCACAAAAGGCTTTGGGACTATTTGATTTGAACAAAACCGCCTGAATGGCAGCATCATTGCGCCACAGTTCCAGTTGTGTGCAGATGCCCTCAATCATATCGAGCGATAACGCATTCAAATGCTTGACCCGATCCAGACTGATGACGCCTAAGCTACCTTGTTGCTCAATCATTAAGTGATTTTCTGTATTCATTTTCTTGATCCCTTATTGATTTTTAAAGTTTGCCTGCCGTTTTTCCACAAAGGCCTGCATCCCCTCTTTTTGATCCGAAGTTGCAAAAATCGAATGGAACATACGACGTTCAAAACGCAAACCTTCAGTGAGATTGACCTCGAAGGCACGATTGATGGTTTCTTTCAGCATCATATTGGCAGTCAAAGAGCGTGCTGCAATTTTTTCTGCGGCTTGCAAGGTTTGTTCCAGTAATTCTTCTTTGCCAAACACACGTGCCACCAGACCACTTTGCTCTGCCTCTACTGCACCCATTTGCCGTGCGGTAAAGCACATTTCCATGGCTTTGGCTTTCCCAATCGCATGGGTTAAACGCTGTGTACCGCCAATGCCTGGGATAACACCTAAAGTCACTTCGGGTAAACCAAACTTGGCATTGTCTGCACAATAGATAAAGTCACACATCAATGCCAGTTCACAACCACCACCCAGAGCATAGCCACTCACTGCAGCAATAAGCGGTTTACGGCGTTGCGCGATACGATCTGCCAGATGGAAAAAGTCGTCGAAGTAAATATCTGGAAATGCCAGATCAGCCATTTCCTTAATATCTGCACCTGCAGCAAAAGCCTTTTCAGAACCTGCCAATACGATGCAGCCAATCTCACGATCTTTCTCTAACGCATCCAACGCCTGATTGATTTCACTAATCGATTCACTATTCAGCGCATTCAAGGCTTGCGGACGATTGAGAGTAATCAGTCCAACACCATTACGCTTTTCTAATAAAATACTGTTCCACTGCATGCTTTATTCCTTGCTTTGCTTTTATAGACTACGTGCGATCACTAAACGCTGGATATCGCTAGTGCCTTCATAAATCTGACAAATACGTGCATCACGGTAGATCCGTTCAATCGGGAAGTCTTTCAGATAGCCATAGCCACCAAATACCTGTAATGCGTTTGAACAGACGCGCTCTGTCATTTCTGAGGCAAATAGCTTGGCCATTGACGCTTCATTGAGACAGGGTTGCCCTGCTTCTTTGAGCCGTGCAGCGTAATGCACCAGTTGTCGGGCCGCTTCGATCTCGGTCGCCATACTGGCAAGACGGAATGCCAGTGCCTGATGCTCAAAAATTGGTTTACCAAAGGTTAATCGTTCTTTGGCATAGCGCGTGGCTTCTTCCAATGCCGCCCGTGCCAGACCGACTGCCTGTGCGGCAATGCCAATACGACCACCTTCCAGATTGGCAAGCGCGATTTTTAAACCTTCACCTTCTTTACCCAGCATCAGGCTTTTATCAATACGTACATCTGTCAGGGCAATCTGGCAGGTATCCGAAGCATGTAAGCCAAGTTTTTCTTCCACCCGAATCACTTCATAACCCGCTGTCTCGCGTGGCACAAGGAAGGCACTGATGCCCTTTTTACCCGCACTTGGATCAGTCACGGCAAATACGATAATCACGCCTGCATTATCACCCGAGGTAATAAATTGCTTGGCACCATTCAGAATGTAGTCATCGCCATCTTTCACCGCGCGGGTTTTAATGGCTGCCGCATCTGAACCTGTATGCGGTTCAGTCAGGGCAAAAGCACCGATCATTTCACCCTGTGCCAATGGTTTTAAAAAGCGTTCTTTTTGCTCATCGGTACCAAATTTTAAAATCGGCACACAGCCCACCGAGTTATGTACACTCATAATGGTTGAGGTCGCACCATCTGCCGCAGCGACTTCTTCAAGTGCCAACACATAGGCCAAATTACCTGTGTCAGAACCGCCCCATTGCTCAGGAATCAACATGCCCATAAAACCGAGCTGCCCCATTTGTGCAAGTGCATCTTTTGGAAATGTACCATGTCGATCCCAATCACTGGCATTAGGTTTAATCTGTTCTTGGGCGAAACTTTTCGCCATATCACGTATTAAGACTTGTTCTTCGGTCAATTGCATCTTGTGTTCCTTACCCTGCCTTTGCTTGCTGTTTCGCAATTTCCTGATTACGTAATAAAAAGCGCTGAATTTTGCCACTTGGTGTTTTCGGCAGTTCAGTCACGAACTCGACCAATCGTGGATAAGCATGTGCTGATAAGCGTTTTTTCACAAATTGGCTCAGCTCTTCCGCCAACTGTTCCAAAGGTTGAATACCCGCAGCCAAAATCACGAAAGCCTTCACTACTTCGGTACGGTCAGGATCTGGTACACCAATTACGGCTGCTTCAACTACAGCATCATGTTCCAGCAAAGCACTTTCCACATCAAAAGGCCCGATCCGATAACCCGATGTGGTGATTACGTCATCACTACGACCAACAAAGCTCATGCTGCCATCCGCATGTAACTCGGCGGTATCACCTGTGAGATAGTAGTGCCCAACAAAAGGGGATTTACGACTTTCTTTATAGCCGCTAAACCACATCATTGGAGACTGGCGAATATCCACGGCTAGAATTCCTGGGGTATCCGCTGGAAGCTCCTCACCCTGTTCATTGACCACCGCAACGCGATAACCCGCACTCGCAAAACCTGCCGAACCTGCACGAATCTCATGAGTTAAACCATGATGATTACACACCACCATGCCGACCTCAGTCTGTCCATAATGGTCATAAATTGGGGCATCCAGAACCTGCTTAAACCAGCGAATCACTTCAGGATTCAACGGTTCGCCCGCACTGCTAACCACACGGAACTGGCCTTTTAACAGCGCCATCTGAGCAGGATCAGCCGCCATCATCATGCGATAAGCCGTTGGCGCTCCAGCCAGATTGGTAATCTGATAATCCTTTACGATCTGACACAGGCTATCGGTACTAAAGCCCCCTTCGTAGAACAAGGTGGCATGACCCAAGAATAGTGGCCCTGTAATGGCGTAATACAAACCATAAGCCCAACCTGGATCGGCAATATTCCAAAACGAATCTTCTTCTCTCAAACCAATGGCATCTTGCATATAACGACCAAAAGCCAGCAAGGCTTTTAACGGCACTTCTAGCGGTTTGGCAGGCCCTGTGGTGCCCGAGGTAAACATGAGTAGAAAGGGATCCTGGATGCTTCGCATCACCAATTCACATTGATCAGACTGCTGATTCACTTCATCCCAAAAATTGAAATCACCTGACTTCAGCGGCGCACCTTGTGGATCAGCAACCGTGACAATCGCTGGACAATGTTCGATCTCATCCAGTTTGCTGCGGTTCGCCACATCGGTTACCACCAGCTTACTTTGTGCCAGTTGCAGACGATGCTCAATTGCCTTGGGCCCAAAGGCTGTAAATAAGGGCTGATATACGGCGCCAATACGCCAAGCCGCGAAAATCGTCACCAGCAGTTCAGGCGTTCTCGGCAATAGACCTGAAATACGATCACCTGCTTCCACACCTTGCGACTTTAAAAAGTTGGCAAATTGACTCGACCATTGCTGTAACTGGCGAAAGGGATATTGTTCTTTTCGACCATCTTTGCCTTGCCAATACAACGCGATTTTGTCGCCTTGCGCATGTCGATCACAACATTCATAACAGGCATTCAGTGCATCCATTGAACCTGATAGCATTTGTTTTGCAGTACTTTCCAGATCGAAAGCCTGTACCGTCTCTTTATAATTCAACATCTGTGTTCCCTCAGTCTGGATTCATTGTTATTCATGACAGGGTTTAATTTCTGAATAAAAGCCATCCTTTGGCTTTAGTTTTTATGCCTCTGGCGGCAGGTATTGCTGAATAATGCTAGAAAAATCGAGATGCGCATGACCACGCATGCACATTTGCTGATACAGCTGCTGCACCATTCCGCCTAATACCACAGGCTGCTTCACCTGCCCTGCAGCTTCAACTGCAAGCCCCAAATCTTTCAGCATTAACTGCGTGGCAAAACCATCCTGATAGCCACGAGAGGCAGGAGCATTTTCACTGATATGTGGCCACGGGTTACAGACTTCCGAACTCCAGCAACGACCGCTTGAAGTGTTGATCACGCCTGCCAAAGCTTGTGGATCAATGCCAAGCTTGGCACCCAATGCCATTCCTTCAGCCACCGCAGCCATGGAAATCCCGAGAATCAGGTTATTGCAGATTTTGGCAATCTGCCCTGCACCGACATCGCCACAATGCACCACGTTTTTGCCCATGTGACTGAGTACAGGTTTCACTTCATCAAAGGTCTGATCATTTGCACCGACCATAAAGGTCAGCGTACCCGCTTGTGCACCAATGGTGCCACCTGAAACAGGCGCATCGCAAATATGAATATTTTTACTTTGGGCAATGGCAGCAATGTCTTTAATGGTTTGTGGGTCAATGGTACTGCTATCAATGCATAAGCTGCCTGCTTTCAGCACTTCCAGCACGCCATCTTCGCCCAGATACACCTCTTTAACATGCTTTGCCGCAGGTAACATGCTAATTACCACGTCAGCTTGTTTCGCTGCTGCTTGCGGGCTGTCGCAAACCACACCACCCGCCTCGGCAAAGTGCTGAATTGCCCCTTCGCTGAGGTCATAACCATATACTGTAAGTCCGGCTTTGAGCAGGTTTTGAGCCATTCTGCCGCCCATATTACCTAGACCGATAAAGGCGATATTCATCCGTGATCCCCTTAACGTAAACTAATGGTCGTGTTTACAGTGCCCACTTCGTGGCTGTCTTCAAACCAGCGACTGGTAATGGTTTTGGTTTGTGTATAGAACTGCACTGCCTGTTTGCCGTAAGGTCCCAAATCACCAAGTTTTGAACCACGGGAACCGGTAAAGCTAAAGAAGGGTACAGGCACTGGAATTGGAATGTTGATACCGACCTGACCGATATCAATCAGGTTCTGGAAAGTACGCGCAATCGCGCCACTTTGCGTGAATAATCCTACGCCATTACCAAATGGATTAGCATTGATCAACGCAATTGCTTCTTCAAGCGTATCAACACAAATAATCGACAGTACTGGGCCAAAGATTTCTTCTTTATAAATACGCATGTCGGTATTCACGCCACTAAAAATCGTCGCCCCAACAAAGTTGCCGGCTTCATAGCCTTGCACCTGAACATCACGACCATCAAGTAGCAGCTCTGCACCTTGCTCGACACCGCTATGAATCAAATCCAGTACACGGGCTTTGGCACGTTTTGAAATGACTGGACCAATATCGGTATTTGGCTCATGCCCTGCATTCACTTTTAAAGTCTTGGCTTTTTCAACCAATTCTGGAATCCAGTGTTTACTATCACCAACCATCACCGCAACTGACAACGCCATACAGCGTTGCCCTGCTGCACCAAAAGCCGCACCGACCAAAGCATTCAGGGTTTGTTCCTTATTGGCATCTGGCATCACGGCGACGTGATTTTTGGCACCCATCATCGACTGCACACGTTTGCCATGTTGCCCTGCAAGGTTATAGACATGTGTGCCGACCGCAGTCGAACCAACAAATGAAATCGCTTTAATATCAGTATGAGTACATAGGCGATCCACCACTTCTTTACCGCCATGCACAACATTGAGCACACCCGCTGGAATGCCTGCCTGAATCGCCAGTTCTACCAGCATCATAGTCGACAGCGGATCTTGTTCAGATGGTTTTAAAACAAAGGTATTGCCACAGACGATCGCCATCGGGAACATCCACAACGGAATCATGGCTGGGAAATTAAACGGCGTAATGCCCGCGCACACGCCCAACGGCTGCTGCAAGGTATACGTATCAACACCACGCGCCACACCTTCGACGTATTCACCCATTTGCAAGGTTCCGACTGAACAGGCATGTTCAACCACCTCTAAACCGCGTTGAATATCACCTTCCGCATCCGCCAGCGTTTTACCTTGTTCGGCAGTCAGTACCTGTGCAATTTCTTTCATGTTGGCACGAATCAGTTCTTGCAGTTTGAGCATGATACGCATACGTGCCTGAATCGGGGTTTGACGCCATGAAGCAAAAGCGTCTTGTGCAGCCTGGATCGCCGCATCAACTTCCTGAGTCGTTGCAAAGGGTACACGACCAATCACTTCCTGAGTCGCAGGGTTGACAATGTCTTGCCATTGCTGTGTTTCAGACTCGATAAAATTGCCGTTAATGAGTAATTTGGCGGTTTCCAACTGGATGTTCTGGATTGTATTCATAACCTCTCCATAGGTCGTATTTTTATTGTGTTAAATCATCGGAAATACACTTTGGTGGTATTTTCCTGATTGGGCTTTTATCTGAGACTAACAAAGAAAGCTTTGACCACCAATGGAAATTCATGCACGATTATTGTGCAAATATGCACAGGGAATACAATAACAATGAAAGTGGATTGGGATCATCTACAATTTTTTCTGGTTTTGGCAAGAACCAAGACCTTGACCAATGCAGCACGCGTGATTGGGGTCGAACATAGTACTGTCGCCAGACGCATTCAGGCTTTGGAACAGGCTTTAGGCACCACTTTATTTAAACGTGAAGCAACGGGGTATGAGCTTACCCTTGAAGGTATGGCGCTAGTCCCACGTGTTGAGCAAATGGAACAGGCCTTCCTACAGATTGATAAACCGCATCAGCCCTTACAAGGTCGTGTGCGAATTGGCACACCCGAAGGCTTTGGTACCGCATTTTTAGCCCGTTTGCTGGCGGAGTTTTCGATCCAATATCCATTGCTCACCATTGACCTGATTCCCGTACCGAAAATGATTAAGTTGTCGCACCGTGAAGCGGATATTGTGGTGTCGATTGAGCGTCCAACATCGGGACCTTATATTATTACGAGACTCTCTGATTATTGTTTAAAGATTTATGGCAGTCAGCACTATCTGGCACAAAACCCGCCAATTCGTGGGCTGGATGATTTAACCCAACATCGTTTTGTCAATTATATTGATGATCTGGTGTATAGCCCTGAGCTGTATTGTCTGGAACGCTTACCCTTGAAGCTAACCGCCAACTTCCGGAGCAGCAGTATTCTGGCACAACAAATTGCAGTGAGTGCAGGCGCAGGACTGGCCATTTTGCCCAAGTTTCTGGCCGATGATAAACCTGAGCTTGAAGCCGTGTTAGAACAGCAAGTGCGCTTTACCCATACCTTCTGGATGCTGACTTTTGTGGATCTACAACATGATCCGCGCATTAAGCTGGTTTGGGATTATTTACGCAAACAGGCAGATCAATACCAACAGTTACTGGTGGATTAAACCCATTCAAGCAAAGCATAAAAAAGCCGATCTCTATAGATCGGCCTTTAATCAATTCGCTATGATTTATTGCACCAGTTCACGACCGAGTTTTTTCATTCTTGGCTTATACAGCAACTGATAGGTCACCGCCAACAAAATCACCCATAATGGACTGACATAGAGTGCTTTTAAAGTATCTGGTTCCAATGCCAAAATCACCAGTGCAAACAGCAAGAAGGCAATCACGACATAGGACATGAATACACCACCTGGCATTTTAAACTTCGATTGAGCATGTAATTCTGGGCGTAACTTACGGTAGCGGATATAGCACACCATAATCAGACTCCAGACACTAATGAACAGAATCACACAGAGGGAGCTTGCCAAAGTAAAGGCTTCAAGGGTATTCGGTACAAAGTATTGCAGTACTGCCCCACCCATAATGAACACACATGAAAAGATCAAACCATTAGCAGGTACAGCACTTTTTGATAATCGCCCAAATGCATTCGGTGCCTGACCATCTTTAGATAGACCAAACAACATACGGCTGGTCGAGAATACCCCACTGTTCATGGAAGACATTACCGAAGATAGCACCACCAGATTCATGATAATGGCCGAGGTCACAATCCCCGCATTCATGAACAATTCCACAAATGGACTCTTGTCCGCACGAATAATATTCCATGGCGTGACCGACATCACCACCAATAAAGCCAGTACGTAAAACAGAATAATACGGATCGGAATCGCATTAATCGCTTTTGGCAAGTTCTTATGCGGATCTTTGGTTTCAGCCGCGGTCGTTCCAATCAGCTCTACCCCGACAAAGGCAAAGACTGCGATCTGGAAACCCGCCAAGAAACCATCCAGTCCTTTAGGGAACATCCCGCCATGAGACCAGACATTACTGAGCGATGCGACCGTCCCATGCGGAGCCTGAAAATGGCTAAAGATCATATAGCCGCCAACGCCAATTAAACCGAGGATCGCCAGAATCTTGATCAAGGCAAACCAGAATTCAACTTCACCAAACAAACGTACCGTCAGCAGGTTTAAGAACAGCACAAACAGGACACAGCCTGCACTGATCGCGGCCTGCCCGATCGGGGTAAACATGGTTCCTTCGGGCAACCAGAAAGTTAAATAATTGATCACGGCGGCCAGATCGGCAATCCCGACCAGTACCCAGCCCAACCAGTAAGTCCAGCCTAGATAATAACCAGCCCAAGGCCCAATCAGGTCATGAGCCATGTCCACAAAAGATTTATAGTGTAAATTTGCCAGCAGCAACTCGCCGAGTGCACGCATCAAAAAGAAAAACATGCCACCGATAATCATGTAAATAAACAGAATCGATGGGCCTGCAAGTGAAATGGTTTTTCCTGAGCCCATGAACAGGCCCGTACCGATGGCACCACCAATTGCAATCAGTTGCAAATGGCGGTTAGAGAGTTTGCGCTGCAAGTCATGGGGCGACTGTTCGCCTTCTGACTGTTGATGTGTAACCGTCATAACAAAAAGTTCCTTTTTACGATTCCCTCATGAGCCAGCCTGTTATTGTTGTGCTATTGCTAGCCGTCCATTCCTGCGGGCTGACTCATTTTTAATTGCAAGAAAATACGTATCTCACTACGTTTTATCTACTGCAAATACGTTACTTTTCTTCTTTTTTTATATTTTTTAAGCAAAAATAAAGCGGATCGCTTTATTTTTGTGCTGCAACAACTGCAATTTCGATCAACCACTTTGGATTCACCAGATCAGCCTGAATGGTTGCACGTGAAGGCGCAACATGACCTTTTAACCAGTCAATCCAGATGGTGTTGACCACAGGGAAATCTGAAAGATCTTTTAAAAACAGTTGCGCAGATAGCAAGCGAGATTTATCTGTCCCTGCTGAAGCAAGTAACTGTTCGATCGTTGCAAGGATTTCACGGGTTTGTCCTTCAATATCCAGATCCGCATTTTTAGGCACCTGACCAGACAAATACACCACCTTATTGAATACGGTTACAGCACTCATCACTTCATTGGTATTGATCTTTTGAATATCTGAATTTGACATGATTATTTCCTTATTCCTGATTGATAAAATTGACACGTGCCGTCACGCCGCACATCAGTTCATAACCGATCGTGCCTGAGGTCGCTGCGACATCGTCAATAGGTAAAATTGTTCCTGTGCTGGATTGGCCCCATAGCACTACTTCACTGCCCACTTGCGCATCATTGATCGGGGTCAAGTCCACCGCCAACATATCCATGCTGACACGACCAATGGTTCGGGTTCGAATTCCATTGACCAGTACTGGCGTACCTGTTGCTGAAATCCGTTGGTAACCATCGGCATAACCACACGCCACAATACCGATCCTGATTGGTTGTTCGGCCACATAGCTGGAACCATAACCGACACTTTCATTGGCATTGAGCTGCTGTACAGCAATGATTTCGCTGCGCAAGCTCATGGTCGGTGCAAGGCCCCAGTCCTGAATGCTGTGTTTGGGGTAATCGGGAGAACTGCCGTACAGCATGATGCCGCCACGCACGTAATCCGATTGCAATTGATTCTGATATCTTAAGATTGCAGCACTATTACTGACCGACCTTTCGCCCGGTAAATCCTGAATCGTGGCTTCAAATTCGCTGAGTTGATAGTCAATGCCCTTCTGGCCAAAACGCTCCCCATCCGCATCAGAGAAATGCATCATATGGGTAATACTGGCAATTTTGTCTGATTGGCTAAGTTGCTGCCAGATCTCACGATATTGCTGTGGCTTGAAACCTAAACGGTTCATGCCACTGTTCATTTTCAGGAAAATATCAAACTGCGCTGGATACGGATGGTGCTGTAACCAGACCATTTGCTGCTCACTATGCACCGTAAAACTTAATTGGTACTGTGTACAATCAAACAGGTCTTGTGGAGAGAAAATTCCTTCAAGCAGTAAAATCGGGCCTGTCCAGCCTAAAGCGCGCAAACGTTTTGCTTCCTCGATATCGAGTAAAGCAAAACCATCGGCACTTTTAAAAGATTCATAGACCCGTTCAATCCCATGCCCATAAGCATTGGCTTTGACCACAGCAAAGACTTTGCTGTCGGGTACAGACTGCCTGACCACCGCCAGATTCTGGCGTAAGGCTTGGGCATGGATCACCGCAGTAATCGGACGAGGCATACTAAACTTCCTTGTAAACCATATTTATGCGGCGTGTGAATAACGCTGAATAGATAAACCATCTGTACTGATATCTGGGCGATGATTCATCACCAGATCACTGATCAATTTGCCAGAACCACATGCCATGGTCCAACCCAATGTACCGTGACCTGTATTCAGGAACAGATTCTTATATTTTGTTGCACCAATAATCGGGGTACTGTCTGGGGTCATCGGACGTAAGCCTGTCCAGAACGATGCCTGAGTCAAGTCGCCACCCGGGAACAAGTCCTGAGTCACCATTTCCAGCGTGGCACGACGATCTTCTTTCAGACCTAGGTTAAAACCACTCAGTTCTGCCATACCACCGACACGGATACGCTGGTCAAAGCGCGTTAAGGCAACTTTATAGGTTTCATCCAGTACCGTTGATTGAGGTGCAAATTTTGGTTCTACAATTGGAATAGTCAGTGAATAACCTTTCACTGGATAAACAGGCAAATTCAGCTCAAGCGGCTTGAGGAAATCACGTGAATAACTACCAAATGCCAAGACATAGCGATCGGCTGTCAGGACTTCACCATTGACCACAACACCTTTGATCTGATCGCCTTCAACAACCAGATTCTCGACATTTTGATCGAATTTGAAGTCCACGCCCAAGTCTTGCGCCAATTTTGCTAAAGCATTGGTAAAGAGGTAACAATCGCCTGTTTCATCATTCGGCAAATGTAAACCACCCACCAGTTTATCGGTAAAGGCTAAAGCGGGTTCGACAGCACCCAATTCTTGAGCGTTCAACAAATCGAAATCAACGCCACACTCTTTGAGTACTTCAATATCACGCTGCACCGCTTCAAGTTGTGCTTCGCTACGGAACACCTGTAGCGTACCCTTGGCACGGTTTTCATAGTTGATGCCTGTTTTCGCTCTTAAGTCACGTAAGCAGTCACGGCTATATTCTGCAACACGCATCATGCGTTCTTTATTCACCGCATAGCTTTGTGGATTACAGTTTTTCAGCATCTGTGCCATCCACTGCAACTGCCACATGCTTCCATCAATATTAATGGCTAACGGTGCATGATGCTGGAACATCCACTTGACGGCTTTAAAAGGAATACCGGGAGCAGCCCACGGCGTTGAATATCCTGGGGAGATTTGGCCTGCGTTACCAAAGCTGGTTTCTTTTGCAGGTCCTGATTGACGGTCAAGCACCGTCACTTGCGCACCTTGTTGTGCAAGATAATAGGCACTTGCCACACCAATGACGCCACTTCCTAAAACGATTACGCGCATTGTCGTTCCCTCACGCACACACTAGTTTATTTAACTAGTATATTTTTGGATCAATAGTTTTTTTCACTGATTTTATGAGTATAATCTAGGTAATTTAATGTTTTCGTCACGGAAAAACTAAAATAAAAGGGAATATATGATGCGTAAATTAGACCGTATTGATCGCCTGATTTTAGATATTTTGCAACGTGAAGGACGTATTGCGATTAGTGAACTGGCTTCACGGGTCAACTTATCGACCACGCCTTGTTCAGAACGGGTCAAGCGCTTAGAACGTGAAGGCATCATCATGGGCTACTACGCCCGACTTAATCCTGAATATGTCGATCGTAACCTGTTAGTGTTTCTGGAAATTAAACTGTCAGCAAAATCAGGCGATGTATTTGATCAGGTCGCACGTGATTTGGTGGATATCCCAGAAGTATTGGAATGCCATCTGATTTCAGGGGAGTTTGATTATCTGGTGAAGGCGCGTCTTAAAGAAATGAGTGCCTACCGTCGTCTCTTAGGGGATTTACTGAAAAAACTGCCAGCCTCTGCTTCTTCGCATAGCTATGTGGTGATGGAAGAAGTGAAAGAATCTTTGTATCTGGATATGGGTGTGTAGCATCCAACCATAAGCAATAAAAAAGCCCTTTTCAGGGCTTTTATTCAAACAGCAGTAAGATTACTCATCTTCTTCATCATAAATATAGCTCATACAACCCCAGCCATCATATTCACCATTAAACTCCTGCGCGATACGGGTCATCCATTCTTCCAGATCCGCAATATCTTCGTATTCCAGCGTCATGTTAACGTGAATATTCAGAACCCACAGATCAGAACCGTCCGAGTGCTGTTCTTCCTGAAACAGGGAAATTTTCTGTTCTTGATGCAAAAGGTGTAAAGCACATTTTTCAATTTGTTCCTGCTTCTCAAAAACAATCGAAAATTCAACTTCATGTGGCTCATTCAGGTCATTGCCATCTTCAACCATTTGCCACAGTACGTTGCCGTTATCATTATCTGGAAATTTGTCATAGTCACGTGTCATATGCATATCCTTTGTTGTGTTTTGGAGTTGATATTTGGCTATAGGTTAACCGATTTTTATTTCAATTTTTATACGTGTTAATAGGAATATTGTAGTCAAAAAATGATCAACCCAAAATATCGTGGCTTACTGTATTTCAATACAGTCCAAGCACAACACCACCTGATCTAAACAACGAATCCCATTTTCATAAATCGGCGCCGGATAATCTCTAAACACATCACGTTCTATGTGCGACATACGAAAGCCACATTTTTGATAAAGTGCCAATTGATCCAGACTGGAGTTGCCCGTCTTGACCCATAAAGTATGGATATGCATCTGTTTGGCAGATTCAATTGCATGTTGAATCAATCTTTTAGCCAAGCCCTGCCCTTGATGGTTTTCAGCCACAGTCAGATTTTTAATTTCAGCTTGATCATTCGTTTCCAGTAAACATAACTGGGCAATGATCTGTGCCTGCTCATCTAGCATGAGGAATAGATTCGATTGAAACAGATAACTTGAAACTTGCGCCCAATCTGGATCGGCTTCGAGCAGCAAAGTCTTGAGTTGTGCTTGTTGCATAGGCAGCAAAGTCTGCCAGTGCACCTGTTGAATCGAATACATCAGCCTGCCTACTTATTGTTGTCTTTTAGAATTTTACCTCAGAATGAATTTCAATTTCATGCAACTTAAGTGGATGCTGAAATGCTAGATAGGCAGCATGTAGTGCCATGCGTTTTAAATGAAACTTGGCAGGCTCAGGATGATAGAGCTTATCGCCCATGATCGGATGACCAATGTGCATCATATGCACCCGCAGTTGATGTGAACGACCTGTCACTGGCTCCAAACGAACACGGCTTTGATCAGTTGCTGCATCATAGTGGATGCGTTGAAATAAGGTTTTGGCTTGCTTGCCCAGCTCAAAATGGACGATCTGACGTGGACGGTTTTCCCAATCGGTAATTAGCGGAACGTCAACACTCCCCTCGGCCTGAATTTCACCTTGTACCAGTGCTTCATAGTATTTTTTGACGGTTCGAGCCTGAAACATTTTACTGACCGCCACTTCTGCTTCTCGATGCTTGGCAAACATCAACAGCCCAGAGGTCGCCATATCCAGACGATGCGTCACTTTGGCAGCTGGATGCTGTTCTAAAACCCGTAAATAGGCACTGTCTTGATGCTCGGGTAAACGCCCCATGACTGACAATAGTCCCGCAGGCTTATTCACCACAATCAAGTCCTCATCTTCATAAATGATTTCTAAAGCGTGTTGCGGAGGAGCATAAATAAAGTTGTCGTTTAAAGGCATAAGAAAATAAGCAGGCAGACAAAGGGACAAAATGAGCAGCGATTATAGTGCTGCAAAACAGTTTCGCAACAGGCTTATTTTATAGGCAAGGCGGTTGAGGAATTAAGAATGGGCTTTAATGCCTTTGCTTAAGTTATCTTTATATTTCTCTTCCAGAATGGCAATGTCCCGATTTAAAAAGGCAATCAGGTAGTCTTTTGCCCGCGCCAGACTCAACTGTTTAAATGCAATGGTATCTTTGGTTTTACGAGTCACCAATCCAAAGACATCTTTTTTAGGGACAATCACCACAAGATCACTATCCAGCTTAAATTCCAGTTGTTGTGATTTGGCATAAGCGTCCAGCGTAATTGCAAGGGTTTGATCGGTATCAAGATCGGTCACGATAAAACTGGTATCGGCACCATTGAGCTGTAACTGACGAACCAGTTGCTGACGCCAGCTCATCTCTTCAAATTTGCTTAAAATCGTGGTCAGGTCAAATGTCCCTAGCGCATCAATTTCATTGCGATTCATCTGATGTGGATAGCGAATTTTAAGTTCAAACTGATTCATTATTGTATTGACCTGTTCCTGTGATCATGTTTTGATTTTTAGGTATAGAAAAATTATATCATTTTGTTTTTTAATATAAAAATATCGATTTATCTTCATATTGGCAGGATTACAGGATGGAGGTCACATTCGTTTTTGATTTTATTGATGCAGTTTTTATTATTTAGCGCTAATTATTATTTTCTATTTGGTTAAATTTTTTAGGGTATCAAGGGAAAACAGAGGTTGTTTACTTCAACACCTATGACTTTGTAAGCCATAACCTTTGCCTATAAACTTTTGATCTATAGCGTCCTAAGCCGAATCGAGACCTTTTGGGTACGTACACACTTGCTTTGTAAGCATCGGTGCATGCTACTCTTTTCGATCCCTTTCACACCCTTGAGACATAGTTTAGGCAGATCACGGTGGGATTGTTTTCCTAAAAACTGCTATTTTTAACGCTCAATGAAATAAATTTGCATACTAAAAGATAAATATTGAAATATTTCCCACTTCCAGTAAAAAACTACGATTTATATTTCGATAAATTCAAATTTACATGTGTATTTTTTCAAATAAGACTTCTAATTTAGGCCCAAATCACCATTATCGCGGCGACAATGACCAGCCACAGACCCAAATGATCAGTTTTGGCGAGCTTTTCTTTAAAGAAAAAGGCCGAAATCAATAGACTGAATAGAATTTCCACCTGCCCTAATGTTTTGACAATCGCCACGGTTTGCATACTCATCGCACTAAACCAGCCGACTGAAGCCAGAAAACTACAGATACTCACTCTCAAGGTCAGCCCGACACGCTGCCACATTTTATACAGCGTCGGTCGACTAAAAAATCCGAGATAGATCAGTAATACGATGCATTGAAAACTGATCAGACTGCACAGCACCCAAGCGGCACGATGTAGAAATGGCAACATACTCAACTCTAAACTGGCTTCACGCACCAATAAAGAAGTAATGGCAAAGCACAGCCCACTGCCCAATCCAATCATCAAGGTTTTTAAAGACAAATCAGATTGTTGCTTACCTTTACTAAGTAAAAATACTGCCAATGCCCCAATCACGACCCCGACCCAGCCCCATGTACTGAGATGTTCCTGTAAGAACAGTACCCCAACCAAGGCAGCCAAGATCGCTTCACTTTTGGCGAGTCCCACGCCAATCGCATAGTTCTTTTGTTGAAACAGTTTCACCATCAAGGCAGTCGCATAGATCTGGCTAATGCCTGCAATCACGATATAGAACCAGAATTTATCGGAAAAATGCACGGATGCGGTGACGGGCTGATGTAGATAGAGAAAGGCCAGATAACTAAAGGCAAAGATGGGGGAAAAGATGAATCGGGCCAGTGTGGTGCCATAGACATCCACGGTGGTACTGAGTTGTTTTTGAAATGCATTGCGCCAAGCCTGCATAAATGCAGCCATCAGGGTGAACAGAATCCAAGTGATCATCATAAGCTTGAACGCAATATCAAAAGTGAAGCTAATTTACGCTGTTCTGACTGGTTTTTCGATAGTCGCCAGCTCTTAAAAACTTAAATCATCAAAGTCTTTCACTTTGGACAAATAGATCGGTGCCTGATCGATTTTGCTCCACGTTTCTTTAAATCTTGGCTCCGCTTCTTCATCTTCACTCATATTTTTCCGTATCACTTTTTTGCCTGTTAAAAAGTTAATACTAGTTTGGCTTTGAATGAGAGGACCATGATTGCTTGAATCATCATAACCAATCAGACGTAGATCATTGCCTTCTAAGCGAAACAGATAACGCCAATAACCATAACGTCCATGCGAATAATAGACACTCAATAGATTATTTTTAATTTCCATCCATAACTCAGGTGGGAAATAGACGCCACCATCTTCATTTTCTGAGCTAAAACAACTGAGGTTGCTGACAATAGCTTTGTATTTGCCTTTTTCATTCAGCAATACGATTACACCACGGCGGTTGCGGTCTAAATGTCCACGATACTCATCATGTACAAAGGCTTTGGGATCAGTGGCTTTGACGATCAACACCACATCCTTCAAACCATCTTTATTGAGGTCACCTTCAATGGCTTGAAATAATTGATATTTCGCAGGGATATGGGCTTTATAGGTGACTTTATCTTTGCGCAGTTTCAGTTCTTCTGCTGTTGGTTGTTGTTGAGCAAAGCTGACTTGTGACAGTGCAGATAGGCTTGAACAAGCCAAGATGAATGCAATGCATTGTGTTTTTATCATCATTTTTAATTCTTCATTCAGGTTGTTATTGCTGTTATGACATTTATATAGAATGGCTGAGTTTCTCTTGGCGTTTCGAACGAATCCAGCGTACTGTAACGATCACTAAAATAATCACCAAAACCGTAATCACCACAGGCATGATAAAAGCCAGAATCGACAATAAGATCGAGCCAATCAGTTCACCTGTAGCAACCACAAAATTACCCAGTCCACCTGTGGTTGCTGTCGAGACACCCCGTGCCGCTACGGTACTCATTTGCACCACGCCTGCTGTTCCACCACCGACAATCAGTGCCGCTGCCCAAGTGGCAAACTGGGACATTTCACCACTGCTCACCGCCATCGTGGTCAGCGTACCTGCCACCACAGCCGCAGGTGTCGCAATGGTATCTAATAGGTTATCTACCCAAGGCACATAGTAAGCTGCAATTTCACAGATCGTGGCAAAACCCAGTGCCATACACACCGATGGAAGTGCCAGCCATTCAAAGCCTTGGGCAGGTTGATACCATCCCATGAGGGTAGCAATGCTCATCGCCAATAGCGGAACAAAAACACGAAAACCACAGGCTGCGCTAAGTCCAACGCCAATACAGAGTCCTAAAATTGTTTCCATCACGGATTACCTTTCTATGCCTATGACAGGTCTTGTTATTTACATCTTATTTTTAAGGTAACAAAAAGCCCTATCAAGGGATAGGGCTTTTATTCAAACAGTGGGTAACTGTTTGGTATTTTGCGGCTTAGGCATTCTTACTGTTGAATTGATTGCCAAGGCATTTGGTACACGGAGGTAAACGATCAGTACCAATTTCTAAATAGGTGCGGTGTCCGCATTGAACACAAAAATAGAAGCCTGTTCCAGGTTTTTCGCCAGCAGTTACCATCTTTGCTCTCCATAGATTTTAGAAATGGTACATATACTATAGCGTGATAGTTTTGATTATTTATTGACCTTTCCGACGAGTGGTGATGGCGGAAAGGTGAAGAATGGAATGTGTACATTTTTTCTATACACGTGTTAGGAATTATGCGGATTGGCCACTTACCACTTTTTTCCTATGATGAGTTCATACAGGAACAGGATGTTCTGGGACATAAAATAATAATAGGTTCCAACATCAGATCGTGAGGTACGACGGGAGTCATATCTAGCAACCAAATATGAAAAAGCCCAACAGGATGTTGGGCTTTTTTATTACTTATAAGTATTTATTGTATTAGTATTACCATATTTGAAACCCGCTATATTGATTAATAACTACTAAAGCAAAAAAAACCATCGTAAAAAAGAAACAATAATTATTATAGATAATTTTAATTCCATTTTTCCTGAAATTGAAATACCTATTTTCAATTTCAACTAACTTATTTAAGGCTTCACTTTTATCATCTGCTGACAGATCAGTTTGCTCAACTTCATTTTTATATTTTAAAAACACATCTTTAAATGATTTCCCTCCCCCATCTCCCCATAATCCCCCAGCCTCTTCCCACAACTTAGAAGTTGAAAGATAGTAAAAAAAGAAAAGAACTATTCCTATTAACGCTAATATCTTTATAGAATGTTGGTCATTAGGAATACCTATCCATCCCACAGTTGAAAGAAATAACCATATACTATGTTCATTTAGCTTTATAAAATAATCTCTTACAGCCATATTTAAAAATTCAATTTTTTCAAAAATGTTTTTATCTAACATAGCTAACCTTTAAATTAAATTTAATATTTAAAATCTATTACCCTAAATATTTTATTGAATTCTATTAATTAAATTATTCATATAAATTTTTAGCATATCTCATAATATAAGGATTTAAACCGTCCCCATTTCTAGCTAGTTGTTTCATATCTTCAACTCGGCTAGCTCCTGCACTTCGATAACTATAAGTATAAATTTTAAAGGTTCTATTAAACTGCACTCTTATATACGTATCACCAATTTCATATGCAAAAATGCCAGAGTCACCATCTAAATCTAAATATTTTTCCATTCTTATTCTCAATATAAAAGCCCCACTTTAAAGTAGGGCTTTTATTAAACAGAATCAATTATTTTCAGATCAAAGTATTACGCCACCTGACCTTCTAAAAAGTCTTGTGCAAAACGCTGTAATACCCCACCAGCTTCATACACAGACACTTCTTCTTCTGTATCTAAACGACAGGTCACAGGCACTTCAACAATCTCTTCTTTACCATCCGCTGTGGCACGTTCAATCACTAACGTTAAAGTCGAACGCGGTGCAATATTACCAATCACGCTATATAGCTCAGTACCATCTAGCTTCAAAGTTTTGCGGTTAACGCCTGGCTTAAACTCAAGCGGTAAAACACCCATACCGACTAAATTAGTACGGTGAATACGCTCAAAACCTTCAGCCACAATCGCTTCAACACCTGCAAGACGTACACCTTTCGCCGCCCAGTCACGGCTTGAACCCTGACCATAATCCGCACCCGCCACAATGATCAACGGTTGCTTACGGTTCATATAGGTTTCAATCGCTTCCCACATCCGCATCACTTCGCCTTCAGGCTCGACACGCGCTTTTGAACCTTGCTTAATGCTGCCGTCTGAACGAACCACCATTTCATTAAACAGTTTCGGATTCGCAAAGGTTGCACGTTGTGCCGTCAAATGGTCACCACGATGGGTTGCGTAAGAGTTGAAGTCTTCTTCAGGTACGCCCATTTTATGTAGGTATTCACCCGCAGCCGAGTCCATCAAAATCGCATTCGATGGCGACAAGTGATCGGTGGTGATGTTGTCACCCAAGATTGCCAACGGACGCATATTGGCTAAGGTACGTGGTGCAGCCAGTGCCCCTTCCCAGTATGGTGGGCGGCGGATATAGGTACTTTGCGGACGCCAGTCGTATAACGGACTTTCAGCTTGTTCAAATTCGCCCAAGTCAAACATTGGAATATAGACTTTACGGAACTGTTCAGGCTTCACCACTTCTTTCACAAGTGCATCAATTTCAGCATCTGAAGGCCAGATATCTTTCAGGTAAATCGGGTTACCGTCTTTGTCTGTACCCAGTGCATCTTTTTCGATATCAAAACGAATGGTTCCTGCAATTGCATAGGCCACAACCAACGGCGGAGATGCAAGGAATGCCTGTTTTGCATATGGATGGATACGACCATCGAAGTTACGGTTACCCGAAAGTACCGCAGTCGCATACAGGTCACGATCAATGATTTCTTGTTGAATCACGGGATCTAATGCACCTGACATACCATTACACGTAGTACATGCATAAGCCACGATACCAAAACCAAGTTTCTCAAGGTCTTTAAGTACGCCCGCTTCTTCAAGATATAGCGCAGCCGCTTTTGAACCTGGTGCAAATGATGATTTCACCCAAGGTTTACGCACCAAGCCAAGTTCATTGGCCTTACGTGCCAACAGACCTGCGGCAACAGTATTACGTGGGTTTGAAGTATTGGTACATGAGGTGATGGCAGCAATGATAATCGCGCCATCTGGCATTAAACCATCGGTACGGTTCTCAACTACACCCGCAATACCTTTTTCTTTCAAGTCAGCGGTAGACACACGCGCATGCGGATTTGATGGGCCTGCAATGTTACGAGTCACCGTTGAAAGGTCAAAGCGAAGTACACGTGGGTACTCAGCTTTGGTCATATCTGATGCCCAAAGACCAATTTCTTTGGCATATTGTTCAACCAAAGCCACTTGTGCATCTTCACGACCTGTCAGACGTAAATAATCAATCGTGTTCTGGTCGATATAGAACATCGCAGCAGTTGCGCCATATTCTGGGGTCATATTTGAGATGGTGGCACGGTCGCCCACAGACATGCTGTCAGCGCCTTCACCAAAGAACTCTAAATAAGCACCGACAACACGCTCTTTACGTAAGAACTCAGTCAATGCCAACACGATATCGGTTGCGGTAATACCTGCTTGACGTTGACCAACAAATTCAACCCCAATGATGTCAGGTAAACGCATCCAAGATGCACGACCGAGCATTACATTTTCAGCTTCTAAGCCACCGACACCGACTGAAATCACGCCAAGCGCATCGGTATGTGGCGTATGTGAATCTGTACCGACACAAGTATCTGGGAATGCCAAGCCGTCACGATTTTGAATCACTGGAGACATTTTCTCCAAGTTGATCTGATGCATGATGCCGTTGCCCGCAGGAATCACGTCGACATTTTTAAAAGCGGTTTTGGTCCACTCAATAAAATGGAAACGGTCTTCATTACGACGGTCTTCCACTGCACGGTTTTTCTCAAACGCATCAGGGTCAAAACCACCGTATTCCACTGCCAAAGAGTGATCGACGATCAACTGGGTTGGCACCACAGGATTCACTTTGGAAGGATCACCGCCCTTATCGGCAATCGCATCACGCAAACCAGCAAGGTCTACCAGTGCCGTTTGACCCAAGATGTCGTGACAGACTACACGTGCTGGATACCATGGAAAATCGGTATCTTGGCGACGTTCGATCAATTGCTTTAAGTATTCTGTTAAATTCTCGGCATCAGCTTTACGCACCAGCTGTTCAGCCAACACTTTCGATGTGTACGGCAGAGTTGCATATGCGCCTGGCTGAATATCTTCAACGGCTTGACGCACGTCATAGTATTCGAGCTGGGTACCCGCCAGCGGTTTACGATATTTTGTGTTCATTAACCACGCTCCGCCAATGGTTTAAATTCAAGATTTTCAGGGCCAGTATAGTTGGCACTTGGACGAATGATTTTGCCGTCCTGACGTTGTTCAATCACGTGCGCAGACCAGCCCGCAGTACGTGCAATCACGAATAATGGCGTAAACATGGCTGTTGGCACGCCCATCAAGTGATAGCTCACCGCACTGAACCAGTCGAGGTTCGGGAACATGTTCTTCACTTCTTTCATCACGGCTTCTAAACGCTCAGCGATCAAATACATCTTGGTGTTGTCTTGTGCTTGCGCCAAGTCGTGTGCCACTTTCTTGATGACTTCGTTACGTGGATCAGAAACGGTATAGACTGGGTGACCAAAACCAATCACCACTTCTTTTTTCTCAACACGGCTACGGATGTCTGCTTCTGCTTCGTCTGCGTTGTCATAACGTTGTTGAATCACAAACGCAACTTCGTTCGCGCCACCATGTTTAGGGCCACGTAACGCACCGATACCGCCCGTAATTGCCGAGTACATGTCTGAGCCTGTCCCTGCGACTACACGAGAGGTAAAGGTTGAGGCATTGAATTCATGCTCTGCATACAGAATCAAAGACGTGTGCATAGCTTGAATCCACTCTTCCGATGGCGCTTCACCATGCAGTAAATGCAAGAAATGCGCAGCAATCGAATCGTCATTGGTTTCAACTTCAATACGACGACCGTTGTTGCTGAAGTGGTACCAATAAAGCAGCATTGAGCCCAAGCTTGCCATTAATTTATCAGCAATGTCTTTTGCGCCCGCTTCGTTATGGTCTTCATGTTCTGGTGTTAAGCAACCGAGTACAGATACGCCTGTACGCATCACATCCATTGGGTGTGCTGACGGCGGGAGTTGCTCAAGTGCGGTTTTCAATGCTGCTGGTAAGCCACGGAGTGCTTTTAATTTTGCTTTATAGGCTTTGAGTTCTGCTTTGTTTGGAAGTTTGCCGTGTACCAGAAGGTGTGCCACTTCTTCAAATTGGCTGCCGACAGCAAGATCGAGAATGTCATAGCCACGGTAGTGTAAGTCGTTGCCGCTGCGTCCTACGGTACAAAGTGCAGTGTTGCCTGCCACTTGTCCGCTGAGTGCAACTGATTTTTTTGGTTTGAAGCCTGTTGTTGTTTCATTACTGCTCATAAGATTGTCCTTTTTATATCCTTAGGTGAATTTCGTAGCGGTGTCATACCGAACTCTCATCTTATTTTAGGATAAGCCTTCGGCTGGACTTACTTTTGATGGATCAAAAGTAAGCAAAAATCCTTTGTTGGCCTGACGGTACGTCCCTGCTACCGCAGCCCAACGTGGCGGCATCCATGCCGCCTTCACGATTCTTAAGTCTTTCATAAAAGAAGGTCTTAAATTCGTGAAATCCCTCTCCCTCTGGGGGAGGTTAGGAGGGGGTAAAATTATTTATTCTTCGCAAAAGTTCCATCAAGATACTGCTCAAACGCATGGTAGTTAATGCGTTCATACAATTCTTGGCGGGTTTGCATGGTATCGACCAGATTCTTTTGCGTGCCTTCTTTACGCAAGGTCTCATAGACATTTTCTGCAGCCTTGTTCATGGCACGGAATGCAGAAAGTGGATAGAGCGCAATGCTGACATCGGCAGAAGCCAGTTCTTCAGTGGTAAATAATGGCGTAGAACCAAACTCAGTGATATTGGCTAAAACAGGCACTTTGGTCGCATTTGCAAATTGCTTATACATTGCCAATTCAGTGATTGCTTCTGGAAACAGCATGTCTGCACCTGCTTCGATATAAGCACCTGCACGGTCAATTGCAGCCTGTAAGCCTTCAACCGCAAGCGCATCGGTACGTGCCATGATCACAAAGCTGTCGTCGGTACGCGCATCGACTGCGGCTTTGATACGGTCTACCATTTCTTGCTGGGTCACGATGGCTTTATTTGGGCGATGACCACAACGTTTAGCGCCAACCTGGTCTTCGATATGCATCGCAGCAGCACCGAACTTGATCATCGACTTGGTGGTACGTGCGATATTAAACGCAGATGCCCCAAAACCTGTATCCACATCGACCAACAATGGCAGATCACACACATCGGTAATACGGCGTACATCGGTCAATACATCATCAAGGTTACTGATACCCAAATCAGGTAAACCCAAAGAACCTGCCGCAACACCACCACCAGACAAGTAGATCGCTTTATAACCTGCACGCTTTGCCAATAAAGCATGGTTGGCATTGATCGCACCCACCACTTGTAATGGTTTTTCATTTGCGACCGCGTCGCGGAATAGCTGACCAGCAGACTGTTTAGCCATGTTGTTGTTCTCCTTGATTTTGTAGCAATGTTTGCTCAACAATTTTGTAGGATGCATTGATATGACGGTGCATCAGCATTTCAGCCAGCTCACCATCACCTTCGGCAATCGCATCTAAAATGCGGATATGTTCATCCCAAGCTTTGCTCGGACGATCTGGGGTATTTGAAAACTGGATGCGATACATACGAATGAGGTGATACAGCTCATCGCATAACATTTTTTCTAGGGTTTTATTGCCACTGCTTTTGATAATGCAGTAATGGAAATCGTCCTGACCTTCTTGCAGATAATAGCCTTTACCTGCTTTAAAATTTTCATCTTCGGCATGCATACGCAATACATCACGCAGGGCCAGAATCTGTTTTTTATCAATATGCTGGGCCGCTAGTTTGCAGGCCAAGCCTTCTAATGATGCACGAATTTGATAGAGCTCTTGAAACTGTTGCAGTGACAATGACACCACACGCGCACCAACATGGGCAGTACGCTCCACCAGTTTCTGCCCTTCCAGACGGTGAATGGCTTCACGTAGCGGGCCACGGCTAATGCCATAAATACGTGCCAGTTCAGGTTCTGAAATCTTGCTGCCCGCAGGAATTTGTCCCAACACAATTGCCGACTGAATTTGCTTAAATACGTGTTCCGTCAGAGTCATTCCCTGACTGGTGCTGATGGCTTGAGGAACAAGGGTATCTTGCATATTGTCGACAATCTCTACAGTTTTGATGATTTTATAACGAGGTATAACAAAAAATGCAATAGGATTGTCGACAATAAATTAGACTGATGCTGTCAATCCAATGGCCTTGACACACGTATATTGTCTCTTGGCAGAATTATTAAAATAAAATATAAAACAATAACTTAAATTCAAAATACAGGATCAGATCTTAGGTCTTTTCACTGCCCTTTCAAAGCTGCTACTTTTTATCCTAAGACCATAGTATGACAGCTTGATTGTAGACAATCTTTATAATTGAGCAATCCCGACAAATTTTGTAAGTAAATACTGCACCAAAATGTAAATAACAGCGTGCTTCATGCAGTCTTTATTGATACATTATTGGGCATCGAAGGTTCCGCTCATGAAGCGCAACTTCCCCAGACATCTATGCACTTTGTTGAAGAAAAGGACATTGTTAATGTTTCAACATATCCCACCTTATGCAGGCGATCCGATCCTTTCATTAATGGAACAGTTCAATGCTGATTCGCGTGCTGAAAAGGTTAACCTTAGTATTGGTTTGTACTATAACGAAGACAGTATCGTTCCTCAGCTTGATACCATTATCGAAGCGCAAAAACGTATTGCTCCTAAAAACACGCAAACCAAGCTTTATTTACCAATGGAAGGTTTCAAGCCTTACCGTGATGCGATTCAAGCGTTATTGTTTGGTGCCAATAGCCCTGCAATTCAACAAGGTCGTGTTGCAACAATTCAAACGCTTGGTGGTTCTGGCGCGTTAAAAGTGGGGGCAGACTTCTTAAAAACCTACTTCCCGAATTCAGAAGTTTGGGTAAGTCAGCCAACTTGGGACAACCACGTTGCGATCTTCAATGGTGCAGGCATCAAGAGCAACTTCTACCCGTACTTCGATGCTGAAACACGTGGCGTTGATTTTGACGGTATGTTGTCTACTTTAAAAACATTGCCAGAACAAAGCATTGTGTTATTACACCCATGCTGCCATAACCCAACAGGTGCAGACTTGAACCCAGCACAATGGGATCAAGTGATTGTGGTATTAAAAGAACGTAACCTCATTCCATTCCTCGACATCGCGTATCAAGGTTTTGGCGATGGTATGGAACAGGATGCCTATGCAATTCGTGCTTTAGACCAAGCAGGTCTGAACTTTATTGTCAGCAACTCGTTCTCTAAAATCTTCTCACTTTACGGTGAGCGTGTTGGCGGTTTGACCTTCGTATGTGACGATGCTGAAGCAGCAAAATGCACATTCGGTCAGTTGAAAGCAACAGTACGTCGTATCTACTCTAGCCCACCAACAACAGGTGCATGGTTGGTTGATCAAGTGTTAAATGACGCTGATCTCAATCAACAATGGCAAGGCGAAGTGAAAGAGATGCGTGAGCGTATTATCAAAATGCGTAGCATCTTGAAAGATGAATTGACTAAAGCCCTTCCTGACCGTGACTTTAGCTACCTTGTGAACCAAAAAGGCATGTTTAGCTACACCGGTTTAACGGCTGAGCAAGTGGACATTCTTCGTGAAGAATATGCAATCTACTTGGTACGCAGTGGTCGTATCTGTGTTGCGGGTCTGAACATGAATAATGTTTACAAAGTTGCGAAAGCAGTGGCTGAAGTTTTAGCAAAATCTGCGGCAACAGCTTAAGTTGTAACAGATAAAAAAGGCGCTTAAAGCGCCTTTTTTATTGCTGGTTTTATGTGAATTTAGGGCTTGGCTCTGCCCCAATACTTCAATTTAGAGGTTTGCCCTATCCCGACATTAAAACAATTATTCGGATCAAGTTTCTGATAGAAATTGGCCAATGCTGGCTTGGCAATATACAGATGACCGACATTATGCTCGGCTGGATATTCAGCACGGCGTGCATCCAGCAAATGCCACATTTGATGTTCCATCGCTAACGGATCATTGCCTTTTTTAATGATGTAATCCTGATGAAACACATGACAGAAAAAGTGCCCATAATAAAGCTTATGAATGATTTGCTGTTCCATCTCCGCAGGCAATTGCTCTACCCATTCACGGTCATTGCGACGTAAAGCGATGTCCAATGCCACAATATCTTCAACCTCATCCCGATGGGTATCACGATAACGAATCGCTGCGCCTGCCACCGCAAAACGATGCAAAAAGGCTTTACGCCCTTCATCCGCATCACAGAGAAAGAAATTGCCCGAAGCATGCACCGCAAAATAGTCTTGTAAAAATTGCTCGGTCTGGGCTTTGCAGTTATTTTCAACGCGTAACATCAAATGATGCTCATAACGATCGCGATATTCCGTCATCCGTTTCGGTAGATGACTCGGTAACAAGGACGTGATGGCTTGTAAAATATGATCGGTCAGCCCTTTGATTTTAAATCTTTCTAAAAAGCCATCGACCTTATCCTTGAGCGCGAAGGCTTTCGGCACATTGGCTGTGCCAAATTTCTCAATAAATAGAAAGGTATCTTTACCGTATTTTTCGCCAATATGGTAAGCATCACGATGAATATATTCCCCAGCAATTGGCAAGCTTGGCAACGACGTGAGTAAATAACGACGGATCGCGGTTAGATCATTGGCATCATTTGTACCAATATAGAAAACGCTGCTCTCTACCTTCTCATAGGTATCCAGACGCACCGCAAACACGCAGACTTTTCCTGCTGAACCTGAGGCTTCAAACAAACGTGATGGATCAGCATTAAAACGAGCAGGACTATCGGCATCGACTTGTGTGACATCTTGCGCATAACGTTGATCGGATGCCTGCTTTTCAACATCATCTAGAATATCTGTCGCTTGGTATTGCTGCTGCTCTAAACGGGTCAGGATTTCTTCAGGAGTTGAGCCCAAGTTCACACCGAGATGATTCACCAATTCCAGCTGACCTTGTGCATTGACCTGCGCATACAGCGCTAGTTCCGTATAAGCAGGCCCACGACGTACCAGTGCACCACCCGAGTTATTACAGACCCCACCCAATACCGAAGCACCAATACAGGAAGAACCAATCACCGAATGTGGTTCCCGATCATAGCCTTTGAGCAATTGTTCCAGATTGTCCAAAGTCGCCCCTGGCAAACAAATCACCTGCTTACCCTCATGGATGACCTGAATGCCCTTTAAACGACGCGTACTCATCACCAACACAGGACGATCATAATCATTGCCATAGGGTGTTGAACCACCCGTTAGTCCTGTATTGGCGGCTTGCATAATGACAATACAATCTGCATCAATCGCCGCTTGCAGCACCTGCCATTGTTCCAGCAAGGTACCCGGGATGACCACTGCAAATACTTTGCCCTCACCAAAACGATGACCTTGACGATACTGGCGAGTACTTTGGTCATCACTCAGTACATGCTGACGTCCAACAATCTGCTGTAAACGATCAATCACCACTTTGGGAGAAAATGTTTGCATGATGGCTCCTTTGGCATAATTTACTATCAAGAGCTTAGGTCGCTCTTTTTCTAATTGAGAACATCTCATTTTGCTATCGCGATTGGCGGCAAGGATGCCGCCTGTTCCGATGCGGTAGCAGGGAAGTACCGTCATCGGAATAGAGGATTTTTGGTTACTTTTGATCCTTCAAAAGTGACAAATGCCTCTACCTCAGACATAAGCATGTCACCAAACTTGGCGGCTGTGCCTACTACTAAACTTAGAAAAGAATTCTTAAAAACCTTGTTTAATGGCTTGTACCAAACAATCTGCATTAATCTCCTGAATCGACTTCGCACCCGTCAACGTCATCGCCACCCGCATTTCCTTATCAATCAAATCCAGCAAATTCGACACCCCTTGCCCACCTGCCGCCGCCAAGGCATAGACAAAGGCACGGCCCAATAACACCGTATCCGCACCAAGTGCCAACATCCGTACCACATCCAAACCATTACGAATGCCAGAGTCTGCCAGAATCGCCAGATCGCCCTTCACCGCATCCGCAATCGCAGGCAAAGCTCGCGCAGAAGACATCACGCCATCCAGTTGACGCCCCCCATGATTGGATACCACAATGCCATCCGCACCAAAGCGCACTGCATCTTTGGCATCTTCAGGATCCAGAATCCCCTTAATCACCATCGGGCCATCCCAGAACTCACGAATCCACTCCAGATCTTTCCAAGAAATCGACGGATCAAAGTTAGAGCCTAGCCAGCCGATATAATCCTCAAGCCCTGTCGGTTTGCCCAGATATTTCGAGATATTGCCCAAATCATGGGGACGGCCACACATGCCGACATTCCATGCCCAATGCGGATGCAACATTGATTGCATATAACGACGCATCGCCGCATTTGGACCGCTCATGCCTGAATGAGCATCACGATAACGCGCCCCTGGCACAGGCATATCCACGGTAAATACCAGTGTTGAACACCCTGCGGCTTTGGCACGTTCCAAGGCATTACGCATAAAGCCACGGTCACGCAAAACATAGAGCTGAAACCACATTGGACGATTAATGGCAGGCGCCACTTCTTCGATTGGACAGACCGAAACCGTCGACAAAGTAAATGGAATTCCCTTTTTATCCGCTGCCACTGCCGCCTGAACTTCACCGCGACGCGCATACATACCTGTTAAACCTACAGGTGCCAAAGCCACCGGCATTGAAAGCGTTTCATTAAACAGTTTGGTTTCCAAACTGAGTGTAGACATATCGTTCAGCACCCGTTGACGCAAGGCAATTTCAGAAAGGTCCTGTACATTGCGTTTTAAGGTATGTTCCGAATAGGCACCACCGTCGATGTAATGAAATAAAAATGGCGGTAAACGACGTTGTGCCGCAGCACGATAATCATTGCCAGAAGAAATAATCATTTTGAGTCAACTCTTGTTAAACGTGTTGCACGTTTCTGGCGAGCTTCATCTTCGTCCAGCGCACGTACATGATTAATCACAAATTCAATATGCCCACACACCGCTTGGCGTGCAGCTTCGGGATCTTTACGATCAATCGCATCCATCACCTGAAAATGCTGCTCACTGAGCAAATCACCATTAACAGGATCGTTATAAACTTTCTTGCGTCCCAGTAAGACGTTGTATTGCAACAAGTCAAACAAGCCGCGCATCATCTGGATCAATACAATATTGTGTGAGGCCTCAGCAATCGCCAAATGAAATTCTGCATCTGCAACCGCGGCCTGAGCCGAATCCCCTGCATTTTGATGGCGGCTAATCTCATCAAAATAATGATGGATTTTGGCGCGATCTTCAGACGTTGAACGCAATGCTGCATACCAAGCTGTTCCACCTTCCAGTAACAAACGGGCTTCTTGCACATCAAAACGGTACAGCGGATCTTCTTCAATCAGGTTACTAATCGGATTCACAATCAACTGTTGTGACCATTGTTCTGGCAATTGCTGAATATAGGTCCCATCACCACGGCGGCTACTGAGCACGCCCTGACTATTCAATTGCTGAATCGCTTCACGTAAGGACGGACGAGACACCCCCAAGCTGGTTGCAAGCTGACGCTCGGCTGGCAAACGATCACCTTTTTTCATCTGGCACTGCTCAATGAGCGCCTGTAATTTCATGACCACTTGATCGGAGATTCTCATCACGTTCCCTTTACTCGAGTTATGGAATCATCCACGGCACCAGATAAGCCTGAACCGTGACGATGATGCCAACAAAGACAGTAAATATGATGCTATGTTTTACCGTGAAACGGAACAAGTCTGACTCTTTTCCAACGAGACCTACTGCTGCACAGGCAATCGCAATCGATTGTGGTGAAATCATCTTGCCCGTTACGCCGCCACTGGTATTGGCAGCCACCAGCAATACTTCTGGAATCCCAATTTGCTGGGCTGTGGTCGCTTGTAAAGCCGAGAACAAGGCATTTGATGACGTATCTGAACCCGTCAGGAATACTCCCAGCCAACCCAAGAATGGCGAGAAGAAAGTAAAAGCATGACCTGTGTGTGATAATGCTAGAGCCAAAGTCGCAGAAAGACCTGAATAATTGGCAATAAAAGCAAAGGCCAACACCATCCCAATCGAATAAATTGGCGTTTTTAATTCATTCAATGTTTCGCCAAAGGTAGTGACCGCCTCACGCGTTTTCATTTTCAGGAAAATGATGGTAATGATGGCCGCAATAAAAATCGCTGTACCTGTGGCAGAGAACCAGTCAAATTTATAGATCGCTTCATAGGCTGTGGTTTCTGGCACGATCGGCGCCATTTTTTCTACCAGCTTATGCAGATACGGCACTTCAATTTTAAAAATCCAGTCCGCCAATGCACCATCTTTAGCAAACAAAGCTTTAAACGGTTGAATACTCCAGATGGTCACCATCACGGTTAAAATCATAAACGGAGACCATGCTTTGGCAATCTGCGCAATGCTATAGCGTTGTGGTGTATGCTCTGCGGAGCTTGTATTTTGTGGATCTACGCCCTCAAAACGGAAAATATGCTTCGGCTTCCAGACACGGAATAACAGGGTGAGACTGACCAATGAGGCAATCGCAGCCGTAATATCAGGCAGTTCTGGCCCCAGAAAATTCGAGGTTAGATACTGTGCAATGGCGAAAGCACTACCACCGACCAATACCGCAGGCCAAGTTTCTTTCACGCCACGCCAGCCATCCATGATCGCCATAATCCAGAACAGCACAATGATGGTTAAAAACGGCAACTGGCGCCCCACCATCTGGCTGATTTCCATGGTATCTACACCAGATACCTGCCCTGCCACAATAATCGGAATCCCCATCGCCCCAAAGGCCACAGGTGCTGTATTCACAATCAAACAAAGACCTGCGGCATAAAGTGGTTTAAAGCCTAGTCCGACTAATAATGCCGCGGTAATTGCAACTGGTGCACCAAAACCTGCCGCACCTTCAAGGAAGGTCCCAAAAGCGAAACCGACCAGTAGCATTTGTAAGCGCTGGTCTTCAGTAATCGATAAAATACTGGAGCGAATGACATCAAACTGCCCTGTTTTCACTGAAATTTTATACAGAAAAACGGCACCGATAATAATCCAGGAAATTGGCCATAAACCGTAAATAAAACCATAAACTACAGAAGCAAATGCCATTTCAACGGGCATTTGATAGAAGAATAAAGCAATCAGCATGGCAATAATCACAGTGCAGGTTCCCGCAACACTGCCTTTTAAGCGAAATACAGCCAAAGCTAAGAAGAAGAAAATAATCGGAATCAGCGCAACCGCACTGGATAGCCAGATATTATTTAAAGGGTCATAAATTTGTTGCCACACATTTAGCATTCTCATCTCCTTGAAATGCTGGGCGTCATTTTGTTTTCACTTCGATATTTAACGAATCTTTCCAATATTGGTATGACCAATATTCCATAAATAAGCAAATCCCACCCATTTGCAATCTTTATGCATCTTAATTATATGAATTATCAGGATCAACCCCACTGTAACGACAATAATTGGTATGACCAATAATAATTAAACTAAATCAACCCTTTTCTATCAATCTTCTTATTTCACATTCGACTAAAGTCTTATGAAAGGGTTGTCTTTACGGCAACTCTACGAAGTTAAACTCAACCGTAATCACTCGATAAAGAACTATAAATATGACTTCTTGGCGATATCTGTATAATGTGTTCACAACTCAAATCACATCACTATGAATTGAACAATATGACTCAACTGACTTGTTTTAAAGCCTATGATATTCGCGGCAAACTCGGCACAGAACTGAATGAAGAGATTGCTTATAACATTGGTCGTGCCTATGGACAGATCTATCAACCTAAAACTGTAGTGATTGGTTGTGATATCCGTTTAAGTAGCGAAGGCTTAAAACAGGCAACCATTCGTGGTTTGAATGATGCAGGCATCAATGTGCTTGATTTGGGTATGACAGGCACAGAAGAAGTCTATTTCGCAGCCTTCCACTTAGATGTGCAAGGCGGTATTGAAGTGACTGCCAGCCACAATCCAATGGATTACAACGGCATGAAACTGGTGCGTGAAAATGCTCGTCCTATCAGTGCGGAAACAGGCTTAAAAGAAATTCAGGCACTTGCTGAATCAGGGCAATTCACTGAAGTTGCGAATAAAGGCACCACGCAAAACTACAATATTTTGCCTGAGTTCATCGAGCATCTACTCACTTATATCGATCCGCAAAAAATTCGTCCGCTCAAGCTAGTGGTCAATGCGGGCAATGGTGCAGCAGGTCATGTGATTGATGCCATTGAACAAAAATTCCAGCAACTCAACATCCCTGTGGAATTTATTAAAATTCATCATGAAGCTGATGGCAACTTCCCAAATGGTATTCCTAACCCAATTTTAATTGAAAACCGCGACAGTACCCGTGATGCAGTACTGCAACATCAAGCTGATATGGGCATTGCCTGGGATGGTGATTTTGACCGTTGCTTCTTGTTTGATGAAAAAGGTCAGTTTATTGAGGGCTATTACATCGTCGGTTTATTGGCACAAGCCTTCCTGATCAAACAATCAGGTGAGAAAATCGTGCATGACCCACGTCTAGTCTGGAATACCTTTGATATCGTCGATCAATATCAAGGTATTGCAGTACAGTCAAAATCAGGACACGCCTTCATTAAAGACGTGATGCGTGAACACAATGCAGTGTACGGCGGTGAAATGAGCGCCCACCATTATTTCCGCGATTTTGCCTATTGTGACAGCGGTATGATTCCATGGTTACTCACCATTGCATTGCTTTCAGAAACAGGACAATCGCTTTCAACACTGGTTGAAAACATGATTGCCAAATTCCCGTGCAGTGGCGAGATCAACTTTAAAGTGGCTGACACACAAGCCACAGTACAAAAAATCTTTGATCATTATGCTGACCAGAATCCTCAGGTAGACCGTACCGATGGCGTTAGCCTCGATTTTGGTGCTTGGCGCCTGAATGTACGTGCATCAAATACTGAGCCATTATTGCGCTTAAATATCGAAAGCCGTGCAGACAAAAATCCGCAACCGATGCAGCATTATATCGACGAATTAACAGCTTTGATTCAAGGCTAATTTACTCCCAATAAAAAAGGAGCTTCATGCTCCTTTTTTATTATCATCCGATTCAGTTAAAACCGTTTGGATTTTGCTTTTGCCAGTTCCAGCTATCTGCCAGCATATCTTCCAAGGTATATTGGGGTTGCCAGCCCAGCTCAGCTTTAACTCGCGAAGCATCTGCATAAAATGCGGCCAAATCTCCGGTTCTCCGCTCCGCAAATTCTGTCGGAATCTTAATTCCATTCACTTTCTCAAAGGTTTCTTTAATTTGTAGAACTGAAATTGGAGCTCCGGTTCCAATATTCCAAGCTCGGCAACCTTTATTGTTGAGACGATTGGAAACGGCCAACACATGAGCTTTCGCCAAATCAACCACATGAATAAAATCCCGCTCACAAGTGCCGTCTTTGGTTGGATAGTTATTGCCAAAAATAGACAGTTTTTCACGACGTCCTACCGCTACTTGTGTGACATAGGGCATTAAATTATTGGGAATACCCTGAGGATCTTCTCCAATCTGCCCACTTTTATGTGCACCGACTGGATTAAAATAACGTAACAAGGCAATCGACCATCTTGAGTCAGCCAGCGCCATCTTTTCTAGCATCTGTTCAATAATCAGTTTGGTATAACCATAATTATTATTTGGCAAACTTAGAGACATATCTTCTTGATAAGGTGAAGGATTTAACTCACCATATACCGTTGCAGATGAGCTAAATGCTAAGCTAAAAACACCCGCTTTTTCCATCGATTTGAAGAGTTGTAGACTCCCCGCAATATTATGTTCAAAATAGGCTAAGGGGATTTGCTGACTTTCACCCACTGCTTTTAAGCCTGCAAAATGGATCACCGCATCAATCTGAAATTTGTGAAAGACCTGATCTAGATCCTGCTCATGGCGAATATCACCCTTTACAAAAATCAGGCTTTTATTTGCCAGTTTTTCGACACGGCGCAAAGCTTCTTCCGAACTATTGGACAAATTATCAAATGCGATAACTTCATGGCCTGCATCCAGCAATTCTAAACAGGTATGCGAACCAATATAGCCCGCACCACCTGTGACTAAAATCTTAGCCATCTGTCTTTCCTAACAATATTTTCAGCAAACCTTGCGTTGATGCATCAAATGAAGATAAATCTTCTTGCTCACGATTTAAAATCGGTAACAGCTGATTGGCAATTTCTTTACCTTTTTCAACGCCCCATTGATCGAAGGGGTTGATATTCCAAAGTACAGATTGCACAAACACCTTATGCTCATACATTGCAATCAACATCCCTAAACTATAAGGGTTGAGCTCTTTAAGTAAAATGGTTGAGCTCGGTTGATTACCTTCATATTGCTTATATGCAGGTAAAGCTTCAAGTTCGTCAGCGGCTAAAGCCTGATTTCCAAACGCCAGTAAACGCGATTGAGCCAGACAGTTGGACAAAGCCAAATGATGTTGCTCGACCAGTGCCTCTGCACTTTCTGCATAGGTAAACTGGTTTGCGTTATAACGTTTTACTGGGGCAATAAAATCACAGCTGACCGAGTGCGTGCCTTGATGTAATAGCTGATAGAAAGCATGCTGCGCATTCGGTCCCACTTCTCCCCAAACAATTGGGCAGGTGGCTGAATTGACCTTTTCCCCATTGCGTTGAATGGACTTACCATTCGACTCCATTTCAAGCTGCTGTAAATAAGCCGCGAAATACTTGAGTCGCCCGTCATAAGGCAATACCGCATGGGTTTGGATATCGAGAAAATTATTATTCCACGCCCCTAACAGCCCCATCAATACAGGAATGTTCTGTTCAAATGAAGCCGTCTGGAAATGGTGATCGATGGCATAAGCCCCTGCCAACAGTTGTTTAAACCCTTCGACACCAATCGTTAGCGCAATCGGTAAACCAATACATGACCACAGTGAATAGCGACCGCCGACCCAATCCCAAAGCAAAAGCTGCTTATCAGGTGCAATACCCCATTCCGTCATTTTTTCTGGTTTAGTCGAGACACCAACAAAGTGATTCTTCAGAATCTTTTCGTTGCTTCCTAACGCTTTTTCTAACCATTGTCGTACGGTCTGGGCGTTCGAAAGTGTATCAATGGTACCAAACGACTTGGAAGAAATAATAAATAAGGTCGTTTCAGGGCGAAGCTGATGTAACAATTCAGAGAGTTGGCTGCCATCCATGGTTGAAACAAAGTGAATATCTAAAGGCTTTGCCGTTTTGACTTTAAAGTCTGAAAGCGCATGGGTGACCATGAGGGGGCCCAGATCAGATCCACCGACTCCGATGTTCACCACATCCTGAATCACTTCACCCGTTGCACCGCGGCATTGGCCAGCATGAATTTTTTCAACCAGCGCATACATTTGCTCCAGCTGATCTTGAACGGCTTGATTGACCTCTGGCAGCTTTGGACTTGATTTAGGCAGACGTAAGGCCCAGTGCATCGCAGCCCGATGTTCGGTGTAGTTAATCTGCTCACATGAGAATAGTCGTTTAATCCACCCATTTAGATCCTGAGCATGAGCCAAATCCACCAATTGATTTAACACCTGCTGATCAATACGATGTTTACTAAAATCTAAAACGATCTGATCATATTCGACTGAAAAATGCTTGAAGCGAGTAGGATCCTCTGCAAATAAAGCATTTAGATGAAGCGCCTTAAACTGCTTTTGTAAAACAGCCAGCTCTTCCAAAACAGAGGACTGTGCTTTAACAGCGAAAGGATGAATCTGCTTAGTCATCATTAACGTCCCACTCCCATATAAGCAAAACCTTGGGCTTTTACATAGTGTGGGTCATAAATATTTCGACCGTCTAAAATCAAGGGATGTTCCATCAATTGTGTTAATTGTTTGAAATCCGGACTCCAGTATTGTTTCCAAGCTGTTAAAACGCATAAGCCATGCACATCTTTAACAGCATCATATTGATTATGATGCAAAATCAAATCACTACGCTGCCCATACATCATTTCAATTTCATCTAAGGCCTGTGGATCATGCAGATGAACGGTTACACCTTGAGCCCATAAAGCGGCAAGCATTTGATGAATTGGAGATTGTTGAATACTTGAGGTATTTTCTTTAAAAGATGCACCCCAGATCGCAATCGATTTGGCTTGCAAATCCCCGTGGTAATAATTCCAGAACTTGCGAAACAGAATTTCTTTCTGTTGCTCATTGATATCCCAAACCTGAGCAAGTAACTGGCTTTTCACTCCAGTATTCGCAACCGTGTTGGCAAGGGTTAAAATATCATGAGAAAAGTTTTCACCACCGAAACCAGCACCGGGTGCCAGATAAGCTGATCCAATCCGGTTATCAGCAGCCATACCCTGACGCACAGAGGCAATGTCAATACCCAACTTTTCCGCCACGACAGCCAAATCGTTGATATAACTAATGCGTGTTGCCAACATGCCCGAAATACTCAGCTTGGTAAACTCGGCATCCAGAATTGGCATAAATAGATATTGTTGCTCTAAGGGAAAGAAAGGTCTTAATAACTCTTTGACCTTCACCTGTACTTCGGTTCGTGTACAGCCCACAATCAATTGTTTTGCCTGAGTTAAGCTCTGTAAGGCGTTTCCTTCCTGCATGGTATCAGGCAAATAAGCCCAATCATCATCACAAAGGATCTGTTGAAATTTCTCAGTACCACGCAAACCAAAAGTGGATGCATTAATCATCAATTTAGGATGAATAATTGGACGTTGTTTCAAAGAGTGTAACAGTTGAAAGACTTGTTGCTCTTGCGTTTGGTTAAAACTAAATAGATAAGCATCAATATCTAAAGGTATGCCCGCTAAATCACTATAATGCAGAAAACCGCTGCTCAGCTGTTTCTGCAATAAATGACTGACGTTTTCATCATGGAAGGCATATTGTTGATCATCTACTTCTCTATTAAGCTGTGAACACCAATATACCAAGTGACCAGATTCAGACAATAATGCAGACATAACACCTGCATATAAAGTATTACCAAAGATCGCGACTTTCATAAAATACTTGCCCTCAATGATTAGAGGGCCAATTCCTTGATTAAGCCCTTAAATTCTGCGCCCAGTTTCGGATGCTCAACACCATAATGTAACACAGCTTTCAGATAACCAAGTTTGCTACCGCAATCGAAGGTCTGCCCTTTCATACGATATGCTTCAACGACCTGTGCTTGCTGTAAAGTCGCAATCGCATCCGTCAGCTGAATTTCATTTCCAGCGCCACGCGGTGTATTTTCCAAAAGACCCATAATTTGTGCGGGTAAAATATAACGTCCAACCACAGATAAATTTGAAGGTGCTGTTCCCACGGCAGGTTTTTCAACAATGCCTTGCATAACGATACTTTCACCTTCATTCGGTGATACAGCAACGTCTACAATCCCATATTGATCAACTAAGTGGTCAGGCACTGCTTCAACCATAATTTGCGCAGCTTGAGATGCTTCAAAGCGCTGAATCATCAAAGACAGATCATTTTCAGAGGTTGCATTTTTTACTAACACATCAGGCAAAAGCACCGCAAAGGCTTCATCACCTACAATATCTTTTGCACAGAGTACCGCATGACCAAGCCCCAGCGGCTGGGGCTGACGTACACTCACGACACTGACATGCTTTGGCAAAATATCAGTGATTTCTTTGAGTAGATCAAATTTCTTCTTCTGCTCTAACGTCGTTTCCAGCTCAAAATTACGATCAAAATAGTTTTCAATCGATGCTTTTGAAGAGTGAGTCACCAAAATGATTTGCTCAATACCTGCTTCAACCGCTTCTCTCACCACATATTCAATTGCAGGGCGATCAACAACAGTCACCATTTCCTTTGGAATAGATTTACTTGCAGGTAAGAAACGTGTACCTAAACCAGCCACAGGTAAAATTGCTTTTTTGATCATTGCTTTCTCAGATTAGTTAACTCGAACTTCGTCACTACGTTTATAGCCATCAACATAATGCTCAAGCTGTGTTAAAGCCCAGTCAACATCATGATCGATTGCTGTCATTTGATTGATTTTACCAAATACACACTGAATTTCTTCTAATGGAAAATGTTTTTCAAACGAACGTAAGATACGGGTATGTTCAGTATATTCGGTATTGTCCTGATCAATCAGCAATTCTTCATACAGTTTTTCACCTGGACGCAAACCGCTATAGGCAATTTCAATATCACCATCTAGTGAACCAGTTTCTCTCACTTTCAAACCACTGAGTTTGATCATTTGACGAGCAAGATCCTGAATTCTGACGGGCTCACCCATATCGAGCAAGAATACATCGCCCCCAGTGCCCAATGCCCCCGCCTGAATGACGAGCTGAGATGCTTCAGGAATGGTCATGAAGTAACGGGTCACCTCAGGATGAGTTACCGTAATCGGACCACCTTTTGCAATCTGTTGCTTAAAGAGTGGAACAACTGAACCAGAAGATCCCAAGACATTACCAAAACGAACAATACTGATTTGCGTATCAGGTTTAGTTTCAGCGACCGCCTGACAATAGAGCTCAGCCATACGTTTTGATGCACCCATCACATTGGTTGGTCGCACCGCCTTATCTGTTGAGATCAAAACAAAGGTTTCAACGCCTTTTTTCACGGCTGCATTCAAACTATTCGCAGTACCAATCGCATTGTTTTTTAAGCCTGCAATTGGATTACATTCAACCAGAGGGACATGCTTATAAGCTGCGGCATGATAAACCGTCTGAATATGATATTGTTCAATAATACGTTCAAGTTTTTGCTGATCTTGTACCGTTCCCAAAATCGGAACAATTTCACAAGTCGCTGTTTGTCTTAACTCTTTATCAATATCGTATAACGCAAATTCTGTTAGCTCATAAATGACTAACATTTTAGGCTTATTCTTAATAATTTGACGGCACAGTTCAGAACCAATTGAACCGCCCGCACCTGTCACCATGACCACTTTATTCTGGATATTTTTGGCAATCAGATGTGAAATCGGTGGAACTGGATCACGGCCCAATAAATCAATAATATCAACTTCCTGAATATCAGAAACTTGAATTTCGCCATCCACTAAACGGGTTAGACCAGGTAATTCCGTAATTTTTAAACGTGCGATTTCAAATTGCTGGATAATTTCAGCTTTACGCACCCGTCCAACAGAAGGAAGTGCCAGTAGAATTTCATCAATACGGTCTTTTTTAAAGCGCTGTAATGCCTTCTCAACCGAATAAACTTTTAAACCACCAACAGTTTGACCCTGTAAAGAAGTATAGTCATCAATAAAGAATACTGGTAAATGGTCATCTGAACGATGTAATGCCGCTGCGATTTGCTGCCCTGCGTCACCCGCTCCATAAATTGCGATTCGTTTACGACCAATCTCAGAATAAAAAGAAGCTTTAATAATAAAACGAATCACTGCACGACTGAGCCATACCCAGGCAAACATCATAAATCCATACATGAATGGAATCGACATTGGGATATAGGCTGGCGTAATCACATTCAGGATGTACAAGGTTGCCATGGTCAATGCCACGGAAATCGCCAATTTAACAATAAAGACTTCGTTAAATGTGCGTACAATAAAATGATAAACGCCTGTAAGTGCCAGACTCAAAACCGTAATAAAACTGACCAGCATAATTCCATGAGGAATACCAGGAATAACATCTGCACCCAAGTCAAATAAACGGATCACATAGCACAACCATAAAATTATAGGGAAAGCTAGAGCATCCAAAAGAACAAGGAAAATTTGCTTAAAAAGCCTTGGTGCTGAGGCGAATTGATGAATAATCTTTTTCACAATGATCTTCTAATCATTCCATTTTACAGTTTGATCTTTATACGCATTTCTGACAGAACTAGAAATGACTTTTACATATTGATTACACAATCATAAGGGGAAGCATTTGAAAGATTATTACACTCTTCCCCTTACTTTTTTAACCTTATTGAATTGCGCGTATTACCTTGTCAATTGCACTAATTGTTTTATCAATGCTTTCTGTGCTCAGTGTTGGATGCACCAAGAACATGAGACTTGTCTCACCGAGTTGCTGTGCATTTTGCAAACGCTGTTCTGGACGCCATGGCGTTCCATCAAATGCATGCTCCAGATAGACTTCTGAACAGGAACCGCTAAAGCAAGGCACATCTTGTGCATTGATCTCTTGCATAATTCGATCACGCGACCAGCCCTCAGGTAATGCAGCTAAATTGACCTGTACATAACATTTATAGTGCGCATGTACATAATCATTTGAAGGCAAGTGAACAGTAAAGTAAGGAGAACCCTCAAAAGCCTTTAAGATTTTCTCTGCATTTTCAGTACGTTTTTGTGTCCACCCAGTCATACGTGTTAACTGAATACGACCAATTACCGCCTGCATTTCCATCATACGCCAGTTTGTACCAAAGGAATCATGCAACCATCGGAAACCTGGCGGATGTTGCTTGTTATAAACACTATCATAGCTTTTACCATGATCTTTATAAGACCACATTTTCTTCCACAGCACTTCATCATTGGTGGTGACCATACCGCCTTCCCCACCCGTGCTCATAATCTTATCCTGACAGAAAGACCAAGCCGCAATATGTCCAATTGAACCTGCAGGTTTGTCTTTGTATTTTGCACCATGCGCTTGTGCACAGTCCTCAATGACAGACAAACCCTTTTCTTGAGCAAGCTGCATAATTGGGTCCATATCACACATCCAGCCCGCCAGATGCACACAAATAATGGCTTTGGTATTTGGTGTAAGAACGGCTTCAATCGTACGACGCGAAATATTCTGGGAATCTAACTCAACATCAGCAAACACAGGATTGGCACCCGCTGTAACAATCGAACTAGCTGATGCAAGGAAGGTACGTGAGGTCACGATAACATCATCACCAGCACCAATACCTAAAGCTTTTAAAGCCACATCTAAAGCAACAGTGCCATTGGTTAGCGCCACTGCATATTGAGTACCAGCGAAATTCGCGAATTCTTTTTCAAACTCACGGCATTCTTGCCCTGTCCAATAATTTACTTTATTTGAAAGTAATATATTTTTAACTGCGTCTGCTTCTTCTTGGGTAAAACTTGGCCATGGTTCAAATGCAGTATTTAACATTATGATTTCCTATTAAAAATATATCTTACTTTCTTTCTAAAATTCTTGCAGGGTTACCGACTACAGTGACTCCTGCAGGCACGCTTTTAGTCACAACTGCGCCCATACCAACGATAGCACCTTTACCAATCACTAATGGCTTATCTGGTGTTCCCTGCTTGATCACAACACCCGTCCCAATATAAGCATGGTCTTCGATATGGATATTACCGTTACATTTGACGCCAGGGGCGAAGGTAACATAGTCACCAATCACACAGTCATGCTCAACATAACTATATAAATTAGCATGAAAGCATTTGCCGATTTTTATGTTTGATGTAATTGAAACAAAAGGGCTTAATGCCGCGCCTTCACCAATCTCAATATTATCCATCATGACCGTATTATCAGCTTGAACTGTCCATAACTGGATATCATCACTGGCGAGTTGATTTGCTATTTTCTCACGAATCTGGCTATTCGCGATCGCGATTAAAACGTATTTATCTATCGCATCTAATTTTTTAAATGTTTGATAATTTAAAGCTTTATGTCCATTTATGATTTTTTCTTCTTGTAAACTATCATCAATGAAGTAAATCTCAGCTGTAATGTTCAAACGTCGCAATTGCTGTCGAGCTACAGGCATCAGACTGCGACCACAACCTGATGCCCCATAGATTGCATAGATAGATTGGCTCATTCCTTCTCTTCCGATGGGGTGCCAGTAAATTTTGTCATTGTCGCTTCGCCAGCTTCATTAATATCATCTTTGGCAATGACTTTTTTCACTGTCTGTAGCATGATTTTAAAATCTAGCCAAAGCGATCGATTTTCAACGTACCAAGTATCAAGCTTAAACTTTTGTTCCCAACTAATCGCATTACGCCCATTGACCTGAGCATGTCCTGTCATACCTGGACGTACGTCATGACGTTTTGCCTGCTCTTTATTATACAATGGCAGGTATTCCATCAATAATGGACGTGGGCCTACAATACTCATATCACCTTTGATCACATTCCAGAGTTCAGGCATTTCATCCAGACTACTTGAACGTAACATCTTGCCAAAAGGCGTTAGACGCTCGCTATCTGGTAATGGATTGCCTCGCTCATCGATTGCATCTTTCATGGTGCGAAACTTGATCATTTCAAATGGCTTACCATGTAAACCTGGACGAACTTGCCGAAATAAAACTGGCGAACCTAAGTTCTTTTTTACTTTATAAGCAACATAGAAATATAAAGGTGAAAGCAGAATTAGGGCAGTTGATGCAATAATGATATCTAAAATACGTTTAATCATTTTCATAATCCCATTTCACTTAGCATATGTTTATTCACTGCATCAACATCATATTTATTTAAAGCAATTTCACGCGATCTTTTTCCCATTTTTTCAATTAAGCTTGGATCAATAATAAATTGTTGTATTGCTTTTATTAAACTTTCACTTGATTTTACTTCAATTAAGAATCCATTCTCACCATGAATTACAGTTTCTTTACATCCAGGTGCATTCGTTGTAATAACAGCTCTGCCCATCGCCATTGCTTCTAAGACTGTCCGAGGGGTTCCTTCACGATAAGAAGGTAAAACATATATTGAGCTAGCCGCGATTGCAGGACGAACATCTGAAAGTTTACCCCAATAATTTAGCCTGCCATCGGCGATCCATACATCCAACTCTTCTTGAGCAATTGCTGCTGGATTTTCATCAATCCATCCTACCAAATGAAACTCAACTTCTGGATACATTTGCTTAATGTGTTTAGCAGCCTCGGCATACTCTCTTATACCTTTATCAGCTAATAAACGAGCAATAAGTAAGAAGGATTGCTTAATTTCGCCAGAATCACTTTTAGGGGGTGCCACTAAACTAAAATCCTGAACATTCACTCCAGAACCATTTACAACTACAGTTGGTTTATTAGAATCAATTAAGTTTAATTCTATAAATAGTTGTTGATCATCTGGATTTTGAAAGAAAACTTTATGAGTATGGAAAAGCGCATATTGATACAATCCATGTACGAGTTTTTGAAAGAAACTACGGTTACTGCCCTGTTCTACATTTTGAAAAGCGTAGCCCAATCCTGTAATTAGCGCAAAACGATGAGGGACTTTTGCTAATTTAGCAGCCAACGTCCCGTAAATGACAGGTTTGATAGTATAAGACAATACATAATCTGGTTTTATTTTTCTTATACATTTATATATAGCCAATAAGGTTTTAATATCTGAAAGCGGATTAGTTCCTGTACGCTGCATTGGAATTTCATCTACACTATAACCCAAATTTCTTAATTGATTCACTTCATTAGGAAATAAGTCTAAATCGGGACTTAAGATATAAACTTGAATATCTTTTCCCGCAATTGCCTCAAGAAGCTTGCCTCGGAAATTTAGAACAGAGGGTAGATAACTAGCAATAATTAAAAACTTCATGACTTTGTAAGCTCTAAAACCTGATTCCAAAAATAAGAAACTGAGCGTTCCTGTTCAATGTATTTTTTATAATCTACCGAGTAATTTAATTGACTTTCTAACACTTCCTCTAAGGCTTTTCCAATCTCCACAATAGAACAATCAGCTGTTACTATTACATTTGGTAATTGATAAACTCCATCAGTACAGGGTGTAGAAATAGCACAATTAATACCAGAAGCCATCATTTCAATAAGTACATTTGGAAAACCTTCAATTTCAGAAGAAATGACACCTATTTTTGCATTTGCAAACCACTGAATTGGGTTATTAATTTTCCCAGTAAATATAACTTTTTTTGATACCCCTAAGTCTTCAGCCATTGTTCTTAGCCTTTCACCTTCTGGCCCATCACCAATAAGTACTAACTTATAACAATCATACTTTGAAGTTAACTGTGCAAATGCTTGGAGTAAAAAGTCAAATTTTTTTAAAGGGATAAAACGACCACAACCTACAATAATATTTTCTTTAATAACAGTTGAGATTGATGAATTTATATAATCAATATTTACTGGGTTTGATATAACTTCCATTTTTTTTGCTGGTATATATCCCAGAGAATTCTCTAAAGAATCTTTCATTTTCTTAGTTTGGCAAATAATTAAATCTTGTTGCCCATATAAATATTTATATATAAATTTAAAAATAAAACGCTTTACACCAAAAAATCTATCAAAAATAAAAGTTGACTCTCTAGAGACTAAAACCGAACCTCTAAAAAAACAGATTTTCTTTAAAAAGCTTAACAATCCGTTAATGTGCGTATGAGAAGAAAATATATAATTAAACTTATAGGCAAAACTCAATCGTACTAATCTCACAACCAAAGGAATAATTGCTTTTTTTTCTGAGGAATAGTTATAAATGATTAAATTCAAGTTAGGGAAGCTTTCTAATTTCTCCCATCCGCTTTGCTTACCACGAGACATGATTACGACAGTAACATCCTGTTTCTCCAATAGAAGGTGGTAAATGATATTAAACATAACACGTTCTGCTCCTCCTAAAATTGCTGTTGGAAAAACAAAAAGGTGATTATTTACCATCTCGAGATCTACCTATTTCAATTGCCTTATATACGCGATCTTTATAATCACTAATATGCTGAATTTCTTTATTATTCACACAAGAAGTTTCAATTTTATGGTGAAATTTATCATATGTCGAAATAATACGAGCAGGATTTCCTACAGCTATACTATTCATAGGAATATTTTTAGTGACTACACTACCTGCACCAATTACAACATTATCACCAATTGTTACGCCAGGCATAATAATTGTGTTGAGACCTATAAATACATTTGAACCTATACTTATTGGAGCATATTTTTGATATCTGTTATTATTTTCATCTCTAACTAGCCAAGTACTTCCATCATGTGTTACTAAACGTACACCAGAGGTAATAGTTACTCTATCACCAATAGAAATGAGAAATGGTTCTGAACCCCACTCTTTTATATAAATCCTACAATCATTACCTATCTTAACTCCTTTTTTTCTTGCATAGGCAATACTTCCTTTCATAAGAAAATAGTAAATATCATAAACATAACTAAAAATACGAAGTATTTTTTTCATCCATTAATCCTCTTTTAAATCATAATAACTTTTTAACAGGAAAAATCTGTTTAATAAAATATAAAAAAATAGGAATATAAATAAAAGGTAAAAGTATTGCCGACTGTCTGAACCCTATTCCAGCTTCAATACTATATGTAGCCACATAAAATAAACTCATACATAAAATTGGAAATTTCAAAACCAGTTGAATATTTTTCTTTTGAAAAAGAAAAACCATATACACAAACAATAACAATATACATATCCAGAAGGATAGCATAAACCATAAACGCAGATATGGTGGTAATGAAGGATCAACTGAAATTGGTAAAGGAGATAGTAGAAAAACTAAAAACTCATTTATAAAACCTAACAAATTAAATTCATAAATTCTATTCACATGTCTAGATAAGAAGTTAATAGATATTTTATCTACCACAAAAAGTATTAAAGATGTCAAAGTTATATACTTCAATATAGACTTAAAACCTTTCCCTCTGAATTGATCAACAATAATATAAACCAAAATACAAAGCATCATATTCAATCTATATAAAGAAATAATTAAAAGAAAAAGAACTAAAAGCTTATAATTATTCGATTTATAATGATAAAGACAGACAGCTAGAAGAGAAAAGATTGCTATATCACGCATTAAAGAGAAAGTTAAAAAATAAAATACCGGATAGAATAATAGCAAAAAAGTTCCTAGCAACTCTTCATTACTAGAAACAAAATCATACTCTAAACGAAGAAACTTACCAAAATAGTAGCTACCTACCATATAAACTGATAATTGATATATATTCCATGCAACCATAGAATCACTAAAATAATATCTAAAAAAAGATAAAATAAAGTAATGCAAAAAATGAATACTTTGAGAATAATTATAAAAATTCTCTAATGTAAAAATAATCCCATATGTTCTAGTGTCCTGAATTATTGAATCACTCGCTAACAAATAACGTAGCTCATCATAATTAGTTACTAAAAAATCACCAACCTTACCGTTTTCAAAATAGATAGCAGAAAAGGTATTTAAAAATAGAAAAACTATAAAATATATTATTAACTTCTTATCTATAATCATAGTTTTTACCTAATCTTAAATGTCTTTAACTTTCCGAGCAGGGATACCAACATATACTCCATTCTCAGCAATAGTTTTATTTACTAGACTACATGCACCAACAACTATACGATCTTTAATAAAAACACCATCTAAAATAGTTACTCTAGCGCCTAACCAAACATCCTTTCCAATTGATATTCCAGCTCTACTTGTACCTTGATCCTTAATTAATACATTTTTATCTTCAAAAATATGATTACTTGATATCATAATAGTTTGCGTGCCTATTCTTGTATTGTCACCAATCAATAATCCACCTGCACCATTTAAAAATGATTTAGAGTTAACACTAACATGATCACCAATCTTAATATTTCCACCATAACATTTTATGTAAGTATTCTCTCCTATAAAAACATTATCACCTATTTCCAATTTTGCATCTTTTTCAACAATAATGGTGGCTCCATTTTCTATTGTTAAGTTTTTCCCAAATACTACCTTTCCATTTATATCAAATTTGACATTTTTCCCAATTTTTTTTAACTTTTTTCCAAAAGCAATACTATAAAAGTATGTTCTAAATGAAGTGAAAAATATCGTAAATAATTTCATAATCTTCATAATTAACATTTTTTCATCTTCCCTACAGCAAAATAAATAGAAAAATTATAAAAAATCAAACTCAATGGAATCGCATACAACATAATATTCTTATCGTCCAATAAAGTATAAATAAGAATAAAAAACAATGCCTTAATAACCAACTCAACAATTTGCAGTTTTAATAATATATCACTTCTTCTTTTTGCAATTAAAAAGCCTGAGATTGGTGGGTTACAAAAGACTGCCCAGTACCCCAGCGTAAGTATCTTAAAATATGTAGAAATACCATTCCATTCACTACCAAAAATCAAAGTATAAAGAGATTCGGGTAAAATAAAAAATATTAGAAAGAAAGGAAGAGAGACTACACTTAAAAACAAACTACTTTTTAAAGCTTCCTTATAATTACCTTCTGTATTGAATTTACGAATAAAAAACTGCCTTACAGTCTGTGACATTAAATTAATGGGCAGTCTAAGTGTTCTCTCCACAATTGAATAGAAACCTGCAACTTGGTAACTTAAAAAATGAGAAACCACATAATAAGGTAAATTATGAGAGAAGCTGTTTAACAGTGCATGCGGTGTATTTGAAAAAATAAAATCTTTATAATTCTTAAAAGTAGAAAAATTAAAACTATACAGCCTATACTTACATATATATATTGACAATAAAAAAATTATAACTAAAGAACTAATTAAATAGCTTGACAATAAGTTCGCCTCATAAAAAAACGGGAAAGCGATTTGTATAGAAACAACTATCAAGCTACGAAGGATATTTAATACCGCACAAAACTTTTCTTCTTCAATAGAAAAATTATAATTATAAACACATTGGATTATAATGTTTGCAAAAACTCCAAAATTAATTGCCAATATCATTAACGGACTAAATATAAATATCATCACCACTGACGAAAGCAGACAAAACAAAAATGTTAATATTATACTTTCAGAAATCAAACTTTTCTTTTCGTTTTCTTGTGCAATTAATATTGCCTGATCTAAACGTAAATTAGCAATTGTTGACATCACACTTACAATAGCTAATGCAACACCATATTGCCCGAAATCCTTAACACTATATAAACGAGTCAAGATTGGAAGTGCGATAAAAGTTATTATCGCACCAACCAATAAACTTGATGTTATAACACCAATCGATTTGTATTTGGTTATCAACAATCGAAGATTCATGAAATATTCTTTACATACCACTTCATTGCTAAATCAACACCTTGAGAAATCACATATTGAGCTTTATAACCTAACAAAGTCTCAATTTTTTCAACAGATGCTTGTGAGTGCCTTACATCGCCTTTACGAAATTCTCTATAAATAGGATTTTTAGCATACGTAATTTCATTTTCACCCAATGCGTTTTTAATTGCATTAAACAAATCATTTAAAGTAGTTCGATCACCTACAGCAACATTATACACCTGATTTTTTGCTTCATCATTTGTCGTTGTTGCTGCGAGGATATTAGCTTGAACTGTATTTTCAATAAAACAAAAATCTCGGCTTGTCTCCCCATCACCATTGATAAAAACTTCTTCATCTTGGATCATTGCAGCTGTCCATTTTGGAATTACAGCAGCGTATGCACCATTCGGATCTTGGCGTTTTCCAAATACGTTGAAATAGCGTAATCCAATACATTTAAAATCATATGTACGAGCAAATACATCAGCATATAACTCGTTAACATACTTGGTTACTGCATATGGAGATAATGGATTACCAATATTTTCTTCAACTTTAGGTAATGCTGGATGATCACCATAAGTAGAACTACTAGCAGCATATGTAAAGCTTTTAACCTGCGCATCTCGCGCTGCTACCAGCATATTTAAAAAGCCAGTAATATTTGCTGCATTTGTTGTAATCGGATCAGCAATGGAACGAGGTACAGAGCCTAATGCTGCTTGATGCAATACATAATCTACTTCAAAACATGCCTTTTGACAGTCTTCCAAATTACGTATATCACCTTGAATGAAGCTAAAATTCAACCATTGTTCAGACGTGACTAGGCTTTGTACCTCATCTAAATTGTATTGATGCCCTGTTGCAAAATTATCCAGACCTATCACTTTTTGATTCAATTTCAACAAAGTTTCTAACAAGTTAGAGCCGATGAAACCAGCCACCCCTGTGATTAACCATGTTTTAGGTGATTGTTTTAATTGTTCGCATACTATTTGATATTGGCTCATCTCTTAAAATTCCTTTATTAAATATTACAAGCGAATATCAACATCAGCTGCAGGTAGTACATATTTTAGATCATACAAAACGTGACTTGTTTTACCTAAATTACGAATAGACTCTGTACCCATTTCTTTAAATTCATTATGAGCGACGGCTAGAACGATAGCATCATAATTATTCGACTCAACCGTTTGTACAGGCGTAATACCGTACTCATGTTGAGCTTCTGCTGTATCAACCCATGGATCATATACGTCGACTTGCATTTGATATTCTTTTAACTCTGTAACAATATCTATAATCTTTGTATTACGTATATCAGGACAGTTTTCTTTAAAACTTAAACCTAAAACTAATACTTTGGCACCTTCGACCTGAATTTTTTTCTTAATCATCCCTTTGACTAACTGAGTTACCACATAAGCACCCATATTGTCATTTAAACGTCGACCAGCAAGAATAATTTCCGGATGATAACCAATTGCTTGTGCTTTATGCGTTAAATAGTACGGATCAACACCAATACAATGACCACCAACCAAACCAGGACGGAAAGGTAAAAAATTCCATTTTGTTCCAGCAGCCTTGAGCACGTCCTCTGTATCAATACCCATTTTATTAAAAATTAAGGCAAGTTCATTAATTAATGCAATGTTAACGTCGCGCTGAGTATTTTCGATCACTTTAGCCGCCTCAGCAACTTTGATACTTGGTGCTTTATGCGTACCAGCCTCAATAACTAAGTTATAAACTTGATCAACAAAATCAGCCACCTCAGGTGTTGATCCCGAAGTAATTTTTAAAATATTAGTGACACGATGTAATTTATCACCAGGATTAATACGTTCAGGACTATAGCCAGCAAAAAAGTCCTGATTAAATTTCAGCCCAGATACTTGCTCAAGTACAGGAATACATTCTTCTTCTGTTGCGCCAGGATAAACAGTTGATTCATAAACAACGATATCGCCTTTTTTTAGCACTTTACCAATACTAGTTGAGGCTTTTACAAGCGGGGTTAAATCTGGTTGTTTGTAGTCATCAATAGGAGTAGGTACTGTAACAATGAAAAAATTACAGTCTTTTAGATCATCTAAATTTGCAGTATAGCTGAGTTGAGTAGCTTGTTTTAGCTCTTCTGGAGAGACCTCCAAAGTGTGATCTTGTCCACTCTTTAGTTCATCTACACGTTTCTGATAAATATCAAAGCCAACAACTGGCACCTTTTTTCCAAACTCAACCGCTAGTGGTAAACCAACGTATCCTAAACCAATAATTGCTATTTTTAACTCGGCAAGTGTTAGCATAAATAAAGCCTTATCCCTTACAATTTTTTATCTGTAGATACTGCGTATAACAGCAATGAAATAATTGCGCGTACTATATAGGAGATTTTTTATAGCCTCCATATTTCAATTGTATGAATGTGTTTACAAGCCTTCAACATCCTTACATTCTCTAAAAATACAGTGAAATTCATCACTATTTTGACATATTAGGCCAAACTTATAATTGATATTTTAAGTTAATGTAGTCTTTATAAAATCAATTATTTGTTGACAAGCTGTGCCATCACCATAAGGATTGTGAGCTTCCGACATAATAGTATAGGTCTTTAGATTTTCTAACAAATCACCTACAGCATTTTCTATGACTTCTACTTCCGTACCTACTAACCTTACTGTTCCTGCTTCGACTGCTTCTGGCCGTTCTGTTGTCTCTCTCATCACTAACACTGGTTTACCTAAAGATGGCGCTTCTTCCTGAATACCTCCTGAGTCTGTAAGGATCAAATAACTGCGATTCATTAAATATACAAACGGTAAATAATCCTGAGGAGCGATCAGTTGAATATTCTCTATACCAGCTAAAAGCTCATTCACAGGTTGCTGTACATTTGGGTTCAAATGTACTGGATACACAATTTGGATATCTGGATACTTTTTGGCAAGATTAGCCAAAGCTGAACAAATATTTAAGAAGCCTTGCCCAAAATTCTCACGTCGATGGCCTGTCACAAGAATCATTTTTTTGTTCGTATCTAGAAATGGAAACTGCTTCTGAAATTGACTCACAAGCATTTGGTCTTGCTCAACCTTTTGTTTCACTTGCAATAGAGCATCAATCACAGTATTACCAGTCACTACAATATTCGCAGGGTTAACATTTTCTTTAATAAGGTTGTCATAAGAGGACAGTGTCGGAGCAAAATGATAATTTGCCAACACACCTGTTAATCGTCGATTGGCTTCTTCTGGCCAAGGTGAATACAAGTCTCCTGTACGCAAGCCAGCTTCTACATGTCCAACTTTTATTTTGTGATAATAAGCAGCTAATGAAGCTGCAAATGTTGTTGCAGTATCTCCATGCACTAAAATAAGATCCGGTTTCCATTGTTCAAATACTTGTTCCAAACCTTTAAGTACGCCAGAAGTGACATCTGACAAAGTTTGTCCTGGTTTCATTAAATTCAGGTCAAAATCAGGCACTAAATTAAAAAGTTCTAAGACTTGATCCAACATTTGTCGATGTTGTCCAGTTACGCAGACTTTAGTGTCAAAATCTTGTATAAACCCTTGTAAAGCTAACGCTAAAGGCGCCATTTTTATTGCTTCAGGTCGCGTACCAAATATAAGTAAAATTCTTTTTTTCATTCGCCTCTTCTCTATTATTTCATTATTCAGCACTTATCATACTGCACCTTATTTACAACATATATGCCTTATAAAGTATTAGAAAAAATTAACTACAATCACCTTCACTAATAGCTACTTATACCAACGAAATTTATATTGTAATTATAGACAAATGTTCTTGAAAATTTTTTCAGCAATACTAAGCATACAAAGCGAAAAGATTTTGCGCTGTTTTTTTAACTTTTTTCGGCTAGAATGGGCAAAATTCTAAGTCTAAACCCTCGCTATTTTGGGCAACGGATCTTATTTTAGACATAAATATTAAGGGTCGAGTGTGAAGCATTATCAACTTTTTTCCATTCTTGCGATTAGTCTTAGTGCTACAGCTTGTGCTGTTACTTCAGGCTTACAAACCTATGATATTCCAAGTGAAGGTACATATAAGACTGATCAAGGAACCAATGTCGATGTAATAAAAATTACTCAAGATAACTTAATGGCTCTTCAACCGGCCCAAATCAACTATCGAAATAATTATGAAGCGTTGTTTAAACAACAACGGCCAACTTATCGCCTAAGTTCAGGAGATATACTCTCGATTCAACTTTGGGCTTACCCAGAAATTACCCCCCCAACCACGACAATAAATAATGAACAGGCAGTTCAAGCAAATGGGTATCCAATTGATTCAAGTGGTTATATACAACTACCACTGGTTGGACGTTATAAAGCAGCTGGTAAAAGCTTAGCGCAACTGAATGTGGGCTTACGCAAGCAATTTGCTCAATATCTTAAAAACCCAGATGTCATCGTACGTGTTTTGTCATACCAAGGACAACGTTATTCAGTACAAGGTAGTGTACTCAAAGGTGGGCAGTTCTATTTAAATGATCAACCTACTAGTATTTATACTGCGTTAGGTATGGCAGGCGGCATTAATGATAAAGGAGCAAATACCTACGTCCAACTGGTTCGTAATGGACAGACGTATGATTTAAATACGATCGAGCTTGAGAAAGCGGGCTACTCCTTACATAAATTGTTAGTGCAACCCAATGATACAATTTATGTAAGTAGCCGAGAAAATCAGAAAATTTATGTAATGGGTGAGTCTGGCAAAAATCAAGCTCTACCAATACGCGATCAAGGTATGACCTTAAGTGATGCGCTTGGTGAAAGTTTAGGTATTAACCCAAATTCTGCTAGCGCCAGTCGTATTTATGTCCTCCGAACCAATCCTAATGATCGCCATACTGAACTTTATCATTTGAATTTATTAAGTCTGGGCGATTTTGGTCTTGCAAATCAGTTTAAGCTACGTAGTAATGATATCGTTTATGTGGATGCAACGGGACTGACCCGCTGGCAACGAATTGTCAACCAGATTATTCCATTCTCAAATGCCTTGTATAACATAGATCGTTTGGGGCAATAATTACAATGGAGATTAAAAGCGTTTTGGTCGTTTGTGTAGGTAATATTTGCCGTAGTCCTATGGCTGAGTACTTGATCAAACAGCAACACCCAAATCTGCGAGTGGAATCTGCTGGTATTTCTGGACTGATCGGCCATCCAGCAGATGATAAGGCTCAACTGTGTATGCAACGTCTAGATATTGATATGAGCCTACATGTTGCAAAAAAACTGAATGCAGAGCACTTAAAACAAGCAGACCTGATTTTAGTGATGAGTCATAATCAGCAAAAACATATTGAACAGATGTGGCCATTTGCAAAAGGGAAAATTTTTAGACTAGGGCATTGGCAAAATAAAAATGTACCTGACCCTTATCAACATGACCAAGCTTTTTTTGATAATACCTGCCAGTTAATTCAACAATGTGTGACTGACTGGAAAAATTATATTTAACTTTTTAGATTAAGATTATGAGCCAAAATACCAATACTGAAGATACAATTGACCTAAAAGAGCTTTTCTTTGCTTTGATTGCACAATGGAAGCTCATTGCATTGTGTATTATTCTAAGCTTGGTGCTTGCTTTGCTTTACCTACGTGCAACACCTGATACTTATTCAGTGGATGCCTTGGTTCAAGTGGAAGATAGTAAAGGTGCATCCGCCGCTTTACTTGGTGAACTCTCTCAAATGATGGAGCAAAAGTCACCGGCCCAATCTGAAATCGAAATTTTAAAATCGCGTCTGGTACTTGGCTCAGTAATTCAGGCGCTTCATCTAGATCTGAATATTTCCAGTCCAGAAGATACTTTCTCTCATCGTCTATTCAATAAAGCCGACTATGCCACTGAATATGGCCCTAAAGCAGTCACTTTTCACGATGAGGAAAAAACATTTGATATTCAAACATTTGAAATACCGGCCTACTATCTGGATAAAAAACTTAGCTTAAGTTTCAAAAATAATAATTTTAGTTTGACTAATCCAGCAACAGATGAAGTACTTTTAACGGCTCCACTGAATCAATTAAATCAACTCAGTACCAGCTTTGGCGTTTGGAAAATTGCTATATTTACAACCGATAAGTTTGATACGCACTATTTAATACAAAAGAAATCATTACCTGCTGCAGTACAAGCTATTAATGCTAATTATTCTGTAGCAGAAAAAGGAAAATTGACTGGAATTTTAGGACTAAATTATCAAGGCCAAGATAAAGGGCATATCACTAAGGTCTTAAATGCAATTTTAGCAGCTTATAGTGCCCAAAATGTCGAACGCCGTTCAGCTGAAACCGCTCAAACCTTAAAATTTCTGGATGAACAATTACCTGATCTGAAAAAGCAGTTAGATGATGCGGAACGTGTATTCAATAAATTTCGTCAAGAATATAATACAGTCGATGTGACCAAAGAGTCAGAACTATATCTAACTCAAAGTATTGCTCTCGAAACTAAAAAGATTGAATTACAGCAAAAACAGGCAGACCTTACCGCTAAATATACGACTGAACATCCAGCAATACGCGAAATTAATGCTCAAATTGCTGCATTGAATAAACAAATTACAGAATTAAATACTACCTTAAAACAGTTACCTGATATTCAGCGCCAATATCTACAACTCTATCGTGAAGTAGAAGTAAAAACCCAGCTTTATACTGCTTTATTAAATTCTTACCAGCAACTACGTATTGCTAAAGCAGGTGAAATTGGTAATGTGCGTATTGTCGATACGGCAGTTGAGCCCGTCCAACCGATTAAGCCACAAAAACTACAAATACTAATACTTTCGATATTCCTCGGTGGTTTCTTCGGAACATTGATTGCTCTAATACGTAATATGTTACGTACTGGTGTAAAAGATTCAGCGCAAATCGAGAATGAGTTTGATTTGCCAGTGTATGCAACTGTACCACGCTCCCCTGTTCAAGAAACCCGTATGAGTATCTTGAAGAAAAAGAAATCCATTCCAATTTTGGCAGTTAAACATAATGATGATATTGCGGTAGAAAGTTTACGCAGTATCCGCACTGCGATCCATTTTGCACTCAGCAGTGCCAAGAACAACATTATTATGATTGCGGGACCGTCACCAGAAGTAGGTAAATCATTTATCTCGACCAATTTAGCGACGATTTTTGCACAAAGTAATAAAAAAGTATTACTGATTGATGCCGATATGCGTCGTGGCTATATGCATAAGTATTTTAATTTAGACGTTAAACCTGGTTTAGCAGAATATTTAAGTAATCTTGCAGACTTAAACCAAGTCATCCATCAAACTGATGTTAGTGGTTTAAGTGTTATTGCTCGTGGTAAAAATCCGGCGAATCCTTCTGAAATGCTGAGTTCTGAACAATTTAAAGCCTTGATGGAACAGCTCAGCCAGCAATATGATCATATTATTATCGATACACCACCGATTCTGGCGGTGACCGATGGTATTATTATTTCGCAATATGCAGGTGTGAACTTACTAGTGGCGCGTTATGCCAAATCACAAATGAAAGAGCTTGAACTAAGTTTGAATCGTTTTGAACAGGCGAATGTGAAAGTGAATGGCTTCATTCTAAATGACATTCAACGTTCTAGTGCTGGTTACGGATATGGTTATAATTATTCATACGCTTATAAAGCAAATAAAGATGACTAAAAATATTTGTAGTTGATTGTTAACAAACCAGATCCCATGATCTGGTTTGTTATTTAAACACATAAATCTTATAAAAAACCCACGCATTTTTGCGCTTAGTTATTCAATGCTTAAGCGTAGACATGCTAAGATCATTGCCATATTTTTTATTCCAATCTCACTTTGGGACATCTCATGAGTAAAGCTTTACCTTTCGTTGTCGCAGCCGTATTAGGCGGTGCAGCACTCGTTCCTGTCTACTATGCAACTCAACACCCAGCGACTGAACTTGGGGCAAAAGCTGATAAAAATGCAGCGCCTGTCGCAAAAATCAGCTACGCACTCGGCTATGAAGTTGCTAAGCAAACACCACCAGAATTAGAAACAAGTGCATTTATCACAGGTTTCCGTGATGCCCATGCGCAAAAACCTGCTGCATATACAGAAGAAGAGTTACAGGCAGCTTATGTAGAATTCCAAAAGGAACTACAACAAAAGCAAATGGATGAAACTAAAAAAGTTGAAGCAACCAATAGCAGCTTCTTGGCAGAAAATGCGAAAAAAGAAGGTGTGAAAACAACAGCTTCTGGTTTGCAATATAAAATCACCAAAGAAGGTACAGGTAAGCAACCGACCGCAAGCTCTATTGTAAAAGTGCATTACAAAGGCCAACTCCCTGATGGCAAAGTGTTTGATAGCTCTTATGATCGTGGCGAGCCAATTGAATTCCCACTGAATCAAGTGATTCCAGGTTGGACTGAAGGTCTACAGCTAATGAAAGAAGGTGGTAAGGCAACGCTTTATATTCCTGCAAATCTAGGTTACGGTGAACAAGGTGTCCCTGGTTCAATTCCACCAAATAGCCCACTAGTATTTGATGTAGAATTAATCGCTGTAAAATAAATGATTTAAGGAGGGCTAGAGTCCTCCTTTATTTTTTGGAAGATAGAATGAAAAGATTAGGCCTGATTTTAATTGCCTCGACCATCGGAACGGTTCAAGCAGCTCCCATTTCTACAAAAAGCCCACAGAAAGAGCAACTCGGCTATAGCTATGGTTATCTGATGGGTCGAGGGAATGCAGAAACACTCAAAGATTTGAATATCGAGACTTTTGTACAAGGCTTACAAGAAGCCATGCAAGGTAAGCCAGCCTCTTTAACTGATGAAGAAATGGCAAATGTTCTGAATCAATATAAAAAGCGTCTGGAAGCCAAGCAACTGGTAGAGTTTCAGGAGCAGGCCCAAAAAAATGATCAGGCAGGAAAAGCGTTCTTAGCTGAAAATGGTAAAAAAGCAGATATCGTAACGACGAAATCAGGATTACAGTATCAAGTGCTTCAACAAGGGCAGGGAAAATCTCCCAGAGCCTCTTCTACGGTAAAAGTGAATTATGAAGGCCGACTATTAGATGGCACAGTGTTTGATAGCTCTATCGCCCGTAATCATCCTGTAGAATTTAAACTCAGCCAAGTTATTGCGGGCTGGACTGAGGGTGTGCAAACGATGAAAGAAGGTGGTAAGACCCGCTTCTTCGTTCCTGCAAACCTCGCTTATGGCGATGTTGGTTCAGGTGATGCCATCGGACCAAACAGTACTTTAATTTTTGATATTGAGTTATTGGAGATTTCCTCAAAAAATAAATAAATCATTGATCTCACAAATCAAAGAGAGATAATTGATACTACTTAGTTATCTCTTTTTTATAACTTCTAAAAATTCATTATTTCTATAAGGCGAACACCATTTGTCTTGATTTTTTATATAGTCCTTATCATGAATAAGATTAGTTACTTTCACTTTAATCCTATTATTACCCCAGTTTTTAAAACAGTAGTTTGATATTTTATTATTCTTTAATTCAACTTTATCAATATTTATCTCACCTAAAACAGGTGTTTCTACTCCCTGTATCCTTATCCCAGATCGTGAACCAGAATCCTTATAGCCCTTTAAATTAATTGATATTTTTTCTGGAGAGTCATTATATTTTTTTAAAGATATTTGAAAACCATCCCCAGCATTCTTTAGCGATATTATTTCAGAAAAATTTATATTTTTTAAGATGTTTCTATTATTGTTAGGCTCAATATCTATACCACTCATTGGACTTTTACCTTTTGTATTAGATATTAATATATTATTAGCAAACAACCCATTAACACTAACAACACTGATCCCTTGTCGTCTATTATCATCTAACTTCAAATTATTTAAATTCAAATTGGAATTAGAATTTTTGCCATTATTACCAATATAAATAGCATCTCCCCACATTCTTTTGATACTCATATTAGATATATATATATTTTGTGAATCTTTTATTTCTATACCTGTTCCCCACTCTCCTCCATTGCCAAGATGTGTATATTTATCCCCTAAAATCATCCCTCCAGAAATTTTTACATTTTTAACGTTATGAATTCTAAAAACCTGATAACCACCCTTATTATTTGGTATAACATTTAAAATAGTTTCAGGACTCATCTCAATACTGACATTATTTTTTAGAATAATTGATTTTTCTGCATTGATTTTAAAATTTCCAGCGGGAATTTTTATCAAAGTATTTTCTTTTATTTGGCTATTTATCAAATCAGTAATATCTGAATTATTTTGAAAATTACCACTATCAGCAGAAGTGATTGGAGAAATAATTATTAAAAAAACAAATGATGCATAAGAAATGAAATTCATAAGTTCATTCTCAAAAAATTTACTTATGATCTCAAGCTACAACTAGAAATTCCATAGTATTTTGTATAAATAGTTTACATCTTTTCTTCATATTATTTTAGATTATTTATCAGGTGTATAGCCCTTTCCTACACACCTATATATTACATCATGCCTTTAAATGTCTTGGCCTAAAACCTGTCACCAGTAACCCAATAGCATAAGCCACCACGCCAACCACACATAAGCCAGCCACTTCAGCAATGCGTAACCATTGTGAAATATCGCCTTGGTACCACGTTAAGCCATACCAAAGTGCAGCAATCATCGCGATATTGGCAACGGCATATTGAAACGCAAGTTTTTTCCAATGCGCACCAAAACGGAAAATATTACGTTTATGCAGATAGAAATACAGCATGCCCGCATTCACCAAAGCAGAACCAGAAGATGCCAAAGCTAAAGCCATATGTTCTGCATGCCAGTCGATCAACTTAAAGAAGCCAATAAAAATCACGTTTAAAATGGCATTGGCAGCAACCGCCATTAACCCCACTCGAACAGGTGTTTTGGTATCTTGCTGAGCATAGAAACCAGGTGCAAAGACTTTAATCAGCATGAAGGAGATTACACCTGCACTCATACATTGCAATGCCAGAGCCGTCATTCTGGTATCTTCTAAAGTAAATTCACCACGTTGGAATAACGCTTGAATGATCGGCGTCGACAACATAAATAAGGCAATACTCGCAGGAATTCCCACCAGCATAATAATCTTCGCAGCCCAATCAATCATTCCTCTAAATTTAGCTTGGTCTTGCTCTGCATGACGTGCAGAGAGCGAAGGTAAGATGACCGTACCAATCGCAACACCAATCAGCCCCAATGGTAACTCAGTCATACGCTCGGCACTGTATAACCAGGAGACCGAACCATCCTGCATAAAGGAAGCCCAAATGGTGTTCAGCAACAAGTTAATCTGGGTAACGGATACACCAAATAAGGCAGGCAGCATCAATTTTAAGATGCGATCCACCCCTTCATGTTTAAAATCAACTTTAGGTGGAATCAGCAAATTCTTCTTCCATAATTCCGGAATCTGAATCGCCAACTGTAGAACACCCGCCGCAACCACAGCCCAACCCAAAGCCATGATCGGCTCCGCCATATACGGCGTCAACCACCATGCCCCTGCAATCATCGCAACATTGAGCAGTACTGGAGAAAATGCAGGTGAGGCAAAAGAACCGTAACTGTTCAGAATACTGCTGGCAAAAGCCGTCAAAGACATAAACATCAGATACGGAATGGTCAGGCGGAACATATCGACCGCAAGCTCAAACTTCTCTGGGTCGTTATGGAAACCAGGTGCGTAGAGATAAATAATCGCTGGTGCGGCAACCATCGCCACAAAGGTCAGTAATGACATAGCCGTAAGCAGGCAACCAAATACTCGACTAATTAAAATCTGGACTTCGGCATGGGCACGGCTAGTTTTATATTCAGTTAAAACAGGAATAAAGGCCTGAGAAAAAGCCCCTTCTGCAAATAAGCGCCTAAAAAAGTTGGGAATACGAAAGGCAACAACAAAGGTATCGAAGTCCTTACCCGCACCAAATACATTGAGTAGTACCACATCACGTACCAAACCCAATACCCGAGATAACATTGTCATTGCACTGACAATTACAGTCGATCGCCACAATGCCATCGCATTCACCTACGGCTTATCTTTTAAAAAGCGTTATTGTAATGAAAGTCCCAACAGATTTCGTTGTGAAATTATAAATCTATCGATGTTTTTTCGGCTAACTTCTGTTGAGCGAGCAAATTTCGAAATAATTGCCAATCAAAATGTTCACCTGGATCGGTTTTACGTTTTGGCGCAATGTCAGAATGGCCTGCGATATGATTTTGAATTTTTGGATAGGTCTGTTGTAAGGTTTTCACAACCTCAACCAATGCTTGATACTGTGCTGGCTCAAAAGGCAAATCATCACTACCCTCCAGCTCGATCCCGATCGAATAATCATTACATTCTTTCTGTGCAAGATAACTCGAACGTCCGGCATGCCAAGAACGATCATTAAAATTCACAAACTGAATCACTTCACCTGTCCGCAAAATCAACAGGTGTGCCGAGACCTGCATCCCTTCAATGGTCTGGAAATAAGGATGTAGCGACCAGTCTAATTGATTCTGAAAAAATTGCTGAATATAGCCCCCACCAAACTGGGAAGGCGGCAAACTGATATTGTGAATAACGATCAGTTGAATATCGGTTCCAGCAGGACGTGTATTGAAATTAGGCGATGCAATCTGGGCCGCCCCCACCAATACACCCTCTTGTACTTGAGCAAATCTAGCGTGTTGCATTGTGACTCGAATCAACAATTTAATCTTTATAGATGCCATTCTGCCATGCTTTATCCAGAATAATCGAGATGAAATACTTATTTTTTACAGGGAGGATGTTAATATATGACACACGTTTTTTAGTCAAACATACACTGGAACTGGTATGAGTATTCCTCAATCTTTGCTTGAACAATCTATTCAAATCAATATTCAGCAAGCATTACAAGAAGATATTGGGGACGGCGATATTACCGCCATGCTTACACCAGTCGATGAGCAAGCTACAGCAACCATTATTAGTCGTGAAGAGATGGTGCTGGCAGGTCAACCATGGGTGAATGCCTTGATTCAAACCTATGACAATACCGTGCAAGTGACATGGTTAAAGCAAGAAGGCGACGTGGTTGGTGCAAATGAAGCATTTTTAAAACTCGCTGGTTCAGCGCGCAGCTTACTCACAGTAGAACGTCCAGCTTTAAACTTTATCCAGACCTTGTCTGCGGTTGCGACTAAAACTGCTAGCTATGTCAAACAGCTTGATGGTTTACATACCAAACTGCTGGATACCCGTAAAACCTTACCAGGACTACGTATCGCACAAAAATATGCCGTAGCAATCGGGGGGGGGCAAAATCACCGCTTAGGTTTATTTGATGCTTTCCTGATTAAAGAAAATCATATTATGGCTGCTGGCGGTATTGCCCAGGCCATTACCAAAGCACACCAAATCGCGCCAGGCAAACCTGTCGAAGTTGAAGTTGAAACTTGGGATGAGTTAAATCAGGCACTTGAAGCTGGTGCTGATATCGTAATGCTGGATAACTTTAGTCAGCAACAAATGATTGATGCGGTTAAACATGTTGCAGGTCGCTGTAAGCTAGAAGCATCGGGCAATATTACCATCGAAAATTTACGTGAAGTGGCGACCACAGGGGTCGACTACATCTCAATGGGTGTATTGACCAAAGATGTAAGAGCGGTTGATCTATCCATGCGTTTTAACGCTTAAGCCTGATCTGTCTCTTTGTCTTGAGACTCATGCTTTTGTGAAGCTAAAAGTTCTGTTTTCTTAGAAACTTCTGTTGTTTCAACTTGCCACGCTGATTTGGCTTCGGTCGAATCAGTTGGTCGTGGATCTGCCGCCATTAAAACAAAAGTTACTGCGGTTAATAACACGAGAAAAACTTGTAACATCCTTACCCCGAATCTCTTACTTTCAATTTTTGCTCACTGTATCAAACGAACATGAGCCAAATCTGAGTGCTATGTAACAGCATGAAAACACTCAGTGAGATTCTGTTGAAGATGATAGCTATATGTTTGCTTTCATTTCGATCTGTGTAAGCTCATAATGCTCAGCAACACTATTGATTAAAATAATAACGATGGACAGCATATTTGAGGCTTTATTCCACTTACTTTTTAAGTTTTTCCGCTTTGTATTTATTAATGTAATCTTTGAAATTATTTTTGAAGGATTAATTCGTTGCATCGGTTATGGAGTAGTCCGCTGTTATCGGCTTGGGCAACGGGTGGATTTTGACAATACAGAAGTATTTGTAGCTGGTTTTTTCAGTTTGCTGCTACTGATAATATTGTGTCTTTATTTTTTATTGCACTAATTTAATCTAAAAAGCAGCCTAAGTACCCACCTAGACTGCTTTTTCTCATCTAATCCTACAATTTATAGCTCAATAAAGCCCATATATGGATCAGAAATGGAGTCTTCATTGGTTTCAATACGTCCAGCAAAACGACGGCTATAACTCGGATCATTTTCAATGGTGACGGTGAAATCATACCAGCCACCAAACTCGCTCATGTCCCAGCCAAGTTCTTTTTCAGTTGCCGCTGTTTCAATCTGCCAGAGCTTGTTCGGTAAATAAGCATTGGCTTTAATTATCAGTTTTGCAACCTGTGCTGCGTCATTACGTACTTTTAAGAACAGCTTTGGATCACACTCTTCCATACAGACCCGAATCTCTGGCAATGCCTGAATTTGTGTTGCTTGAGCCAAATTGCCCGTAAAACTACGGTGGAAACCATTCGGCCCCAACACCCATAGATCATAACGATTATCATGAGTCTGCCAGATGTCATCCAGTTGCTTGCCTGCCTCAACCATATAACGGCGCGGCACCGCATCCAGATTCAATTTATCGTAGACATGGAACACGGCTGCATGCGTACCGGTATTCGAGAACATCAGTTTGACGGTTTTCGCTGCAGCGTCCACTTTAGCACTGGTGTGCAGAATATAAGGTAAGGCACGAGATGGACGAATACCCATGTCCTGCACAGGATAGGTCTGACTTTCTGGACGGCTCACCTGCCCCAAACGCTCCTGTGCTTTACGGATGGCATCTGCTTCAGCTTTGCTCTTCTTCCCCGCCAAATCTGGCATTGGCAGTAAATTCGGGGTCTTAAAGTTAAACGCTGACATTAAATCACCACATACCGCACGTCGATATGGGCTGATATTTGGTTCCTGTACGCCAAAACATTGTTCCAAGAAGCGAATCACGGAAGAATGATCAAACACTTGTGAATTGACCCAGCCACCGCGACTCCATGGTGAAATGATATACATCGGCACACGAATCCCTGGCCCATAGACCCCAACCCCATTACTGACTTTTGGATCGGTAAAATTCGGTTGTCCATTGGATGCTTTGGCATGCGTCGCATACTCATAAGACATTTGTTCCTTGCTTAATGTCGATTTACCATAGACTTCACCTGAAATATCCATCGAAGGCGCACTTGGTGAAGGCACATGGTCAAAGAAACCATCATTTTCATCAAAGTTAATCAGGAAAACCGTTTGGCTCCACAGTTCTGGACGCTCCGTCAGCGCATTCAACACTTCCTGAATATACCATGCACCTTGCACAGGGCTTGAAGGCCCAGGATGTTCGCTATAGGTTGCAGGCGCCACCAGCCAGCTCACCTGTGGTAGCTGCCCTTTGGCAATATCTTCTTTAAATGAACCGAGAAAACCACCATCTGGCATGGTATTAGCAATGCCCTTATACAAAGGTTGTCTGGCATCAATGGCTGGATCATAAGCTGGGCAAATCGTACTGTTATTGACTGGCTTGCCTGATAATTCGTTGGCACGGCGGTACTTTTTAAATCCTGCCAATGGGTTATCGGTAAAGTTGTCTGGCATGTTTTGATAGACTTTCCAGCTCACGCCCGCTTCCTGTAAGCGCTCAGGATAAGTGGTCCAGTCATAACCTGTGAGAGATGTCCCAATCGAGTCCAGATCATTAACCACACTGGCAACATTCGCCCCTGTTGGGCCATTGGTTCCCGTCCAGATAAACATACGGTTAGAATTGGTGCCGGTATGCATCGCACAGTGGTAGGCATCGCACAACGTAAAAGCATTGGCTAAGGCAAACTGGAATTCAACTTCCTGTTGTTTGTAATAACCCATCGATTGTGGTTGCTTGTATTGCACCCAATTGCCCATGCGCCCATGATCCCACGCGTATTGCCCGTCAGTCCATGAATGTGGTGTGCCACTGACACGCTGTGCATTGCCACGGCTGCTGTCCAGATGATAGGGATAAACTTTATTCTTATTGGCGTCGTATTGTTCCCATACTTTACGGCCTTGGCTCAGTGGAATTGTGAAACGGTCACCAAAACCACGTACACCTTTCAGGGTGCCAAAGTAATTATCAAAAGAACGGTTTTCCTGAGTCAAAATCACCACGTGCTTAACGTCTTTGATGGTGCCTGTTTCTACCTTGGCATCAATCGCAAGTGCTTTTTGAATACTCATTGGAAAACTGGTCAATGCAGCCGTACCAAACAACGCTTTGGTTGAATTTAATACAAAGTCACGACGATTCATCTTATTAACTTCCTTATTGTTATTGATTAGGGCGCGCAATGAATTTTGCAGCTTGTGGTGGGCGGCTGTGGATTTGGCGTAGAATTATTGTTATCGCCTTGATCACTATCATTACAGGCACTGAGTAAAAAGCAGCTACTACTCAGTAACGCTAAAAAGAAATTTCGCATTTTACTATCCGTTAAAATATCAGTGCAGATAGTCAATACAATATAAATGACAGTGAGATGATGATTTGATCGCAGTTTGATGACAGAAAAACAAGATAAAAAAAAGGCGGTCTAAACACACCAGACCGCCCGCACTATCAACTGGAACTTACCAACCGAGTGCCTGCTGTTGCTTTTGAATCAATTCCGCGATTCCTTTTTCTGCAAGCTCTAACATGGCATTGCACTGTTGACGGGTAAACGGTTTGTCTTCTGCCGTTCCCTGAATTTCAATAAATTCACCCGCTTGTGTCATCACCACATTCAAATCCGTTTGGCAATTTGAATCTTCTTCGTAGCATAGATCAAGGAGTACTTCGTCTTTATACATACCCACCGAAATTGCTGCCACTAAACTCTTTAATGGATCCTGTTTAATCTTTTTGTTGCTGAGCAATACATTCATTGCGTCAACCAAAGCCACTGCTGCACCCGTAATCGCCGCAGTACGGGTACCGCCATCTGCCTGAATCACATCACAGTCGATGGTAATGGTGTTCTCGCCCAACTTCTTCAAATCCACCATTGCACGTAAGCTACGGCCAATCAGGCGCTGGATCTCTTGAGTACGACCCGTTTGCTTACCACGAGCCGCTTCACGATCGCTACGCGTATGCGTTGAGCGTGGCAACATGCCATATTCAGCTGTTACCCAGCCTTGACCCTGACCTTTCAGGAAGCGTGGTACCGAGTTATCAATACTCGCAGTACACAACACTTTAGTATGACCAAACTCAACCAAAACTGAGCCTTCTGCGTAACGGGTATAGTTACGGGTAATTTTTACCTCACGTAATTGGTCTAATGCTCTTTGGTCAATACGCATAACGATTCCTTAAAACTATGGCTCAAATATCATTGCGCCATAGTATAGCTCAATTACACGTGCTTTCAGTTTTACTTATTCGTTACAATTCACCCAATTAAGCAAATCTAAACTTCGCTTTCAGATTGCTCCAGCCTTGTGCCAGTTGCACGGATAAATCATTCGGCAATGAACATTTAGCCAAACGCACCCACACCGTCCAGAACTGCTTCATGAAGTTGGCTTCGTTATAGTTCACTCCATATTCGGCACATAATGCTCTGATTTGTGGTGCAACCTGTTCATAACGATTGGCAGGCATATCAGGGAATAAATGATGCTCGATCTGGTGGCTCAAGTTACCACTCATAAAATGCATCCACTTCCCACCTGTGAAGTTGCTTGAACCACGAATCTGACGAAGGTACCACTGTGCCTTGGTTTCATTCTCAGTATTGTCTGCTTCAAAGGTTTCAGCATCTTCAGTAAAGTGACCATTAAAAATCACTGCTGACGACCATAAGTTACGCATGATGTTTGCGACTGCATTACCCGCCAATACTGGAATAAAGTTTACTGTGGCAATCGCTGGGAAGAACACATAATCTTTTAACACTTGGCGTTTGGCTTTTTTACGGAACTCAGCCGCATCTGCCCAAACCTGTTTCCATGTTTTGGTTTTATAAACCAACGCATCTTCCAGATGCAGGTTTTGTACACCCACATACCACTGAAAAAAGAACATGAGCTGAAGTGCCAATGGGATATTTGCCAAATGACGTACTTCCCATTTCTGGTCTTCTGTGACACGTAAAATGCCATAACCCACATCGTGATCTTTACCGACAATATTGGTATAAGTATGGTGCATATAGTTATGGGTATAGCGCCAGTCATTGCCCGAACAGGTATTGTCCCAATCGTAATCTTCACCACGTAAACTTGGATCATTCAACCAGTCAAACTGACCATGCATCACGTTATGGCCCAATTCCATATTCTCGACGATTTTAGACACACCCAGCATCGCGGTTCCCAACAACCATACGGGTGGAATCCAGCCACCGAACATCAACATGCCACGGGATGCGATTTCGGTATAACGCACGAAATTACGCACTTTATAAATATATTTTGAATCCTGCTCACCAAGGTTTTGCATAACTTCTAGTCGAATTTGCTCGACACGGCGACCAAACTCCTCGACTTGTTCTGGGGTTAAATGGGCTGACTTTGATACGGTTTTAAATTCTAATGCCATATTCATTGTGTTGATCCTCAAATATCTTTGTTTTTATAGGTCAATCGTGACTGGGCTCAGCGCCTGGCTCACACATAACTTAATTGGACGATTCGGTTGATCATCAATTTCGCCAGTAATGACGTTCTGCGTCACACCGCTAACTTTGGTACAGCTACAGCGGTTACACACGCCCATACGACAACCATGTTGTGGACGTAAACCTGCTTGCTCTGCACTACTCAGGAGATTGGTCGTTGCAATAAAATTTTGTTGCGCACGACGAAACGTAATCGGTTGAGCTTCATTGGAATGCTCGACTTGTACGGGTTGGAAAAATTCTTGATGAAAGTTCTCCACGACCCTATGCTGCGTATAAATCTGTTGCGCCTGTTTCATCATGCTATGGTGACCACAGGCATAGGCTTGAATATCTTTAAAATTAGGGACGAGTTTCTCTAACAATGCTGCATCTAAATGCTGTTTTTGCTGCGCCGTATTAAAGAAATGATAATTCAGTTGTGGGTATTGCTCAGCCAAGGCCAAGATATCCTGATGCAATACTTCAGCACGGTTAAAATACACCACGTGCACTTGTTCAACCTGCTGTTGTAATGCTTGTTTTAATAAAGAATAAATTGCAGTAATACCAGAACCTGAAGCAATCAGTAATGCAGGTTGCTGACCTTGATGTAAGACGAAATCCCCTTGCGGCTGAGAAATCTCGAAGCTGTCTCCAACACGCAATTGTTGTGCTGCTTTAGACACCAAACCTTGAACTTTAATGCCTAGACGGATGTCACCTTGTGGCGTGACCTCAATAATGGAATAGCTACGTTGTTGATATACCCCGTTAATCATGAGGGTAATTAAAACGCTTTGACCTGCTTTAACTTGGCGAATATCAAAATTATGATTTGGCTTTAAGCTGAGTGAAACCATATCTTCGCTCAGTGGCTGCACAGCAGTGACTTGCGCAAGAATACGTTTCCAGGCGAAGGTTGGCTTGATCTTTTGCAAGATAAAATCAACGAAATCTTCTCGAATCCAATGTGGCTGATAACTTAACTCTGCGTTCATACGTTCCTCGTTTTGTATCTGGCTATTTATTTTGAGTGAACAAATGTTCATGTAGTGAACATGTGTACACTATATTTATTTGTGTTCACTGAGTCAACACTTGTTCACTAATTTTTTGAATATTTTTTATACTCGTTATAAGCCACTCAAAATACGGGGAAAATAAAACACCTCTCTTAGATTTTGCTTATCATTTGCACATCTGTTGCGCGTATAAAGATCAAAAACATCTGTATTTAGCAATGTACGAAGACTAAAAAGTTTCTGTTTTTTTTGCTAGACTCTTTGGTATGGTTTTAATGGATCTTATTCATGTCGATTAGAGATGAACGAAAACAACAGAGTCGACAGGCTTTACTGGATGCAGCCCTCCACCTGAGTACCGCAGGACGCTCATTTAGTAGCATTAGCTTGCGTGAAGTTGCACGTGAAGTTGGTTTGGTACCAACGGCGTTTTATCGTCATTTTCAAGATATGGATGCGCTCGGACAAGAGCTGGTCGATCAGGTTTCTTTGCATTTAAAAAGCCTGATTCATCAATTGGGGCAAAGCTACCTGTTACACAGTGGTTCGGCCAAAACCCGCACCAGCATTGAGTTATTCGTACAGGCGGTTAATCACAGCCCGCAGCAATGGCAATTTATGATTGCAGAACGCTGGGGTGGATCTGAAACCGTACGTATTGCGATTGCACGGGAAATTGAGTTTCTGATCGAAGATCTAGCCATTGATCTGTGCAAGCTCGAAACCTTCAAACACATTAAGGAAGCCAAGCATTTACAGGTCCTTTCTACGATTTTGATTAATATGTCATTTACGTGGGCCATGACTTGGATCAATTTGCCAAAACAGTTCACGATTGATCATTTACTCGAACAACAAAACCTGTTTATTGACAATGCAGCGACCCAAGTGCGCTTATTATTCAGTGGGATTTCCAACTGGGAACCAGAAAACGCTTGACCATATCCAAACCAAAGTTTGATATATAAAAGCATTGCTTCGCGTTATGATGCATTGGACACTAATGCAAATGCAGTGTGGAACACTATGAGGAGCTTATAAGCATCATGAATCCAGATCGTCATACTCAGTTCTTAATTCGTAAAGAAAAAATCTTGCAGGTTGCAGAAAAGCTGTTATTAGAAAACAACCAAGAAATGACCTTAGATGAACTGGTTGCTGAACTGGATATTGCCAAAGGCACTTTATATAAACATTTCCGTAGCAAAAATGAATTATTGCTGGAGCTGATTATCCAGAATGAAAAAGAAATCTTAAAAATTTCAGACAAATACAATACAGATGTCAAAGAATATGCACCACGTTACATGCTCTATCATCTCACCTCACCAAGCCGTACCATTCTGCTGCATCAGTTAGAAGAACATCTGACCATGACTGAATCCAAGTTAAAGCATCTATTTGATGAGCTTTACTCGATCCGTCAACAACGTATCGTGTCGTTAAAAGACATGACTGAAAAATATTTAAAATCACAGAATTACGATATGTCGATTCGTGATTATCTTTCTTATATCTGGTCGCTGACCTACGGCGCGGCATTATTGTTGAATTCAAGCTATTACCAGCGCTCGATTGGTTCACGTGAAAAGTTAATTAACCTGTATGTCAATCAGGCCTTATCTCTTCCGACGCAGAAAGTTCAGATTGATTTAAAAGACTTCCAGCTAGATCAAGACTAAATAAAAAAGGACTGTCACGGCAGTCCTTTTTTTATTTGAAAATGCATCAATTATTTTGCTTTACGCTCTTTTTCCAACAAGTAATTCACCACTTGAGTGACTTTACCATCTTCACCCTGAACCACATATTTACCATTCACCACCACAGCAGGAACACCCGTCAACTGGTACTGCTGCGCCAGTTTATTTGACTCGGCAATTTTTGCAGTGATTGGGAAAGAGTTAAACATGCTGTTAAATTTTTGCTCAGGTACGCCGTAACGCGCAAAGAATTTTGCTTGAGAAGCCTGATCAAAGATTTGCTGACCACCTTCATGAATCGCATGGAAAAGTGGAATATGGGTCTTTTTACGCACACCTAATGCTTCAGAAACGTAATAACCACGGGCACCTTGTTCCCATACTTTATTCATTGCTGCTGGTGTACGAAGGAAATAAACGTCTTTTGGAATCTGCTTCAACCATGCTTGCATATGTGGTTCAAGCTTAAAGCAGTGCGGGCAGCCGTACCAGAAGAACTCACGCACTTCGAGCTGGCCTGCTGGCGCAACCGTTTTGCCTGGATTTGCAATAACGGTATAGTCTTTACCAGCCACAAAATCTGCTGCCATCGCATTCATTGAAAATGCCAATGCAGCTACACTCAAACCACTTAATACTAACTTTTTCATTGACTTTGCTTTTCCTCTAAGCATTTTTCGTAAGTTTATATGCTTAATATAAAACAAACACGAGCAATTCGTTTTGCTTCTGTGAAGTTTTTTATTGGATTTATCGCTTTTTTTGCCAGAATCGCTACACTAGGCTAAATTCAGACTCAAAATATTATCTGAAATTAGATACTCGATATCGTCATCTGCAACCTGAGCGAACCAAAGCGTTTAAAGCTTTGGGTTAGCGCAAGACAAACAAAGTGCGTAGTTTGTTGCTCAAGCATAGCTTTCACCTTACGGTACGGCAAAGATTATTAATCTTTGCTATTCGTCCCTCAGGTTTTGCAGATGACAATGGTTTTGCCTACTTTTCCCGAAATGAGAAACAACGTTTCGTAAGGTAGGTCGAACCGAAGGTCTATCCTGAAATAAGATGAAAACTCGGCAAGACTCTGCTTGGTTTAATGTTTTAACTAAGGATTCGATCATCATTACAACTCCATAAAATATTGATAGAGGCTCTTCCATGTCGCAATTGAATGTTGACCCGCAAGAAATCGCAAAATTTGAAGCATTGGCTGCCAAATGGTGGGATCAACATTCTGAATTCCGCCCGTTGCATCAAATCAACCCTTTACGCTTAAACTGGGTAGATGAACGTGTTGGCGGTCTGGCTGGCAAGAAAGTACTTGATGTTGGCTGTGGTGGCGGAATTCTGGCAGAAAGCATGGCGCGTCGTGGTGCGGATGTACTGGGCATTGATATGGGCGAAGCACCACTTGCTGTGGCACGTTTGCATGCGCAGCAGGACAATGTTGAAAATATTGAATACCGTCAGATTCCAGTTGAGCAACTGGCACAAGAACAGGCAGGTCAATATGATGTCGTGACCTGTATGGAAATGATGGAACATGTACCTGATCCTGCTTCAATCGTCAAAGCCTGTCAGGCTTTGGTTAAGCCAGGCGGTCATGTGTTCTTCTCAACGATTAACCGTAATACAAAATCTTATTTATTTGCCATTATCGGTGCTGAATACGTCCTTCGTTTACTACCAAAAGGAACGCATGACTATCATAAATTCATTCGTCCTTCAGAAATGGCACACGATATCCGCAATGCAGGACTTAGCCTGAAAGAAATGACAGGTTTACATTACAACCCGATCACCAAACATTACTGGTTAGCGCCAAATGTTGATGTGAATTATATGGTTCATACAACAAATACAGGTGCATGATGAAAGCTGTTTTATTTGATCTTGATGGTACGCTGATCGATACCGCTGCAGACTTTATCCGTATCATTCAACAAATGTGCCGTGATGAACAACGTCCTGTCATAGATGCTGCGGCAATTCGCACTCAGGTGTCTGAAGGCGCACGTGCCATGGTGAAACTGGTTTATCCAGAATTAGAGATCACCGATGAGGTTTTCCTCGCACATCGTCAGCGCTTTTTAGATACCTATGGTGCCAATATTGTTGTCGATACCGAACTGTTTGAAGGCATGTACCCTTTACTGGAAGAACTCGAAGCACATCAGATTCCGTGGGGTATTGTGACCAATAAACCTCGTGGTTTAAGTGAACTGCTGCTCGCAGCATTAAACCTGGCAGAGCGTTGTGCGGTCTTGGTTTGCCCGGAAGATGTCAGCAAAACCAAACCCGATCCAGAACCGATGTATCTCGCTGCACAAAAGCTCAATCTTGATGCCAAAGACATCATTTATGTGGGCGATCATCCACGTGATATCGATGCAGGTCGCAATGCAGATATGTATACCATTCTGGCAGCTTATGGCTATTTACCCGTAGAATCACGTGATGATCTGGCGGCATGGCAGGCAGATGCCATTATTCACACCATCCCCGAATTACACCAACTGCTCAAACAGAAAATCACTGTTTTGTCAGAAAATCAGGGTATGATGGGTTAAATATTGATGATAAAAACAGGAGGCATAACAATGAAATATTCAGAATATCAACCTCGTCCAGATTTGCTGAAAGACCGTATTATCCTGATCACCGGTGCTGGTGACGGTATTGGACGTGCTGCTGCTATGAGTTATGCCCTTCATGGTGCAACCGTTGTGCTACACGGTCGTACCTTGAATAAACTTGAAGTGATTTATGACGAAATTGAAGGTTTGGGTGCGCCTCAACCTGCAATTTTACCTTTGCAGCTTTCAACAGCGTCAACGCATGATTACGAGCTTCTGGTCAATACGCTTGAACAGCAATTCGGTCGTCTTGATGGCATCTTGCATAACGCAGGCATGCTGGGTGATCGTGTTGAACTGGCAGAATATCCAGTCGATGTTTGGGATGATGTCATGGCTGTCAATTTACGTGCGCCTTTTGCTCTTACTCAAGCTCTATTGCCGTTGTTAGAGAAATCTGAACACGCCTCTGTGGTATTTACCAGCTCGAGTGTCGGTCGCGAAGCACGTGCATTGTGGGGCGCTTATTCAGTGTCTAAAGTTGCAACTGAAGCCATGAGCAAAATCTTTGCCGCAGAAAATACTTATCCAAATATTCGTTTTAACTGCATCAATCCAGGTGGCACACGTACAGCGATGCGTGCCAAGGCCTATCCGGAGGAAGATCCAAAAGTACTTCCAACACCAGATAGCATTATGCCAGCCTACCTGTACCTGATGGGTGACGATAGTCTGGAGATGAATGGCCAAAGTATTGATGCTCAAGCTTAATTCACACATTAAAATAATTCTAAATAACATTGGACACTGACGTTAAAACTGCTTTTTTCAGAGAAATGGGCGAAGAATCTTCATCTTTTTAATGGAACAATGAATTGATCTTCACAGTTTCTCTGCATTTTTAACGTACAGTAGTTCACATGAGAGACATCCGAAGTCAATAAGGTGCATCATGAAAAAATTTTTCATTATCTTGGTTTTAGGTTCGACGACCCTGTTCAGTAGCATGGGGAGTTTTGCAGGTCCGCATGATCGTGACGAAGACTCGCGTGGTGGCGGCTGGCAAAATGGTCGTGGCTTTGATCGTCCAGATGGTGAAAATCGTCAACGTGAACGCCGTATGCGCGAAGAACGTGGTGTAGAGCGCCTAAAGCAACATCGCTGGCAGGCAGGTTATGTCATGCCACAACATTATCGTGGTAATGGTTATAAAGTTGATTACAAAGACAATAATCTTCCTCGACCGAGCCGTAACGAACAATGGTACAAGATCAACAACGACTATATTTTAGTCAACTCAGAGGATAACAGTATTATTCGTATTATGGGCTTCTAAGCACTTTTTAAAAGGCGAATGATATTAAAGTTGGGCTGTTGTTTTCAGAATAGATTTATCTTTTCATTTTTTTCGTTAAAATCAGATCAATTGGTACATCTCTGAGATTCACATGGCGACCCAAATGACTGAAACATTACATAGTACAACACAAGATTATGTACATTGGTTTCGCCATTCCGCACCTTATATTAATGCCCATCGTGATAAAACCTTTATCCTGATGTTTGCGGGCGAAGCAGTTCAGCACGAAAATTTCCAGCATATTATTCATGATATTGCCCTGTTGCACTCGCTGGGCATCCGCTTGATTCTCGTTTACGGCGCACGTCCGCAAATCAATCAGAATTTGCTTGAACGTCATATTGAGACTCCGTTTCACCAAAACCATCGCATTACCACACGTGAGTCTTTACGTGGCGTTATGAATGCTGTGGGTTCGATCCGTTTAGAAATTGAAGCCTTGTTGTCTATGGGATTGGCGAATTCACCTATGTATGGCGCTCGCATTGATGTGGTGTCTGGTAATTTTGTGACGGCCAAACCTTATGGTATTCGTGATGGGATCGACTTCCAGCTCACTGGTGAAGTCCGTTCTGTAGATACCGATGCCATTCAACGCCATCTCGATAATCACAATATTGTCTTACTCGGGCCCACGGGCTATTCAACCACTGGGGAAGTCTTTAATTTACTGGCAGAAGAAGTTGCGACCAAGACCGCTATTGCATTAAAGGCAGATAAGCTGATTTTCCTAGGCGAAAAGCAAGGTCTGATGAATAAGCAGCAACAGTTATTACGTGAATTAAATCCGCATCAACTAGAACCGTATATCCAACAGAACCAACAACAATATCCAGAATTCGCCTTACATCTCAAACAGGCTCAACAAGCGTCCTTGTCAGGTGTACATCGCGTACATCTGATTTCCTATGCCTATGACGGCGCACTGATTGAAGAACTGTTCACCCGTGATGGTGTCGGCACCTTGATTACCGATGCCCACTATGAAGAAGTCCGTATTGCCAATATCAATGATGTTGGTGGCTTGATTAATCTGTTACGCCCGCTCGAACAGGAAGGCATTCTGGTTTATCGCTCACGCGAACGCCTTGAAAGTGAAATTGAACATTTTGCGGTGATTGAGCGTGACGGTATGATTCTGGCTTGTGCAGCACTGTACCCAATTCCTGCGGAAACTAATGAAATCCGTTCTGCTGAAATTGCCTGTGTGGCTGTCGATGCCAGTTATCGTAAATCAAATCGCGGTAGCCAGATTTTGCAATTCCTTGAAAGCAAAGCCAAGCAACAAGGAATTCAACAGCTCTTCGTACTCACCACCCGAACCGCTCACTGGTTTCTGGAACAAGGCTTTAGCCCTGCCAGTGTGGATGATTTACCCAATGCTCGCCAAGAGTTATATAACTATCAGCGTAATTCACTGGTCTTTAAGAAAACCTTGCCTGCAAAATAAGGTCATTGGAGATATTTTTATTTTTGATAAGAATATCTCCTTATAATCATGATCTCTGCTTAAGACAATTTCGATAAAAATTTGAACAAACATTAAAATATCTAAAATTTAATTAAAAAACATAATCTTAGTTAAAAATAAATCACTTTCTCTTATTCAATCTACAGATAAGATTATTCGATCTTCTATTTTGCACTTTTCATCATAAGCAAAGCCTGATTAGTTATTTTTTATGCAATAAAAAAAGTTTTAGCTTAGTTGCTCATCTTATTTAAATCTTTTGATTTTTCGGGGAGCACAACCAACATGGCTGTTTCAATCAATCGCTCATGGGCAACATCTACTCTCATTGCGGCAAGTCTTGCCAGTCTAATGGGTGTGACAGGCTGTGCAAAAAAACCTGAGCAGCAAGGTACAACAAAACAAGAAACCACAACATTAAATATCGGCTTTCAAAAGTATGGCATCTTGCCGATCGTCAAAGCAAAAGGTGAATTAGAAAAAACCCTTGCTGCTCAAGGTATACAAGTCAAATGGGTCGAATTTCCCGCTGGCCCACAATTATTAGAAGGCTTGAATGTTGGCAGCGTCGTATTGGGTGAGGCTGGTGAAGCCCCACCTATCTTTGCACAAGCCGCCAATCCGAATCTGATCTATGTTGCCAACCAGCCACCTGCACCAAGCGCAGAGGCCTTGATTGTACAAAAAGACTCTCCGATTCAATCCGTTCAAGATTTAAAAGGTAAACGTATTGCCCTGAATAAAGGCTCCAACGTGCACTACCTGTTACTCAAGTTGCTAGAAGAAAATAATCTCACCTTGAATGATATCCAACCTGTTTATCTGCCGCCTTCAGATGCACGTGCGGCATTTGAAAAAGGTGCTGTCGATGCATGGGTAATCTGGGATCCATTCTTGGCTGCGGCTGAACATCAGATTCATGCACGTGTCATTGCCAATGGTGAGCATCTTGTAAGTAACCATCAATTCTATCTATCTGATCGCCAGTTCGCTGAAAGTCATCCGCAGGTGTTAAATACCGTAGTAACGACACTCAATCAAACAACGGACTGGGTGAAGGCCCATCCTGATGATGCTGCAAAACTGTTAGAAAAACCGACCGCACTTGAGTTCGACATTTTAAAAACGTCAATTTCACGTATGGGTTTTGGGGTGCAACCTATTTCTGAAAAGGTTGCCAAAGAACAGCAATATGTGGCTGATGCGTTTTTTGCCCAGAAACTGATTCCAAAGCAGCTTGTGATCCAAGATGCCTTATTGAAGAACCAAGTTAAATAATTGAGGATCACCATGAAGTTGTTATCTAAAGTTTCTGTTCTGGGTGTGCTGATCTCTACATTTTCGCTGAGTGGTTGCCAGAAACCCGAACAGCATACGGAGAAAGCAACTTCAACAACTGAAAATACAGCCGTAAAAACACTCTCGATCGGTTTCCAGAAATCTTCACTCAATTTGTTGGTTGCCAAACAACAAAAGCTATTTGAGCAAGAATTTCCAAATGCCAAAATTGAATGGCGTGAATTCCCTGCTGGCCCACAGATGCTTGAAGCACTTGCAGTCGGGGCCGTTGATTTTAGTTATGTCGGCAATACGCCACCGATCTTTGCTCAGGCCGCGTCTAAACCATTGAGCTATGTGGCTTATGAAGTGGTTGCGCCGACGGGACAGGCTGTTTTGGTACATGCCAACGATAAAATCAGCACTTTACAAGATTTAAAGGGCAAACGTATCGCGGTACAAAAAGGCTCAAGTGCACACGAATTGTTGGCTAAAACCCTTCAGAAAGCGGGTCTATCCTGGCAAGACATTCAGCCCATCTGGTTACCGCCTGCCGATGCACGCGCAGCATTTGATAAACAGGCTGTTGATGCATGGGCCATTTGGGAGCCCTACTTGGGTACAGCCGAACTTCAAGGTCATACCAAAACCTTGGTAGATGGCTCTGCTTTTCCAACCACGTATTCTTTTTATATTGGTAATCCTGACTATATTAAAAAGCATCCTGATTCTGCGCCAAAGCTCATCAAAAGCATCAACCTTGCTGATCAATGGATCGTGCAACATCAAGATCAGGCGCTACAGATTTACGCACAAAGTACTGGCTTGAGCCTTCCCGTAGCGCAACGTGTTTTAGACAAACGTCCAAAACCATCACCTGTACACATCCTCACACCAAAGGTCGTACAGAGTCAGCAACAAATCGCCGATTTATTTAAACAAGAGCAGCTTATCCCTGTGCAGATTGATATTCAGCATAGTGTCTGGTCTGCCCAATAAACATTGATTTCATTTTCATAAGGAACATCGACATGAATATTTTCTGGTTTATTCCCACTCATGGTGACAGTCGTTATCTAGGCACCAGCAAGGGTGCTCGTCAGGTCGATCATGCTTATATGAAACAAATTGCCGTTGCCGTGGATAATCTCGGTTATGCAGGGGTTCTGATTCCGACAGGTCGCTCTTGTGAAGATCCGTGGATTACTGCTGCCAGTCTGATTGATGCCACCAAACAGCTTAAATTTCTGGTCGCATTGCGTCCCGGCATTACCACTCCAGCACTTGCTGCACGCATGGCTGCTACCTTTGACCGTCTTTCCAATGGCCGTATTTTGCTCAATCTGGTAACGGGTGGTGATGAACAGGAATTAAAGGGTGATGGTTTATATGAAGATCACAGTACCCGATACCAGACAGCCTCTGAATACGTCAAAATCTGGCGTGAAATCCTGACTCGCTCACATACAGGTGAATCATTTACATTCCACGGCGAACGCCTCAGTGTCGATGACGCCAAACTGCTCTACCCACCTGTACAGCAGCCTTATCCACCGCTGTGGTTTGGTGGCTCATCAGAAGCGGCAACCGAACTCGCGGCAGAACAGGTCGATACTTATTTGACTTGGGGCGAGCCCCCTGCTGCGGTAAAAGAAAAAGTTGAACATTTACGTGCCAAAGCAGCGGCCAAAGGTCGTACGCTCAATTATGGTATCCGCTTACATGTGATTGTCCGTGAAACCAACGAGCAGGCTTGGGCAGCTGCGGATGAGCTGATTCAATACCTAGATGATGCAACCATTGCCGCGGCGCAGAAAAAATTTGCTCAAATGGATTCCGTCGGTCAGCAACGTATGGCTGCACTTCACGGCGGACGTAAAGACCAACTTGAAGTTTCACCTAACCTCTGGGCAGGCATTGGGCTTGTGCGCGGCGGCGCAGGAACCGCCTTGGTCGGCGATCCTGAAACTGTTGCGGCACGTATTCAGGAATATGCCGATTTAGGCATTGATACCTTTATCTTCTCAGGCTATCCGCATCTGGAAGAATCTATTCGTTTTGCTGAACTGGTGTTCCCATTATTACCACTTAAAACCCGAGAGAAACTGGCACAGCCACATTTAACAGGCCCATTTGGTGAAATCATTGCCAATAACTATGTGCCTGAAGTCAAGGAACCTAAGACCTTGGCTAAGGAGACTGCATGAGCACCAAAGTTTCCGTCAATAATGTTTCACGTGGAACACAAAAAATAGGCAGAAGTTTATTGCCTTGGCTATTTCCAATTTTACTGATTCTGCTTTGGCAAGCAGCATCAAGCGCAGGTTTGCTACAAAATCGGGTGTTACCAGCCCCAACTGCGGTGGTGAGTGCTTTCTGGCACTTACTGCTCAGTGGTGAACTTTGGCTGCATGTTAAAGTCAGTGCTGGTCGTGCCCTACTTGGTTTACTCATTGGTGGGGGTCTGGGACTCATTTTAGGCCTCTTAAATGGCTCATCACGGATTGCTTCAACCCTGCTCGATACCACCTTGCAGATGATCCGTAATATCCCTGCATTGGCGCTGATTCCATTAGTCATTTTATGGTTCGGTATTGATGAAACGGCCAAACTATTTCTGGTTGCTGTGGGTGTGTTTTTCCCGATCTATATCAATACCTATCACGGCATCCGTTCTGTCGATCCTCAACTGATTGAAATGGGTAAAAGCTACGGACTAAACCGTTGGCAACTGTATAAAGAAATTATTTTACCAGGTGCAATGCCTTCCATTTTAGTCGGCCTACGTTTCTCTTTAGGGCTGGTCTGGGTACTTTTGATTGTGGCTGAAACGATCTCTGCACAATCAGGAATTGGTTATATGACCATGAATGCACGCGAATTTTTACAGACCGATATTGTTCTGGTCGGTATTTTACTCTACGCACTGCTGGGCAAATTAGCAGATGTATTGGCTCAAGGTTTAGAACGTTATTTATTACGCTGGCATGCAGGCTACCAAAAATAAAAGGGAGATAAAGATGAGTAATTTAAATCTAAATTTCTATGATAATAATCTGGTTCAACCTGTGACTGAACCAGAAACAGCTCAGGCACCTGCCAATGGCGCAGATATTCTGATTGAGCAACTGTATAAGTTTTATGGTGAGGTCAAGGTTCTCGAAGATCTTGATCTGCATATTCAGGCAGGTGAATTCGTTGCCGTTGTCGGACGCAGTGGCTGTGGTAAAAGTACCCTGCTCCGTCTCATTGCCCAACTTGAAAAAGCCAGTTATGGTGAAATCAAATTCCAGTCTGCACGTCATTTTCGTGAAGGCATCACCAATGCAGACATTCGGGTAATGTTTCAGGATCCTCGCCTGTTGCCGTGGAAAAGTGTTCTGCAAAATGTTCAACTGGGTTTACCAAAAGACCAGCACCAACTCGCAGCGACCTTACTGGAGAAAGTCGGTTTAAAAGAAAAGGCAACGCAATGGCCTGCACAGCTTTCAGGCGGGCAACGGCAACGTGCAGCTCTGGCACGCGCCCTCTCGCATTCACCACGTATTTTGCTCTTGGATGAGCCTTTAGGTGCCTTAGATGCCCTGACCCGTTTGGAAATGCAAAACCTGATTGAACGTCTTTGGAAAGAACAAGGCTTTACCACAATTCTGGTCACGCATGATGTCAGTGAAGCAGTACAGTTGGCTGATCGAATTATTCTTTTAGATCAAGGTCATATCGCACATAGTTTTCAGGTGAATTTACCACGTCCACGTAAAAAGAGTATTGCTTTTGCACAACTCGAACAGCAAGTCCTTGATGCGGTTTTAGCGACCTAAAACCGCATTATTTTTTCTAAAAAATGCTTCAAATCAACAAAAATACCGCTTCCGATTGATGACCAACAGATGAATTATTTACAAAATATGTATGACCATTTTTAGATTTCAATAATTATCAAATACATCCCTAGCATTGGCCTGAAAAGTATATTTTTTTCGATAAAAAAATTGTGTTACTGTGCACAAATCCGACAATTTATCTTACAATGTCAATGACATTTTTTGAATCAAGCTCGCAGATGGAACAGAAAAAAAGTACACAAAAGCGCAATCAACTGCTGAATGCTGCCCTAGATGTTTTTTCCGTCTATGGGTTTAGTGGCGCAAGTCTGGATGAGATTGCACAGCTCGCAAATATGCATAAATCCAATATTTTCTACTACTATGAAAATAAAGAGTCATTGTATGTCGAAGTGCTCACCACCGTTCTACAAAAATGGCTAGCGCCTTTACAGACGTTGGAGTCAGAACTTGAACCCACAGAAGCACTCACGCATTATTTAATTCAAAAAATCGAAAGCTCACGTGACCAGCCTAAGGCTTCACGTTTATTTGCACTTGAGATCATTCAAGGCGCACCACATATTTTGCCAATCTTAAAAGGCCCTTTGAAAAAGCTGTTTAAACGTAAAGCCAAAGTCATTCAAACATGGCAAGAACAAGGCAAATTATCTGCAGATATTGATCCAGAACTTTTAATTCTGAATATCTGGGCCATTACACAGAATTATGCGGACTTCTCAACCCAGATTGAAATGGTGACAGGGAAAACCTTACGTAACCGTAGCATGTTCCAACGTACAATCGAACATACTGTACATGTAATGTTATACGGCGTATTGCCACGTTAAATTTTCTTTATATGCTTTGTTTTAGCGATTGAAATACACTAAAAAGCGACTTTGTTAGTCGCTTTTTTTCTTGCCAAATGGTTAAGGTGGTTATTCAACTGAGCTAATCAAAAATGTGGAATATTGATTAAAAAACATACGTGGAATATGTATAGTCACGAAAAAGCCATTCTAGTACACTAAACCCTAGAATGACTTACTTTTAAATATTGAGATAAAAAGGAAAAGATCAAGTATTTCGTATAAGGCGTATTATGTTAATTTTAGGAAAAGTGAACAAAAAATGAATGACATAGAAAAGTTTCAGTTCAAATTAGAATTAATATTAAATCTAAAATCGGCTAAAGATATTCAAGATTGGGCTACAAATAGAATAGAGCAAAATATTACAGATTCGGAAGCTTTGGAAATCTGTTTTTTTTCTAAAGAAAAACAAGTTTTAGATTATTTTTATAACATTAAATTTGAATGGTTGAACTTACCCTCTACTTTAAAGAAAATTTTTTTTAGAGAAGCGTTAAGAAAATATATTGAACCACCGCCAACTATTGAATATTCAGAAGAATTAATCAGAAGTATCTTTAGGATGTTGCTTGAGCTCTCAAAAATTGCTGAAGATGAAGATTTATATGGCTTGATAGATCATTATGACGATGAACTTTATTTAATTTTAGATGGTATTTATAACTCAGTACCAGAAGATGTATGGCCTTCATTCATTAATGATCTTAGGCATTTGCTTTCCATAAAATCACCGTCCATTTAATATAATGACCGTTATGTGAATTCCACACAAAATAACAATTTAATTTCAATAATCTACCAACACAAAATTCAACCCATGCACACTACAGCGTTAGATCTTTGCATTTAAAAATGTGCCTGATACAACGCCAATAATTTTTGTGCACCCAGTAATAGATTCTCTTCCCAATCCAGATGAGCCGTATCATTGGCACCATCAGTAATATATTTGACTGAAATCAAGCGTACCCCGAGCTTTTGGCACACTTTAGCTAAGGCGTAGGCTTCCATATCCACCAAATTACAGCTCACTTTGGGCAAACCAGTTTCAAACGAATCCCCCGTACCACAAATTCCCTTGGGTAAAGACTCAAAATGCGCCTGCGTATAGATTTCAGCAGGAATATCATCATCCATTGGTGTCACACCCACAGCAAAACCGAGTGGTGAAACATCCATATCACGCTGCACAAAAGTCGTAACTTCAACCAGACTATGGGCATCGAAGTGTGAACTGCCAGCACTGCCTAAATTGATCAATGTTTTACAGCCCGTTTTTTGAATGACCTCAAAGGCTTTAAATGCTGCATTAATTTTGCCAATTCCACTGTAATGGACATCAATACCAGCCTGTTCAAACAAACCTTTAGATTCATTCGGCAAGGCCATAATCAGAGCAACATCAGCATTCATAAAAAGACTCATTCAAATAAAAAAGAGACAAAAAAAGGTGTGCTCAGGCACACCTTAAATATTATTGCATCTTCTGCTGCAAGGCGACTAAACAAGGAGAGAAAAATAACTGGCCGCTATACGCCCCTGCCACTGTTTTCTTCATGACCAATGCCCATAACCCAACCAACAACAGACTTAAAACCACAGCCACATACTGTAAGAAGTCGATGTGTAGTTGATGCGCCAGATTAAAAATTGCCAGAATAAATACACCGAACGGGAAAGTGAGTCCCCACCAACCCAAGTTAAAGGGAATTCCTGTGCGGGCATGACGCAGTGTGGTCAAAATCGCAATACCGAACCACCACACACCAAAGCCTAATAACACCAAGCTCGCCACGATTCCCAAAGCAGGCAACAAGCCAGCCAAACCTTCGAATCCCATCGCTTGCATGATCCGTGGTGCCTGCTCGCCGAGTAATAATAACGCTAACGCCCCTGTCCCAATCGGGCCCAAGCATAGCCAGCTAGAAATCGCGACTTCTTTCTCGGGCAATTGATGCAAAGCCAGACGTAACATCAGAATGGTTAAGATCGCAAATGCAGGTAACACAGAAATTCCCCACAACACATACCCTGTAATCAAAATCGTCAAGGCATGTTGATCGGCTGCTAAATGTTGCAACAACAGACCTGCTGAGCTGGCAGCAACTTCACATGCCACAATCGGCAGCAGCCACACGGCGGTCATGCGTTGCAATTGATGGTCCTGACAGCTAAACATGCAAAATGGCACTACCCAAGCGATTACAACGGCAAGAATTACATCGATGTACCAAAGGTAAGTCGCAATCTGTATGGCAATATCACCATATAAATGTGTTCCGAAACTGAGAAAACCATTGGCAATTGTTGCTAGACCCATGGGTATCGCACCCAAAAACAGACTCATATTGGGATGACTAAAAATCTGTTTCGCTTCATGTGGAAACAAGATCCAGCGCAAGGTATACAGCACAGTAAAGGTGGTAAATAACAGAATATTGAATTGCCACAATTTAGTCGCAAGTGTGAACATAAGAGACGAAGCAAAAGGAAGCTGTGTTAAAATCATGGCCACAACACCCGTGCCCATGGTGGCAGTAAACCAGTTCGGGGTAAAATGACGAATCACATCTTTCGTCTGTTCTAGCTGATAAAACGGCTTTTTCATCTCGATCTCTATGTAAAGCAACTATAAAGCGATTTTAGTTGAGTTCTTAAATAAGAAAAATTGATTTATTTTTATTTAATGAATCAGTTTAATTGATATAAAACTTCTAAATCCTGAAAATTTTCTGTGTAAAAACACAACAACAAGACGAAACGCTGAGAATATGGCAATATATAGCCTTTGCAAAAATCACTGTATTTAACGCCCATGAAGTTGCTTCGTCTCAACGCATTATCGCCAGATTTTCAGTTACCTCCGACTGCGGTAACGATCGGCAATTTTGATGGTGTCCATCTCGGCCATCAAGCGATGATTGCTCAACTCAAAACGTTGGCTTCTGCTCAAGGCTTAAAAACATTGGTGATGATTTTTGAGCCGCAACCGCTTGAATTTTTTAAAGGTTATGATGCTCCGCCACGTATTAGCTCATTACGTGAAAAAGTAGAATATTTAACTGAGCTTGGTGTTGATTACATTGCGGTCGCGAAGTTCGATCAATATTTCAGAAGCTTAAATGCCACTGAATTTGCAGATTTACTCAAATTAAAACTCAATGCACAAAGTCTCGTTCTTGGAGATGACTTCCATTTTGGTAAAGATCGTCAAGGTAACAGCGAATTTCTACGCAACTATGGCTTTGATGTTACCAATTTAAATACCATCGCCTTGAATGGTGAACGGGTGAGTTCAACCCGTATTCGTCAGGTCCTACAAGCAGGTGATCTGGCTTTAGCTGCAAAATTACTAGGTCGCCCGTATAGCATCACTGGCCGTGTCCAGTATGGCGATCAAATTGGTCGCACCCTTGATTTTCCAACGATTAATGTCCGTTTAAACCGTCATAAACCGTGCTTAAACGGGATTTATGCAGTCGATGTGGTGTGTGAAGATGCCTCTCTTACGGCAAAAATAAAACATGCAGATCCTGCTCTTAATGGCATCTCTGGCTATCAAGCCGACAGTTTATTTGGCGCAGGTCATGTGGGGACACGCCCAGCCATCAAACAAGTCCAACCTGAATGGCGATTAGAGGTACATTTCCCCGATGTTTCTGCTAATCTGTATGGCTTATTGATGCGGGTAACCTTCCTTCACTATTTACATGGTGAGCTGAATTACCCTTCGCTTGAAGCCCTCAAAGCCGGAATTAATGATGATGTGCAAAAGTTACGAGATTATCGTAGCAGCACACCAGAATTTCCTTTTAAATTTAAATAGTAGGGTTTGTTAATACTTCACAAATCCTAATGTAAAACATGTCAGTTTACCAACTGATCAAACTGGAAGAAAACTTGCATGAGCGATAAGCAAACTCCTGAAAATGCAGTGGATTATAAAGCCACACTCAATTTGCCAGCGACTGAATTTGCCATGAAGGCAAACTTGGCTGTGCGTGAAGCCAAATGGTTAGAAGAGTGGTATGCCGACAACATTTATCAGCAGATTCGTGCATCGCGTATTGGCAAGAAAAAATATGTACTTCATGACGGCCCTCCGTATGCCAATGGTCAAATCCATTTAGGTCATGCTGTTAATAAGGTTTTAAAAGACATCATTATTAAAAGCCGCGTTTTAGATGGCTTTGACGCACCATATGTGCCAGGTTGGGACTGTCACGGTCTACCAATCGAACTTAAAGTAGAAGAAAAAGTTGGTAAAGTCGGCGTCAAAGTTGATGCATCTACCTTCCGTAAAGCATGCCGTGAATATGCATACACTCAAGTCGAATTACAGAAAAAAGACTTTGTACGTATGGGCGTGTTTGGTGACTGGGACAATCCATACCTCACCATGAACTTCAAACAAGAAGCAGATATCGTGCGTGCACTCGGTGCAATTGCCAAAGCAGGTCATATTGAGCCAGGTTTAAAACCAGTAAACTGGTGTATGGACTGTGGTTCTTCTCTGGCTGAAGCTGAAGTTGAATACGAAGATAAAAAATCAGATGCCATTGATGTTGGTTTCACGGTGGTTGATCTGAAAGATCTCAGCACACGTTTGAATGTAGATGTTAAAGATGCGACCGATATCGTGATCTGGACCACGACACCGTGGACATTGCCTGCAAACCAAGCCGTAGCATTGCATGCTGAAATCGACTATCAACTGGTACAGGTTACGACTGACCGTGGTACGCAAAACTTTATTCTTGCCAAAGATCTAGTGGAATCAGCAATCGAGCGTTATAAGCTTGAAAACCCAGTTGTACTTGCTGATTTCAAAGGTGCTGCAATCGAAAATCTTCTTTTGCAACATCCGCTTTTAACTGATCGTCAAGTGCCTGTGATTTTAGGCGAGCACGTGATTGCAACCAGTGGTACAGGTGCAGTACATACCGCACCGGGCCACGGTGTAGACGACTATAAAGTTGGCTTGCTCTATCAATTAAAAGTTGAAAATCCTGTAGGCGGCAATGGTGTTTATTTACCAAATGCGCCAATTTTTGCAGGTGAGCACATCTATAAAGCCAACCCACAAATCATCGAAGCATTGGGTGCAGTGGGCCGTTTATGGGCGCATCAGCCAATCAAGCATAGCTATCCGCATTGCTGGCGTCACAAAACACCAATTATCTTCCGTGCGACACCACAATGGTTTATCAGCATGGATGCCAATGGTCTACGCCAAAATGCATTAAACGCGATTGAAAATGACATCGAATTTGTGCCTGATTGGGGTCAAAGCCGTATTCAGTCCATGATTGAAGGTCGTCCTGACTGGTGTATCTCACGTCAACGTACATGGGGTGTGCCAATCCCGTTCTTCGTTCATAAAGATACCAATGAATTGCATCCTCGCACGCCTGAACTGATTGAAGAAGTGGCTAAGTTGATCGAGCAAGAAGGGATCGATGGCTGGTATAACCGTGAAGCAAGTGACTTCATTGGTGCAGATGCCGAGAACTACAATGCAATCCGCGACACGCTTGATGTCTGGTTTGACTCTGGCACAACACACTATGCTGTGCTACGTGAACGTGAAGACCTGCAAGATCCTGCTGACTTGTACCTTGAAGGTTCAGATCAACACCGTGGCTGGTTCCAGTCTTCATTGCTGACATCAATTGCAATCAATGAACGTGCGCCATATAAAGGCTTGCTCACACACGGTTTCGTGGTCGATGAGAAAGGCCGTAAAATGTCTAAATCATTAGGTAATATCATTACCCCACAAGACATTATTAAAGATATGGGTGCAGATGGTTTACGCTTCTGGATCGCTTCTGCGGACTACCGTTATGAAATGACAGCTGGTAAAGAAATCTTTAGCCGTGCTTCAGATGGTTACCGTCGTATCCGTAATACCTTACGTTTCTTGCTGGCAAACCTAAATGGCTTCAAACCTTCTACAGATGCACTGCCAGTGGACCAGTTGATTGCATTGGATCAATACATCTTGCAACGTGCTGCTGAGGTTCAAAAAACTATTCAGCAAGCCTATGAAGAGATGAACTTCCATATTGTCACCAATGCCCTCACCAACTTCTGTATCAATGATTTGGGTGGTTTCTATCTCGACATCATCAAAGATCGTCAATACACCACCAAGGCAGATTCACAAGCACGTCATTCTGCACAAACAGCGCTGTATCATATCGTTCAAGCCTTTGTCCGCTGGATGGCACCAATTCTCAGCTTTACCGCGCAAGAAGCATGGCCATTAATTCCAGAACAAACTGAAAAATATGTGTTTACCGCTGAATGGTATGACATTCCAACCGCATCAACAGCAAACTTACTGTCTGAAGCAGATTGGCAAACATTGATTAGCGTAAAATCAGCAGTAAATAAACAGATTGAAGCAGCACGTAACGCTAAACTGATTGGTAGTAACTTATCTGCAAAAGTTGAACTTTGGGCAGATGAAGCATTACAGAAATTGTTGAACCAATTGGCTGATGAATTACGCTTTGTCTTGATCACCTCTCAAGTCGTTGTGCATCCTTATGCTGAACAAGGTGAAAGCACTGACCTTGCAGGGTTACGTGTCCAAGTTTCAGCTGCGGATGGTGAAAAATGTGTACGCTGCTGGCATGTGCTGCCAGATGTAAATACACACGTTGGTCATGCTGGTTTATGCGCTCGTTGTATTATCAATGTCACTGGCAGTGGCGAAGTGAGAAAATATGCATAATTCTGTGCAAACAAGCCCCGCAAAAAAAGGCTTATTCCAGTTTTACCCGCACAACTTAATGTGGCTTGGACTTTCTGTCCTTGCCATTGTGCTAGATCAATGGACCAAATGGATTGCAAGTTCGCATTTAAATTATGCTGATCCTGTTCCAGTTCTGCCTTTTTTAAACTGGACATTACTTCACAATCATGGCGCAGCATTTAGCTTTTTATCTGATGCGGGTGGCTGGCAACGTTATCTTTTTACGTCTCTAGCAGGCATCGTGTCGGTTATTTTTGTGTTTTGGCTCATGCGCATGCCAAAGAAAATGATCGTTTTGCCTATGGCGATTGCGTTGATTCTCGGTGGAGCAATTGGCAACCTGATTGACCGTGTCAGCTTGGGGTATGTGGTCGATTTTATCCATGTCTATTACCAGAACAGCCATTTCCCAGCATTTAACCTTGCAGATAGTGCCATTACTTTGGGAACGATCTTGCTGCTGATCGATACTTTCTTCTTAGAGAAGAAACGTAACCAAAATGCGGATGTATAAGATGAACGAAATTATCCACCCAAACGAAGAGATTCGTATTCAGGACGGCTCAAAAGTCGACTTACACTTTTCAGTTTCAATCGAAAATGGTGTTGAAATTGATAATACGCGTAGTCGTGAAGAGCCCGTAAGTCTGGTCATTGGCGATGGTAATCTGTTACCAGGCTTTGAAAAAGCTTTATTTGGTTTACGTGCCGGCGATCGTCGTACTGTACATTTACCACCTGAAGATGCTTTTGGGCCTTGGAATGCTGAAAATATCCAGATCTTCGATACGGTTAAGTTTGAACAACGCCCAATCGTTGGTCATATGATTGAATTTGAAGATAAAGCCAAAGCAACCTTATTTGGAATTGTAAAATCGGTTAATGATGACACCACTGAAATCGATTTTAACCATCCACTGGCGGGCAAAAATATTACCTTTGAAGTGGAAATCTTTAAGGTCACCCCTGCTGGACAGCAAGGCATTAAATTGATGTAACACAAAAGCTCTCAAATGAGAGCTTTTTTTAACCCTGAATAAAAGTATAAGATCATTAAAAGATATTCATTTTTGATTCAAAGCAATAATACATAGGAATACAAATATGCTCATTTATATTATCGTCGGTAGTATCCGTGAAGGCCGAACTGCAATTAAAATCGCCAATTGGGTCAATCAAGCCATCGATGAACTCTCATTCGCTGATATTCAAACAGAAATCGTCGATCTGAAAGAATGGGCATTACCGATATTTGCAGGCGCTCATCCGCCAGCGACAGGTGTTTATGACCAACCGAAGCAACAACAATGGGCTGATAAAATTGCGGCAGCCGATGCATTTATCTTTATTAGTCCTGAATATAATCATGGCTACAGCCCAGCACTCAAAAATGCATTGGATTACGTGGCTAAGGAATGGCAAGGCAAGCCTGCTGCTTACGTAGGCTACGGTGCCACCAATGGCTCTCGCTCAATTGATCAACTCCGTCAGGTCGCGACCTATATCGGCTTGGTTGACAGCAATGCTGTTCTTGAAATCCGTGATATTTTTAAACGTAATAAAGAAGAAACGTTTGAAGCCAATGAGTTTGAGGTCAAAGGCTTGGCAGCACTTATCAGCAAATTACAGAAATATAATGTTGTGTAGATGTAAGCCTAAGCGTACATAGACAAGCTACATTCACCTCTATTCTCTACTCTGCTTTATCTTTAATATACAAAGCATAGAGAGACAGGAAGTCTCATTGAGAATAATAAGACACACAGGAAGTGGTCGTTAATAGGATATTAACGACATAAGCTGAATACGAAGAAGCCCCGTCAGGATGATGGGGCTTCTTTTTTGCCTATTTAAAGCATGTAACAGAACTTGACATCGTATCCCACAAGATACAATCTGCCCCAGAAAGCCCTACATTTTTCATGTTTTTAGCTTGTTAACCTAAAATAAAAATGATTTTGAGGTCGTAACAATGGTTAAAAAAGCATTGATCATCACATCAAATGTAGGTGTCGAACATGATGAACTGATTCAACCACTTGAGTTTTTAAAAGGAAAAGGCATTGAAGTCATCCATGCCGCAGAAACATTTGACGCTGTGCAAACGGTGAAAAGTGATAAGGCATTAGGGCCAAGTTACTCCCCACAAGCCTCTTTAGATCAGGTTTCTGTAGAAGACTACGATATTTTGATTATTCCTGGTGGTACAGTAAATGCCGATACATTGCGCCTAAATGAAAATGCGCATGCCATCATTCAATATTTCACTGATCAGAAGAAACCTATTGCTGCAATCTGCCATGCGCCTTGGGCGCTGATAAATGCAGAACGGATTAAGGATAAAAATCTGACGTCCTATAAAAGTATTCGTTTAGATCTAGAAAATGCAGGTGCACACTGGGTAAATGAAGCCGTACATCGTTGTAATACCAATGACTGGCCTCTTATCACCTCACGGTGTCCAGATGATATCCCGCAGTTTAATGAAGCTATTTTGAAAGAACTGAATCAAGAATAAAGCTTCCAATCTTATTTTTTCTAGGCAATAAAAAACACCCCTAACCGTAAGGTTAGGGGTGTTTAGATTTAAAAGCTGGCGATGACTTACTCTCACATGGCAAGTGCCACACTACCATCAGCGCTAAGAGGTTTCACTTCTGAGTTCGGGAAGGGATCAGGTGGT
>NZ_JSZD01000007.1:0-200886 GCF_000788125.1 Acinetobacter sp. neg1 | reverse complement strand
ATATTCTAACCAACTGAACTACCGCTGCACTGTATTACTTCCATAAAGAAGTAAATGTCACAAATTATGGTGGGCGCTGACGGGATCGAACCGCCGACATTCTGCTTGTAAGGCAGACGCTCTACCAACTGAGCTAAGCGCCCTGAGCGAGGTAACAAATCTAAAGCAATGCTTTAGGAATTTGTTTGAATAAAAAGAATAAATTCTAATTTACTCAACTCTATCCAATCTTGCAATCTTAAAGTGGCGCAGCGGACGGGGCTCGAACCCGCGACCCTCGGCGTGACAGGCCGATATTCTAACCAACTGAACTACCGCTGCACGATAATTTTGCAATCATGGCAAACGAATATTAAAACTTAAGTGGCGCAGCGGACGGGGCTCGAACCCGCGACCCCCGGCGTGACAGGCCGGTATTCTAACCAACTGAACTACCGCTGCACTTGAGTCTTAACGTAAAGGCTTGGTGGGCGCTGACGGGATCGAACCGCCGACATTCTGCTTGTAAGGCAGACGCTCTACCAACTGAGCTAAGCGCCCTTAACGTCTTCATCGTTTGTGAGGTGCATTATAGAGAATCTTTACAGCCTGTCAAACGCTTTTGCCATTCTTTTCTGAAAAAACCGAACGAATGATTAAAAAATAAGTAATTCCATGCAAAAACCGATATTTTCGTATTTTATTTAAGCACTTATTCGCATTTTCATCTTCAGTTTTCTAAGGCTTGTTCAGAAATATAGACCAGCGCTTGTTCAGAAACGAGATCAAACAGCTCAATAATTTCATCATTTTTCATTCGAATACAACCATGAGACATTGGAATACCCATTGGTTCGGTGTCAGGTGTACCATGAATATAGATATAACGCTTAAAGGTATCGTGCCCTTCCCCATGATTAAAGCCTTCTTCCAGCCCATCCAGCCATAAAATGCGTGACAAGATCCAGTCTCGTTGAGGAAATTGCTGAGCTAATTGCAGATCATAGACTTCACCAGTCGGTTGACGCGCGATAAATACGGCATGTTTTGGGGCATCACCACCAATCTTTTGTGCGACCTGATGCCAACCTCTTGGGGTCTTACCGCTATTTTCCTGTTCACCAATACCGTTTTTCCCCGAAGAGATCACATAGAATTTATTATGTTTCGGCAAACGTAGCGTTTGTTGTGCCAAGTCTATGATGATGTCTGCCTGATCAAGGGTATAGGTCATTATTATCTCGATAAATGATAGAACACATTTATTTCAACATAGATGAAGCACTTTTTCTTGTACTTTTCAGTAGTTTTAGTGGGTGGTAGGTGTTAAAGCTGACGAGGAAAATAAAATAGAGTCGTAGACATGATCTGCGTTCTTTGTTCGTGTTATTCGGATATATTTTTTGATGTTTTGGATGGGACTCAAGACAAAGATTGCTTAATGCATTTACTCGAATATGGTTTTCATCTTGCACATGAGGAATACATTTCCCAAGAGCGTTGCTTTTCTTAACTCGCCACTCGCAGCATATGAGCCATATTTGGCCTTACGCTTCGGGCAAATCCTTAAAGCGATGCTTTAAGTTTGTTTATCCTCGCCACTTGCAGCATAGCTGCTCATCTTGCGCAGCTAAAAAGCGTTGCTTTTCTTAACGCTGCTCAGGCTCGGGTCGTAACCACAACCACACGGCCACGATAAACATAGTGACATCGGTAAAAACTTTGACGAGGAATGGCGCATTGGTGAATAGCATCAAAATACCACTGAGCAGCATCATGATACTGGCGATCCATTTTGCTTTACGCGGTACTGTGCCATGTTCACGCCAGTTGCGTAAGGTGGGGCCATATTTAGGATGGTTCAATAACCATGCATCCATTTCAGGCCAGCCTTTAGAAGCAGCCCATGCAGCCAAAATCAGGAAGACGGTTGTAGGCATGCCCGGTAAAATTGCCCCAATGATTCCCAACGTAATAAAAATCACGACTAAGCTACGCCAGAATAAAGTTTTCATTGAGCAATTAACCAACAGCTGTTTACAACCGTGCTAGTATAAAGTGTTTTTATTGTGGTTTCTTAAACTTAACCTATTATTTCAATGATTGAGTGGCTTGATGTCGAAAATGATTACCACCCCTTGTTTTTTTGAGCCGTGGTTACAGTTTAACAATCCAATCGTACGGCATTTGGCATTCTGTATTGCCAGCCCGAATATCCTGACTGAAATTCCAAACGATCTCGCCATAAAAAATCATTTTGAATTACATCCTGATCAGAAATGGCAAACGCATTATCAAAATTATGAATCACGTTTACAGCAACTGGATCAGCAACCACAACCACTGATTGATTTTCTGGCCCAACTTAAAAGCACACGACTTGGCTTACGTTTTGAAAACTTACTCTGGTTCTGGTTATTGGATGATGACTACCATCCCTATCAACTGCTTGGGCATAGCATTCAAAAAATTGCAGGTGCCATTACCTTAGGTGAGCTGGATTTTGTTGTGCTCAATCAGGAAACGCAAGAAGTTGAACATTGGGAAGTTGCCTTAAAATATTATTTAGGCGAAGGCAAACTCGATCTAGCACAATGGTTTGGGTTAAATAGAGAAGATACGTTACAGCGTAAATTAAAACATTTTACCGAACGTCAATTCCAGTTTACCGAGGCAAATCATTATCCAATTCAGCGTAAGTTTGCAGTGATGAAAGGTCAGTTGTACTTGCCTACAGATCAAAGCGAATTAAGCATACCTTCGTGGATTAATACTTCACGGCGTTTAGGTCAATGGGGAACCCAGATACCAACTACACCCTATTATCGCTTACAACGACATGAATGGCTCTGCCCTGATCAAGACGCTTCATCGCTACCCGCTATCTGGTGGACCAATGGGCTTTATTATCACCATACACCAACGCCTAGTTATTATATGTTCCGCCAATCTTCACTTTTATTTAGTTTAACTTAATTGATTTGTTACTTAGGTAAATAACATTTCATAACACATTTACCATCAAACCCTTATGTTCATTTAATGGTAAATTTTTTAGCCTCTTAAGTACATCATAATTACATTTAAACGGAGAAGATGATGAAAAAAATCTTAGTTGCTTCGATCATGGCTGCTGTTGTTTTAACTGGCTGTAATACATTTAAGGGTTTTGGTAAAGATGTATCTAAAGCTGGTGACAAGGTTACTCAGACTGCCGAAAAAACTCAGGATAAAATGTAATTTTTATAGAAAAAGCATCCCTGAACCTTATCTAGACCTAGATAAGGTTTATTTTTAATACCTTTCTCGATCAGATTCCCCTATTATACCGGTTCATATTTCACCAGATTTAGCTACATCTCGCATGAACCATTCCGATACTCTTGAACTTAGTTTACAACTTCTACGTCAGCCGTCCGTCACTCCTGTTGATCATGATTGTCAAAATATTATGGCTGAACGCTTAGCAAAGATTGGCTTTAATATCGAAAACATGCGTTTTGAAGATGTTGATAATTTATGGGCACGTCGTGGTACTGAAAATCCAGTATTCTGCTTTGCAGGCCATACCGATGTGGTGCCGACCGGCCATTTAGATGCATGGAATTCAGACCCGTTTTTACCAAGTATTCGCGATGGTAAGTTGTATGGTCGTGGCTCTGCTGATATGAAAACAGCGCTGGCTGCAATGGTAGTTGCTTCTGAACGTTTTGTTGCCAAACATCCGAACCATAAAGGCTCAATTGCATTTTTAATCACTTCTGATGAAGAAGGCCCATCGATTAATGGTACGGTTAAAGTTGTTGAAACATTAGAAGCGCGTAATGAAAAAATGACCTGGTGTCTGGTGGGTGAACCATCAAGTACGCATCAGCTTGGTGATATCGTTAAGAATGGTCGTCGTGGTTCGTTAAATGCCGTTTTAACTGTTCATGGTAAACAAGGCCATGTCGCCTACCCACATCTAGCAGAAAATCCAATTCATACCGCATCTAAAGCGCTCAATGAACTGTGTGAAACTGTTTGGGACAATGGCAATGAATATTTCCCTGCGACCTCATTCCAGATTTCAAATATTCAGGCTGGTACAGGCGCTACTAATGTGATCCCGGGCACCTTGAAAGTAACTTTCAACTTCCGTTATTCAACCGAAGTTACTGCTGATATCTTGAAACAACGCGTACTTGAGACTTTAGATAAACATCAGCTTAATTACGACATTCAATGGACTTTGTCTGGTTTACCCTTCCTGACTCCAGTCGGTGAGCTAGTGAATGCAGCAAAAACAGCGATTAAAAATGTGACTGGCGTTGACACTGTACTGTCAACCAGCGGTGGAACCTCAGATGGTCGCTTTATCGCGCCAACAGGTGCACAGGTGCTTGAGCTGGGCGTATTGAATGCCACCATCCATCAGATCAATGAGCATGTCAATGTCGCAGAATTAGAGCCACTCGCTGAAATCTATGAGCAAATTTTAGTAGAGCTACTTGCTTAAACATTGCGAGAGCACATAAAAAAGGAACTCAAATGAGTTCCTTTTTTATTACAGTCCCAGTTGGGCTTGTATATTTTGCAGATTGGGGACATAAAACTTGTTCTCCCCCATCTTCACATATTGAAAGACTTTATCATCATCAATTTCACGTTCTTCATCGACAATCTCCGAAATACGTAAACGGATCGACTCGGGCATTTCATTACAAACCAGTGCAAAACGCTGTGACACATCCTCACCTTCTACAACTAGCGCCACACCTTGTTTTTGCTCAGGATCATTCACCGCATAAACGGGCAGCTTCAAATCATGCCATTCAATATGTTCAACATTGGTTTGAGTATCCATTGCTGACAAGACAATATTCTGCGGCAATAACATTGGAACCTTTTGATGGCATTCAATAATGTATGCATCAATAAATCCCGTTGACACTGTAATTAAATGTTGTAACTCTTGCTGGTCAATCTGCCCCAATGCCGAGTTTGCGCTTTTCTTTACCATTTTTTCTACCTCTTAGCGCACAGCCAGTAAACTTTCGATATTTTCCAGAAGTGCTTCTTCCTGGAATGGTTTACCCATGTATTGACTTACACCAAGCGACAATGCACGTTCACGATGTTTCTCACCTGTACGCGAGGTGATCATGATAATTGGCAAGTCCTTATGCAACTCATGGTGTCGTACAAGGTTGGTGACCTCAAAACCATCCATACGTGGCATTTCAATATCCAGTAGCATCAGGTCAGGTTTCACTGTTTCGAGCTGCTCCATCGCATCAACACCATCTTTGGCAGTAACCACATCATAACCTTGACGCTCTAACAGACGCGAAGTCACCTTACGTACTGTAACAGAGTCATCGACAATCATGATCAGGCGGCGTTCATCATAACGCTGTTTGGTATAAGTCTCATCAGCCTGCTTACTACGTGCAGTCGACTGCGCTTGTCGCGCAATATTCTGACCATCCAGAATTAAACAGACCTGACCATCACCCAGAATCGTTGCACCCGCAATGACACCAATACTAGAGAACTGCTGTCCGACAGGTTTTACAACAATCTGACCACGCGAACCAATCAACTGATCCACCAATAATGCCGTAGTCTGGCCTTGTGCGCCTTTGATCAGCAACACTGGTAAAGAATGCACCACGCCACTCAAACGCGGAATTGGTTGTCCTGCCACAAACTCAGAAAGATAGCGTAAACGGTAACGTTCCTGATCAATGCTGAAATAGTCATCCTGACTGTCAAAGTATTGCTCAAGTGCCATTGGTGATATACGAACAATACGATCGATCTGTGCCAATGGGAATGCAAACTGTTGATCGCCTGCTTTAACCATCAAGGCATCACTTACTGCAACCGTTGTTGGAACTCGGATGGTAAAGGTGGTACCTGTACCCAATGTAGAATCCACACTGACATGGCCGCCCAAAGCTTTAATATCGCTTTGTACCACATCCAGCCCGACACCACGCCCAGAAATCTGTGTAACCTGAGCAGCGGTACTAAAACCAGGATGGAAAATAAATTGTAAAATCTCTTCCTGTTCCAGCTTCTGATCTGGCGTCATTAGACCCGTTTGCAATGCTTTTTCTTTAATACGGTTAACATCGATCCCTTTACCATCATCACTGAAAGTCACGACCACATCAGTACCTTGACGGCCAATGTTCAGGACGATGTGTCCAGTTTCAGGTTTATTGGTTTGTAAACGCTGTTCACGATCTTCAATACCATGGTCAATCGCGTTACGTAACATATGTTCAAAAGGTGAAACTAAACGCTCAAGAATACTACGGTCTAATTCTCCTTCAGTATTGTTCACCACCAATTCAGTTGGACGGTTCAATGCTGAAGCGGTTTGGCGCACGATACGCTGTAAACGCGGTAACAAGCGTGAAAATGGTACCAGACGGGTACGCATTAAACTTTCTTGAATCTCAGCCTGAATACGAGATTGTTGCAACAACAAGCCTTCTGTATCACGAATCTTTTCAGACAATGTGGTCTTGAAGTCAACCAAATCCGAAGCAGATTCGGCCAGTGATTTTGACAACTGGTTCAGAGATGAATATTGGTCCATCTCTAATGGATCGAAGTCGGCATAACGCGCATCCTCTCCACCATGTCGTGCAATAATCTGACTTTCCAGCTCACCTTCCATTCGGCGTAACTGATCCGCCAAACGCTTGATCGCCAGCTCCATTTCCGTCAGCGTACCGCCCAATTGACCTAAGTCCATCTCGATACGCGAACGGTTGATCGCATTTTCCCCTGACAGGTCAATCATCTTCTCGATGACATCCGCAGAGACACGAATCATTTCATTATTCTGTTCAATACGTTCTGTGGTTTCCCACTCACCCAGCATTGACGGCGGTTCTGTTCCATCGCCCTGAACAAACTCCATCGTATATTCAGGCGTGAAGATATCTCTCGCAGAAAGTTTCTGAGGAAGTTGAGCCGAAACATCGACAAACTCCATCTTCTCCAGACTTTGTTTTAAACCATCAAAATTCGCATATTGACGCTTAAAGATGGCCTCATGCAGCCATGCCAATGCGGTATTTAACAGATTGTCATACACATTTGAATTGAAATGATGAACACCAAACTGCTCAAAAGCATTTTCTAAATGGTAGGCAATTACGGCAATGGCATCCATTTCAGCCATGCGTGCACCACCTTTTAAGCTATGGGCATTACGTTGTAACTGTAGCAGCACACTACGATTACCACGTTGTTCAAACCATTGCTTCAATAAGCTTTGTGCCTGTTCCAGCAGCTCTTCTGCTTCCTCCAGGAAAGTCTGCTCGACCAGTGAACGAACATCATCGTCCAATGGCTCTGCCACCGTCTCAAGGGTTTGAGTTGCAGAAGTCGCATCAAGTATCTCATCTGAGGCAACCGTGCTTGTTTCTGGCTCTAATGTCACTGTCTGTGCATCAAGTACAGGTTCACCTTCGGCAAATTCAGGTAATTCGGCTTCCGCTTCAACAACATCTGTTTCAATCGCTGCAAATGCATCTACAGCCTCAATCACTGGCTCAAGCGTTACAGGAACAACCGTTTGGTCTGCCTGTTGAAGTAGCTGCACCACATGCGTTGATGGATAATCTGTTTGCTGATCGCGAATGGTCTGAATGCGGTCTGCAATATCGTCCTGAACTAAACGGATAATTGCAACCAATTGTGGAGTCGCCTGAATTTGCTGATTGATCAGCTTTTCATAGATGGTTTCCAGCTCATGCGCAATCAAGCCAATATGACGCGCCTGAATCATATTTGCACCACCTTTTAAGGTGTGCAAATAACGCATCAGATTTTTTAGCGCATCCAAATTCTGATGATCGGCGCTCCATGTACTTAAGTCAGTATCAATACCTGCAAGCAGTTCATCGGCTTCTTCAAGGAAAATATCCAACAAGTCTGGATCAAAGTCACGATTTGATTCTGCTGACTGTAGTTGTTGCTTATCCAATGCCAATTGTGCTGCAAACGCAGTTATATCGACAGCTGCATTGGCTGGGGTTGCAGTTTCCGAAATACTTGTCTCAACAACGCTATCATTAGCCTGTGTTTCCACCGTTTCAAGGACAGGTTGCGGCATAGCGAAAGTAACATCAGCGTGCGGAGCTGTAACCGCGGTTTTTTCCAAATTATGGAGAACGGCCAAAGCATGCGTTGCTGGATAATCAACATGCTGATCACGGATAATTTGGATACGATCAGCAATATCATCCTGTACAGCACGAATCACAGCAATGAGTGCAGGCGTTGCTTGAATTTGCTGATTGATCAGCTTTTCATAAATGGTTTCCAGCTCATGCGAAATCAGGCCAATATGACGCGCCTGAATCATATTTGCACCACCTTTTAAAGTATGCAAATAACGCATCAGATTCTTTAAAGCATCAATATTTTTATGATCCGCCGCCCATGTATTTAGATCAGTATCAATCCCTGCAAGCAGTTCATCAGCTTCTTCAAGGAAGATATCGAGCAAGTCTGGATCAAAATCACGGTTCGCTTCATCCGAATCTAACTGTTGCTTATCCAGTGCAAATTGGGCAACTAAGTCTGTTGCAGCGCTTGAAGTTGGTTGTGGTTCAACCGCCAAAGTTTCTTCAACTGTATGGGTCTCGACATCCACAGCTTCTTGCTGCACAGACTCAACATTTTGCTGAGTAAATGAGCTTAATTCATTTAAGACACGTTCATGTGCTTTGGTTAAAGTGACACGCTGGCCAGCTGCCAAGGTATCAAATAACTGGATAAACTGTTGATGAACTTGATGGTAAAGTTCAAAGGCATAATCAAGATTGAGTAAACTTGGTTTAAAAATAAGATCTTGATAGCTTGAACGCAATAAACTGGTGTACTGATACATACCAATCGTTGCATGATGATGCGTATGCTGTAACAGGATTTCGGCCTGTTGACTCAGTAACTGGATATATTGCGGGAACTCATGACGTGCACGCTTCTCGAAATCAAATTCGACATCCAGTAAGTCATTAATTTCCAATTCAATTAATTGAGATACCAGACCTTGTGGACGTATTGCTTCACCATTCTTTTCTTCTAACTGGAAGTCATAGCTGTCCCAAGCAACATTAAAGGTCTCATAAATTTCATTGAACTTTTGTTGAGTGCCTTCATGCTTCAAGGTATGTAAATAATCACCGACAAACTGTGCATAATGCGTCAATAAAGCCGTTTCATCGGAACTTGAGTCCAGCTCTTCCTGTAATAATGTTTTAAACAGATTTTCAACTTTTGAACTGGCTTCAAAGACATGATCGACATGCGCCATTGCAGAACTGCCACGCAAGGTGTGCAACGCACGAATCAAGGTATTGTATTGATCATTGCTTGGACGATCATTTTGTAAGAACTGATTGATGGTCGCCAAATGTTCTTCGGCTTCTTCCTGGAAAATGGCCAGAGTTTCTTTGGCCAGTGCCTCATCCTCAAACGGCGTCGCCAATTCAAGCTCAGATACAGGCTCAACTTGCTGTGGCGTTTGTTCCTGAGCATCCGTTGTAACGACAGCATCATCAACCAGCTCAAGGCCAGTCATTACCTCGTCATGATTAAGATCAGTGGCAAGATTTAAAAGCTCTGCCAGCGCAGGTTCAGGACTTTGCTGCTGTTGTAATTGTTGTCCTAATAAAACCAATGGCTTGAAGTCGACCTGATGGGCCTGAACTGCCTTAAAGTCATGCGCAAGTTTAAAGCAATAAAGATTAAAAACCGACTCTACATAACGCTGAATATCAGCATTCAAAGTAATTGTGCCCGCAATCACACGATTTAAAGTATCTTCGACTGTCCATGCCAGCTCACCTGAAGACTTTGCGCCGACCATTCTTCCAGAGCCTTTTAAAGTATGGAAATGACGACGAATATCGGTAAGCACATTCTGTTGATGTGGTTGTTCTTTCCATTGAACAAGTAATGGCTCTAACTCAACAAAGATCTCATCTAATTCTTCAATAAAAATCTCAAGAATCTCTGCATCTTGTTCAAGATAACTGTCTTCAGGAAGCGTCATCGTTTCAACTAACGTTTTTAATATTTGTTTCATAGCTGCTTCTTTCGTTTTTATCCACCAATGTGGGTAAAAATTACGTCTATCTATCACACAAGATGTAGTTCCACTTCGCCATCACCTTGTTGAGATATCCAACACATCTAAAATGGAAAGACAGACACCCCCATCTGCCTTTCCAATTCGTTTTACTCAGGTAACTTAAAGTCAGTTACTGATTCACGTAACGATTCAGCCATATTTGCCAACTCAGAAACTGAGCGTGCTGTATCAAACGTTGCTGTTGTCGTTTGTGACGTAATTTCCTGTACAACATTCATCGTGGTTGCAATATGACTTGCAGAAGCAGACTGAAGTTTTGCTGCATCCGAAATGCTTGCAATCAGTTTCGCCAAGTCACCCGATACTGTTTGAATCTCATCTAGTGCAATACCCGCATCTTTTGCCAGATTCGCACCACGTACAACCTCGGAAGTGGTTTGTTCCATTGAGATTACGGCTTCGTTGGTATCCGTTTGAATGGTTTTAACCAGACTTTCAATCTGTTTGGTTGCCGATGCAGAACGTTCTGCAAGACGCTGTACTTCATCGGCTACGACCGCGAAACCACGACCTGCTTCACCTGCCATCGACGCCTGAATTGCTGCATTTAATGCCAGAATGTTAGTTTGGTCGGCAATATCGTTAATCAACGAGACAATGTTACCAATCTCTTGAGAAGATTCACCCAAACGTTTAATACGTTTTGAAGTTTCCTGAATCTGTTCACGAATATGATCCATACCTTCAATTGAACGGTTTACCACTTGTGCACCATTGGTCGCAATCTGTACCGAACGTTGTGCTACATCAGCAGATTCAGATGCGTTGGCAGATACCTGGTCAATGGACAGTGCCATTTCATTCATCGCTGCCGAAGCACCAGCAATTTCTTGCGCCTGATGTTCAGAAGCTTCGGCTAACTGGTTGGTAATGTTCTGGGTATCTTGGGTATAGCGTGCAACTTCTTGAGAAGTATCCGTGATTCGCGATACAAGGTCACGTAACTGATCGATCGCAAAGTTAATCGAGTCAGCAATTGCGCCTGTAAAGTCCTCAGATACTGTCGCATAAGAACGTAAGTCACCATCTGCCAAGTCTGCGATTTCATCGAGTAAACGTAAAATCGCATTCTGGTTACGGTCATATTCGTCTTGTAAACGAGTTACACGCTCTTTATCGGTGTTACTACGTAAAGCAAGTAATTGTAGTGCAGAGAAAACCAGCAAGCCCAAAGCACCGATCAGCACGATACCTGCAATAACATTGCCCCAGCCACCCTCAGCTTTATTTGATAACGCATTCAAAGAGTTCAACAGCGCATCAGATTGAGAGAAGATTTGCGAAGATGCCTGACGTACACGCACGATCTGGTTCGCATTTTGCAATACCGTTGCCGCTGCTGATTTCAATACGGCGTCATAGTCAGATTTAATGCTGTCTACAGACTCACGTAAAGCAGCTGAACTAATACGGTCTACACCCAATTCAGAACTACCGTTTAACTGTGCATTTAAATACACACCAAAGGTATCAATATCGGCACCGAAGTCATTTGCAGAAACGCTAGAATTATCTGTACCAACCAATACCGAGTTGATCGAACGTAAAATACGTTCAGCAATAAACACTTGGTTCTTGGTGATAATTACCTGACTACTCGGCATGTTCTCACGTACCATCTGGTCAACCATCAGGTTATATTCAGCCTGAATCTCAGGGATGGTATCGCTAATCGCAATGTTGGTATCATAAAGCTGGTTAATGACTTTCTGTTGTGATGCAATCAGGTCAATATTCTTAGAGATTCCGCCCCAAAGCTCATTCACCTTCTTGTATTCATCAGAGCCTTTACCATAGACACTTTCAACCGTTTCAAGGTTTTCAGTAAATTGCTTTTCAGATTCAACCAGCTTTTTCATCTCTTCAGGTTTACCCGAAGCTGTCGCTTCTGTCGCCTGACGTGAAATGGTTTGCGATAACAAACGCAATTCACCCAAACTACGGGTTAACTGGTTTGAACGCGGTACACTAACGAACAAGTAGATTAAGAGGATGACTGCAAGGGCCAAAGCAATTAAAGCACGATAGATAATCGGTTTTGATTTCTCAGTTTCACCGAATAAACGGGAGAACTGATCGAGTTGCGTTCGTATATTATCGAGAAACGCTCCACCCTTTTTCAGCCCCGCACTATCACTACCATTCTTTTTTTTAAGTTTAAAGCCCATGTCAGCTTCTCCCCGAAATACGCCTTTATCTTCCGTAGCGTATTAAATTAGTTTATAAATTTTATTGATGCATTCATGTATTGAGGATTTTTTAATAATCGGCTCAATAAGAACACATGCCATTGTTGATTATGTTGGTGGAAATGACCTTGGCAATAGTCTTTTAACTTATTATCCAGATCATTATTTTGAGAGAAAAAACTCTTTTTATTAAAGTGCTGAATCCCCAAAACCTGATCAACGACCAACCCCACATAATGATCTTGATGGCTAATACAAATCACTTTTTGCGTCGGAGAAAACTGACTTCTTTGCCCTGAAATAAAATGTGTTAAATCAGAAACCGAAAGCAGTCTTCCACGAATATTTGCCAAACCACGTACCCACGCCTGAGTATTTGGTACTGGTGTATATTTCGGAGGATAAATTACCTCAGAAATTTCCCCCAATGGCGCAACAAAATATTGCCCCAACATCTCAAATGCAATGCCCGACCAACGGTTCGTTTCATTTTGAGTTGAAGTATATTGTTTATTGCCTCGCTTGGATAAACGAAGCAACTCGATAAATCCATTTGCTGCCATACCCTATCCCGTATTGAATAATGAGAAGGCTCACATTGAGCGAATTAACTTAATAATTGTTTAATCACATCAATAAGTTGTTGTTCATCTACAGGCTTGGTCAAATAGTCACAAGCACCCTGACGTTTACCCCAAACACGGTCAGTTGCCTGATCTTTGGTACTGACAATCACCACAGGAATATGTTGGGTGTCTTTACCTTTACTGATTTGACGGGTTGCCTGAAAGCCATTCATCCCTGGCATAACCACATCCATAAGCACTAAATCAGGTAATTCTGCTTGTGCCAAGGTCACCCCATCTGCGCCATTGGTTGCTTCGATTACGTCATAACCGTGCTTTGTTAAAATTTCTCTAAAGCGAAAAGTTTCAGTAGGTGAATCATCTACAATAAGTATGCGAGCCATTTTTTCCTCAATCTTTAATTTTATGCGCTAACGTGGTTGCGAATCGCGTTTAACAACTCATCTTTACTGAATGGCTTAGTTAAATACTCATCCGAACCCACGACACGGCCTTTCGCCTGATCAAACAAACCGTCTTTGCTTGACAACATAATGACTGGAATATTCTGATAATTTAGAGAGTTTTTAATTAATGCACAGGTTTGGTATCCATCTAAACGAGGCATCATGATGTCAACAAAAACGATATCCGGATTAGCTTCTGCAATTTTTGATAATGCTTCAAAGCCATCAACCGCAGTAATGACTTCACAGCCTTCACGTTGCAATAACGTTTCAGCTGTACGACGAATCGTTTTAGAATCGTCAATCACCATCACCTTTAAATTTTGAAATTTATCTTCCATTTATTGTCCTGCCCCAATACTCAATACAAATTATGGTTGGTTTAATTTGTTTTATACAGATCAGTTGATATTTTTAACATATCTTTACTTGCATTATCAATGAAGTTTTTTGAACCAACCTATCAGTTTCTCTAAACAATCCTAAGCAGATCACACTTTTAATTAAATTCCTAATTTTTTTGCCTAATAAGTATTTTTAAATGTATAAATTAGCACTAATATACAACTGATTATTATTTAAAAATAAGTGATTTAATTAACTTTTTTCGGGGAATGTAATGGCTGGTTCGTTAAAGTGCGGTTTCCGCATTCGTCACTTTACAACGATTACGCGTACTTACATCTGCTCATTTTTTCTATTTTTTGTTGCAAGCTCAACTTTTGCCGTAGTGGAACCCACCAAAGCTACTTGGTACCGCTATTATGACAAGAACGGCGTTGCCAATGTCAGCACCTCGGTCACCCCTGAACACATCCGTTATGGTTATGAAGCGCTTGACCGCAATATGCAGGTGATTAAGCGTAATCGACCTTATAATGCTACTGTTGATGTACAACAATCTGCTCAACGTGAATCTGTTGCACGTCGTCGGGAACAGGATCTAAGATTAAAACGTGCTTATGGCAATACCCAGATCGCCACCGCCAAACGTGATCAGATTTTAGCGAATTTAAAGAAACAGCTGAATTATCAACAGGAGCAATTGCAGCAACTGCAAAAAGACAAGATTGCTTTTAAGCGTCAGGAAATGGATTACCATCGTAAAGGTGAAATACTACCAACCCAATTAAAAAGCAATCTGGAAAATAATTCCAAGAATATTGATAACGTCAAAAAAACCGTTGAAAGCCTGCGCAATGCCTACCATAAAACAGAAATTGAATACGCAGATATCATTAGCCGTTTAAAGACACTGGAATAAAACGTAGCCATTAAAAGTAAGAAATTACAGCACCAATTCTGCTTTTATCTCATCTAAATGACTCTACATTTTCAACATTTAAATACATTGCAGTGGTTTATACTGCGCTAAATTGAATGATTCATGTCATAATGCCAACAGCTCAAAGTGAGCCTATTATTTTTGCTCCTTGTTTGTAGCATCTTTTAAATAACACTTAACTTTAGGACAGTTTCCATGCGCGCAAGCCGCTTTTTATTTGCAACGTTAAGAGAAACCCCAAATGATGCTGAGGTCATTTCACACCAGCTCATGTTACGTGCGGGGATGATTCGTAAATTAGCTTCAGGCTTATACTCTTGGTTGCCCATGGGAACGCGCGTTTTAAAGAAAGTAGATGCGATTGTGCGCGAAGAAATGAACCGTTCAGGTGCATTAGAAGTCTTTATGCCTGTAACGCAACCAGCTGCGCTTTGGGAAGAGTCTGGTCGTTTTGAACAATACGGCCCAGAATTATTACGTTTTAAAGATCGTCATGATAATCCATTCGTATTGGGTCCAACCCACGAAGAAGTGATTACCGATTTGGCACGTAATGAGCTAAAAAGTTATAAGCAATTACCACTGAATTTTTATCAGATCCAAACCAAATTCCGTGACGAAATTCGTCCACGTTTTGGGGTAATGCGCTCTCGTGAATTCATCATGAAAGATGCGTATTCATTCCATACAGATCAGGCATCATTACAAGAAACCTATGATGTGATGTATGACACCTATAGCCGTATCTTTACCCGCTTAGGTCTGGATTTCCGTCCAGTACAGGCAGATACAGGTTCAATCGGTGGTTCAGCTTCACATGAGTTCCATGTACTTGCAGCCAGTGGTGAAGACGATATCGCGTTCTCAACTGAATCTGATTATGCAGCCAATGTTGAAATGGCTGAAGCAGTTCTAGTAGGTGAACGTGCTGCCGCGACTCAAGCTTATACGCTTGTCGACACACCAAATCAGAAAACCATTGCAGATGTTTGCCAATTCCTGAATGCAGATGCAAAGCAATCGGTCAAAGCATTATTGGTACAAGGCCCAACGGATGAAAAAGGCAATACACCAGTGGTTGCCCTGTTCTTACGTGGTGACCATGAGCTGAATGATATTAAAGCTGAAAAACATCCGTTAATTGCTGCACCTTTGACTTTTGCAACTGAAGCACAGTTACAAGAACATGGTTTGACTGCTGGCTTCTGTGGTCCACAAGGTCTGGTTGAAAAAGGCTTAACCGTCATCGTAGATCGTGCAGCATCGGTATTGGCTGACTTTGTTGCTGGTGCCAATGAAGTAGACAAACATGCGACAGGTGTAAACTGGGATCGTGATGCCAAATTCACAGAAGTCTTTGACTTACGTAATGTCGTCGAAGGCGATCCATCTCCAGATGGTAAAGGCACACTTCAAATCAAACGTGGTATTGAAGTCGGTCATATCTTCCAGTTAGGTACCAAATATTCAGAAGCCTTAAACTGTAAAGTATTGGGTGAAGATGGTAAGCCTTTAACCGTGACAATGGGTTGTTATGGAATTGGCGTAACACGTGTGGTGGCTGCTGCTATTGAACAAAACTTCGATGACAAAGGCATTATCTGGCCACAAGCGATTGCACCTTTTGAAGTGGCAATCGTACCAATGAATGCACACAAGTCACCGCGTACACTCGAAGCAGCTGAAGCGCTTTATGCAGAACTGCAAGCACAAGGCTACGATGTGTTACTGGATGACCGTAATGAACGTCCGGGGGTGAAATTCTCTGATCTTGAATTGATGGGGATTCCACATCGTATCGTGATTGGTGAAAGAGGTCTGGATGCAGGCACTTTTGAATACAAAGGCCGTCGCGATGCAGAAGCAAGCAATCTGAATAAAGAAGAATTAATGGCAAAACTTGTCCGTTAATCTGAACAACAGATGTAAAAAAGCCGTTTAATTTAAACGGCTTTTTTTATGGCTTAATTACACGGTTAAATCTTTTACAGTTTCAGATGGGCCATTATTTTTGACAGATTCAATGCCCTTGTCACGTGACTGCTCACTAGCGTAAAGCTGACTGGTACCAATCACCTGATGATTCGCTGCTTTTAAATTAAAATAAGGCTTGTCATTTTTTGAAGTTAAACGCTCATAACGGGCATCATCTGGACTATTTTTCTGAACAGATGCAATGCCATTCATTGCCGCTGCTTTGGTTTTATATAATTCACTATTTAAAACTGGCTCACCATTTCCTGCTTTGAGTACAAAACGGTATTGCCCATCGCTTGCCTGACTTACTTCGAACCATCCTGCCATAAGGACCTCTATTTATTGGAGTTACATTTTGATTGTTATCTCATCCAATATAGATCAGCAATTGCCGTTTAAGAAGATTAAATTTTGTTCGTTTTTGGTAATTTACTTTATAACTTAGTTTTCAAATTAAGCTAAGTTATAAAGTACTGATTCCTCGAGCTACTCGCTTTCTTTTAAATGTCTGCGTAATATTTTTCCAATATTTGATTTCGGAATTTCACTCACAAATTCGATATATTTTGGACACTTATATGCAGTCAAATTGGCTTTCGCATAAGTTAAAATTTCATCAGCCGTTAAAGATTCGTCTTTTCTGACAATAAATACTTTGGGTACCTCACCCGATTTTTCATCTTTTATACCAATGGCAGCCACCTCAAGAACTTTAGAATATTGAGCCATCACTTCTTCAATTTCTCTTGGATATACATTAAAGCCAGAAACCACGATCATGTCTTTTTTTCTATCAATCAGCTCAATATATCCCTGCTCATCCATTATCCCGATATCACCTGAACGAAAAAGCTGAGTCTGAGTCATTGCCTGTGCGGTTTCTTCTATTTTTTGCCAATATCCCTGCATCACCTGAGGGCCACGTATGGCAACCTCGCCCGCCTGACCATAAGGCAGCTCATTGCCCTGCTCATCAATAATCACCACATCTGTTAAGGGAACAGGAATACCTACCTTTCCGCTGAAAGTGGTTTGACCTTTGGGATTAAAAGTTGCCAATGGACCCGTCTCTGAAAGACCATAAACCTCACAAATAATATTGCCAGTCAGTTGCTGCCATAGCTCTGCCGTGGCCTGTAAAGTCGGCATCCCCCCACTCACGGCAAGTTTAAAATCAGAAAAGTCGATGGTTTTAAATGCAGGCTGATTTGCGAGTGTATTAAATATGGTATTTACGCCAGGAAATACATGTGGCGAATAACGATTCCATGTTTCGAGAATGTAATTGATCTCTCGTGGATTCAGTATCAATACCACGGTTTGCCCAGAATATAAGCTATATAAGATACTAAATGAAAATGCAAATATATGATAAAAAGGCAGAATACATAAAATTCGGCTACTGCCACCTTGCGCTGATAACACCAGATTTGGAGAAAAAGCAGCATCCATCTGCAAGGTATTAATAAATAAATTTCCGTGCGTTAGGATCGTGCCTTTAGATAGCCCTGTGGTTCCACCCGTATACTGAAGTAAAGCAATATCTTTCAGCTCTAATTCAGGTCGTTGATAATCAAGTGAACTGGTCTCATTTATAATATTTTTGAAATGATAGGTACGTCCTGTAAATACAGGTTGATCTGCTTTATTTTCTTTTAAATGTGGATATTTAGCTAATGTGTCTTCAGTCAACAAATCTGAAATTGATGTTTGAATAATCGTTTTAACTTTTGTTTGTGTTTCAATTTCCTGAAAAGTTGCAACTGCGGCATCAATCATAATCAGTACTTCCGCGCCTGAATCATTTAATTGATATTGCAGTTCACGAGCAGTGTACTGAGGATTAACATTAACCGCGATATAACCTGAACGAAGAATGGCACATGCAATGACTGGGTATTGCAATACATTAGGCAGCATGATTGCGATGCGTGTTTGCTTCGGAAAATTTAATTGTTGTAAATAACTGGCAAATCGAAGACTAAGTTCATCCAGTTCTGCATAAGAAAGTATTTGATCGTGAAAAATAAAAGCAGCAGCATGACGATATTGCTGAAAAGATTGCTCAAGCATCTCAAGGAGAGATTCATGTTGAGCGGGTAACTGTAACTGATGAGAAATATTATACTTCTGGTATTCATTATGCCAAGGACGATTAATTTTCATTTATAAAGTCTATTTATTGAGTGAAATTTCAAGTATAAATTTTTCTACTCAAATAAAGTGGCTGCTTATGTAAAAGAATGTGAACTACACCACATAGCATAGCCACATGAAACTTATGATAATTTTTAATACTTTAAATAGAATACCAGTCTCTATATTTATTTTTGCCGAGCAAATATATTTCTTTTGAGTGGTAAGGGCTCAATATTCTTTTACTCAACATATTCATAAAGCGAAAATAAAAATGGCTTTAAGCTAAATGCAGAAAGGAGCATTTAACTGCTCCTTTCCAAGTCTATTTAATTAAACTTTTTTCACAAACTCAGACTTCAGTTTCATTGCACCGACGCCATCAATTTTGCAATCAATATTATGACCATCGCTTGCATCTGGCACTAAACGAATACTTTTTACTTTGGTACCCACTTTAACAACAGATGATGAACCCTTAATTTTCAAATCTTTGACAACAGTGACGCTATCTCCATCTGCTAAAACATTGCCATTTGCATCTTTAATAATGTCTTGTACTTCAGTAGCCTGACTCTCACCTTCTTTCCACTCATGTGAGCACTCTGGGCAAATCAATAAATCGCCATCTTGATAAGTATATTCTGATTGGCATTGTGGGCAATTTGGAAAAGACATAAAAAAATCTCAAAAAGGCTATTATGAGGGATAGATCCCTTTTTTCAAAACTTTAAGCTTGAATGTCCTTCCCAAGCAAATAATTCTTTAAGACCAGCGCATGATTTAACTCAGGATCTTTAGCCGCATAAATCAAGGTTAACTGTTCATGTTCTGCCATCTGTCTGAGTTCATTTACATGTGGATTGCCTTCAAGCTCCTGATAATAACCTTCCTGAAAAGTTAACCAATACTCAGCTTTATGACAAAACGTCTTTCTTAATTCAGTAGAAGGCGCAATGTCCTTAAGCCATAAATCCAGCTGTGCACGCTCTTTGGAAATCCCTCGCGGCCACAACCGATCAACCAGAACACGCTGGCCATCAGTTGCTGCAACAGAATCATAAATACGTTTAATTGCAATCAGCACATTACTCTCCTGTTGGGCTTCTGCTTAGCTTTCCATTGAAATATCAATCACCTGACCTTTCGCATCAAAGCTAACACAAATCACATATTGGGTAATCTCATCCGGCAAAGTGAAATCCAGCATTTCACGGCTATCGATCTCATCACTTTCCCATTGGTCGGCCAGCACCAATAAATCTAGAACCTGTAACGGTGTAGGTACAGCACTTCCAGAATATTTTTTCCAATAATCAGGCTCAATTTCTTCAAGATGGTGCTGGATAAATAACTCCACACTATCTTCTGCTTGCTGATTTTCTAAAGCAGCCCGCATTGCAACACGCGCAAGCTGTTCTCGTCCTTTAACAATTGCTTGTTCAGACATTTGATTCCCCAATTTAATTCATTCATCCAATATTTTTTGTTTTTCTCACTCAACCGATTTTACTTAACGAAAGTCTTTATTCGTCAGGTATATCCGCTTGAACCAACAAGCCCAATAAATACAAGGATTCTTGCCACCCCAGATAACAGGCTTCTACAGGAATCACATCTGGTATACCAGCTTGCGTAATATGTATCTCAGTACCGACAGCAACGGCTTTTAACTCGATCGTGACCTGAATATCACCAGGCAAATTTGGATCATCGAATCTGTCGGTATAACGCAGCAGCTCATTCGGAACAATGTTGATATATGTTCCACCAAATGAATGGCTACGTCCTGTCGAAAAATTGGTAAATGACATTTTATAAGTTCCACCTTCCTGTGGATCTAGATGGTGAACTTTTGCGGTAAATCCATGCGGTGGTAGCCATTTTACCAACGCGTCAGGATCAAGAAAGGCTTTAAAAACACGCGCTGGGGGCGCACTCAATACTCGATGTAGTTTTACTGTTCCAGTCATTATTGTTCTCCCATATCACTATCATTGTGTTTGGTCGATTTATCATAGCGACTTGGCATATGAATTCTATGCCACTGATCTTTCATTTGAACACGATTATCGAGAATCTAAAGCTGCTTTTTTGTGAAAAATGGCGCAAAATAACAGTCCATATTTTAGTGATCAGAATGCAGCTTAGGATTGATCTATGAGTCAGCTTGCTTTTACTGCTTTTAGCTTAAATGGTGTAGATGCGCAAAAATTTTTACAAGGCCAAGTCACCATTCATGTTGAACGCTTACCAGAAAATGAAAGTCGCTATACTGCTATTTGTGATTTAAAAGGACGTATTCATTTTGGTCTATGGATTAAAAAATTAAATCCAGAAAGTTTTGAGTTAGTGACTACTCAAGACCAAGCCGAAGAATTTGCCAAGCATATTAAAAAGTTTGGTGCTTTTTCCAAAATGAAATTAGAAGAAACAGGTTCGGTTTTCCCAACAGTCAATGATATTCAAACCGATTTTTCTTCAACAGAAACAGATATCAATGCTTGGCAAATTAAAGCAATTCAATCTGGACAAGCATGGATTCAACAAAGTACTGAACACTTGTTCCAACCACAAGAATTACGCCTACATCAACGTGATGGTGTCCATTTCGATAAAGGCTGTTACCTAGGTCAGGAAATCGTGGCACGTCTTTGGTTTAAAGCAAAACCAAAACACTGGTTACACCTTATACAGGCTCAAGCAGATGTGCCAGCACCTGCCACCCAACTGAGCAAAGATGTTGAAGTGGTAAATAGCATCGCATTTGAAGATGGCTATCTAGCGCTTGTGATTGCCAAACCTGCTGCACTGTCAGAACTTGGCGTGACTGTTTTGGACTTACCTGAAGCATTGAATGGTGATGTGGCAAGACCTCAATAACACCTCATCCATATAAAATAATGTATTGATTAGCCTCCAAAACTGGAGGCTTTTAGTTACTTTTGAAACAGCAACGATATAAATAAAAACATACTCACCTTGCAACAATCCAAATGACTTCAACAGCCATACCAATCCTATTTAAAATAAAGTTGAAATCCCGTTCTTGTCGAAAATAGAAATGAGCGGTATTGTTCATCTATCCTCAACTCAACTGATTTCTAATGAAAATAATGATCAAAACACTACTTTCAGCACTCACCTTGAGTCTGATCGGTTTACAAACAGTCCATGCGGACAGTAAAACGCTTGAACAAAACTTCAAAAAAAATTATCCAGAGATTCCTGTCAAATCAGTAAATACATCACCATTACCGGGGATTTATGAAGTTTATGCAGCAGGTAAAATTATCTATACCGATGAAACAGCCAAATATCTTTTTTTCGGTAATTTACTCGATGTACAAAACAAAAAGAATCTGACTGAAGATCGCTTAGCCGAGTTAAGCAAGATTGATATTAAGCAACTCCCTCTTGATCAAGCGATTAAATATGTAAAAGGTAAAGGCGAACGCACGCTCTATGTGTTTAGCGATCCTGATTGCCCTTACTGCCAAAAGCTCGAGCAGAATATGACCTCAATAGACAATGTCACCGTCTACCTGTTCTTGTTCCCACTTAAAAATTTACACCCTAAAGCTGAAGCTGTTGCCAATAAAATCTGGTGTGCTAAAAATCAGTATGAGGCTTGGGAAGATTATATGTTGCATCGCAAAGCACCAAAAAGTGCGACTCAATGCGAGACACCTATACAGAAAAATTTAGCCTTAGGACAGAAGCTGCAAATTGATGGAACACCCACATTATTCCTGCAAAATGGAATGAGACTCTCAGGTAGCCCGCAAAATGCTGAGCAGATTGAACAGCTTTTACAAGAAGCTAGCAGCAAGAAATAAAGATAAAATATGGAGGCTTGTTGACTCTTTTGCCAGCAAGGAGTTGCAAGCCACTCACTAAATTATCAATTATACTTATTTGATTTTAAATAAATTATAAAAATAAAAAGATCAAAACTCACTTTTTCTCCTGCCAAGATTTATACAAATTCCTTATTTACATTTTGCCGCAAGCTTTTATGATGAGAACAGCATATTGAGTTCTGCTATGCAAAGGATGAAAGCAGATCAACATGAGAAAGGAAAAATAAAGATGAAAAAATTGCTCATTGCGAGTTTAATCACCCTTGCAAGCCATAATGCCTTCGCCGCTGACAGTAAAAATGCTGCCACTGATGTGTTTGCAAAAGCCACTCAACTCTATGAAGCAAAAGACTACAATGCAGCCTTTCAGGAAATGCACCGTCTGGCAGATACAGGAAATACCCAAGCGATTTATAACCTTGGTTATATGCACCAGATGGGACAAGGAACAAGTAAGGACGATAGAAAAGCTTTGCAATACTATCAGGATGCCTCCAACAAGGGCTATGGCAAAGCCAGTTTCACGCTTGCCCAGCTCTATCACACAGGTGAGCTAGGTGTCGCAAAAAGCGATCAGAAATATAAAGAGTATTTGGATAAAGCTTCAAATCAAGGTTCAGAAGAAGCGATTGTTGAATCTGCAAATATATTATTCAGACAAGGTAAGCCTGAATACGACCAGATGGCTGTGCAGAAACTATTGCCCTTGTTAAGAAAGAACTATTACCCAGCTGTGCATTTAAAAGCGATTTATGATTTAAGCTTGGGGGTAAAAAACAAAAATCCATTTATGCAGCAACAGTCAGTTGAAACACTTAAAGATTTAGCGAAAAAAGGATATGCACCTTCTCTAATGGTATTAGGAAATATGCTAGCGAATGGCGGGATTGTTACACAAAATCTGGAGGAATCCAGATCAATTTTCAGTGGCTTAGCTAAACAGAATTATCCGAATGCAAAAGAGTCTTTAGCTAAAGTTGATGAAGCGATTGCTGCGAAAAAAGCTGCAGCAGCTCAGACACCTAAAAAATAATTTATGCAGCAGCACTTCACTATGCAAGTGCTGCTGCATATGACTTAGAATTGCTTGCTGACTTTAATTCCCGCACTCCAGTTACGACCATCGGCAGGTTCAAAGAAACGGCTGCTTCCTTCGTTGACAATCACTGAGCCTGCATAGTTTTTATCGAACAGATTATCTACACGCGCAAAGCCATTAATGCCCCAATCAGCACGTTTCCATGCATAACCTGTATAAATTGATGCCACAGTATAGCTTGCAGCAACATCGCTATTGATATCATTGACATAGACCTTATCCATAAACTGGGTATCAAGTCCTGCATAGAAACCTTGCTCTGGCTGCCACGCTAAACCAATAAAGGCTTGATTCTTAGCAATTCCGGGAATTGCATTGCCTTCTGGAATCTCTGCAACTTTCCCAACCGCAGGCACTTTCGAATCAAAAGTTGCATCTAAATATGCATAGCTCGCATTCACTGCTAAGTCTTTCCAAAGCTTCTTATTCCATGCAAATTCAACACCTTTACGTAGGGTTTTATCCGCATTACGGAATGTCGCACGGCCACCCATGCTTTCGGCTGCCACAATGTCATCTTTGGTTTCGATATAGAAGGTCGCCAAGTTAAAATCACCCAGCGTATTTGAAGATTTTAAACCGAGTTCATAGTTATCACTTTTCGATGGTTTTAAATCGAGCGTACTTGCGCCACCTTGTGCAGGATAAGCCATTTCAGTAAAAGTCGGTGTTTCAAACCCTTTGGCATAGCTCGCGTAAGCCAGCACTTCTGGGATGATTTGCCAGCTTAATGCAACTGAAGGTAATACCTCTTCGTATGTTGTCTTACCGCTGTTATCACCGTTCAGACCAACGATATAATGATCTTTCGACTTGTAATGCACATTGCTATAACGTACCCCTGTATCTAAACGCATGGTTGGTAAAAAAGACCAAGATGCTTGTAGATAAGGATCTACATTCCACAAAGTATTGCGTTCATCACGGCGCACAGCACCTTTTATACCTTTATCACCCGCATCATTAAAGTTTAGATAGCCTTGTCGATCTTCGTTCATTGCATCGATCGCAACACCCGCACTAAATTGGGTATTCGGTAGTAAATCTTTTCCTGTCCAGCGGAAATCAGCACCATAATAATCACGCTTAAAATCAATCACGCCACCAGCTTGATAGGGTGTGTTTGGATTCTTCTGTACCGTATCTGGAATAGACTGGTATTGTGTTACCTGACGTTGCCCAATATAAGTCATCGCATACAATTCATTTTGATCATTAATTGGTTTTGACCAAGTCAAACCTGTCTGAGTTTGATCAATTGTTTTGCGGGCATTGTAATCCAGAACATTTTTAGCAACCTGTTTGGGATTCTTTTCCCAATCAGCACGGGTTAAACCGCCCGGATCATCTGCATCAATCTTGACATAGTTCGTGACCCAGTTGATCTTACTACCATCATCGAGATTCCATGTCAGCTTGGCATTGCTTAAAACTTTATTTGCGCCACTATGGTCACGATAGCCATCGGTATCGAAATAAGAGGAGCTGACGATATAACTCGGTTCGTTCTGGTTTTTAGCGCCCCCCTGTAACACGATACCTGCACGATTTTTATTATGGCTACCACCCGCATAACTCATCTCAATAGAATCTTTACCCTGCCCCTCTCGAGTTGTTGCCAAAATCGCCCCACCCGATGAGTTACCATACAGCGATGAAAATGGCCCCGTTAAAACTTCAAGATGGCTCAAGCTCCCCAAATCAATATTTGAGGTTTGACCTTGACCATCTGGCATCGTTGCTGGAATACCATCAGTATATAAACGAATCCCGCGCACACCAAATGTTGAACGTGCACCAAAACCACGCATCGAGAGCTGCAAATCTTGAGCATAATTTTCACGATTACGTAACTGAACGCTTGGAATGCCTTTAACAACTTCGGTTAAATTGACCTGCGCTGATTGATCATTTTTAGGTATATCGACTCTAAAAATGGATGCAGGCGTTTCCATATAAGTGGTATCTGTACGTGTTGCTTCAACTTTAATCGTCGGAAGTTGCACCGTTGACTCTGAATCAGATTCAGCTGCCCATGTAAAAGAGCTACCCGCCCCCATGCACATGGCTACGCAACCATAGAGGAGGTTAATTTTCAATGAAGGCATGAAGATTCCTTATTTCTCAAAAAATAAAAAGCGGAGTGTAAAAGTAAGATTATGATTATTTTATATTTATCTTACATATTTAACCCTTGCTACAACGGTCAAGATTAAGATTGGCCTAGATTAGCAAATAAAATTAAATACCAGCATAATTGTAAGTCAAACATTTGCCCTCATTGTATTGTTGTTGAAACAACTTGAGTACACCATGCCCGAACTTCCTGAAGTTGAAACTACCAAAACCAGTTTACTCCCGCTACTAGAGCAACGCGTTCAAGCTGTTCAAGTCTTTAATTCGAGCTTACGTTGGCCCATCCCCAATGATCTGGAAAAATTGGTGGGGCAACGTTTAACTGCGCTTAAGCGTCGTTCCAAATATATTCTGGCCGAATTTGAACAAGATCAAATGCTTTGGCATTTAGGTATGTCAGGTAGTTTCCGCCTGTGCCAACCGAATGATGAACTGAGAAAGCATGATCACCTCATCATTGACTTTGAAGATCAACAGCTCCGTTATCATGATCCACGGCGTTTTGGCTGTATTCTTTGGCTCGATCCAGATAATCAAAGCAAGCTGATTGATACACTGGGTCCAGAACCTCTGAGTGAAGATTTCAATGCCAACTATCTGCGTGAAAAGCTCAGTAAAAAAAATGTCGGCATTAAAATTGCTTTAATGGATAACCATGTGGTGGTTGGTGTTGGCAATATTTATGCAACTGAAAGCCTGTTCAATATTGGCGTACATCCAGCACAACCAGCATCTACCTTAAGTAAGGTACAAGTGGAAAAGCTGGTGATTGAAGTTAAACGCATCTTAAAACAAGCCATTGAATTAGGTGGTTCAACTTTACGTGATTACAGTAATGCGATGGGTGAAAACGGATATTTCCAACAAACCCTCCTTGCTTATGGTCGTGCTGGAGAAATGTGCGTTAATTGCGAGACCACATTGGAAAACTTGAAGTTAGGTCAACGTGCCAGTGTATTCTGCCCACAATGCCAGCCTTTAAAGCGAAAGAAAACTTAAACGATTTAAGATGTATTGAAGGAGAACAACTTTATGCAAACTGCAATTGTTCGACATATTCTCGTAAAAGATAAAGATCTGGCTGAACAGCTAAAAAAGCGCATTCAGTCAGGTGCTGATTTTGCCAAAATTGCCAAGCAATATTCTACCTGCAACTCTGCCAAACGTGGTGGCGAGCTCGGTGAAGTGAGAAAGGGTCAGTTGGTTCCTGTTATTGATAAATTAGTATTTACTGCAGCAGAACGGGTTTTACATGGCCCTGTAAAAAGCCAGTTTGGTTTTCATCTATTGGAAGTTAAATTCCGTATGGGAAATTTAAGGTAGGCAGATCGAGCTTAAACTGGCCGTTAAGCTCACCTCTTTTCCGACTACTCTTGTTCTTTCATGACATAAGTCCATGCGGTAATGGTTTCACCTGTTGCTAACTGGACTTGAGTTTGTACTCTTTGATATTGCATGCCTTCAAAATCATCCAGCATTTGCCAGTTCTGTTCTAGTTTTTCAGTACTAAACAAATAGCCTTCAACCAAAGGGTCATTCGGGTTTAAAACCATTGCAGGTAAACCTTGATCTGGCCCCCAGTCAAGGATATGAATGGTTCCATGGACCATAGCAGGCTGCCAGTCTCCCCCAATCTCCCCTAAAATATGTGCATTTTCGCGATTTGGACATAAAGTGCCATATACAAATAATCGATTCATCAATCTCCCCCTCTTTTTAATCTGCACTGTATTTTAAAATGAAAATGTGCATCGTCCTCTATCTATTTTGCCGACAATAAAAAACGGCATCTAGGATACCGTTTTTTCATAAGCTGAGTGATCAGCCCTGCTTTTTCAATTCATCACGAATTTCACGCAACAATTGAACATCTTCTGGTGTTGCTTCTGGCTCAGGCGCCGCTTCTTCTTGCTTACGAATACGGTTCATCACTTTCACCAACAAGAATACGACCCAAGCCAATAGCAGGAAGTTAATCAAGATGGTTAAGAAGTTACCATATGCAAATACGTTCAATCCAGCATCTTGTGCTGCTTTGAGTGTTGTAATGTTGGTTGGGTTATCGCCCAAGATCAGGAACCAGTTGGTGTAGTCCACTTCACCACCCAAGATCCATGAAATCACTGGCATCACAATATCTTTTACCAATGAGTCAATGATTTTACCGAAAGCACCACCAATAATGACACCAATCGCTAAATCCATCATATTGCCTTTGATGGCAAACTCTTTAAATTCTTTAATAATACTCATATCACTCTCCAGAGTTGAACTTGATCGCAGCCTGTTTTTGCATTGTTTATTACACAGACGCAGTTATTCATCATAATGAAGATAATTTAATATTTTTATGGAAAAAAGAAAGTCATTTCACACTTTAACAACATATTTTATCCCAATAAAAAGATGAACTTATAGGACACATCTCAATGAATTTAAAGGCATAAAAAAACCGCTAAATAAATTTAGCGGTTTCTGCATTTTTCACGAAGAAAAATTATTTATCACGATTACGTTTACGTTCGTTTTCAGTTAAGTAACGCTTACGGATACGAATCGATTTTGGTGTTACTTCAACTAACTCATCATCCTGAATGAATTCAAGCGCTTGTTCAAGCGTGTATTCCATTGCAGGCGTTAAAGTTAAAGCTTCATCAGTACCTGATGCACGAACGTTAGTTAACTGCTTCGCTTTGGTTGGGTTTACAACCATATCGTCAGAACGCGAGTTAATACCAATGATCATACCTTCATACACTTCTAACTGTGGCTTAGCGAATAAACGACCACGGTCTTGAAGTGTGAATAATGCATAGCCCAAGCAAGTACCTTGAACCATAGAAATCAACACACCATTTTGACGTTTCGCAACAGTACCTGCTTTTGCTGGACCGTAGTGCGAGAAGCTTGATGTCATGATCCCTGTACCTGAAGTCATCGTTAAGAATTCAGAACGGAAACCAATCAAACCACGTGAAGGTACAGTTGCTTCAATACGGATACGGCCTTTACCGTCAACTTCCATATTGGTCATTTCGCCTTTACGGAAGCCCATTTGTTCCATTACAGAACCTTGATGCTGTTCTTCAACGTCAAAAGTTACGTTTTCGTATGGCTCTTGTTTTTCGCCATCGATTTCTTTCATGATCACTTGTGGACGTGATACGCCCATTTCGAAGCCTTCACGACGCATGTTTTCAATTAAAACTGAAAGGTGAAGTTCACCACGGCCTGAAACCTTGAAACGGTCTGGGCTGTCAGTATCTTCAACACGAAGTGCTACGTTATGAATCAATTCACGGTCAAGACGTTCACGGATGTTACGTGAAGTAACGAATTTACCTTCTTTACCAGCAAACGGTGAGTTGTTTACTTGGAAAGTCATCGATACGGTCGGTTCATCTACAGACAATGCTGGTAATGCTTCAACATTTTTAGGATCACAAATCGTGTCAGAAATGTTTAATGCATCAATACCCGTAATACAGATAATGTCGCCAGCTGAAGCTGATTCAACATCAACACGCTCTAAACCATGGTAACCCATGATTTTTAAGATACGGCCGTTACGTGTATTACCATCTTTATCGATAACAGTAACAGGTGTATTTAATTTTACAGAACCACGTTGAATACGACCAACACCGATAACACCTACGAAACTGTTATAGTCAAGTGATGAAATCTGCATTTGGAATGGACCATCAACATCAACTGCTGGTGGTTCAACGATATCTACGATTGTTTGGAACAACGGCGTCATATCTTCCGCTAATTCTTCTGGTGAAGGACCTGCAACACCACGAAGACCAGAAGCATAGACAACTGGGAAGTCTAACTGTTCGTCGCTACCACCAAGATTATCAAACAAATCAAAAACTTGATCAATAACCCAGTCTGGACGCGCGCTTGGCTTGTCAACTTTGTTGATAATTACGATTGGTTTCAAACCACGCGCGAACGCTTTTTGCGTTACGAAACGAGTTTGTGGCATTGGACCTTCTTGAGAGTCAACAAGAAGTAATACACAGTCAACCATCGACATTACACGTTCCACTTCACCACCGAAGTCGGCGTGTCCCGGGGTGTCCACGATGTTAATGCGATATTCGGTGTTTGTACGTGCATCTAACCATTTGATTGCAGTGTTTTTTGCAAGAATGGTAATACCACGTTCAGACTCAAGCGCGTTAGAATCCATAACACGTTCAATCTCGCCTGCGCGATCACCAAGAGCACCTGATTGTTGTAAAAGTTTGTCGACTAAAGTCGTCTTACCATGATCGACGTGCGCAATAATGGCAATGTTACGGAGAGTTTTAATATCTGACATGTAATTCGATACGCTTTAAATTTGAGGGCAAATTATACAGAAAAATACTACACTTTAGTAGTGACAGTTTATTGACAGTGCACTTTTTTTCTGACGAAGTGTCATTGAATCGTTGGTAAAGCGAGCTAACTCTATTAGAATATTGGGCTAATGCCTCTCGCTTTTTATACTCCCATGTCGAATTCACAACCTCAGCAGCAGCTTGATCTGGTCTACGGACTCAACGACCGACCGAAACCTTTTGTTGCATTTTTAGCCGCTTTACAGCATCTTTTGGCGATTTTAGTCCCGATTGTCACCCCTGGATTATTGATTTGTCTGGCACTTGGCGTCTCTCGCGAAGACACCAACATGATCCTTTCCATGTCATTGATCATCTCGGGTATCGCAACATTCTTACAATGTAAAAAAGTTGGCCCATTTGGTGCAGGACTTTTAATTGTTCAGGGTACAAGTTTTAATTTTATTGGCCCGATCATCGGTATTGGTAGCGCAATGGTTGCGGCAGGCACGCCAGTTGAACAAGTGATGGCTGCCATTTTTGGTGTCGTCATTGCGGGTTCATTCATTGAAATGGGCGTTTCTCGAATTTTACCATGGGTGAAAAAGCTGATTACACCATTGGTGACAGGCATTGTTGTACTTCTGATTGGCTTAACCTTAATTAAAGAAGGTCTGATCAGCATGGGCGGTGGTTATACTGCAATGCAGGATAATACTTTTGCCAATGCCGATAACCTGATCATGTCTTGTACTGTGCTGGCCATTATCATCCTTCTTAACCGTATTCGAATTATCTGGGTCAAAAGTTCAGCCATTCTCATTGCTTTAGTGATCGGTTATATCCTTGCTGGCTTCATGGGACATTTAAACTTTGCTGTTCTACAAGATGCTCCTTTAGTTCAAATTCCTACACCAATGCATTTTGGATTGAGTTTCTCTTGGAGCTTGTTCATTCCGATGGCATTTATTTATTTGGTAACATCCCTTGAAGCAATTGGTGATGTAACCGCAACCAGTAAAATTTCTAATCAGCCTGTTGACGGTCCAGTCTGGATGCAACGAATCAAAGGTGGTGTACTGGTCAATGGTGCAAACTCATTCTTGGCAGGGATCTTCAATACCTTCCCAAGTTCAGTGTTTGCACAAAATAATGGTGTGATTCAACTTACAGGTGTCGCAAGTCGCTATGTAGGGATCTGGATTGCGGTATTACTGATTATTCTGGGCTTATTCCCTGCTGTTGCTGCCGTGATTCAAGCAGTTCCTCAAGCGGTACTAGGTGGCGCCGTAATGGTCATGTTCGGCGCAGTTGCTGCTTCTGGCATCAACATTCTTTCAAGTATTCATCTTGACCGTCGTGCCTTGCTGATTATTGCCATTTCACTTGCTCTCGGTCTCGGTGTTGCTCAAGTTCCTCAAATCCTTGAGCACTTGCCAGAGTTATTTAAAAATATTTTTAGCTCAGGTGTGGCAACAGGCGGTATCGCAGCCTTGATTTTAAATATTGTTTTACCTGAAACACATAAGTAATCCACAAACAACTTCAAGTGCCCAGTTTCACGACTGGGCTTTGTTTTTGATGAGAGATCAAAATGGATCCACGTAGTGAAGTTGTCATCAGACAGCAAGATTATTTAAATGGGCACGTCTTACTGATTAATGCGCCTAATGATCAGCTCGCAAAAAATTTACCAGATCAGGTTCAGGCATCGGTTTGGACCTGGAATTATGCTGATCATCAAGGTTTTCAAAATGCTGGCATTCACTCACATTTTTCCGTTGAGTTTCCGCAAGCCAGCTTTGATCAGGTCGTAATTTTTGTCCCTAAATCAAAAGAGTTATTGAATTATATTCTGCATGTTGTGGTGAGCCATCTCAAACTTGGGCAAAATGTTTTTCTCGTCGGTGAAAAGAAAGGCGGTGTAGAACGGGCAGCAAAACAACTACAACCCTATGGTAAAACGCTAAAGCTGGATAGCGCACGTCACTGCCAATTCTGGCAAATGAAGATCGAAAAAACTGAACAGTTGAAACCACTTGAACATTGGTTAAAAAGCTATACAGTTCAAATAGATCAGGATCAGTTAAAGGTTTGTGCCCTGCCGGGTGTCTTTAGTCAAGATCATTTAGATGTCGGAACAGCGGTATTAGTCCCTTACCTTAGTCAAGTAAAATCAGGTAAGATTGCCGACTTTGGTTGTGGTGCTGGAATTATTAGCGCTTATTTAGCCAAGCTAAATCAGAACCAGCAAATTTTTGCACTTGATGTTGATGCATTTGCTTTACGTTCAACTGAACTGACATTTCAGAAAAATAATCTGGATCTCAATCAGTTAACTCTACAACCAGTTACAGGTTTTAGAGATGCACCCAAAGATCTGGATGCGATCGTAAGCAATCCACCCTTTCATCAGGGGATTCATACCAATTACGATGCAAGTGAAGAACTTTGCCAACTTGCGAGCGTACATCTGAAAAATTCAGGTGAATTATGGATCGTGGCAAACCGTTTTCTGAACTACCCCCCTCTCATTGAACAAAGTTTTGGTCAATGTATGGTGAAAGCTGATCAACAAGGATTCAAGGTGTTATATGCCTGTGCAAAATAAACATTTTAAGGAATTTTTATGAGCGATACATCTGCTCCTCAACACCTACAGCGTAAGCTCGGGGCACGTCACCTGAACATGATTGCCATTGGTGGATCGATCGGCACAGGCTTATTCCTCGCTTCAGGTTCAACCATTGCCAATGCAGGTCCTGGTGGTGCGTTATTGGCTTATGCCCTGATCGGTATCATGATTTATTTCTTGATGACCAGTTTAGGCGAATTAGCGACGCATAATCCAACGTCTGGTGCATTCTTTACCTATGGCAGCCGTTATGTCGAAGATGGCTTTGGTTTCGCCTTAGGTTGGAACTACTGGTACAACTGGGCTATTACTGTGGCTTTCGAACTGGTTGCAGTACAGTTCATTATGAAGTTCTGGTTTCCCGATATCCCAGGGTTCTACTGGAGCGCCATCTTCCTTGCCATTATTTTTGGAATTAACGCTCTAACAGTCAAAGGTTTTGGTGAAAGTGAATTCTTATTCTCGTTGATCAAGGTCGTTGCCATTATTGTGTTTATCGTCATTGGTATCTGGATGATTGCTAAAATCATGATGACACCTAATGTATCGGTATTTCAGCACTGGACATATAAAGAAGCCCCTTTTGTTGGTGGGTTCCAAGCATTGATTGGTGTGGCCATGATTGCCGGATTCTCCTTTCAGGGTACTGAAATGGTCGGGGTTGCAGCAGGTGAATCAAAAGATCCGAAAAAGACCATTCCATTGGCAATCAAGCAAATCTTCTGGCGTATTCTACTGTTCTATATCCTTTGTATTTTCATCATCGGTACATTAGTCAGCTATGATGATCCACTGTTGTTAAAAGCAGCTCAAAGCGAAGATATTGCCCTTTCACCATTCACTTTATTGTATGAAAAAGCAGGTTTCGCTTTTGCAGCTAGCTTAATGAATGCAGTGATTCTCAGCGCAATTCTGTCTGCGGGTAACTCAGGCATGTACTCTTCTACCCGTATGCTATTTGACATGGCAAAAGAAGGCCGTGCACCGAAGTGGTTCTCAAGACTGGATGGCCGCGGCGTGCCAATGAATGCGCTTTATGCGACGACTGCTGTTGCCGCCCTGTGCTTCCTAACCACCTTTATTGGAGAGAAACAAGTCTTTAACTGGCTACTTAACATGTCTGGTATGTGTGGCTTCATTGTTTGGTTAGGGATTGCAATTTCACACTACCGTTTCCGTAAAGGTTATATCGCTCAAGGCTATAAAGTTGAAGACCTTGCTTATCGTGCCAAGTTCTTCCCATTTGCCCCATGGTTTGCATTTATTCTTTGTTCAATCATTATATTAGGTCAAAACTATCAAGCTTTACTTGGTGGAAAAATTGACTGGTTAGGTTTAGTTTCAACCTATATCAGCATTCCATTATTCTTGGCAATCTGGCTAGGTTATAAGTGGAAACACAAGACCAAACTGATTGCGTATAAAGACATGAATGTGAAAGAAGGCGAATAAAAAAATACTTTTCACTTGACCCCAATGAAAATATGAGTAAAATTTCGCTCATATTTTCAACGACACCACATCATAGGAGGAGGACAGCATGCCATTACAATCAGGAACTACACGATAAGATTTGGCACTGTCGACTCACGGACAAGTGTACAAATCGATTGATCACTTGTCCGAATGCTTTATTTAACCTGGCATTCGCTAGGTTTTTTTATGCCTGTTCGGACGAAAAATTAAAATATCCCGAGACAAGAAAATGGGCATACAAAAAATACTCAATGCTGATGCTCAATATGGCGTTCCAGTGAAAATCTTCACGAACGATATTGATAGCGAAAGTATTGAACAACTGAAAAAAATGGCACAACTGCAATTTGTTTATTCACATATTGCCGTGATGCCTGATGTACATGTGGGCAAAGGTGCCACTGTCGGTAGTGTAATCCCCACTAAAAATGCAATCATCCCTGCCGCTGTCGGTGTGGATATTGGTTGTGGTATGAATGCGATACGGCTCAATTTAAAAGCCTCACAGCTTCCAGACAATCTCACACCACTACGTCATGCGATCGAACGTAAAGTCCCCGTAGGTTTTGAATTACACAAGCAGGTTAAAGCAAAAGCTTCGACGATTATTCCACTTGAAAAACGCTTACAACCCATCATTAATAAACATTCGGGCCTTGTTCGCATGCTCAGGAAGTTTGATGCGACTTGGCAAAAACAGCTCGGTACCTTAGGAGGTGGTAATCACTTTATTGAGCTCTGCCTTGATGAAAATCAGGATGTCTGGGTAATGCTGCATTCAGGCAGCCGTGGTTTAGGCAATGTGATTGGCACTTATTTCATCGAACTTGCCAAGAAAGAGGCTCAACATCGATTTGGACATGTACCAGATAAAGATTTGAGCTATTTTGCGGAAGGTTCAAATAGCTTTAATGATTATGTGGAAGCAGTTGAGTGGGCGCAGGAATACGCTTTTGAAAATAGACGTGAAATGATGCGTCTGATTTTAGAGGCGATTCGTCCGCTGCTACCGCCCTTTCAGATGACCAAAGAAGCAATTAACTGCCACCACAACTATGTCAGCCAAGAAAACCATTATGGGGAGGACTTGCTGATTACGCGGAAAGGTGCCATTCGTGCTGGCCTAGATGAATTAGGCATTATCCCAGGCTCCATGGGTGCACGTTCCTTTATCGTTAGAGGTAAGGCCAATCCTGAATCCTTCTGCTCATGTTCACATGGCGCAGGACGAAAGATGAGTCGCAGCAAAGCAAAACTACTTTTCAGCCAAGATGACTTGATTCAGCAAACGCAAGGTATCGAATGCCGAAAAGACAGTGGTGTTATTGATGAAATTCCAAGTGCATATAAAGACATTGATCAAGTTATGGCAAATCAATCAGATTTGATCGAAATTGTGCACACACTCAAGCAAATTTTATGTATTAAAGGTTAATTCTATGAAACTGAAAGAAATGCCCAAAATCAATGTACGCAATCCTGTTGCACTCTCCCCCCTACTGCATAAAGGTGGAGTTCATGAAACTGAAAAACCGAGAGCACAACACCGTCGTGATAGACAAAATACTAAGCAACAGCTAAAAAAACAAAGCTGGTAACTAATCCACTCAATGCATTAAACAAATGAACAGAAAAAAGGAGCTACCAATGTCTAATTACGTATATATCTCAAATAAAAAAGCGACTCTGACGAGTCGCTTTTTTATTCAGTTCAAAAACTCAAATTATTGAGCTTGTTGACCTGGTTGTACTAGAACAGTACGGCTACCAGTGATCGCAGCGAATACGCGACGGTTCATAGCACGACCTTCTTTAGTTTTGTTGTCAGCAACCGGTTGGTCCCAAGCGAAACCTTGAGTAGACAAACGAGATGCATCAACATTGTATTCATTTACAAGTGAAGATTTAACAGAGTTAGCACGCGCTAAAGATAAACGTTCGTTTAACTTACGTGGACCAGTGTTATCTGTGTGACCTTCAATACGAGCTGTCGCATTCGGGTATTCAGCTAACTTCTCTGCAACTTTAGCAATTTCAGTTTTGTATTGTGGCTTGATGTCAGACTTGTTCGTATCGAAGAATACGCGAAGTTCCATGTTAAGGTCTTCAGTCAACTCTTGTGGTTGTGGAGCAACTGGAGTTGGCTCAACTGGAGCAACTTCTACGACTGGCGCAGCAGGTTTCAAGTGACCACCAAGAACTACGTTTAAGCCAGCAAGCGCTGTATAGTTCCAGAATTTCTCATCAAAGTGATAAGTACCACGAGCTTCTGTACGAAGAGATAAAGCATCATTTAAGCGCCAGAATACACCACCACCAGCATTAGCTAATGTACCTTCTTGCTTACCGCCATAGATATCATCACCTTCGTATTTGTAGTGACCAGCACCAGCTAATACGTATGGCTTGATTTTGCTATCGTAGTTTTTAGTAATCAAATCAGAAGTAACATAAGCATTACCAGCAATGTTACGACCTTTGTAATCATTATTTGTGCTTGTGTCGCCTTTAATCTGGCTATATTCAACTTCAGCACCTAACCAAGGAGTAATTTCTACACCTAGCGCAGCACCAACAAATAAATCATCTTCAAGCTCTGGGCTTGGAGTTAATTGACCTTTATGACCACGGTTGTTATGTTCTGTATCGAACATTGTATAACCAAGCATTAAAGGAGTTACTGTTACGCCCGCATTCGCAGCAGCCAAAGGAGCAGCAACAAGCATAGCAAGTGCAATACGACTCAATTTCATGGATATCCTCCAAAAACAAAAAATTGTTTGTTCTCTAAACGCTAATAGCTTTTGAATGCTGAGAAATAGTTTTGTTGTATCTTTTTCAGTCATTCACCTTATGTTAAATCATACAAATACCTGATCAATTTTCCAAGTATTTAATAACATTTTAGTCAGCAGCCACTGAAAACGATTTATTTCTCTTCAAAAAGCTTAGAAAATTCTAATTTAACAACACCTAACAAAGCTGTGAGAGCTTATCACTTTTTAATCAAAATTTTAACAAGCTATCAAAATCTTTTCAATAAAGCTAAATAATTCCTACACAACATACGAAGTTAAATCCATCTTGTTGTACTTTTAAATATGATGAGCCATTTTCTTGAGCAATAAGACCTCATCATTTTATCCATAAAAAAAGCGACTCTAACGAGTCGCTTTTTTTATTCAGTCCAAAAACTCAAATTATTGAGCTTGTTGACCTGGTTGTACTAGAACAGTACGGCTACCAGAAATCGCAGCGAATACGCGACGGTTCATAGCACGACCTTCTTTAGTTTTGTTGTCAGCAATCGGTTGATCCCAAGCGAAACCTTGAGTAGACAAACGAGATGCATCAACGTTGTATTCGTTTACAAGTGAAGATTTAACAGAGTTAGCACGCGCTAAAGATAAACGTTCGTTTAACTTACGTGGACCAGTGTTATCTGTGTGACCTTCAATACGAGCTGTCGCATTCGGGTATTCAGCTAACTTCTCTGCAACTTTAGCAATTTCAGACTTGTATTGTGGCTTGATGTCAGACTTGTTCGTATCGAAGAATACGCGAAGTTCCATGTTAAGGTCTTCAGTCAACTCTTGTGGTTGTGGAGCAACTGGAGTTGGTTCAACTGGAGTAACTTCTACTACTGCAGCAGCAGGTTTCAAGTGACCACCAAGAACTACGTTTAAGCCAGCAAGTGCTGTATAGTTCCAGAAATCTTCATCGATGTTATAAGTACCACGAGCTTCTGTACGAAGAGATAAAGCATCGTTTAAGCGCCAGAAAGCACCAAAACCAGCATTACCTAAAGTACCTTCTTCTTTCAAACCGCGACCAGCACGACCGAATTCAGCAGCAGTAGCATCATCAAATTTATATTTGTAGTGACCAGCACCTAACAATACATATGGCTTGATTTTGCTATCGTAGTTTTTAGTGATCAAATCAGAAGTAACGTAGAAGTTACCGTTGATTTGTTGTTGTTTGTATTCAGCGTTAGCAACAGTACCGTCAACATCACCTTTAACTTGGTTATATTCAGCTTCAAAGCCTAACCAAGGTGTTAACTCGATACCTAATGCAGCACCAACAAACAAATCATCCTGAATTTCAGGACCATTTGTTAAATGCTTATCACCATTATTGTGTTTAGTGTCTTGGAATGTGTAACCAAGCATTAATGGAGTTACTGTTACGCCAGCATTAGCAGCAGCTAAAGGAGCAGCAACAAGCATAGCAAGTGCAATACGACTCAATTTCATGGATATCCTCCAGAGATAACAATTGTTTGTTGTGTAAGCTCAGCCTATGATTTTTCGTACTGAGAACATTAATGTTCTACAACATTATTTTTAAGCCATTCACTTCACTTTGAATCATACAAACACTTGATGAATTTTCCAAGTGCTTGATAACTTTAACCTCGTAAATTATTGACAAAATTGCTTACAATTTCCGTTGTAGTTCCGTAAATTTTCAATTTTCATACATCGGCGAATAGATTATTGTTTATCAATCTATGTTTAAGTAATATTTAACTTATTTGTTAGTGTTTTTTATTAAAACAAATAACGTTTATGCTTAACATATTGTTAATAAAAAAGTTAATAAAAATAGACAGGAAAAACATGTTTAGACCACATGGATTTACATTGGGTGAATTGCTTATCGTTATCAGTATTCTGGCGATTCTTAGCTATATCGCCCTACCATATTTTCGCGACTTAATGGTTTCAGGTGAAGCAAATCACTTAAAAAGAAACCTCACAATTCATATACAAAAAGCAAAAACCGATGCACAGCTTTACCATAAAAATGTGATGCTGTGCCCAAGTAATGACCTGATTGACTGTGGCAAAGACTGGAATAAGGGCTTTATCGGCTTCATTGACACCAATAAGAATAGAAAACGAGATCACAATGAACCTTTACTCTTTGCCGTATCACTGAATCTCAAATATGGTCATCTACATTATAGTGCTTTTGGTGCGACACCCTATGCGATCATTTTTCAGGGAGAAAATGGACTCCCCTTTGCAGCAAATGGCACTTTTACCTATTGTTCAACTTCACCTGACTATCACAGTAAAATGCGCTTAAGCCGCATGGGAAATATTCGCTTTGAGAAAATATCCAGCTGTTAAAAACTCCTCAGTCTAGCTTAAAAAAAGTAAAACGCTTTATTCCAGTTCTTTTTTTAATATACTGCTTAAGTTTGGAACATTTTTTATAAATTATAAGTGTGGAGACACATAATGACTGACATCGTAATTGTTAATGGCGCTCGTACTGCAATGGGCGGCTTCCAAGGTGCACTCTCTGGCGTAACAGCGCCTGAATTAGGTGCAGTAACAATTAAAGAAGCAATTGCCCGTTCTGGCCTACAACCCACTGATGTAGAAGAAGTCATCATGGGTTGCGTATTACCTGCTGGTCTCAAACAAGGTCCAGCTCGTCAAGCAATGCGTAAGGCAGGATTACCAGATTCTACAGGTGCAGTCACCATTAATAAGCTGTGTGGTTCTGGCATGAAAGCGGTGATGCAAGCAGCAGATATGATCAAGGCTGGTAGTGCAGACATCGTCGTTGCTGGTGGTATGGAATCAATGACCAATGCACCATACGTTCTTCCTAAGGCACGTGGTGGCTACCGTATGGGCCATGGTGAAATTAAAGATCATATGTTCCTAGATGGTCTGGAAGATGCTGAAACTGGTCGTTTGATGGGTTCTTTTGCTCAGGACATGGCAAATCAACGTAGTTATACTCGCGAACAAATGGATGACTTCGCGATCCGTTCTTTACACCGCGCGCAAAAAGCAATCACTGAAGGCTATTTTAAAGATGAGATCGTGCCTGTAACGGTTTCAACGCGTAAAGGCGATGTGGTTGTTGATCAAGATGAACAACCGCTTAGTGCAAAAATTGACAAGATCCCATCACTTAAACCTGCTTTTGCAAAAGACGGTACGATTACCGCAGCCAATGCCAGCTCAATTTCAGATGGTGCATCTGCACTGGTCTTAACCTCTAGTGATGTTGCCGCGCAACGTGGCTTACAGCCTTTGGCAAAAATTATTGCTACTGCCTCAAACTCACAACACCCTTCAGAGTTTACCATTGCACCTGTGGGCGCGATTGAAAAAGTATTGAAGAAAGCGGGCTGGGATGCACAAGAAGTTGACCTTTGGGAAATCAATGAAGCATTTGCAATGGTTACCATGTGCCCAATTGATGATTTCAAATTAGATGCAGAAAAAGTGAATATCAATGGCGGTGCTTGTGCACTGGGCCACCCTGTTGGCTCTACTGGTTCTCGTATCATTCTTACACTCATTCATGCACTTAAACGCACAGGCGGCAAAAAAGGTGTTGCAGCGTTGTGTATCGGTGGTGGTGAAGCAACAGCGGTTGCAATTGAATTGATCTAAGTATCAATTTGATAACTTAAAAATCCTGCCAAGCGCAGGATTTTTTGTTTTGAGAATTACAAAAAATAATGCACCTATAGCGCAATTCCCGATAAGTTATATTTTGTATAAAAAAACAACAGGACGTCCCCCATGCAACTCAATCATTATTTAAATTTTAAAGGACAAACCGAACAGGCATTTAATTTTTATAAATCTGTATTTGGCGGTGAGTTTGCCATGCTCAGCCGTTATGGTGATATGCCATCCACAGAAGGAATCACACTTTCTGATGCTGATAAAAACTTGATTCTACATGTTTCCCTACCTATCAATGAATTTACCGTATTGATGGCTTCAGATGTCAACGATCAATTCTGTGCCCCGCATAGTGTATTTACCCAAGGCAATAATCATTATATTTCGATTAATCTAGATCCTGATGAACTTGAGGATGCTCAAAGACTTTTCGATGCCTTGTCCGTAAATGGTCAAGTTGAAATGCCCTTGGAAAAAACCTTCTGGGGTGCACTCTACGGCGCTTTTACCGATCAGTTCGGAATCAAATGGATGATCAATTGTCAGCTCGATGAATAATCGACATCAAATAAAAAAGCTGAACCAGAGTTCAGCTTTTTTATTTCAGAAGGCTTAAGCCCCAGTCTGATAACTTGCTTGAGGTACGGCAGTTGACGCCTGATAAGGATTGGTAAAATCCTGAAGACCAGCAGCGGCTTCATGAATATCCTTTCCTTCTTTCACCACAAAAGTGTCAAAGCCAGAACGTTTTAAATAATTTAAAACATCCTTGAAGATATCACCGACCGCACGCAATTCACCTTGGTAGCCTTGACGACGCAACAATGCAGCAAATGAATAACCACGACCATCATTGAAACCCGCAAATTCAATGAAGATTGCATCAAATTCATTGAGTGGAAATTGATGAGTTTCAGGCGAATCGTTTACTGTAATGTACAATGCTTTTTTGCCTTGTACCTGTGCCAATTGATCAAGTTGTGCCGTTGTTAATACAACATCACCTTGTGGAAGCGCACCATCTTCTGCAATAACTTGATAAGTATTGTCTGCAATTGTGCCATCTTTAGAAAGCACTTGTAGCGATGTATTAAGCATAAGCACGCTCCTTGAATGGTTGAATGCCAACACGGCGATAGGTATCAATAAAACGCTCACCTTCATTACGCAAGTCAAGGTAAGTATTCAAGATTTCCTCAATCACATCAGGTACGGCATCTGCAGCAAAAGATGGGCCTAAGATATCGCCTAAAGATGCATCATGATCCGCATGACCACCTAAAGTGATTTGATAGAACTCAGCACCTTTTTTATCAACACCCAGAATACCGATATTACCGACATGGTGATGACCACAAGCGTTCATACAACCTGAGATATTCAGGTCAAGCTCACCAAGATTGTAGATGGTATCTAAATCTTCAAAACGACGGCTAATCGCTTCTGAAATTGGAATCGATTTCGCATTCGCCAATGAACAGAAATCACCACCCGGGCAGCAAATAATATCGGTAATAAAGCCGATATGCGCACGTGCCATGTTGTGATGTTCAAGCGTTTGCCACAATTCAAATAAATCTTTTTGTGGTACATCCACCAATGAAATGTTTTGTTCATGTGTGGTACGGAACTCACCAAAGGTGTACTTATCCGCCAAATCAGCAATTAAGTTCATTTCTTCAGAAGTGACATCACCCGGAGCAACCCCTGCACGTTTCAGGGAAATCGTAACAATACGATAGCCTTTCACTTTATGTGCGTTGGTATTGACGTTGAACCATTGCTTGAATTTAGGATATTCAGAAAATAAAGCCGTAAAGTCTTGATCTTCCAGATCTTGATAATCAAATGGTGTAAATTCTTCATCCATTTTTTTCAAGATTTCAGGTTGAATTTTCAAAGCTTCACGTGTGTGTTCAAATTCAGCTTCTACTTTTTGAGCAAATACTTCTGGTGTTAATGCTTTCACCAAAATCTTGATACGTGCTTTGTATTTGTTATCACGACGGCCATGCAAGTTATACACACGTAAGGTCGCTTCAAGATAAGCAATCAAATCTTCACGTGGTAAGAACTCACGAATGATGCTACCAATGATTGGAGTACGGCCTAAGCCACCGCCAGCCATGATCTTATAGCCCATTTCACCCGCGTCATTACGAACCAGATATACACCGATATCGTGGAATGCTGTTGCAGCACGGTCTTTCTCTTGCAATGCTGAAACTGCAATCTTGAACTTACGTGGTAAGAACGCAAATTCAGGATGGAAAGTACTCCACTGACGAATCAATTCACACGTTGGACGTGGATCAGCAATCTCACCTGCTACAACACCCGCAAACTGGTCGGTGGTGGTATTACGGATACAGTTACCTGAAGTTTGTACCGCATGCATTTGCACTGTTGCCAGTTCAGCTAGGATATCAGGTACATTTTCTAATGCAGGCCAGTTCAACTGAATATTTTGACGGGTAGAAACGTGGGCATAACCACGGTCATATTCCGTCGCAATTTCAGCAATTTTTCTGAGTTGTTTGGTATTCATCAAGCCATACGGCACAGCAATACGGAGCATTGGCGCATAACGCTGCACGTATAAACCATTTTGCAAACGTAGTGGACGATATTCGTCTTCTGTTAATTTTCCTGCTAAATAGCGTTCTGTTTGATCACGAAACTGAGCAACACGTTGGTTAATCAGTTGTTGATCGAAATCCGTATATAAATACATGGCGTATGGCTAGTCATTCATTATAAAGGCGACTAGCATAGCGAGCTTTCATTCATCAACAAAATGCTTTTTTTGCATATTTAATAACGGTTTTATTGATAAGCCTATCTAATTGCCATAAAAAGAAAAAGCCCAGACGAATCTGAGCTTTTCTCTATCATTTTTAAATGAAATTAGTTCTTATCTGGCAAAGCATAAGCCACGAGATAATCACCCATTTTCGTACCGAATGAACCATGTCCACCCGCCATAATCACGACATACTGTTTACCATTGGCTTCATAAGTCATTGGCGTTGCTTGTCCACCTGCTGGTAAACGTGCTTCCCACAACTTATCGCCATTTGAAACATTGAAGGCACGGATGTAGTTATCTTGGGTTGCACCAACGAACATTACGTTACCCGCAGTCGAGATTGAACCACCTAAACCTGGTACACCAATTTTCACTGGCGGTAACTGGAATAGATTCGGCAAGCTGTCACGGATGGTACCGATACGTTTTTTCCAAACTACATCATGGGTTTTCAAGTCCACACCAGCAACATAGCCCCAGCCAGGTTGTTTACATGGCAAACCGAATGGCGACAGGAACGGACTGATATCAACGCCGTATGGTGTGCCATACATCGGTTGCATACCTTGTTCTGTACCCGCACCACGCGCAACTGGCTCGCGGTTTGGATCTGCTGGAATTAAACGGCTCACGAATGGCAAACCAATCGGGTTCATGACTGCAACCTGACGATCAGCATTCACAGACATACCGCCCCACTCGAATACACCGAGGTTACCAGGGAAAACTAAAGTTCCGTTTTCTGAAGGTGGCGTATAAATACCATCATAGTTCAAACGTTTAAATTTCACACGACACATTAACTGGTCAAACATTGTGGCACCCCACATGTCTTTATCCGTTAACTTATCTTTCGGTGCTAAGTTAAAGTCAGAGAATGGTTGAGTTTTAGCGTAGAACTCACCTTTGGTTTGTGGTCCCCACTTCACTGTTTGCGGTACTGGTTTTTCAGTAATCGGTACAATTGGCTGACCATTACGACGATCTAAAACGAAGGCATTACCTGTTTTAGTCAACACATAAATTGCAGGCACTGTTTGACCAGATTTATCCTGAATATCCGCCAATGAAGGTTGTGATGGTACGTCCATATCCCACAAGTCATGGTGTGTGGTCTGGAAATGCCATACCAGTTTACCTGTGGTTGCATTGATCGCCAGCATTGAGTTTGCATAACGCTCTTTCAATTCTGTACGGTCACCACCCCAAATATCTGGCGTACCTACACCTGTTGGTACATACACGATGTCCAGTTTTGCATCATAGGCAAGTGGCGCCCATGCGTTTGGTGAGTTATGCACAAATGTAGTGTCTTGACCTGGCATTGCATTTGGATCAGCAGCGCCTGTATCAAACACCCATAATAATTTACCTGTGTTCACGTCATAACCACGAATAACACCTGATGGCTCTTTATTCGAATGGTTATCTGTTACAGATCCAGCGATAACAACGGTCGTACCAGACACAACACCCGGAGATGTCGGGTTATAACCACCCGGATACGCATATGGCATGAACTCTTGTAAGTTCACTTCACCGTTTTGACCAAAGTCAGAACATGCCTTACCTGTATCTGCATTCACTGCAACCAAACGACCATCATTCACAGGAACAAAGACTTTACGTGGACACTCGGTTGAGGTCGACTTCTTCGCTTGTAAACTGGTTGCAAATTCAGTGGTATTGGCAGCATCGTAGTACATCACACCACGACAAGTTAAGTGCTGGAAAGTTTTATCCGTTTTGAGCTTAGGATCAAAACGCCATTTTTCCTTACCTGTCGCAGGATCAATCGAGATTAAATGTTGATGTGGCGTACACATAAACATGTTATTGCCAATCTTGATTGGTGTTACTTGGTTAGTGGTTTCACCAGAATCATTTTCAGTTCTGAAATCACCGGTACGTAATGTCCAAGCCACTTTAAGATCTTTGACGTTTTTATCATTGATCTGTGTCAATGGAGAATAACGTTCACCACCCTGACTACGACCATAAGCTGGCCAATCTTCAGGTGCAATGCCTTCAACCGCTTTCGCTTGTGCAGGTTGCGGCGTCTGAATCACACCATTGATTTCTTGTGGATCATTAAAGATCGAGTACACCATCACCACGATAGCAATCGCTAAAGTTGAAGATAAAGCCACTTTACTTGATGCCAGATTATCAATACCGCGTGTTACCGCAGGAACGAGTAACCAAAGACCCAAGATACCCAGAATATCTAGACGTGGTGCAAGTGCCCAGAAGTCTGTACCAACTTCCCAAACACCCCAGATCACACTGCCTAACATGAGCGCGGCATACACCCATAAAGGGCCTGATGCACGTTTATAGAGTTGTACTGCCACAATGAGCAACAGCACACCTGCAATCACATAATAAAAAGACCCGCCAATGGCAGCGAGCCAGATACCGCCAATGAGCAAGAACAACGCAATGAGGGCGATAATAATCACCGTCAATGTTCTTAGCCCAGATTTTGAAGCAGATTGATTCATAAGATCACCTTGCATCTTTTGTATTTTTAGATCCATTAAGAAGATGAATGATCCACTTAATGGTCGAAGTTCAAATCACAACAAGTATGGTGCAGATACGGCCCACTTTATGAGTTTCATCTGCACAATTGCTCGAGTATCGAAATTAGAAAACGGTTTGGAACTTAATTCCGCCAACCCATGTCTTATCGCCATTTTTCAATGCGCCAACATGGTGGACATATTGAATATTTGGACGAATCGTCAGCCAGTTGGTTGCGTGAATGCCGTAATACAACTCAGTGTTATATTCCTCATCCAACAAACCATTTGCATCATCATTGGCATGAATACGTGCTACGCCTAGGGCAAGTTCATCTTGCGGACGTTGGTCAAGTAAGCCTTTATAGATCAAACCAACATTTTGCATGTCTTTGACAGAATTAGTTTTTGAATCATGTACTGTGACATTCACAAAACCAGTTAAACCACGATCAGACTGACCGTCATGACGGGTTAACTGCTGCTTCACAGTGAACCAGCCACCTTGTTTGTGTCCAGTTTTGGCAGGATTCTCAATTTCCGCTGCATCAGCCGTACTGTAGTAGTAGCCGAAACGATATTCACCCGGTAAAGACAATGCACCGAGTTTTGGTGTCCAGACCACTTCGGCTGGAATAATCGCACCATGTGAACCATCAGTACTTAAATTAAAGCCTTTACCACGTTGCAAGTTTTCAGGGTTATATTCATAAGCCCCGATTTGAGCGTATAGATCTGGCTGTAAGTTGTACTTCACACGCAATGCCCACTGACTCACAGGCCAGTTATACCATTGGTCGCCTACCCAGTTACCCACTTGCGAACCACATAAAGCCAAGTTCTGGAAATCACAGTCAAAGCTGTTGAAATCTTCACCTTCGCCAAAACGACCGACTTTAATATCCAAAGCTTGATCTAAAAATTTCTTTTTGATCCACAAGTCTGTTAGACGCCAAGTTTGACCACGCCCCCACACTTCTTGTGTAGAACTCAAATGGCCCTGTAATGCATCAGCCGTTTGCGATAAAGATTGACCATCACGATAAGTGACCGTGATCTGTGCTTCAGTATCTTGCCAACCTAAAATCTTATTTAGATCGAAATGTGTACCTAAAGCCAATTGTCCAGTAAATTCACTGCCATGGCTTGAATGCTGTTTAGAATCTAAAACCCCTGCGAATTCACCAGTGTAATCAGCAGAAAATTTGTAACCCTGTTCTTGCAACGCCGTGCGTTGACCGTTCCAATCACCAAATAGCCATTGACCATTCGGATCAAAGGCTGATGAAGCGGCTTGAGTATGTTGTGCAAAAAGACTCAATGATAGAACGGATAAACAAGAAACAATCAATGACTTCGAGATTGTCATGTTTACGTAACCTTTTATGTTATTGTGTATAAAAGGTTACTCTTATTTTTAAATTACAACTTATTCAAAATGTTAACAATCTGTACAATATTTTAACAATCAGTGATTAGTCGCACATATTTTCTACCATTTGCCTTCACCTAGCCCCTGACCGATGAATGCATACTTCATTTGAGAACGAGAAAACTTGATTGGACAGGCCAATTGCGCTTCGGTTTGATCCGAGTTTTCAGATACAGGGACATCTACAACCCAGTCGCGTTGCTGAGCGATTGGTGAAGCCAAAGCTTCATCTAGACTGAGAACTGGTTCTACGCAAATATCCAGACTCTGGAACAAATGTTGCCATTCTGAAAAATTCTGGGTCTTAAACTTATCTTGTAGCGCTTGTTTTACCGCCTGACGATCTTCTGGATCAAAAGAGGCACCTTTTGCCAGTAGTAAAGGCAATTCTAAAGCAGCTGCCAAACCAGCCATAAATTGTGGCTCTAAGCTTCCTACAGAGAAATAGCGGCCATCTTTGGTTTCATAATAATCATAGAAACTCGCGCCATTGAGCATGCCGGCCTCAGGCGCTTGCGGTGTCTGCCCTGCCAGACTTGCAGAAGCCGCCATACTATTGAGGCTTGCCACACAATCTGTCATGGAAATATCAATATATTGTCCTAGACCGCTGCGTTGACGTTCAACGACAGCCGCAAGTATACCAATCACGGCATGCAATGATCCGCCAGCTACATCGGCAATCTGAATCCCTAAAGGTGGTGGCCCACTGTCTTGACGACCGCTGTGTCCAGAAATGCCCGCAAGTGCCAAGTAATTAATATCGTGCCCTGCCCGATCTTTATAAGCGCCTGTCTGGCCATATCCAGTAATTGAACAATAGATGAGACGTGGATTAATCTCGGCTAAAGTTTCATAGTCCAGCCCTAGACGACGCATTACATCTGGACGGAACTGTTCCAGCACAATATCAAACTCGGAAATTTTTGTTTTGATCAGTTCAATATTGGCTGCATCTTTTAGATCAAGTGCAATCGACTGCTTGTTTCGATTGAGATAACTATGTGCAGTGGCCTGTCCGTTCGCATAGGGTGGCATTATCCGTACCAAGTCAGGACGTGTTGGAGATTCAACATGGATAACTTCTGCACCCATGTCCGCAAGGTACATACTGGCAAATGGCCCAGGTAATAAAGTAGAAAAATCTAGGACTTTCAATCCCTTTAGAGCAGATGGCATGATATTTTTTACTCAATTTGTTCAAATTTTCTTTTATACTAGGTGTGAAGAAACACAAAAACAATGTCATGTTCAGCCATTTACCTTGATAGTTTCGGCAATTTAACATGTATACAATGAGCAGATAATTTTCTTGTCAATTGCTCAATTTGATATTTTAGACGGTTATTTAGGTCAATTATCGTGAATAGTAAAGAAACTGAAGGATTCAATATGAGCCGTGATACGATCAGCATCCACTTCGTGAATGCGGCTTTAACAGGTGTTAAACGCCTAGGCATGGACGTTGAAACATTACTTTCACATGTCGGTATAGAAGCAGAATTACTTCGTCAACCGAAAGCGCGAATCTCTCCTGAGCAGTACACCCGTTTTGTAAAAATGTTATGGATGGTTACTCAAGACGAACACGTTGGTTTCGATGTACAGCCTCGTCGCTTGGGTACATTCGCAATCATGTGTCAATTGATCATCCATTCCAAGACACTTGGACAAGCACTTGAACTCTCCTCTCAATTCTACAAACTGTTTGGAGATGAATGGTCAGTAAGCTTGGAACGTGACAAGCATGAAGCACGTTTGGTTCCCCATATACCTAAAGCTTTAGATCCAGACCATTTCATTACTGAAAGTATGCTAATGATTTGGCATGGTCTTGCTTCATGGTTAATCGAACGTCGTTTACCTTTAGAACGTGTTCATTTTGGTTATGAACGCCCAAGCCATGCCGATGAATACGATGCTTTATTCTTTGCACCCGTGATGCAATTTGATGCGCCACGTACAGAGATTACCTTTGCTGCTGATTATCTTGACCTGCCAATCCGTCAAGATGAAAAGACTTTAGAGGAATTCCTGAAAGCAGCACCTGCCCAGCTTTTAGTGAAATTTAAAAATACTAACTCACTTACCTCACGTATTCGTGATGTATTAAAGAGTCAGATTGGCGAAGAAATGCCAACACTTAATGATGTTGCCGCAATGTTGTATTTATCACCACAAACGTTGCGTCGTCGTTTAGCTGCCGAAGGTAAAAGCTATCAAGGTGTTAAAGATGCCTTGCGTCGTGATGCTGCGATTCACTTATTGCTTACTCCAAATCTCACTCTTGAAGATGTAGCACAACAAGTCGGCTTTAGTGAAACCAGTACCTTCCACCGTGCCTTTAAGAAATGGACAGGTGTTACCCCTGGTTTATATCGTCAGTTGCACGGGCATCATAGCTAATTGTTTCCAAACGGGTGTTCAGCCTGATAGGGTTGAACACTTATTTAAAATTATGGTAATAATCAAGCCTAATTTTACAATAAGCTTGAACAACAATGATCATAAAAAAAGGCGACTTCACGCATCCCCAAGTTCAAAATTTGATCCACATCCATTTGCATGGCCTGCATCAGAACACACCTATTGAACATAGTTTTGCATTAGATCTCTCTCATCTACAAAACGATTCTATAAGCTTTTATACCCTTTGGAATAACGATTTGCTTCTTGGCTGTGGCGCGATTCAAGAACTGACACCTCAACATGCTGAACTCAAATCTATGCGGACTCATCCTGATCATTTACGTCAAGGTGTTGCAAAGCAATTGCTGGAGTATTTATTGAAAGTTGCTCAACAACGTCAATATCAACGCGTCAGTTTAGAAACAGGCAAAGATCCTCACTTTAATGCTGCAATTAGCCTTTATAAAAAGTTTGGTTTTGTTCAAGGCGCGGCGTTTGCAGAATATACTGAATCGCCCTATAACCAGTTCTTTCACTTATCTTTATCAAATCAATCGACACCGAACTAGCCAGACTATGATTTAAATAGCCACTGCTCTATGCCTTTGGGATAAATAGGGTATTGTTTCTGTTCAATCTGTTCCCGACTCAACCATTGAGCGATATAAGTAGAACCATCCGTTTCGCAACCCGATATTTCAATCGAGTCATAGACTGCTGGAGCTACAAATTCAGCTTCATACACAAAAACAATTTCATGTCCTTGCTGTCCATCGAAAGTGAATAAATTCTCCAACACAACTAATAATTTGGGTTTGTAAATCTGCTGCTGAATTTCTTCCAAAACCTCTCGCGCAATTGCCTGCGTAGATGTTTCCCCGAACTCAATTCCCCCACCAATTGGCCTTAAATAAGTTTCATCTTTAGCAGGGTCATAACCATAAGACAATAACACTTTACCCTGATGCCTGAACAAGCACAGGGCTTTTGTTTTGATATGCATCACTCTGCCTTCATCTGCTTTAAAAATGCTTCCGTCTGTTTTGGTGAAGTTAGACGAATAAATTGAATATGTTGATACGCTGGATTTTGCATTAAGTCAGAATATTTCTTACGATTTTTGGCATGATGGGTGATCATCCATAAAATAATAGAGTCCTTAGACAAAAAACTGGTCTTAAAATTTTCTCTATTATTGGAATTTGCCCATAATCTTTTTTGTGTCACTGCTCGACTAATTGCTCGTTTAACTGAACGATACAGGTTTAATGAAAATGAATAATCCAGCCAGATAACCGTATCAATATATTTAAGCTTTAAATCCAGTGTTCGAGAATAATTACCATCAAGTACCCATCCTCTAGGTGCCTGATCAATTTGACTTTGTAATTTAGCAAAAAACTCCTGATCAGGTGTTTCTTGCCAATCATCCAGCCAAAATAAATCATCCATTTCAATGTAAGACAATCCTAACTTTTGAGCGAGCTGACGGGCAAAGGTTGTTTTTCCAGAAGCAGACGTCCCTACAATATTAATAAATTTCATGGCTTCCCGACATTATTCATAAGCATTCAATATTTCTTATCTCCCTATTTAAATAATGACACATCTGTCACTTATCTCTCGCTGCTTGGATAAGTTTCACTGCATTGGCCCCTGTTACCTGCCAAGTAAGACAACGTACACTCCCCCCCATTGGACAAACGGATTCGGCATTTACAGGAATCACTTTCTTGCTGGTGTTTTGCTTGATGATCGTGAGTGCTTTTTGATCATGCGGCATATTAAAAGTCGGGACATAAATATTGTTAAGCGTGACCGTGGCATTCAGATTAACACCACATGCCGATTCAAAGCCTTCCCACTCACCTTTGGGGTTGGTTTTATATTCAACAGGAACTTCGACAATTTTCGCAGTTGGAAATGAAGCTTTCAACTCATCCATTACAGTTGTTCTAAATGTAGGTGTTTTGGAATAGTCATTGACCAACAATGTATTTTGATCTACCCAACTGACCATACCATCCGAATGTGCCAGCACTTCTTCATCAGGCTCTAGAATAGCAACCTCCTTCGCACCCAAAGTGGCTCTTAACTCTTGTTTAGCCTCATTGTAGCTAAGTTCATTATCTTCCATAAACCGGGTAGTAGTAATCACGCGTCCTGCATAATCATCAACCAGATTACCGCCATCCAGCATTAAATCAGTCTTAGTTCTTTGAATCTGATAATGATCTGCAAAACGGTTAAAACTTTTTTGTACGTCTTTACTCTGCTTCTGCGTCATTGAAGCCCAAGTATAAGTAAATTGTATGGGTTTGATTGGATTGATTGTAGTGAAATCGCGCATCCAGATATCACGCACATCATCCACCAGCAAAATATCTTCTGGAACTTTGCCTGCGAAATAAGGCTTAGTGTCTTTATCCACTAAAATCACCACATTATCATTGCCCAAAATAGACTTAGCATAATCAATCTGAAAATTGATAATCCGTTGAAATGCAGATTTGTAATATGGATCATGTACAGAAGGTGCAGATAACACCAACAGCATTTTGTCGTCAGCAACTTGATTTGAATACGTTTGACTCACCTTATTTTTATCCTCAGCTACATTTTTATTTTCTACATCCAGCCCAGATGAATCACATCCAAAAAGTGACAGGATCAATGCCATAACGGCATAGTGACGCTTTAATTTTATCATGTCGTTTTGCCCATCTTTTCTGTCAATCATTTCCAAGCACTAGTCTAATCGAAGACTGAGCAAGCCACACAGAAAAACACTCAAATTAGGTATGTGCTTGATCAGCATCTTAATCAATCAAATTGGCGAAAAACATCAAACTTACCAATGTTTATCATCATTGCGCTGACACTTAAATTGAGTACACTCGATAAACAACAATTTTAAGGTGATACAAGGAAAACCTATGAGCGAGGCCTACATTATTGATGCCATTCGCACGCCACGCGGAAAAGGAAAAAAAGATGGCTCACTGCATGAAGTCAAACCGATTACTTTACTCACATCATTACTGAATGAATTACAACAACGCCACCAACTCGACACGTCAAAAGTGGATGATATCGTTTTAGGTTGCGTCACCCCGATTGCAGACCAAGGCGGTGATATTGCCAAAACTGCAGCGATTGCAGCTGGCTGGAATGATGATGTTGCTGGTGTGCAAATCAACCGTTTCTGTGCATCTGGTTTAGAAGCTGTCAACTTGGCAGCACAAAAAGTCCGTTCAGGTTGGGAAGATATCGTCGTTGCAGGTGGCGTTGAATCGATGTCACGTATTCCAATGGGTTCTGATGGTGGTCCGTGGGCACTTGATCCTGAAACCAACTTAAAATCGTCTTTTGTTCCTCAAGGGGTCGGCGCAGACCTCATCGCAACTTTAGATGGCTATAGCCGTGAAGATGTCGATGCTTTTGCAGTCGGTTCACAACAAAAAGCAGCGGCAGCTCAAGCCAACGGTTATTTCGACAAATCAGTGGTGCCTGTTAAAGATCATTCTGGGGTGCTGATTTTAGAAAAAGATGAATTTATTCGAGGTACGACCACAGTTGAAGGCTTGGCAAAACTGAATGCCAGCTTCGAAATGATGGGACAAATGGGCTTCGATGCCGTCGCATTACAAAAATATCCAGAAGCGCAGAAAATTAACCATGTGCATCATGCAGGTAACTCATCAGGTATCGTTGATGGCGCAGCTGTGGTGTTATTGGCTTCTGAAAAAGCAGTCAAAGAACAAGGCTTAAAACCACGCGCCAAAGTATTGGCAACTGCATTGGTCGGTACAGATCCAACGATCATGTTGACAGGCCCTGCTCCTGCTGCGCGTAAAGCTTTAGCTAAAGCAGGTTTAACGATTGATGATATTGACCTATTTGAAGTTAATGAAGCTTTTGCTGCGGTCGTCATGCGCTTTATTAATGAGCTCAAAGTTCCTGCTGAGAAAGTCAATGTCAACGGTGGTGCAATTGCGATGGGCCATCCACTCGGTGCAACGGGTGCCATGATTTTAGGAACTTTACTTGATGAATTAGAGCGTCAAGGTAAAAAACGTGGCCTAGCCACTTTGTGTGTGGGTGGTGGAATGGGGATCGCCACCATTATTGAGTTGGTGTAAGGAGCACAACATGAGCGCTATTAAATACGAAAAAAACGCTGACAATATTGTAATTCTTACCCTCGATTCATCTGGTCAATCTGCCAATACCATGAATGCAGAATTCCGAGAATCTCTCCAAGAAGTCAGCCAAAAGCTCAAAGCTGAAACTGATCTGAAAGGCATTATTTTCCGTTCTGCCAAGAAAACTTTCTTTGCAGGCGGTGATCTAGATGAGCTGATTCAAGTACAACCTGAACATGCGACTGAATTTTTCAAAATGATCGAAGAGCTCAAGGGCGATTTACGTGCCATTGAAACATTAGGAGTTCCCGTTGTTGCTGCATTGAATGGTACAGCGCTCGGTGGCGGTTGGGAAATTGCTTTAGGCTGTCATTATCGTATTGCGATCAATGATCCAAAAACCAAGTTTGGTCTACCAGAAGTGACTTTAGGCTTGCTGCCTGGTGGTGGCGGTATTGTCCGTATGGTCCGCTTGCTTGGCCTACAAAATGCGTTTCCATTCTTGATGGAAGGAAAGCAATTTGGTGTCGATAAAGCAAAATCACTGGGTCTGGTACATGATACTGCCGAGAATGAACAAGAACTTTTAGACAAAGCGATTGCTTGGATCAAAGCCAATCCCAAGTCGCAACAACCTTTCGATGTTAAAGGCTATAAAATCCCGGGTGGTGATCCGAAAACGCCTGCTGTAGCTCAAGTGCTTGCGATTGCTCCTGCGATGCTACGCGACAAGACCAAAGGTTGCTACCCTGCGCCTGAAGCAATCATGGCCGCTGCGGTTGAAGGTGCACAAGTCGATGTCGATACCGCTTTGCGTATCGAATCGCGTTACTTTACCCAGCTTACTGTAGGTCAAGTTTCCAAGAATATGATCGGTACCTTCTGGCATGGTCTGAATGCCATCAAATCAGGTGCAAGTCGTCCTGCGGATGTTGCGAAATGGCAAGCCACTAAAGTCGGTGTATTGGGTGCTGGGATGATGGGTGCAGGTATCGCCTACTCGACGGCAATCAAAGGCATTCCTGTGGTACTCAAAGATGTATCAGTTGAAAATGCAGAGAAAGGTAAAGCCTATTCTCAAAAACTACTCGATAAACGCGTTTCTCAAGGTCGTATGACAGCAGAAAAACGTGATCAGGTTTTAGCGCTAATTACTGCAACCGCTGATGCAGCAGATCTGCAAGGCTGTGATTTGATTATTGAAGCGGTATTTGAGAATCAGGAATTAAAAGCCAAAGTGACACAAGAAGCTGAACAATATTTAGCTGAAGGTGGGATCTTTGCATCAAATACCTCAACCTTACCAATTACGGGTTTAGCAACGGCAAGTAAAGATGCCAAGAAATTCATTGGCCTACACTTCTTTAGTCCAGTGGATAAAATGCAACTGGTTGAAATTATCAAAGGCAAAGAAACTTCTGCGGACACATTGGCGAAAGCCTATGACTTTGTCCAGCAAATTGCCAAGACACCTATCGTGGTCAATGACAGTCGAGGCTTCTTTACCAGCCGTGTGTTCGGAACCTTTATTCAGGAAGGTATGCGTTTGCTTGCAGAAGGCGTTCATCCTGCAAAAATTGAAATGGCTGCACTGAAAGCAGGTATGCCAGTTGGCCCACTCGCAATTCAGGATGAAGTCTCTTTAACTTTGACTGAACATGTGGCTGGTGAAACCCGTAAAGCATTACAAGCTGAAGGTAAAGATTTGCCAAAAACCCCTGTGGATGAAGTCGTTCATACCATGATTCACGAGCTGAACCGTAAAGGTAAAGCGGCGGGTGCGGGTTTCTACGACTATCCAGAAAATGGCAAAAAGCATTTATGGGATGGACTCAGCCGCTGGCAGAAAGACAACAGTATTACTGAACAGGATATGATTGACCGCTTCTTATTTGTACAAGCACTGGATACTTTACGTTGCTATGAAGAAGGTGTTTTAGAATCAGTGATTGATGCCAATGTCGGTTCAATTTTCGGAATTGGTTTTGCACCTTGGACAGGTGGTGCGATTCAATTCCTGAATCAAAATGGAATTGAGCAATCATTGCAACGCGCTGAACAACTGGCAGGCCAATATGGTGAACGTTTTGTGCCACCGCAACTGTTAAAAGACCTTGCTCAGAGAAAAGAAATTATTCAATAATTTTGTTCTCTCCGCATTGCATATCAGCCCGTATGGAACTCGTTGTCTATACGGGCTTTTTTCTGGTTTCGACAATACCGTAGCAAAACTTTCGAGCATTACATCACGATTTATGCTATAACCACCAACAGTTTTGCTTTAATTTTTTTGTCCTTTGGAACTATCTTATGTCTGAGAAACTCTGTCCAGAAACCTCACCGTGGGGTTGGAAAGCATTAATTATCACCTGTATTTTAAGCTTCATTTTTATGGTGGTTTTCTATTTAGCCATGAATAATGAGCCAGACTATATGCCAATGAACAAAAATAAAGTGGCGCCTCAGTCTGAAATGTCACAATCGTCAATGATGTCTGAAACCAGCACGGAAACACATCAGCACAATCACTAAAATGCTTGTCGAACATGATAAATCCTGTTAAACAGGGATTTATCATGTTATTCGAGATATTCAATGCTTCAACAAAATCGTCAGGCACTGGTCGTTGAAGGCGGTGGAATGCGAGGTGCATTCACCAGCGGTGTCTTAGATGCATTTTTACAGCAACAGTTTAATCCCTTCGATCTCTGTGTTGGTGTTTCTTCTGGTTCAACCAATGTCGCCAACTATCTGGCCGCACAACAAGGCCGCACGCTTCAGATCTATTTAGATCATTCGCTTCGCACCGAATTTATTCATTATGGCCGTTTCTTCAAAGGCGGTGATCTGCTCGATTTAAAATGGATGTGGGATATCGTGGAAAGCGAACATCCTTTGAATCAGGCACATTTATTTGCGAATCATCCTGAATTTTATATGGTACTTACTCACGCCATTACGGGTGAAGCCACTTATATCAAAGCTTCCAAAGACAATATTCTGGATGGTCTAAGAGCCTCTAGCTCAATTCCAGTATTGACGCGCCAAGCAGTTGAGGTATTTGGGGAACCTTATTTCGATGGTGGCGTAGCAGATGCCTTGCCTGTACTTTGGGCAGCACAACAACATGATGTATCGAAATTGATGGTGTTAAGAACCCGCCCTCAAAACTACTATAAAGCCAGTAGTAAAGGCGATCAGTTCCTTGCGAAATATCTATTCAAGCAAAATCATGGCTTTGCGCAGAGCCTATTGTCCAGAACACAGCGCTACAATGATTCGGTTCAGTTTGTGCGCACACCATCAGGACAAAAAATTCTGGAAGTTTGCCCACCTGATCTTAAAAATATGGCAGGTCGACTCACCAAGAATAAGGCCAAAATCCGTTATAGCTATGATGTCGGCTTGGACATTGGCTTACAAGCCATCGAAGACTGGAATAAACTTTAAATCCTTCTTGTCGAATCATCAATAATATATTGAGACAGGATAAGCCTGATCATGCTCATCCTGTCTCACATCTCCGTCGAATTTTCTATTTTGAAAGTTTTCTCTAACCCAACATTATTCACATTCCCATTTTTATACTTGGCAACAGCGGCTAAAAAGGCGCAAAATCTGCTTTTATTTTTTTATTTATTTGGGAATTTATTATGAATAAGCAACCATCCCCACAAAAAGATTCAAATGAAACCGTATTGGGATGGAAATTTGTCATCATTGTTGGGGTGCTCAGTACCATTTTTTTAAGCTTTTTCTATTTAGCAATGACCCAAGAACCAGATTATATGCCTGGGGCACAGCGGAAGGCACAACAACAAAAAGAGCTTTCTCAGGAAGCCTCTCCTGCAAGTTCAGAAGTGCCTGCACAAACTAAGCAGTAGTCAGAACAATCGATAGGTGCCAATCTTACAGGTCAAAGCATTCCTGTGATTGGCATAATCATCTCAATATGTGGAATACCACACTCATCATATTCCTCTCCTTGCACTACAAAACCAAGCTGCTCATAGAATGAAATCGCATGCACTTGCGATGACAAATGAAGAAATGCTCGATGCTGCTGCCGTGCATAAGCCAGAATCTCTTGCATGATCATTTGACCAATCCCTTGTCCTCGATAGGCTTTGAGTACCGCAACCCGCCCCACACTATTATTTTGTAATAATCGTGCTGTCGCAATCGGCTGCTGCTGATCATAAATTACAAAGTGTTGTGAGATCGCATCTTGTTCATCCCACTCATCCTGTTCTGGAATGGCTTGCTCTACGATAAAAACTTGCGCTCGAATCAATTTGGCATCATGCTGTAATTGATCCCAACTTCCCTGTTGAACGCGCAGCATATTTCCCTCGAATGTCATTAACACTTACAACCTATATTCTCGACTGGCATTTGATCTTGTAATAACAGTTCCAAACTGTGTTTCTCAATGCCATACATTGCTTTTAACGTTTGAATCTGCTGCATAATTTTGGCATCAGGCTGTTGAATATCTTTGCGCTTGGTCGCCAGAATCATTTTGTTTTTACTGGTATGTTCCAAAGATACAAATTCAAAGACTTTGGTTTCATAGCCATACGCTTTTAGTAATAAAGCACGCAAGGTATCGGTCAACATTTCTGCCTGCTGCCCTGCATGAATACCAAATTGAAGCATCGGCTGTAACACCTCTGGACTTTGTAATTGCGGACGTAGCTCTTTATGACAGCACGGCGCGCACATGATCATCGACGCATTGAGGCGAATCCCTGTATGAATGGCAAAATCTGTCGCAATATCACAAGCATGTAAAGCAATCATCACATCCAGTTTTTCTGGGTGATAGGTACGAACATCGCCTTCAAAAAAGTCCAAGTGATTAAAACCAACCTGATCAGCAATATTCTGGCAAAACTCCACCAGATTCGAACGCAGCTCAACGCCCGTGATTAAAGGCGTTTTCTGTTGTGCTTGCAAATAGTCATATAACGCAAAAGTTAAATAGCCTTTACCTGAACCAAAGTCGACAATATTTAATTCTTGCTGTGTAGCATCGATCTGCTCATAGGCATTGGAAAAGATTTCAATAAATTTATTAATCTGTTTCCATTTTCGCGCCATGCTTGGCACGATTTGCCCTTTTTCATCGGTAATACCAAGATGTTTTAAGAACGGGCTTTGCTGTTGCACATAACGCTGCTTTTCACGATTATGTTGCTGTTGTTCAACCTTATCCGTTGCTGCCTGTTTTTTCTGACTATTCAACATCGCTTTCTTTTTATTTTTCTTAAGCTGCATGTCTTGATTCAAGGTAAATAAATTTGCCTGTTTAGATTGTGCCAACAATTCAGCAATCTTTTCCAACCCTTCGGTAATCGAATAGTTTTTAGTGATGTCTTGCGTGGTGTGATGGTATAAACAAGACAATGTTGCCTGTCCCTGCAACTCGATCATACGAAAAGTCATTTTTTCTAATTGTGCCAAATCGCCTTTGTACTGACTCAATATCAGGCGATCAAAGCTTTTATTTTCAATAGATTGCTGGATATCCAAGAAAAACTGCTGTTCTTGTTCAAAAGAAAAATTCGGCGCAAACATAATGAAAACCTGACAAATAGAAACTAAATTTTAAAGCGTCTTACTTTAAAAGGGAAATTGCATTACGATACAGTTGTATTTTTATGCAACCTGATCGCTTGATGAACTCAAAAACACTACTGGACTATGACCCAAAAGAAGAACTGATTAATGCCTATAGTCATGGGCTGGGTGCTGTCCTTGCCTTAATTGCTTCAATTTTTCTTATCATTAAGGGACATTCTCTCCCCTTAGGCCAATGGATGAGTCTATGGGTCTATGGCTTTAGCCTAGTCCTCTTGCTTGCGAGTTCTATGCTGTATCACTTTGCTGTGGATGAACGTAAGCGCTATTGGTATAAAAAACTGGATCATACTGCTATTTACTATTTGATTGCAGGCACCTATACGCCATTTCTAAGTATTGCGATTCCAACCGCCAAGGCCCATTATTTACTGATTGCGCTATGGGTGATTGCCCTCATTGGCACTCTTTTTAAACTGGTCTTTATCCACCGCTTCCAGAAGATTTCCTTGGCAGCTTACCTATTGATGGGCTGGTTAGCGATTTTGGTGATGGATGATATGCAACGTTATCTGAGTAAGGATGCGATACAACTCTTAGTTGCAGGCGGGTTGGCTTATACCATCGGCACATTGTTTTATGCTTTAAAAAAGGTAAGATATACCCACGCAATTTGGCATGTTTTTGTGCTACTAGGGGCAGGATTACACTTTTTAGCAATCTACTGTTATGTATTATAAGTCCATATATAGCATTCAGTTTTTCTAAGTAAAACTGCATATTCAAAAGGAATTTTTCAAGACAGACTTCTGTTTCTTGAACGAATAACATGAAGGTCTCTTGTATGTCGTCAAGCACTACGACTGCCACCCCAGAAGTGGCCAGCAATTCAAAAGTACGGGTATTATTTGCCAGCCTTGTTGGTACTACGATTGAGTTTTTTGACTTTTATATCTATGCCACAGCAGCTGTACTCATTTTTCCACATTTATTTTTCCCAGAAAGTAGCGATGGTGCTGCAGTTCTAAAATCACTGGCAACATTTGCCATCGCCTTTATTGCACGCCCAATCGGCGCAGCTATTTTTGGCCATCTCGGTGATCGGATCGGACGTAAAGCAACCTTGGTTGCAGCCTTGCTAACGATGGGTATTTCTACGGTTTGTATTGGTCTGTTGCCAACTTATGCACAGATTGGTCTTGCAGCTCCCCTGCTTCTCGCGCTATGCCGCTTAGGTCAAGGTTTAGGTCTCGGTGGGGAATGGAGTGGCGCAGTCTTACTAGCTACGGAGAACGCACCAGAGGGCAAACGCGCCTGGTATGGCATGTTCCCACAACTCGGTGCGCCAATCGGCTTTATTCTCGCAACAGGTTCTTTTTTACTACTCAATGCTTTTATGTCTGAACAGGCATTTATGACTTGGGGCTGGCGTATTCCATTTATTGCCAGTGCAGTATTGGTCTTGGTTGGCTTGTATATCCGTTTAAAGCTGCATGAAACACCTGCGTTCCAGAAGGTATTGAATAAGCAAAAAGAAGTGAATGTACCTTTCAAGGAAGTCATGACCAAACATTTGCCAATGTTAATCCTTGGTACCATCGCAGCAATCTGTACCTTTGTGGTGTTTTATCTCACTACGGTTTTTGCCCTGAACTGGGGAACTACAAAACTTGGTTATGCACGCGGTGAGTTTCTGGTGTTGCAACTGGTTGCGACCTTATGCTTTGCAGCCTTTATTCCGCTCTCTGCCATTCTTGCAGAGAAGTTTGGTCGTAAGAATACATCGATTGCCGTCTGTGTCCTTTCAGCATTGTTCGGACTTTGCTTTGCACCGCTATTAGGCTCAGGTAGTCCATTCTTGGTATTCTTGTTCCTGTGTATCGGTCTTGCGATTATGGGTTTAACCTATGGGCCAATTGGGACTGTATTGTCAGAGATCTTTCCGACTTCAGTACGCTATACCGGCTCTGCATTAACTTTTAATCTGGCAGGTATTTTCGGTGCTTCTTTTGCGCCTTATATTGCGACGAAGCTGGCTGAAAGTTATGGTCTAGGTGCCGTCGGTTTATATCTCAGTTGCGCATCGATCCTTTCTTTAATTGCCTTTTTACTGATTCGTGAAACCAAGCATGATGATGTAAATAATCAAATTTAAGCGCTTAATTTCAGATGATCTGTGGATAACCGATCCCGATCATCTGAAATACCATTCAATTTGTGCCTTTTTATCTTATAAAGTTGCTTTTCCGACTGCATTCTTCCAAATATTTTTTGTGCTAAAATAACCGCCTTTATTTTTTCTTAGACGATTGTGTTATGTACGCAGTGATTATCGTTGCCGTATTTTTAATCAGCTTCTTATATACCTATTTACGCGGTAAAGAGCGCTTAAAAGCATCTCGACAATTATTTGACCATTCGACATTTTTAGCGCCGATCAACATGTTTATGACGGGCTTTTCCAAATTGCCGAACCAACCTTTCTTTGATGTGGCTCAGTTCCCTGAACTCAAACCGCTACAAGATAACTGGGAAGTCATTCGCGAGGAAGCCATTCAACTACAGAATCAGATTAAAGCCTCTGAAAAAAATAATGATGCAGGCTTTAACACTTTCTTTAAACGTGGCTGGAAACGCTTTTATCTGAAATGGTATCAAGATAGTCACCCGTCAGCACAACAACTCTGCCCAAAAACCGTTGCCTTACTGGAAAGCATTCCATCAGTAAAAGCAGCAATGTTTACCGAACTTCCTTCTGGAAGTTATCTAGGTAAGCACCGTGATCCTTATGCAGGTTCTGTACGCTATCATCTTGGCTTAGTCACGCCAAATAGCGATGACTGCTTCATTGAAGTCGATCAGGAGCGTTATAGCTGGAGAGATGGTGAAGCGACTGTATTTGACGAAACCTTCGTACACTGGGCTGAGAATAAGACCGATGAAACGCGTATTATCCTGTTCTGTGATATTGAACGTCCAATGAAATGGGGATGGGCACAAAAGTTCAACCACTGGTTCGGTCGTAATGTCATGTCAGCGGCAAGCTCACCAAATGATGATCAGGACAAAACTGGCTTTATCAATCGCATCTTCAAATATGGCTATGCGGTACATCATTATGGCCGTGGTTTAAAAGAACGTAATCGCCCACTCTACTACGCATCAAAGTGGTTATTATTTGCGATTATTATTGGCCTGATCTTGCTGCCAAGTTTTCTTTAAGGCTATTTTAGTCACAAAAAAAGAGATGCAATTGCATCTCTTTTTTATTTTAAAACGATGATTTATTGAATCGCTTGAGCTGTTTGCGCGCCAGCAGTTTGTGCAGCAGCCGCATTCGCAGCTTGAACAGCAGTCTCACCAATCAAAGCAATCTTCGCTTTCTCTTGGCTTTTTGCAGACAATGCCGGGTTTGATGCCACAATACGATTGATGTTTGCAGAGTTTGCTGGTGCAATTGCCGCAGTTTGCAATACGATTGGACGGTTACCTGTTTCACCCAACGTATAGCGAATACCAGTACGCGGACTCACGACAGTCGTCACTTCACGTTTGACTTGTGCTTCTGCTGTGTTACTACCTTTTGCTGCCAATACTTTATCGACAGTTGTAGTTTGTGGTGCTTCAGCTGCAAATACAAAACCTGACACTGCAGCACTTGCTAAAATTAAAAGTTGTAATGGTTTTTTCATTGTCTTCCCGCTTTTAATGCGAATTCAATCAAGATCTGTAAGTTCAATAATGAAACTACAAAGCTGTCATTGACTCAAGTTATTTATCGTAAAAAAGCAGAGTCCAATGCTCTGCTTTTTTATTTTAGTGCAATCTAAAATAGCTTTAGATTTTACCGTGACATTGCTTGTATTTTAAGCCTGAACCACATGGGCAAGGCGCATTACGGCTTTCTGGTACTGGGAATGGTGCATTGTCTGTAAAGCCTTCTGTTTCCTCAGAAGCCGTTACTTCACCTGTTAAGCCATCCACATCATCATGTTCAAATGAAAGACGCATTGATTCAGCCTGACGTTGTTGCTGAGCTTCGAGTTCCGCCAATTCTTCCGCAGTCGGTACATGAACACGAGATAAGTCAGTTACTACATCAGATTTGATAATACCCAACATATTTACGAATAAGTTGAATGCTTCTTTCTTGTATTCTTGCTCAGGGTTCTTTTGTGCATAACCACGTAAATGAATCCCTTGACGCAAGTAATCCATTGCCGCCAAATGATCTTTCCAATGACGATCCAGCGAATTCAACATGAAGTGACGTTCAAGCATTGCTGCCGATTCATCACCCATTTGTTCACGGCGCTGGCGATAACGAGAAACCACTTCATCTGAAATACGCTCAATCAAGCCTTCTTCATCTAAACGACGATCTTGGTCCAGCCATTGCTGTACTGGCAATTCGATACCGAGGTCAGACTGTAACGCACCTTCCAGACCTTCGATATCCCACTGATCATGAATCGATTCAGGTGGAATAAAGTTAGCAATTAAGCCTTTCACGACTTCGTGATGCATTTCTTCGATATAGTCTTGTAGCGTACTTTCTGCCAAGACTTCATCACGTTGTGAGTAAATGATCTTACGTTGTTCGTTATTGACATCATCGTATTTCAATAGGTTCTTACGAATATCAAAGTTACGTGCTTCAACTTTACGTTGCGCATTTTCAATCGAACGGCTCACCATTTTGTGTTCAATCGCTTCGCTTTCTTGTAAGCCCATCGCACGCATCATGCCTACGACACGGTCACCCGCGAAGATACGCATCAAGTCATCTTCAAGCGATAAATAGAAACGAGAGACACCAGGGTCACCCTGACGACCTGCACGACCACGCAACTGGTTATCAATACGACGTGATTCATGACGTTCAGAACCAATGATATGCAAACCACCCGAACTTAAAACGTCTTCGTGATCTTTTTCCCATTGTGCCTGTAAACGTGCTTCATCTTCAGGTGTCGCATTTTCAATTTTGGCAAGTTTTGCTTTCCAGTTACCACCCAGTAAAATATCGGTACCACGACCCGCCATGTTAGTTGCGATCGTAACCGCATTCGGACTACCCGCTTGCGCAATAATGTCCGCTTCACGCTCATGCTGTTTCGCGTTAAGGACTTCGTGATGGATACCCGCCTGTAATAACTTGGCAGATAAGATTTCACTGGCTTCAATGGTTGCTGTACCAATCAGGATCGGCGCAACACCTTGCTGACGAATCTTAGTAATTTCTTCAATAATCGCAGTGTATTTACCATTACGGTTTAAATAGATTAAATCGTTATGATCGACACGTACCATTGGACGGTGAGTTGGAATAATCACCACATCCAGACCATAAATTTCTTTCATTTCCGCAGCTTCAGTATCGGCAGTACCGGTCATACCTGACAGCTTTTTATAAAGACGGAAATAGTTCTGGAAAGTTGTAGTTGCAAGTGTCTGGTTTTCTGGCTGAATTTCCATGTTTTCTTTGGCTTCAACCGCTTGATGCAGACCTTCAGACCAACGGCGACCTGGCATGGTACGACCCGTGCTCTCATCGACAATAATCACTTCTTCTTTTTGCGTTTGAGGATTAATACCAATGATGTAATGCACGTTCTTTTGATACAAATAGTGTGCACGGATTGCAGCAGTCACATGATGAACCAGATTCAGATTCGTTGCTGAATACAGACTTTCGCCTTCAGCCAACAGACCCATTTCAATGAGTTTCTGTTCTACTGTTTCATAACCTACTTCAGTCATTTCAACTGAGCGCTGTTTTTCATCTACCCAGAAATGTCCGCCATCAGCCACTTTTTCTTCTTTCTGTGGACGTAATGTTGGAGGAATACTGTTGATGAGCTCATACAAATGAGATGAGTCTTCGCTTTGACCAGAAATAATCAATGGTGTACGCGCTTCATCAATCAAGATCGAATCGACTTCATCGATAATGGCATAGCTTAGGCCACGCTGTTTTTTCTCTTGTAGAGAAAACACCATGTTGTCACGAAGATAATCGAAACCAAATTCGTTGTTGGTACCGTAAGTAATATCAGAAGTATAGGCTTGTGCTTTTTCATCAGGCATTTGCATTGAGTAAATTACACCAATGCTCAACCCTAAAAATTCGAATAATGGACGGTTTAACTCGGCATCACGTTGTGCCAAGTAATCATTCACGGTAATCACGTGAACGCCCTGACCACTCAATGCATTGAGATAACAAGCCAAAGTACCCATCAGGGTTTTACCTTCACCTGTACGCATCTCGGCAATTTTACCTTCGTGCAAGGTAATACCACCAATCAACTGCACATCGTAGTGACGCATACCCATGACACGCTTTGCCGCTTCACGACAAACCGCAAAAGCTTCTGGTAATAATTTATCTAAACTTTCGCCATTACTAAAACGTTGTTTGAATTCTGGAGTTTTTGCAGAGAGGTCTGCATCGTTAAGAGCAGATATCGTCGGTTCAAGCGCATTAATTTGTTCAACAATTTTACGCATGCGTTTGAGCTCGCGCTCATTTTTTGTACCGAAGATACCTCCGATCAGACTTGCCAACATGAATAAACTCTCTAATCCTGTTTGTTATAAGGTTCGTCAATAACAACAAACCCTAGGTCGGTTAATTTTTTCTTAGCTGTTATTATGGAGTCAGAAATAAGAACTACAAGTGCTTTGCATCCAAACAGGTAAAAAAATCTGCGAGGCGATTCTGACATCAAGCAACTAAAGAGCGTTAATGTAGCAAATTTGCATTTAACTTACATCGACTTCAATGTGAATTTCTGCTCATTTTTTAACAAGATCCATAAGCAATATCTCAAAAGTTCATAACAAAATACAAAAACAATAATTTTATTTATAAAGTGAATGCTGCATATTGAATGGAGAAACGACATAGAAAAAAGTATAGAGGACTGATCATGACATTACGTTTAGGCGACACTGCCCCCAATTTCCAGCAAGAATCAAGTGAAGGCACCATTGATTTCTATGACTTTTTAGGCGATAGCTGGGGTATTCTATTTTCCCATCCCGCAGATTATACTCCGGTCTGTACCACTGAGCTGGGTTACACAGCCAAGCTGAAAGATGAATTTAACAAGCGTGGTGTAAAAGCCATCGCCCTTTCGGTTGATGATGTGGAATCGCACAAAGGCTGGATTCAAGACATTAATGAAACCCAGAATACCACGGTTAATTTTCCAATCATTGCGGATAAAGACCGCAAAGTATCTGAACTTTATGGATTTATTCATCCCAATGCCAGTGAAACCTTAACTGTTCGTTCATTGGTCATTATTGATCCGAATAAAAAAGTGCGTTTGATCATTACCTATCCAGCATCAACAGGGCGTAATTTTAATGAAGTGTTACGTGTCGTTGATTCACTGCAACTCACCGACAATCACAAAGTTGCGACACCAGCAAACTGGCAACAGGGTGAAGATGTGGTGATTGTGCCCTCATTGAAAGATGAAGAAGAAATCAAACAACGCTTCCCGAAAGGCTATAAGGCAGTTAAACCATATTTAAGACTCACGCCCCAGCCTGAGTGAGGATCAAACGAGCAACGCTCGTTCCGAAACGCAAGGTGAACAGCTATGCTGTGAGTTAAGAGATTAAAGCGAAAGCTTTAATCGCAGTGCAAGACAAACGTAGTGCGTAGTAATAAAGACGAGCAACGCTCGTTACGAAACGCAAGGGGAACAGCTATGCTGTGAGCTAAGAGATTGAAGCCGATTAAAGGCTTCAAGCAAAGCGCAAGAAAAACAAAGTGTGTAGTAATTAAAAACGAGCAACGCTCGTTACGAAACACAAGGGGAACAGCTATGCTGTGAGCTAAGACATTAAAACAAAAGCTTTAATCGCAGTACAAGACAAAATATCAAGCCTATCTCACCGATAGGCTTTTTTATGCCAGACTCAAATTTGTTTTGGTATTTTTTTAATCAATACGTTATAAGAATAACTCGATCCGAAACACAATAAAAATCATCATGATCTATAACATTCATCATCTGCATTGTGGCAGCTTCTGCCCTGTCTGTGCGCCCTTATTCGGACAAAAAGGCTGGAAAGCTCATCTGGTTTGTCATTGCCTATTGATTGAGACTGATCGTGGTCTGGTTCTGATTGATACAGGCTTGGGCTTACAAGACTATTTACATACTGAACAACGTCTGGGCAACCTGCTGACTCAATTTGGTTCTATTGTGCCGAACCTGAAACTCAGTGCCATTCAACAGATTCAGCAACTCGGCTTTAGTCCCAACGATGTAAAACATATTTTTGTGACGCATCTGGATTTCGACCATGCAGGTGGTATCTCTGATTTTCCCCATGCAACCGTACATGTGCTGGCCTCAGAATTTAATGCGACCCAGACATTATCTGTCAAAGGGAAACTACGTTATAAAACCGAGCAGTTTAAACAGCATCGACATTGGAGCTTTGCAGAACATAACGATGGTGAAGACTGGTTCAATCTCCAGCGTGTGAAAGGCCTTCCGTTGTTTCAGGATGAAATTCTAATGGTGCCGTTGCTCGGACATACACTTGGGCACGCAGGCATTGCAATTAAAAAAACAGGACGGCTGGATTCTCTTTTGTGGCGATGCTTACTTTTCTCACCTAGAGCTCAACCCTAAAAAGAAACTCAGAGCACTCGACCTTACCGAACGCTTATTGGCTGAAGATAACCAGCAGCGTGTGCATAACCTAAAACGCTTACAATATCTGGCTCAACATGAACCCCTGATTGAGTTAATTTGTGCGCACGATCCCGTTGAATTCAGTCGCTATCAATCCATCTTATGAAAAAAACACTCATTGCCCTGACACTTATTTCCACCCTCAGCATGGGTGGTTGCATGAAACATCCAAGTCTGGATGATGAACAACGCCCTAAAAACTGGGGAACATTGATTTCCAATACACATAACTTTTATCAAATCAGCAATGATGTGTTTCGTAGCGATCAGCCGAGTAATGAATTAATTCCAAGCTTAAAACAGTACAACATTGATACTGTCATCAATCTTCGCGCTCGAAATGAAGATGCAAAAGTTCTCAAAGATCAACCCTTTAATCTGGTACACATCCCGATTTATACCTGGGCGATCAATCGGGAAGACTTATTACAGGCGATGCGTGCCATTCAAACCGCGAAACAGCACAATCAAAAAGTATTGATCCATTGCTATCATGGTTCAGACCGTACAGGTGCGACCATTGCCATGTACCGCATTATTTTTGAACACTGGTCGATTGAAGATGCAGTAAAAGAAATGAAACAAGGCGGCTATGGCTTTCATGTGATCTGGAAGAATATCGATCATTTGCTTAGCCCTGAAAATGTAAAATGGATTCAACAGCAGCTGTCGAATCCATCTCGTTAAGACATTTATTTTTTATAGACAAAATGCTACTGGTTAGATGAAAAGGTTTATTTAATCAGTCGCATTTTGTCGATCTGATTAACTTAAATTCAGTGAGAATAATTACCCAACAAAGCATACTTGGCTTAATTTTGTGGTTTTTCAAAAGCAGAACTGCTCAGCAATACTTTCAAAATTTCAGAATTGCCACCGTCACTGTCGGTGACCAATAAAAATACTTCGCCATCAGGTCGCGACTCAAGCCACGTAATCCCTTCAACTTTAATAGGTAGCGTTTTGCTTTCTACATCCTGAATTAAATGACTCGATAAAGCTTGACCATCTGGAGAGAACAACAAAATAAAACTCCCCAAGACATCACCATCATCATAGGTATTTAATGTTTGCTCAACCGCAGCCGTGGCAATAATTAGTTTTTTATCCACAAAAAAATAGGCATCAGAAATCCCGCTTGCAGCGCCCTCAATCTCAGGCAAGTTGAGATTGAACGAATTTATAAGCGCATTTTCTAACGATTTCTCTTGTTGTATTTTGGCTAAATCAAAGACTAAAACACCATGATGGCGATTAATATTGCCCCGTTGAAAGATATAAAGATGATGACTATCTGAGCATACCGCCTCTATATTGAGGTCAGCTCCATTCGTTAATTCAGCACTATTTTCTAAAAAGTGATAATCCACCGCATCTAAAAAATTTTCGACCTGATCATTGGCAGGATTATAGAGTAATGCTTGTTTACGATTTTCCGTAGAACCCGAACCCATAATCAATAACTGTGGCTGTCCGTTAAAGATGAGGCAAGTTAATGCTTCAAAATCAGGCTTTTTTTCTTTGCTCAGTGGGATAAGTGATATTGGTTCGGATTGTTCAAATAATGGAATTTTTTCAAAGGCCGTTGCACTAACCATGCTATTGTTTCGGTTGGTTTTGAGTAAGTAACGAACATCGTCACCTACAAAATAAAGATCCTCCCCCACACAAGCAACACCAGATAGTGCACTAATCGCAGAAACAGATTCAAAAATAAACCGCTCTAATATCTGAATATCAGTATTTATGTTCACATTGTTTCCCCAATTCAAGAGAATACTCGCAGGGTAGCTAATACCTGCGAGATTTTTCAAATTTGTCTAGGGGAAGATCAGCATTTATCGCTGGTCAAGCGGAACCCAATCAATCACCCAAGCTGATTTCATATTCAGACTATCATCTGAGGTAATTTTCTTACGGGTAGTATCTGCCGTATCACGATCTTTGGCTGGGCCAACCATGATACGAATCCCTTTAGATGTCGGGCTAGTTGTCACCTTATAGCCTTTAGCGCGTAATTTTGAAACGACAGCATCTGCATTGGCCTGATTTGCAGCCAGTGCCACTTGTACCATCCATTTCTTATCGCCATTTTCCATAAGATCGCGAGCTTTTTCAGCTTCTGCTTTCTTGTCTGCTTCAGCCTTACGCTTATCTTCAGCAGCTTTCTTGTCTGCATCTGCTTTGCGTTTATCTTCAGCGGCTTTCTTATCTGCCTCGGCCTTACGTTTATCTTCCGCAGCTTTCTTGTCTGCTTCTGCTTTACGTTTATCTTCGGCAGCTTTTTTATCCGCTTCTGCTTTACGCTTGTCTTCCGCAGCTTTTTTGTCTGCCTCGGCCTTACGTTTGTCTTCCGCAGCTTTGCGATCAGCTTCCGCTTTTTTTGCCGCTTCTGCTTTACGTTTATCTTCCGCTAGCTTTTTATCAGCATCAGTCGTCTTTTGCTGGTCTGCTTTTAACTGTTCCGCTCGCTTCTTTTCATCCGCTTTGCGTTTGTCTTCAGCAATTCGTTTTGCTTTTGCTTTTTCATCTTCAACCAGCTCAGGTGGAATATTGTCTGAACTTTCTTGTACAGCAGTACGGCGTGCATTGATTGCCGCGTATTCTTCAGCCGCTTTACGAGCCGCCGCTGCTTCTGCTTGCTGCTGCATTTTTAAAAATTCAGCAGCACGCGCCTCTTGTTCAGCAACCGCTTTTTCACGAGAGCGACGTTGTTCTTCAAGCAAACGTTTTTCTGTTTCAACATCAACCGCTAAAGGTTGTAATGAAACCATTTCACTCTCTTGGGCAGGCTGAGCAGTTTTTGGCTTAGACTCTGTTTTGGGAATAGGATGAGTAACGTTAGCTTGCGTATGATCTTGCTCTATTTCTTCATTACCTTTAAGAAGTAATGCGGCCAATAAAACACCACCTCCTAATAGAACAACGCCACCCATCCAACGTTGTTTGTTATTCATCGACATTCTTCTAAATACTCCCAGACCGCTTCTAAAGTATGAAACGAACCACAGACTAAAATCAGCTGATTGTTATTACCTTGTTTCAGCACAGTTTCAAACGCTTGCTGGATACTGCCGAACTCATGGACCTGTTGCCCTTGCAATGCGTCTTGAATCTGTTGCACTGGTGCGGCTCTAGGCACATCTAAATTAGCAATAAACCAATCTTTTACTGTTGTTTTTAGTAAATCAGTGACAGATGGAATGTCTTTATCTGCCAACATTGAAAATACTGCAACAACTTCTGTGTACTGTTTATTGTATTTTAAGAATTTTCGCAACTGCTTCAATAAAAATTCGACACCATGCGCATTGTGCCCAGCATCAAAAATAACCGTTTTATCCTGAATTTGTCTGATTTCAAAACGGCCTTGTAGACGTGCCTGCTGAATACCCGTTGCAATGGCGTGTTGTGATACCTCAATCCCACTCACCAGTACAGCGGCAACCGCAGTTGAAATATTATCCAGGGCAAGCTGCCCAACTGGAAGCTTTAAAGTGCTACCAGAGGATGCAAATGACCATGTTTGACCATCTTCATCTAGCTGATAGAAATAATCTTGATTGAGTGTATATAACTGTGCTTGGGTTTCCGCCACTTTATCCTGAATGGCTTGCGGGAGTTGCTGTTGCCCTGCAAAAACCACCGGAATATTCGGACGAATGATTCCCGCTTTTTCAAATGCGATTTTTTCGACCGTATTGCCGAGCCAATCGACATGATCTAAACCGATATTGGTAATGACAGCAACATCTGGATCAATCACATTGACCACATCAAGACGACCACCAAGACCGACTTCAAGCACCCAGACATCACATTGCTGCTGTTTAAAAATCAAAAAAGCAGCCAAAGTGGTTGCTTCAAAAAAAGAAAGACTTAATCCACATTCACGGCGAGCCTGATCGACTTGTACAAAAGCATCTACCAGAGTCTGATCATCAGCCTCGACACCCGCCAGCTTCACTCGCTCATTAAAACGGTAAATATGCGGTGACTGGTAAAGTCCAACCTTATAACCTTGTGCATTTAAAATTGCAGCTAAAGTTGTCGTGGTCGAGCCTTTGCCATTGGTTCCTGCGACTGTAAATACTTTTGCCTCAGGTTGCATTACGCCCAGCTTTTCAGCCACAGGTATAACGCGCTCTAAACCTAAATCAATGCCTGTAACATGAACATGGCCCCAATAATCGAGCCATGTTGTTAATGTATCCGTTGAATGTGGAGCGTGCGGTTTCAAGGTAAGTTCATCAGTTTTGCAACAAGTCTGTATACAGTATCACGTAATGCGTGACGATGAACAATTTGATCGACCACACCATGATCAAGCAAATATTCTGCACGTTGGAACGGTTCTTCCAATTTCTCACGTACTGTTTGCTCAATCACACGTTTACCCGCAAAGCCAATCATTGCCTTCGGTTCAGCGATATGTACATCACCCAGCATTGCCAATGAAGCAGTCACACCACCATATACAGGATGGGTCAATACCACTACATAAGGAACACGAGCTTCTTTCATTTTCTGGATAGCAGCCGCAGTACGCGCCATTTGCATCAAGGACAACATACCTTCCTGCATACGTGCACCGCCAGAAGCAGCAAAACAGATCATCGGTTGATGCAATGCAATTGCACGTTCAGCCGCTTGTACAAAACGGTCGCCCACAACCGTACCCATTGAACCGCCCATGAAATCAAAGTCAAAAGCACAGGCAACAAGGTCTAAACCTTTAAGCGAACCTTGCATCACCACAAGTGCTTCTGTCTCACCAGTTTTGTCTTGGGCTTCACGCATACGATCTGGATAAGGTTTGCTGTCCACAAACTTCAATGGATCTTTGGCATTAAATTCCTGACCTAATTCGCCATTCACCTGATCAAAGAACCAGTTCAGACGATCACGTGCACGCATACGTAAGTGTTCATCACATTGAGGACACACATAGGCATTAAATGACATGGCAGTACGTGTCACTAGTGCATGGCACTCAGGACATTCAATCGTAGGCTCAGTAAAGGTCGCTTTAAATGTTTGCTGTTGATCTGCAACCTGAATACCAGGGACATGACGCTCAGTCCAAGGTGTTGAAGGGTTAAGAACCTTCCCTGATGTTAACTCTTGACTCATACTAACTCATCGAGCGCAGCTCGAAGCTCCTTCACTTTATTCACCGTCTGTTGCGCAGCTTCATCGGCTGGCAATGTCGCAAAAGATTTAACGAAAGCACTTCCTACAATAACGGCATCGGCAACCTGACCCATCGCTTTTGCAGACGCTGCATCACTAATTCCAAAACCGACACCGACTGGCACATTGGTTTTCGATTTAATTTTTGCAATACGCGCTGCTGCTTCAGAAGTATCTAAAGTTGCTGCACCTGTCACACCTTTTAATGACACATAGTAAACAAAGCCGCTTGCCTGATTTACCACATGTTGAATACGCTGGTCTGTTGAGGTCGGCGCGAGCAAGAAGATCTGATCCATTCCATTTTGTTTAAGAACTTCACCTAATTGCTGAGATTCTTCAGGTGGTAAGTCCACCAAAAGTACACCATCAACGCCACAGTCTTTCGCATAAGCAACAAACTTTTCATAACCAATGACTTCAACAGGATTTAAATATCCCATTAATACCACTGGTGTCGTTTGATCTTTTTCACGAAAGGCTTTCACCATATTCAATGCATCTAAAGTATTGGTTCCACCTGCCAAAGCACGCTCAGCCGCTAAAGCAATCACGGGACCATCTGCCATCGGGTCAGAGAATGGAAGACCCAGTTCAATGACATCAACACCCGCTTCTACCATTTGATGAAGCAATGGAACAGTTACCTGTGGATGCGGATCACCTGCCATTACATAAGAAACAAGCGCTTTACGTTGCTGAGATTTAAGCTGTTCAAAACGAGTGGCAAGACGTGACATAGGATTATGCTTTCCTGATTTATATAAATTAAGGAGTTGTTTGTGGTCATTTAAAAACACTGCATTGTAACGCTATTTTTTGTTCATTGAACAGAGTTTGACGTGAATGCAACAGCGAATCCTGAGACTTACAACTCCCCTGGTACATTTATCTATATTTTGAGTTTTTTCTCAATGATCAAAGATTCCTAATTTTAGGCTTATCGCGTAGCATTTTAGAAATCCGCCAAGCTCCTTTATACTACCCGCAATTTTTAAGTTTCCTTTTTATTTTTATGTCTGCCCACTCTCCGGAAAAAGTACAAAGCAATGCCCTTGCTTTGCTGCCGCTATTGGTATTTTTGATCATCTTTCTCGGGAGTGGTCTGTATCATTCAATGATCGGAACAGAATTTGCCTTCTATCAGGTCAAAGCACCTGTGGCTGCAATTCCAGCGGTGATTCTCGCCCTTCTGCTCTATAAACAGAAACTCAATAAAGCCATTGATGAATTCCTGCAAGGGGCCAGTCATCCCAATCTAATCTTAATGTTTATGGTGTTTATGCTGGCAGGGGCTTTTGCCAGTGTATCCAGTGCAATTGGCAGTGTCGATGCAACCGTACAACTCGGACTCTCACTGATTTCAGCTGAATATGTGTTGCCTATGCTCTTTATCATTGCAGCGTTTATTGCAACTGCAATGGGAACCTCAATGGGCACCATTGCTGCTTGTGCACCGATTGCCTTTGGTTTCGCCCAAGCCACTGATATTGCACCGATCTATGCGATTGGTGCGGTGGTCGGCGGTGCCATGTTTGGCGATAATTTATCGATGATCTCGGACACAACCATTGCTGCAACCCGTAGCCAAAATGTTGAGTTAAGAGATAAATTTCGGGTCAATGTCTGGATCGCCCTTCCTGCTGCCATTATCACACTATGTGTTTATATTGCATTGAGCCACGATGCAGAAGCCATTCAATCACAGCCTTATGATTTATGGCTAATTCTGCCTTATCTTGCAGTATTCTTCCTCGCTTTTACCCGTTTACACGTATTAGCCGTGCTGATGATTGGTGTGATTTTATCGGGTGTAATTGGTCTGGTTGAAAAGCCTGAGTTTGATATTTTGAAGCTCAATAGCTCAATCTATGATGGCTTTGTCAGCATGTTTGAGGTGGCATTACTTTCCATGTTGCTGGGCGGGCTATCTGCTTTAATGCAAAAAGAAGGCGGATTGCAGTGGTTAATTCAACGTATTTACGCCATTACTCGCCTGTTTAAATTTGGCCGACAACGTGCAGGTGAATTCGGCATAAGCTTTCTGGTGGTATTCTCGAATTTGTTTGTGGCCAATAATACCGTTGCGATCATTCTTTCTGGCGATATGGCACGTGAAGTGGCAAAAGAATATGGCGTAGATCCTAAACGTAGTGCAGCTTTACTGGATATTTTTTCTTGTATCATTCAAGGGATTATTCCCTACGGCGCGCAGTTACTACTCGCCTGTTCGATCGCCAAACTCTCACCTATTGAATTGATTGGCAATATCTACTATTGCTGGATTCTTGCGATTTGCGCAGTACTTGCCATTGTCTTTAATTATCCACGTTTAAAAACACGTTAAAATCCTGTACGAATATGAGACTCGAAAATGTCGTTCACAACCTGCGTGGTCTCAGCAAAATACTGTTTCTGCGAAATAATGAAAGAAATATAAGAAGTGAACAGGTTTTGTGAATGACAATGGTTTTGCCTACTTTTGCCAAAACAAAAGTAGGTCGAACCGAAGGTTTATCCAATAATTAGATGAGAATACAACATGACTCCGTTGAGCCTCCCCCATTTAAATAAGAATTATGCCTAGTGAAAAGATTCATTTTAAATCTACAAAGATTTTAAAAACTGCTTGGGCGTAACGCCTGTCCAACGCTTAAACGCCCTCCCAAACGCACTCTGATCCGCATAATTCAGCCGCTCCGCAATCTCAGACAATGACCGACCTTGTTGCAAATACAACTTACTTTGCTCCAAACGATACTGATCCAGCACATCCTGAAAATTCAGTTCATAAGCTTTAAGCTGACGTTGTAAAGTACGTTCCGAACAATGCAATCGCTTGGCAACATAACTCTGCAATACCTCTTCCTGCTGCAATAAACCCTGTTCAATCAGGCTATGTATTTTTTGTCTAAATTGCTGCTGTTGAATTTCAAAAGAACTGACACTGTTCAAGGATTGCTGTGCCTGAGTAGATAACACCTGATTCAACTGTTGATCTGCGGCAATACTTTTTGCTTTTAAAATCTGGTTAGAAAAACGGATCGCATACTGCCCTTGCTGAATCTGAATCGGACAGCCATAAAATTTTTCAAAATGATACAGCGCAGTATGGGGCGCGTAACCAAACTGGATGGTCTGCGGCGGAATCAGGGCATCTTGGACAATGGATTGGGCAATCTTGAAGATCAGGGCCAGATTCAATTCATACATTTCCCGATAATCACTATAAGAGGCACTCCACACAATTTGAATATAGTCTGGAAACTGCTGGACATCGAGCTGTTCTAAATTGGTTTGCTTAAAGACCAGAGAATAATAACGCTGTAATAGCTGCAAGGCTTGTTGTAGATCAATACTGGTTGACGCCAGATAACCCATCAAACCTAAGTCCTGCAAATTGGCATGCTCTGCCAAAACCAAGGTAATGGGACGAGTGAAATGTGGTTGAGCAGCCTGTAATAACAAGGCATAACGCTCGACATCAAAGTCTTTTTCATCTGGATTGTCTAAACAGGCTTGAAAGTCTTTCCACAGTTCAGGTGCAACAACTTTAGATAAATCAACTTGTTCCTGTTGCAGCACGCGACTAAACAAACGCAAGTATCCGATTATTATTTTAACTGACATGGGCCAATCTCATCCTGAGCTGTCGTTATTTGTATAAAAATTGGCTGTAACTGTCAAAACATTTCATCGGAGTTTTTCCATACTGGCGACATGAAGAAAAATAAGGAATCGTCAAAATGAATGCACATGTTTCCTATCAAGTTGATCCTGTGGTCAGAACCAAACTGGACTTCCACTTAGAACAAGCACCCCGCTTCTGGTTCGGTGGCGATCCATTCCGTACCCGTATGTTTGATGCCCTCAGCCTGACCTTCCCCGATGGCGAACGTTATTTTATTGAATGTGTCCGTTTATTCCGTGACAAAATTGATGATCCAGACTTGCAAGAACGTGTGGCTGATTTTATTCGTCAGGAAGCACAACATGGCATTGCACATGACAAAATGAACCAGATCATGAAAGATCAAGGGATGCCTGTGGAGCAGTTCACCACTCGCTTAAAGAAAATCTTTCGCTTTGAACTAAAGAATCGCTCTCCTCAATACAACATTGCCATGACCGCCGCAGCTGAGCATTTAACGGCACTCATGGCAGATACGTTTTATAGTAAAAAAGATACGTTGGCCGAAGCAGATCCTTTTGTCCGTGCACTGTTTGCATGGCATGCGATTGAAGAAATGGAACATCGTGATGTCGCATTTGATGTGATGCGAGAAGTTGGTGAAGTGCCTGAAGCAACCCGTCGCTTTGCCTTGGTCTTTACTACCGTGATGATGTTTGGTTTTACTTTATACCGTACCGATGTGATGCTCAAAACCGATGGTTTTAGCTTGAGACAACGTTTTGATATGGCACGTAAAGGTTTGCCTTGGTTCTTTGGTCGTAACGGTATTTTGACGGCGAAAAGAGCACAATATAGCGACTGGTTTAAAAAGGATTTCCATCCAAATCAACATCCTGTTATTCGCCAATACGATGTCTGGATCGATACTTTAGCCAAGACCAATGATCCAATTGCTGCGGGTGAAGCTTTTTGGCAAGCAGGGCTTTAGTTCATTATTAGACATAAAAAATCCCCTTCCAATTGAGGGGATTTTTTATTTCCATCATCACCACTTCGCATAATGCTGTTCTAACAAACCATATTCATTATCTAGTGACACCAATTCAACCTGCTCATGCGCAATCGTCCCACTGACTTTGGCCTGCCATTGATTGAACTGACTGCCAATCAGACGCAAGTTAATATTCTCAAAACGACACCAGCCTGTTTCCACCACCAAGTTTAAACATCCACCCAAAGAACGAATTGACCAAGTTTTTTCATCTTTTTGCTCAAATAAAACATCCGTCAGCGGATACAAACGTCCATTCACCCACAAAGCATTTTCATTACCAAAACTTTCATTCACACCTGATGCCAGATTGATACCAATACGGCGATCTTGCGCATCACGGAACTGGCAAGACAACCAGAACCAAGCCGTTTCAGGTCGCAGAAAACCGCAGGTATCATCTAAAGCAGCTAAACTCTGTGCATTAAATTCAATCTGTTGCTGAGCTGGACTAATAAAAAAACCCTCAACTGCCAGCGTGGTCTGCTTTTGCGTATAGGTCCAACCATTGATTCCTGTTGGGCTACATAAACTTAAGGCATCCGTACCTGCACAAAAAATCCGTGCTTTTAACTGAATCTCACCATGTTTGGTGACCTGAATATAACGCACACCATTAGCATGTTGCATATCGAATTGATAGGCTGATTTTTTAAAATGGCTTTGACTAAATAACGGTTGTTCATCGAGATGGGTTTTCAATGCCAGTGGCTGGATTGCATTCCATTCAATCACTTTTTGAGTTTGATGATCATAGACATAAAAGAAACCATGCCCTGCCCAAGATAGATCGACAATCGCCACCCCAATGCTGTAGTGCTCATGTTGCAATCCACAGAATTTAAATTTTTTATATTTAAGTTGCTTGCGCCAGCCCGTTAAGACCTGTCCATACGGCGTTTTATAAATATAGTCATCCAGATTGATTCTCGATGGTATCTGATCAAAACGTCCATAACGTGGCTGACCATTGGTTTGTATCAAATCCATTATTTCATTCCATGATTACGGGTTTGCATCTGCCTCAATAATAAAGCTTAAGCGGACAAATTTACTCATCGTTTTGTCTGTAAAAATGATGAATCCTTTGCATTTTTACCGCTAAATCCAAGTTTCTTCCGAATGATTCTAGCTCATAATTTCATCAAACATTCATACAGAAGTTTTATTTTTGAAAACAATCTTATACCACCCGATCAAAAACAATGATGACGCAACAATTATTAAAAGCTCAAGTATGCTGCCTTATGCTGCTTGCCTTGACGGCTTGTAACGACAATGATGATCATGAATCTTCTCAGGTAGAACGAAAAAATCAGACCATCAACATTCTCGCCTTCAATGATTTTCACGGTAATCTTGAACCACCCAAACGCTTTATTGAAGCAGATGATCCGAATGATAGTAGCAAAACGGTTCGTATTCCTGTCGGTGGCGTAAGTTATTTTGCTGATGCCATTAAAAAATTACGCGCCCAGTATCCAAACAATGCTGTGGTTTCAGCAGGTGACCTGATTAGTGCCTCCCCTTTAACCTCATCGCTGTTTCTGGATGAACCGACCATTGAAACCATGAATGATATTCAAATTGATTTCAATGCTGTGGGTAATCATGAATTTGACCGCGGTACAGATGAATTACGTCGTTTGCAAAATGGTGGCTGTCAACAATATACCAGCGCCAAACCATGTCAGATCAATCCAAATTTTGAGGGTGCCAAATTTAATTTTCTGGCAGCCAATGTCTCAATGAAAGCAGACCCCAACAAGACCCTATTTCCTGCGTATAAAGTCAAAACTTACGGCGGCATTCCTGTTGCCTTTATTGGGATGACCCTAAAAGCAACACCAAGCATTGTGTCGGCTGCGGGCATTAAAGATGTTAACTTTAATGATGAAGCTGATACGGTGAATGCTTTGATTCCTGAATTAAAGAAACAAGGAATTGAAGCAATTGTGGTGGTGGTACATGAGGGTGTTGCGCCAAGTACCAAATTTAATAAAAAAACCTGTGAGGGTTTAAGCGGCCCATTGCTAGGTATTTTAGACCGTTTGGACCCTGCGGTTGATGTGGTGGTTTCTGGTCATACCCATCAGTCTTATATTTGTGATTACTCGACCAAAAATCCACAAAAACCATTTTTACTCACTTCTGCTGGACAATACGGCACGATTATTACCAATATCCAGCTCGAACTAGATGGTAAAACGGGCGATGTCATCAAAAAAGATGCAGCTCAAGTCCCTGTTCAGAGTGAAGCCTATACCTCTGGCACAACCACAGTAAACTTGACGGATCTATACCAAAAATTTAATAAAACCCCAAGTATTGAAGCCATTCTGGATAAATATCGTCAGGCCGTGACCACTATTTCAGCCCGTGTCGTTGGTACAGCAGATGGCATTAACTGCGAGCAATCAAGGTTCTGATTTCACCCTGATGAATCCAGGTGGTGTACGTGCCGATTTACAGGTCAATACCAATAATCAGATTACCTTTGGTGATGTATTTACCGTTCAGCCATTTGGCAATTCGATTGTGACGCTGAGTCTCACTGGCAAACAGATTCGTGATGTGTTAGAGCAACAATGGTCGGGTGCCAATGCAGCTACGGTACGTATTTTACAGCCATCTAAAGAGTTCAGTTATTCATATAAGAAAGACAATTCGGCTTCACCACGTGCCAGCAATATTTTGGTGGCAGGACAAGCGCTGGATGATAGCAAAGTTTACCGCGTGACCGTAAACAGCTTCCTTGCCGATGGCGGTGATAACTTTACTGTCTTAAAAGAAGGTAAAAATCCTGTCGGTGGTGGACAAGATATTGATGCACTAGAAAAATATGTATCTCTACATTCTCCACTGACAGCACCAAAAACCGATCGAATCAAAGTCACACCTTAACCACATCATAAATAAAAAGAGGGAAGCAAATGCTTCCCTCTTTCTTTTCTAAAACGATTATTAAGCTAAGGTGAGATAAGTGTTTTCCCAAATCATAGGGTCAAACTCACCTTGAACTAAATGGATATAACGTCCTGCGATATGATCTATCGGAATGCAATCATCGACATCCACCACACGATCTGTATGTGGCTTATGCCAGTGTTGCTCGATGAACTGTTTACCCAACTGTTTTGCCGCCACTGCATCAGGTGCAACGACAAGATGATAGCTATGCAACTCACCAAAAGTATCGGGCGTGTAAGCACCCAAATTAATCAGATACAGCTTTGCATCAGTCACTGACGGTGCAGCATCGGCGAAGTGAATCTGATAATTCACACCTTGCGACTGCACACCTGAAATCTGCGCCCAAGCATCAATATGTAAACCTTTTAATTCACCAAACCAAGCCTGTTTCAGTTGCGGCGCAAGCTCAGACAAGCTGTGACCAATTGCCATGACCACATCATGCACTTCCGTATTGGCTTTCGCATGTCGGCCACCCAACATCACCATAAACAAACTTGGCATAGTGGGAGCTTACATCTCGACCATTTCAACGCCATCAATACGTGCAACGGTCATCAAGTCTTTATCGCCACGGCCTGAAACTGTCGCAATAATGATTTGATCTTTCGACATAGTCGGTGCAAGTTTAGTGACGTAAGCCATCGCATGTGAACTTTCAAGTGCAGGGATAATGCCTTCAATCTTGGTGAGATCACGGAAACCTTGTAGTGCTTCATCATCATTGATTGGCACATATTCCACACGGTTCATATCTTTCAGGAAACTGTGCTCTGGGCCGACACCAGGGTAGTCCAAACCAGCTGAAATACTGTGAGTTTCGATGATCTGACCTTGCTCATCCGACATCAAATATGTACGGTTACCATGTAACACCCCCACATGACCTGCATTTAATGGCGCTGAGTGTTTGCCCGTTTCAATGCCATAACCTGCGGCTTCAACACCGTACATTTTCACATCTTGATCATTCAGGAATGGATAGAACAAGCCCATCGCATTTGAACCACCGCCCACACAAGCAACTAAAGCATCTGGTAAACGCCCTGCTTGTTCCTGGATTTGACGACGTGCTTCACGACCAATAATCGACTGGAAATCACGAACAAGTTGCGGATATGGATGTGGGCCAGCCACAGTACCAATCACATAATAAGTACTGTCGACATTGGTAACCCAGTCACGCATTGCCTCGTTCATGGCATCTTTCAAAGTTTTTGAACCGCTTTGTACGGGCACAACCGTTGCGCCCAACAAACGCATACGGTAGACATTCATCGCTTGACGTTTCACGTCTTCAGCACCCATGTACACCACACATTCCATACCCAGACGTGCTGCAATAGTTGCCGTCGCCACACCGTGTTGACCAGCACCTGTTTCCGCGATAATGCGCTTTTTACCTGATAGCTTTGCCAATAAAGCCTGACCAATCGTGTTATTGACCTTGTGTGAACCAGTATGGTTCAAGTCTTCACGTTTCAGATAAATTTGCGCACCGCCGAGGTGCTGAGACCATCGCTCAGCATGATAAAGCGGACTAGGACGACCAACATAGAACGCAAGATCACGATCAAACTCTGCTAAAAACTGTGCATCATTCTTCATACCACCATAAAGACTTTCGAGGTCTTCAAGTGCAGCCATCAGCGTTTCTGATACAAAACGTCCACCATGAATACCGAAATGCCCTTGCGCATCTGGAAACTGGGTGTAATCAATAACCTGATTTTCTTGATTAGAGTTTTGCTGATCCACGTTGGACTCCTTGCATAAATTTTTCAATGAGTTGTTGGTCTTTTATACCTTTTGCGGACTCGACGCCTCCGCTGACATCCACAGCAAATGCTGCTGTGGTATCAATAGCTTCACTGACATTTTCAGGGGTTAATCCCCCAGCCAAGATGAGTGGAATTTCAAGTTGGGGAAATTGCGTCCAGTCAAAACTGTGCCCTGTCCCACCTTTTAGCTCAGGATGCCATGCATCTAATAAGACTGCACTGGCGCCTGCTGCTTGATAGCGCTGGATTTCAGCGACAATATCCAGATCAGGTTTGACCTGAATGGCTTTATACCAGCGACGTTTGCATTGCGTTGCAATTGATTGACATTGTTCTGGCGTTTCATCGCCATGTAGTTGTAATACATCCAAAGGAACTGAATCAAGCACCGTTTGAATGTCTTCAACAGTCGCATTCACAAATAAGCCGACCAGTTGTACATACGGCGGCACTTGCTTTGCCAATACTTGTGCTTGTTCAGTGCTGACATTTCGTGGACTTGGCGGAAAAAATACAAAGCCGATCGCATCTGCACCAGATTGTACAACGGCGTGAATATCTTGTACTCGGGTGATTCCACAAATCTTGGCGCGAGTTCGCATTTGGCTTTGGCGCATGAGCTGTCCAATTTAATCTGAATATTTTTGAAGCTCTCGCATTGTAATGCAATTTGACTGACTTTGTGCAAAGTTCATTCTGAAATGCAATTGTTTAAAAAACGTTAACACTTTATACTTTGCGTAATCTTGCAACAAGTCTAAAGCAAATTCTTTTGCTTATAGGGAAGTTGGTGAAATTCCAGCACTGCCCTCGCAACGGTAACACCGAATCACTCATCTCAGCTCAACGCCAAATCACTGCATCGGTATGATGTGGGAAGATGATGAGTAATATCATTTGTTTGATGATTATAGTGAAGTCCGGAGACCTGCTTGTTGTTTATTTCCACATTATCATTCACGACGGGTGAATGTCTGGAGTGCGCATGTCTACTGCTTTTCAACCAACTCGTTTAGTTGGGGCTATCGCTATTGCGATGGGGTTTACTTCACCAGCTTTTGCTCAAGATCAATCAACAGATAAAACTACAACGCTCGATACAATCGTTGTGACGGCATCTCGTAGTGAACAGAAAATTAGTGAAGTTCCTGCACGTATCAATATTATTGAACCTACAATTCTTGAGCAGTCTCCGATTGCCTCTTTACCGCAGCTACTCCAGACCGATGCTTCAATCAATATGGTACAAAGCGGTGGCTATGGACAAACCGCGTCTATTTTCTTACGTGGTGGTAATTCAAACCAGACATTGGTTTTAAGAGATGGTGTACGTCTGAATTCAGCGACTTCTGGCACAGCGTCTTTATCATTTATTGATACAACAGATATTAAACAGATTGAGGTATTAAAAGGCCCAGCCTCTGTTTTATATGGTACGGATGCAATCTCTGGTGTGGTTCAACTGATTTCAAAAACACCTGAAAAAACTTCAGCTTTTGTAACCGGTGAAATCGGTGAAAACAAAACCTATAAAGCGGTAGTTGGTGCAGACTTGGCTGAAAATGGTTTCTATGCACAAATTCGTGGGCAACGTCTAGAAACTGACGGCACTCCAGTAAAAGAAGTAAAAAATGCAATAGATGCCTCATATGACCAGAAAGGTTATAGTGCAAAAATTGGAGTAGATAAAGAACAGTACGCTGCTTCGGTTGATTATAGCGAGAATCAGGGTTATAGCGATTATGACAATTATGGAAGCCTTGTTTCTCAAGACTTCAAAAATGAGATCATAAATATCAAAGGTCGTTTGAATATTCTTGAGAATTTAGCCTTACATGCCCGTTTCTCTCAATTCAAAGATGAAATAGAACAAAATAATTCAACAGATTTTGTTCATAGTAAAACGCAAGAGTCTGAAATCTATGGTCAATGGGGCTTTACACCGAGTCAACAGCTATTAGTTGGTGTTACACACCGAAATATTGATGGGGATGTGCTTTCATACGGTACGCCATACCAAGAAGATATTGATTCAACAGGATATTATATTCAGCACAAATATGACCAAGCTGGGTTAAATACCCAAGTCGGAGTCCGTGTTGAAGACAATGAAAAATTTGGTACCCATACCGTTGCTCAAGGCTCTGTTCGTTACCAAGTACTACCTCTAACCAGTATTTATGCAAATATTGGTTCAGCCTTTAAGGCACCAACACTCAACGATATGTACGCTTATGGCGGTAACCCTGACCTTAAACCAGAAGAAAGCTTTTCATATGAGATCGGTCTAGATCAAAAATTGGCTTACAACATTTCAACGGGTTTATCTCTTTATACAACAGAAGTAGATAATCTTATTGATTTTGATGGCGTTCTGAATCAAATGAGAAACCTTGAAAAAGCTAAAATGGAAGGTGGTGAACTGTATGTAAAATGGCAAGGTGAAAACCTGTTTACCAATTTAAGCTATAACTATGTTCGCGCTAAAGACAAGAAAAATGATGAAGATCTAAGTCGTCGCCCTCGTCAAAATATTGCGTTGACTGCTGGTTGGACAGATGAACAATATACCTTCTCGACCACAATGCTTGCGAATGGTGATTATGACAACAGTGCGTTTGATAATGCTCAAATCCCTGGGCACTTCCGTGTAGATATGCATGGACAATACAAAGTGAATAAAAATGTAGATATTTTTGCCAATATCCAAAATGTAGGCGATTCAAAATATCGTACTGCATATGGAAGCGGTAGTTACTACATCAACGGCGGTCGTTTAGCTTCTGCGGGTGTCACATTCCGTTATTAATCGTACGCTAAAATAATAAAAACATTTTCTTAACTCCAGTTTCGGGGTAATGTTCTGACCGACATTATCCCCTTTTTATTTTCAGGATCAGAGAAACAGAACTATGGGACATCGTTTAAGTAAAATCTATACACGTACAGGCGACTCAGGCACCACAGGTCTGGGAGATGGCTCACGTGTTGCCAAAGACGATTTACGCATCGCAGCTTTGGGTGATGTCGATGAACTCAATGCAACCATTGGTGTACTTCGCGCACAAATCAGTGCCAGCCAAGTTGAAAATAAAGCACACTGGGATAAAAGTTTAAGCCTGATTCAACATTGGTTGTTCGATCTAGGTGGCGAAGTCTGTATTCCCAATTATCACCTGCTTCAACCTGTATGCATCGACTTTCTGGAACAAGAAATCGACCACATGAATGAAGCTTTACCGATGTTAAAAGACTTCATTTTGCCATCAGGCACTTTGGCTTGTAGCTATGCCCACCAAGCCCGCTCTGTCTGTCGCCGCGCAGAACGTGCTTTATTGTCAGTACATAATCGCGACCAAAATATTCAAGCGACTGCACTACAATTATTGAATCGCTTATCAGACTGGTTATTCGTTGCCTCACGTGCTTTACAGCGTGCCGAAGGTGGTAGCGAAGTGCTGTGGCAAAAGAATATTAACGACAGTATCGATCAAGCATAACTTTTCAATAAAGGCAGAGACAAATGCGAATTATTGGTCATCGTGGTGCGCGTGGTGAAGCCCCTGAAAATACATTAGGCGGTTTTCGTTATCTGCATGATTTAGGCGTACGTGCAGTCGAGTTTGATGTACGTCAATTGAAAGATGATCAATTGGTCGTAATCCATGATGATGACTTTGTTCGCACGGCGGGCCGCTCACAACAGGTTGAAAGCTGTAATTTATTCGAAGCGCAGCAATTCGATCATCGTCATCAATGGCAGGCATGGGCCTTTGAAGAATATACGCCGAGTCTTCCCCATGTCCTTGAGTGCTTAACGGACTTTGAGCACATTGAAGTTGAAATCAAAGCAGTTACAGACGATGCAGCGGCTGAACGCTTGGTCTATCAACTGCATCAAGATTTAAAAGGGTTTGAGAAGAGCGCAACCATTACCAGTTTTGATGTCAAAATTTTAGCTGCCTTACAGCGTCATCACAGTCATTTTAAGCGTGGACTACTGGTTGAAATTCCAATTGGGGAATATGCGATTGAACTTGCCCAGCAATATGACTGCTGTCAAATTGGTTGGGGCGATGCTCTGGCAACTGATGAAATTATTCAACGGACTCAACAGGCAAATCTTGCAATCAGTGTCTGGACGGTGAATGAGGTTGAACGTGCCAAGCACCTGCAGCAGCTGGGTATTCAAGGTTTAATTACTGATGTTCCAACAACCATGTTGCAACATTTAAAATAACAAAAGGCGGAATAAATTCCGCCTTTTATTTTATTTCTTACGCTGGGCCTGAATCAAACGTTGCCCTTTTGCATCTAACAAATATAGGTTTGCGCCATCTAGCTGGAAGCGCTCAACTCGTTGAATCGCATCCATCAAATCCGCCTCTTGCGCTAAAGCGCGGTTACAGCTTTGATGCTGTGCCATCACATCAAAATCCAGTTTACGCTGGGTGAAATCATATTTATAACGACCATAAATATTGTTGCAGCCCGTATGCCCTGACACCATCTTTGAAATGGAGTTGAGCTGAAAACCCGGATACTGGTTAAAGAACAAAGCTCGCTTGCCTTGAATGGTGGTAATTTGCCAATCCACATCTTGCACACCATCAGTACTTTTACGTACTTGCATGGCGGGCGGCTGTGTCACCCGTTTCGGCTGCAAGGTATTCTTTTTTGCCGGCTGGGGTTGGCTTTGGCAGGCTGCAAGCATGACAGCAGCAGAGAATATTAAAGTTTTGTTAAAAAATGCCTTCAAAGAAAAAATAGGATTTTTCATGGTATTTTGCTCAGACATTGATTTATTTCACCTTTTAATTCATTGATCAAATTTACAAATGAATTCTGTTACTGTTCTTTCGATACAACTGTACAATAATACTAGTGCTAATCGATTTGGGCATGCTAATATCAGTGATAAAATAGCAATATATCGTCATGATTGGTTTTGCTATCTCGTTTAGTTTTATTATCTTGTACAAACAAGGTTTTTAGGAGCGCTGACGGATATGACTTCCGCCCCACTCAAAAAAAAGGCACCCATTAACTGGACTGCTAGCATTACCTTAATTGGCACACCAATTCTTGCCGCTATTTTAATCCCTTTATACGCTTATTATTATGATTTTAGTGTAAGTGCTTGGGTGAGCATGATCTTCCTTTTGGCACTTAGTAGCCTAGGAATTACAGCAGGTTATCACCGTCTTTGGGCACATCGTGCTTATGAAGCAGCTTTACCACTTAAAATTTTATTGATGATTGGTGGTACCTTTGCTGTCCAGAATAGTATTTTATTCTGGGCTTCAGGTCACCGTACCCATCACCGCCATGTCGATGATGTGGATCAAGACCCGTATTCCATTAAACGTGGTTTCTGGTACGCGCACTTAGGCTGGATGATTCGCGATCACTCGCCATCTGAACCTGACTTTAAAAATGCACCTGATTTGCTCAATGACAAATTAGTGATGTTCCAACATAAATATTATGTGCCAATGGTCATCGCAGTTCATGTCGGTGTATTAGGGTTAATCGGTTGGGCGACTGGCGATATCTGGGGCGTGATTTTACTGGGTGGTTTATTACGTTTAATCATCAGCCATCACGTTACCTTCTTTATTAACTCGCTTTGCCACATGTGGGGCAAACGTCCTTATACCGATGAAAATACAGCACGTGACAACTTTGTCTTAGCTATTTTCACTTGGGGTGAGGGTTATCATAACTATCATCACATCTTCCAGTACGATTACCGTAATGGCGTGAAATGGTGGCAATATGATCCAACCAAATGGTTAATCTGGACCAGCTCAAAACTTGGTTTAGCTAAAAATTTACGTCGTATTCCAAGCTTTAATATCAAAAAAGCTGAGCTTGCGATGAAGTTTAAATATGCTGAACGCGATCTTGCGATTTATGGTCATGATGTCAATACCGACATCGTGCAAATGAAGCAACGTATTGCACAAGAATACGAAGCATTTACTCATACCTTAAATGATTGGGCGAAGCTGAAAGAACAAGAGCTTCATGCCAAGAAAGCAGCTATGGCTGAAAAAATCCATCAAATGGATCACAAGCTAAAAGTTGATTTCCAGTTACTTGAACACCGTTTAAGTCATCACCGTGAATGTTTAGAAACCTTAATGCGTAACATCAAAAAAGCGCCTGTTTCTGAATAACAGAATACCCATTAAAAATGGTCTCAAATCGAGGCCATTTTTTATATCTACTGTTTCATCCTTGTGTTTTACCCTTCCCCACTGCATCCGTTAATTTGCTATAGTCATGATTCAGCTCACCATGATGTTTCAGTTATGCAATTCAATTCTCGCTATGATTCTTTAAATCCGAAGCTTTATCATCAGCAACAGCCGAGTCCGTTGCGTGGTGCCAAAGCAGGCCATTTCAATGAAGCCTTAGCAGATGAGTTGCAGTGGAGTGAAGAAGATAAAGCCAACTGGGTTGAAATCTGTAGTGGACAAAAAACTTTTGCTGAATTTCCACCGCTTGCCATGGTCTATGCAGGCCATCAATTTGGACAATGGGCTGGACAACTCGGTGATGGTCGAGGTTTGCTCATCGGACAAATCCTGAATAAACATGGCGAAACAATTGATCTACATCTGAAAGGTGCAGGTTCTACTCCCTACTCACGTATGGGCGATGGCCGTGCTGTGCTGCGTTCGGTAATTCGTGAATATCTAGCTGGACATGCGTTAAATGCTTTGGGCGTTGCATCAAGTCACGCAGTCGGTTTTACCAGCTCAACTCAGGGCGTACAACGGGAAACCCTAGAGCTGGGTGCAATGTTATTGCGCACGTCTGAATGTCATATTCGTTTGGGACATTTTGAATGGATTAATCAATACTCACCTGAACTCTTGGCTGAATTCACGCAAAAATGTATCGAATGGCATTATCCAGAATGTCTTGAAGCTGAAAATCCAATTCTGGCCTTTGCTGAAGCCGTGATTGAGCGAACAGCCATCATGATCGCCAAATGGCAACTGGTGGGTTTTGCGCATGGGGTGATGAATACCGATAATCTCAATATTACGGGTTCAACACTGGACTTTGGTCCTTACGGGTTTATGGAACGTTTCCGTCCAAACTGGATTAACAACCATTCCGATTATCAGGGGCGTTATACTTATCAGAACCAGCCAAGTATTGGACACTGGAATCTTTGGACATGGCTGAACAATCTGATTCCATTAGCATCGGCCAAAGACAAAGAACAGTTCAAACTGGATCTGGCGACCTGCCTAGAAAAATTTGAACCAACATTTTTGCAGCATTATGGTCAGGGCTTATGTCAAAAGATGGGATTACCGCATTTCCATAAAGACAGTCTGGATTGCAGCTTTGCCTTCTTGAGAATTTTGCAAACTGAACAACTGGATTACACTCAAAGCTTTATTCGCCTACAACAACAAGATTACAAAGCTTTAAGAGATGACTGTATTCATGTCCAGCAGTTCGATGATTTCCTGACGCATTACCAGAATATCCGTCAACATCAGGATACCGATGAATTAGACCAGCAGATGCAACAGATCAATCCACAATATGTCCTGCGCAATCATATGGCGCAGAAAGCCATTGAGCAGGCTGAACGTGGTGATTTTAGTGAAGTTGATCGTTTATTTAAGCTGTTGAATCAGCCCTATCAAAAACAGCCTGATCTGGAAACCGAAGCAGATACGGCACCTTTACCCAGTGATGTACCAGAGGTGATGGTGAGCTGTTCATCTTAATTTTGAGTCATTATGATTCACTTGGGTCGCTATTGCGGCTCAGGTGAGTTACTTATTTTTAAAAGAAGAAAATAATGAAAACTGGATTGATTGCTGGATGTGTTGTTTTAATCATTTTATTGGCACTGGCTTTTTATCAGTATGGCAAGTTCATCCCAACATTGGCAGCAACGCATACGCCGCTTTCAACCGAAGAAATACAGCAGCTCAAACAAAGTAAACCCGTGACCTCAATTGAAGTCTTTAAGAGTCAGCGTATTTTGCAATTAAAACATCAACAGGAAGTCATTCGCAGCTATCCGATGCGTTTAGGCTTTGATCCGATTGGACATAAACAGTTTGAAGGTGATGGCAAAACGCCTGAGGGAACTTATTCTATTGATTGGCGCAATCCACAAAGCGCTTATTATAAATCTTTGCACATCTCCTACCCCAATAAAACTGATACAAGCTATGCTCAACAGCATAATCGTTCTGCGGGTGGCGATGTCATGATTCATGGTACGGTTCCAACACGTGCCACCTCATTTGCTGCAAGTGCGAGCTATATGCCACGCAAAGACTGGACCTTAGGCTGTATCGCGGTGACCAACTCGGATATAGACGAAATATGGCAACTGGTTGCTGATCATACACCCATTATCATTCACCCCTAATGGGGCAGCGCTCAGGCGAGTTTGCGGATAAAGGCGGTGATCAAACCGAGCAAGGCTTATTCAGGGGATAAGTTTCTCATTCAGAAATAATCTCATTACTGCAATCTAGCTCACCACAAGTGATTGTAAAGTAATGTAATCTTATTTATCGCAGAATCCAGTGATGGTTCACTTAAAACTAGAAAAGAAGATAATTTCTACAAAACCTATAAGAAACTATCCACATTTTCTGTGGATAACGCTGTGGTTATCCACAGGATAAAAGTTTTTGCAGTGCTCTACCTTTTATTCTCATCAAAACTCATCTCATGTCAGCTTCTCTATACGGAGGAAAAGAGATGAGTTTATCTATAGAAACTGTTCCACATTTTCTTGGATATGAGCCGCGTTGAAGCGGCGCAAGGAGGAGCCACAGGATAATAGTTTTAGCATTCATTCTTATTGTCCAAAATTTTTATTTCCCATGAAAGTCCATTACCAACGATGCTGTGCAAATAATTGTGCCCCCATTCGCTTAGCTTGATTAGTATTCAGATCATCCGTGATATATTTCAAACCAAAGTTATGATGTTGAATAGATAGCCCCACTGCATGAGTTTGAGGTTCATAGTGAACTCCCCATTTTAAAACTGCGTCCCAATATGCATTCATCTGCCAAAGACTCATATACTCATTGCTTATCGAACTAAGCCCAACACTCCATGGTTGATTAGACTGATATATCATGTCTGTATAGACTTTATAAGGTAATCTTTGCGTGTATTGCTTATAGGTATTAAACTTTCCCTGAATATCGAATCTAGGACGCATATCCTGATCATAGTTTATTTTATATCGCGTATAAGGCGCATCATGCCAATACAAATAAGCTAAGGCATCTTGAATATTAATATGAACTTTAAAGTTATTCGCAATTGTCCCTGCTATTGAAGCATCTAAAGCGAAGCCATAGCCTTTATTTGCTTGCTCTTTCCACCCCATTTTATCTTCTTTTAATGCCGGCTGATCATAACTATAGTCAATTTGACCATTCAGCCATTTAACTCGATCCATGAGTTGCACTTGATTTGTTGTTTGAGCCAAAGCATTAACTTGACCATCAACATAATGACGTCCAATTAACGCTGTTGCACCTGTTGTCAAACTCCAATTTGGAGCAACTTGCCAAGTATAAGCAAATCTAGACCCAACTGTATCAACATGCTGCGCCTCAAGCTGTAAATCATATTGGGTATTACCATCAATCAATTTTTCATTTTTTATTTGATAATAAAGTTTGGCAGTATCTTTACTGAATCTTAATACATAATCATAACGCCAAATCCAACTAAAATCCCACGCGTCTTTTCTTACCCCTAATTGCATTAATCCATGGGCAAAAGCATTCTTTCCAGATTTAAAATTTGGATCACTCCAATCATCTGTAAATGATTTAATCGATAAAGGTTCACTATAAACATCAGCACGTACTTGATAGTACAACTGCTCTTGAGCATGACAATAGCTCGCTATCAATAAAATAGAGAGCACGAAACTTTTTCTTAGCATATAAAAAGGGGTAGCATGTACCCCTCTCCTTTCATGATTATGGCGCAATGACTTTGGTGGTGTTATCAATAAAGGTGGCAGAATAAACGCTTCTTGAAACCTTATTGATTGTTCCATACTTGGTATTGCCAACTTTAATATCAGCTGAAGTAAACTGATCTACATTTGCAATATCTACAAATGCACCATTTGCATGAGATATTTTTGCAGAAACAGCTGGTTTTTCAGCAACTAAATTTTCTGTTTTGACATCCACATTTAAAGCATTTTGATCAACTGCGATTTTAATATTTGCAGTCCCTTTTTGATAATCACTGCGTTTAGCAGATAAATCAATATTAAATGGCTTGATTGCATTCGCAGCACCTTTAACATTGCCTGATAGTTTTACCACTAAGTCTGCATTAATAAATGATGTAGCAGATTCACCATTTGTGATATCAATTGTCTTGGTTAAATCGTTATTTAGTTTGATACTTGCATCTAAATTTAGACTCTCCGAACCACTAATCGCTTTACCTTTCAAAGTAAGTTCAGTTGGAATGATCTCTGTCCCCAAATTATTACCGTTTTTGAATTGAACTTTTCTAGCTTTGCTTGCCAGCTCGGTTAATTCAATTTCAGCATCTGTTGTTTTCAAGACAACATTTGAGAACTTAAGTTCCGCAGTCTCAGGACGTGAATCCCCACGACTTTCTAATAATGCAGCCGTACTATAAATGGCTTGTGCTGTACTATCACTCTTAAACTCTAAAGAAGCATCTTTTTTATTTGCATCATTCTTGGTTAGAATTTTCCCACCTGCAACGATTTTAAAATTATATTTATCCGTTACAGCTGTATAAGGCGCCTCTAGCTTAACAGCATTAACCGTAACTTGAGCACCTTCACCAAAAATATCTTTCAATGTATTGGTTTTAAAATCCCAAATAGTATTTATCCAATATTGTGCTTTTGCACTGCCTGAAACTGTCACGGATGATGCATTTACTGTCACAGCAAATGTACTATCCGTTAATTGATAGTCAATATAATCATCATTATCAAGCAAGGTCTGCAATTGTGCTGCATTATAGGTTTTATTTGATCCTTGAGCATCATTATAGGCTAATGTAGCAAGTGTGAGCACCAATCCTGCTGCATTGTCAATATCCTTCCCGGCATCGTTAACTGCATCAAAGGTTGGTTGATATTGGGATTGTAAACTATCAAAACTATCAAAATAAGCCACAATACTATTGGTTGTATCAATCAGCTGTTTTGCTTTATCTAAATCTGAAACAGGTGCGACTGAATTACCATTATCGGTGTTATTTGATGAGCTACCATCACCTCCTCCACAAGCAACTAAAACTGTAGAACAAGCGAAAGCTAAAAATGTCTTTTTAAACATTGGAGACCCCTTTTATAATAAACTTATTATCTAAATTGTTTTAAATTTAGGTTTTCAAAAAACCATATATAGGCTTTGCGAGGAATAATAGCTATTTATATTTATAATGACAATTTTTTATTCAACAAAAAAAGCCCTCTATAAATAAAGGGCTTTTAATATTTTACTCATCTGGATATTCAAAACGATAACCCACGCCATACACCGCTTGAATCCATTCATGACGATTACCCGTATCAGCCGCCTCTGAAATCTTACGACGCAGGTTTTTAATATGGCTATCAATCACACGGTCTGCCACATCAAAGCTGTCTGGATTGATATGATCAAGCAACTGTGCACGTGAATAGACCTGTCCAAGATGTTCTAAAAACAGCTCCAATAAACGGAATTCGGTTGGCGTCAAGGTCAATGCTTTTTGTTGATACCAAATCCGTTGCTGAGCTTTATCAATACGGAATAAATCATTTTGTTCCGGTTCCGCTTTACGTTCTAAACGGCGCAAAACAGCTTGGACACGGGCAACCAGTTCTTTTGGACTAAAAGGTTTACAGATATAGTCATCTGCCCCCATATTAAGACCTAAAACACGGTCAATTTCTTCAGTACGTGCTGTCACCATAATGATCGGCAGATCAGACTGCTCACGTACTTTACGGCAGATGGTTAAACCGTCCATACGCGGCACCATCAAATCCAGAATCATCAAGCTTGGTTTACGTTGCTGGAACTGGGTAAAAGCATCTTGACCATCATGGAACATACTGACTTCAAAACCAGCAGCTTCTAAATAATCACGAACCAACTGTGCCAGTTCAACCTCATCTTCAACCAACATGATATGTTTCATGGTCTTCATCCTATCCATCATCCTCAACCAGAGAGGATCTAAAAGTTACGTATTTTGTTTTGGGAAAGTTAGTACACAACGTAATCCACCTAATGGTGAATGATCGAAAGTCAGTGAACCACCTAAAGCTTGTGCCAGTTTACATGATAAAGCCAAACCTAATCCTGTACCGCCTGTACTACGTGTACGTGAATCATCGACACGGTAGAAACGTTCACCCAGACGGGCTAGCTGCTCATCATTCATCCCCAATGGGCTGTCATCTACATACAATATCCATTGTTGTTCGTTTTGTTGAGTATGAATCTGTATTTTTCCACCTTGTTCAGTATAACGAACACAGTTCCCCAGTAAATTGACAATAATCTGTTTAAAACGATCACGATCTAACGAGAGTAAAGCCCCTTCACCAGACAAGCTGACGTCTAGCTGATTTTGCTCAAAGGTTGATCTGAAATTTTCGACTTCTTGCAATACCACATCCCACGGATTGACTTCAGCAAAATAGCATTTCAACTGCTGAGCATCGGCCTGAGCCAGATCTGCCAGATCTTGAGTTAATTTCTTCAAACTGCTGACCTGACGCATCATGGCTGCAAGATGTTCAGGTGTGGCTTTACGAATCCCATCCTGCATCGCTTCGATTTGTGCCTGCAACACAGCCAATGGTGTTTTTAACTCATGTGAAGTATCGGATACCCATTGACGGCGTGATTCTTCATGATGGTGCAAAATATCAGCCAAATGGTTGATCTGATTAGACAAATCACCTAGTTCATCATTACGTCTGATCTTAACCTGATGCTGATAGTTACCACGCGTTAATTCTAGCGTTGCTTTTAACAGGCGCTGAATCGGCTTTTTAAAATAGGTCGCCATTAGCAATGCTGCAATCAAACTAGACAGCACGGTTAATGCATAGACTAAAAGCAAATAACGTTTTTGATTACTAAAGAAGTTAATACTGGATGCATCATCCTGATCAAGTACAGGTTTTAATCCCAGATAGCCCACCACCCGTTCATCCACAATAATCGGACGAAACGAGATTTGGTCCGTCGCGGGTTCACCAACAATAAACTGCTGATTTTCATCATATAAAGATAAACGCGAACTCAAACCTAAACGATCTGGAATTGAGACAAAACGCTTTTTACCATGCTCAACAGGCGTATTTAATTTATGCTCCTGTTTATCGTCTTTATCATCTTTCTTTAAACGGAACTGACTTGGACTGAGCGGAAAACGTAACCCTTCAAAGGGTTGATATTCGGAAGGTAAATTCTGCTTTAGAATTTTGAGTTCTTCATCATTAAAGATCTGACGATTTCTCATCTCAACATTATTTTGCGCCAAAGTCGGCGAAAGACTCAATAAAGTATGGTCATTAAAATAACGTTGCTGCAAAGCGATATCATACTGACGGCGTAACCACCATTGAGACAGCCGGTCGTAGTCATCTGGCGCTGCGGTGCCCTCGATTTGCAAGATCTGCGCCTGAATGGCATTGCCCCAGTCGTGATAAACGGTATAGACATTGCCTAAGTTGGCAATTAGCCGATCCAGTTTCTGCATTTCGACATCGGCCACATAGCGTGCAAAGTTCTTTTGCATGGTCCAGTGCAAAACACCTAAGCTGATCGTAGCGATCAGTAAGGTGGTCAGTAATACCGTTAAAAACAGGCGTAAGGCTAAAGGGACACGACGAACATTCAAAAGCTTAATCTCAATAGTGTTCTATTTATGGATTGTAACCAACATGGTTCAAAAAAACTCTCCATTGTTTCTTCATCTTTATTATCTAATCTTTAATCATCAAATCACAACTGCTTACGCTGGATAAAACAATGAACAAGACAAAAATTGTATTGATGACCACCTTACTCGGTTCTGTTTTAGGTTTGGCTGCCTGTCAGTCGACTACCCCAGCAGAACAGTCAATGAATCGTGACCACCATCGTCACAATATGCAACGTGCACCGCTTACCCCTGAACAGCGTGCTGAATGGCAAGCGAAACGTGAACAGCGTTCAGAACAACGCGAACAAATGCGTCAGGAACATCAGGCACAACGCGCTCAGATCGAACAGGCATGTCAAGGTAAACGTATCGGAGAACGCGTGAACGTTCAATGGAATAAACGTGTGATTGAAGGGACCTGTGAAGTTCGTTTTACACCAGACAAATCACAATTCAAGCGTCAAGCGAATCCAACAACATAATCATCCTCTCCTCTCAGGCGCTTTCGAAGCGCCTTTTTTTTATGCGTTAAATGATTGATTTTTCATTTACACAGCTGCTTACGATTTTACATGAACAGTTTCACTCAAATGCTGGAAAACCACCTACAATCTAAGCGCTTAAGCAGGCTGGCCAACAAACTTTGACTTAGCAGTCACTAAGAAATGACCTGCAAAAGCTTGTACCGAACTATAACTTGTTGCACGATTAGCGGTACAAAATGGTGCTCTTGGGCACATTTATCATTGACTAAGATTATAACTCTGGTTTAACCAGTATTGAGGAACCCGCTATGCCACAATACAAAGCACCCTTACGTGATATGCAGTTCGTATTGCACGAATTATTAAATGCTGAAGCACATTACGCAAAACTTCCTGCATTTCAAGACACTGTAAGCCGTGAATTGGTTGATCAATACTTAGAAGCAGCGGCTGATTTCTGCGAGAACGAACTTTCTCCTTTAAACCAAGTGGGCGACCGTGAAGGTTGTACTTGGAACGACGGTGTTGTTACTACCCCGACAGGCTTTAAAGAAGCGTATCAAAAATATATCGAACTTGGCTTCCCGTCTCTTTCTGCTGATGAAGAGTTTGGCGGTCAGGCATTACCAAACTCTTTAGGGATCGCAATCTCTGAAATGGTGGGTACTGCAAACTGGTCATGGGGTATGTACCCTGGCCTTTCTCACGGTGCTGTGCGTACTTTAGAACACCACGGTTCTGATGAGCAAAAAAATACTTACTTGCCAAACCTTGTTTCAGGTGTTTGGACAGGTACGATGTGCTTGACTGAATCTCATGCAGGTTCTGACTTAGGTATCATTCGTTCTAAAGCTGAACCAAATGCTGATGGCAGCTATGCAATCTCTGGCGAGAAAATCTTTATCTCTGCTGGTGAACACGACATGGCTGAAAACATCATCCATATCGTACTTGCACGTTTACCGGGCGCACCAAAAGGTACAAAAGGCATTTCATTATTCATCGTACCTAAATTCCACGTGAATGCTGACGGTTCTGTCGGTGAGCGTAATGCCGTACGTTGTGGTTCAATCGAACACAAAATGGGTATCCATGGTAACGCGACTTGTGTGATTAACTTCGACCAAGCAAAAGGTTACTTGATTGGCCCTGAAAACCGTGGCTTAAACTGCATGTTCACCTTCATGAACACAGCACGTATCGGTACTGCGGTTCAAGGTCTATCTGCATCTGAATCTTCTTTCCAAGGCGCTTTAGCGTATGCGAAAGACCGTTTAGCAATGCGTTCGCTTTCTGGCCCTAAGGCACCTGAAAAAGAAGCTGATCCTATTATCGTTCACCCTGCTGTTCGCAACATGCTTTTAACGCAAAAGTCATTTGCTGAAGGTGGTCGTGCGCTAGTTTACTTATTGGCTCAATATGCAGACATCGTTGAAAAAGGCGAAACTGAAGAAGAGCGTAAGTTTGCTGACAACATCTTGTCTTTGTTAACACCAATTGCAAAAGCATTCTTAACAGAAACTGGTTCTGAATCTGCGAAGCACGGTGTACAAGTCTTTGGTGGTCACGGCTTCATTTCTGAACACGGTATGGAGCAAATCGTACGTGATACACGTATCGCTTGCCTATACGAAGGAACAACCGAGATTCAAGCGCTTGACTTGTTAGGTCGTAAAGTATTGCAAACTCAAGGTGCAATGTTGAAAGACTTCACCAAGATCATCCATAAATTTGTTGAAGCAAACAAAGACAATGCTGCGATGCAAGAATTCGTTGCGCCATTGGCTGCTGCAAACAAAGAATGGGGCGATATCACTATGCAAATTGGTATGCGTGCAATGCAAAACCCTGATGAAGTTGGTGCAGCTGCGGTTGACTACCTATACTTCTCTGGCTATGTAACGCTTGCTTACTTATGGGCACGTATGGCACTTGTTGCTCAAGAGAAATTGGCTGAAGGTACAACTGATGTTGACTTCTACAATGCAAAAGTGACGACTGCTCGCTTCTACTTCAAGAAGATTTTGCCACGTGTTCGTTCGCATGTAGACGTACTTTCAACTGGCGTTGCGCCATTGTTTGAACTTGATGCGGAACACTTCGCTTTCTAAACATAGTTTAGAATGAGATGCAACGTTCATCACAGAAAAAGGACTGGTCAGTTTTGACCGTCCTTTTTTTGTTTAATCAATGCTAAATTTATACGATTCAATTTATTTGTTCGTTTTATTTGATCATTTTGCACATGACGCTGTGCGTAGAAAGGAACGATTATGCCAATTTACAATGCTCCTCTAGCAGACATGAAATTCATCTTAAATGATGTATTTAAAGCAGAACAATTTTGGCAGGCGAATGAAAACCTGGCTCATGTAGATGCTGCAACAGCTGAAGCAATTTTAGAAGAAATGGCGAAGTTTGCCCAAAACGTGACACATCCGTTAAACCGTACGGGTGATGAAGAAGGCGCACGTTGGGAAAATGGTGAAGTTTTCACCCCAGCAGGTTTTAAAGAAGCATTCCGTCAATACGCTGAAGGCGGCTGGATCGGCTTAGGTGCAGACGAAGAATGGGGCGGTCAGGCCATGCCAAAAATGCTGACTGTACTGTCTGATGAAATGCTATTCGCAACCAATCCATCATTCATGCTCTACCCGCTTCTTTCTGTGGGTGCAGGTATGGCTTTAAACAGCTATGCATCACAAGAGCAAAAAGAAACGTATTTACCTAAAATCTATTCGGGTGAATGGTCAGGTACGATGTGCTTAACCGAGCCACATGCAGGTACAGATTTAGGGATTATCAAAACTAAAGCTGAACCGAATGAAGATGGTACGTATAATATTACTGGTACGAAAATCTTCATCACGGGTGGTGACAACGATCTCGCTGAAAACATCATTCATTTGGTACTTGCAAAAACCCCTAATGCACCTGCGGGTTCACGTGGTATTTCATTATTTATCGTACCGAAATTCTTGGTGAATGAAGATGGTTCTTTGGGCGAACGTAACCCTGTTGGACCAGGCTCAATCGAGCACAAGATGGGAATCAAGGCATCTGCGACTTGCGTGATGAACTTTGATGGTGCCAAAGGCTACCTCGTGGGTAAAGAAAACGAAGGTCTTGCTGCGATGTTCGTAATGATGAACTACGAACGTTTATCAATGGGTATCCAAGGTCTCGGTGCTTCTGAATTTGCTTATCAAAATGCGGCACAATACGCGACTGACCGTTTACAGGGTCGTAGCGCATCTGGCGTTCAATCTCCAAACAAACCAGCAGACAGCATTTTAGTACATGGTGATGTACGTCGTATGTTGCTCAATGTACGTGCCAACAACGAAGCATCTCGTGCATTTGCGGTGTATGTTGGTCAACAGCTCGACATCACTAAATTCTCAACTGATGCTGAAGCCGTGAAGAAAGCCAACGACCGCGTTGCACTTTTAACACCAATCGCAAAAGCTTACCTCACTGACACTGCTTTCCAAGCGACTTTAGATGCGCAAATGGTCTTCGGTGGTCACGGTTATATCCGTGAATGGGGCATGGAACAATGTATCCGTGATCTTCGTATTGCTCAAATTTACGAAGGGACCAACGGCGTTCAATCTCAAGATTTAATTGGTCGTAAAACCATTAAATGTGGTGGTGCATTCATCGCAGAATACATCACAGAGATCCGTGACTTTGCCAATGATCTAGATACGGATTTAAACTTCATTAAAGATGCAACTCTTGACGCTGCAACTGAAATTGAAGCGATCACCCAGTTCATCATTGAACAAGCAGCTGAAAATGCAGAGTTCCCGAACTCAGCTGCGGTTGATTACCTACATGCTGTTGGTTTACTCAGCTTTGCTTATATGTTCGCAAAAATTGCAGCAGCGGCAAAAGACAAATCTGGTGATTTCTACCAAAACAAAATTGCATTAGCGCAATATTTTGTAGATCGTATCTTGCCTGAATTAGATGCGCGTTTAGCGAAAATCAAAGCAGGTTCTGACTTGATCATGAACTTCAGCGAAGATTACTTCACCAATCAAGCTTAAGTCGCATTCAATCATAAAAACTGCTTCAATCTAGGTTGAGGCAGTTTTTTTATGCCTATAATAAAAACAGCATAAAACTTGCATATCATTCCAATCATCATGTTGAGCATATAAACCGCCATGTCGAATTCAAAAGATAAACTTGAAGGCTTACCTCGTCTACTTGACCGCTTCGGTCACTACGCAGTTGAAGCCTTTCATTATTTAGCCCTGTTTATTATCGGCTGTATGATTGCATGGTCAGCCGTACATACCGTGATTGAGATTCTGACGGTTAAACAGTACGCCACCATTGATGATATCTTGCTGCTGTTTATCTATCTGGAACTGGGCGCCATGGTCGGGATTTATTTCAAGACCAATCATATGCCAGTGCGCTTTCTGATCTATGTCGCGATTACCGCACTGACCCGTTTGCTCATTGCCGATATTCAGCATAATCATAAAGCGTCGATGGATTTGGTCATTACCACAGGTTCGATCCTGATTTTGGCAGTTGCGATTCTGGTGGTGCGTTTTGCATCGTGGAACTACCCTTCTGTGATTCGTGGCAAAGATCAGGAGCAACAATTGCCTTCCAATAAAACGCCTCGACCACAAGATGATGAATTGGCATAAATAAAAAAGCAGGTGGATAGCCTGCTTTTCTCATATGAGGATTATGCCACTCGGAAGATACGATATTTGGAATCAACCAATACATATTTGCCTTGTACCTGCATCCAGTTATAGCCACGTGGTGGCTGATAAAGGCGATGGTAGCGATAATTGGATACCATATAACGATTACTACGGAATTCTGACGGTAAGCGCTCACCACGTTTGAAATTGATACGTTGACCATAATGATTACCGCGATCACCATTTGACCAGCGCGGTTGCTCACGGTGATCATGTCGGTGGTCATAACGATCATAGCGCTGATCATAACGGTATTTATGATCATTGTTCCAACGGTTTGAATCTGCCATTGCTGATGCAGATACACCGAGCATGAGTGTTGATACAAGCAATACGACGGTCTTTTTCATTGTTTGATCCTCTGTTTTTTCGATCTGAAATCAGATTAAGAAAAACTCTAGGAGAAAGCATGAATAAAACTCGCGACATTGCAAAGCTTTGTAATGAATAGCAAGAAATTGTGGAGAATACTCTCTATTCAAAATTTAAAAACAGATGTCAAATCAGCGAATAATCTCAATGGTAAAGTTATCATCGGTCACTAAAAGATAACGACCATCGACGACCACCCAATGTCGACCGCGTGGCGGTTCACGCAAAGAATAATAATCCCAATCCCGCACCACATAACGCTCGCTACGGAACTCACCCGGTAATTCATTTCCTATCACAAAGGACTCACGGCGATAGCTGCGGTCATATTGAGTCTCTGGATAATATTCAATCCGAACGCCGGGGCGATGGTTCGAATGAGGATAATAGTTATTTTGATTCGGCTGATAATAATAGCCTTTCGGTGGCGCAGTCGGTGTCGCGCGCTGATTCGAGAACGCAAATGGGTCTTGCGCAGGCGGTTGATAGACAGGTGTATTCTGATGATAAGAACGGCGTTCTACCCCGCTATATCCACCCCACGCATTATCGGCATAGCTCATTACAGGGAGACCGCTGAGTAGGCTGACCAAGCCATAGATATAAAGTTTAGATTGCTGCATCATGATCTCCCAAAATCAGAGTATGATTTTATTTTAGAATAAAAAATAAGCGCCACTGTTGTAATAATATTTTTTCAGACTAACTGTTTAATTCCGTGGATAAAGCGCAGCTCGCTATAGCCTCTCTGAGATATGTTAGAATCAATTTTTTGGTTTTGAGGCAACATCTGTGGCTGAAATGAATTTTGATCGTCTCTATCAATTTTTCTGTAAAGTTCCTAGCGTACAAGAATCCCGTATCGTGGCGCATGGTGCAGATGGTCAGCATGCATGGTGGTTTAAGTTCAATATTGATGTTGAACATCCATTGGCATGGCAAACAGTTCAGGAACTGGGACATGTCCTCAATTATTTATCGACGAATGAGCGTCTACCCACCCAATTTTTCCCCGTATCACCACCGCCCTATATGAACGGTGAAGCCAAAGATTTTCTGGCTTGGGTGATCCAGTGTAATCATCCAGAATTTAGCCCAGATATCGTCTGTGACTGGTTAGAAGCGCGTTTACCTAACCCTGTCGATGATGAAAATCAGTGGAAAATCAAAACCGATTTAAGTGAACTGGATCAGTTAGCAGATAAAGATCTGGATCAATTGATTCCACCGAGTCCTTAATTTTTATTGATCGTGTATTTCTTTCAATAAGCTGAATACCAAGTAAACTTCCAAATTCAGCTTATTGAACTCTCGTTCTGGATCACGATAAGTCGTAACCCAAATATTCTTGTGGTGATTCAGAATAAGGTAAAATCAGATAATTATTTTTTAAAATCAAGTCTGTCATTGCCTTTTGATGAGATAAATCTAAAGGATAAATCAAAGCGAGATCCTGAATTAAATCTTCAATTTTTTCTGCATTAAAATCTGCTGTTTTGATCCATCCTAATAATGCTGCTCCAAGTCCGATAAATTCGAAGCCATAGCGCTGCATTTTCTGAACCAGCGCATAATTCTCAAAAGGATCAAAATCACAAGAAAAATAGCCATTCGGCATTATCGCCAGTTTCAATGCTTCTGTTTCAACAACGGCCACTTTAACCATGATTTCAGTATGAGTAGAGATCAATAGATGTTGATTGAAGTAAACGAGCGCCTCTAGATCACTTTCATCATAGTGCTGCATTTTTCCAGCCAAGCTTTCAAAACTCCGCTGATGGTCTAGATGACTCAGCTGTTGTACATGGTGTTGAAACAACAAAGGTGTGACAATATTACTTTCAATCAGAAGACTGTCTAGACTTCCAATATCTTCGATTCCTTCAAAATATTGACGATCGTCGAAATAAAGTTGATCACCCAATTGAGCATGCATAGAAGTGTATTCTGCCTGCGCCCTATCATCCAGAACCAGAAACACCTTTTTAGGATAAACCTCCTGTTTAAGGGCGCGATAGCATTCCAAGAGTTCTGCCCAACTTTGAATTTCAACAATATCTGCATAATGATTGAATTGATGTACATCTAAATCAATCTGCTCATCCTGTCTGATATTAAGTTTGATTTTCGCCATTGTGTAGAACTCTATTTATGCTGAATTAAAAAGTGGATAACCCTGTCCATTCCATAAAACGATAGATCCAGTATTTTACTTTTGACTCATCAGCATATTTTGCATAATCCACTGTGATTTGACGTGCATTGGCATTGCTCCATGCTGCATCAAAGTATTGCCCGGCATCTTTAAACACTGGCGTTTGTGCTGAACCAATCACACGCATATCAGTTTCAAGATTATAGTTTTTCAGATTACGTGCCGTTAAGTTAGCAGAACCCAGAATCATCTCAGCTTGCTGTGCATTGTATTTGAGCAACATCTTGCTATGGCACTGTTCACCACGAGTATCGCACCAACGAATTGGAATACCAGCAGCATTGAGCTCTGATGCAACTTGGCGATTCGGCATGCCATTCTTCTGACGGCCAAATGCATCTTTATTCGGATCGATCATGATACGGATGTTGACACCACGTTGCTGAGCTTGCTTCAGTGCTTCAATAATATTGCGTTCCGACAAATAAAACATGGCCATATCCAGATGCTCTTTGCTCTTGGCGGTCTGAATCATTTTCAAGATGCCATCATAAATGGCTTTTTCAGTCAGCACTTGCACCTGCGGCAAGGTTTTGTCTTCGCTCACCCCACCCATAATCACAAAAGGACTAGACCCCTTTGACATATTGGCAACAGCTTGTTCAGTTTGTAAGACATCAATCGCGGTTGGCCCATCCACCACCAGTGCAACATTACTATGATGCGAACTGCCATCATGCGGATTGGCAGAGGTCACCAAACTTTTCCAGCCCTGTTCAGTATCAACCACCAAGGTTTTACGATGATTGGCCTTGAAGTTGAATAACTCAAGATAACTACGCAAGGTAATTTTTTCATCACCAAATGGGCTACTTAACCAGCCACCTTCAGGATTATTACCCAAGTTCTGACAACAGATATACCAAAAGCCTGACCAAAGCGGATTAGAAGCGCGCAATGGTTTTAAATCAGTTTCGATCACATCCACACCCGCTTGACGCAACTGTAGATAATGTTTCGGTGTCATTCCACCATAAACCGAATTAATCGGATCGGTTATCACCACAACTTCAACATTTGGATGCAAACGACGCTTCACGATCAACGCATCTGTCAACTCTTGCATCAAAGGAAATTGCTTAACCTTTGACTTTCCTACTTCCTGATTAAACAGGAACATATCCAGCACAATGGTGGTCTGTGCCTGATCAATTAAATGAAAAACTTCCTTGAAAATATGCTGATCGACCTGTTGCTGGCCTTGTGCATCGATATAGGTCTGATCGGCTAAAAATTTCACATTGGCATGACGCAACTGCCCAGTAAAATCCAGCCCTTTCGGGAGTGGTTTTACTGTGTGGTAGACTGCCGAAGCAATGTACCCAATCGCAAAAATACTCAATATGACTGCCATGTAACGTCGACCTGACCAGTTTAATTTTCGATGGATTCGTTGGAAGATACGCATATAAACAAAAAAAGCCCTAGCCTAATGATCTAAGGCTAGAGCTTATACTTTGATTTTTCAATAAGATTTAAGTGAAAAATTAGAAGTTAAAATTCACCCCAACGGTAAAGTTACGGCCCACTTGAGGAATCGTTGATAAGAACGATGCATGTTGGTAAACCTGATCATCTAGCAAGTTATTGGCATTTAGATAAACACGATAGTCACCAACATTGCTGTATTTACCTGAATAAGCCACCCCTAGATTCAACATGTTATAGCTTTGGGTATCGGTTTCATAAGCTGCAATCTTGTCTTGCTGGAACACATGGTAGTATTCAGCTGAACCGCTAAAGCCATCACCGAAGTCCGCATTTACTTTTGTTCCTAGACGACCTGCTGGAACACGCGGGGCATTTTCATTGTCGATCTTGCCGCGAACATAATCACCGAATACACCAACTTTATACATGTCCGAGATCTGATAACCCGCTTCTGCCTCAGCACCATAGAAACGTGCCTGATCCTGCGTATATTTGACCAAACGGAAATCTTTATAACGATCTAAGGTTTGAGCGTAAATATAGTCATCAAACCAGTTGTGGTACACATGTACATGGTAGTCAAATTTATCATTGTCATAATGGAAACCCAATTCAACATTATTTGACTTCTCTTTACTTAAACGATCATTACCCAGCTCATAAGTATTGGTCGCGAAATGTCCACCATTGGCGTACAACTCTTGCGCTAAAGGTAAACGCTCCTGATGTGAGGCAACTAACGAAAGTTTATAGTCTGGTGCAAACTCCCAGTTGGCAGCGCCTGAAACAGAAAAGGCTGAACCGTCAAAATCTTTTTTGCTTGAGTCATCAATATCAATTTTTTGTTTTTCTGCGCGTGCTGCCAGTTCAACATGGACATCATTAAATTGTGCATGCTCTAAACCAAAGATGCTCCACTTCTTGGTGGTATTCGGCGCCAAGAACGCTTCTTCACCGGTGAGTTCCAGTTTTTGTTGACCATATTGCGTTCCAATCACCCCTTCCCATGGGCCAATTGGATTATGTACCAACTCTAAACGCCCATCATAGCCCTTGTTTTTAAAGCGCGTAGCGATGGTATCTTCTTCAATTTCATCATGTTTATAATCGGTATAACTCGCTTGAGCACGTAATTTTTTAAAGCCTGCAAATGGATCATTCAGTTCTGTGCGTACATCATAGCGCTCAGATTTTAAGTCAATCCAAGGCCCTGAGCCATGTTCATGGTCGTGATCCTCATGACCATGATCATCTTCACCGTCACCATGATCATGCTCGCCGCAATGTAAATGAGGGCGCCCAGAAAGATGTGCATGGCAGCTTTCATATTCATGACTATGCCCAGGTAAACCATATTGATCTTGGCGATTGCTATAAGAAATGCCTGTAAAGCCACGATCATAAATCCAGGATAAACCGACATTCACGGTTTGGCCTTTGGCAAAGGTATTGTCTACACGGCGCTCTCGCTCTCCTTCATGTACATAATCTGGAGCGATATAATCATTGGCTTCACGCTTTAACCCTTCGACACGTAACGCAACCTGATCACCCAGACCAACCGTTACGCCCGCAGTTGCCAGCTTTTCATCACTTCCAGTGTTGTAACGTAAGCCAACATTACCTTCGTAACCTTTTTCAGGCATTTCTGTTGGAATCTTGCTATCGGTGACATTGACTAAACCACCGACTGTTCCTGCACCAAATAATAAAGTTGATGGGCCACGAATCACTTCAACCTGCTTTGCCAATGCAGGATCGACTGTTACCGCATGGTCAGGAGACAAGGTAGATACATCAATGTTTTCAGATGAGTTTTGCAGCACCTTAACGCGCGGCCCGTCTTGTCCACGAATGACAGGACGGCTAGAACCAGCACCAAACTGATTTGAATAAATGCCAGGCTCGCTGCTTAGCGCCTCACCAATGGTGACAGCCCCCTGTTGTAAACGTTTTTCATCTACAACGGTATCTGCAACAGCAAAATCTTTTGAGGTTTGCTCAAGCGGATGCGCTTTAATTCGTATGGTATCTAAGGTGGTAACTTGTTCATTTTCGGCTGCAAATGTAGATACAGATACAACAGCTAAAATGGATAAGGTCAAAATATTTTGCGGAAATGACATACCGTGTCCCGAATCAGTTGATCGTTATTTTTTGTTATATTATAACATTTCATTTAATTTGCAATAAAAAACAGTGCAACAAAGGACATTTGCTACACTGCTTATCCATGATTCAATGAATGGTCGTTTTCCAACGATATGCCTTTTACACTTTCCCATGCAGTTCTCGCTCCGCCGTTATCCAAATTAAGTCAGGGTCATTTGCCTGTTGCAGCACTGGCAATTGGCTGTATGACACCTGATCTTTATCGATTATTTACGCAAGAAAATACACCTTTAACACACCAATGGGCAGGTATCTTATTTCCAAACCTGCCATTGGGCCTATGCTTTTGTTTAGTGTGGTATTTAATCTATCGTCCTGTGACTTATCGTTGTCTTGAGATTCAAGATCCTTTAAATATCAAGTCACTGGATGATTTTATTTCTTTCAGCTTTCTGAATTGCATTGCACTTATTATTGGAATTAGCACACATTTGATCTGGGATGGATTAACCCATCTTGATTTTCGAACATTTGCTTTTAAAGAAATTCTGGCCCATAACATTTCATTTTGGGGCTTTAGTTATCCATTACATTTTGTCTTACAGATTGGCTCTTCAATTATTGCCTTGCCGTTTTTGATAAAAATGTGCTGGGATTATTATAAAACGCATAAACATCATCATCCCATTCCCTCTAAACTCAAGGGATTTGCACTCATCAGTATGATCCTTTCCATCTTATATGGGCTGTTTTCAGTGTTTGACTATAACCGTCATATCAATACTGATCTTTGGAATACTGAACGTTATTTTTTTATTGGCAAATCGATTAATGAATTTACACAAGCTGGCTTAACTGTCTTTACCATGGCTTGTCTATTATTCTTGTTTTTGGATCGGACTGCCCGTATGAAATCATTTTAACAAAAAGCGTCTGTTTAAAATTCGCTTGAAAACATTAAGACTTGAGACTATACGTTCAACAAGGCATAATCTCCCCTTCATTGGTGCTGCGCTGTTTACGCATTCACCTTCTACAGCCAATATAGTTTGGATAAATAATTCAATATGATGCGCACTCATTACTGTGGCTCTTTAACTGAAGCCCAAATCGATCAAACAGTTACTTTATGCGGATGGGTTCATCGTCGCCGTGACCATGGCGGTGTGATTTTCCTTGATATGCGTGACCGTGATGGTCTTGTACAGGTTGTTATCGATCCAGATACCCCTGAAGCATTCGCAACAGCAGATAAAGCACGTTCAGAATTTGTTTTAAAAATTACAGGTCGTGTTCGTCGTCGCTATGAAGGTACTGAAAATGCCAACATGGTGAGTGGCCAGATTGAAGTTTTAGGTAAAGAGATCGAAGTTCTTGCAGCTTCTGATACTCCGCCATTCCCGTTGAATGACGAAAATACCAATATTTCAGAAGAAATTCGTTTGAAATACCGTTTCTTGGACATCCGTCGTCCAGAAATGTTAGAGCGCTTACGTTTCCGTTCTAAAGTGACCAACTTGATCCGTAACTATTTTGAAGATCATGGTTTCCTTGACGTTGAAACACCAATTTTGACACGCGCAACGCCAGAAGGTGCACGTGACTATTTAGTACCAAGCCGTGTTTCAAATGGTAGCTTCTACGCACTTCCACAATCACCACAATTGTTCAAACAGTTGTTAATGGTTGGTGGTATCGATCGTTATTACCAAATTGCTAAATGTTTCCGCGACGAAGATTTACGTGCGGATCGTCAGCCTGAATTTACCCAAATCGACGTTGAAACATCGTTCATGAGTGACGATGACATCATGGATTTAATGGAAGGCTTAACAGTTAAAATGTTCAACGAATTATTGAATGTAAAATTCGATAAGTTTGAACGTATGACTTACGCTGACGCAATGCGTGATTATGCATCTGACAAACCAGATATGCGTATTCCATTGAAACTTGTTGACGTTGCAGACTTGATGCAAGACGTTGAATTCAAAGTTTTCGCAGGCCCTGCAAAAGATCCTAAAGGCCGTATCGTTGCTTTACGCGTACCGGGTGCTGGTTCATTACCGCGTAGTGCAATTGATGAATACACCAAATTCGTAGGCATCTACGGTGCGAAAGGCTTGGCTTACATTAAAGTCAACGAACTTGAAAAAGGCATCGAAGGTCTTCAATCTCCAATCGTTAAATTCATCGAGCCAATCGTACTTGATCTATTGAAACGTGTTGGTGCCGAGAATGGCGACATCGTGTTCTTTGGTGCAGATAAAGCCAAAGTTGTAAACGATGCGATGGGCGCACTTCGTGTGAAAATCGGTCATGATCTTAATCTTGCAACTTGTGAGTGGGCTCCACTTTGGGTTGTTGATTTCCCAATGTTTGAAGAAACTGATGATGGCAAATGGACCTCTGTTCACCACCCATTCACACTTCCAAAATCAAGCGTTGAAGAAGTGAAGAACAATCCTGGTGAAGCACTTTCTGTTGCCTACGACATGGTATTGAATGGTACTGAAATCGGTGGCGGTTCACTTCGTATCTATACTTTAGAGATGCAAAAGGCAATCTTTGAAGCTTTAGGTATTGGCGAAGAAGAAGCAGAAGAGAAATTCAGCTTCTTACTCAATGCATTACGTTATGGCGCGCCTCCGCACGGTGGTTTGGCATTCGGTCTTGACCGTTTGATCATGCTCATGACAGGTGCATCTTCGATTCGTGATGTAATTGCATTCCCGAAAACCAAGACTGCTGAATGTCCATTGACTCAAGCACCTGCGCCAGTTGAAGCAAATCAATTGCGTGACTTGGGTATTCGTTTACGCGAAAAGCCAAAAGCTGAAGAAAAATAAACCTTGAGTTTATGCTTCAACAAAAACCCTGCACTCTGCAGGGTTTTTTTATAATCCCTAGTTTTGCTTTGAGATCATGGCCGCTAATGGCATAATAGACTGCTTTTTATTGAGAGGTCAGTCTTATGGCAATGCGTCGTGATGTACGTCGACATACAATTATCATTATTGTGTTTTCACTTGCTCAATGGTTCTTTATGCGTTACATCCTGGCAAATGAACTTTTCAATATGGATACCAACCAACGTATTTTATATTTCTGCGTAAGTAGCCTGGTAGGTGCTTTACTGATTTTTGTTGCACTGATTTATATGGTGCTTAAAGGCAACGCCGATAAATAAGCCCCATTAGAATGTCTTTTTACCCTACTCTGCTCCGTATTCTCCCCCTTCCATTTTTGCGCAGTATCGCAAAAGTGGCGGCTTACTTTATCAATCAAAACCCGAATAAAAGTATGCTGTGGAAAACCAGGGTCAATCTTGGACTGGCTTATCCTGAACTCAGTCAAGAGCAGAAAGAACGGCTTGCAAGAGAAAGCGTCACTAAACAATGTCTCAGTTATATCGAATCTGGAAAATGCTGGGCAATGCCACCCGAATGGAGCATTCAACAGATTCATACTGTGCATCATCTGGAAGTCCTGACCGATGCGCTGAGCGATCCTCGCGGTGCACTGATCATTACTCCGCATCTGGGTACATGGGAAATGATGAATGCATGGGTACATCAATATGGCATCCCGACTATCATGTATAAACCCATGAAAGATTCGGGATTCAATGCTTTTGCATTGCATGCACGTCAACGCCTCAACGCAACTTTAGTGCCGACAGATGCTTCGGGTGTCAAAGCTCTATTTAAAAATCTAAAACAAGGTGGTTTCAGTGTGATTCTGCCTGACCATGTTCCCGATCCTTCTGGCGGTGTCGTGGTTCCTTTTTTCGGAATTCCCTGCCTGACCAGTACACTGGCCAGCAAAATGGCTCAAAAAACCCAATGTCGTCTGGTGGGATTAAGTTGTTTCCGTCGTGAGGATGGTGAAGGGTTTGATGTGTATTGCGATGATCTAAATGATCCAGCACTCTATGATCGAGATATTGAAGTTGCGACCACTGCACTCAATCAAGCAGTTGAACAGATGATCAACCGCTTTCCTGCTGAATATATGTGGGGTTATAAACGGTTTAGAGGTGGCGATAAGACTGTCTATAAATGAATTACAGACAGTTCACGTAGATTCATAAAAATCTAATTATTTAAACTTTACCGTTCGATAAGCAGAGAGCTTCGTCAGCTTCAAAATTTGTGAAACTAATCTGAAAAGTTCTCTTTTAACTTTTAGAGATAGACTTAGTTTCTTCTTTTGTTGCAGTCGGGCTAACTTCTCAGCTCTATGGCGGACTGAACGGTCTTCTTCCAAATGACTTGGTAAATTATCATATTTATTATAAACATAGAAATCTTGAGCACAAATCGCTGGAGTGATTTGATAAGTTTCATACTTCCCATATTTAACATCACAACCAAACAGGATGTGATCTACAGGTACCAATTTTGGCATATTCGCAATAAGTGCAAGATAATGTTCAGCTGCTGCTTTTGATAAAATATAACCAGCTCCACCTAAATGCATCGCCTTAAGGTGATATAAGCTTCTACCATCTTTTGATAATTTTGGGAAAAAAGCCATATCAACTTTTTTATCGAAAGCTTCTAATTTAATGATATGGACGTCTTCAGGGATCCATGAAAAATCACTAAAAAAATTCTGTATATTTTCACCAAGATAAATATCATCTTCGAAAATAGCCATATACTTCAGATCAAGATCAACAATCTTTTTCCATAGCATGACATGGCTTAACAAACAGGCAACCTCCCCTTTTGTTAAGTCTCCACGTCGACTTAAATCAATCTCGACACTTTTTGCAGCTTCGTCAGATGTGACTGGGGTGATTGCATCATAAAAGTTGAAATCAACTAAATATTTTTTAAATTCCGCTTCAATATGTTGTCTTCTCTCAACCGCAGAATCCAAACTAATGACAAAAATACTCACTTAGACAACCATCATGCTTGAGAATAAAAATCAGGATTATACAACTAAACAGTATAAAATGAACTACAAGGAAATATTCGCACTATGCGAAATCAAAAATAAGCCCTGATTAAACCAATATAACGCTAATTTACAGCTTATTACGCTTCATGAATTTTAGCTTGGTTTTATAAGGAGACTCTTTCAACTGAGTTAAAAAGCGGTTCAGTTCGCGCAATAACTTCTTCAATCCTTTGACCTTAATTTTTTCTTTATTACGCCATTGCAGACTGGTTTTAAATTTTTGTTCTTCAGGATTTAGAATATAGTCCTGAATACATAAAGCTGGATTCAATTGATAGATTCCAAGCTCGCCTTCATGAATATATTTTCGGAAAACAATTTGATCAACATGATCAAGTTCATTTTGGCTTTTCATATAATCTAGAAGCGCCACCGCCCCTTGATACGACAAGATATAGCCAGCAGCACCTAAATGAGGTTTTTTTAACTTCCTCAAAATGAACTCTTTATCCTTGAAAACTTGTATTTTTTCCAAGTCTAGAATCACACTTTTATATGATTTTTCCAGCTTGACAATATCACACTGCAACCAGCTTGAATCTGTTAGGAACAGCTCTGCATCATGGCTCAAATGTACATCATCTTCAAAAATTGCGATCGTAGGAATTTTTTCATCAATAACTTTTTGCCACAAAGACACATGGCTCAATAGGCATGCCAATTCATTTCGGCTGAGATCACCCTGACGAAGAATCAGTCCAATTTTTTCAGCTTGAAGATCAACCTGAGGAGGTTCAATCGCATCAAAAAAATCAAATGCAATTCCCTTATCCCCAAACTGTTCTTCAATATGCTTTCTACGATCAGAAGCCGATTTTAAGCTAATAACAAAATTTTTCACTTGAAAGTCACTCGACGAGCAAACAGAGTAATTTTCAATTGTGTCGTAATTCGAGATAATTCGACCAGAATTTTTTGTAAACCGTTGGCCTTGTTTGCGTGCATTCTTTTCTTTCTTTCAGAGGTCAACTGGCTTTTCAGTTGAATACTGGTAGAACGATAATGCAAGATGGTATCTTGAATGCATAATGCAGGCTGCATTTGATACATCATAAAATTATGATTTTTAACAGCATATTCAAACATAAAATTATCTAATGGAATAATATAATCCATTTTCTTAATTTCATTTAATAGAAATTTTGCCCCATCAAATGAAAGGATATAACCTGCCGTACCTAAGTTTTTACCTGTTAATTTATAGATCTCACGCCCTTCCTGAGGAAATTGCTTCTGCTTAGGGCCAAGTATTACTTTGGGCGTAAATGCTTCTAATTTGACTAAATGCCAATCTTTCTCAATCCAATCGGATTGATTTAGAAAGAAATCTGCTTTTTCACCCAAATGAATATCATCTTCAAAGATAGCCATGTAAGGAATATCTTCCTCAACAATTTTTTTCCATAAATGAACATGGCTCATAAAACAGGCAAGCTCTCCCCGAGCAATATGATTTTCATGCACACTGAGTTTCATTGCTTGCGCATCCGAAGCTGCAATATCAGGTGTTACAGCATCGAAAAAGCTAAATTCTATGCCCTGTCTCTCAAATTGAGCTGAAATATGCTTACGACGCTCGATTGCGCTTGAGAGACTTACAACAAACTTTTTCATATCGGGATAGTAACAATTCATACAAATTAGGCCACATGCCTGTAGGCGCTAAGAATACTTGTTTTTGATTATGATGTACATTATTTCAGATACACATCAATCGAGATGAGGTGGAATCTCATAAGTACTGGATAAAAAATAGTTTTTTAGCTTTAAAGTACATTCTTTACAAACAAGAGTTACGCTTAATTTAATTAAATTCAACTACTTAAAAAACATTAAATATTAAGCTCTAATACCAAGATTACTCAACACGTCCTTTTCTAAACAAAAATACGCATTAAAAGTAAAGCTTCTTTCTCTAATTTGAGCCCTAAAAGCAACATACTGAAGCAGGCTTAACAAAGCCCAGGCCTAAGTACTATGCTTTTTATGATCACCTAAGCTCAATTGAAAAGAAAACCGATTAAACAGTGATAAGGTCCATAAGAAATATCGAACTTTAAGATATGGGAAAAAGTTGATTTTTATTTGCTTGGTCTGTTTCCTTTTTATTTTTATTGGCTTAAGCATATGTAAAATAAGTGATTGCAGAGGTGTTCTCCACGTTATAGTTTTTAACAGATTCAGAGTGGCTTTGGGTTTTTTTAAAAAATCTAGCCATGAAGTCTTCATCGCAAATAAAGGCACACTACGACGATGTGATACATCGACAGCCAATTTGATCTCCGCCATTTCCTTGATGTCATGGCTATTAGGGTGATCACAAAACATATTCACCCAGGAAACAAGCTCCTGCCCTTCAAGATAAATAGGTGTTTGCCCAAACATAGCTTTTACATCAGCAAAGAACACCTCAGCGCCTTGCACAATCTGAGCATAATTATCTTTAATGATTCGCTCATCTGTACCTGAATTATCTTTATAGATTGCTTGGCCTTCTCGTGTAACACCCTGAATTGAAAACTCAGGCGCACTTAAAAGTAGCTCCACAAATTTCCAGTTTTTAGTAAATACATTTGGATCGAGTATATTTAAATTATTCGGTATAAACGTCTCAAATGCATATTTCTTGGTTCTATAAGGTAAAAACGTTGACCAATAGAAGCCTTGAACTGGTCGCTGTAAAACATCTTCCAACAATTTTTGTGAAGTAAATGCGACGGTCTTACTATCAATCAGACCAACGCTTTCCTCTTTATTCACAATTGCATCGATATAGACATGATAATCTGCATACATTTCTTTGGCATAAGACTCAAACTTAAGCTTATGTACTTGAATAAATTCGTGATAATCATTTGCTTTGATCAGAGAGTTTGCATCTCTTAGCTCCCGAATATCTGCATATTTCTGGCTATAGAAATCAACAATTGGTTGGGCATGCTCAATATTACGCTTGTCATAATCCAATCGATAAACCAGATTCAGTAAACGTGGTGCATAAACATAACTTGTCTTTATCTCACCACAATGGAAATGTTCAAAAGCTTTTTGTAGTAAAAATCCATCTCGAGCAACAAATAGAAGATGGTCGAGTTGTTTCTGCTGAGCTGTTGTTTCAATCCATTTGGTATAACCATAAGCCAGAGGGGCTGCATAGGCATAACCAATGTCGTCCCAATATTGACTACTGTCTTGTTGCAAAGTTTGCTTACGCCACCTTATTGCCAACATGGCCACCAGAATACTTATGCCTAAACTTGGGATATTCTGTTCAGTAAATCGTCTTGCTCGCTCATTTACAGCTAAAAACTGATGTGCAACCTGTTTATATAAAATTGCCTGAATGCCTAATTTTGCTGGCGTTCTAAAATCACCCTTTTTATTGTCCCCAATATGTACAATATCCTGTGGCTTCACCTGTAGATCCTGAAAGACCTGTTCAAATAAGGTCCCTTTTTTCTTAGTTTTGCCATAGCAGCTAGACACATAGAGATGTTCAAAAGCATGAAATTCATTTTTAATGAGTAATTGACTAAGGTCTTCATATGAGTGATACATGTCTGAAATGACAATCACTTTTTTGTTTAACTCAAGCGCATAATCCCAAAGTATTTTCATCTCAGGATTCGATTGAAGAACGATAATTTCCCAATTTAATTCAATTTCTTTTGCGCTTGCAAAACGTGCTTCAATTTCATTATAAATGTCGTCATAACAAATCTCCTGTTTATCAGGATTTTTCTTTCGGGCACTCAGCTCTGCCTCTCTTCGGGCAAATGCAAATCCCTCTAGACATTGATCAATCTCAATGTGTAAGAATAAATCACGAGGAGAGAGATATGGACGTAATAACAAAGTATCAAATATATCAAAAGAAACAACTTCAGCTCTGGCAATCTTTTTTTTGGTTTTTTCAATAAATGTATTTGTTATCACTACATTGCCTCACATAAACACTTTACAAACTCATCATGACCAGAGAAATATTTCAAAAATCGTCACTCTTTTTAGACTATAATTATGAATACAGCCTTAAAGATGGAAGCTAGGAATGTCTAACTCCACAATTAAAATTTTTGTCGGTTGCGATCCCAATAACTGTGATCTAGAACAAATGATGATACTGGACTATAGTGTCCGCAAGCATACCAAACATCCCGTTGAAATCATATGGATGCAGCTCAGCCACGATCCAAATAGTCCATGGTATACCAATCAACAGACGGGTGAAGGCTGGCATACTGAGCATTGGGCGACTCCTTTTTCAGGTTTTAGATGGGCAATTCCAGAGTCATGTAATTTTCAGGGCCGTGCCATTTATATGGATGCTGATGTGGTCGTGTTATGCGATATCGCAGAGTTATGGGCACATCCTAAAAAAGACGATGCCATGGTGATTGCCAAAGGTGGTAAGAACGCTGCCCGATTGTGTACCTGTGTCTGGGACTGCGAAAAGGCGAAAGCATATCTACCGCCATTAAAAGAAATACAGGCAGATCCAGAAAGCCACAAAAAATTGATGCGCTTGCTAAAAGATAAACCGAAACTGGTTCAGCCTTATCAAGATTCGTACAACAATATTGATGGAGAAGAATTAGCGATTGAACAGATCAAAATTCTTCATTATTCAGATATGGGAACTCAGTTCAGCCATAAATATTCTTTACCACGCTTAGAAGCTTCAGGTCAAAAACACTGGTTCGACGGTAAAATCATGCCTCATCCGAGAAGTGATCTGACACAGCTCTTTGATCAATATTATGAAGAAGCATTAGCAGCGGGCTATCGTCCAGAAAATTATCAGATTGAACCATTTGGTGATTTTTCTAAAGCCACTCAAATTCATTATCGTGGAAACAAAGTGACACGTCCTGAAGATAAAAACTGGTTTGCCCGTTCTCTACATAATCTAAAAGCTAAGTTTAAAAAGAAAAGTTTTTCTTTAGATGACTAATATAAATGGAACTAGATTGTCTCCCACGGGCATCTAGTTCCATTGTTCTTGATGATATTTTATAAATGGTTTTTTTAAATGATCCACTTCTTCTCAGGTTCTATTTCCAGAAGTATTTATAAATTAATTTATAAAATTTTCTTTCCCAAAGCGGCAAAGCATAACCGCCGTTACTGGCCTCTTTATAGCGTAACAAGAGATCAATACCATCGTATTGAACAGATTTATTATAAAAAACAATTAGTTTCTGATAATCTTGCACCACAGCAGATTAACCATAAGAAATGCATGCTAGTGGCGGCTGGCCCATCTATTCAGCAACTAGATCGCGAAATTTTGCATCGTACTGACATTGATTATATTGGTGTCAACGGCGCAATCGCATTTGATTCAATCAAATTTTCCAGCTATATCATTATCGATCATAACTTTGTTGGCTGTCGCTTTGATCTTGTTCAGAAAGTCCTGAATACAGAATGTACATTTTTCACGACACCACGTTGTCTAGATATAATTCTCAGACAAGTTCCGATAGAAGATATTCGCTGTCAGATCAAGACGATTGAAACCATTACAGATAATGTCACTGAAGTTTTTTTAGATCGCGCAAAGTATTTCGATCAAAATGAAAAAGATTTTTTTATTCAGAATGGTTTTGGATTTTCACAAGATATTTTCAAAGGAACCTTCGACTACTTTACGGTAGCTTATGTGGCTCTTCAGGTGATCTACAACCTAAGTTATAAAGAAATTTATATTGCTGGTTTGGATATGAACAATTTCACACAGCCGCGTTTTTACGAAAGTAGTGAACGACAACAACCCACCACCTTAAACCGCCATGTTAACGAGGTATTTCAAGCCTTCGATGTTGCTGCAACGCTGTTTCAAGAAAAAGAGATTAAAGTTTTTAATCTATCTCAAACCAGCGCCGTACATGCCTTTGAGAAGATTGATCCAAAAACCTTGCTTTAAACTATGACAGATCTTGTTTTAGATATCGAGTAATGAACCTTCCAGATACATCCCTTTTTCATAATAATGACTCAGGGTTTTTCTTTCCTTACCTGCAAGCTTGATCAGTTTTGGCATTTCAGCAGGTGGATAGTGAATTGCCATATCAATAAGTACTTTTTCTTTGACCCATTGGTGCTTGACCTGAAAATACAGCGCATTCTTATCGCAGTTAATTAAGCACATACTTGGTAAATCATTACGCATCACTTTCTGACAAGCCACATACGCCACTAGATATTCCAGCCGGCCAATGTGCTGAATCAAGTCCTGATAATCAGGTTCGGTTTCTTTGAGTTTTTGCAGATAAGCTTTGGGCGTTAATTCAATCGCCGTAACCAGTTCATCAAACCAGTACTTAAAAAATGGATTTTTTGCAGCACTTGCCAACAACCAGTTTTCTAAAACAGGAGAAGTTTTGATGGTCGTGTTCTTGGCACGATAATAAGCAAAACTATTGGTCTGGGTCTTTTTAACCAGATCCTGAATCCAGTCTAAAGACTCATAGACAATCGTACTGGCATCTAACCAAATACCACCATATTGATAAATCAATTCAAAACGGAGTAAATCGGCCTTTTGTTGTGGTGTTGCCTTGGGGAAGCGACCAAAATCAATATCACAAAAGCTTTTCACTGTATCTGGTGTGAGAAAATGAACCTCATAATCAGGATTGGTTTTTTTAACCTGTTCAACACATTTTTCCACAAATCCAGCCAGTGGCCCTTCCCAATACATCCAGATTTTCTTTGGGATGATCGCATCAACACTTGTTGGATTAAGGATGATCAGATCAGCTTCATTGTCTATGGCTTCATTCACCCCTCTCTTTTTATTCGAATACATCGTATAGAACTTCAAGAGATAGAATATTTTTTTAAATATTTTCATACAGGTCACTCAGCCATATTTTTAAATCACTTCAATTCACCTTTGCGCTGAAGTGATTTACCTCGACAATGTTAATTAAAAGTAAAGATGCTTGAATGCGTAAAAACGATCACGCCACATACGTTTCTGTTTTTTTAAGCCATGAGAAGCATCACGCTTTTCCAGATCTTTACGCTGAATTCCCTGTGTGGCAACCGTGCCCAGAATATCACTGTCCAGACCAGCAGGTTTCACAAACGGCTGCCAGACCCCAAGCCCTTTTCCATTTTTACTGAGCCAGCCTTGAAAGAAAATATCGACAGGGACATGAATCTCTTTCCCGAGTCTGACAAACTCCTCAGCGCCTTTTCTTGACCAGACCAACCCCACACCACGGATCGGGAAATAGTAGGCATGCCACAAGTTATAATGCTCCATCTGAACAATATCCTTGGCAAGTTTCTTCTTTTTCGCCGCCAGATTCACGACATACCAGTCCAGCGTTTTATGCTGATCTAGATAATTGAGAAGTGATTGCAGATTATTTTTAAAGTTCGGTAGAACATGTATATCATCTTCTAACACCACCAGATAATCGGCGTCTGTTTCGAGGAATTTTTCGACACAACCATAATGGCTCAAATAGCAACCCAGCTCTGAGTTGATTAGGCTACGGCCCAAAATCCGTTGCGCCTCGGCATCATCATATTGTTTAAACTCAGAGAGCGCTTTGCCACGACCATCGTAGGCAGAAAAACGAATAAATGGCCAATCTTGTTGCTGTAACTGTGCTGTTGCACTCGCCAGACGTTGATCACTACCATCCAGATTAATCAGATAAGTTACGACTTTCATTATTTATCCTTCGGCTGTTTGAGCCAATAAAACGTGTGGTAAGTAGCCCACCAATTTCTGATTTAAAGCATGATAAATCTGCTGGGCGGCTGTATCACTTAACTGATCCAGACTTTGCATACAACCATATTTAATCTGTTCATTGCCCAAGCTTTGCAAGAAACTGTTTAAACTGCCTTCATTTTTCAAATAAGCAATTTCAAGATCAGGTTTTAACACGGCCTCATTAGACTTAATTTTTAAGTGATTCATCAATGAAATCGGGTTAATTTGTTCTACACTGCGGAATTTATACTGAATCTGTTTTTCCAGAAACTCAGGATGAGCAAGCAAATAGTCTTGGAGTATTTTACGATCCACTGCATGTGGATAATGGTGAATTTCAAAAAACTTTTTAAACCCAAGTCTATCCGCCCCTAACATTTGCGCAATCATATGTTTGGGTTGAATCGGCTTGGCAAAATACTGGTTTAATAATTGGCGATACCAGAGCTTGGCCTTAAGCACAAAACTACTTTGCCAATGTCCGTAAATCACCATTTTCTGATCGATAACAATATCTTCTAGTTGCGCAGGCGCATTAAAGAAAAAGTCATCATTTAAATAGAAAAAGTAATCCGATAAGCCCTGAATATTCCATAACATGGTTTCAATGGAACGGGTATTAAAGGTCGGAAGATATTGTTCATAACCAGCAAAAATTTCACGATGGTCAACAATACGAATCTTGCCTGCCTTACAAATGCCATCTGTTACGAAGTCATCAATCCATTGTGGTTGCTGAGCATCCGTCACAATGTAAATATGACGGCAAAATGGAACGTACTTTAAAATCGATGCAACGTTATAATAAATTTCATGGTTACTGGCAAAGCGGGTATCACTCACTGCATCAGAAGCTTGTTTTTTACCCTGATACTGGAGGCGTTTTTGCTTTAACTTTGGATCATTACCGTCTACCCAGGCAATCACCACATCAACCGGTTGCATCATTTCACTCATCAATTCACTCTTAAACAATTAGAAAGCCCGAAAATACGGCTAAAGATGTTTAATCTAATGACCTATGATAACACCACTGATCTATTTACCGTCAGCCTCTTTTCGTAATAGCTTCCAGAGCGAACAAGTCAATCATTCCATATAAATCAATATATTATATTTATTCAGTATTTTACTGTCTTAGATGAAGCATGCCATCTATCTTCTTATCGTATTTTTCCTGTACATGAACATCAGCTTAAAACTCACAATCTTTAACAAAATCAAACCTTTTGGAATCAGTTAGTAAAAAAATATATTACATTTTAATTAGACGAATTTAAGCATTTTTACTATAATTATCGACTACTTTTATGCGATTAAACCTTTTTTTAAAATGATTAACTATGACTATTTTGAATATCAAGCAAAAGTAATTAGAACTAAATTTGTCTCAGATAAAAAGTATCTCACCAAACGTTTTATGTGTAAGTTGGGCTATACACCCGACTTTGGCGCGCCCAAAAGCTTTAATGAAAAAGTCACGGCGCGCATGATCTACGAAAGAAGTCCGTTATTGACTAAACTGGCAGATAAATGTGCTGTCAGAGATTTAATTTCAGCAAAAGTAGGAAATGACTATTTGGTTCCTTTGGTTGGCGTCTATGGCTGTGCTGATGAAATCGATTTTGAGCAACTACCTAACCAGTTTGTGCTGAAATGTACCCATGACAGTGGTAGTGCCAAGATTTGCCGTGATAAAAGCAAACTTGATGTCACCACGGTCAAGGCGAAAATCAAAGACCACTTGAAAAAGAACATGTATTTCAGAAAACGCGAATGGCACTACAAAGACATTTGCCCCAAAATTCTGATTGAACAATATGTTGATTTATATGTCGATCCAGCAACCCAGTCAGTCATTACCACCTGTCGTGTTCACTGTTTTGAAGGGCGTCCAGAATATCTGGAAATTGATGTACAAGATACCCAAGGTAATGACTATTCAAACATGTATGATACTGAATGGAACTTACAGCCATTTCGTGTCGACCTGAAAGATAACTCACCAGATGCTTTAGCCAAGCCACCACAATTGAAAAATATTATCGAATTGTCAGAAAAACTCTGTTTTGCGTATGGTTATAGTCGAGTAGATTTCTTATTATCTCAGGATCACGTTTACTTCAGTGAAATTACACTCACCCCAAATGCAGGACGAATGGTGATCACACCAGTAGAATGGGATTTAAAACTCGGCTCACTCTGGCTATCCTATTAACCGTCCATCATGTATTTCGAATCTGTTAGGTACTTATGAAAATAGCTATTGCTGGAACTGGATATGTGGGGTTGTCAAATGCGATGCTATTTGCACAACACCATGAGACCATTGCACTTGATATCTTAGAAAGCAAGGTAGAACTACTAAACAATAAAGTATCACCGATTCAAGATCATGATATTTCGCTATTTTTAAAAGAAAAAAACTTAAATTTTACAGCGACAACCGACAAGCAACACGCTTTTCAAAATGCTGATTTTATTATTATTGCAACACCTACCGATTACGATCCACAGACCAATTACTTCAATACACAAAGTGTTGAGAGTGTGATTCAGGATGTGCTCGCGATTAATCCTGCCGCGACCATGATTGTTAAATCAACCGTTCCTGTAGGTTTTACCGAGCACGTTAAAAACAAATACCAGACTGAAAATATTATTTTTTCGCCTGAATTTTTACGTGAAGGCAAAGCACTGCACGATAATCTCTACCCATCCCGCATCATTGTTGGAGAGCAATCTGAACGTGCCCAGCAATTTGCAGACTTACTGGTAGAGGGTGCAATCAAACAGGATATTCCTGTACTTTTGACCCATTCAACCGAAGCTGAAGCGATTAAGCTGTTCGCCAATACCTATCTGGCCATGCGTGTTGCTTTCTTCAATGAACTGGACACCTACGCGCAAAGTTTCGGTTTAGACACCAAGCAAGTGATTGACGGGGTCTGTCTAGATCCACGTATTGGCAGTCATTATAACAATCCATCGTTTGGTTACGGCGGCTATTGCCTACCAAAAGATACCAAGCAGTTACTCGCAAACTATAACAATGTTCCAAGTAACCTGATCAAAGCGATTGTAGATGCCAACCGTACCCGTAAAGATTTTATTGCCGATTCAATTATCGCAAGGAATCCAAGTACGGTCGGTATTTATCGTCTGGTAATGAAAAGCGGTTCTGACAATTACCGTGCCTCTGCAATTCAAGGCGTGATGAAACGCCTGAAAGCCAAAGGTATTGAAATCATTATTTACGAGCCAACCTTTCACGAAGATAGCTTCTTTAAATCGAAAGTTACGCAGGATCTAAACGAATTCAAGCAATCATGTGATGTGATTATTGCCAATCGTCTCTCCAATGAATTGCTAGATGTACAAGATAAAGTTTATACACGAGATATTTTTGGAGGCGATGAATGAAAGTTCTAGTCACAGGCGCTGCTGGATTCATCGGCTTTAGTGTTGCACAAAAACTGCTTGAACGCGGTGATGATGTGGTCGGTTTTGATAATTTTAATGATTATTATGATCCTAGCCTTAAAGAAGCTCGCGTCAAACAATTACAACAAGTGGCTGAAAAGAGTGATACAGGCAGCTTCACACTGATCAGAGAAAACCTGGCCAATAAAGCAGTGGTTGATCAGTGTTTTAAAGAACATGCTTTTGATCGTGTTATCCATTTAGCCGCACAAGCAGGCGTGCGTTACTCGCTTGAGAATCCGCATAGCTATGTGGAAAGCAACCTGATTGCCTTTACCAATATCTTGGAAGCATGTCGCTACGCAGAAACACCTCACCTGACCTATGCAAGCACCAGTAGCGTGTATGGGGCTAATACTACCATGCCATTTAGCGAACAGCATGGCGTTGACCACCCCCTACAATTTTATGCAGCGACCAAACGTGCCAATGAATTGATGGCACATAGCTACAGCCATTTATTTAAACTTCCAACGACAGGTCTACGTTTCTTTACGGTATACGGGCCGTGGACACGTCCAGATATGGCACTCTTTAAGTTCACCAAGCATATTTTTGAAGGTAAGCCGATTCCAGTATTTAATCATGGCAACCATACCCGTGACTTCACCTATATCGATGATATTGTGGAAGGGATTATCCGTACCAGCGACAAGATTGCGACACCGGACGAAAACTGGGACAGCAATCATCCAAACCCTGCAACCAGCAATGCGCCATTTAGAATTTTCAACATTGGCAACAATCGCACCGTGAAGTTGATTGAATATATTCAGGCGATTGAAAAAGCTGCTGGCAAAGAAGCGATTTTAGACCTGCTTCCGCTTCAGCCTGGTGATGTCCCTGATACCTTTGCAGATAGTTCAGCACTGGAAGACTATGTTAATTATAAGCCAGCAACCTCGGTTGTGGACGGCGTGAAAAACTTTGTGGATTGGTATCGTCAGTATCACAACATTTAAGTAAGCACCCTAAATGCAAAAAAATCAGGCAAAGCGCCTGATTTTTTTATTGCTATCATCACTAATTTTAGCAATGACACCTATTTAGCTTACTGCCAAGATTCTTTGATCCAGTCAGATGGCAAGACATAACGATACCATTTACCGCCTCCACCACTGATCGCATCAGGTGGATTGATCTCGCCATGGAAAATAATAATTTTTGCGCCTTTAGGCTTAACAGGCGGCTGGAAGTAAGCAAAAGGAACTTTTCTTAAACAATGGTATTTATAACTCTTACACCAGTCTTTGTCCCAATAGCTGAGCTTGCCTTCTTTGTGCATAAACCAAGACAGATATTCCTGCTCGTTACGGAACTTCTCGCGGATTTCATTAAAGTTCTCACGGAAATATGGCAGAACGTCAGGGAAAGCACCCAGTTTAAAACGATACACTGAACTATTGCCGGTAATCCGCCATGGACGTTTCCAGTCATGAATCACCAAAAACTCACCTTCGGCCTGAAAGAAGCAATCAATATTATCAACAATCACCACGTCCAGATCGATAAACAGCGCATTGCCTTTTAAACCATATAAATCAGGTTCAAAGGTCGAAAGCTTGTTCCAGCCCCGTTCAGGGCTACCCTCAGGTAGATCTAGTGATGGAATCGGAAAACATTGAATATTAGGATCAATCCCTTCAGTACGGTCAGTCAAACAGACCATTTTAAATGGCAAAGTCAGATGACGTTTAACCATGTTATAGAGACGGTTAACGTACTCGGCACCATATTTGGTTCCCCATTTCATACACAAAATGACATTGTCTTCAGGAGTTGCCGAATCTTGTTGAATATCTACCATCTGATAACCTTAATTGCTTGAGATATGCTGTCCCGCTTTAGATAAAACTTAAAAACGTTCAGACATATGCACTGAATATATTGCCATCTTAGCATAGAGCCTAGGCTTTTTTTTACTATTAATTCGTCAATAAAAAAGCGAAGCCTAAGCTCCGCCTTTTCGCTGATTTGAACTTATTTGATATAAGTTAACCAGTGTGCATATTTCTCATTACGGCCTTGAACCGCATCAAAGAAAGTCTTCTGGATTTCAGTGGTAATCGGGCCACGTGAACCACAACCGATTTCACGGTCATCGTATTCACGAATTGGCGTGACTTCAGCCGCTGTACCTGTAAAGAATGCTTCATCTGCAATGTAGAATTCATCACGCGTGATACGGCGCTCAACCACTTCATAACCCAAATCTTTGGCAATGGTAATAACTGTTTGACGGGTAATCCCTTCAAGTGCACCACCAGCCAGATCAGGTGTATGTAATACACCATCTTTGATCAGGAATACGTTCTCACCCGCACCTTGGCAAACAAAGCCTTGTGGGTCAAGCAACATTGCTTCGTCATAACCTGAACGTGCAACTTCCTGATGTGCCAGAATTGATACCGTATAGTTACCACATGCTTTTGCTTTACACATGGTCACGTTAGGGTGATGGTGCGTGAATGAAGAGGTTTTTACACGAATACCACGTGCCATTGCCTCTTCACCTAAATATGCACCCCAACCCCATGCCGCAACTGCTGCATGAATGGTGTTTTCTGTCGCTGCAATGCCAAGCTTTTCAGAACCAATCCAGATCAGTGGACGTAAGTAGCAAGAAGCCAGTTTATTTTCACGCACAACATCAATTTGTGCTTGTTCTAATGTCGCTTGATCAAATGGAACATTCATTTGATAAATTTTTGCTGAATTTAATAAGCGCTTAGTGTGATCTTGCAAACGGAAGATTGCGGTACCATTCGGTGTTTCATAAGCTCTGACGCCTTCGAAGACACCCATACTGTAGTGTAATGTGTGAGTCAGGACGTGAATTTTTGCATCACGCCAATCAACCAATTTTCCATCTTGCCAAATAAAACCATCACGATCAGCCAAACTCATCGCACATACTCCATTTTCTTTTTTACACAATTATTCACTTTCCAATGCTATCGCAGTTGGATCAATTAATCTTTGCCATAACTTGCAAACGATCTCGCGGGTATCGTGCCAATCCGCAGCATTAACTTGCATAGATTGGTTTGCAAGTGCTAAACGGTGGCTCTCAGCTCGTTCACGGAGATAAGCGTGTATTAATGCTGTGGCATCTTCACTGGATAAGCAGCCTGCTTTAGCAGCATCTTCTAGAATTCTTACATTATCGGAAAAATGGGCGAGATCTGTATTCGTCCCACTCCATGCAAGTACAGCATACTGTGCCATAAATTCGATATCAACGATACCACCTGAGTCCTGTTTTAAATGAAAAATACCATGTTTTTTTTGCTCAGAAGATGATCCCAAATGATCTTTCATCTTTTGACGCATTTTTAACACTTCTTCACGCACTTCATTTTCATCACGAACTTGCGTCAGGATCTGGCAGCGAATCTGCTCAAATTGCTGGCATAAACTTTGATCACCCGCAATCGAGCGGGCACGGACTAAAGCCTGATGTTCCCATAACCATGCGTTTTTCTGTTGATACTGTTCATAGGCTTTTAAACTGGTGACCAACATGCCTGCTTCACCCGAAGGTCGCAGGCGCGTATCAATTTCATAGACACGTCCATCAAGAGTTTGCGTGGTCATCAGCGACATAAACTTCTGTGCCACCCGAATGGCAAACTCAGCCCCACTGATGCCCTTGCGACCATCCGTTTCACTTTGCTCTTCAAGCGCATGAATAAATACCAGATCCAGATCTGAGCCATAACCCAGCTCAATGCCGCCTAATTTCCCATACGCAATCACCGCAAAGCCTTTATGGTCCAGACTACAACGTTGCCCATCATTGCCCAAAGGATAACCATGCCGCGCAGCGACAGCTTCATAGGCCAATCGTAAGGTTGCCTGCACGCTGACTTCGGCAATATCGGTGAGTGCATCAGACACTTTCATGAGTGGACTTTCGGCCAACACATCACTGGCAGCGACCGTCAATACATTGCTCTTTTTAAATAAGCGCAATACCCGCATCTGATCTTCAACTTGGTCAATTTCAATCCGAAGCAATTGCTGACGCAGAGAATCTTCCAGATCCTGTCGCTGCGGCAGACCAAAATCCATGGACAGGAATTCATCTAAAAGCACAGGATATTGCGCCAGTTCTTCACAAATCCACGGGCTGACCGTCGCCATTTTTACTAGTCGTTGTAACGCACCACGACTTTCCATCAGCATCACCAGATACACAGTACGGCGTAATACAGATTCAACCAAAGGCATCAAACGCAATAAAGCTACTTGCGGCTGATCGGACTGTAAAATCGCTTCAATCAGATGAGGCCAAAATTTCTTTAAACGCTCTAAGGCACTGGCAGGAATTTTACGCAAGGCTTGTCCATGCCAGAAGTTTTGAATCAGGTTTTTGGCATTGTCATCAAGTACCGCATTGAGTTTTTGCTCAAGCTGAACGAAATCATCCACAGGTTCAGAAAATTCTTTTTCCTGAATCAACTGTTTAAACTGGACTTTGACCTTGTCACGCTTCTTATTCAATACCTCTAGGAATGCAGGCCAATCTGCAAAGCCCAAGGTATCCAGCATCCGCTGTCTCAGTTCAGGTTCCGTTGGCAAGGACTGGGTTTGCTGATCATTCAAGGCCTGAATTGCATGCTCCACCCGTCTTAAAAATAGATAAGCATCTTCTAGATCAATCACTGCCTGCTGATCCAGCAACTCCGCTTCACCTAAATGATGCAAATTGACCAGACATTGACGATCTTGCAGTTCACGCTTCGATCCACCGTAGATGAGCTGGAACACCTGCACAATAAATTCGATTTCACGAATCCCGCCTGCGCCAAGCTTAATATCCTCTTCGATATTACGGCGCATGACTTCACGCTCAATCATCGCCTTCATTTCACGCATAGCAGCGAAAGCAGAATAATCGACATAACGACGGAATACGAATGGCCGCGACATGTCCAGTAACTCTGCACCCGCTTTACCACCCGTAATCACGCGTGCCTTAATCCATGCATAGCGTTCCCATTCACGCCCATGCTGGCTCAGATATTTTTCCAAACCACTATGGCTAATCGCCAATGCCGAGCCATCGCCCCATGGACGCAAGCGCATATCAACACGGAATACAAAACCATCGGCAGTAATGTGATCCAATAAGTAAATTAATTTCTGTCCCCACAAAATGCAGAACTGCTGCACATCAATACATTTACGCCCATTGGTTTCACCCTGTTCATCAAAGGCAAATATCAAATCGATATCACTAGACAGATTCAGTTCTTGAGCGCCCAGCTTACCCATGCCAATGACAATCAGATCCTGCAACTGGCCTGAATAACCGATCGGTTCGCCATGCTTGGCAAGTAAAGGTGCTAATGCAAAAGCTTTGGCAGCACAAATACTGGCATCAGCGAAATCAGACAGTTCGCGCGTTAGTGTGACCACATTGGTTAATTGATTGGCATCTTGCCAAATCCAGCGAAACATCAACTTGGCACGTAAAACGCGTAAAGCCTTCATCCATGCTTGTTCATTACTGCATTCAGCCACAGCTTGCTGAACTTTTTGAAAGATGGTTTCAGTCGACAATGCATCAAGAAAATGATCTTGGTTATAATCTTGTTCTAATTCTGCTTGGTATAAATTTAAAACTTGTTCAGCGTATTGGCTTGCGACCAAGGTTTTTTGTAGCTGTTCCGCATTCATATAAAAAGGCTCGACTGATGTCATCTCATCTTGGTTAGTTATATCAGTTACAAGCTTATCTTTAAAATCTCTTTAGACTAATTTTGCTTTAGTTTTTGCCTGACTTGTACATAAATCAACCTGCTCACGTTCTATCGGGAGCAGCACTGTAAATACCGTACCTTCCCCTTCATTGGAAGTCACATTGATTTCACCCAGATTCATTTCCACAAAGCGCTTGCATAAACTTAAACCGAGTCCAGCACCCTTTTCTCCTGCGGTACCTTTATAGCTCATGGTAATGCGTGGCTGAAACAAATCTTTAATTTGTTCTTGGGTCATACCTAAGCCCGTGTCTTTGACATAAATTTCGACATAGGTGCCCTTATGTTGCGCCTGAATATAAACTTTGCCTGAGCCATCGACATCGGTAAATTTCAGTGCATTGGAGACCAGATTCTGAATCACCGAGGTAATCATATTCATATCGGCATAGACTTTCAGGTTTTCATCGACTTCGTTAATCAGTTGAATATTCTTTTTAATCGCCAAAGTTTTCAGGATATCAGTCACAATATTGGTGATCTGACGTAACTTGAAGTTAATGGGATGATAGACAAAACGACCACCCTCTGCCATTGCCCAATTCAGTAAGCTTTCCAATAAGTTATAAGTCGACTGCGAGGTATCGTAGAGATAATCAGCAATATTTTGAATACTTGACTCATCCAAGGTATCACGCTCTTTCGCGAGTATTTCCGAAAAGCCTAACAAGCCATGAAATGGTGCACGTAAGTCATGGGAAATAATAGAAAAGAATTTGGTTTTACTAAAATTCAGTGCAGCTTCTTGTTCGTATAATTCTTTAAGTTCATCATGGTTAAACTTCAATTCCAGCTGTTGCATGAAATTGACACTATGCTCTTGCAGCAGTTGTTTTTGTAATTCACTAAAACCTTGTGCAGCTTCATCAAACAGGATGATATATCCGAGTGAGGTCTGGTCTGGATGCCTGAGGTGTAAGGCAATTGCCGACTGGACTTTCTTTTTAATCGGATGTAAAAATGCCAATAGGGTTTGATATTGTGGATGATCACAGTCGACCAGATCGCCATTTACAAATAGCGTATTTAAGCTTTTGGTAATCTTGGAAGCATCAATCGCTTGTAACTTTTCAGGACAACGATGCCAAAGGTAAGGTTCCTGATGAAAAGCGAGTAATGCAGTACTGGCTTGCATCAATTTACGGTTAAACTGTAAAAATTGCTCAAGCAGGTTCTGCTCTGAGTTTAGCCCCAAAGAAAGAGAGATTTTACAAGCACTTAGCTTTTCGGCTTGCTGTAGTTCTAATAATTGAATCGCCATTCCCGCCTCTCGAATATTATCGTTATACGGTTCTTTACGTTTTATAGAAAAAATGTGAAAACTATCACTTAGTATTAACAAACTTTAACAGAAAAGGCAATTGTTGATTCAATCAATTCGCAACAAAACGTGAAATTTCATTGAATTTTAACTTAGATAAAATCCCAACAGATAAGCTATTCTCTAGGTACATGCTGTACTTTTAAATCATCATAAATCTCAATCAATGCATCTACACTCAGAAATAGCAATCCAGAAATAATAGCCAGGATCATTCCCATAACTAGCGAGACTATAGTCCCAACTAAAAGTACCCAAGCATCAACTTGAAATGTTGCTAAGTCATATTGGTTCATTAAAAAAACCAATATGTTATTTGACTCAATAATTACCATGGCTAAAAGATAGCATCCAGCCAAGACCCATCTTTTCCTTTTATAACTCTGCTTTGAAGATTTTGCTGTTAAGGCTATTTTTCCGTCATCCAAAGTTGTAACTACCATATGACGGGCAGTGATCAACTTCTTGATCATGATGAAAAATCTTTGGGGATATTCTTTAATTACATAGTCCACTTCAAGATGACTCACCTTTTCAGAACATACCAATGCTTGTGCAGCACAATCTTTTTCGATCTTTTCTTTATCTTGTTCATAATAATGATCAATATATTCAGTTACAGCTGTTAATCTCTCTAAATAGAATTTTCTACGATGAATAAATCTTTTCGCTTTATCCAACCAAACAAACAGTGGCACGATGGCCAAGAATACTGGCAATGCTTTTATTATTAAATCTAACACTTCTCCCCCTTGATAAATTAAACTGCGAATAACAACTAAGAAATATATCTAACCTCTAGATTATAAATACTAAAAAACAAAAATTTAATCCAAATTAGAATTTTTCAATTCTGATTCATAGATAAGATACACCAACGATAGTCAAATAGTATTATCAAACGCTGGATTTATTGGTTACATATTGGGTGTTTCTTGGTTTGATTGTTTTTTGCTATTATTATGTCGAAAATTAAAATAGGAAAAATAATGAAAGATCGTATGTTTTTAAATGAGCTTTCTATTGAGCAATTAGAAATACTTTCAGAAAGTGATATTCAACAGATTTCAAACGCTGAACAGCTCTATTGGAACAATAAACCTCATATTGTCTACTATGTAGCTGTACATGGGGCTAAATCTCGAAATGGTGGTTTACTTAATACATCTTCCAACGCAGCAAAAATTTGTGGTTTAACTATTGCTTGTGTTGGTGATGAAGTCATTTATGCAGATGGCACAACTTCTAAAATAGTTTCTGGTGCAGGCACTGCATGCATTGTGGATGGATCACCAGTAGCTTTAGTTGGCAGTCGTTTAGAGAATGGGGATGAAATTATTGAAAGTCCAAATACGACTATTGCTATTAGAATTTATAAAGATCACTCCATACCCGAAAACTTTTTAAATCATGACTAATTTTAAGGACTGATTAGAATGAAAGGTTTTGCTATTCATAATGCACCAACTAATCATGGTGGTATCATTCCAGCCACTCAAATGCGAAGTTCTCAAATGGGAAATTTATTTGTACGCGCTGGAGATGGACATTTTTGCCCTAAATGCAAATGTTGGTCAACAGTATTAAAAAGCCATGATCATGTAATTTTTGATGGCAAGCCCGTGGCGTATGTCGGAGATAAATTGACATGTGGAGCGACTATTCAACCACAACAGTCTCATGTTGTAGGAGAAAGCGGCGGCGGAGCAGGAAGATCATCTTCGAATAACCCCCAAATACCCCGTAAATTTGATGAACAACTCCAATTAGCTGATGACTCTAGTATTAGCATTCTTTTCAAATATATTGGTTACAAACTTCAAGTTGGTAGTAATTTGCATGAAGGTCTATTAGATAGTGAAGGTAAAACTCAACGAATATCCTCAGAAAAAGTAGAAGAAATAACAGATATAGAGTTCTTCTTTAAAGAAAAAATTCCTTATTTTTATGAGTTAGATCAGGACAAGTAGTGTGGGTATTAATATAAAAGCATCAACCAATAGTGTTGAAAATAGTGTGAAAAAAGTAGTAACGTTGCCTTCACGTAATCTAACATCTGGTGAAATAGCTTTATCGAAGCTTATTTTTAAAGATAGTATTGATTATTCTAAAGTTAAAATTTTTACTGGTGACTATTTACCTAACCAAGACTCAAAGACATTTGTTACTCCTAACGGTAATATTTATGCTCCTAGAGAAATTTATTTACCAGACTATAGTGCCTCAACAACTGATTTTAAAAAGGTTTTTTTACATGAAATGGGCCATGTATGGCAATATCAATCAGATGTGAATGTATTGGTTGTAGCGGGTTCAGTACATGCGTGTGCTTATTTTACTAAGAAAGATCCTTACCTATACAACATACATGAACTAAAAAAATACAAGTCAGATTTCATGCCTAATTTAGTTGAACATCTACCTAAAAAATTATTAGATTACAACTTGGAATCTCAAGCAGAAATTTTAGCTGATTATTGGTTACTCAAATATACCAACAAACAAATTCAGTATATGAAAATAGATAATATAAAGACCAACATTAAAGGTGCTTGGGCTAGTATAGTACAAATTTATGAAGATAAAGTTAGACAAGCTATTCCATAAAAGGAAGTTATATGAAATTACTTAATGCATTGATTATTTTATTTATTCCATTTTTCATTATTGGATGTACAAGTCACAATAGTATGAAAAATGATATAGTTATTTCTAGCAATCAAGGAAATCTCCATTTCTCATTCCCGAAAGATAAAAAAGTTTTGGTCTATCATTATGAAATTAATGACTATGAAAACTTTGAATCAGATGGCCTAACTTATAAAAGATTATTTGTTTCTAAAGAGATTAATAAGGAAATGAAAGAGATTATTTTTGAGAACTATAAATCAAAAAAAATTTTAGAAAATCATGCTTATTATATATTGCTAGGTGAGCAAGGATTAAATAAAACTGGTGTTGGATTCACTACAGTAGGTTTCTGTTTACATAAAGATAAAATTCTTACTAAGCAACAAAATGAAAACACTTCCACATTTATTAAGAAGTGCCATGATTTATGAAACTTTAAACAAAACTGCGTAGATGCTTAACTCAGACCTATTTTTTGGAATTATATTAAAATTAATTTCCATTAAATTATTATATTTATTACTTCTTATTAGTAGTACTGCCAGCGCTTCTCCATGCTCTTTCCTGCATGCAAAAGTTAAAGACAATGATATCTGTGTATTTATAAAAGGAGGGTACTACAAAGCATATAAAAATCAGACATTAGTTTATATACATAAAGTAGATGGGATTAATACTTTTCACTCTTGCTAATCAAAAAATTATTTGAATATTAAAATACCTACAGCTGAAGAAACTGTATTATTAGAGACTAAAGCAGATCTTGATAAAGGTATATATTACGGAACCAATCAATATGATTATTCTAGCAACGGTCTTTGAACAATGTTAAAAAATTTATATTACTGGTTCGTCCGTTTATTAAAGTAAGTTATCTTAAAAGTTGCTTGAGTAAACTTCAACGGAGTGTACTCAAGTAAAAACTTCTTTTTGAGGGCTTATTTGCAGAAAGATTTTTAGTTAGAAACATGTACCTAATTCATTTTTATGAACATAAAAAACCCCAAGCCTTTAATACCAGCTTGGGGTCTTTGAATCTTGGTCCCGAGGGTCGGACTCGAACCGACACGTCATCTCTGACAGCGGATTTTGAGTCCGCCGCGTCTACCAATTTCACCACCTCGGGAAGAGTGCGATGCTTTGTGTTGCGTATAATAACCTGTTTGATTTTATTGTCAAACACTAACTCACGCTTATTGCTCACTTTTAAATCATTCAGATATTTTTCTCTCAATAATCACACGAACTCAGCGAGAAAATGCAAAAAAGACTATACTACGCCCAATTTTTGCAATGTTTTAGATGTATGCAACTCTCCGACTTTTCGTTTGATCTCCCCGATGAACTTATTGCTCGCTATCCATTAGACAGTCGTAGCGCATCTCGCCTGCTCCATATCGATAACCAAGGTCAATATCATGACCATGCCTTTACCGATATCCTCGATCTACTTGAAGACGGTGATTTACTGGTACTGAATGACACCAAAGTCATGAAAGCGCGCTTAAAAGGCAAACGTGCTACAGGTGGCGCAATCGAAGTGCTGGTTGAGCGCATATTGGACACTCACACTGCTCATTGCCATATCAAATCAAGCAACTCACCTAAAGCCGGCGTAGAACTGTATATCGGTGAAGATGCTGTACCTGTCACCGTACAAGGTCGCCATGAAAATCTGTTTGTGGTGAAGTTTTCACAACCGATTTTGTCGGTACTGGATCAATACGGTCAGCTCCCGATTCCACCTTATTTCAACCGTGAAGCCGAAGAGATTGATACTGAACGTTATCAAACCGTATTCCATGATCCTGAAAAAATTGCCAGTGTTGCTGCGCCAACAGCCAGTTTGCATTTCGACCAAGGCTTATTAGAAAAATTAGAAGCAAAAGGCGTGCAAAAAACCTTTGTGACCTTGCATGTCGGTGCAGGAACGTTTATGCCTGTTCGGACTACAGACATTACCAATCACATTATGCATAGTGAATGGTGTGATGTACCACAAGCGACGATTGACCTGATTTTGGCAACCAAAGCACGCGGTAATAAAGTGATTGCAGTAGGCACTACAGCGACCCGTGCGCTGGAAAGTGCAGCACAGGCCAACCAAGGTAAAATTGCAGCTTGGACAGGTGATACCCAGATCTTTATTTATCCAGGTTATCAGTTCTGTATCGTGGATCGTTTGATTACCAACTTCCATTTACCAGAATCGACCTTATTAATGTTGGTTTCAGCTTTGTCGAATCGGGATAATATCTTGGCTGCTTATAAACATGCAGTGGAACAACGCTATCGCTTCTTTAGTTATGGCGATGCGATGTTGGTGGACAAGCTCGACGCTTAAAAAACAGATAAATAGGCTAAATTCAGGTTTAGCCTATTTTTTCAGAATAGATTAAACAGAGCACTGTTTATTAAAATAAAAAATACCGCCCGATTCAGATTATATACTTCTTAGTTTCTGAAATTTAAAGCATAATTCAGTTCATACAAAGCAATTATAATGAAATAAAACCTCCATGCCGATCGATACAGTACAACAAGCTCTCCATATCCGACGTAAAAAAAATGCGCAGGTGTTCCGTAATATCGCCCGTTTGTGGGAGGCTGGACAAAAATCGCATAGCGATCAGGATTTGTTAGATGCGCTGCATCCTTGGCGTGAAGATCATAATCTGTGTTTTTTTAATGCCCTTCCCTACCTACTGGGTATCATCAGCATCGGAACGCTGGTCTTTGGCTATTTTCTCCATCCGCATATTCAATATATCTGGAGTCTGCTCGGGGCATTCCTGACCGGTTTTCTCGCTTATCTATTGTATGAACCGCAAGAACCACTGACTCGTGTGATTCGTTATTTAGAAGAACGCATCACGGTATTGCGTTATGGTTTACAGTTCCAGCAACTGCCTGCTTATTTACCGATTCAGGCGCAACCACTGCTAGTGATGAGTAAATTAAAGCAACATTTCCCCTTATTTAATCGTGGTAGTGAATCCAATGACATCACGCACTATGCATCAACGACGTGGAATGATGGCACGACCACGCATCAAGTGCTGCTTTTTCAATATCATTACGTCAATGAAATGCCGATTTTGCAAGATCAAGGCAACAATAAGAAAATCGTCAAAGAGATTCATAAGGATTTGTGGGGCGCCTTTATTTTTCAAATGCCCAACTTAGGGATTGCTGTCAGTAATCAACGTTCCCGTTTTTTTGAACCCTATACCAGTTCATGGCAAAGCAGCGATATTTTGATTAATCAGGAATTGAATATTTTTGGACTGAATCAACATCAGTTAGCCAAGGAAATCAGCCCGAGTTTAACCTTAAAATTACATGATTTTTTTCAACATTTTACAGGTGATTTAATTTATCATCATCAAGAGCAAATCCTGTGTTACGTGGGCGAACAAAATCTTTTCCAAACCGCCAGTAAACGCAGTGAAATTCATGATATTCCAGCATTACGCGGACACTTGCGCACCATGACCATGCCGCAATATCAGAAATTTCAACAATTGATGCTGAATGTAATTCAATAATTCTCCCAAGCTCTCTTTTAATAAAGCGAGAATTTAAGGGAAATAACAATAAGGGGAATGTGATGACAGGTTTACTGATCTTTTTGGGGATTTTTGTGGTGCTAATCGTATGGGGCGTTTCTATTCGCAACAACATCGTACGATATTTTAATGCCACCAAACGTGCGTGGTCAGAAGTGGCTAATTTCGAGCGTCAGAAAGTAAAGACATTGGAAGCTCTCGAAGCGACGCTGGATCAATATACCCAGTTTGAAAAATCAACCTTGGAAAAAGTCACCGAGTTACGTCAACAGATTCTGAATCTTAATGTCAATGATACGGATATTTCACAACTACAACAGATTGAGAAAATGAGTAAAGAGCTGATCCGCAGCTTAAATGTGGTGGTTGAGAATTATCCTGAACTGAAAGCGGATGCGCTGTATAGCAAAATGATGGATGACATTCAGGAACAAAATGAAAATGTCGGTGCAGCCATTACCATCTTTAATCGTAACGTGGAATTGTTTAATAACCAGATCGAAGTGTTTCCAAACAACTTGATTAATACGCTAACCTTATCCAAGAAGACGATTCGTCCGTTTAAGGATAATCTGGCGACTGAAAATTTTGACTATAAACCGAATTTTTAGTGCGGTAGTTAAACATATTAGCGTCTTATAGTTATCTCACTCATTTCAGTAAAAACCTTCGGTTGGAGTTACTTTTGTTTTGGCAAAAGTAACCAAAACCATTTGTTAGACTGACGGTACATCCCTGCTACCGCAGTCTAACGCGGCGGCATCCATGCCGCCATCTCGATAGCAAATTTCCTCACAAATGTCGCATTACAAAATGCAAAAACCTTATTCACGTAAATCAGTATTTGCTCATCAACATTCGAGCAAATATCACCAAAAACTTATCAAACTAAATCTATTTTATCTCTCGCTACATTTAGTAGTAGAACTGGACGCCATAATCAAGGAAAATAGCCGCTTTTGATCAGCGAACTGTTTTTTCGCCTTGATGGATAGTGTCATGAAATTTGAAAAATTAGGCCAGTCGGGGCGTGCCCGTCGTGGTCGACTCACTTTAGAGCATGGTGTGGTTGAAACACCTGTATTTATGCCGGTTGGTACTTACGGTACTGTGAAAGGCATGTTGCCACGCGATATTGAAGACATTCAGGCACAAATTATTCTGGGTAATACCTTCCATCTTTACTTACGTCCTGGCTTGGAAGTCATTAAAGAGCACGGCGGTCTGCATGAGTTTATCAAATGGGATAAACCGATTTTGACCGACTCTGGCGGTTTCCAAGTCTTTAGCTTGGGTGCAATGCGTAAGATCAAAGAAGAAGGTGTAACTTTCCGTTCGCCAATCGATGGTTCAAAAGTATTCCTGTCTCCAGAGATTTCGATGGAGATTCAACAGGTACTCAATTCAGACATCGTAATGATTTTTGATGAGTGTACCCCTTACCCTGCGACACATGAAGAAGCGCAAAAATCATTGCAGCTTTCTTTACGCTGGGCAAAACGTTGTAAAACCCACCACCATGATGAGCTTAAGAATAAAAATGCGTTATTCGGCATCATTCAAGGTGGCATGTACGAAGACCTACGTGATGAATCACTGAAAGGCTTGTTAGAAGTTGGTTTTGATGGTTATGCGATTGGTGGCTTGTCGGTAGGTGAACCGAAAGAAGAAATGATCAAGGTACTTGATTATTTACCAAACAAAATGCCACAAGACAAACCACGTTACTTGATGGGTGTGGGTAAACCAGAAGATATCGTGGAAGCGGTGCGCCGTGGTGTCGATATGTTTGACTGCGTGATGCCAACCCGTAATGCACGTAATGGTCATTATTTTGTGACCGATGGTTTGGTTAGAATTCGTAACAGCAAATATCGTCATGATAAAGGGCCATTAGACCCACATTGCGATTGCTACACTTGTAAAAACTTTACGCGTGCCTATTTATATCATTTAGAGAAGTGCGGTGAGATGCTGGCGTCAATGCTCGGCACAATCCATAACTTGCGTTACTACCAGCGCCTTACGCAAGGTATGCGGGATGCACTGGATAACGGCACATTTGATGAATACGTTCAGGACTTTTATGCACGTCGTGGATTAGACGTTCCACCTTGCCCTGAAGATTAATTCATCAAGATTTGCGCCTGATCGCAAGACAAGGTACATTGCAAAACGAATTGGAATTTATTGTTAATTTTTTGGCTTTTTAATTTTAGGAAAACGAAATGAGTCTTTTCATCTCTACTGCTCACGCTGCCCCTGCTGCGACACAAGGTCCAAGCTTGATGGCTAACTTGTTGATGATCGCGGTATTTATCGCAATTTTCTACTTCTTGATCTGGAGACCACAAGCGAAACGTGCCAAAGAACATCGTTCTTTGATCGAGAGCTTGGGTGTAGGCAGCGAAATCGTGTTTGCTGGTGGTTTAATGGGGAAAATTATCAAACTCGAAGGTGACTTTGCAGTTGTTGAACTCACTCGTGGTGTTGAAGTAAAAATCCAGCGTGCGAGTGTCATTTCAGTATTACCTGAAGGCACATTAAATAACCTTTAATCATAAAATAGTCGTGCCTCAGCACGACTTTTTCATTTAAGAAGAAAGCGAATGCGTTACCCTGCATGGAAATATTTACTGATCCTGGTTGTCCTTGTGATCAGTACGTTATATGCACTTCCAAGTCTGTATCCAGATGAACCTGCTGTCCAGATTTCTGGGGCCAAAGCAGGCACCAAGATTGATCAGACTATCGTGCAAAAAGCTGAGCAGATTTTAAAAACTGCCGATATTAGCAGTCACGACAATAGCTTCACCAACAACGCGGCATTATTACGTTTAAGTTCTTCTGAAGCGCAGTTAAAAGCGAAAGAAGTCCTTCGTCGTGATCTCGGTGATGACTATGTAGTTGCACTCAACCTTGCGCCAACCACACCTGAGTGGTTGCAGAAGATTGGTGCGAAACCGATGAAACTCGGTTTGGACTTACGTGGCGGTGTACACTTCTTGCTCGAAGTCGACATGGATAAAGCAATTAGTCAGCGTATGGAAACATCTGCGACTGATCTGCGTCGTCAATTCCGTGATAACAAAATCAAATTTAACAACTTGGCGTTAAACAACAACACCATTACTGTCCAGTTTGCAAACAATGCAGACCGTGATGCAGCGACTGATTTCTTGCGTCGCAATGGTAATGAGTTTACACAACAGGCTGTTGCGACTTCATCTGGTGCAACCTTAAGACTGAATTATACCGATACACGTCGTCAGGAAATTCAATCTTATGCAGTCAACCAAAACTTAACCACCTTACGTAACCGTATTAACGAACTAGGTGTGGCAGAAGCTTTGGTACAAACACAAGGTAGCAACCGTATTGTGGTTGAATTACCCGGTGTTCAGGATACAGCGGAAGCAAAACGTGTCTTGGGTCGTACAGCAAACTTAGAGTTCCGTCTGGTTGCGGATAGTAATGATCAATATATCGATCCATATACGGGTAAATATAACGGTCAGCCACTTCCTCCAGGCACTGAAGTGTTCGCTTACCAATCACTTGATAGCGGTCGTCAATTACTGTTGCAACGTAACCGTATCTTGACGGGTGAACGTGTTCAGAATGCAAGCTCTGGCTTTAGTCAGGACTCAGGCGGCGCCGAAGTAAACATCACGTTAGACACTGCGGGCGGTAAGCTCATGTCAGATGCAACGCGTGGTGCTGTCGGCAAACGTATGGCGGTACTGTTTATTGAAAATAAACAAAAAATCTCTTACGTTGCAGACCCGAATACTGGCGTTCAAACCGAAGTTCGTACCCCATATACTGAATCTGTCGTGATCAATGCTGCAACCATTCAGGCTGTGCTTGGTTCACAATTCCGTATTACAGGTCTAGATTCACCACAAGAAGCGGCTGAGCTTGCTTTAATGCTTCGTGCAGGTGCACTTGCTGCGCCGATGTACTTCGTAGAAGAACGTGTGGTTGGTCCAAGCTTAGGTCAGGAAAACATTGACAAAGGTGTGTTATCGACTCAGATCGGCTTCTTGCTGGTTGCGATCTGGATGGTTGTATTCTTCCGTTTATTCGGTTTAATCGCAAACTTTGCCTTGGTCTTTAACCTTGCCATGATCTTAACCGTGATGTCTTGGATTGGGGCTTCCCTCACCCTGCCAGGTATTGCGGGTATCGTCATTACCATCGGTATGGCGGTCGATGCCAACGTCCTGATCTGTGAACGAATACGGGAAGAAATGCTCTGGGGCGCCTCGCCGAAACAGGCGATTGTGGCGGGTTATGATCGAGCCTATAACACCATTCTTGACTCGAACTTAACCACATTCCTCGTTGCGTTTATCTTATTCGCTATTGGTACAGGCCCGATTAAAGGCTTCGCTGTGACCTTGATGATTGGTATTGTGTGTTCGATGTTTACTGCAATTACCGTAACTCGTGCCATCGTACAGCTCATTTATGGCAAACGCCGTAATTTGAAAAAGTTGAGTATTTAAGGAGATTCACATGACTGATCTGACTCAACAAGACTCAAAACAATACGGTCGCCCGGATAACCTGAAAATTATCCCGTTCATGAAGATTGCCAAACCTGCGGCTATCTTCTCGATCCTGCTGACGATTGCGAGTATCTTCTTTATCGCGACCAAAGGTCTAAACCTCGGTTTGGACTTCACTGGCGGTATTTCTGCTGAATTGAACTACAAGCAAGGCGTGCAGCCATCACAAGTGGTTCAGGCACTTGATCGTGCTGGCTTTAAAGATGCAGTAGTACAAACTCTAGGAAGTAATACGGATCTGATCGTCCGTATGCCTGTACAAGAAGATCTGGACGTCGAAGACCTGAGCAATAGCATCACCAAAGCCGTTCAATTGCCAAATAACACCGTAGAAGTTCATAAAGTGGACTCTGTCGGTGGTGCAGTAGGTAATGAGCTTTATGTGCGTTCTGCGGGTGCAGTGGCGCTTGCATTGATCTTGATGCTGATCTACGTGACCATCCGCTTCGAGTTTAAACTCGCGATGGGTGCGGTCATGTCGTTATTTCACGACATCGTCATTATTATCGGTGCATTCGCATTGTTCCAGTGGCCTTTCGACTTAACCGTATTGGCTGCGGTACTTGCGGTGATTGGTTTCTCGCTCAACGATAACATCGTTGTATCGGATCGTATCCGTGAGAACTTCCGTAAGATTCGCGGTGCAACACCTCGTGAAATCGTTGATATTGCACTGACAGAAACCTTACGTCGTACCATCCACACCTCGATGACCTTATTACTCGTGGTACTTGCCATGATGTTCTTGGGTGGTGATGGCTTACACTGGTTCTCTGTTGCCATGTTTGTCGGTGTATTCGTGGGAACTTACTCATCGATTTATATCGGTACAGCATTCGCTTTATGGCGTGGTCTGAATCGTCAGGACTTTATTGTTCAAGTTAAACCTGAATTTGAAGAAGAAGAGATTCCTTAAATCCCTCTCCTCTTGGATTCAAATAAAATGCCAGCAATTGCTGGCATTTTTTATCGCGTTAAAATCTGATATACCTATCAGCCTTAATGCTGAACAATTTGAATTTTTGGAAACTGAAAACCTCGGCAAGATTGCTCTGCCCGCCATGCGATAGTCACCACAATTTTCTGGTTCAGGATAAAGTTCTGATACGCAAAAGTTCCAATCAATGGATGTGAGCACATGCCGCCCTGATTTGAGGGATGAACCTGCGTATTCAAGCTATTCAGATCCAGACGAATCCCTAAACCTGAGGCTTTTAAAATCGCTTCTTTGGTGGTCCAGACTTTAAACCAATATTCCAGATCCTGATCTTGCTGTTGCCAAATCTGGTATTCCTCGGGATGAAATGCATGCTGCGCCAAAGCATCGTAACGGACTTTTCGATCTAGCTCCTCAACATCAATACCGATATCTTGAACACGCTCACTCATTGCCAACGCATAATATTGCTGACTATGCGAATGATTAAAATGTAAGGAATGAGAGCTTAAAAAAGGTTTGCCATGCTCGTGTTTGGCAAAAATCAATTTATCTATGCAGCAATCCAGTTGATGGGAAAGCAACTGATTACGTCGGGCCTGAATCTGCTGTTTTTTATAATGATTAAAGCTTCTTAAATCAGCAAAATCTGTTTTATTCTTTTCAAGCAGTTGAGCCAATGCCTGAACATGGATTTCAATTTCACGTGTCGTCATTGGCTTAACCTGATCTTATCAATACTTAAAATTTAACAAGATCGCCTTTGAGCGCAACACTCGCTACCGCCATGCCTTTATAGCATTGATAGGTGGTTGAGCTTTGTGCTTCATTCTTTTTAAAATAGCTCACAATATTCGTCACAGCATTGGCGCCACGTGCTTTCGCAGCTTTGTCTAACTGTATCAATGCAGAACGAAGTACCCAGTCACATGACTTTTCAGCCGACTTGCCAAAACCATTGGTCTTCTGATTGGTCACGATATCTTGTTCTAACACCTTGCCACCAGCTTTATTTCCTTTCAGATAGAACTTTACGCTCCCGTCTAAAGTACCATCAGCAACTGCACGATCCACAGCAGCTTTAAAATCAAAATTATGTACAGTATCGGCAGCTTGAACAGATGCAGCAAAACCTGTGCTTAAAATTGTTGCTAGAAATAATTGTTTCATTGACATTATTATGCCCCTCGTTATGTTACACGTTTAAAAATCAGTGACGTATTAATACCACCAAAAGCAAAGTTATTGCTCATCATTATATTGATATCACTCGTTCTTACCTGCTGAGTAATATAATCCAGATCACCGCATTGTGGATCGATTTCATCCAGATTCAGGGTTGGAATCAATTGTCCGCGCTGCATCATTTCAATTCCTAACCATGCCTCGATTGCACCGCAAGCACCTAAAGTATGTCCAAAATAGCTTTTTAAGGAACTAATCGGTTTACGTCCTAATATTCGTGCAGTGGCCTGACTTTCTGCAATATCACCCTGATCGGTAGAAGTTCCATGTGCATTGACATAATCAATCTGGCTGGCATCCAGCTTGGCATCTTTAAGCGCCATTTGCATGCATTGTCCCATTCTTTCAGTATCAGGTCTGGTGACATGCTGTCCATCGGTATTGCTTGCATAGCCAATAATTTCAGCATAGATCGTGGCACCACGCTGCTTGGCATGTTCATATTCTTCAAGAATCAGGCTACCCGCACCTTCACCAATCACTAAGCCATCACGTTGTGTATCAAATGGACGGGGTGATTTTTCAGGATGATCATTCATTCCACTGGTGGCCAATAGCACATCAAAAACTGCTGCCCCTGCGGCACTCAGTTCCTCTGCGCCGCCTGCAATCATGACAGTCTGTTTGCCATATTTAATCGCTTCATAAGCCTGACCAATGGCCATTGAGCCTGAGGTACATGCGCTTGAAGTCGGTAAAGTTAATCCTTTTAAACCGAAGTAGACCGTCATATTCACGGCGCTGGTATGGGACATCATCCGGATATAAGTGGTGGCATTGATCTTACTCATATCCTGATCAATCAACATATTACCAAACTCGCGAACGGCATCGACGCTACCTGCCGAAGAACCGAAAGCCACCCCAGCATCGCCACTTTTCAGGATCTCGTGATCAATAAGCCCTGCATCCTGTAATGCATTTTCCGCACTGATCACGGACATAAGTGCAACCCGCCCCATACCACGCGTGACCTTGCGGTTAAAATGCTTGGCAACCTGAAAGCTACTAACAGGTCCCGCCAGCTTGGTTCTTAAATCTGGATATTGCTCCCATTCAGGCATATAGCAAATGCCACTTTTACCTGCATGGAATTGCGCAAAAATTTCATCTGCCGTTTCGCCTAATGAGGTAATACCTGCCATGCCGGTAACCACAACACGCTTCATCAGATCAGTCCTCCATTGACCGAAATTACCTGACGGGTAATATACGATGCCTCATCTGAACATAAGAATTTCACCACACCAGCAACTTCATCGACCTGTCCCATGCGTTGCATTGGAATCATTTTTAAGGCGTGCTCTTTAACTTCTTCAGTGACCATTTCAGTTTCAATCAGGCCTGGTGCAACACAATTCACCGTAATTTTGCGCTTGGCTAATTCCAGAGCTAATGCTTTAGTCGCGCCGATCAGCCCTGCTTTTGCTGCACTATAATTCACTTGTCCACGATTACCCATAATCCCAGATACCGAAGAAAGTGTGACAATACGTCCACCTTTACGCAAATGGATCATCGGCATAATCAAAGGCTTAAGCACATTATAAAACCCATCTAACGAGGTCGAAATAACTTCATCCCAGTCCTGATCGGTTAAAGCTGGAAATGCACCATCATGGGTAAGACCCGCATTCAGCACCACGCCATAGAATGCCCCATGTTGCTCAACATCTTGTTCTAATAGGCTTTTTACCAGTTCCCGTTCATTCACATCAAATAATAAATAATGGCTGTTTTGCCCAAGACTTTGAATTTGCTCGATCACTTTCGCGGCTTCTGCTTCACGCGAACGCGCATGAATGGTGACATCAAAACCCGCTCGAGCCAGTTGCAATGCAATTGCTTTACCAATGCCACGACTTGAGCCTGTCACTAATATTCTTCTATTCATTGTTGTTCCTAAAACGATAAAGTCTGTGTCGATGGATCTGTCGGCTCATAAACACTTAACATGGCACTAATCACCTGCGCATTGCAGTGAATTTCACAAGAAAACTGCCCTAAGCCTTCATGCAGATATTGCTGTTCAACCCGAATTTTTAGTGTCTGCCCAAGTGAAAAATAGGCAAAAGGTAATTGAAGTTTTCGTGTGCCCAACAGGAAGCCGACCTTGGGCGCTTGCTGTAATTGCTGTCCCATCCAGCCAGAATAAGCACTAATGGTCTGTGCCATAATTTCAATGCTTGTCCATGTTGGCAGACCTGCTGCTTCACAGAACATTAACTCAGGACGAATGGTCAGTTCAGCAATCGCATAACCGTCATTGACCTCAACCAGATGATCAATAAAGACCATGGGCTGTTCGTGCGGAATATATTGAATTGCATCCAGTTTCATTTATGTTCCCACACCAAATAATAAGCTGATATTACTGCCCCCAAAGGCAAAAGAGTTACTCAACACATAATGAATATTCCCAGTCTGCTGAGAATCAGTGACATAGTGCTGATCCGCCAGATCAGGATCAATTTCTGTGTGCTGATGTAAGGGCAACCAGTTCTGATCTTTTAATAGCTGAGTACAAATAAAAGCCTCTATTGCACCCGCCGCCCCCAAACAATGCCCTGTCTTATGCTTGGTACTGCTTAATGCCACATGCTGAGCGGAGAAGATTTGCCGAACTGCCTTGATTTCCATTGCATCATTTTGCGGTGTAGCAGTCCCATGCAAATTGATATATCCCACCTGTTCAGGTGCAATCGCGGCACTCTCCAAAGCACGCTGCATCGCTGTTGCAGCCCCTAAACCTTCAGGATGAGGTGCGGAAATATGCCATGCATCCATCGACTCACCCACACCGTAGAGCATGATAGGTGCAGATGCCTTGGTTAGTAAAAATAATGCAGCAGCTTCACCAATATTAATTCCATCACGATTGATACCGCAGGGTTGGCAAATATCAGCAGATAAGCTTTCCAGACTATTAAACCCGTTTAAGGTCAATTGACATAAGCTGTCGACACCACCCACCAGTACCGCATCTGCCAATCCAGCCTGAATTAAACGCTGTCCCGCAGCAAATGCTTTGGCACTCGATGAGCAAGCCGTCGAAATGGTATAGGCAGCGCCCTGCCAGTCTAGATAATGTTGCAGTGCTTTTGCCAGACAGCCCATTTCCTGTGGCTGATGTGAAATTTCAAGCGTTTCATCGCCATTAAAATACTGCTTGAGTAATTTCTCACTGTCAGAAATGCCTGAGGTTGAAGTTCCCATCACAATACTGAGACGTTTTGGATCAATCCCCGCAATCTGCTGTTGGAGCTCAACCTCAATTTTTTGCAGCGCAGTCAAGGCAAAACGTAGATTCCGCGAATCAAATATCTTTAAAGATTCTGGCACGGTTTCAATTAATGCATCTGCATAACGCCCTACCCAAACTGGGCGATCGGCTAAAAATCCTGTTTCCAGTGTCAGGGTATTGTCAGGCGTCGTTAAACGTTCGCGAATGTGCTGAATATCCTGACCTAATGCGGATAACCCGACACTGATAGGGATACCAACCGCTTGCAACGGTGCTTGCTGAGATAAAGAGTGACTCATGGCTGCATCCCTTGCTCAGGTTGATCACTATTTAAGGTATTTTCAATCGGACTTAAAGTCATTCGATAAGGGACTTGCACATTATCCAGCTCAATTGAACTGCCATTTTTCTGGATCTGCAAAATGACTTTCTGCTGAATTAGCACCTGCTGCTGATGCTCGCCATTTTTAACAGTGACACCCGGCTGTCCCAAGGTTGCAAATTCAGGATAAGTTGCAAATAAAATATCCCGAACCACAAACTCAAAAGGAAGTAAGCGCATCTGGTCAATGCGTTGCTGCACCTTGACTTGCTGTCCATCAAACTGGAGCTGAAACAAGGCTTGTCCTGTCAACCCCAAACCCACCAGACTAAGCTGTTGTCCCTGCTGCTGCTGATATAGCAAAAAACTAAAGCTCTTGTCTTTCCACTGCACTTCAACTTGATCTTGTCGTTGATATTGCTGCGCAGGCCAATGACTGCTTTGCAGCCCTTGCGCATGCGGTGTCAGCTGACAGCCCGTAAATAAGAATACACTACAGCACAATAGGCTGACCCAAATCCGTTGCATATTAAACCTCAAAGGCTTTCTCTTGCGCCACGCCATCACGGCAGTACTCAGCCAGAGTACTTAAACGGCGCTTGGCATTTTTATGAATTGGATTATGATCATCCCATGCATATCCAGCCAAAAGTGAGGAAATCATACGGCGAATTCCTTCATTTTGATGCGTGGCAAATACCACATCCTGAAATTCACCTTCATACCACGACTCCACATAAGCACGGAACACCTGAATGCCTTTACGTAAAGGCATTTCATATTCCTGCATCCAGTCCACTGCTTCACCTTGCAACATCCGATCAAGCAAAGGAATCGCCAGACTGGAAGATTTCAGTGCGATGGTTACACCCGAGGAAAATACCGGATCAAGAAACTCTCCCGCATTGCCGAGTAAAGCGTAATTACGCCCTGCCAAATGTTTTACATTGGCGGAGTAACCGACCAAAGTACGCACTGGTGTATCAAATTTTGCTTGCTGCAACACCGCAGATAAAGCGGGATCATCTGCCAGAATGCGTTTCAATAATGCTTCTAGCTCATTTTGTGTCGCATCTTCCACATGATAATGGTCAAAGAAATCCTGTTCTGCCACCACACCAAATGATGCGCGACCATCCGCAAAAGGAATCAGCCAGTACCATGCACGGCGATCTTTTTCATGAACCGTGATCAGAATTTTCTCACGATCGAAATCGGCACGGTCACCAATACCATCTTCAATATGGGTAAATAAGGCACGACGGACAGGAAAATTTGACGGACTTTCTAATTCTAGAAACTTCGGTAAGATGCGCCCGAATCCACTGGCATCCAATAAAAATCTGGCCTGAATTTGATAGTGTTGTTGTGCTTCATCCATCACTGTCAAAACTGGATGTTCGGCCTCAACATCAACTGCAATCACTTCGTGCCCAAAGCGTATATCAGCACCATAATGCTGTGCCTGCTGAGCCAGTAAATGGTCAAAATCAGCACGGCGAACTTGCCACGTTGTACCTGGACCTTCGCTAAATTTCTCAGTGAAATCATAGTAACTTCGTTTCTCACCACATAGAAATGCAGCACCATTTTTAAACTGGAAAGCATGCTCTTCAACATGCGCACGCACCGTTTCCAATAGTCCCGCTTCTTCCAGAAACACCATACATTGTGGCAATAGCGATTCGCCAATTGAAAAGCGTGGAAAATATTGCTTCTCAATCACCGTCACGGCATAGCCTTTTTGACGAAGCAAGGCTGCGGCTGAACTGCCCGAAGGCCCAGCGCCTATAATCACCACATCTGTGTGTTGTAAAGTACTCATCTCATCCCCTAAAACTTAAATCTTCTAATGCTCTTGTAAGTTCACAATATGTTTTTGATCTGCTGGTGTAAGCAATGTCGCATAAATAAATGAAAAAATGACGCCCAATAAAACAGTTAAACCGAAACAATGAATTGCATAGGTATGACTTAATGATAATAAACCAAAGCCCAATAAGGTCGACATCATACACAAAAACAGGGCCATGCCAACGATCTGAGGATGATCATGTCCATGTCGATAGAAAATCGCATAATCCACGCCAATCCCGATAATCAGGAAAGTTCCCATGATACTAAACAGGTTAATTTCCACACCCAACCATGCTTGAATCGCAAACGTCGTCAATAACGCCAAACTGACCGGTAGAACCAGCGGCAGGATTGAACGCTTGCCATAGATGATACCCAACCCGATAGCCAAGCTCAGCAAAGCATAAATCAGTAAGTGCTGGGCTTGCTGGCGATGCTGCGCAAAAGCATGCGAAAGCGTACTGACCGGTTGCTGAAAATCAATATGGGAAGATTCGAGTTGCTGCAATATATCGACCTGTTTCACTCCACTGACCATGACCAGACGTTCAGTTGGATTAGGCTGCAAAAATGCCAATGGATGCTGCTGAAAAACCTGTTGTGTTAATAACGGTTGCTGCTGCAATTGCTGTTGCCACTGCTGTATATCTGCAAACTTTAAACCCATGCTTTCTGCGTAGTTTTTCAGTGCTGTTGCTGGAATTTGCTGCAGCAATTTCACATTTTGCTGTTGCTGAGCGAAGGGTGGAATCCATTGTCCCAAGGCCTGAAAGCTTTCAATCTGGCCTTGCGCCTGCAAGTGTTGCAGTTGCTGGACTAATTTTAACTCCTGCTGTTCAAGCTCCGCAGTTGAGTTAGCCCATACCACAAAATAGTCGCTACTTTGCTGTTGCCCAAATAGAGAACGAATATACTGATCTTCCTGCTTCAGCTTGCTGTCCATGCTTTGCAAATTACGAATATCATCATTCGCTTGCAAAGCAAATAGACTAACGCCACCGATCACCAAAATAGTTAAAATAAAACCATAACGAACTTTTTGATGCTGCTGAAACCATTGTCTTACCTGCCCGATCCAGGCCAGACGGCGAATTGCGGGCTGTGCATTTAAAGGCGGTAAGCGTGGCAATAGCAAGACACTGGTGATCCAGGCCGCAACCAGACCGACAATCGAAAAGACCGCAATTTGTCTAAAGGCAGGAAATGGTGTGAAGCTTAGAAAAATATAAGCCACCACCGTTGTCATTAAGCCCATAAATAAGCTGGGTAACAACGGTGTTAGAATTTTAAAGCCATCCAGCTGACGGTGCTGGGATTGCATCGCCATAAAATAGAAAGAAAAATCGACACAGACCCCGATTAAACTTGCCCCAAACACCAGCGTCATCAGGTGAATTTCCCCAAACACCAAATGGGTCACTGCAAATGCCAGCAAGCTGCCTGTTGATACAGCGATAAATTCAGTGATGAGTGGACGAAATGAACGGAAACCGAACCAGACCAATAAAATTAATCCAAACGTCGAGCCTAACCCAATGGTTGAAATTTCCTGTTTCGCCGACTGCGTGCCGAAATTAGAAAATAAAATGGTTCCAGTCCAATGTGACTTTACCTTGAGCTGTGTAAGCTGCGGTTTGAGCTGTTCAATCCAGCCTGTGACCTGTTCCTGATAATCGATGTTATAAGGACTGTTCTTTAATTCCAACACCAATAAACGGGCTGTTTTCTGCTCATCATGAATCGTGGCGAATCCGTCTTCCAACTCGATATGACTTCCCGCCTGATTTACCACATTTAGCATATAACGTGGAAATAACAGGAATGGATCCTGCTGTAATGAGGTCGCGGTAATCGGCATTCCGACACTCATGAGTTGCATCAAGCTTTGCTCAGTCAGTGCTTCATAATCCTGTTGCTGTAAGACCTGCCGATCTTGCTGACTCAGTAAGCCTGCTCGATGCTGATATAACTGTTTGGAAAATTGTTCTAAATCGAGTTGTGGCTTAAGCGGCTGCCATAAATCACTTTGTTGCAGTTTCTGCTGGAACAGTTGAGTCGCTTGCGCTAAGGCCTGTTGATCCGAGCTCTCTAAAACGACAAAAACTTTCTCATTCAGTTGATCGCTTATATATTTCTGAGTTTGCGCGAGTTCAGGATTTTGCTGTGTTTCAGGCAACAAAGCAAAAATATTGGTCTGGATATGAATATCCTTTTTCAACCATGCCACTGCAAGCGCAAGTCCAACAATGGTTAAAAGAACTAACCAGATGGCAGTAAATTTATTTTGCCAATTGGAAAAGCGCATCTTCAGCAGCCGTGAGTTGGTTCGGTTGAGTATTTTGATTACGGAATAAAATCGTGGTGCTGTTATTGCCCTGTTCCTGAATCACAATTTTATTCACATATTGCTGACCTTGTGCATCTATTCGCACAAACAGCTTTTTAAATAATCCTGATTTAGGTGTTAGAGCAACGTTCCAGCCTGTTGGTCGATAATCTGCTGAAACGACATTAAAATTCTTTGCCAGTGCCTTTTCATCACCCGACATCAACTGTAAAAATAAAGTCGCAACCGAACTATAAGGTGACTGATCAATCTGAATCTGGCTATAGGTTCTCTGTGTTTTCTGGACGAGTTTCTTTTGCGTAACGATCAGATCTGCCTGAACAGGACGCTTAATTTGCCACAGCACGCCATTAGCTTTGGCAAAGGTCAAGGAACCATTAGAAGTAAAGGTTTTATTCAAACTGGCGAGTTTCTTTTGCTGCTCAAAATCAGCACGTACGATGTCACTTTTAGACAGCTGCTTAAAAATCGAAGATACCTGTTCGGTATTAGCAGAAGCAGCCACACTGAAACTGAGCAACAAACTCCAAACAACACTGTGCATTGCTAACCAGTGACGTTTTTGCAGCAGGCGCTGTAAGATATTCGAGAGCAGATTAATCATGATGATGCTCCTTAAATGCATCCCAAGCATTCAAACAGTCCAGTAAAACTTGCGGAGACTGAAAACACATTTCACGATTGGCAATGTTTACCGCAACTTGTGTGGTATAACCCTTGGTTAAGCGGCGTCCAGTTTCTGCATCCAGAATCAAATACTCGATTTTTAAACGATTCTCCCACTCTTTTAAAATGGCACGGACTTTGATTTTCTGTTCAAACTCAATGCCCTGTACATAACGCACATGACTTTCAATCACTGGCCATGCATAGCCTGATGCTCTCATCTGGTTGTAGTTATAATTAAACTGTTCCAGCAACTTACAACGGGCGATTTCAAAATACTTTAAATAATGTCCATGCCAGACCACATTCATGGTATCGACATCATGAAAAGGAATCTCAATGATTACATCTGCCTGCATTGTGTGCTCCTATACCTTTTCCTGAAACTGATTGAACAATTCAAAGTTGTCGAAACGATCAATGATTTGTTGTAATTCAGTTTGTAATGGACGGTCTTCTTCAAGTAATGCAAAACTTTGTAAGGTCCATTCGACAAAGGCTTTTAAACTTGGACTGAGTTGTGAGACCACACCTTTTAAATACACCGCCTGTACGCTGGCACAACATAAAGCCGCCAAAACCTGCTGAGTCAAGGTAATCACACGAGTTGCATCCCGTGCTGCAATGGTGCCCATACTCACTTTATCCTGATTATGGCATTCGGTAGAACGAGAAAAAATAGAGGCCGCTAAAGTATGCTTCAATGCTTCAGCAGTCCAGGCTGACACCCCGATTTGTACGGCTTTAAAACCATGATTTAGTGGCAAGCGGTCTGCAGCAGAGCCTGTCAGATTACGCGGCAATCCATGATTCATTTTATGATCAACCAGTTGTGCAATTTGGCGATCCATTAGATCTGCAATATTGGCAATCATGATCTTTAAACTGTCCATGGCCTGTGCAATATGCCCACCATAGAAGTGTCCACCATGCAGTACCCGTAAGTTCACAGGATCAATCAACGGGTTATCGTTACTTGAATTTAATTCATTTTCAATAAACTGGCGCAACCATGTTTTTGAATCTTCAAACACCCCAATAATATGCGGTGCACAACGTAAGGAATAACGATCCTGCAAACGTGGACTTTGATGTGCTGTTTGTACTTCACTATTCAGCCATTCACGTAGTTGCTGTGCAATCAGCTGCTGCCCCGGATGAGGCTTTTGTGCAAATAGAACTTCATCAAAATGACTTGGATTCCCTTCAAGTGCCAGTACATTTAAGGCCGTAATCAAGGTACTTGCCAATGCCACCTGTTCAGCCTTTTTATAGTTTAAGCAAGCAATCGCCGTCATCACAGCGGTACCATTCATCAGTGCCAACCCTTCTTTCGGGCGCAAGATGAGTGGCTGAATTCCTTTCTCAGCATAGACTTGAGCAATCGGCACAACCTTAGCTTGCGCATAGACATCCCGCTCGCCGACCAAAGCACCAGCAATATAAGATAAAGGGGTCAAATCACCACTTGCGCCGACAGAGCCTTCTGATGGAATCACAGGAATAATATTTTCATTGAGCATCCAGACTAGACGCTCCAGCAAGGCCAAAGAGACACCTGAATAACCACGTGCCAATGAGCAAAGACGTGTGATCACAACCGCACGTGCAGTGATCAAGTCCAGATTTTCACCCAAACCACAGCCATGAAAACGAGACAAATGCAAAGGCAGTTCATTGACTTGATGCATGGGAATTTCAACCAGACAGGAATCGCCATAACCCGTGGTTACACCATAAATCACGCCTTCATCAAGCAAGAGTTGATCTAAAAAGTCAGCCCCGCGCTGAATCAATTCACGCCAAGCCGTTGACGTAGGTAAAGCCACTTGCATCTCTTGGCGGGCAACAGCCACCACATCTTCGATACTCAGCGCTTGTTCCCCTACAATCAGAACAGGCTTGACCCTTGCTTCAATTTGACTTGCATTCACGTTATTTTGTCCAAAACTGATAAAAATTAAACCATTGATACGGTGCACGTAAGCAATGCTGTTCTAATACGGTGACATAGGATTGTGTGATGTGTTGCATGCTGCTTAAACGGGTTTTACGCGGTAAATCGACCTGTTCAGCAATCAAATGAATATGCACCTGAAAGTTTTGCTGGGCACGATAACAAAACACAGCCAGCACAGGCACTTTAAGTAAATTTGCCAGAATCCATGCACCTTGAGGTAAAGCTGCCGCTTGCCCTAGAAATTGTACAGTTTGCACACGATCTGATTGCACAGGGACACGATCTGCGGCCACGATCACCCACTCACCTTGCTGCATTTTTTCCTGCAACAATATGGCAGTTTCAATTCCCAATTCATCGACAGAAATTAAATTCACATCGGCTTTATCATTAATTTTTTTTAAAAACTGGTTAAATTGAGACGCGTGTTTTTGATAGACCAGCACGTTAATTTTTTGTGGATGTTCAGACTTTATCGCACGCAACAATTCAATATTGCCAAAATGCGACACCACAATAATCGTACCTTTCTGATAATGCTGCTGAAAATGCTCATGCCCAAATAACTGTAATTTTTGTTCAGGAATATGACCTAACCAGCCTTCAATTTTATCTAAAATGCATTCGCCGAATTGCATAAAATGCGTATAGCTGTTGGTCCAGTTCGGGATCGCTTCAAACGGTGATTGTGTGCCTGCAAACTGGTGCAAACGTTGTAAATATTGCAGCGATGCCTTGCGCGCAGTCACGGCAAATAGCCAATACCACATGATAATAAAGTACAGCACGACACGGCATAACCAGCGCCCGCCACAACGATAAAAACCAAGCATCAGCATCAAGGGTAAAAGCCCGCCACGCTCTTTAATATCGTGCCAAGTGCGATCTGTTCTGTGCTGTACCATAGAATCAGTCAGCCTTGATCTTATGCCAGACTAATTTAGGCAAACGAATCAGCATGCCAGCAAATAGCCTTGCATGGGCTTTGCTTAAACCGAGATTATCCCGCCACACATTAAAATGAGAAATGCCATGTTCAGGATAAATCACCTTGGTCGGCACATTTACAAACTGGATATTTTCCCACTTTAACCGTACCAGAATCTCACTATCAAAGCCCATTCGCGGCTGGAATCGAGCTGTGTTCAGGACTGGTATTGTTTGCGCCAATGGATAGATGCGGAAACCGCACATACTGTCTTTAATCTCAAAAGACAGGCTATTCAACCAGACCCAAAAGTGTGTGACATAACGACCATAGAGGCGCTTTTTAGGTACAGAAGCATCAAAAAAAGGTTGCCCAATTACCATCGCCTGTGGATGCTGTTGCGATAACGCAATAAATTTCGCCACATCGTCCCAACAATGCTGACCATCTGCATCGATCTGCAATACATGGCTCATGCCCTGTTGTGCTGCATGTTGCAGGCCCGTGATCACGGCTTGGCCTTTGCCTAAATTTTCTGGATGCTCAACCAAATCGACCAAAGCATTGTGTTGTGCCAGTTGATGCAGAATCGCTGTACAAGCAGCATCACTGCCATCATTGACCAAGATGATCGGATACTGGAATTGGGATAAATGCTGCACCAGATCAGCCAGATAATGCGGATGATTATAAACAGGAATCACAATGCTATATGTCAACATAACCAGCCCCTACACCTCATCAACGGCAAACGAAAGACGGCCAGAAGCTAGAGTCTGTTCTGCGGCAGTCATTTCAAAGCTAATTTTATGCTGTTTTCGCGTTAATTTTAATTGTATCACCGCATAAGGACGTATCAGATTCTGGAACTTAATCTGCTCCAAGCCCTGACACTCATTTAAGTCAGACCAGCTATTCTTGGCAAACTGTTGAATAAAACTGATCTGCCCAACGCCAGGATAAATCGGTTGATTCGGAAAATGTCCTTTAAAGCATTCCAGTTCAGGAGGAAACTCGAGTAAAAGATATTGCTCATCCTGCACCTGCCACTGTGATAAAACCACGGGTTGTAGCATTGGTGCAAAGAGCGCTTTTAAATAGTTTTTATCCCGTTTTGACTGCGCATTTTGTGGAATCTGACTGAGGAAACGCCATTGTCTTGGAATCGCAATGGTTTCAAGCTGAAACTGGAGCTGCTGCTTTAGCTTCTTCACAAATGTAGCTTTACCCAGTTCAATCAGTTGCTGCTGAGCCGCTGATGTAAGCACCACAATGCACGCCAGAATTTGGCGATTCTGATGTTCCGTCACCAAGGCATGGCTTTGTTCAACCTCAACCAAAGTATTGATCTGCTGTTCAATGGCATCCAGACTTAAACGCTTTTCTTCGAGCTTGATAATCCGATCGAGTCGTCCCAATAGTTTAAATTGCTTCAGATTGATATCGATCCATTCAGCAGCATCCCCAGTGATGATCCAGCCAGACTCACCCGCATGGTTACTTTGCACCATAAGCTGCGTAGTTGCTGAAATCTGAATCTCAACATTATCAAATGCTGTCCAAGCGGCCTCATCCTGATGACGGTGTGCGATGCCCCCCGTTTCAGAGCTACCCAGAACTTCCACAATCGGTACATTCAGATGCGGACGAATACCTGCATCCAGTTTTCCACCTGAACTAAAGGTCATTTCACAATGTTTTAAGGCTAAATCCTGACTCCAACGTTTTAATAGCGCAGGACTTGAGATCACATAATTCGTCCAACCCGCTTGAGCTAAACGCTGTTGTGCTTGAATAACATCTTCTGGGAAAGCCAGTTGTGTATTGAAAAAAGGACGACCCATTGCCAACGGTAAAAGCAACTTAAACAATAATCCATAGATATGCTGGTGGCTAACCGTCGCAATCGCAGCACTTTTTTCATTGAGCTGGAAACTGCTGGCCAAGCCTGAAACTTCATTTAAAAGCTGCTTTAAGGTCCGTTCAATCTTTTTCGGTTCCCCTGTTGAGCCAGAGGTAAAAAACATTACTTCCGCCTGATCGAGGAATTCATCCTGTTGCAATCTGATCAGGTTCGCTTCATGTTCACTGCGCTTTAAAGATGCATGAACAGGTTGACGTTCAAGAAAATGGATACCTTGCTGTAAAAATTGTTGCTCTAAATCACGCACTCGATGCGGCGGTAAAATAATTTTTTTGTTCGCGAGCAAGCCTGCAAAAAACAAGACACTAAATTGATAACTGTCCTGCTCCCATAACGCCCAGATCTGTTGAGGTAAATTTTGAATAGCCGCTGTCTGTTCAGCAACATCTTGCCAAAAGTCCGCATAAGAAATGGTTTTAAATTCAGCGCTAATACAAAACGTTTTTGCTGAATCGGTATCGTTATAAAAGAAGATAGGCATAGTATTTTAAGATGTTGTTTGATTTAAACGTTGATGTCTTTTGCGCAAGATAAACTCACCCAATAATAAAATTCCCATCAAAACGTAAGAGATAAAACCATTATAGATTACCCAAAACTTCATTGGCGCAAAGCATGTTGCCAATGCAATCAGGGCATTGATACTGAAAAATATACACCAGACCACAGTCACTTTACGTGTCCACTGTACCCCCGATGCAGGTAAATCAGGTTCCATCAGACGGGCAAAACGCTCAATCATGGAAGGTGGCTTATATAATGTCAGGGCAAAGATAAGTAAAGCGCCCAAACTCATTCCAACAGGATAAAGCTTAAGCCAGGCATGATCTTTTAAAATCAGACTCAAACTACCACAAATAATGGCCAGTCCAGTCAAAGGTAACATCAAGTCTTTTTTCGCACTGACTAAACGAAGTATACCCAGAACGACAAGTAAACCGCTGACCCAGAGAAACTGACCATGCGATAGACTCCATCCGACAATAAAGGGGTATAACACAAAAAATGTGATCACGCCCCCTCTGAACAGATGTTTCATTCAGCCGTCATATTCTGAATGACAACAACCACATCTTGTACTGTTCTAACGGCTTTAAAGTCTTCTGGCTTCACCTGCTTGCCAGTCAGTTCTTTAATTTTCACCACTAAATCCACAGCATCAATACTGTCGACGTCGAGATCTTCATATAAATTTGAATCAAGCTGAATATCGTCAGGCTCAATTTCAAATAAATCCTGCATCCATTCTCTTAATTTTGCCAGCACCTGTTCTTGAGTTAACATCGATCTACTCCTTAAACTGCTTGCTGTGCTTCAACCAAAGCCACCAGACTTTGAACTGATTTAAAATGTTGTTTGGTCTCATCAGACTCGGCATTCAAATGAATGTTGTAACGCTTTTTCAATGCCAAGCCCAATTCTAGAGCATCAATTGAGTCTAAACCTAACCCCTCACCAAAAAGTGGAGCGTCGGTTTCAATATCACTGATGCTAATATCCTCAAGTGCGAGAACATCAATAATCATTTGCTTTAATTCATCAGCAAGATTGCTCATTTTTAGATAACTCATCATTAAAAATTTGATAAAACTGTTGATTCAACTGACGTACCTGCTTAGGGCTAACGTCTGAATCCGCTAATAGGTCTTTGACCTCAATTGCATCGAGCACCTTAATCTCAATATGAAAAGGTTGCGCAGGCACATGATACCATTTTTCATTTTTGGTTAAGGTCGATGGTGTACAACGTATCAACACTGGACGCACTGGCACATTGGCACGGATGGCAATATTTGCAGCACCACGTTGAAACTCATTCAGAGATTCGCCTTTTTCTGTGCGGGTTCCTTCAGGAAAGATCAACAATGAAGCCGCGCCCTGCTCTTTTAAACGCACCACGCAATCCTCAATAAACTGCTGTGAACCTGCATTTAAAATATAACCTGCGCTACGAACTGGCCCACGCGTAAAGGGATTTGACCATAATGATTGCTTAACCACACAATTGGCTTGTTGCATCAGACCAATCATCACCACCACATCAATCAAGGTGGGATGATTGGCAATCACCAGTTCTTGGCGGCTATTTTGTAATTTTTCCAGCCCTTCTACCGAATAGGTCATGACGCCTAACTTGACCATCATTTCGGTAAAGCCTTTAAAGCTATAACGAATCACTTGCTGCGCACGTTGCTGGCGGATTTGTGGATCACGGCTGGTCAAATGAACCAGAGGCGCAACCAATGTTGCAATGCCGATACCGCCTGCACCAAAACTTGCAAAGCTAAATCCTGTAGCGGCAACACGCCAAAAATAATTGGTTTTTTGTTTAATCTGCTTGAGCTTTAACATTTTTTCCATCTCACTACAGACGGTTTTTCTTCTACAGATTGCCAAAATTGGTAAAAAGCCAAACTTTCCATGTGCTCTGAACCAGATAATGCCAGAATCTCTAAATTAGGCTCTTCCAGACTCACAACCGTTGCCAACGAAAATGCTGGAAAATCAGATGCATCACTGTAGAGATCAGGTAAAGCTTGATCATAAGCCACCACCAAAACACGCTTTACTGTGGTGCTGGATTTTAAAATGGCATAGGCTTCGATCAAGGCTTCGGTCCATTCACAACTCAGGCTTGTAGAAGGTGTATCGTCCTGACACAAAATCGAATATAAGCCTGCAATCGCATTATGGACAGAGGTTGAAAATTGTGTAGGTGATGGTGTTTGTTCTTGTAATACATCTTTTAGAATATCTAAAGTTTTTTGCTCATCCCCGTATTTTGAAACCCAGACGATATAATCTGCATGCTTGCCTGCCAAAGCGGTTAATGCGCCATGGAGAGCCATTTTTGCCAATGGAGATAAACGGCGACGTTGCATTGCAGGAATAGCCTCTAGCGCAGCATAGTTTTGCTGTGCATAGGTAAGCTGAGGCTGCGTTAGATGTAATTTAAACATGCAATGCACAATCCAATCTGGTTTAAAAAATAGACAATTTAAGGAAATTTTGCGGTGGCATTATAGCACTAGCACGAAATTTAACAAAAAATTTATTTTCATTATATTTCAACAGCTTACACTAAAATACTTATTGTCAATTTTCTCTAAAGTCTAGCTAAACAAAAAACTAGATTATTAATATTTATTAATAAAACAAGACAATCAAAAAAGCCCAAAGCAAACTTTGGGCTTTTGAGCATTAAGTACGGCTTAACGCTTGAATTTCTTTTCTGCTTTTTTAAATTTCTGAACATAACGACGTTTACGTGCTGCAACGCGTTCATCCACTTGCGACTTACGTCCTTCAAATGGGTTTTCAGAAGTTTTAAAGTCAATACGAACGGGTGTACCTTCAAGCTTATACACTCTACGGAATACATTTTCCAGATAACGACGATAATCCGCTGGTGTCTTATCCACCTTATTACCATGAATGACGATCGTTGGTGGATTTTGTCCGCCCATATGCGCATAACGCATTTTAATACGACGACCACTGATCATTGGCGGCTGATGTGCCTCAGTTGCATCACTTAAAATCTGAGTCAATTTTGCAGGTGAAACTTTTAAGTTTGCTGACTCATAAGCACGGTGAATCGAAGGATAAAGCTCGCCTACACCAGTACCATGTAAAGCTGAAATCAAATGGATTTTTGCCCATGGAATAAAGTCAAAACGGCGTTCAACATCAAGTTTACATTGCTTACGATCATATTCGGTCATGTTGTCCCATTTGTTGATCGCAATGACCATGGCACGGCCCGCTTCGAGCGCATAACCAATCAAATGTAAGTCTTGTTCAACAATCCCTTCACGTGCATCGACAACCACAACAACAACATGCGCGTCTTTCATGGCTTGCAAAGTTTTAACGATTGAGAATTTCTCAATCATCTCATCAACCTTACCTTTACGGCGTACACCCGCAGTATCAATCAAGGTATATTGACGACCATCACGCTCATAAGGAATATAAATCGAGTCACGCGTTGTACCCGGCTGGTCAAACGCAACAACACGCTCTTCGCCCAGTAAACGGTTTACCAAAGTCGATTTACCAACGTTTGGACGACCAATAATCGCTAAACGTAAACCTGTATTTTTGTTGTGCTCGTCTGGATTTTCATCTTCTGGGACTTCAGCCAACACTTCTTCAAGCATTTGCTGCACACCACGACCATGACTGGCCGCAACCTGCATCGGTTCGCCCATACCGAGCTTATAGAATTCAACTAATGCAGCTTCTGCATGTACACCATCGACCTTGTTGGCAACCAAATGTACTTTCTTGCCCAATGTACGTAGCTCACGAGCAATTTGCTCATCCGAAGCCAATAAGCCAGCACGTGCATCAACGACAAAAACAATGATGTCTGCTTCATGGATTGCAGTTTTTGACTGCTCGGCCATGTAGGAGTCAATGCCACCTTCATTCTCACCAATACCGCCCGTATCTACGACAATGAATGATTTATTTTGATAAACCGCATCGCCATATTTGCGGTCACGAGTTAAACCAGCGAAGTCAGCAACCAAAGCATCACGACTTTTGGTGATTTGGTTAAATAGCGTTGATTTTCCGACGTTTGGACGACCAATGAGCGCAATAACGGGTTTCATAAATTAACCTTAATTCAGACGAGCCATCGTTGATGACATCGTATCAGAAACAGTATGGAAGATTTTGGTGATCAAGTAATCACAATAAAAATTCGGGGTTTTGTTTAAACAAATACCCCGATCATTCTTTTATTAGCAATAGCTAATTGAGCATTTTACCACAAGCTAAGGCAAAATTATCGATTCTGCCAAATGGTTAATGCACCTTTTCGAGTGGCAACATAAAGCTGATTGTCAATCACACGTAATGAACGGACTTCACCGCTGGTTTTCGCACGACCGATCAACTTGCCTGATGCTGGATTAATCAGATGAAGTACTCCATCCAAGTCACCAACAACAAGGTTTTGTCCCAACATCACAGGGTTGCTCAACTGACGATTTAACAATTCTTCATTCTGCCAAACCAACTCGCCAGTCGCCAAGCTATACGCGTTTAACTTACCATCGGTTGTGGTCACAAATACTTTATCTTCGGCAACTTCAGCACTGTTGGTACTGCTTGCATCTTCACTCCACACCACACGTTGTGAAGCAAGATCTGTCACGGTTACCTGACCCTGGAAGCTGGTCGTTACAAGGAATTGACCCGCAACCACTGGATCGCCAACCACATCAATCAAACGTTGAATGTCTGAACGACCATCGCTAATCGCAACACGGCGCTGGAAGCGAGGTACACCACTAATAATGTCTAGCGCATACACATACGCATTTGCAGAGCCAATCAATACAGTACGATCATCTAAGCGAACTGGGGCTGGCTGACCACGTAAGCTAAACTGTACGTTTGGCAGTTTATAAGCCCAGACTTGCTGACCCGTTACCGTATCATGTGCAAACACAGTACCATCATTGGCAATGGTAATCACACGACCAGACTGGATCAACGATGGCGACAGAATTGCACCAGACAATTTTGCCGTCCACTTTTGTTCACCTGTGGCCTGATCTAAACCAAATAACTGTCCTTTGCGATTACCGATTACAACAATCCCTTCCCCTGCTTCTACACCCGCAGTCAGTTCTTGTTTGGTAATCTTGCTTTTCCAAAGGCGTTCTTTACCTTTGTAAGCAGAAACCTGACCATCAGGGTCAATCGCAAAAATCACACCATTGTCTGTATCCAGTTGCAAGCGCAATGCTTCAGCAGCTTTTGTAGACGAAACACTTTGTGAAAAAACAAGGTTTAAACTTTGTTCTTGCGTGATTTTTGGCAATGGGTTTGGTTTTGCCTCTTTTACTTTATTGCTCGAACATCCAACAAGTAAAGCTGAAGCAATTGCAATTGCCAAAGGAAGTTTTAGTTTATTCTGCATTAAGACTCATCCACTTTGGTATCTAAGATCGGGCGCTCAAACTCAGGATCATCTACTAAAACGCCAACACTTTCGAGTTTAATTTGTAAAAGCTGACGCTCTTGTTTACGCTCGAGCAAGTTATCCCATGCACTTTGATACGCTTTACGAGCAGATTCGTTATCTTTTTTCGCAACAAAAATGTCACCGCGAAGCTCATCAGCAGTGGCCTTGAACGCAGGCTCTGTCACAGCAGATAAAGTTTTTAACGCATCATCAAACTTGTTTTGTGCCAACTGAGCATCAGCCAAACGTAATTTAACAACTTGTAGCAAACCCTCATCTTTCACTTTTGAGTTTTCAACTTTCTTCAAAGCTTTCTCAGCAGCAGCATAGTCTTGCTTTTCATACGCAAGCTTCGCCATGATAAATTGCGTCTGAATCGCTTGAGCAGAATCAGCATCTTCTTTCACAATTTTATCTGCTGCTTCAGATAAGGTTGCAAAGGCATTTGGCTGACCTGTGGCAGCTTTTGCCTCATCCATCAACTTCTGTACCTTCGCTGTCTGGTTCTGAGCTTCAGCAAGGGTCTTTTTTTGCCAGTATTCCCATCCGAAAAAGGCAATCAAGGCAATGAGAATTCCGCTAATGATTGCAGAACCATATTTTTTGGCAAACGACTTTAAACTGTCGAGCTGTTCATCATCACTTAAACTCATGTGATTGTCCTTTTCCTAAATTTTTCAACTTATTGTTTAAATTTTTCGATCAAAAATGGCGTCAGTTCAGTTAAAGCAACTTGTGACTGTTCTGCTGTCGCAAGTTCTTTAATGAGAAGCTGCTGTGATTCCCACTCCCGCTCACCCAAGATCATCGCAAAGATCGCACCAGACTGATCGGCCTTTTTCATTTGGCTTTTCATGCTGCCTTGTGAACCTGTTTTTAAACGAATCGGGCTATTTGCCGCTTCCAACTGATCACGAATCTGTTCAGCCAATACCAAAGCTTTAGCTTGATAAGCAGGCTCAGCCAATAAGAAGATTTCGCAATCACGTACAGCTTTGGCTTGTTCAACTTGCTCGAGTAACAGTAGCAAACGCTCCATTCCCATCGCAAAACCAACCGCAGGGACAGACTGATCTGCTTTACCTTTTAGCTGTCCAACCAAGCCGTCATAGCGACCACCTGCACATACCGTACCTTGTGAACCCAACATGGTGGTGGTCCATTCAAATACGGTTTTGTTGTAGTAGTCCAACCCACGCACTAACTTCTGGTTAATCACAAACTCAATACCAGCATCGGTTAAATATTGCTGTAATTGCTGGAAGTGATTGATTGAATCTTCTTTGAGGAAATCATGCAACTTTGGCGCATTTTCCAGAATCTTTTGCGTTGATTCAACTTTAGAATCCAGAATACGCAATGGATTGGTGGTCAAACGACGTTGAGAGTCTTCATCCAAAGCATCTTTGTGCTGATTTAAAAACTCAACCAATGCTGCACGGTATTCTGCACGCTCGTCGGTTTCACCTAAAGTATTCAACTCAAGTTGAACCTTGTCAGCAACCCCCATACGCTTCCACAGACGTGCTGTGAGTAAAATTAACTCTGCATCGATATCTGGCGTTGCCACACCAAACGTTTCCACACCAAACTGGTGGAACTGACGGTAACGGCCCTTTTGTGGTTTTTCATAACGGAACATTGGTCCCATATACCACACGCGCGGTGTCGCGCCACGCAATAAATTATGTTCAAGCAACGCACGTACACAGCCCGCAGTCCCTTCTGGACGTAAGGTCAGTGATTCAGGCGGATTACCTTTGTCGAAAAAGGTATACATTTCTTTTTCAACGATATCGGTCGCATCGCCAATAGCACGTTTGAATAAACCGGTTTGCTCAACGATCGGTAAGCGGATCTGTTGATAACCATAAGCATCCATTAAAGATGCAAGTTGTTGTTCCAGACTTCTCCAAGCCGCTGTTTGCGTTGGAAGGATGTCATTAAAACCTTTGATAGCGACGATTGAACTCATGATGAACTACGAATAATTTCTTTAGATTTTGCTTCTTCAAGCTCTTGAACACGTTGACGAACCATTGTTTCAATTTCATCAACCAACTGATTTGTGTCAATTAAATGGCTCTTTTCGCCATTACGGTAGACCAGTGAACGAGGAGATGCTCCCACGATCCCGATATCTGCTTCTTTAGCTTCACCTGGACCATTCACTTTACACCCGATGACAGACAAGTCCATCGGAGTACGAATATCTTCTAAACGCTCTTCCAGTGCCTGCATCACCTGAATCACATTGAATTCTTGGCGTGAGCAACTTGGGCAAGCAATAAAGTTAATGCCGTTTGAGCGCAAGCCCAACGATTTTAAAATATCAAAACCGATTTTAATTTCATCTTCTGGCTCGGCCGCAAGCGAAATACGCATGGTATCGCCAATGCCTTCCATCAATAATCCACCAAGCGCAATCGCCGATTTCACCGTACCTGTACGATAAATTCCAGCCTCTGTAACACCGAGGTGCAACGGATTATCAATCTGTTGTGACAATAAGCGGTAAGCATCCATGGTCAAAAACACATTCGACGCTTTTACGCTGACTTTGAACTCATGAAAATCTAAACGGTCTAGAATATCGATATGACGCATTGCAGACTCAAGTAAGGCCTGCCCTGTTGGCTCACCATATTTTGCTTGTAAGTCTTTTTCCAATGAACCCGCATTTACACCGATACGGATCGAAATACCATGATGTTTTGCCGCAGCAACTACTTCACGTACTTTCTGATCTGAACCGATATTGCCGGGGTTAATACGCAAACAGTCCGCGCCATAATCCGCGACAGCCAAAGCAATACGATGATCAAAATGAATATCCGCAACCAACGGCACGCTCACACGTTTACGGATTGCACCAAATGCCTCTGCCGCTTCCATTGAAGGAACAGAAACACGCATGATGTCTGCACCAGCATCTGCACAGCGCTGGATTTGCGCCACGGTCGCATCGACATCACAAGTTTCAGTATTCGTCATACTTTGAACACTAATCGGGGCATCACCACCGACATACACTGAACCAACACGGATTTTACGTGTTGGACGGCGTTTAATTGGGTTCACAATCATCGTATAGCTCTACTCTTTGTCATTAACGAGACAAACGGAATTCTGCTTTTCCATTGACGGTATATGGAGACAACGAAATTTGTTCCTGATTTAGCACCAGAGATACAGCGGTCGCATCATCCAAACGAATCTGGAATGGAGACTGACCACTCAAATTCAATGTCGATGCCTGACGACCTGTTGCCAATACTTTACCTGTTGCGTCCACAATATGCACAGAGGTTGGACGGTTAAAGTTCAGGACTAATTGGTCACCAGATGTTGCTGCTGTTGTATTTCCGCTCATTGGCAGAATTTCAACTTCAGAGTTTTTAATCTTTGGTACATCCGCATCATCCTTATGGCTTGATGTCCAATTCTGTACAGCCACGACTGCTAACCATGCCAATAATGCAACCGCCGCCACAATCGCAATGCGTTTTAACCATTTGCGGTTACGTACGCTTTTCGAACCTGACAATTTCCCCATGATTTTAATCGGAGAATTATTCAAGGCATGGCTGGCTTTAAGACCTGTATCATTAACATAGATTTCATCAAAACGCTGAATAATCGCACTTGCATCCGCATTTAAATGCTTTGCATAAGCACGATAATAACCTTTGATAAAAGTCGCTTCTGGCAATGACTTATAATCATCTTGCTCTAATGCCGTCAAGGTTTTGACAGGCATGTTCAATACGTTTGCAATCTCTTCAATTTCTTTCTTTTGTGCAATACGAATTTGACGCAAATACTCACCAGGTCGTTGAATATTTCCTAACGCAGACGATGGCGAGGTTGAGCCAGTTGGCTGATGTGAATTTGGATTTATTTCCATACGGCCTCAGTACTGTACTGTAATTGCAAATAACGTTGATATTCTGGACTATCAGGAAATAAAGCGCGTAACTGATTGACTAACACTTGCATTCCTAACTGATCCGCATTTGCGCGAGCAATGCGTAAACCAATCCAAAGCGCACGAGCACCCTGGTTTTTCTGACCTACATTACGAACATATTGTTCGTATAGTTGCGATGCATCTCTATTATTTTGTTGCAAATAGAAAATTTCCGCCAACTCTAACATTGAAATTGTTGCGTTTCGATTCGCTTGTAGCGCTTGTTTGAATGATTTTTCAGCATTCGCAACATCGCCAAGTTTTAAATAGATTCGCCCCAAGTTTTCTAGCGACTGAAAACGCTGATCATAACCTAGGGTTGCGCCCGCACGGGTAAATTGCTCAATGGCTTCATTATAGCGTTGCTGCTGGTACAAATATGTACCGTAATTATTACGAGCCTGAGCGTTATCTGGTTCGGTAGAAATAGCGCGCTTAAAATAAGACTCCGCTTTTTCCATATTTGCTGCACTACCTTCTTGTTGCAGCAAGATGCCCATCATCATATTGGCGTTGGCATCTCGGGAATTCAGTTTTAACGCCTGATCAAGCGAACGCTTGGCTGAATCCAGATCACGTGTACGAATATATTCTGCCGCAAGTTGTGTACGAACCTGCACCGCTTTTTCCGGATCTTTTTTTAATGTTGTAGATGGCGTCTGGCAAGCTGTTAAGCCCAGTAAAGTAAACACAACAGCTGTCGCTATAATCGTTTTTGATCGAGTTGTATTCAACGCTTTTTCCCCAAGTTTTATCCTTGTGTGCGCAATATTTCTTGTCGTTGCGCCACTTTCTTTTTCCACTGTTCAGCACGACGAGTACGGTCAGCAACCTGTCCTACCAATTGTCCACACGCCGCATCGATATCATCACCACGTGTCTGACGAATCGTACACACAAATCCGGCATCCGACAAAGTTTTTTGGAACGAAATAATACGGTTACGGCTCGAACGGCCATATGGTGCGTGCGGGAACGGATTAAATGGAATCAGGTTGATTTTACTTGGTAAGTTTTTCAATAATTTTAACAATTGCTGTGCATGCTCAGGTTGGTCATTGACCCCTTCAAGCATCACATATTCAATCGTGACATGGCGACGAGAGCTTTCATTACCATCTTTGCCCAAATAACGTTGGCAAGCCGCAATCAGTTGCTGTAACGGATATTTTTTATTGATCGGCACCAATTCATTACGCAGTTCGTCATTAGGTGCATGCAGTGAAATTGCCAATGCAACATCAATATCCTGAGCTAGTTGATCAATCTTCGGAACAACACCAGAAGTCGATAAGGTCACACGGCGCTTAGACATGCCATAAGCAAAATCATCAAGCATCAACTGCATAGAACTGAGCACAGCATCATAATTGAGTAAAGGTTCGCCCATACCCATCATAACTACATTGGTCACGGTACGTTCACGCTCTGCAACAGGAACATCTTCCATGTAGGAGTAGTTCGCCATCCACAACTGACCAATAATTTCCGCTGGAGTTAAGTCACGCTGGAAACCTTGCTTACCGGTAGAACAGAATGAGCAATCCAGTGCACAACCCACTTGTGAAGAAATACACAAGGTTTTACGCGCGCCAGTTTTATCATCTGCTGGAATCAATACGGTTTCAACCAGCGAACCATCACCATCACCGACACGGAATACCCACTTACGAGTACCATCTTTGGAATAGTTACGATGCACCACCTCAGGCGCTTTAATTTCACAAATTTTTTCTAATTTTTCACGTAATTTTCCCGAGATATTGGTCATCTCGGCAAAATCTGTCACAAAATATTGATGAATCCACTTCATGACCTGACCCGCGCGAAACTTTTTTTCGCCCAGATCTTCAAAGAATTTTTCCAGTTCAAGTCGAGACATGCCAAGTAAATTTACTTTATTATCGGCAGCTTGAACGACAGGCGTAGGAACAGACTGTTGTTTTTCATCTAAATTTTCTGATGAAACGACCACTGCAGAACTCATGTATATTTACCTAAACAATATCAGCGCTAAAAAATACTGTGCATTATTTACACAATACAATCTATAAAAAATAAAAAACCAGATAAGTAGTATACCACTTATCTGGCTCGAATACTTTGGATTAACGAGTGCGTGGGCAAATCTCGTTATCAGCAAAGAAGTAAGCGATTTCGCGCTCAGCAGAAGCAACTGAGTCAGAACCGTGAGCAGCGTTTTCGTCGATGCTTACAGCGAAATCAGCGCGGATTGTGCCTGGAGCCGCTTCTTTAGGGTTAGTTGCGCCCAAGATATCACGGTGAGCAAGAACTGCGTTTTCGCCTTCAAGAACTGAAACAACAACTGGACCAGAAGTCATGAATGCAACGAGGTCAGCAAAGAAACCACGTTCTTTGTGCTCTGCATAGAAACCTTCAGCATCAGCTTGAGAAAGGTGTTTCATTTTAGTTGCAACGATTTTCAAACCTGATTTTTCGAAACGAGCAAAGATGTCGCCGATGTGGTTTTTAGAAACTGCATCTGGTTTTACGATAGATAAAGTACGTTCAATCGCCATGATTGACTCCTATTATGGTTTAAACTAAAAAAATTTGCCGCATTATACCGATGTCATCGCTAATAATCAGCTTGAATATGCAAAAGTTCAGCGATTTCTGACGAATTTCTAACGAACTTCATCCAGCCAAGCCATTTGAATGGCTTCAAGCAAACCTTCCGTTGATTTAGTAGGGTCATCACTAAAGTCTGGTAAAGCACACACCCATGCATGTAGATCCGTAAATCGAATCCACTGTGGATCGACTTCTGGATGCGCTTCAGTGAGTTCAATCGCAATATCAATCGTATCTGTCCAGCGTAAGCCCATATAACAACCTGAATAAAAGTATGTGATTGAGCGTACTTTAACAAAACACCAGATTTAAGAGATAGTGTTGAAGTGCTAAATTGTCGCTAAAACACTTATATAATGCGTTACAAAATGAGATTAAAGCTCGGTGCCAGCAAAATGATTGCACTTGCAACCGATGCCCCAATCATTGCACCGACAATGACATCGCTTGGATAGTGTAGTCCCAGAATCATGCGGGACAATGCGACCAAGATCGTAAACGGTAACATCAGGATCAATAACAATGGCTCAATATAGCCCAATGTGATGGTCACCATGACAGCATGTAAGGTATGACCAGAGGGAAAGCTAAAATGATCCAGTGGTCGCTCTCCCAAGATGATCACCTGATGTACCTGATAAGGTCTTGGACGCGTGGTTTTATTTTTTAAAAATTTATAAATCAAGGTTCCCACTGACCCTGCCCCAATCAGATACAAGATCTGCACACCGTACGCCAAACCGTGCATCCCCCATACCGACAACAACATGACATACCAAAATGGCCCATCGCCCAAACGACTGATCGTCTTAAAAAATAAAGCGACACGCTGCGACTGTGAAAGATGATTCAGGTAGACACACCCTTTTAAATCGAGATCCAGCATTTTTATTTTTGCATTTTGAAATTTCATACTTTTTCTCCTCTTCAGGATTTAGGTCGTCGTCATGGGAGACTCCTCACGACCTGATAAAATGCGTGTTCTAATTGTTGTACCGGAAACTGCCAACTGCTTTGTTGTACGCTTTCGCTGGCAAGCAACCCCATTTGTCTCAACTGTGGCAGCGCAGGTAAATGACAAATCGATTGAATAAAATCAGTCGTCTCTCCAAGCTGACTCAGCCAGCCTGTCACTTCATGTCTCACATGTTGATGCGCACAGACATAGTCATAGGCAACCACAGGTAGTCCACTGGCAATGGCTTCTAAAACGACGTTCCCAAACGTATCGGCCTGACTAGCAAAGGTAAACACATCGGCACTGGCATAAGCCGCCGAAAGTTCCTTTCCACTCAAGCTCCCCATAAAGATTACATCACTGGATTGCGCCATCTTGCTCAGACGTGTCTGATCTGGTCCTTCTCCAACAATCACGAATTTAATATTTTTGCCTTGTCGTGCCTGTAAAGCATGGAAGCTTTTCACCAACACATCTACTTCTTTTTCAGGTGATAAGCGTCCGACATATAGCATGACACGGGTGTCAGCATCAGCGCCCCATTGTTGGCGCAGCTGCTCTGAACGATGTTTCGGTGAAAACTTTTCCGTATCCACACCACGACCCACCACCACCAAAGGACACGTTACGCCAAAACCGCGTAAGGCCTGCTCTGTATATTGGCTTGGTACGCAGGTCACATCGGTACTGTTATGAAACCATGTTAAGTAACGCTGAATCGGCTTGACCAGAAAAGCCAGATCAAAGAAACGGCTAAAATCATGAAAGGCTGAATGGAAGCCACTAGAAACTGCAACCTTTCGCGATTTTGCGGCCTGCAAAGCGGTTAGACCCAATGGCCCTTCTGTGACGATATGCACTACATCAGGCATAAATTTTTCAAAGGCTTTTGAAACCTTGAGGTATTGCGGCCATCCGAATTGTACACTTGGATATTTAGGAATCGGCTGTGACATCACCAGACATTCCTGATCTGGGTGGAATTCGGTACATACTGCTTTTTGTGTTGGTCGTACCAGTAAAATTTTATGTCCAAGTCGCTGTAAACCCTGACACAATTGCATCATTGATAAAGCCACACCATTAATTTCTGGGGGCCAGGTTTCAGTCACAATTGCAATTCTGAGACGAGGACGAACTAAATCTTGAAGTTCAGACAATTCATCTTGTTTATTTTTGAGTTGTTTCCTTTTAAAGTAAAATTTAAAATTTTCAGGAAACTCTTGCTTTAATAGAGATGTCGCGTATGTACTCTGCATATCGCCATCCATTTGTGTCGTTATTTTCATGCTTCCAGCTTAAAAGCATTTTTTGACACTTTAATGATCAGTGTATGACAGTTTTTTGACAATCTAAAAATAAAAAATGCCCAATTTCAACATAAAAATGGGCATTCTAAAGAAGTAGACAATTCATCAAGCCAACGGATTATCTACTGCAAAAATCTGCTGATCTTCCAAGCGGAACGCCACCAGTTGCTGTCCCCAAACACAGCCTCCATCTACATTCTGAATTTGAGCATTAATGGTCTTGCCCTGCAAAGCAGCCCAATGTCCAAAAATCAGCTGATGTGTTTGTGCTGCCTGACTTTCAAACTCAAACCACGGTTGAAAACCCGCTGGCATCGGCGCATCTAGTGCATCTTTAAATTCGAATTCCAAACGCCCTTCTGCATCGGTTAAGCGCATACGGGTCAGATAATTGGTGATGCAACGCAACCGTGCCATGCCTGTCAGCTCATCTGACCAAAGATCAGGTTGAGAACCATACATTTCTGCCAGAAATCCATCTAGTACAGAGAGATCTTCATGCGCAACAACCTGTTGCACTTCTTGCGCCAGTGCAATTGTTTTTTCAGCGCTCCAGATACAGGGCACACCCGCATGCGTAATTAAGGTCTGTTCATTTGGAGATAAACTTAAAGGCTGTTTACGCAACCAGTCAATCAGCTCATCGCCATCAATCGCATCAATCACTTCTTGCGTATGATCTTTTTCTTTAGCCTTTTTAAAGCCACGCGCACAGGCAATCAAGGTCAGATCATGATTACCCAATACGGTTGCGGCTGCCCCACGGTCGGCCAGCTTTTTAATAAAGCGTAATGCACCCACTGAGTTTTCACCGCGAGCCACAAGATCCCCAGCAAACCATAAAAAGTCTTGGTCTGGATCAAAGCGAATTTCTTTCAGCAAAGCTTTCAGCGCCTCGAAACAGCCTTGCACATCACCAATGACGTAGTTATAGCGCTTAGACATCAAGCCACCATCTGATCAGAAAGAGCCACAAAATCTGCCAGACTTAAGGTTTCTGGACGCGCCATTGGATCAACACCCGCTTTTTCAAAGCCATCTTCCACCAACATGCCTTTTAAGCTATTGCGCAAAGTTTTACGGCGTTGAGTAAATACATGTCCCACCAAACGCGCTAACGCTTTCTCATTTTTTGCCACAATAGGTTTGGTTTCGTATGGCTCTAAACGGAAAACTGCTGACGTCACTTTTGGCGGTGGGTTAAATGATCCCGGCGGTACTTCAAATAAGAAAGTTGGTTTGCAGTAATATTGAATCATGACCGACAGACGACCATACTCTTTAGTATTTGGCGTTGCGGTAATACGGTCCACCACTTCTTTTTGCAGCATGAAGTGCATGTCTTTCACTTTGTCACCAAACTCCAAGAGATGGAACAACAGTGGTGTTGAAATGTTATAAGGTAAATTCCCCACTACACGTAGTGGACGGCCTTCCTGAAACAATTGGGTAAAGTCATATTTCAAAGCATCAGCTTCAACAATGGTCAAACGCTCAGGATGTGGCACGCGGCCAGGCAAGCCTGCTGCTAGGTCACGGTCGAGCTCCACCACCGTCAACGCATCACATTCACCGATCAAAGGCGAAGTCAATGCAGCCAAACCCGGGCCGATTTCAACAATGTTTTCGCCCGCACGTGGATTCACTGAGCGTACAATTTTGGCAATCACACGTTGATCATGTAAAAAGTTTTGACCAAAACGTTTTCGAGCCTGATGCCCTTCATCTTTAGGGTTTAGGGCATTAATTTGATACATAATAATTCCAACGTGAATAATTTACTCGTTAATCACTGACGAGCTAAATCAAGTGCTAAATCCACTGCGACATGCAAGCTCGATGCTTTTGCCTGTCCAGTGCCTGCAAGAGAGAGTGCTGTACCATGATCGACAGAGGTTCGAATAAATGGCAAGCCTAATGTAATGTTAACTGCTTCACCAAAGCCCTGTGATTTTAACACAGGTAAGCCCTGATCGTGATACATCGCTAAAACGGCATCTGCATCTTTCAGATTTTCAGGGGTAAATAAGGTATCTGCGGGCAAACTTAAACTCATCCCAATACCTTGCGCTCGATAGGTTTCCAACACAGGGTTGATCACTTCAATTTCTTCGCGTCCTAAATATCCGTCTTCGCCAGCATGTGGATTTAAACCACACACCAGAATACGCGGAGCCGCAATTTTAAATTTTGTTCTTAAATCATGGATCAGAATATCAATCACCTGATGCAAACGTTCGGTGGTAATGGCAGCGGGAACATCGCGTAGGGGTAAATGTGTCGTTGCTAAAGCCACCCGTAGCGTTTTCGTTGCCAGCATCATCACCACACGGTCAACACCAGCAAACTCTTGGTAGTATTCTGTATGTCCGCTAAACGCGATGCCTGCCTCATTGATAATGGATTTTTGTACAGGCGCTGTTGCTACCCCTACACTTTGTCCAGACATTGCATAATCGGCTGAACGGCGTAATTGTTCTAGTACATAAGCCGCATTGGCAGGATCTAACTGCCCTAAAGCCACTGGGTTTGCCAATGGTACATGTTCAACAAAGAGTTGCCCTTTCAAACTGGATTCTGCTTGTCCCTGATAAGCAATCAACTCAACATCCATACCCAACACGTTAGCGCGCTGCTGTAACATCGGTAGATCAGCAAGGATAACAATCGGCCGCTCATCTACACGTTCTGCCAGACTGAGACAAATATCAGGACCAATGCCTGCAGGTTCACCTGAAGTGACATATAAAGGAAGCATACATACCGCCAATCTTTTGATTCTGTTCTAGTGTAACGAAAATCTAAAAGCAGTATAGCCCTACATTTTTATAATTTAAGTTTAAGGTGCCGAAGCTTTGGTTAAATTCTGTGGTACTAGATTCGATGGGACAAACTCAACCTTACGCGTCCAAGGATTCACTTTGGGTTGTACTTTCTTCTCGGGCTGCACCAAAGCCACTTCATCTTTTTTCTCACTCACGACGACTGGACTCACAGCCTTCTCAATCGAAGGATTGCTTACACTCTCTTTCTTTTCTAAAGCTTGCACATTTTGCTGAAGCTGAGGTTCTTTTTTCTCTGTCCCTGTAGTTGTAGCAGCGGCATTCACAGGTCGGGGATAAGGCGCAGCAATTGCACCTTGTTTCACGATCGTTTGAGTGGTGGGTTGTTGTAATTGAGCCGTTGGAGTTGAACCCACAACACTTGAAACGCCTTGCAAATTCATTTGATCAACAGGAATTTCAATCGCTTTCATTTCCGCAGTAACCGCCATTGCAGGATCGACATGGTCATTGCCACGACTTTCCAGAACTTCAAGTTTACGACTAGTGCCTTCTTTCGGCTGGAATTCGGAGTAATTGGTGACACTGGTTTGGTCTACCCATTTATATAGTCGTCGTGCATTGGTTTGTGTAGAACAAACGCCCACTAATAATGTAACTACAACAATTTTTGTAGAAAGCGACAACTTCATCAAATTCCCCGAGAGAAGAGGTAAATACTTCTATTTATTTCAAATGATTGGTATAAAAATAATAGGTTAAATTCCACCCGCTCTCAAGATAAATAATAGGCAATTCAACTCAGCGCTGATTAGTTCTCAATTCAGTCACATTACAGCAATTTGTGCCTTCTCAGACTAATTTTTCTTGTGTGCATTTATAAACTCATGTAGAATTCGGTCTCCTTTTGTTTGGACAGATTCCACCGTCCAAACCAACTATAATAGGTAGTGGTTTAAATGAAAACTCTCAGCGCTAAGCCAGCTGAAGTTCAACACGACTGGTATGTTGTTGATGCTTCTGGCAAAACTTTAGGTCGCCTTGCGACTGAAATCGCTCGTCGTTTACGCGGTAAGCACAAAACTTCTTATACTCCTCACGTTGACACTGGTGACTACATCGTTGTGATCAATGCTGAACACGTTCAAGTGACTGGTAAAAAAGCGCTTGATAAGAAATACTATCGCCATACTGGTTTCCCTGGTGGTATCCGTGAGACTAACTTCGAGAAGTTAATTGCTCACAAACCTGAAGCTGTTTTAGAAAAAGCTGTTAAAGGTATGTTGCCAAAAGGTCCTCTTGGTTATGCAATGATCAAAAAAATGAAAGTGTACGCTGGTAGCGAGCATCCTCATACTGCTCAACAGCCACAAGTTTTGGACATCTAAGGGATACAGCACATGGCTACTAATTATGGTACAGGTCGCCGTAAGACCGCAACTGCACGTGTTTTCTTATCAGCTGGTACAGGCAAACTCGTAATCAACAATCGTACTTTAGAGCAATATTTCGGTCGTGAAACTGCTCGTATGGTTGTACGTCAGCCTTTAGAGCTTTTAGAAGTTACTGAAAAATTTGACCTTTATATCACTGTTAAAGGTGGTGGTATCGGTGGTCAAGCTGGCGCTATCCGTCACGGTATTACTCGTGCATTGATCGCTGCTGACGAAAACTTAAAACCTGCTCTTCGTCAAGCTGGTTTCGTTACTCGTGATGCTCGTGAAGTTGAACGTAAGAAACTCGGTTTACGTAAAGCTCGTAAACGTCCTCAATTCTCTAAACGTTAATCGTTTTACGAATTGGACAAAAAAACCTCGGATTTTCCGAGGTTTTTTTATTGCCCTAATTTATTACTTCTTTTTAGAACAATCCATGACTGCATCACCTGTGCCATCGGCAGAAGAGAATTCCGTGATCGTACAGCCATTTTCCTGATAGCTTCGAGTGCTTTTGGAAAATTGATGATCTTTCGGAATCGGTGCATTACAAGGTTGCCCCGTTTTTTCATGCACCATCTGGATCGGCCCATCATTATAAATAGTCACCTGACAAGCTTTGACCACATACTGTTTTTTGATGCCACCATATTGTTGACCACTATCATCATCAGCTCCAGCAGCAATCACCGCATCGGCCGCTGCCTCACTCTCTACTGAAGAGATATTGTTCTGTACCACTCCCTGAGGTGAACCCGCACAACCACCTAGTAACAACACACCACACAATACAATCAGGTAATCTCGCTTCATTCTATTTTCTCTCATTGAACTTATTGAATAATAAATCTATTCTGTAAGGCTCATATTATTAATGTTTAAGTGCTTTCCAACGTTAATTTTAGTATTCTAAACAGTCAATCAGAATTTTTTGGATTTATGTCTTTAGAAAATCCCCCAAGCCCTGTCCAAGGCATTACGCTTTATAGTCATGCAGATGATTTCCGCTCACACTGGATTCGTTTTTTGCTTGCTGAAAAACAAATCAAATATCAGCTCATTATCACAGACCATGAAGATGAGGATTTAGCAGACCTCAATCCCTACAATCAGCTCCCAATGTTGATTGAACAAAATCTGAAGCTATTTTCAGCCAATGTCATTGCCGAATATCTGGATGATCGTTATCGCCAGAATAAACTCTATGCCGATGCACCGATGGCCAGAGCAGAACAACGTCAATATATCTGGCGCTTTGAGCAGGACTGGTTCAAACTGGCAGATCACATGCTTAGACATGCCGACAGCCTAGATCTGAAACAAAAACAAAAAGCACAAAAAGAACTCAGAGATACTTTGATTTCACTGACGCCCCTATTTCAACATTTTCCATTTTTTATGTCGGAAACCTTTTCAATTCTGGACTGTATGCTGGCCCCAATCTTCTTGCGCCTGAAAAGTATGGGGATCGAATTACCAGCACAGCATTGCCGACCAATTTTCTTGTATTGTCATCGTATCTTTAGCCGTCCATCTTTCATTAAATCAATGACAGCTCAAGAAAAAAACAGCTACAATGAATTGATTTCTACGATTTAATAAGTTTTTCAATTATGTCAGAGCAAATAACTTTTACGCCTACACGCCCATATCTTGCTCGTGCCATTTATGAATGGATTTGCGATAACCAACTGACGCCTTATTTGTTAGTTGATGCTACACAACCGCATACCGATGTTCCCTTACAATTTGTAAAAGATGGGCAAATTGTTTTGAACCTTGCACCACACGCAGTTCACCAATTACACATGAGTAATGATGCAATTACCTTCTCAGCCCGTTTTGGCGGTGTTGCAAAAGAAATTTATGTGCCCATTCATGCCGTGCTTGGAATTTATGCCAGAGAAAATGGACAAGGTTTATTCTTTGATCCTTCTGAATATGAAGAGATAGAAGAAACTGCTGTGCCAGAAACAGAAGAAACAAAGCAAGAAGCAGAACCAGCGAAAAAGAAACCTTCACTAAGAATTTTAGATTAAGCGAGGATATATACAATGGCATTTGACTTGGTTCAGTATTTTGCTGAACAGATTAAAATTCAAAAACCGCAGCTTTTTAGCCAATATTCTCCAAAAGAAAAGCAGTCTTATATTGATGAAGTCAATGTTTTAGCGCTTGGTCAATTGATCAGTCTGTGGAAACAGAATCCCCAGAAACTTTATCAGGAAGTTCAAACCGCTGATCCACTTTATATACAAGAGATTGCTCGTCACCTGACGACTTCACCTCATAATCAGTCTGAGCTGAAAGCCACAGAACTCGAAAATAGTCTTTCAGAAGTACTCGCCTTACAATTGGCAGAATTGAAGCAACTCGACCAGACTGGTAGCTTCGGACAGACAGGACTTACTGAGCTATTAATGGGTCAAATCGAGCATTTATCTGGTCAAGCGGAAGATTGGGTATGGTCAACCAACCAACTTACTGAATTACTTGGCTCGAAGCCTGTTGTACAAGAAGAAGTCTCTCTTGAAGCCACCATGCAAGAATTTAATCAGATGGTGAATCAGGCACAACCCGTTGCTCATGATCATCATGACGTCGCAGAGGTTGCGCCACCGGTAACACCAACTTGGGCGTATATCGTTTCTCCTTTAGTGGCATTGGTCATTCTTATATTTTTGTATTGTTCATATTGCCAATTAATTTCGGCTTGATTTTAAACACCTAGATAAAGAAAGAATTAAATTCTTTCTTTATCATCAACTTAATAAAAAATTAATTAAAATTAAAACAATAATTTAATCAACCTAATTAATAAATTTACATTTATTTACAATGAAAACCACATATTAAATCCAAATATTAATGTGAATAAAATCACACTAAAAACCAATTCCCCACCTTAATTAATATTTTTATTTGTTTATCTGACAAAAAATGTCAATTATTAGCATTACTTAAATTTCAATTCATTTAAAGCATGATTGATTTAATAAAAGAGTTTCCTATAATAAGTTTATCTACTTTTGAAAACCAATCAGAAACAAAAGTAGTGAATATATAAATTCATAAACAAAGATGTATTAGTAGAGATAAAATCATGGCTAAAATTTCATTAGAAAGCTTAACAAATATTGATGGGTTCGTTGCAGCAGCTTTAGTTGATACAGAAAGCGGGTTGGCGCTAGCAACACAAGGTGGGGGGTCACTTGATTTAGAATTAGCAGCTGCAGGTAATACTGAAGTTATCCGTGCGAAACGTCGTGTAGCTAACTCACTGAAACTTAACGATGATATTGAAGACATTCTCATCACATTAGGTAAGGCATATCACTTAATCCGTCCACTAGAAAGCAATGGCAATTTGTTCCTTTATCTTGTTTTAGATCGTACTAAATCAAATCTTGCAATGGCGCGTCACGAACTTAAAACGTTCGAAAAAGAATTAGATTTCGCTTAATTCTTAATTTAAAAATATTTAATATATTAGGTTTCTTGTATATATTTCCGTTTTACTTATTCAAAATAATAAAATAGAAATAATACAAGCCCCTAATATTAGCCTTTAGTATAATGGCTATTTTTTGCAGTCCAATATTTTAAAAACATTAAAGTGATACTATGAATGGACATTGCATTAATATCGCAATTTCAGGTATAAGTTTAAAAGTTTCAGATGAATTAAAAATAGAACTTAGAAAAACCATACCGCACGAGTTTGGCATTAACTGGATCAATATTGCAGATCCCAATATCGACTTATTATTAATAAATGAAAATTTCTTTGAAACCGAAGGCATTCAACGCATTTTAGAACAAAAACAACTTCCCTGCTTAAAAGTTGCTAAAGGAGAAGGCTCACATCATATCGAACAACACAATACTTTATATTTACCTTTTCAGCATACAGATGCATTAAAAAACTGGATTCAGCTTCGATTGCTCAGCTATCTATCGCACCAACAATCTCAACAGCCAAAGACAGAAACCGTTTCAACACACAATGCAATAAATGCAAAGTATTTGACGGATATGCTCAATCCAGAAAATGCCAGACTTCACCTTTTCGATGATCATGGTACCTTGGCCATTATTGATACACGCAGTCAAATTGCATGGCTAGAACCAACACGGATTCATACAAAAACCAATCACAGCTTTAAATACGAATTTGCAACCACTTCCAATTTCACTAAAGTCTCTCGTAAAGTGGAATATAACTTACAGGACTGGGTCTGGAATCTGTTCTGGCACTCTATGGAGTTCCAGCGTCTCGCACCCAATGAAAATGAATATTATAAAATCGAATACTGGCCTCAGCCTGCTCAAAGCGAAGGTCGTAAAACCGCCCTTCTGCTTTCAGCCTGTTTTATACAAGGCGCCCAGCTTTATCAAGTTGCAACACAGTTAAAACTTCCAATTCAAACGGTTCAACAATTTATCGCTGCCTGCATGATATCTAACAATGGCGGCATTATTCCAGCTTCAGAAAGTCATTACCTAAAAACAGAAGCAGACGAACAAACGATTGAACAAAAAGGTTTTTTAAATAAATTTTTCGGCAAAATCAGACGCCGCTTTGGGCTTTAAGGAATGCTATGATTCTCCAACAATATAAAATTGTCTTTGCAGGAAGCATGGGCGCAGGAAAAACAGAAGCCATTAAATCGCTTTCAGAAATTCCTGTGCTTGCGACTGAAGCATTAAACACAGACAGCCAGGCCCACAATAAGATGCAAACCACGGTGGGTATTGATTACGGTGAAATCACGCTGGATGACGGCGTCAAAATCGGCTTGTATGGTACGCCTGGTCAATCACGTTTTGATTTTATCTGGCCTATGATCTGCCAAGGTGCCTTGGGCGTTATTCTACTGGTCGACCATAACAGTAAAGTGCCGATTGAAGAACTTGAAGCGTATCTGGAAACATTTAAGGATTACACCCAGAATATTTCGATTGGCATTACACACATCGATGAAAACAAAGAGCAATCGACCAGCATCTACCGAGATTGGTTAATTCAGAATGACTATCAATATCCCCTATTTTTTATCGATGCGCGTAAACAAGAGCATATCTTGCTCATGATTGAATCTCTCATTGCAGCATTAGAAGTCAATTTAAAAGCAACAAATTAATTACTTTATAAAAGAGAAGAATTATGTTCAGTATTCCCAGTCAGCAACGTACCGCACCGAAAGAGCTGATCCAGTTTGCCAAGGCACAAGCCAATGATATTCTCATGAATATTCGAGGCGTAGATTATATTATGCTGTGCTCAACGGATGGTTTTGAGTTAGCCGCAATTTATAAGAAGAATCCGTATAACAGTACAAAACTGGCTGCTGTCAGCAGTTCAATTCTGGCGATGGTCACGGCTTTTCTCAATGAAATTCAGCTAACAGGATGCCAAAGTATTACGCTGGATGCTGAAAATGGTAAAGCGATTCTCACCTCTATCCCAGCGCAACATCATCCAATGGTGATGGTGACCTTGAGTAATAAAGATGTACTATTGGGACAACTGCTCTATAGTTTAAAGCAAGCAAGCACAGCCATTTCCGAAGCTGATCAAGCTTAAACGGCTTACCGAAAAAATAATCTGGCATGGTGCAGTCCTTGTCAGATTTTTTTCATCTATACATCTTATAATTTAAAACTCCTTTCTTATTTTCGTTTATGAACACTTGTATATTTTAATAACACTACAGCATTTCATACCGATTCCTAATTCTTTCCAGAAATCTTCATAACTATAAATAAGATATGATTTTTCAAACATCAGATGAATGGTCATGAATTTAAATGATTTAGCAATATTTTTTCATTATTATAAATTTCGAACAAATAACGATCATAAATTTTTCATAAATGAATAATTTTAATAATACATCCCGTATTTGTTCAAACAATTAGCACTATGGAGAGAAAAATGAAGCTGAAAAGCTTAAAAATCGGCGCAGGGGTTGCGTTGTTTATCTGTGGTTTTTCAAGTCAGCAGGCGATGGCCGATTCCTATGTTTTTGTGACCAATACCACGCCACAAACGGTATCGATACAAGTCAACCAAACTGGAGACTCATTACAACAAGGCAATGAATGGGCACAGGAAGCCACACAAATTGCGCCTTACGAAACCAAACGTATTTTACGAATGAACCGTTATAGCGGGATCAAATCAGGTAAAACCTATAACTTTGATACCCTAGTGACCAGCGGCAATTCACAAGTGACCTTAAAACAAACCATGACTGGCACTTGGTCTGGCAGCAACATTCAGCACGGGATTCAAACGGCGACCACAACATCCCCTTGGTATTCAGATCGTAATGTTCATCGTATCAATACCACTTATGCAGGCTTATCCGCTCAGGCGGCAGTAAAAGCTGAATATACAGGAGGTTATGATGACTTCCACTACACTATTCATCAAAACACGGTACAAGAGCCTGTTTCAGCCAGTGCCGATGAACTCAAAGTCCTGACCTATAATATTTATGCCCTGCCAATGGTGGCGAGTAAAATCAGTGAACGTTTGGCTGAACTGCCGAAGCATCTGGATGGTTACGATGTGATTATGATGCAAGAAGCATTTGCCTCCTCGCGTACAGACATGTTGAACCAACTGGCACAACAATATCCGTATCAAACCCATATTCCTGTCGGTTCTGGTTATAACCTGTTTGACAGTGGTCTGGTGATTGTCAGCCGTTATCCGATCGCGAAAACGGCACAATTCATTTATCCAGATTGTACTGGAACCGATTGCTTCGCCGATAAAGGTGTGCTGTATGCTGAAATCATTAAAAATGGTAAGGCTTATCATGTGACTTCAACTCATACCGCCTCATTTGATACCGATGAAGCACGTGCCCTACGCCAAGTTCAGTTCAAACAAATCCGCCAATTGGTCAATCAACAAAATATTCCAAGTTTTGATGCCGTATTGATGGGTGGCGATTTTAATGTGAATAAATTACTTTGGCCGCAAGACTATCAAGACATGTTGAGCAATCTGAATGCCACCGCAGCAACCAGCACAGGCTATACCGCATCGACCTTTGATCCGCGTGTGAATAAATTGGCAGGTGCAGCAGGTTCAGGTGGTTCAACTGTTGAATATCTGGACTATATCGTGGCATCGAATAATCATCGCCAACCCACTCAGTCCCGTAATGATGTTCGTATTTTGCGTACTACGGCTGACCCGCTGTACATGACATGGGATCTCTCAGACCATTTCCCTGTGATGGGCCAATTTAATTACAAGCCATAAACGGAAGAGGGTATGAATAAAAGACTATTGCTGACAATAATAATTGTTGTCGTGGTCTTGGTTGGGATTGTTGTCTGGAAGAGCACCGCCTCTTCCGCTGCAATCCAGCACACCAGATCCACAGTATCTCAGGATTCATCGACACAGATGCGTGATGACAGCATGCCAAATAAAAGCAAGGATGAAATTTTTCAGGACTCGCTCTTAACACAACTCAAAAAATTACAGCAGCAACCTGGCAATATCACTCAGTTTCTCAATGACTTTAAGGCCAACTGCCCTGTATCTGACTGTAATGCTGCTTTGGCAAAAGCCTTGGTGTATTATCCTGATCAAAAGTTTGCACAACTGGTCGCGAATCTACTCAAACGTTTGCCTGAGTATGAGCAGCAGATGCAAAGTACGGTGCTATCCACCTCTTTATCACCGAAAGAGCGTTTTGATCGCTTATGGAAACTGAGAGAGCAGACTTTGGGAAAAGCAGAAACGATGCTTGGTTTTGGGCAAGAGCGCAAGTATGCGGGTTATCGTTTTGCCTATAATGACTTGGCTCAAAATCAAAAACTCAGCGCTGAACAACGTTTAAAAGCCTTTGAACAATTGCAGGAACAATATCCTGATGCAACTCGGCAGGAAAGCAAGATCGGGCAATATCAACAAGCGGTGAATCTGATCAAACAAGGACAATACAATCCTGCTGAAACGGACCGCTTAAAGCAGCAATTACAACAGCAATATTTAACAGAGCAGGAACGCCAAGAAGTTCAGCAAAGAGAACGACGCGAAGCTCAGCAACAGCAGCAAGTCGATCAATACCAGCAAGCCTTGCAGCAGCTACAACAAGAGATGGAACCATTAAAAACACAACTCTCAGACACAGAATGGCAAAAGCAGTATCAAAGCCGTTTAGAGAGTCTACGCTTAAAAATGTTCCCTTAAATCGATCGAACCCAAGCGATCGCTCATTGCGAGGGTTCAATCAACTGATTCAATTAAAGTAATGAAACATTTAATAATTGCTGACGTTTTTTCACCTGCTGCCCAACCTGACCAATCAGTTCCTCGACTACACCATCAACATCGGATTTGATCTGTTGTTGAATTTTCATGGCTTCGAGCACCAATAGAGTTTGTCCTTTCACTACCTGATCGCCGACATTGACCAACAGATTCACAATCGCCCCATCCATCGGTGCTCGGATTTTTCCATCCCCTACAACCTCTGCGGCTTCTGGAGCTGCATAGGTAATATTCTCAATCACCACATTGCCATTGCCTACATCTAAATACAGCTGATCTTGATCAAATACATAGGCCAGCTTACGGCGAACGCCATCACAGCAATAAACAATCTCTTCACCATTGATGCTTATAATTTTGATCGTTGCCTGTTGGTCACATAATTCAACTTTGACCTGCTGCTGATCATTTTGTACATATAGCAATAACTGTTGATCTGCATATTTCAGTTTCAACGGAAATGGCAACGCGATACCTGTTTGCCAAGCCACTTGCTGCTGATTTTGTTGGGTAAATAGTGCGGCTGCTACCGCAAGTGTTTCAATTTTTAAGCTTTGTTGATGCAGACTCACATCATCCTGAAAATATTGCTGAATAAATGCGGTGTTGGTATCTCCAGCAACAATAATCGGATGTCGTAATAAATTGCTCAGGAATTGTTTATTACTATCCACACCCAACAAGACACAATCATCAACGGCGCGAGCGAGCAATCGAATCGCATCCTGACGGGTCTTGCCATAAGCAATGACCTTAGCCACCATCGGATCATAGAATGGACTAATTTCACCTTGTTCTAACATGCCGTGGTCAATACGGACATTCGACAACATACCATCAGCACCCGCAGGTTGCCAACGAAGCACTTTACCCGTTTGTGGCAAGAAATCCTGTCGTGGATCTTCTGCATATAAACGGACTTCAATCGCATGCCCATTCAGGGTCAGTTCATGTTGCTGCAAAGCTAAAGTTTCACCATTAGCAACACGAAGCTGCCATTCTACCAAATCCAGCCCTGTGATCATTTCCGTGACAGGATGCTCGACCTGCAAACGAGTATTCATTTCCAAGAAGTAGAACTCGCCCGATTGATCCAGCAAGAACTCCACTGTACCTGCCCCGACATAATCACAAGCTTTGGCCGCTGCAACAGCTGCCTCACCCATTTTCTGACGAAGTTCAGCAGTCATCACAGGACAAGGGGCTTCTTCGACCACCTTTTGGTGACGACGCTGAATTGAACAATCACGTTCAAACAAATACACATAATTGCCATGCGTATCACCAAAGATCTGGATCTCGACATGGCGTGGGGCAATCACGGCTTTCTCTAAAATCAGCTCACCTGAACCAAAGGCATTTTCTGCCTCTGAACGTGCTGTTTTTAAGGCATTCAATACATCCGAAGCCTGATGGACCAAGCGCATGCCACGTCCACCACCGCCTGCCGAAGCCTTGACCATCAAAGGATAACCAATCTTCTCTGCCTGTTCAGCTAGATAATCAATATCCTGTTGATCCCCTTCATAACCGGGCACACAAGGCACGCCTGCCTGAATCATGGCAATTTTAGACAGGCGCTTGCTGCCCATTAATTCAATGGCAGCAGCGGTTGGTCCAATAAAGGTAATACCATGATCAAGACAAGCCTGAGCAAAGCCAGTATTTTCAGATAGGAAACCATAACCGGGATGTACCGCATCCGCACCTGTCTTTTGGCAGGCTTCAATAATCTTGGCAATGGATAAATAGGATTCTGAAACTTTAGATGCACCGATATAAACCGCCTCATCTGCCAGCTGGACATGGCGTGCATTGGCATCGGCATCTGAATACACGGCAACCGTTTGATAGCCCATCGCTTTGGCCGTTTGCATGACACGAACGGCGATTTCACCACGGTTTGCCACTAATACTTTTGAAAATTTCATTATTTAATCCCTCAAAGCACCGTATGTATAGTTTTGACCGATACGGTGCGCAAAGACATACTTTGCTCTTTTACTGCTCAGTCCAGTTTGGCAAACGTTTTTGAATAAAAGCCATCGTTCCTTCTTGCCCTTCTGCGCCACCGACTGCTTGTGCAAATTGTTGTGCTGCATCATCCAGCAGAGAAGTTAAAGGTTCATTCAGCGTTCGATGTAATAAAGCTTTGGTGGCACGAGAAGCCAAAGGTGCAGCACGCTTAATCTGTTGAGTCGTATCAGCCAGCTGATGCTCCAGTTCAGCGTCATTCTGTGCCAATTGATGAATCACACCTAAATTCAAAGCAGTGTGACCATCAAAACGTAAACCTAATAAAGCCAAACGACGCGTTTGAGTCAGACCAATCCGCTTTACCACGAAAGGCGCAATTTGCGCGGGTAAGATGCCCAAGCCTGTTTCTGGCAAACCAAACTGGGCACTGTCACGACTGATAGCAATATCCGAGACACAGGCTAAACCAAAACCGCCACCAAGTACGGCCCCTTCCAGTACAACAACAACGGTTTGGGGTGCTTGGTCAACCTGCTCAATCATGGCACCAAAACGGCGATTAAAATCGACATAAGGTTGCAAACTGCCACTATTTGCAGCTTCAACACGTAAGCTCGCCATATCCTTAATGTCACCGCCCGCACAGAAATGCCCGCCCTTACCTCTGAGAATGACAGCGCGAATTGATGAATCATCAGCAATCTGGCTAAACACCTGTTGAATGGCAGTGACCATATTCAAGCTCATGGCATTACGGCTTTCAGGACGATTCAGCCATAAGGTCAAAATGCTGCCCTGTTGCTCTAGTTCAATGCTGTCATCAATATTCAAGTCTGCAAGAGAAGTTGAAAACACCATATTCCGTCTCCTAGTTTTTCTGCTTTTTAGGCAGAATATCCATGAGCTTACAAATAATCCCCAACATAATCTCATCTGCACCGCCGCCAATTGAACCTAGACGACCATCACGGAATAGTTGCGACGCTGGGTTATCCCACATAAAACCATTACCGCCCCAATATTGCAGACAGCTATCCGCCACTTCACGGCTTAAACGACCTGCTTTTAGCTTCGCCATTGAGGCCATCATGGTGACATTTTCACCTGCAATATGCTGTTCACATGCTTGATAAGTTAATGCCCGTAAAGCTTCTACTTCGGTCATCAACTCAGCAAAACGGAAATGCACATATTGATTGTTAATTAAGGGCTGACCAAAGGTGGTGCGCTCTTTGGCATAATCAATGGTTTGCTGAATGACTTTTTCCATGCCACCCACCGCATTGGCGCAAGCCCACATCCGTTCTTCTTGGAACTGCATCATTTGCATCATAAAGCCCATGCCTTCTGCACCCACAAGGTTGCGTTGCGGTACACGAACATTATCGAAATAGACCTGTGCAGTGGTGGTTGAACGCATGCCTAATTTATTCAAGGGTTCTGAAAAGCTAATCCCTGCCGTTTTTGCTGGCACAATAATCATGGATTTATTGACGTGTGGCTTATCATCAGAGGTATTGGCAAGTAAACAGAAGAAATCTGCTTGTAATGAGTTGGTGATCCACATCTTGCTGCCGTTAATCACATAGTCGTCGCCATCTTTTTTTGCAGTCGTTTTAATGGCTGCCACATCAGAACCCGCATGCACTTCGGATACCGCAATCGATGCGACATATTCACCACGAATTGCAGGATTTAAGAACTCATCTCGTAGTTCTTTGCTACCAAAACGAGCAAGCGCTGGCGTTGCCATATCGGTTTGCACGCCAATCGCGAGAGGTACACCACCACAAGCAGCGCGGCCTAATTCTTCTGCTACGACAAGGTTATAAGAATAATCGAGCCCTAAACCACCATTTTCCTCTGGCTTGCAAATCCCCAATAAGCCCAAATCCCCCATTTTCTTAAATACATCATGAATCGGAAAACGACCCGCTTCTTCCCACTCAGGAATAAAAGGATTCAATTCATTTTCAACAAACTGACGTGTGGTACGGCGTAAAGCATCATGTTCTGCGGTAAATTTCATTGTTTTTGTTCCTTAAAAATTGTTTTCCCCCTCTCCCTAACCCTCTCCCCAAAAGGGCGAGGGAATCCCTTCTCCCTCAGGGAGAAGGCTAGGATGAGGGTGTTAAAAATTAAAATCTCGACACACCAAATCGTGTTGGATTTAACTCACGTTGTTGTGCTTCAAAAATGGTTTGTAATAAGAAAATCAGTACTTTTCGGGTATCTCTCGGATCGATAATTCCATCGTCATGGAGCATTGCGGTATTGAATAAAGCCGTCGACTGCTGTTCCAGTTTCATTGCTGTACTTTGTTCCAGGAAATCCAGCATCTGCGGATTCGGTTCCATCCCTGATGCTTTCTGTTTACCCTCAGCCACGATACGCAATACCTTACCTGCTTGTGCCGCACCCATTACTGCCACATGCGAATTTGGCCATGCAAAGATAAATTGTGGCGACAAACTGCGTCCACACATCGCATAGTTGCCTGCCCCATAAGAACCCGCAACCACAATCGAGATTTTTGGCACCGTCGCATTAGCGACTGCCTGAATCAGTTTAGAACCATGCTTGATAATACCGTTCTGCTCTGCATCCGTTCCGACCATAAAACCTGTGGTATTGTGCAGGAATAAAAGCGGTCTCTGAGTCTGTTCACACAGATGAATAAATTGCGCCGTTTTAGCCGCACCCTGCGGGGTAATGGGACCATTATTGGTAATGATGCCAATATGCAAACCACCTATTTTTGCCCAACCGCAAACAGTTAAAGCATCATATTCCTGTTTAAATTCCAGAAAGTCTGAATCATCGATAATCCGTGCAATGATTTCCTTCATATCAAAAGGTTGCTTCGGATCTTGAGGAATAATGCCTAACAATTCCTCCGCAGCATAACGTGGTTCTTTATAATTCTGATTCGATTGCGCAGTTTGTTCCTTCCAGTTTAGATGTTCAAAAATCTCACGCGCCAAACGAATACCATCCGCATCATTCTCGGCCAGATATTCAGCCACGCCTGAAACTTGAGTATGCATTTCTGCACCACCCAGCTCTTCAGCCGTTGCAACCTCACCTGTTGCTGCCAATAACAGTGGTGGTCCAGCCAATAACATTTCTGTCTGTTTGCGTACGGCAATCACATAATCAGATAAACCTGGCTGATAAGCACCACCCGCGGTGGCATTACCATGCACTACCGCAACTTGTGGAATTCCCGCAGCAGACAATCGTGCCTGATTGGCAAAGGTCATACCGCCATAGGTAAACACTTCCGCAGCATAGTTCAGGTTAGCCCCACCACTTTCAGTCAAGGTGACCATTGGCAGCTTTTGCTCTAATGCGATCTTTTGCAGGCGGAGGGTTTTATGTACTCCCATCGGTGACATGGTGCCACCTTTGATCGCACTATTACTGGCAGAAACCAGCGCACGTACACCACTGACAAAACCAATCCCAGCGATAACGCCACCACCAGCCTCGGAGCCATCTTTATCATCATGCATGTTGTAGCCAACCAAACCACACAGCTCGACAAAAGGTGAATCCGCATCTAATAACAGGCGAATACGCTCATGGGGCAAAATTTTGCCTTTCTTATCAAACTTGGGTTTTGCCGCATAAGATTTATCGATGCTTTTTTGCTGCACCGCACGCACTTCAGCCAACTGCGTTAATAACGCCTCTCGATTTTGTTCATATTGCTCACTACCCACGGCAATTTCAGATTGGAGAATACTCATCTTTATTCTCCATCAGCGCTATTTTTGAAAATGTCAGGAATAAACGCACGATGGAAGCCATTAAAGGCTTCATTGTTGGTTGCATCTGCCAATGGATACATGCGTGTGCCTTGTGAAGCAGCCCCATCAATACGGAGTGTTACTCCCGAGATAAAAGCAGCGGCATCGGAAAGTAGATAACAAATCGCAGAAGAAATTTCTGACTCTGTCCCCATACGTTTTAACGGGACATTGCTCGCCAGACTTGGAATAATCACTTTGGCAAAATCACCACTATAGTTATCCATGCCCGAAGAAATAATCCAGCCGGGTGCGACTGCATTGACACGAACCCCCGATTTACCCCATTCAACCGAAGCTGTTTTAGTCAGGTTATCGACACCTGAGCGTGCTGCACCTGAATGGCCCATACCCGGCATACCACCCCACATATCTGCGGTCATGTTGACAATGCTGCCACCATGCTTTGCCATCCATTGATTATAAGCTTCACGCATCAGATAGAAGGTTGAATGCAGGTTATTACGGACCACCGCATCAAAACCATTGGCAGAAATATTTTCAAGCGCAGAAGGAAATTGTCCACCTGCATTATTGACTAAACCATCCAGCTTGCCGAATTTTTCAATAACTTCAGCAATCATGTTTTTAACTTGTTCTTCATCACGGTTATCACAGACGATGAAATGAACTTTGCCGCCATCTTCCAGAATTTCCTGACTGACCTTCTCTAGTTTTTCAACTTTACGTCCCGTGATCACGACTTGCGCACCTAAGGATGCCAACTCATGTGTCGTACAACGGCCAATCCCAGAACCACCGCCTGTCACGATAATTACTTTGTCAGCAAATGCATCTGCCCTGAAAATTGATTGATAACCCATGTTTTATGATCCATTCATCTATTATTTTTAACTGATCACACACTACCAAGCAAGTGCTTGGTTTGTAAAGTGCAAAGATGCCTTAATCGTCCGAATTTAAATGTCATTTTTTGCTAAAATATTATTTCTAGTGCTAACATATTGTTCAATTTAAGATTTTTAAACCTTTAAAAACTCACAATGAATACAAGTTATTATCAAAGTTCTATAGATTTATTTTTAAACGAAAATAAAAATGCAATTTTTGGACAACTTGCACGTTACCATCCGCATGATTTAGAAGATTTACAGAAAAATGCTTGGCTTGAACAAATTGATTTTCTAAAAAGAGAGCTTAAAGATTTTTGTGGGCATTTATATTTTGAGTTCTCTATTCCTAGAATGGGGAAACGAGTAGATAACATATTAATTATAAGTAATTTAATTTTTCTAATAGAGTTCAAAATTGGTGACAAAAGTTATTCAAAACATGCTCAAAATCAGACCATTGACTATTGTTTGGATTTAAAAAATTTTCATGAAGGAAGTCACAATAAAACGATTATCCCTATCTTGATTGCGACGAATGCCCCAAGTGTTAACTCAAAGATTGATAGTGCTGTAGGCTTAACCAGTTGCATCCTATGTAATAAAGAAAACTTTAGATCAACATTGATTCAAATTCTAGACCAAGTAAAAACTGAAAAAAGTTTAAATATTCTTTCTTGGGAAAATAGTGCTTACAAACCAACACCCACTATTATTGAGGCCGCTCAAGCCTTATACAAAGGGCATAGCGTTAAAGAAATTTCACGAAGTGATGCCGGTGCAATTAACCTATCAAATACCTCTATTCTAATAAACAAAATTATCGAAAACTCTAAAGTCCAACATAGAAAATCAATCTGCTTTTTAACAGGTGTTCCTGGTGCAGGAAAAACGCTTGCAGGTCTAAACATTGCGAATGAGCGACTAAAAGCAGATGAATCAGAACACTCAGTATTTCTATCGGGTAATGGTCCATTAGTTGATGTCTTGAGAGAAGCATTGACTAGAGATTCAGTAGAATCTGCTAAAAGGAGTGGCCAGAAAATTTTACGTACAGAAGCTGAAAGGAAAGCAAAAGCTTTTATCCAAAATATTCATCATTTTAGAGATGACAATTTAAGGACGCCTCATGCCCCGATTGAAAAAGTTGTCGTTTTCGATGAAGCACAAAGAGCTTGGCAAAAAGAACAAGTCTCTAAGTTCATGCAACAGAAAAAGGGAATCCAAAACTTTGATATGTCTGAACCCGAATATCTAATTAGTGTAATGGATCGACATAAAGATTGGTGTGCAATTATATGTTTAATTGGTGGCGGACAAGAAATCAATACAGGTGAAGCTGGCGTTTCAGAATGGATTGAGTCGCTAAAAACAAAATACCAATCTTGGGATATTTATTATTCGGATAAGATTTTGGCTGAACCTAATACCTATCTAAATAATTTAGATTTATCAAACTGGTTAGAACAACATGGACATCAAAAAACTGATCTTCATTTATCCACCTCAGTTCGCTCATTTCGAAGTGAAAAAGTTGCATCCTTGATCCAAGCCATTTTAGACAATAAAAATGATCAAGCCACTAAAATTTATCAAGAAATTAAACACAATTATCCCATTAAAATCACTAGGGACTTAGCCAAGGCAAAAATCTGGTTAAGAAATCAAGCTAGAGGTACTGAAAGAATTGGGTTGATTGCAAGTTCAGGTGCTAAAAGACTAAAAGCAGAAGGCATCTATGTTAAGAATGATATATCTCCAACTGATTGGTTTTTAAATACTCAAGATGACATACGATCTTCTTATTACTTAGAGGATATCGCGACTGAGTTTGATATCCAAGGACTTGAAATCGACTATACATGTATAAGCTGGGATATAAATCTCTATTACGAGAATGGTTGGCAATTCCAAAGTTTTAAAGGTTCTAAGTGGCAAAATATTAAGAAAGACGCAACCAAAAACTATCTTCTAAATGCTTATAGAGTGTTACTGACTCGAGCAAGGCAAGGTATGGTTATTTTTATTCCGGCTGTAGATGGTACAGATCCAACAAGACCTCAAAAATACTATGACTCAATCCATAACTATCTTCTCTCTTGTGGGTTAGATATATTGTAAAAGACATAGGAGTTTCGCTTGTACTGCATTACTCAAACGCCCCCTATATCAGGTAAATATAGCTCAAAATATCAGTTTTCTAGGCACTTTCACCGGCATATCCAATAATTGCTGTGCAAAGGCTTTACCTTGTGGATCGATTCTCAAGCTGGCAATCCCACCACCACCCAAAGCATTTTCCAACATGAAATTCAGCGCATTCATCTCTGGCAATTCATAACGAATCACTTTTGATTTTTCAGGATCTAAAACATGCTGCATATACGCGGCAACATTGGCCTCAGTCAGTGCTGCACGAATCCAAGGTAAATATTCCGCTTGGCGTGCAATCACCCCGATATTGCTATGATTGCCCTTATCGCCACTGCGTGCATGTGCCACCTCAATCAAAGGCACTTCGATCTCATCGCCTTGATAGGTTGCCACTTCACCGACGGGATGTAGCTCGACAGTTGATCCCTTTTGCCCCGTAGGAATCTGTACAGTGTAACGTTGTCCAGCAAAATCGACTTCTATGTTTAATTGATCTTTATCAATCAAAAATGAAAATAATTTCACCACTGCCGATGCTTTAGGACGACCTCCGACAATCCCTGCCAATGCAGGTGCCATTCCCGTTGAAGCTTGGGCAATTTCAGAAGCAAAGAACATACAAGCTTCTTTAAACAGATGTTTGACCGCGATTTTGACCACGACTTCACGGCTGTCTTTGATTCGGGCATGTGTGCCATAGGTACTTTCAATCCCAAGGATCTCGACTGATTTTTCGCTAAACGGTGGGACTGATCGTAACGCCAATACGCGTTCACATTTATTCAGAATAGCATCAGCAATCACTTGAGCTTTTTCTGGTGCTTCACGGCCTGCAATCAAGAAACTGACCAAGACACGATAACCATCTGTATAAGTGGCACTGACTTTATATTGCTGGGTGGGCGCACAACCTGTTGCACCAGTCACCTTGACTCGATGTTCGCCCACCTGTTCTAAATGGACTTGACTAAAATCAGCAATCACATCAGGTAAAAGATAGGCTTGCGGATTGCCAATCTCATAGACAATTTGCTCTGCTACAGTCGCAGTTGAAACAAGCCCACCTGTCCCTTTCGGCTTGGTCACGATGAATGAAGCATCAGCACTGACCTCTACGATTGGAAAGCCCATATTGTCAAAGCCTTGAACCAGACGCCAATCGGTAAAATTTCCACCTGTACATTGCGCGCCGCATTCAATCACATGCCCTGCCAATGAGCCTTGTGCTAACTTGTCATAATCCTCAAGTGACCATTTATACTCATGCAATAATGGTGCAAGCACAACCGCTGAATCGACCACACGACCTGTAATCACAATATCTGCTCCTAAGTCGAGCGCATCGCGAATCGCAACAGCGCCGAGATAAGCATTACTACTGGCAACATGTGCAGGTAAAGTATTGCCATTAAACATTTCTTGAATATCTTGTTTTAATAATTCGGCATGCTTGGGTAATACGTCATCCCCTAACACCACTGCAACTTTTAAATTTAAGCCCTTTTCATCAATGATTTTTTGTAATGCATCACGGCAAGCCAGTGGATTTACCCCACCCGCATTACTGATCACTTTTATTTTTTTCTCAGCAATTTTATTGATCAGTGGTGACATGACACGACTGACAAAATCCAGTGCATAACCATGACTTGGGTCCATCATCATCGCCTTCGCCATAATCGACATGGTAATTTCAGACAGATAATCAAAGACCAAATAATCAATATTACTCAAATGCACCAACTGAAATGCAGCGGTGTTGGTATCGCCCCAGAATCCTGATGCACACCCGATTTTGACTACCCTCTGGTCATCCTGTTTGACACTTGTCATGCGCTTTCTCATTGTTATTGCTAAAAACGCATTAACATTACCAAGCAAGTGCTTGGTTTGTAAAGTGCATAATGCTATGCTGTATTGGCAAAAACAGTCAAGCGCAAGCAACTGCTTGTTATAAAAAGATAAGACAATGCATCAGATGAATTTTGTTACAATGTACCTCAGCTTAAATAGGATAGACGGATAGGCATGATCGCAACTTCAATTGAACAAATCCCCAAAATTGTTTGTTTTGATGACAGTCCCCGTGGCCGTTTATTGCAAGGTGCAGCCTATCTTTTTTATAAACAGGGTTATGACAAAACCACGGTTCGTCAACTCGGTGAGTTTATTGGAATTCAATCTGGCAGCTTATTTCACCACTTTAAAAGTAAAGATGAAATTCTGGCGACAGTGATGGAACAAACCATCATTTATAACTTTGCCCGCTTAAAAGAAGCGGCTGAACGCTCAAGCGATCCTGAACAGCAATTACGCCACCTCATCAAAGCTGAATTATTATCAATTGCTGGTGATACAGGTGCGGCTATGGCAGTACTAGTACATGAATGGTTTGCGCTATCAAAGGAAAAACAAGATTACCTTCTGAAAATGCGTAATGAATATGAGCAAGTTTGGCTGGATGTGATTGAAAAATTACGTGCTCAAGGCAAAGTGAAACACGATGCTTTTATTTGGCGTCGTCTGCTCGGTGGCTCGATTTCTTGGACGGTGACATGGTACAAACCCGAAGGTAAAGTCAAAATTGATGAGTTGACTGAAATGGTTTGGGAAATGGCTGTGAAATGAGTCCAGTCTATTTACGTAAACCTCAACTCAGCGATTTAGCTGAAATCAAACATGCCTACCAAAATAGTGTTCAACTACACCAGCCGTGGACCTATCCGCCAACTGATTTTGAGCACTACCTCGCTCAAGAATATCGTTATTTCGTCTGCTTGAAGGAAAATCATGCCATTGTTGGCACCTTTAATATCTCGAATATTATTCGTGGTTACTTTCATTCTGCTTATTTAGGCTATGAAGCCTTTTCTCCTTATGCAGGACAAGGCTATATGCGACAAGGGCTACAACTGGTTTTAAAAGAAGCATTTCAAACACTGAATCTTCATCGACTAGAAGCCAATATTCAACCAGACAATCTACCCTCTATTCGCCTTGTCGCAAATGCTGGTTTTATAAAAGAAGGCTTCTCCCGCCAGTATCTACGAGTCGGCGGAAAAGAATGGAAAGATCATGAACGTTGGGCAATTTTAAATTCGGATTGGACAGATCAGAAATATCAAGCCTTTTAATCGTTGAGATATATGATGTATTAAGATAGAAATAAACTGATGCCAATTCTTCAGGCGAAATATATGCAACGCATAATCATGATTTTACTTTCCAGCCTAATACTGGGTTGTACAGATGATATTGTTACAACCAAGTTTACAGATTTGCAGCATGCGAAAGCTGAACATGCGTTTGAACGTGGTTGGTTACCTCCCATTTTACCACCGAGTACAAAAAATATTATTGAAATAAATGATTTAGATCTAAGCAGAGGTGATGGCTCTTTTAACTTTTCACCTACAGATCTCAACTATTTTAGTGTTCAAGGTGCTATTCCAATTAAAATAAATAATGCGACCCGAGGTAAAAAGAAAGAAATGCAGGATCAGGGATTCCAGTTTTTAGTCTACGCTCAGGGTTCATCGATTTGGTATATCGCAGTTCATCCTGAGGGAAAAGGAGCTTATTGGGTTGAACCCATACGGTAAGCCCCTAGCGATCAGTTTAATAACCCAATTGTTTACTAATTAAATCTTTCATAATTTCTTCTGCACCACCACCAATCATATTCACCTTTACTTCACGATAAATACGTTCGGATTTAGTACCGCGCATAAAGCCCATTCCACCTAGCGTCTGTACCGCAGCATCTGCACAGAATTGCATGGTTTGAGTAGCAACATTCTTCAGCATACAAATCTGGGCAATCAGTTCACTACCTTGCAGTTCAGGCTTGCCCAAGCGATAAGCGGTATCCTCGAGTAAAGAACGGGTTGCAGTCAGACGAGTGGCCATATCTACCAGCTTATGACGCATCACCTGATGATCAACCAGACGCTTGCCAAAGGTTTGACGTTGCTGTGCCCAATCCAGTGCCTCTTCATAGCAAGTCAAAGCAAAGCCATAACTACTTGCAGCAAGGAAAAAACGCTCCATATTGAAGTTATTCATAATCACTAGAAAGCCCATGTTTTCAGGACCCAATAAATTGCTGGCTGGCACTTTAACGTTATCAAAATGCAAATGCGCGGTATCTGATGCCCACCACCCCATTTTGTCCAGTTTCGTTTTGCTGATCCCTTCACTATGGGCATCAATCAACAGCATGGATATACCATTTGCACCTTTGGCATTTGGATCAGTACGAACCGCAACAGAATAATAATCTGCTCGCATCCCTGAGGTGATAAACGTTTTTTCTCCACTTACCAGAAAATAATCGCCGTCTCGGACAGCTTTGGTTTTAAGTGCTGCCACATCCGACCCACCACCAGGCTCCGTAATCGCCAATGCCGAGATCTTTTCACCTGATAAAATCTGTGGAAGTACGTAAGCTTTTACCTCTTCATTTGCAAAATGCTGGATCGGTGGCGCGCCAATCGTATGTGAAAGTAAAGAAGCGGCCAAACCACCCGATGCACATTTAGCCAGCTCAATAGAAGCTAACAAGGTATAAAATGCATCTGTTCCCGCAACCCCACCATATTGCTCTTCAAACCCGAGTCCCAACAAACCAATATCTGCGGCTTTCTTATAAAGCTCTCTGGGAAAGGTCTCACTTTCATCCCATTCATTGATAAAAGGTGAAATCTCTTTTTCTACGAAACGTCGAATACTCTTGGAAAATTCAAGATGCTGCTCGTTATAGTACAAAGGATTAAGGTGCATATCTGCTTCCTAGCAATTATTCATCATTGTTTATTGAATGAGCACTAAAGTAGCAAAACCAGAAAAACCAAGCAAGCGCTTGGCAAAATTAAAAGTTAAAAAATACTTAGAAAAGCCCGTGAAGATGAGAAAACTATATTTTTAATCGTCCACGAAAGCCACGAGTCGCATAGTAAGATTGCGCCCCATTGTGATAAGTAAAGACTCGACCATAACGGCTATCACAAAAAATTGCACCGCCCAATTTACGCACATCTTCTGGCGTTTTGACCCAACTTGAGGTTTTTAAGTCAAAATGCTCAACAGACTGTAACTGTCTATATTCTTCTTCTGTTAGCAACTCAATTCCGATGGCCACTGCCACCTCAACCGCATTATTTTCTGGTTTATGTTCCTTACGCGCATCTAAAGCGGCACGATCATAACAAAGGCTTCTACGCCCTTTTGGTGTTTCCACGGCACAATCATAAAAGATAATTTCAGATGATTTTGAATCCAATGAAACTACATCTGGCTCTCCACCCGTATCTTCCATTTGATTAAGAGACCATAATTTTTCTGGCTGCTGGTGCAATCGATCTTCGATATCAGCCCAATTCAAACTCTTATGTCGATGCATATTTTTTTCAAAACGCATCTTTAATATCTCTAATAGTGCTGCAACTTCTGCGGGATCTAACTTTTTATTCTTGGTCATTTTTATACTCTAAATTTTATAACTACACCGAACGGCCATCAAAATGATTGATCTTGATACTTTCTAAATCCAGATCATCAATACAACGCACATTGATCGCACATATCGAAATCCCTTTTGGATCAGTGCCTATCGCATAGGAATGAATACCACAGTCCTTGCAGAAATGATGCTCAATCACATGCTTATTAAATTGATAAGTCGCCTGAGCGTCCTCTTCAACAGTAATTTCGACTTCGCTTTTCGGTAAAAACCAGAGCAAAGAGCCTTTTTTCTGGCAAATTGAACAATTACAAGATAATGCTTCAGTCAGCTCACCCTGAGCAATGAAGGTGATTTTTCCGCAATGACAACTTCCTTTGTATTCCATCTTTTTTTCCTTTTTGATTTTCTATCTATTTTTACAGCACAGCATGGATAAATTCAAATCTGGTTCTGTTAATCAGTGCTTATACAAACTTAACTCCAGAAATGTTGGCATTGTTGGCACTTGGTCCCATGTTTATAAGAAAATAATGGAAAACCCAGCACTAAGAAAACAAAATATGCAGGCCGCTTCCCTTCTGTATAAGGCTTTATATCTGTGCTTCCGCAATTAGGACAGCATTCACTTAAACCAAACTCTTGTTCTAATTCCTGACTAAAATCTTGAGCCAGTAATGCTTGCGCCTCTTCCAAATAATTTTCGGGAACTAACAAGCGAACACCACCCAATGCATTGGAATAAAGCCAATCCATATTAATGGTATGTTCATTTTCGATACGGGCAGGAATTTCAGCAGCTTCCAATTGTGTTTTAGCAATTTGTGCTTCGTAGGGAAAAGAATATGTTTCAGCAACAACCCATTGCATAAGAATGCCTAAAAGGAATAAAAATGAATTTTAAACTCTCTCAACTATACATTGTTATGTATTTTCGCTATGAAATTTTTCCCATGCTATCGATTCTATATTGCCAGTCAGTTCATTTGATTCCTCATCAAATAGCCTATACATGATTTGATGCCGACCAATTGATGCACAGCCATCAAGACCGAGTAAGATGGTATACAACGCATCAGTTAAAGCTTCTGAAACAATTTTTTTCGTTAAGTTAATTTGCTCACTATTCATTCCGGACTTTTCTAATAGACTGATTCGTGATATTTCAGAATCAACAGTAAAGTAACTCTGGATCAGATCATCTCTTAAAAGTCTAAATTCCTCTACGAATTCTTCTGAAGTCATGGCAAGGTTATTATTGATCATTTAAATTTCATCCTTTTATTATTTTGATTCAACCTATAAAACAATAACATATTCCTCAAGAGATGCTATTCAATGTAGTTTCCCCACGCAATAAAAAACACCCCCAACCGTTAGGTTGGGGGTGTTTAGATTTAAAAGCTGGCGATGACTTACTCTCACATGGCAAGTGCCACACTACCATCAGCGCTAAGAGGTTTCACTTCTGAGTTCGGGAAGGGATCAGGTGGT
>NZ_JSZD01000016.1:0-230401 GCF_000788125.1 Acinetobacter sp. neg1 | reverse complement strand
AATGCCTGGTGACAACGTAGAAATGTCAGTAGAGTTAATCCACCCGATCGCAATGGACCCAGGTCTACGTTTTGCGATCCGTGAAGGTGGTCGTACTGTGGGTGCTGGTGTTGTTGCTAAAGTAACTGCATAAGCCCAATACTGTGTTACACTCAAATCGGAAGCTTCGGCTTTCGATTTGCATAATAGGCTAGTAGTTCAATTGGTAGAGCGTCGGTCTCCAAAACCGAATGTTGGGGGTTCGAGTCCCTCCTGGCCTGCCACTTTTTTTTTATAAAAAAGCTTAATTCTGGCTGAGTTGTCATATAATAAGTCGCGAATTCTACGACGAGTAAAAAAATGTCGAATGATAAATCGCGTGACGCATTAAGCGACGCGCCAATCCCTCAAAGAAATAATGCTGCAGAAGTTGTAAGCTCTGGTACTCCACTTGATGCTGTCTTGTGGCTGATTGCTATCGCTTTATTGATCGGTTCAGCATTGGTAAATCAACATTTACCTGCCTATTGGGCACCAGCAAATGATATTTGGGTGCGCGTTGGGGTAATTTTGGCTTGTATCGTCGTCGCTTTAGGTTTATTATACGCCACCCATCAAGGCAAAGGCTTTGTGCGTTTGTTGCAAGATGCGCGAATTGAACTGCGTCGAGTGACCTGGCCAACAAAACAAGAGACGATCACGACTTCGTGGCAAGTTCTTTTGGTTGTACTTGTTGCATCATTGGTTTTATGGTGTTTCGATTACGGGTTAGGTTGGTTTATTAAGTTAATTATCGGGTAAGAGTGCGATGAAACGTTGGTATATTATTCATGCCTATTCAGGTTTTGAAAAACAAGTGATGCGTTCACTTAATGACCGAATCCAGCGCAGCACTGTTGCTGATAGCTTTGGTGAAGTCCTTGTCCCTACTGAAGAAGTAGTGGAAATGAAGGATGGTAAGAAGCGTAAGTCTGAACGTAAATTCTTTCCTGGCTATGTGTTAGTCGAAATGGAAATGAATGATGATACTTGGCACATCGTAAAAGAGTGTCCAAAGGTTCTTGGTTTTATCGGTGGTACACCAGAAAAACCAGCACCGATTTCACAACGTGAAGCTGATGCGATTCTTGCGCGTGTACGTAATACTGGTGAAGCACCACGTCCTAAGACGATGTTTGAACCAGGTGAAGAATTGCTCGTTGTTGACGGTCCGTTCACTGACTTTAAAGGAGTCGTGGAGGAAGTTCAATACGATAAGTCACGTTTAACGTTGACGATTAATGTATTTAATCGACCAACTCAGGTTGAACTCGAGTTTCGCCAAGTCGAAAAAACGATTTAATCTGCCTAGGTTGATAAGCGCCCGATCTGATCGGGCATTGTTGTTCAAACACTTCGGTGTTGTTTAATTTTTTGGGGAGCCTAACGGCGTCTGTACCCAGAGGTAATTTTCAATGGCTAAGAAGATTGACGGCTATATCAAGCTGCAAGTTCCAGCTGGTAAAGCGAATCCATCTCCACCAATTGGTCCTGCTTTAGGTCAACGTGGTGTAAACATCATGGCATTCTGTAAAGAATTCAATGCTGCTACACAAAAACTTGAAGTTGGTTTGCCAATTCCTGTCGTGATCACTGTGTACAACGATAAGTCGTTCACTTTCATCATGAAAACTCCACCTGCATCTATTCTTCTTAAGAAAGCTGCTGGTATTCAAAAGGGTTCTTCTGTACCTAACAAAACTAAAGTTGGTAAGTTGACTCGTGCTCAATTAGAAGAAATCGCGACTACTAAAGAACCAGACTTAACTGGTGCTGATTTAGACGCTCGTGTTCGTACCATCGCTGGTTCTGCACGTTCTATGGGCTTGGAAGTGGAGCTATAAGACATGGCAAAGTTAACTAAACGTCAAAAAGCCATCGCTGCTGCTGTAGAAGCAAACAAAGTTTACACTTTGGAAGAAGCAGTACAAGTTCTTAACAGCCTTCCAGCTGCGAAGTTCAAAGAATCTTTAGATATCGCTGTAAACCTTGGCGTAGATCCACGTAAATCTGATCAGGTTGTTCGTGGCGCGACTACTTTACCTGCAGGTACTGGTAAAACTGTACGTGTAGCTGTATTTGCTCAAGGTGCTGCTGCAGAAGCTGCGAAAGCTGCTGGTGCTGATATCGTTGGTTTTGATGACCTTGCTGAAAGCATTCAAGGTGGAAACCTTGATTTCGACGTTGTTATTGCAGCTCCTGATGCAATGCGCGTTGTTGGTAAGCTTGGTACAATTCTTGGTCCACGTGGCTTAATGCCAAACCCTAAAGTGGGTACAGTAACTCCTGATGTTGCTAACGCGGTTAAGAATGCTAAATCTGGTCAAGCACGTTACCGTGTAGACAAAGCGGGTATCATCCACGCTGCGATCGGCCAACTTGGCTTTAGCGAAGAAGCTGTACGTCAAAACGTTGAAACTTTAATTGCAGACTTGAAAAAGTTGAAACCTGCAACTTCTAAAGGTGTATACGTTAAAAAGATCACTTTGAGCTCAACTATGGGCCCTGGTTTGATCGTTGACGTAAGCAACGTATCTAAGTAATTAGAAAGAATTTTAAAGCCTTAGATTTGCTCTTTGAGGAAATCTAAGCAAACTTTGAATTGATAAATGAATATTTATCAGCGTCAAAGACCTCAGGCGAGAAACATTTTCGAATGTTTTTCTTAATCATCCAGTCTGAGTAGACGCGGTGGTGTGATTTATTCCTCCTCCGCGTGTAAGTCTGAATAGGGCTTACGAATTGGGAGTGCATCTGTTAAAGGTGCATAAATCACCGTTAGGAGGTTTTACGATGGCTCTTCTTATCGAAGACAAAAAACAGATCGTTGCAGAAGTAAACGAAGTTGCTTCTAAAGCGTTCTCTGCCGTTGTTGCTGACTACCAAGGCTTAACTGTAGAGCAATTAACAACACTTCGTGTTGAAGCTCGTAAGTTAGGTGTTACTACACGTATCGTGCGTAACACTTTGGCTAAGCGTTCATTCGAAGGTACTCAATTCGATATCTTGAATGACGACCTTGTTGGTCCAACAATTCTCGGTTTCTCTACTTCTGAAGACGACATGGGTGCAGCTGCACGCTTGTTCGAAGAATTTGCGAAAACTAACAAAGCATTTGAACTTAAAGCTGCTGCATTTGATGGCAAAGTTTATAAAGGTGCTGACGTTAGCGTTATTGCGAACCTTCCGAACCAAGAGAAAGCGCTTACTATGCTTGCCTCTGTTCTTCAAGCTCCTATTTCGAAATTGGGTCGCCTTATTACAGCGCTCAAAGAGAAAAACGAGTCAGAAGCGGCTTAATCCTATTTTCACACCATTCAATATCCATTTGGAGTTATTCTCATGGCTTTAACTAACGAAGAAATCTTAAACGCAGTTGCTGAAAAAACAGTTCTTGAACTTGTTGAATTAATCTCTGCTTTCGAAGAGAAATTTAACGTATCTGCTGCTGCTGTAGCTGTTGCTGCTGCTCCAGGTGCTGGCGCTGCTGCTGCTGAAGAACAAACTGAATTCAACGTTGAGTTGACTTCTTTCGGTGCTAACAAAGTTGCTGTAATTAAAGCAGTACGTGAAGCTACTGGTCTTGGCCTTAAAGAAGCTAAAGATATGGTTGAAGGCGCTCCAGCTGTTCTTAAGGAAGGCGTTTCTAAAGAAGAAGGCGAAGAACTTAAGAAGAAGCTTGAAGAAGCTGGTGCTACAGTTACACTTAAGTAATTCTGTAGGGAGTCGGTTTTTTGATAATCGGCTCCAAAAAATGGCTGATGGCTCTTGGGTCATCAGCCTTTTTGCGTTACAATAATCGGCTCGTTTTTTGTTAGTTTTGCGTATAATCCGCGTATTATTTAAGCAAAACCAATGAAATCAAACGCTTACCAATATTTTTTTGCTTATAAAAATATTGTTAAGCGTTTTAATACCACTAAAAATTGCAGCATTTGTAAACAGTGGTGGCCATATCGGCCTGCGTAATTCCTTCTAAGCCCGTTCTGCAGGCGGGTTTAGTTTACTTTCCGAGGACTCCAGATGGCATACTCATATACCGAAAAGAAACGGATCCGTAAGAATTTTGGTAAATTGCCCCACGTAATGGAAGCACCGTACTTACTTTCGATTCAGGTCGATTCGTACCGTACATTCTTACAAGGCGGTAAAACACCAAAAAATCGCGAAGATATCGGTCTCCAAGCCGCATTTCGTTCAGTTTTTCCTATTGAAAGTTATTCTGGCAATGCTGCTTTAGAATTTGTTGAGTATAGCCTTGGTAAGCCTGAGTTTGACGTACGTGAATGTATTTTACGTGGTTCAACTTATGCAGCACCAATGCGCGTAAAAATTCGTTTGATCATTAAAGATCGTGAAACGAAATCAATTAAAGACGTTCGTGAACAAGAAGTTTACATGGGTGAAATGCCACTCATGACCGATAACGGTACATTCGTTATTAACGGTACTGAGCGTGTAATCGTATCTCAATTACACCGTTCACCAGGCGTATTCTTTGATCATGACAAGGGTAAAACCCACTCAAGCGGTAAAGTGTTGTATTCAGCACGTATTATCCCTTACCGTGGTTCATGGTTAGACTTTGAATTTGATGCAAAAGATTTAGTATTTGTACGTATTGACCGTCGTCGTAAATTATTGGCGACTGTGATCTTGCGTGCCTTGAATTATACCAATGAACAAATCCTGAACTTGTTCTACGAAAAAGTACCTGTATATCTTGATATGGGTAGCTATCAAATTGACCTCGTTCCAGATCGCTTACGTGGTGAAATGGCGCAATTTGATATCCTGGACAATGATGGTAAAACAATCGTTGAACAGGGCAAACGTATTAATGCACGTCACGTACGTCAAATGGAAGCTGCGAACTTAGCCAAGCTTTCTGTACCTGATGAATATTTATATGAGCGTATTACTGCTGAAGATATTACACTGAAAAGTGGTGATGTGATTCCTGCGAATACCGTTCTTAGCCATGAAGTGATGGTGAAGTTGGCTGAAGGTGGTGTTAAACAATTTAACATCCTGTTCACGAACGACATCGATCGTGGACCTTTCGTTGCAGATACATTACGTGCAGATACCACAACTGGCCGTGAAGAAGCGCTTGTTGAAATCTATAAAGTAATGCGTCCAGGCGAGCCGCCAACGAAAGAAGCTGCTGAAAACTTATTCAACAACTTGTTCTTCTCTTCTGAGCGTTATGACCTTTCTCCAGTAGGTCGTATGAAGTTCAACCGTCGTTTGGGTCGTCCTTACGAAGTGGGTACTGATCAGAAGTCACGTGAAGTTGAAGGTATTTTATCGCACGAAGATATCATTGATGTATTACGTACATTGGTTGAAATCCGTAACGGTAAAGGTGAAGTCGACGATATCGACCACTTGGGTAACCGTCGTGTACGTTCTGTTGGTGAAATGACTGAAAACCAATTCCGTGTTGGTCTAGTTCGTGTTGAACGTGCTGTTAAAGAGCGTTTAAGCCAAGCAGAAACTGATAACTTGTCTCCACAAGATTTAATCAACGCGAAACCAGTTGCTGCTGCAATCAAAGAATTCTTTGGTTCAAGCCAGTTATCTCAGTTCATGGACCAAAACAATCCATTGTCTGAGATTACACACAAACGTCGTGTATCTGCGCTTGGTCCTGGTGGTTTGACACGTGAACGCGCGGGCTTCGAAGTACGTGACGTACATCAAACTCACTATGGTCGTGTTTGTCCTATTGAAACGCCTGAAGGTCCAAACATTGGTTTGATCAACTCGCTTTCTGTTTATGCAAAAGCGAATGACTTCGGTTTCTTGGAAACACCATACCGTAAAGTTGTAGATGGCCGTGTAACAGATGATGTTGAATATTTATCTGCAATTGAAGAAGTAGGTACTGTCATTGCACAGGCCGATTCTGCAGTAGATAAAGATGGCAACTTGACTGAAGAAATGGTTTCTGTACGTCATCAAGGTGAATTCGTACGTATGACGCCTGAGCGCGTAACGCATATGGACGTTTCTGCACAGCAGGTCGTTTCTGTTGCAGCATCATTGATTCCATTCCTTGAACACGATGATGCGAACCGTGCATTAATGGGTTCGAACATGCAACGTCAGGCTGTTCCTACATTGCGTGCTGACAAGCCGCTTGTTGGTACAGGTATGGAAGCAAACGTAGCACGTGACTCAGGTGTGTGTGTGATCGCAAACCGTGGCGGTGCGATTGAATATGTTGATGCATCTCGTATCGTTATTCGTGTAAACGAAGATGAAATGATCGCGGGTGAAGCAGGTGTAGATATCTACAACTTGATCAAATATACACGTTCAAACCAAAATACATGTATTAACCAAAATGTCATCGTGAACTTGGGCGACAAAGTTGCTCGTGGTGATATCTTGGCTGACGGTCCATCGACTGACATGGGTGAACTTGCGCTTGGTCAAAACATGCGCGTCGCGTTCATGACATGGAACGGTTATAACTATGAAGACTCGATCTTACTTTCTGAGCGTGTACTTCAAGAAGACCGTTTAACGTCGATTCACATTCAGGAATTGTCATGTGTAGCACGTGATACCAAGTTAGGTGCAGAAGAAATTACTGCCGATATTCCTAACGTAGGTGAAGCTGCACTGTCTAAACTGGATGAGTCAGGTATTGTTTATATCGGTGCTGAAGTAACTGCGGGTGATATCCTTGTTGGTAAGGTAACGCCTAAAGGTGAAACTCAGTTAACACCTGAAGAAAAATTACTTCGCGCAATCTTTGGTGAAAAAGCGGCTGACGTAAAAGATTCATCTTTACGTGTTCCGTCTGGCACTAAAGGTACGGTTATCGACGTTCAAGTCTTCACACGTGATGGTTTGGAAAAAGATGAACGTGCACAAGCAATTGAAAAAGCTCAACTTGATGCATACCGTAAAGACTTGAAAGAAGAATACAAAATCTTCGAAGAAGCAGCACGCGAACGTATTGTTCGTTTGTTGAAAGGTCAAGAATCTAACGGTGGTGGTTCAACTAAACGCGGCGATAAACTTTCTGAAGACGTATTGTCTGGTTTAGAGCTTGTTGATTTACTTGAAATCCAGCCAAATGATGAAGCAATTGCTGAACGTTTAACTCAAATTCAAGTGTTCTTGAAAGAGAAGAGTTACGAGATTGACGAGAAGTTTGCTGAGAAGAAGCGTAAACTTTCTACAGGTGATGAATTAACAACTGGCGTATTGAAAGTTGTTAAGGTTTACCTTGCAGTTAAACGTCGTATCCAGCCTGGTGATAAGATGGCGGGTCGTCACGGTAACAAGGGCGTTGTTTCTAACATCTTGCCAGTTGAAGACATGCCACATGATGCAAATGGTGTACCAGTCGACATCGTATTGAACCCGTTGGGTGTACCGTCACGTATGAACGTGGGTCAGATTCTTGAGACTCACTTGGGTATGGCGGCGAAAGGTCTTGGCGATAAAATCGAAAAAATGTTGAAAGAACAACGTACAGTGATTGAACTGCGTGAATTCTTAGACAAGATTTATAACAAGGTTGGTGGTGAGCAGGAAGAGCTTGATAGCTTGACTGACGCAGAAATCTTGGCGCTTTCAGGCAACTTACGTGCTGGTGTTCCATTGGCGACTCCTGTATTTGATGGTGCTGAAGAAAGCCAGATCAAAGACTTACTTGAATTGGCAGACATTTCTCGTACAGGTCAAACAGTATTGTTTGATGGTCGTACAGGTGAACAGTTTGACCGTCCTGTAACTGTAGGTTACATGTACATGCTCAAATTGAACCACTTGGTTGATGACAAGATGCATGCGCGTTCAACAGGTTCTTACTCACTTGTTACCCAACAGCCGCTTGGTGGTAAAGCACAATTCGGTGGTCAGCGTTTCGGTGAGATGGAAGTATGGGCACTTGAAGCATACGGTGCAGCATATACGCTCCAAGAAATGCTTACTGTGAAGTCGGATGACGTCGAAGGCCGTACACGCATCTATAAGAATATTGTAGATGGTAACCATTATATGGATCCGGGTATGCCTGAATCGTTCAACGTATTGACCAAAGAGATCCGTTCTTTAGGTATCAACATTGAACTGAAAAATGGTGACTAAATCCCCCTCGATCCCCCTTTGTTAAAGGGGGGAAACTGCCTCTCTTTTTTAAGAGAGGCTAGGGGAGATTCCAAATTTCAGTAAAAACAATATTTGTGACCCAGTCGGGAGAGCGTAGCTCCTCGACACACGGAGAAAAAAATTGAAAGACTTGCTCGATATCATGCGTAAGAAAACGGATTCAGAAGGTCATGCACCTATTGAATTTGACCGTATCCGTATTGGTCTTGCGTCACCAGAGATGATTAAGTCATGGTCTCACGGTGAAGTTAAAAAGCCTGAAACCATTAACTACCGTACTTTTAAACCTGAACGTGACGGTTTGTTCTGTGCCAAAATCTTTGGTCCAGTAAAAGATTACGAATGCTTGTGTGGTAAATACAAGCGTATGAAATACAAAGGCGTCATTTGTGAAAAATGTGGCGTTGAAGTAACAACTGCTAAAGTTCGTCGTGAACGTATGGGTCACATCGAGCTTGCTTCTCCAGTTGCACACATCTGGTTCTTGAAATCATTACCGAGCCGTATCGGTTTACTTCTTGATATGACATTACGTGATATCGAGCGCGTATTGTATTTCGAATCTTATGTTGTTACTGATCCTGGTATGACTCCGTTTGAAAAGTATCAACTTTTAACAGACGAAGAATACTACAATGCACTTGAAGAACACGGTGATGAATTCACTGCGAAAATGGGTGCAGAAGCAGTTCAGGATTTATTAAAAGATATCGATCTTGAAGCTGAGATTGCGCGTTTACGTGAAGAAATTCCACAAACAACGTCAGAGACGAAACTTAAAAAAGCGTCTAAACGTTTGAAATTGATGGAAGCATTCAAAGATTCGAACAACAAGCCTGAATGGATGGTGATGAACGTACTTCCAGTACTTCCACCAGACTTACGTCCGCTTGTACCACTTGAAGGTGGTCGTTTCGCGACTTCAGACTTGAACGATTTATATCGTCGTGTGATCAACCGTAACAACCGTTTGAAGCGTCTTCTTGACCTTGCTGCGCCAGACATCATCGTACGTAACGAAAAACGTATGTTACAAGAGTCTGTTGATGCGTTGCTTGATAACGGTCGTCGTGGTCGTGCAATTACAGGTTCGAACAAACGCCCATTGAAATCTTTGGCAGACATGATCAAAGGTAAACAAGGTCGTTTCCGTCAAAACTTACTTGGTAAGCGTGTTGACTATTCTGGTCGTTCGGTAATTACCGTAGGTCCTACTTTACGTCTTCACCAATGTGGTCTTCCGAAGAAGATGGCACTTGAATTATTCAAGCCATTTATTTTCGCGAAACTACAAGCATCTGGCCAAGCAACAACCATTAAAGCTGCGAAGAAAATGGTTGAGCGCGAGACACCAGAAGTTTGGGACGTTCTAGCTTCTGTAATTCGTCAACATCCAGTCATGTTGAACCGTGCGCCAACACTTCACCGTCTAGGTCTTCAAGCATTTGAACCTATTCTGATCGAAGGTAAGGCAATCCGTCTTCACCCACTCGTATGTGCTGCGTTTAACGCCGACTTCGATGGTGACCAAATGGCGGTACACGTTCCATTGACATTGGAAGCACAGTTAGAAGCACGTGCGTTGATGATGTCTACAAACAACATCTTGTCACCTGCAAATGGTGAGCCGATCATCGTTCCTTCTCAGGACGTTGTCTTGGGTCTTTACTACATCACACGTGATGCGGTAAATGCCAAAGGTGAAGGCATGGTGTTTGCGGATACTCACGAAGTTAACCGTGCGTTAGCAACGGGTAAAGTTGCGATCCATGCGCGTGTAAAAGTACGTGTACACCAAACTGTGATTGATGAAAACGGTAACCGTGAAAAGCAAACTATCATTGTTGATACAACACCTGGTCGTTGCTTGTTATGGGAAGTTGTTCCACAAGGTTTAAGCTTCGAATCGATTAACCTTGAGATGACCAAGAAAAACATCTCTAAGTTAATCAACTCTTGCTACCGTAAACTTGGTTTGAAAGATACTGTTATCTTCGCTGACCAATTGATGTATTTGGGCTTCCGTCAAGCGACGCGTTCAGGTGTATCTGTTGGTATGGAAGACATGTTGATTCCACCAACCAAGCATACGATTATCGATAAAGCTGAAACAGAAGTTCGTGAAATCGAACAACAGTTTGAGCAAGGTTTCGTAACTGCGGGTGAGCGTTATAACAAAGTTGTCGATATTTGGGCGCGTACAAACGACCAAGTTGCGAAAGCGATGATGGATAACTTGTCTTATACACTTGTGAAAAACAAACAAGGTGAAGACGAGAAGCAGAAATCATTCAACTCGATTTATATGATGTCTGACTCGGGTGCCCGTGGTAGTGCGGCGCAGATCCGTCAGCTTGCTGGTATGCGTGGTTTGATGGCGAAGCCGGATGGCTCGATCATTGAGACCCCAATTAAAGCAAACTTCCGTGAAGGTTTGACGGTACTTCAGTACTTCATCTCGACACACGGTGCGCGTAAAGGTTTGGCCGATACCGCATTGAAAACTGCGAACTCTGGTTACTTGACACGTCGTCTTGTAGACGTAGCACAAGATTTAGTCATTACTGAATCTGACTGTGGTACAGCTGGCGGCTTAGTCATGACTCCATTCATTCAAGGCGGTGACGTTATTGAACCATTACGCGACCGCGTATTAGGTCGTGTAACTGCTGAAGATGTACGTCGTGCATCTGATGATGAAGTTGTACTTCCACGCGGTACGTTAATTGACGAGAAAATTGCTGCTCAGCTTGAAGAAGCGGGTGTCGATGAAGTTAAAGTACGTTCAGTTATCGCTTGTGAATCTACCTTCGGTGTATGTGCTCGTTGTTATGGTCGTGACCTTGCACGCGGTCACTTGGTGAACCCAGGTGAATCAGTTGGTGTAATGGCTGCACAATCAATTGGTGAACCAGGTACACAGTTAACAATGCGTACGTTCCACGTTGGTGGTGCTGCGAGCCGAACTTCTGCTGCAAACAGTGTTCAAGTACGTAACAAAGGTACTGTGCGTTTCCACAACGTGAAAACTGTACAACATGCCAAAGGTCACCAAGTATCTGTTTCACGTTCAGGTGAAATTGGTATTGCGGATGATTTAGGTCGTGAGCGCGAGCGTTATAAGCTTCCTTACGGTGCAAGCATCTTGTTGAAAGATGGTGAAGCTGTAGAAGCTGGCGGTATCGTAGCGACTTGGGATCCACATACACATCCATTGGTAACAGAAGTTGCTGGTAAAGCGCGTTTCAGCCAGATTGCTGATGGCGTAACTGCAACATCGAAAACTGATGATGCAACGGGTATGACCACTGTTGAAATCTTGCCTGTAACAGCTCGTCCTGCTTCTGGTAAAGATTTACGTCCTGCAATCGTGTTGGATACAACAGATGGCGGCGAACAGTTCTACTTCTTGCCACAAAACACAATTGTGACTGTCCGTGATGGCGAAACGATTGGTGTGGGTGACGTCATTGGTCGTGTACCACAAGAAACTTCACGTACTCGTGATATTACCGGTGGTCTTCCGCGTGTAGCTGACTTGTTCGAAGCACGTAAGCCGAAAGAACATGCGATCCTTGCAGAAGTATCAGGTGTTGTAAGCTTCGGTAAAGAGACCAAAGGTAAGAACCGTTTAGTGATTACTCCGGATGATGGTTCTGAGATTTACGAAGAATTGATTCCAAAATGGCGTACCATTAACGTGTTCGAAGGTGAGCATGTGAACCGTGGTGAAACCATTTCTGATGGTCCACAAAACCCACATGACATCTTACGCTTGAAAGGTGAAGTTGCATTAACCAACTACATCGTGAACGAAGTTCAAGACGTTTACCGTCTCCAAGGTGTAAAAATCAACGATAAGCACATTGAAGTTGTTGTACGTCAAATGTTGCGTAAAGTTGATATCACTGATGGCGGTGATACAAGCTTCATCAAAGGCGAGCAAGTGGATTACATCCGCGTTGTTCAAGAGAACCAAGCTGTCTTGGCTCAGAACAAGTTCCCTGCGAAGTTTGAACGTCAATTGATGGGTATCACGAAAGCATCGCTTTCTACTGACTCGTTCATTTCTGCTGCATCGTTCCAGGAAACAACTCGTGTGTTAACTGAAGCGGCTGTAACAGGTAAAGAAGATGATTTACGTGGCTTGAAAGAAAACGTTGTTGTGGGTCGCTTGATCCCAGCGGGTACAGGTCTTGCGTATCACTTAGAGCGTCGTCGTCAAGAAGCAGAAGCTGCTGAATTTGAACTTCACAATGATTTCAGTGAAGTTGACCAAGCATTTAGTCAAGCGTTGAACTCAGACCAGTTCTAAGTCTTAACGAATGAAAAAGGCACCTTCGGGTGCCTTTTTTTGTGGAAAAATGAAGCTGTTGTTACAAAAACGCATTACAGCATTAGTATTTGATTACTGAATGAGGGTAAACACTTCATCAAAGCATACTATGCTACCCACATCTGAGAGAGGAGTAGTTCTAATGAAAAAAATGATGATGATTGGTGGTGTTGCTTTAATGTCAACAACCCTATTTGTTGGTTGCCAAAATGCGAGTCCAGAAAGTAAGCGTATCGGTGCTGCTGCGATTGGTGGTGGTGCAGGTGGTGCTGTAGGTAAGCATGTTGGCGGTAATTTGGGTGCAGGCCTTGGTGCCGCTCTTGGCGCGGGTGTTGCCGCAAATGCTAAAGGTTCAAATAGTAAAAATACACGTAATAGCGCAATCGGCGCTGGCTTAGGTGCAGTAATTGGTGGTGCTGTATTAGGTGGCGATTCTGGCGCTGCGGTTGGCGGTGCGCTCGGTGGTAGTGCTGGTTCTGCTTACGGTGAGAAAAAAGGTAAGTACTAAGCCTGCGCTTAAACTTGTAGATAACATCGTGACGAGCTGACGATTTAAATCAGCTCATCACGATGACTGTCATCTTATAAATGATTATTTTCGCAATGAAGATAAGATGGCTGAGAAAGCTCCAATAAAAAATATAATTTATATCGATCATTTTTATATTTATTTAATTCTCTTGAAAACACTAAATTTTTGATCGGGTGCATCCAGATCATTTCTGTTCGTATTTATTTCCTATTCTTAAGTCATACCAGCTCGCTTGTTCTAATCAAAATTTGCCTTTACAAAATATCAATCGAATAGGACATAGTGATAACACAATGTGATCAAATTCCCCATAAAAGAGGACTATGCTTTGACTAGAGCATAAGAGAAGTGAGTATAGGCATGAAAAAAACAATCGGTTTAGTTTCGACTTTGGTGTTATCGGCGGTAATGTTTACAGGCTGTCAAAATATGAGTGCCTCTGATCAGCGTATTGGTACAGCAGCGCTTGGCGGTGCTGTCGGTGGTGGTTTAGGTAACCATGTTGGTGGTGGTCTTGGTGCTGGTGTTGGTGCAGCTGCGGGTGCAGGTGTCGGTGCCAATGCGAAGGGCGCGAATAGCAGCTCTACAACCAGTAGCGCGATTGGTGCTGGTATCGGTTCAGTCGTTGGTAAAGCAATCTTTGGTGGCGACTCAGGCGCTGCGATTGGTGGTGCAATCGGTGGCGGTGCAGGTGCAGCCATTCAAGAGAAGAAAAGATAATTTCTGCTGACCAGATTCAAAAATGCCTGCAATTATTGTAGGCATTTTTATTTTTATGACTTTAAATTGAGGCCTTAGGTTTTTTACGTCGGATATAAAGTATCTTCTCAACTTCAGCAATACGTGTACCTGCATCATCTACAATATTTAAGGTGTAATGACGCAAAACGGGTTCATGATTTTCTGCCAGACGCTTAATTTCGGTAATTTCATTTGCATTGAGTTGGATCTCTGCATAAACGGTATTCCGTCCTGGCGCAATAAAATTAATGGTGGCACTTTTATCCCAGACAATATATTTATTTCCCAGATGGTGAATCAGAATCAACATATAAAAAGGATCGACCATCGAATATAAACTGCCGCCAAAATGCGTTCCGACAAGATTGCGATTACGTCTTGTCAGCGGCATTTTGACTCGAATGTAGTAATCATCTAGATCAATGGTTTCAATCTCGATTCCCGCACCACGATAAGGGGAGTAGTGATTGAGCAGAAATCTGGAAATCGCAGGAATGGTTCGAATTTTTCTGAAAAAGTCTTTCATGGTCAATTTTTTTTCTTGCAACTCTATTCATACTCCATAAGTATCATTTTTAGTGTATCGCTGGCAATGGCTGTTTTATCACCAAGCCGATAGAAAACAAAATGGGAAAGAATTATGCAAACACAAGTAAAAACAGTAACGACATCAGACCAGCAAACGCTTTGTGTCAAAACATGGGGCGATGAGAAAAAAACACCTTTGGTGCTCGTGCATGGTTATCCAGATAATCAGGAAGTTTGGGAACCGATCATTGAAAAGTTAGTCGATGAATATTATGTCGTGACCTATGACGTGCGTGGTGCGGGCTTATCATCAATTCCTAAACGCATTAAGGACTATCGTTTGCCACGTTTGTCACTGGATTTACAGGAAGTTGTTGATCAGGTTTTACCAAATCGTAATTTTCATATGGCAGCGCACGATTGGGGTTCTTTGCAGTCTTGGGAATCTGCAACTGAACCAAAACTCAAAGGCCGTCTGTTGTCCTATACAACGATTTCAGGCCCTTGTCTGGATCACGCTTCGTTCTATTTACGTGAAAAATTTAAAGCTGCACCAAGCAATGTACTAAAAATGCTCACAAAATCATGGTATATCGGGGCTTTCCATTTACCTCTGATTGCACCGACGGTATGGACGTTCTTTAGCCCTGAAAAATGGGGCAAGATTTTAAGTGGTTTAGAGAAAAAGCAAGGTTTGCCATTAAATGCCAATATTGTCTCAGACGGCAAATATGGCATTAATTTGTATCGTGCCAATTTTATTCCTTCTTTAACTCAGCCACGCCAACGTTATGCACAATGTCCAGTTCAGGCCATCGTGTTAAAGCGCGATGCTTTCGTTAGCCCAGAGTACATTACTGAATCGATGCCAAAATGGGTAGAAAATTTTGAATATGTTGAACTGGATGCTAACCATTGGGCCGTGTTGAGTCAGCCAGAAAAAATTGCTGAACTGATCCGTCAGTTTGTCCAACGTCAGGCAGCTTAAGGCTTTAGTGGAATTATTAAGCTAAAAATCACTTAAGATTAGCGATAATTCGGCGATATTTTCAGCTAGGTTTTCATGAATCTGCTAGAATGTCGCCTTTTCTTTGCTCCTAAATTTGTTCATGAATGCTGTCGTAATTGCGATTGCCGTGATGTTTATCCTGTCACTGGCACGAGTTTCTGTTGTTCTCACATTAGTGATTTCAGCCATTATTGGCGGCTTGGTCGCTGGTCTAAGCCTTTCTCAAACAGTAGAAGCATTTAATGCAGGCTTAGGCGATGGGGCTGAAGTTGCATTGGCTTATGCAGTGTTGGGTGCGTTTGCATTGGCACTTTCCAAGTCAGGATTGCCCGATTTGCTGGCTCATAAACTGATTGGTTTATTGGGTATGGAAGCAGGTAAAAATCAGCAGACTAAAGTGAAATATCTTTTGCTTACGATTTTACTGATTGCTGCAATTTTTTCTCAAAACCTGATTCCTGTCCATATTGCCTTTATCCCCGTACTGGTTCCACCTTTATTGAAAGTGATGAATCACTTGAAGCTGGATCGTCGTGCAGCAGCATGTGTCATGACGCTAGGTCTGGTCGGCACCTATATTTTCCTGCCTGTGGGCTTTGGTGCAATCTTCCTTGAACAGATTCTAATGGGCAATATCAACAAGATTGGCGCTGCTTATGGCCTGCATGTCGAGCGAGGCATGATGCCAATCGGTATGGCGATTCCAGTATTAGGCATGGTGATTGGTACGCTGGTTGCGGTATTTATTAGCTATCGTAAGCCACGTATCTATGTTGACCGTTCAATTACTCCAGTTAAAACGATTGATCTGGATAAGCCACTGAAAGTCACCACGCAAGCAGAATATGATCTCAAAGCCGATGCTGAAGAGCTGAAACATGAAGCAGAGAATGTGCCTTATATTTCCAAGAAAACCATGTTTATGGCGGTGCTTGCGATCGGCTTAACGTTGGTTGCACAGCTCTATTCAGGTTCGATGATTCTGGGTGGTCTGGTCGGTTTTGCAGTGTTGTCTGCTTCGGGCATTTTTAAATGGCAAGATGCGGATGACGTGTTTGTGCAGGGTATGCGCATGATGGCGCTGGTGGGCTTTATCATGATCTCTGCGGCAGGTTTTGCTTCAGTGATGACGCACACAGGAGATATTACTCATCTGGTCAATGGCGTGGTCCATATCATTGGCGATAACCATGCACTTGCTGCATTCCTGATGCTCTTTATCGGCTTGTTCGTGACGATTGGGATTGGCTCTTCGTTCTCAAGTGTACCTGTGCTGGCGGTGATCTACGTGCCATTGTGCGTACAGTTTGGTTTTTCTCCTTTGGCCACTATCGCTTTGATTGGAACAGCCGCTGCTTTAGGTGATGCAGGTTCACCAGCATCCGATTCAACATTGGGGCCAACAGCAGGTCTAGGTGTTGATGGTCAACATGATCACATTTGGGATACGGTTGTGCCTACATTTATACATTTTAATATCCCGCTACTCATTTTTGGCTGGATTGCAGCAATGGTTTTATAATCAGAAATGGCTCATTTATGAGCCATTTTTTTTTGCTTTATAAAGTGTGGCTCAAATATAAAAATAATCATTAAATGACATTTTTTGTCTCTTTTTAAATCTAATTTTATAATGTGGTTTTAATATTAAGATATATGTAATTATATTTTTAAATCTGGCTTAATTTATTTTTAATATATTTTTTTGCTTTATCTTAATCTGATTAAAATACTAGGTTTTATAGTGATTTAAGTTGATTAAAATAGTCTGAATTACTAATTATTACATATTTTAACAATTATATTTTATTAATATTCAATGTATTATAAAGTGAATTAAAATGGTTGGAATTAATCTCTATTGCATAATGTAAATATGCGTGTTTATTATGTTGAACAAGAACATAAATTGTTAAAGAGGTTGTTTAAATGTTAAAGAAAGTTTTAGTTGTTGCTTTATTGGGGTTATCTTCAACTGCATTTGCAGGGGGCTTTCAGGTTAAATTTGGTGGAAGTGTAATTTCACCAACAGACGATACTGTGGTTTCAGGTGTTGGCACATTAAAGGCAGATCATGAATTTGCATTTACACCATCGGTTGAATATTTCTTCGGTGATACGCCTTTTTCTGCAGAATTATTACTGGCGACACCAATTTCACATGATGTGTCATTAAATGGTGAAAAAGTAGCGAAGCTTAAACAATTGCCACCCACTGTCACCTTTAAATATAACTTTAAAAACTCAACCCGTTTCACACCTTATATTGGTGTAGGTGGCACAGCTTTTGTGACTTGGGATGAAGAAACAACAGGTGCTTTAGAGGGCGCAAAATTAAAAGTGAAAGAAGACTTTGGTTTCGCGGGCCAGTTAGGTTTCAATTTCCAGCCTGCTGATGCAAAAAACTGGGGTGTATTCTTTGATGCGCGTTATGCACAAATCAGTCCTGAAGTAAAATTAAATGGTCAGAAGTTGACTGATCTAGACATCAATCCGATGGTATATACATTGGGTTATAGCTATAAGTTCTAGGCTGAACTTGCGCCTGAAAAGCCTCACTTTGTGAGGCTTTTTTATTTTTGCAATTCCCATATAAAACAGATACAGGCCTTACACAGAGAGTTTTGTATGCTGAAAAAATAATCTTAATAAAAGTGAGACCTTCATCATGAAAAAAGTAATGACTTCGATCTTATTGTTCATCCCCTTATTATTCTTATCTCAGGCGCATGCGGCCAGTTATTCGTGTAAGGCAGCAAAGTTGAAAGTCGAACAGCAGATTTGTAATGAGCGCAGTCTCAATGATGCAGATGTGAGAATGGCAACGACTTATCAGATTATTTTACATGCCTTGCCAATGGGCGGCCGTGATGCTGAAAAAGACAGACAATTTCAGTGGTTAAAACAACGTAACTCATGTGGTGCAAATACGCCGTGTATCAAACGTGCTTATGCGCAACGTCAACAGCAGCTTGATCAGCTATTACAGGAGCGAGTATTGAGCCAAGGCCCATTCTAATTGCCATTTTGTGCATTTTTTGCCTGAAAAATGCAGATCAAGGATTGAAAAATTTAAGATATGCACCATTCATAAATCATTCCAAATAGATAAGCCTCACAGATAAGGAGTGATTTATGAGTGAACAAGTCGCACAAAATTATAGTTTCCAAGCTGAAGTTGCTCAGTTATTGCATTTAGTGACGCATTCTCTGTATTCCAACCCTGAAATTTTCTTACGTGAATTGATTTCAAATGCGTCTGATGCGTGCGATAAGTTACGTTTCGAAGGCATTAATCATCCTGAATATTATGAAAATGACCCAGACTTGCATGTTCGTGTCACTTTAGATAAAGACAATAAAACGCTCACCATTTCGGATAACGGGATTGGCTTAAGCCAGCAAGAAGCGATTGATAATCTGGGAACCATTGCCAAGTCGGGCACCAAAGACTTTATGTCTAAACTGACTGGTGATCAAAAAGCAGATGCGCAGTTAATTGGTCAGTTTGGTGTTGGTTTCTATTCAGGCTTTATTGTTGCGGACAAGATTACTGTGGAATCACGCCGTGCAGGTTTAGATGCAGCAGAGGGTGTACGCTGGATTAGTGGCGGCACAGGTGAGTTTGAAGTTCAGACGATTGAGAAAGCAACCCGTGGTACAGACATTATCTTGCATTTACGTGATGATGCGCTTGAGTATCTAGAGTCGTGGAAAGTTAAACAAATCATCAATAAATATTCTGACCACATCAGCTTGCCAATCGAAATGCAAAAAGAAATCTGGCAAGAGGACGAAGTCGCTGAAGGTGAAGAAGCTAACGCTACAAGCGGCGGCCAGATGGTGAAGACCGATGAATGGGAAGCGATAAACTCGGCAAGCGCGTTGTGGACGCGTAACAAGAGCGAGATCACAGATGAACAATACATCGAGTTTTATAAAAACTTGAGCCATGATTTTGCTGAACCGTTGGCATGGGCCCATAACCGTGTTGAGGGTAGCACTGAATATACGCAATTATTGTATATTCCAAGTCAGGCTAAACAGGATTTGTTTACCCGTGAAGCGAAGGCGGGCATCAAGCTATATGTAAAACGTGTATTTATTCTAGATGAAGCGGATAACCTGATTCCGAACTACTTACGTTTCGTACAAGGTGTGGTTGATAGTGCTGATTTACCGCTCAATGTCAGCCGTGAACTGCTACAAGAAAGCCGTGATGTAAAAACTATTCGTGAAGGTAATGCGCGTCGTGTGCTGACTTTACTGGACGGTTTGGCAAAATCGGAAGATGAAAAAGACCAAGAGAAATTCAAGACTTTCTATACTGAGTTCGGTTCAGTATTGAAAGAAGGTTTGGGTGAGGATACTGGTAATCGCGAACGTATCTTAAAGCTATTACGTTATGCAACTTCAAACAATGATGAAATTTCAACGTCTTTTGCTGACTATAAAGCACGTATGAAAGAAGGCCAGAAGGCAATTTACTACGTCACAGCAGAAAACCTGACTGCCGCTAAGAACTCGCCACAGCTTGAAGTGTTCAAGAAGAAAGGTATCGAAGTCCTGCTGATGGCAGACCGTGTCGATGAGTGGGCGATGAACTTCGTATTTGAATTCGATGGTACGCCGCTTCAAAACGTATCGAAAGGTGCTGTTGACTTGGGTGACCTGCAAGATGCTGAAGAGAAAAAAGCGTTAGAGCAGGCAGCAGAGCAGTTCAAACCTGTGGTAGACCGTTTAAGTACTTCACTAAAAGACAAGACCAAAGAAGTTCGTGTTACGACACGTTTGGTTGATTCACCTGCATGTCTGGTCACCAGTGAAGGTGAGTTGTCTCCACAATTGATTCGTATGTTGAAACAGGCGGGGCAAGCAGTTCCAGAGATTAAACCAACCTTGGAAATTAACCCTGAGCATCCATTGGTTAAAAAATTGGAAAGCTCGGCGCAATTTGATGATCTCGCCAATGTGATCTTTGATCAGGCAGTGATTGCAGAAGGTGGCTTACCAGAAGATCCAGCAGCCTATGTCAAACGCATCAATAGCTTGTTGTTGAAATAAGCAATTTAATCAAGAAACCTCTGCTTCGGCAGAGGTTTTTTTATTGGTATGGATAACTTTAAAGTTATCCACAGTTGTGGTGATCTTTTCATCAGAACTGTGCTTCGAAACTCATTTGATAACTAAAATGATCGTCTTGTCTGGTGGCAGGGACATTTAAATAATTCAGATCATTCTGCATAAAAATCCAGTTGCGCCAAATGGGGCGACGCCAGGAAAAGTAGGGTCCCCATTCATTGACTCGCAGTTCTTTATTTTCATATTCCCCTGTAGTCAAAATGCCATAACTTAAATTGTCTTTGGATAAGAAGTGTAGTTGCTGGAAAGTACGATTGCTCCAGCTATAGTCTTCATCTTGTGTTTTAGAGACATTAAACTGGGTTGACAGCTGCTTTTGATGCTGCAGTTTTTGTGTCAGATCAAGATTGGTTTCGGCATAGTTTTTACTGCTTGAACCATAACGGAAAATTTGCGCCGTATTGAGCTGTAAACCTAAGGGTAAAGCCCAATTCTTTTTGGCGAGAAACTGCACATAGATATCGGTATCAGAATTTGCGCCCAGATCAAGATCATTACTAAAAGGTAATAGGCTTGAAATGGTTGACCAGCTTGCACTGAGCGGGTTTGGGGTAGCAATCTTTTGCTGGCTGTGATGTTTGTTATTCTTACCTAATTTCTTGACTGGCTGAGGCTGTTGAGCACGTTGCCATAGGGTGTCGTTGCCAAAAACAGCCATTAAATCTTGTGCAAGTTGTTGGTCATTGAGAGTAATCTTATTTTCTTCAGCACAACTGAAATTGGCTCTCGGTGAATATTTGGCTTGAATCAGGGCTTTATGCAGCGTGATGGGTGGGTGCGATCTGCTGACAGGTAAAAGCATTGGAAATAAAGGCATCAGCAGATCACTTAGACACAGGTTACCTACAATCAAAAAATACACAACCAGAGCGTATTGATGACGCATGCCATAAACAAGAACAATAAAAGAAGCTGAAGGTAACAAGCAAAGCTTAAGGATTTATTGAAAGAAATATTATTTTTAAAATAAAAATGCCCAAATGATGAATCATTTGGGCAGGTTAAGACTGGAGTGCAGATTAGAATAAAGTTTCCAGACGGACAAAGGTGCTTACGTAATGACTTCGGTCTTCACGATGATCATTGAAATAGTTGAGATCACCTTGTACATAGAACCATTCGCGCCAAAGCGGTTGGCGCCATGATACGAATGGGCCCCAGTTATTTAAACGTAGGTCACTGTTGTTGTAGTAACCACCTGTGTAGATCCCATAATTAAAGGTGTTATGCGCAAAGAACTGGTGTTGACGGAAAATACGGTTATCCCACCATAGATCATCATCCTGCTTATCTGCATAAGTTAAGCTGAACTGATTAGATAAGAAAGGCTGGTTTGGGCGCGCGTGAATCAACTCTAGATTGGTTCGTAGATAGTTTTCACTTTTACTGCCATAGCGATAGATCTGTTCGGCATTAAAACGGAAATCATTGCGTAAATCCCAATGTTTTTCAGCTCTTAAGCGTGCATAGATATCTGTGCCTGAGCGCACACCAAGATCGGCATCTGTCTCAAAAGGTAGTTTCTTGGAGAAGTTTGACCAACGTAAGGCAAGAGAGCCGTTACTATCACGGGTCTGTTTAGAATCAAACTTTTTATCTGGATCCTGATTCGGCTGGTTATTGGTGTTGCCGACATTATTCTTGAATTCATCGTCTAAGGTGTCATCACCAAAAACCACGCTGACTTTTTTCTCTAAAGTCGGTAATTTAATCTTACCGCGAATACGAGGCTTGACCTCATAATTATCATATTCGTTCCAGTAATTATCGAGCATGACACGGATCGTTGCCGAAGCAGGGTCGTCAGGATCGACTTCTCCAAACCAGTCATCAATTTTGACTGACGTATTATCTGCCCACTCGCGAATTCGTCGCTGTTTTTTGTCAAACCAGGTTTTATCCTCTGTCTCCGCCGTTGGTGGGACGGTGACCTTATCTGACTGCTCGGGAAAAATAGAGGGCGTGGCATCGACCAAACGTGGAATATAGTCCAACGCATTTTCCGACGTATTTTGTGACGTCGTATTTGGCTGTTGATCTTGCTGTTGCGGTGTAGTTTCTGCTTGGGCTGCACTTAACGTACCCATCGTCAAGGCAAGCAAAACAAAAACGATACGCGATGGCACCATTTGCTGTAAATTATTCATAATAAAGACTTATATATTGTTCTTGGTTTAACTTTTGATGATTTAATGCTTAAAATCAAGCGGCAGTCACAAAAAGCAGCAATTTAACAGTACAAAAATGCTAAAGATCATAAGGATTTAGCGCAATAAAAAGCCCTCATTGCAACGTCACGTTCATTGTGTACGTAGAAAAATGAGGGGGCTAAAATTGATCTGACTTTTAAATGGGTTTAAGACGATTCTACCGACATGCTGTTTTCCAGTGCCTGATATAAATCATGCACTGAAATCGGTTGTGGCAATCGGCTGATGACCTGACGAATCAATTGCCAAGTATAACCATCGCTGCGGTCTAATAAGAGGTATGGATAGGCCTGATCTTCACTGGAAAGATTCACTCGTTCCAAACCATGAATTACACGGATTTTCTGACGTTCCCGCAATAAAATGACAGGTGTAAAAAAGGTCGCAGAGGTTTCTTCAAATGGAATAAATTTTTGCGTATTGATAAATGACGCTGGGATATACGGATAAACGCGTTGATCACGTTGCCACACCAATGTCCCATTCATAATGCATTCATTAAACAAGCTTTCGTGCTGGTGATAATGCTGTTTGAAATTGGCCCAACTGGTTTGATGAATCGAGCTGGTGCGGGTATGACGCTGATCGGTATAGGCTTGCAGAATGGTGATGGCGTATTCCACGCTATGGGTTCCGACCAGTACCACATAATGGGAAAATTGCCCTTGCGCATAGAGCTGTTCAGCAACAAAAATCTGTGCAGATTCCCAGATTGGTTGTGCTTCGTTTTCAGCTTTTAAATATAGCCAGTCAATTTTGATGTTCTGGTCAATATCGTTATGCAGATCGACCCGATATAAAGAGGGGAAGGTACGTGCATCAATACGTTCCAGTCGGCAGATCAGGCCGTCCAGATTAAAATCATTGAGTGCCAATGGTTGTGCTTTATTTAGATTTGGTGAAGGCTTGGCACTTTGTCTAAAACCCGGTTTGATTCGGTTTTCTGTAGGTACTGGCGGCGTAATGCTTTCTGGAACAGTTCGGATTTTATCTTGAATGATTGCGTCAAGCTGGGTTTGAAAGTTGGCGGTTTCTTTTTTTAGTCGGGCAAGTGCATCGGTAGATGCATTATTATCCTGTGCAGATGGTTGCTCATTCAGAGGTTCTAGAACAGGAATTAAATGCTGGAGTTCATAATCGGTTTTGACATATTCGCTGGCATGATTTTGTAGCCATTGCAGGGCATCGGTCGATGAGTTCAGCCATGGGCTCTTTAGAAAAGATAAAGCAGGACGAATCACCCAGATTTGCCAGAGTTGTGCCTGACGTAAAGCCGCCCAGCCCATATCTGCCGAAGCGAATAAGGCATTTTCAACCCGTCCCATAAAGTTATAAGTACCCCGATAGGTCATGCTATAACCGTAACTGGCTAGATCTTCAGCCGAAAACTCTTCGTTGAGAATAAATGCCTTGAATGGCGTCAATTGATCCTGAAAGGCTGGATCGTCGCAAGAGGCGCAAATATCTTTAATCCGTTGTTTTGATTTAGCTATTTCAAAAAGTGATGTTTTCTCATTTTTGAGCCCATCGATGAGATGTTTGAGCTCATCCACCAAAAGTGCTTTCTCTAATACGTCCATCTATTGTTTCCTTAGAGATAGGCTTGAGCCTGTTTTTAAATAATGAATCAGTGCAAATTTGACCGCTGCTTTAAATCGTTCTGTATCAATTATTGTTGGTAAAGTATGTTTTCCCCTGCGACAAACTGTGATGTATCGAGCAATTGTGGCTGAATAGGCCTCTCAATCTGAGCGTGTAACTCTCGAATTTTCATAACAAAAGATTGTCACTTTATGACGATTATAGAAGAAAACCAGACAAAATCTATAGCTTAAAAATGTGTAGAAAATCACATTCAAAGATTTTAAATCGAGATATGGATCATGGTTTGTCTTTGAAAATAAAAACATTTTAAAACAATGAATCGGATATCTAGATCATAAAGTAAAAAGACATCTATAAATTTGTGGACGAGTTGTGACCAGCCTCACAGAAGCAGTGGTGAAAAGCACATCAAATAAAACGTAGGAAAGTCATCCACATGAATGGGACGAATGAAGTCGATTATAAATAATGAAAGGGAAAGATAATAAATACTGTTTTCTAATTTGAGTTGTCAAAAGCTGCCTTAATCCTTTGATTAAAGCAGCTGAGTCTTATAATTAAGGCTTGATTTCACATTGCTCATCATTACATTGAGCTGCATCGTCCTGCTCAATCTGTTCAGAGGAGGTAGATTGCGCCTGTTGCAAGGCCTGCAAGAAAATCTCACGTGGCTGTGCGCCAGACAGCGCCAGTTTTTGATCAAACACAAAAAACGGTACGCCAGTAACATTCAACTGTTCACGCGCAATTTTCTCATCGTGGCGAACGAAATCTGCCAGCTCATCAGAATCCAGTACATATTCGACTTCGGCATTATCCAGACCGATACGTGATGCAATTTCTTCTACCACTTCACGTTCGCCAATTGCCAAACCTTCGGTCATATAGGCATGGAAGAATGCCTCTTCTGCTTCATTGCCCAAGCCTTTACTTTGAGCAAGATGAATAATTCGATGCGCGTTGAAACTGTTGCCCGAGTTGGCTTTTTGCCATTGGAAGTCGATGCCCTCAGCTGCTGCCATCGCTGCAACATTGCGCTCCATGTCTTCCATTTCCGCATAACTACGGCCATATTTTTTGGCTAAGCGTTCGGTATTCGATGTGTCATGCTTAGCTGGTGCATCTGGGTCCAGCTCGAAGCTATGCCAGTGAATTTCAAGCTCAATGCCTGCTTCTTCTGCGACATGTTCAAGACGTTTTTTACCGATATAACAAAAAGGGCAGACCACATCTGACCAAATATCTACACGCATGGCGTATCTCTTCAATTCTCGTTAAACAGATAATAGGGGCGGAGCCGATGAATTTAAAGCGATGAATATGTAATGCTGCGTTACGAGAAGTGAAATAAAAATCATATAAAGGTTTGTCTTTTATCGATTAAACTAAGATTCAGAACATAAAAAAATATAATGAATTTGGAGGCAATATGCGCCGTTTTTTATTATTTTTCCTTGTGGTGGTCCTTGGCATCGGTTCTTTTTTTCTCTATCAACATCAATTACAGCAACGTGCTGCCAACAATAAACAAATGTTTGAAGTGGTGATGGCTGAGAAAATGCGTACACTTTACGATCAGGCACAAGACTGGACTACACCGGTACAACTGGATATTCATGATGATCGCTTATCTGGCGATTATAAGTTGATGTCAGAATTCCTACTCAACTACTGGATGCAGAATGTTGAAGCGCGCAATCGTTATCTACGTGAACTTAAAGCTGCGAACTGGGATACTTTTCTAGATGTAGAGCGACTAGATCAGGATCGAAAACAGGATTATAAAGAAACTGAAAAGATGCTGGCGGATGTGCGTAAAGCATCCACTGAATATGAACAAGCACGACAACAGATTCAGTCCAGTTCTATGGAACAGGCAAAAAGTCTGACCATTCAGAATGAAATGCGACATTCCTTACAGGCAAAACTGGAAAGTAACCTGAAAGCTGATAAAGCGCATGATATTTTCCCGATTGAACAGCAGATTATTGAAAAAGCACAAGCCATGTTTGACATGCTGAAAAAGCACCAATGGCAAAGAAAGGACAAAATGATTCTTTTCCGCGAAACCGCGCAGGTGAAAAAGTTTAATACGCTGTATCAGGATGTGCTGAAATTGAATAGCAAAATGGAGAAGATCAAGAAAAATAATGCAGAGGTACTGGAAGAAGAACTGTAATCCATATCGCTGACTCAATACACATTGCACGCATAAAAGGCAGACGTCGAATATATGAATTTATGGCAGCTATTTCATAAAGTAAAACCTTTTGTCCTTCCCTATAAGGGGCTGGTTGCTGTGACCTTGCTGCTGACGCTGATTGGTGCTTTAACTGCACAGGTCAATGCGTTGACCTTGCAATATGCGGTTGACCAGATCAATGCGGTGGTTGAATCAGGACAGGGCTTGAGTGCAGGCTGGCATATTCTGGTCACCATTAGTGTGATTTTGTTGAGTAAAGAGATCATCAATATCTTTATTCAGTTTGGACAAAAGTTCTTTGGTGAGAGACTCCGCATTCTGATCTCACAAGATGTGGCGCAGTCGATTATCGTGAAATTTTTACAGTATCGGCTGGCTTTCTTTACGCAGGATGATAATCAGGCTGGAAAATTACAGACCCGTATTGATCGTGGTATTGGCTCGATCACACGACTGGTACAGATTTTCTTTATCGAGATTTTTCCGCTGTTTAGTAGTGCCTTGATCGCCTTGTGCTTAATGTTTTATGCCAATGTGTGGATTGGTTTGGTGGCGTTATGTATTGTCCCGATCTATTTCTGGGTCACCTTTAAACAGGCGCAGAAATTGAGCGGCACACGCCGTAATTTACGTGATGGGCGCGAACGTAAAAGTCAGGGCATTTTGAGTATCATTAACTCAATCACCGTCATTAAATCCTTTAACCGTGAACAGATCGAAGCGGAAAAACAGCTTACGCTGCAAAAACAATTAACCGATCACCAGATGCGTACACGGCAGCTTAGTTTCTTGTTTGAAGGGCTGAAAACCTTTATTGAACAGATCGGTGTGGTCTTTATTATCATCCTCACGGCCTATTTTGTGTTAGTCGGTGATATGAGTATCGGCATGATCATGTTCCATATCCTGTTGTTTAATAATGTCTCAGCACCGATTCGGTCCTTACATCGGATCTATGACGAAGTGAATGACGCGATGATCTATGCAGAAAGTTTTTTCAAGATACTGGAAGCGGATGATGAGGTGGAGACATCGGGACAATTAAAACCATCGCCATTGACGGGAAAATTTGAGCTGAAACAGGTAAATTTTTCCTATCCAAATGGGTTTCATGCCTTGAAAGAGATTAACCTGACGATTCAGCCCAATAAGATTACCGCTTTGGTTGGCTTGTCGGGAGCTGGAAAATCAACCTTAATCAGTCTACTGGATAAATTTTATGTGCCCCAGTCGGGTGAGATTCTGCTTAACGGCACTCCGTTAAATGACATCGATACCCAATATTTACGGGATCATATTGGTCTGGTATTGCAAAAAAATCATATTTTTCAGGGAACGATTGAGGAAAATATTCGTTATGGCAAGATGAATGCGACACAGGATGAAATTGTTGCTGCCGCAAAGAAAGCTTCGATCCATGAGCAGATTTTGAAATTACCGCAGGCCTACCAGTCGGATGCCTTATTACTCTCAGGTGGGCAACAACAACGGATTGCGATTGCCCGTATGTTCCTGAAAAATCCCCCGATTATTTTTCTGGATGAGCCGACTGCCAGTCTGGATGCAATCGCAACAGAACAGATCAAACACAGTCTGGATGAGATTAAGCAGGGGCGCACAGTTATTATTATTTCCCATAGTCTGTCACAGATTATTGATGCGGATTATACCTATGTGATGCAGGATGGCATGATTGTAGAACATGGCGAACATCATCAGCTGTATCAGCAACAAGGCGTATATAAAAACATCTTTGATGCGATGGCCAAGAGCCTGAATATTGAAAAAATTTCCAAGACTTTTGAGGGTGATGATGAAGAGGAAACCCATAGTTAGTAAAAGCTTACCTACTTCAAACACCCTCAGATTTTGTTTTAATTGAAAATCTTTTCGGCAGCTTGAAATGGTAGGCTGACGACATCGATGGCAACAGCAAACGGTAGCAATACCAGCTTTTCTAAAGGATTCATACCTGATTTGGAGGTATAACTTTCTTCTTTCTGCGTATAAATAGTCACTTGATAAGGTTTACTCAAGGCTTTTAGTGAAGTGAGATTATTGGCAGTAGGGTAGACCACACCCGCCAGCTTAATATCGAAGCAGAACCGCTGTGCCTGCATACGTTCATCGCTTGACGATGAGCATTCTCTAGCGCCATTTTCAATAAAAAATTCGAGGTCTTTTTTACTCAAATCTTCTTTGAGTTTGACATAAGAAAGCGGCAAAGTTCCTGAAAAATGGCCATCATTTTTTTCAGAATAGAAATTAAGATCTCGGGTAATTTGAATATTCTTTGGATCAAGTTTGCCAATTAAAGTAACAAACTGGCTGCCTCCTTGAGTTAGGATATAACTGTTCTTTTGTCCTGCAATCACGATACTGTCTTTTGGCAAATTTGCAGAAGCTTGTGCTGGTCGTCCAAAAGCAACTACGCTGTCTTCAACCAAAGTGACTTTCGTCGTGCGTGTATAACTCCGATTGTCTTTTTTGATTAAGGTTGAAGTGGCACAGCCAGTAAGGAACGTGGCAGATATAGTCAAAGCGGTTATTGTTTTTGCAAAATCTGTAAGCATTGGGATCATCCTTGATATTTTGTAGTAGTGAGATACTTTTGCTTAACAGCAGTATCTGATCAATGGTGCTACAGAGGTATAGCGTTAGTTATTTCCATACCTCATTGGTCAGACCTATGGCCTGAAAAGGAAGTGCAATTACATCAAATGCAACGGCCAACGGAAGTAGGGGGAGCTGTCGCATGATTTCTTTATTGGAACGTTTGACCGTTCCACTTTTATAGTGGAGATATTGAATCTTGACATGATATGGTTTGGATAAAGGCGTTAACTTATCCAGATTATTTGCAGCAGGATATACCTTGCCTTCAAGTCGAAGGTCAAATGTGGCAGGTCTTATTTTTTCCAGACAGCTACAGGGTTGAACGCCATATTGCTTAAAAAGAGCGACTTCTTTGTCATTTAACTTTCCATTGGGCGGCGTATAAGAAAATCTAAAATTGCCGTAAAAACGCGGACTATCCTGTGCGGGTGCATTAAAATCGAGATCACGATCAATTTTGATATATTCTGGATTCAGTTGGCTAATGAGCTGAACCAGTCCGCTGCCTCCCTTATTAATCACATAACTATACTGTTTGCCTGCAATAACGATGCTGTCAGCAGGTTCATCGGGTAAGGCAGTAGCGGGCTTGCCGAAAGCAACCACATCATCTTCAAGTATGGTAATCCATTCGTGTCCTGAGTCATATTTGGTAAATATATCTCTTGTGGAATCACCAACCCGATTGGTTGCGCAAGCGGTAAGGAATAATGATGAACATAAGCTAAAGATTAAAATATTCTGATTTAAACCGTTGAAACGCATTTTTGTTTTTACTTTTCCAATAATTATAAAAAGGATAAATAAAAATTCTTATGAATGCGAGAACTTCCTTTATTTAATTAATCCGATGAAAATCATATGGCATGATTTAATCATTTGTTCAAATAATAGTGCCGATTGACCGTTTATCTGACCCTTACTGAATCAAATCTGACTTTGCTGTAGCCTATTTATATATGCTTTTATTTAACTCATTATTTTCTTATGGATGAGGGATATTTGGAGCAAACGATGAATTTTTTTAAACGAGCAGCTTTGATCTCCCTGTTGACTCCTTTGGGTGTACCCATGGTTCACGCGCAAGAGGGAGAGGTTACGTCATTACCGACGATTCGGATCATGGCTGAATCTGAGCTGCGGGAAGAAGTTGGATTTGTACCTTATCAGGAAGATAAGCAAGTTCGTCAAGCACTGCAACATCGTGTCTATAAAATTCACAATGACATGCAGAATACCAGTGTGGCTGAAAGTCCGACCAGCGTGAATTATCAACCGATGGCGGCGCAGCCAGATCTGTCTCAATATTCTCCGATTTTGCAACAATACATATTGGCTGTTGCTTCTGGTTTTCAGTCCTCAGATCCAACCAATGGTCTTTTTAAAATGCTGGAACCTTTGAATATTAAACGCGGTAATATTGACGGCATTCGCAATGGCACGATTAAAATCGATTTAGGCGATATTTTGAAATTGCAGCAACAGATTAGAGATGGATTAAATCCACCACAGAATCCTTTATTGCCGCGTTAACAATTTGTTCCTAGGAATAAAAAATCCCCGCAAAGTGCGGGGATTTTCTTTTTATCTCAGTGTCGATTAAACACGTTCGATAATAGTCGCGATACCTTGACCAAGACCGATACACATGGTCGCAAGACCGATTTGTGTATCTTGTTGTTCCATCACGTTCAACAAGGTTGTAGTGATACGCGCACCAGAACAGCCCAATGGGTGACCCAATGCAATCGCACCACCATTCAAGTTGATGATGTCTTGCTTGTCATAAACGCCTAGGCCTTTCATTACTGATAAGCCTTGAGCAGCAAATGCTTCGTTTAATTCGATAGTCTGGATATCCGCCATGGTTAAACCAGCACGCTTAAGCGCTTTTTGAGTTGCAGGTACTGGACCATAACCCATGATTGCAGCATCACAACCTGCAATGGCCATTGAACGAATCACGGCACGTGGTTTTAAACCCAATGCTTGAGCACGCTCAGCAGACATCAATAACATTGCAGATGCGCCGTCAGAAAGAGCAGACGAAGTCGCTGCTGTTACTGAACCACCTTTAGGATCAAACACTGGTTTCAATGCCTGGAACGCTTCAAGATTGGCATCAGGACGAATTACTTCGTCGATGTCGCAAAGGATTTTGAAGCCGTTTGCATCATGACCTTCAACACCAACGATTTCGTTTTTGAAACGACCTTCTTGAGTCGCAGCCCAAGCGCGACGGTGAGATTCAACACCGAACGCATCTTGCTCTTCACGAGAGATACCATTCATGCGACCTAACATTTCAGCGGTTAAGCCCATCATGTTAGATGCTTTTGCATAGTGTTTAGACGCTTCTGGGTTGAGGTCAATGCCGTGCATCATACCGACGTGGCCCATGTGCTCTACACCACCGATGATGAATACATCACCTTGGTTGGTTGCAATCTGAGCTGCCGCAGTGTGGATTGCTTGCATTGAAGAACCACAAAGACGGTTTACTGTTTGACCGCCAGCAGTTTTTGGAATATCAGCCAATAAACCAATGTTACGAGCAATGTTCATACCTTGCTCTAAAGTCTGGTTTACACAGCCCCAGATTACATCTTCAACCTCATTAGTATCAAACTGGTTACGAGCAACAAGTGCACGTACTAATTCAGCAGATAAACTGTCGGCACGTACATTGCGGAACATACCGTTACGTGATTTGCCCATGGCAGAACGAACGCCATCAACAATCACAACGTCACGTGGATTTAAAGTAGCCATTCACGTCGCTCCTTAACCGTAGAATTTTGTGTTGTTAGCAGCCATGTCACGCAACATTTGTGGCGCTTCATAAGCCTTACCTAAGTGTGCATATTTGTCGCAAAGCGCAACGTATTCAGCAACACCTGTTTGGTCGATGTAACGGCATGGACCACCGCGGAATGGAGGGAAACCAACACCCATAATCATTGCCATGTCTGCTTCAGAAGCAGTTGCAACGATCTTGTCTTCTAGGCAACGAACAGTTTCGTTACAGAAAGCAAGCATCATACGGTCAATGATTTCCTGATTATCAAACTCACGTTTTTCACCAGTCACGAATGGTGCAATGATTTCGTATGCTGTTGGATCAACAGTTTTCGCTTTCTTGCCTTTCTTATCTAACACGTATTTGTAGAAACCAACGTCGTTCTTTTGACCAAGACGTTTTGCTTCGTACATTGCTTCGATTGAACCTTTGTAGTCTGGCTTCATACGGTCAGGGAAACCTTCTGCCATCACTTCTGCGCCATGAACACCTGTATCGATACCAACAACGTCGATCAAGTATGCAGGGCCCATCGGCCAGCCGAATTTCGCCATTACATTATCCACTTGCTGGAAATCCGCACCGTCTTTTACAAGAAGGTCGAATGCACCGAAGTAAGGGAACAATACACGGTTAACCAAGAAACCTGGGCAGTCGTTAACAACGATTGGTGTTTTACCCATTTTTTGAGCAAGAACTACAGTTGTTGCGATTGCTTCTTCAGAAGTCTTTTCACCACGAATCACTTCTACCAATGGCATCATGTGTACTGGATTGAAGAAGTGCATACCTACAAAGTTTTCAGGACGTTGTAATGCTTTCGCCAAACGTGTGATTGAAATCGTAGAGGTGTTAGACGCAATAATCGTGTTTTCACGAACATGCTTTTCAGTATCAGCAAGAACGATTTCTTTTACTTTTGGATTTTCAGTCACCGCTTCGATCACGATATCCACTTCTTTAAACTCGTCGTAGCTTAAAGTTGGACGGATGCGAGCCAGTGTTTCACCCATTTGCGCAGGTTTCATTTTCTTGCGCTCAACTTGCTTGGTGAGCAAGCCATTCGCTTCTTTCATACCCAATGCAAGTTGTGGGTTACCAATATCTTTCATGATGATCGGTGTGCCTTTGCTTGCCGCTTGGTAAGCAATACCACCACCCATGATACCAGCGCCTAGAACAGCAGCTTGGTTGACTGGATGAGCACCTTTCTCATATTTTTTCGCAGTTTTCTTCACGACTTGGTCATTGATGAATAAACCAATCAATGCACCTGCTTGTGGAGTAATCGCAGCTTTTGCAAAACCTTGTGCTTCTGCTTTTAATGCATCATCACGGGTTGAGCTTGCGCCGGCTTGTAAAGAATCAAGCAATAATTTTGGAGCAGGGTATTGAGCAGGGTTTGCTTTCGCAAGTACTGCACCTTTCGCCGTATTGAACGCCATCATTTGTTCAAGTGGGTTCAATTTGATTGCGTCTAATTTTTCTTGACGCTTTGCTTTCCAGTTTAAACGGCCAGCGATGGCTTGTTTAACTAAATCAACCGCAGCTTCTTGTAATTTGTCAGCAGCAACAACCGCATCTACAGCACCGTCTTTCAAGGCAGCAGCTGGTTTTTTCGGGTTCGCCATTGCCATCCATTCAACGGCATTGTCGATACCGATTAAACGGCTTAAACGTACACTACCACCAAAACCTGGATAGATACCGAGTTTGATTTCTGGTAGGCCAACTTGCGCTTGTTCTGACATTACACGGTAGTCACACACCAAGCACATTTCAAAACCACCACCTAGCGCTGTACCATTGATTGCAGCAACTTTAGGTAGATCTAAGTCTTCAAAGCTATTGAAGATTTCATGTACAGGCATAAGCCAATCAACGATCGCTTGCTCACCAGCAGCGAAGTTGTCGCCAAATTCAGTGATATCAGCACCAACGATGAATGTTGATTTGCCAGAAGTTACGACTAAGCCCTTAATATCGTTATTGGCTTTCACTGCAGCAATTGCTGCTTGGAAGTCTTCGATGGTTGCACGGTTAAATTTATTAACCGACTCACCTTGTAAGTCAAAGCGGAATTCTGCAATTCCGTCCGCAAGCATTTGGACGGTAATGGCATTGCCAGCGTGGATCATGCCTGATCTCCCTTGTTGTGGAGGATTCTAAGTGGATGTCATAAAGCGTATGTGCAGTTCGGCACACAAAAAAGCTTCGCTAATCTTACGATAACTATATCCAAAAAGGACATAACAAGTTGTATCAAGCCGTGACGCTAGGGTCATCATTTGTTTTTGTTATTCAGTTTTTAGTTCTATGTTTCTGAAAAAAATGATTTTATATTTTTCTTATTCATTTTTTAGGCTTCTATGAAGCTTTATTTATCTCCTAAAAACCGCTGCGATATTTTAACAATCTGTCGTTTTTAACGATGGAGATAAGCGCGCTAAATCGAGCGCTATTTATATAAATTTCGACTTATTTATGAGTAGGAAATAACAAAGAAAAGTTCTTTATTAAATAAGTTAGGTCAATTTATAAACACTGGACAGAAAGACTTGTCTATTTTTTTATCTTTAGATAAACTTTGTGTTATAAAAATGTTTAAGAAAGTAATATTATGTTAAAAATTAAATTTGTTGTTTTGGCAATGCTTCCATTGATGCTCAGTGCATGTGGAGGTGGTGGGTCTTCATCTAGTAATGACTCAAACTCTAACAGTAATAATTCTAACTCTAACGAAGTCAAGGCTGAGCTTTTCCCGAATGGGGAAGCTAAATTATTTAGATATTCAGTTGATATTGATTATGAACAAGAAAAGTTGGATTTTGATAAATCAGAGTGGAATATTGAGAAGGGAATTCTGCTTGAGAAAACAAAAAATCCTATCTTTTATAATCACTACGTAACTGAAACCAATGGTTTATACGTTCCCGAAACGGAACAAAGCTATCGTGCGGATCGGGGCATTCGCGATAGTTTTATTCATTCAATGACTTCAACGACTTGGGTAACTTCACCCTATAACCAAGCTGGTTTTAACGATTTGAAATTTACTCAGAAGATGAAGGAAATTGATCTTCAGGGGGTAAGAATCGTTGATCAGTTTGCTCCAGCACTGATCTCTATGTATGAGTTTGAAGTGAATAATGGAGGCTCGCCTGATATGGGTGCAGTATCCAGCCAATTGGTGAAGATCTCTGATAAATTTCCAAAAGGGGCAAAGTGCATACAGACACAAGCATTTAGCTCTAATCAATTTTTCTTCGAGTTTGAACCGAATACTTCTTTTGAAGTTCTGGATGCCAAAGTCTTACAGGACTGGGCTGATAAAGTATTTGATGCTGGCTATACTAAGCAAACAGTACCAGATGTCGAGGTATGGGGAAAAATTAAAATAGGTTCACTCTTAGAGCATAATGATGATCCTTCAGCCCCTGAATATTATCAGTTTGCACTTGAATACCAGGGCAAGGTCTACCACACATATCCGCAAAAACCAGAATGGAATACCGATGAGTTCGTAGAAGACCTGAAAAAACAATTCAGGGACACAGAGTGGTTTAAAAGTGTCGTTGTTCCTTTAGGTAAAGCAAAAGAAGATCAGTTCATGGCATCAGTAGATGCAAAAATGCGTAGCCAATGTGACTATTACAATGCAGAAGCTGCTAAATCTATGGATAGCGTTCTAAGTAAAGTCAAAAAATAAGTTCTATTTAGACAGGTATGTGGAGCACCCGTATACCTGTCGATCTATTTAAATTATGCAATTCTTGTTTGAATCAATAAATACGGTGTTAAAATAGCGCTGATTTTTTTAAAGCTAAAGCAATAGTCTATGATTAAGTGGATCATATTAGCGATTTTTATCATTTCTGCATTGTATATTCAGCGTCGTGGGAAAGTGAAACATTCGTTTTATCGTCAATTTTTTGACCATTCGACGATTCTCGCGCCCATTAACTTTTTGATGTACATGTTTTCCAAAGTGCCGAATCAGCCGTATATCGACACACAGCATTTTAAGGATTTAAAAATCCTTGATGAAAACTGGGAAATGATTCGTGATGAAGCAAGAGCCTTGTATGACAAAGGTGGGATTAAAGCATCAAGTACTTATGATGACTTGGGGTTTAATTCATTCTTTAAAACAGGCTGGAAACGTTTCTATTTGAAATGGTATGACTCTGCACATCCATCAGCAGCTGAGCTTTGTCCAAAAACAACGGCTTTATTAAAAACATTACCAACTATTAAAGCTGCAATGTTTACTGAGCTTGCACCAGATAGTCGTTTGGTTCGCCATCGTGACCCTTATGCAGGTTCATTACGTTACCATTTGGGCTTAATCACACCGAATGACGACCGTTGCTTTATTGATGTAGATGGTGAGCGTTATTCTTGGCGTGATGGTGAAAGTGTTGTCTTCGATGAAACTTATATTCACTATGCTGAAAACACTACGGATCAAAACCGTATCATTTTCTTTGCAGATGTTGAACGTCCATTAAAAACACGTTTTATGGAAAAGTTTAATCACTGGTTTGGTAAGAAAGTGATGACGGCGGCGAGTTCACCAAATGAAGCGGGTGACCAGACAGGTGGTTTAAATAAGGCATTTGGTTATATTTACCAGATCCGTATTAAAGCCAAAGCCTTGAAGAAGTCGAATCGTTCACTGTATTACTTCTTGAAGTGGTTCATCATGCTTGGTTTATTCTTCCTTATTTTTATTCGTCCTTATGTATTTTAAGTTCGAATTAGATTAACGCCCGTAAGGGCGTTTTTTTATGGGGGATTGCGATAAGATATTTTAATTCATCAACATTATTTGGAAGCCCGTATGCAAGTATTCCGTTCCAAAATCGACTGGTGGTTCTGGGGTGGGGTCATCGCAACCACAGGTTTATTGTTCCAATTTTTGTGGACCATGTATATCAAGGGAACGATGCAGCAATATCCTGAACATGCGCTACTTTATTTTTTAACCATTGCATTGTTATGGTGGCCAATTCTAAATACACGCTATATCGTGACAGAATAGCACTTAATGATTCATTCAATGTTATTTAAGTGGCAAATCAATCAGTCAGACATTACCAAAATCTCGGAAAGTCATAACCTCATTTCATCTCCTGCTTTATCTTTAGATCGTTTACGCATTGATTATCATAAAAATGGTGTAGCAAGTCATATTTTGATTTCACCTAAAGATAAAGATGTTTTCTGCAAAGCACTGAACAAAACACGCTCACCTTCTAGATAAGCGTTGTACTTACAGGATATTCACATTTAAAACTTGAAAAAATCTTCCTAAGCATCACATCATGTGGTGTAAATAGAGAGAATAGGCATGCCGTGAACCCAAACGCTCGAGAACATATTGAAAAAATATTGGCGCATATGACCCAGTTACCTGGCGTTTATAAAATGCTAGGTAAGGATGGTGAATTACTGTATGTGGGCAAAGCCAAAAACCTGAAAAATCGTGTCTCGAGCTATTTTGTAAAAACCATTGATCATCCTAAAACGCAGGCCTTGGTGGCCCGTATTTATGATATTGAATCGCTGGTGGTTCGCTCTGAAACGGAAGCCTTATTACTCGAACAAAACCTGATTAAGCTGCACCGCCCACCCTACAATATTATGTTGCGAGATGATAAGTCTTACGTCTATATCTTTGTTTCTGCGGATAAACCTTATCCACGGATCGCCAGTGGGCGGGGGAAAGGCAAGCATCAGATTGGTAAGTTCTTTGGGCCTTATCCCAGTGCCTATAGTGCCAGAGATACCTTACTGGTTTTACAAAAACTATTTAATGTACGTCAGTGTGAAAACAGCTATTTTTCACAGCGCAAACGCCCATGTCTGCAATATCAGATTAAGCGCTGTACTGCGCCGTGTGTGGGCTTGATTAGTCCTGAAGATTATAAAGAAGATGTCGATAACTCGATTCGTTTCTTGCAAGGTGATACCAAAGAGCTGAATCAGGAACTGATCGGAAAAATGGAGCAGGCGGCAGAGGCACTGGAATTTGAGAAAGCCGTATTCTATCGTGATCGTCTAGGTTTATTGCGTGAAGTCCAAGCTCAGCAAGCGGTGTTTAAAATTAAGGGTGAGGCCGATATTCTGGCGATTGCTTATCAGGCTGGTGTGACCTGTGTGCAGATCATGCATGTCCGTAATGGGCGTATGCTGGGCGGAAAAAGTTATTTTCCAGATATGCTGGGCGATGATTTGGGGCAGATGCTCAGTGATTTTATGGCAAACTTTTATTTTCAGGTGGCAGATGAAGTGCCGTCTGAATTGATTGTGAATATCGACATTCCTGACAAGGCACAACTGGAAGAGGCCTTGCAGCAAACCTTTAATAAAAAGGTCCAGATCAAGCATAAAGTGCGTGAAACTCGGGCGGAATGGCTTGAGCTGGCGCAAATGAATGTGCAACATGCGATTAAAGGCAAGTTGAGTAATCATCTGGAACTGAATGAGCGTTTTCATCAGTTGGAGCAGGTGGTCGGACGCCCAATCGATCGTATTGAGTGTTTTGATATTAGTCATACCATGGGTGAAGCACCGATTGCTTCGTGTGTGGTATTCGATCAGGGTGGCGCAAGAAAACGCGATTATCGTCAGTTTGCCATTCAGGATATTACTGGTGGGGACGATTATGCTGCAATGCGCCAAGCTCTGACCCGACGTTATAAGAAGAATATGCTGCCAGACCTGTTGTTAATTGATGGCGGTAAAGGGCAGTTGCATATGGCGATGGACGTGATGCAGGAATTGCAACTCGATGCTTTTATGATTGGTGTGTCTAAAGGTGAAGGGCGTAAGCCGGGGCTGGAAACGCTACATTTTACTGATGGCACCAAGATTCAATTGCCAGAAGATCATAAAGCATTGCATCTGATTCAACAGGTTCGCGATGAAGCCCACCGTTTTGCGATCACCAAACATCGGGCTAAGCGAGATAAACGTCGTAGTAGTTCAGTATTGGAAGCTATTCCTGGTTTAGGACCAAAACGTAGACGTGATTTGCTCACCCATTTTGGTGGTATTCAAGGGGTATTAAAAGCCTCTGAAAAAGAGTTAATGCTGGTTCCGGGTTTGGGCGAAGTGATGGCGCGAACAATTTATAAAATTCTGCATGAATAAAAGGTTCAATTGACTCAATCGTCGTGATGAGGTTGTATCAATGATCATTCACAAATCGCTAAAAACATTCAAAGATAGGATGTTTGGATCATGAAGGAAAAATGATGTCATTGCTTCCGCTCTATCAGCAGGTTGAACAACAAGAATGGATTGATATCCCGTCAGGCTGGCTGCAAGGTCGCACGGTGTTTGGCGGTCTGGTCGCAGGCATTCTGATCAAGAAAGCTTTATCGGTCGTACAAGATGCGGCAAAGCAACTGCTCAGCTGTAATATCACTTTTGTAGGGCCTGTACAGCAAGGACAAGCAGAAATTACCGCGGAAGTCTTACGTGAAGGTAAGTCCGTGACTACGCTTGAAGTAAGATTGTGGCAAGACGAAGCGGTGCAAAGTATCTTGGTTGCCAGCTTTGGTTCGCCACGCGAGTCCCGAATTCATGTCGAAAATCTGCCGCAAGTGCCTGATTATCCTACGCCTGAGCAACTCGATAAAACGTTTTATATTGAAGGACTCATGCCTGAATGTTTACAGCATTTTGAACTGTGCTGGGCTGAAGGCAGTTATCCAATGGCAGGCAGCAAAGTGCCTGATTTTGGGGGATGGAGTCGTTTCTCACCAAATTTGCATCAGAACCGTGCGATGCAACTCCCTGATCTGTTTGCATTAATGGATGTATGGCCGCCTGGTGTATTGCCGATATTTAAGACACCTGCACCCGCAAGTTCATTGACCTGGCAGATTACTTATTTACATCCTGTGGCGGAGCAGATGCAAGACTGGTTTAAATATAAAGTTGTGACAGAGTATGCAGAACATGGTTATTCCACCGAATATGCATATCTCTGGAATCGTGAAAACCGTTTAATTGCGGTGCTTAGACAAACAGTTGCGGTTTTTGCCTAGTCGACACTGCGATGCATTTCGTATAAAGTTGCCTACACATGAATACAATCTCAGCACATCCTTTGTGCAAACTGCATTTGATGCGAACAACATGGCGGTGTTTATGAGCACAGGGCAAATCCTGAACATTCCTAATATCTTAACCTTGGCACGTATTGCCCTGATTCCCGTGTTTTTGGTGATTGCCTATTGGCCACCAGCAATTGGAATTGCTGAGCATCATGGGGGAATGATGCGCCATATGGTACTGACTGCGATTTTTGTTTTGGCAGCGGTGACCGACTGGTTTGATGGCTATTTGGCACGAACCCTGAATCAGACTTCTGCTTTTGGGCGCTTTCTTGATCCAGTGGCAGATAAGTTAATGGTTGCAGCGGCTTTGATCGTTCTGGTGCAATGGCAACCTACCATTTCTATGGCGTTTGCTGCGATTGTGATTATTTCCCGTGAGATTACCGTTTCTGCCTTGCGTGAATGGATGGCGGAACTCGGTGCGCGTACCAGTGTTGCGGTTTCAACAGTCGGAAAATATAAAACAGCCTTTCAAATGATCGCGATCAGTGTCTTCCTGCTGAACTGGAAACCTTTAGAGATCTGGGCCTATGCCTTGCTCTATGCTGCGGTTATTTTAACATTATGGTCCATGTTTATTTATATGAAAGCAGCTTGGCCATATTTAAAACAGCCCTAAGCATGATTTGCATACGAAAAGCCTTCTATTGAGAGGGCTTTTTTTTATGGGATGAAAAATTTAAGGCAAGAAAAAAGCCCATAACAACGATGAGCTTAGTTCTCTGAGGAAAGTCATGCTCTTTGGGAGAGTATGCTGAAGAACATAATCATAATATGAGAATTTGTTGGTATTTACAACAGTGAAAAATGTAAATGTTTTTTAATATTCTCAAATTTGACTATTCTGGTTTTCAGAAAGCGTAACGAACTTATGTTCGATTTGAGACGCATTAGTTTGTAGAATTTCGATGAGCTTTTGAATATTCAGGAAATCAAAGCGGTTCTTTGAGGCAACCAATGTCAAGGCGATAGGGGCTTCTTTGTTTGAGAAGCGAATCGGCACTGAAAGACCGCATACCATTGGGTCAATCTCACCTTGTGATAAATAGAAGCCCTGTTTCTTGATTTTTCGCATCTGCTGCATAAATTCATCTGCATTATTGGCAAAACCCACCTGCGCCAGTTCCTGCGTGAACTGTTGATAGTACGCCTGAATGCGTTGTTTGGTTAAATGTGCAATCACAATCTTCGGGGAGGCACCGACATAAACAGGGCGTGGGCAGCCTCGACCATAGGAAATCAGTTCAGCTTCCTTGAAGGTTTCATGATGCAGATCGATACAGTAATCATGATTTAAATAGGTGAGTAAACAGCATAACTCGGTACGTTCTACGATATCGCGCATAAACGGAATACTGATCTGAATCAGTGGATCAGTACTATGCGAAATATAGTCAAGAACTGCGATTTTAGAACCAAGCGTGTAGTCACCCGATGTGCCACTAATCCGCTTAAGGATATCGGCAGAAACCAGTTCTTTTAAATAACGATAGGCAGTTGGTTTGGAGAGACCAAGCTCATCACAAATATTATCGACATTGATAATCGGACGTGAAACTGAAAATAAATCCAGCACGGTGAGAATTTTACCAAAACTCGAAATTGCCATGATGCGTTGTCTACTCCTTACAAAATAACGTGAAAACCGAACTTTTATTGCTTTATAACAGAAAAGGCTTAAGTGGTGTATGGGATTTTAAATTTGCTCTTCTTCTGTGAAGAAATAGAGTCTGATGCTGAGAAAATGATGAAATATTAACGTCATTATTTTAGATTAAAATTAAAAATTATCAAATAGTGATAATTTATGTTGACTAATTCACTTTGTTTTGAAAAAATTAGCACCACAATGTCTTATTTGGATAATTATTTTTAGGGAAATCTCTCTAAAAATACCAAGCACAAGCATTGTATATCACTCCCAATATCCAGTTTTATTCCTATCGATTGCCCTGATTTGAATTCTTCAGATCAGTCTGGACGAGTCGTCACATTTTTATGGATGTGATGAGGATCAAGCTGACCCTAAATTGAGACATGTTCATGCTATTTAAACAGCTGTTGGCTTTTAGACCAAGTCGACTCGACATCATCTTTGCGTGCAAAACATTTGTAGCAGGTATGCTGGCATTGTTTATCTCGTTTGAACTGGACCTGATTAACCCGATGTGGTCGATCGGTACTGTCCTGATCATTGCCAATCCTTATTCAGGCATGGTGTCTTCCAAATGTGTGTATCGTTTAGTGGGAACTGTTACGGGTGCAATTATTGCGTTATTGCTCACACCGCATTTTATTAATACGCCGTGGCTTTTTACCATTATCCTGTCTTTATGGGTGGGTTTTGCCTTGTATGTGTCGCTACTTGACCGTACGCCACGTAGTTATGTGTTCATGCTGGCGGGTTATTCCACCGCAATGATTGTGTATAACGCAATTACCTATATCGATACCTACAATATGTTTGATATCGCTTTGGCGCGGGTGCTGGAAATTTCGATTGGGGTGGTGGCGACCGCGGTTGTTTCTGCAACATTTTTCCCTGTTCATGTCGGGGCCATGATTAAGCAACGTGTAAATAAGACCCTGAATGATCTGGAAAATACCTTTGAGCGTTTGATTACGGTTCAGAAAGAGCCAGAAAATTACACGCAGGTGCTTTCGGTAATTACCCGCGATGCTTCAGATATTCATGCGCTGGCTGTGCATTTGGCTTATGAAAAAGGTGAGTTAAATGGCATGACCAAACCGTTGCAGGAAATGCTGCATCAGGTTTCATTGGTGGTGGCGAATCTGGTGGCTTTGTCTCAACGGGTGAAACAGCTCGGGCAAATGCAAGTGACCAATCTGACCCCACATTTAGATCGGATTCGTCAGGATACCCTGACATTTCTAAAACAGGAAAGAGTTTTAAGTCCAGCAGATTTACAAGCTTTGCCTGATCGTTTTGAAGAAGATTTTGCTGAGCTGATTTCGATTGCAACTCCTGAACAGCAAATTGTGCTGGCTGCATTGAAAATGGATGTTCGTCATTTTATTGCCAATATTCTGGCGGTAAAACTGATCTGGCAACAGATTCAGCAAGGTAAAAAAGACATTCCTGCTGAAATTACGTCGATTACTACGAAATATCCGAGTTTGCATCGAGATCATGGTATTGCGATTCGTGGCGGAATTAGTGCTGTGCTGATCACTTTTATTGTTACAGGTGCATGGATTTTGTCGGGCTGGAAAGCGGGCTTCATGATGGCGCAAATGGGCGCAATCACCGCCTGTATTTTGACGGCGCTGGATAATCCTGTGCCTGTGCTACGCATTTTTATCTGGGGCAGTATTGTTTCGGCAGGACTGGTATTTTTATACGCCTTTGGTATCTTCCCGCATGTGACTCACTTCTGGCAATTGGCATTGGTATTGTTCCCTGTATTTCTGGTGGCAGTGACCATGATGGCGAATCAGATGTTGATGCCAATTGGCATGGTATTGGGCATTAACACCATGATGGGTTTGAATCTGCATAACCAATACACCATGGATGCCGTGTCTTATCTGGACAGTTCATTTGCAATGGTGTTGGGTGTAATGGTCTCCCTGATTGTGATTGATCTAGTACGTGCCGTTTCTCCAGATACCAGTGCGACCCGAATTTTAGCTTTGCATTATCAAGCGATGCGACAGGCATTACATCTGTCTTATGGCAGTGACTTCAAAATTCATTTACGTAGTATGTTAGATCGTGTCGGCGTGTTGAATACCAAGATGGTACAAAATCCAGAAATTAAAACGGCAATTCAAAATGCGCTGGTTGAAAGTAGCTCGATTGTTGATCTGGTGCGTTTGCAAGAAATTAGCCAAAAATTGCCGCAAATGGTAGAGCTACAACAAGAAGTGAATGCCTTGCAACAGCAACTTACAGCGTATTTTCAGGCACAAGAGAAACAGCTCTCAATTCACCATTTCCCAGCAGAAATTGTGCAGCAAATAGCGCGTTTGCAGCGTATTGCACCGCAGATTGAAGATGCTCAATTACGTCAACGACTGTTGATTTCGCTCAATAATATTTGCGAAAGCATTGGTCATATTTCCACAGAACAGCGCTATTCAGACATGTATGGCTTAGGTGTATCTCATGGGTGAACTTAATCTTTATGGTATTTATATTCCCATTCTTTTGGTACAGGCCATTATTGCCTATGTCTTGTTTAAGCTTGCTGGCCCATTACTGGATCGCCTGATCAGTAAAGGCTGGATTGCACTCCCGAGTATTTTTAATTTGTGCTTTTACTTGGGGCTCATGCTACTGGTGCACTGGTTGTTCGTGTGGTTATGGGCTTAAGTGTTTTGAATAAAGTGTCTATGAAATTTAATGATTTAAAGATAAATGGTAAAGGTAATGAACATGAATGCATTTGATGTGAGAAAAGTCATACGTCCAATTGTATTGCTACTGGCTGTGCTGGTTGCAGTGTATACGATTGTGCATTTATGGAATTACTACAATGCTGCACCGTGGACGCGTGATGGCCGTATTCGTGGTGATGTGATTCAGGTCGCTTCAGATGTGAATGGCTTGGTCACTGAAGTGCTGGTGCAAGACAACCAGACCGTAAAAAAAGGGCAGGTGCTGTTTAAAATCGATGTCGCACGTCAGGCACTGGATGTGGAACAGGCCAAGTCAGATTTAGCCAAAGCTAAAGCTGGTCTGGCACAAGCGCATGCCACGCTGGCAGGTGCCAAAGCCAGTTTGGTAAAAACTGAAGCAAACAAAAAATTAGCTGATAAAAATGCGGCTCGCTATGCCAGCTTAATGGATGGTGCGATTTCCAAGCAGGAGCAGGATCAGGTCTTTGCTGTGCGTGATCAAGCTGTCGCAGAGAAAGAGCAATTGACTGCCAATATTGAACAAGCCAATGCTGCTATTCAGCAACAACAGGCCTTGATTGAGGTTGCAAACAGCGCACTGCATTTGGCGCAATTAAATCTGCATCGTTCAGAAGTGGTTGCACCTGCGGATGGAACATTATCGAACTTTGATTTACGTGTGGGTAACTACGTTAAAGTCGGGCAAGCCGTAGCTGCACTTTTAGACCGTCAACAGCTTTATGTGGTGGGTTATTTTGAAGAAACTAAACTCAATCGTATTCATCTGGGTGATGCTGCAACCGTACAGTTGATGGGGGATCGTCAACAGATTCGTGGTCATGTGCAGGGGATTGCATCAGGGATTGAAGACCGTGAGCGTTCTGGCAGTTCAAACTTATTGGCGAATGTGAACCCAACCTTTAGCTGGGTGCGTCTGGCACAGCGTGTACCAGTAAAAATCGTACTGGATGAGCAACCGCATAATCCATTAGCTTTTGTTTCTGGACGTACTGCGACAGTCAGAATTATTGAAAAATAGTCAATGAGGTTCCTACGGAGTCTAATTCATTCAAGAATGAGACAACAAAAAGCGGCATGGAGCGCCGCTAAATGATAAAAAGTTATAGATTTCTTTAAGGTGTAATCCCAGCAGGATCGCGATACCAGCTTTGAATTAATAATGCAGCAGCAAAACTATCAGCCGATAAACGCTTGGCTTGACCTTTGCTCTGATAGGATTCAAGTTCTTCTCTTGCTTCGCGTGTGGTCAGACGCTCATCCACCATCCACGTTTCAATATTGGTTTGATGACGTAAACGACGGGCAAATTTCCGTGCACGAGCTGACAATTCAGATTCACTATCATCCATATTCAGCGGTAAACCCACTAAAAATAAGGTCGGTTGCCATTCTTTGACGATCTTTAATAATTTATCCCAGTCTGGAATACCGTCTTTCATGGCAAATAATGGCAGGGGATTGCTACTTTCAATACTGGATTGACCGATTGCCATCCCCATTTTCTGTGTACCAAAATCAAAAGCCATAATGGATTGAGCTGTTTGCATATCAGGCATGACCAATCTCGGAAGCAAACCAGGTGCGATCTACACCAATTTTCTTATAGGCCGCGTCCCAACGATCGCCATAAGGCAGATTGAAAATCAAATCCATATCCGACTCACAGATCAGCCAGTCGCCGCGGGTAATTTCATCTTCAAGCTGGTTTTTGCTCCAGCTGGCATAGCCCAAGGCGATTTGATAGCGACCCACACCTTCGTTATGCGCAATTGCATCCAGAATATCTTTACTGGTGGTGATACAGACATTTTCGCCCACAGCAATAGATGAATGCCATGTTGGTTGGCCTGTATGTAATACAAAACCTGCTTCTGGACGTAATGGCCCGCCTTGCAATACGGCATGCGGATGCACATTATCGGCATCAATTTCTAAATCATTGAGTAATTCTTTGATCTGTAATTCAGAAGGACGATTGATGATAATGCCCTGAGCGCCGTCTTCATCATGGCGAGCGACATAAATGACTGTATTGGCAAAGAAGTCATCGGCCATGTCTGGTGGGGCGATTAGACAACGGTGAGTTAGATATTGTTTCGTCACCTAGGCGGTTCTCCCTCAATGTATTGTGCTGATCTATCTATATAGGTTCTTTTTATCAACATACAAGAGTTGATCGGATTTCGCCAATTATTTTCTAATATTTTGTGCCGTTACTTAGACAGACTGAAATTTAAGCTGACGTAACTGTCTTGCATGCTGCAAAGTGGTCTCACTAATTTCGACCCCGCCCGACATACGTGCCAGTTCTAAAATACGTTGCTCTTCATCCAGTTCGATAATGGTACTGCTTGCTGGATCTGTTTGTTGTTTCTTCACCAGTAGATGTTGGTCAGATTGCGCTGCAACCTGAGCCTGATGGGTGATACATAACAATTGAACATGTTGTGCAAGATCAGCCAGTAAGCGACCAACAACTTCGGCGGTACCGCCACTAATCCCCACATCGATCTCATCAAAGACTAGTACTTCAGCATCTGTTTTTTCCGCATTCATGACTTGCATGACGAGGGCAATACGTGAAAGCTCACCCCCTGATGCGACACGTGCCAGCGGCTGAGGTGGAATCCCTTTATTGGCGGTAAATAACAACTGAATGAAACTTAAACCTTCTGCATTGGCTGGTTCTAAGGGTTCAAACTTAAATTCAAAATGCGCCTCAGGTAATGCTAATGGTTTGACCTGTTCAGTGAGTTGCTTCGCTAACGGAATTGCTGCTGCACGACGAATCTCATCTAAATGTTGTGCTTTCTGCATAAACGCCTGATACGAAACTTCGACTTGCTCTGCCAAAGTTTCTGGATCTTCCAGTTGATGCAACTGTTCTAATTCTTGCTGCCAGCTTTCATATTCTTGTTTGAGTAATTCGGGTTGAGTGCGATGCTTGCGGGCCAAGCGATGGAATACTTCCAAGGTTGCATTCAGTTGTTCCATACGCTCTGGATCAAAGCTTTGACGGTCAATAAATTGACGTAAGCTCGCCGTAGCATCATCGATTTCACTTTGCGCATTTAACAACGCATTGTAGATACTAGCAAGCTGCTCACTACGACCTGCATGAGATTCTAAACGACGAATGATCGACGCGACTTCCTGCGTAATATTCTGCTCAGCTTCATCTAAGACATTCAGGCTATAGCTACAGTCCTGCATGATATGTTCATGATGACTAAGACGATCAAATTCTTGCTCAATTTCCCGATAATCGGTTTGAACCACGTCTTCAAGTTCTTCAATTTGAGATTCTAGGTTTTGTATTTTTTGAATGCGTGTTGCTTGCGCATCTAAAGCGGCTTGATGCTGGCGAATATTCTTTTGCCACGTGCTATATGCTTCGCGAACGGCATTCGAGGGTTCAGCAAAATTGTGATAACGGTCTAGCCAGCGTTTTGGATAAGGCGGCTCTAATAACTGTTGTTGACTGTGCTGGCTATAGAGTTGTACCAGTAAACGGCCGATTTCCTTGAGTTCAGCTAAACTACTCGGACGGCCATTGATCCAGGCCTTACTACGGCCTGTGGCAAAAATCACCCGTCTTAAATGGATCTCACCAGAATCATCATCCAGTTCATGCTCGGCGAGCCATTGCGCTTCGGCACTGTCAGCTTGATAACTAAATACGGCTGTGACATCGGCTTTGTCAGCGCCATAGCGGACATAATTGGTATCAGTGCGTTCACCCAGACATGCAGAGAGCGCATCTAACAATAATGATTTGCCCGCGCCAGTTTCACCAGTCAGCACATTGAAGCCTTGTTCAATATCTAAAGCCAAATGGTCAGCGAGTGCAAAATTAATTAAAGTTAAATGGGTGAGCATAAACGCATCCAATGCACAGAATCTTTTGCTTAAAGATAGAGAAGTTTTAAAGTTGCTACAAGAGTTGAATGTAGGATTTTCCTTATTTACTGTATGGATAGAAGATTATTTTGTTATGTGTTTGACCTCTTGGCTTTTTCTTCAACATTTATATGGATGAGATAAGGTTTTGCGTTTGGGTAAATATATTAATGTTTCTTGCTACTCGCAGCTTGGCTACTCGTCTTCTTGCGGAATTTGAGTTGTTCCTCAGGATAAAGCTTCGCTTTGTTTTTCCTCTTTACTCACAGTCTAGCTGTTCGTCTTGCGCTCGGGCAAAGCTTCGCTTTTTGCTTCATCGCCACTCGTAGCATATGAGCCATATATGGCGCAAGGTCTTGCGCTCAGGCAAAGCTTTGCTTTACGCTTCCTCGCCACTCGCAGCATAGCTGCTCGTCTTGCGCTCAGGCAAAGTTTCACTTTGCTTATCTTCGCTCAGGTATGAAAATTGCTATGTTTAGCCCAGAAAATGGATTGATTAGTTGTCACGGCACAATTAAACTACGTCCAGCATAACCTAATATAAATGCGGCATTATTTGGAGAGTACGCATGAGTTCAGTGCAGTTTGATCATGTAACGGTCATCAAGAAATCGAATGTGTATTTTGGTGGGGCATGTATCAGCCATACAGTACAATTTGAAGATGGTACAAAAAAGACTTTAGGTGTAATTTTACCCACTGAACAGCCTTTAACTTTTGAAACACATGTACCAGAGCGTATGGAAATTATTTCTGGTGAATGTCGTGTAAAAATCGCAGATAGTACAGAAAGTGAATTATTCCGTGCAGGTCAGTCATTCTATGTCCCTGGCAATAGTACCTTTCTGATTGAAGCAGACGATGTACTTGATTATGTCTGTCATTTAGAAGGCTAACCTATTCCTTTCTAAATCGAGTACACTAGAGTCAATAAAAATCCTGTAAAGACATTTTGCAGGATTTTTTTATTAAGTACTCTTGCGGAGCTATAATCGCTCCTCACCTGTAAAGTCACTTTGCAGGATTTTTATTTTTCAAAATTCCTAATTCTCTTTTTTGTAAAAGAGGAAGTGCTAAACGAGGTTGTTCATGGCAAAACCTGAATATTATTATGGCGTTCATTCGGTGGAGTCATTGTTGGAGTTAGAGCCTGAACGCGTTTTGACTTTATTTACATTAAAAGGTCGAGATGACCAGCGTTTGCAAAAAATCTTGCAGCTTGCTGAACCTTTTGGCATCAGTATTCAAAAAGCCAGTCGTGACAGTCTGGAGAAACTGGCTGGTTTACCTTTCCATCAAGGGGTGGTTGCCGCAGTTCGCCCACATCCGACCTTGAATGAAAAAGATCTGGATGAACTCATGCAGCAGTCTCCAGATGCGTTGTTATTGGCGCTTGATCAGGTGACTGACCCACACAATCTTGGCGCGTGTATTCGTACTGCGGCAGCGATGGGGGTGCAGGCAGTGATTGTGCCACGTGATCGTTCAGCAAGCTTGACGCCGACAGCGCGTAAAGTTGCAGCGGGTGGTGCCGAGAAAGTTAAGTTTATTCAAGTGACCAATCTGGCAAGAACCTTGGCACATCTGAAAGACAGCACACACACCCGTGTGATTGGTACCATGCTGGATGAAAAAGCATTGCCGATTCATCAATGTGATTTTAAAGGTCCTGTCGTGATTGTCATGGGTGCTGAAGATACGGGTTTAAGACCAATTACCCAGTCACAATGTGATCATACCGTGTATATCCCGATGTCGGGTGATCTGCAAAGTTTAAATGTCAGTGTGGCAACAGGTATGGCATTGTATGAAGCCTGCCGTCAACGTGGTGTATAATTTAAGCTCATATTGTTCTATGTAAGCCCAAATGACTGCTCGTACGCAAGGCTATTTCTTTGTCCTGATCACGATGTGTATCTGGGGCGGATTTACGATTTTTTCCCGCCTCAATGCACATTGGCATGTCAGTGTCTGGGATCTGGTGGCCATGCGTTTCGCCATTGCTTCCCTGATTTTATTGCCAGTTTTGATCTATAAAAAAGATCTCGCCTTTTTATGGAATCCACGCCCCGTTATTTTGGCGCTGATTGGTGGACTGGTGTATTGCCTTACCGTCTATACCGCCTTTTTACATGCACCAGCCGCACATGCTGCCATTTTCCTCAATGGCTGTATTCCGCTATGTACCGCCGTCGCTGCCTATATCTTATTTAGACAACCTTTTGATAAACATACTTGGGTGAGCTTAATCATCATGATGAGTGCCTTGGTACTCATGAGCTATTTGATGCTGCATGATCAAGCCTCAGGATTGGGCGTCGGAGATCTGCTTCTGTTTGTCAGTGCAATCTGGTGGGGAATTTTTACTGTTTTGCTGAAACAGTGGAAGCTCTCTGCATGGCACGCAACTGCGGGTGTGGTGATCTGGTCTGCAATCATCTATCTCCCTATTTATCTTCTATTTATTCCCAAGCATTTTCATGAGGCAACGCCTGCACATTTATTGATTCAAGGGCTTTTTCATGGTGTTCTGGTTGTTATTGTGGCAACGCTGACTTATGTGGCTGCTATTGAGCGATTAGGTGCATTTAAAACAGGCAGTATTGTAACCTTGGCACCTTTCATTGCTGCGATTATTGCAGTTCCTTTATTGAATGAACCATTGAATGCCGCGATTGTTTGTGGCCTGATCGGGATGGGGATTGGCGCATTGCAGCCATGGCGCTGGTTCCGTAAAGACAGCTTGGCTGCGCAGTTGGCTCAGCAAAAACAGCGTTAGAAGGCGTGTTCTGCGCGTTGTAAATAACTCAAGTGCAATGGCTTAAGTTGCTGATGCAGATGCTCTAATAAGCCATCATTGATGACAATATCATTGGCAAGCTGTTGCTTTTGAACGCGGGGCATTTGTGCTGCAATGATTTTACGAATTTGTTCTTCGCTTTGCCCATCACGCTGACTGGCCCGTTGTAACTGGGTTTGCTCATCCGCATCCACCAACAAGGTATGATGCGTGAGTTCATGCTGGTTGGTTTCAAAAAGTAAAGGTGAAACTAAAATCACATAAGGACTTTCGGCCTGTTGTAACTGCTGAATAATAGACTGGCGAATGGCTGGGTGGGTAATTTTTTCCAGCGTTTGACGAGCTTCTGGAAACTGGAAAATATGCTCACGCAGCGCTCTTCGATTTAAATTGCCGTCTTCTAATAAAACCCAGTCGCCAAAGGCTTGTTGTATCGCTTGCAATGTAGGTTGGCCTGGCTCAACCACTTCTCTTGCCACGATATCCGCATCGACTACCGTAATACCTTGGGATTCAAACCATTGTGTAGCAGCCGATTTTCCACTACCAATACCGCCTGTAATACCCAAGATAAAACTCATATTAACCACCTAAATAAACTTTCATGATCTGATCGCCCCATAAAAAGGCGATCCAGCCTGCAATTGCAATATAAGGTCCAAATGCAAATGGCTGATTTTCACCTCGCATTTTCATCAAAATAATACCAATAATCGCACCCACCATTGAAGAGAGTAGCACAATTAAAGGCAGCAGCATTGGCCCCATCCATGCACCTAGGGCGGCTAACAGTTTAAAGTCGCCATAGCCCATGCCTTCTTTACCCGTGATTAATTTGAAAATGTAATACACGATCCAGAGGCATAAAAAACCGATGATATAGCCCCAGATTGCCAGACTGGCAGAGGTATAAATGGCATAACTATTAATTCCTAAACCTAAGGCAGCTAGGGGAAGGGTAAAGCGGTCTGGCAGCAATTGGGTATCAAAATCAATAAAGGTCAGTGTGATCAATACCCAAGTGAGCACTAAACCAAATAGCATCTTTAGAGTAGGGCCGAAAACAGCAACCACCACCAGCGAGCACAGCATGGTCAGCAGTTCAATGAACGGATAACGAATACTGATTGGATTCTGGCAGCTTCCACATTTACCCCGCAGCGCTAACCAGCTAATAACAGGAATATTCTGGTACCAGCGAATCGCAGAGTCGCATTTGGGGCAGGTCGAAGCAGGTTGACTCAAGGTCAGTTTGCTTTGGTCAATTATCGGTTGTTCTGGATTAAGTAGCATCTGGCATTCCTGATGCCATTCTTGCTCCATCATTTTTGGGGTGCGGAAGATGACAACATTTAAAAAGCTGCCAATGCATAAACTAAAAAGCCCAACCGCAAGATAAAGTGCAGTTGGGTTTTCAATAAAATAATAAATAATTTGTTGCATGCGTATTAGACCACAGAACCCATTTGGAAGATTGGTAGATACATGGCAACAACGAGGCCACCGACTAAAATACCAAGTATAGCCATGATTAACGGTTCCATCATAGACGTTAAACCATCTACGGCATTGTCGACTTCGTTTTCATAATGAGTGGCAACCTTATCCAGCATACTGTCTAAAGCACCAGACTCTTCACCAATTGCGACCATTTGAATCGCCATCGAAGGGAAGCGGTTTGAAACACGCATGGCGAATTGTAGTTGCTGACCTGTCGCGACATCTTCACGAATTTTCATGACTGCTTCTTCATAAATGACGTTATTGGTCGCCCCCGCAGTTGATTCTAGGGCATCAATCAGCGGTACGCCTGCGGCAAATGTCGTGGCCAATGTGCGGCTATAGCGCGCAATAATCGCTTTATACACCAGATCCCCAAAAATAGGCGCTTTCAATGCCATTTTGTCCAGAAGATCGCGGAACTTTTTACTGCGTTTTTTTGCTTCCAAAAAGGCTGCAATGATTGCACCAATCACAATAATCAGGATAAACCAGTACTCTTGCATCCATTTGGACATATTCACGACCATTTTTGTGAACGCAGGCAGATCTGCACCAAAAGAGCTAAACAAGTCCTGAAATACAGGTACAACTTTAACCATCAGAATAATGGTCACAATCACAGCCACCACAATAACGGTGGCTGGATATTTCATGGCCTTTTTAATTTTCTGTTTGAGCAGCTCACTTTTTTCTTTATAGATCGCAACGCGGTCTAACATGGTTTCGAGCGCACCTGATTGTTCACCGGATTCCACCAGCGAGCAGAACAGGTTATCAAAATATTGCGGGTATTTTTTTAAGGCGCCAGCAAAAGTATTACCGCCTTCAACTTCACCCTTGATCCCCAATACCACTTCACGCATAGAAGGGTTTTCCAGACCTTCTGCAACGATTTCAAAGCCTTGTACCAGTGGTACGCCTGCTTTCATCATGGTTGCCAATTGACGGGTGAAAATGGTGATATCCAGCGTCGTGACTTTTTTCTTCATCAGACCTTCAAGGATATTCTTGCGTTTTTCCCGAATATTCTTAATAGTGACGCCTTGCTTACGCAAGGTGACTTTCGCCAAAGCCATATTACGTGCTGGTAATTCCCCTTTAATTTTTGCTCCTTTCCGGTCGACCCCTTCATAAGCAAAAGTTGGCATCATTTGCGCTTTTTTAGCTGCCATGATTATTAATCCTTTTTATTGATTTTATTCACTTGTCACGCGGTTAATTTCCTGCAAAGAGGTAATTCCTTGCATCACCTTTCTTAAACCTGAACGACGTAAATTACTAAAACCTGCTTGTTCTGATGCGGCTGCAATTTGTAAGGCATTGCCGTCTTCCATAATAATTCTAGAAATTTCTGGCGTGACTTTCATGACTTCATAAACACCAACGCGGCCTTTGTAGCCTTCACGACATTCAGAACAACCCACAGGCTGAAAAATTTTGAAATCAGGATCAGCCATATCCTGTTCAGTAAAGCCAAGCTCTAAAAGGCTTTGTTTCGGTATGTCGATCGGTGTCTTACACTGAGAGCATAAGCGACGTGCCAAGCGTTGTGCAATCACCAGATTCACCGAAGTGGCAATATTGAAGGACGGTACGCCCATATTACGTAAACGGGTCAAGGTTTCAGGTGCGCTGTTGGTATGCAGTGTCGACATTACCATATGGCCTGTTTGGGCAGCTTTAATGGCAATTTCTGCTGTTTCCAGATCTCGAATCTCACCCACCATGATGATGTCTGGATCCTGACGTAAGAAGGCTTTCAATGCAGCAGAGAAGGTGAGACCCGTTTTAGGATTAACGTTGACCTGATTGATCCCTTCCAGATTGATCTCGACAGGATCTTCGGCCGTAGAAATATTGGTATCTTCAGTATTTAGGATATTGAGGCCTGTATATAACGAGACCGTTTTACCAGAACCCGTTGGGCCAGTGATCAGAAGCATGCCTTGAGGCTTATCCAGCGCTTCCATGAATAAAGCTTTTTGCTCATCTTCGTAACCGAGTGCTTCGATTCCGAGCATGGCGCTGGATGGATCAAGAATACGCAGCACCAGTTTCTCACCAAACAGCGTCGGCAGTGAGTTCACACGGAAGTCGATGGCTTTGGTTTTTGAGAGCTTTAATTTAATACGACCATCTTGAGGCATCCGTTTTTCTGAAATGTCCATTTGCGACATAACTTTTAAACGAGACGCTAAACGCGTTGCCATTTGTAAAGGCGGATTGGCAATTTGACGGAGTACACCATCAACGCGATAGCGAACCCGATACATTTTTTCATAAGGTTCAAAATGTAAATCGGATGCACCCATGCGAATCGCATCAATCAGTAATTTGTTGATATATTTAACAATCGGTGACTCATCGCCTTGTGGGGCATCGTCTTCTTCTTTTGCTGGATCCTGACTTACATCAATATCCAGATCAAAATCTTCGCTATCGCCAAAGTCAAAACTCCCAGAATCCCCAAATTGTTGTTCAATCAGTTTTTCTAATTTAGTGTGTTCAACAATGATCGGTTCGATATTGAGCTTGGTATTAAAGCGAATTGCATCCAGAGCTTCGATATTGGTCGGGTTACTGGTGGCAACGTATAGAATCTGGCCTCGTTGCAGCAGGGGAGCGACTCTATGTTTCTGAATCAGTTTGTTGTCAGCCAGATCACGCGGCAGCAAGGCAGTATCGTAGACTGCCAGATCAAACAGAGGTTCGCCGAACTCGGCTGCAATGGTTTCAGCAATGGTAAGTGGCGATAAACGATGATGTTCAATTAAGTGTGCGACGATGTCTTGTTGTGCTCTTTTAGCAGCATCAATCGCTGATTGCATGGTTGCCGCAGACAGATGACTGTCTTCAACTAACCGTCGAATAAACCCCGAAAACTTTGGAGACGTATGTAATCCTGACATCTGTCCGCCTTATGACAATAAATGTTTATAATATGTATCCTAAAAATTATACTTTTGTTAGGCAAAAATGCCACTAGAGAAAGTGTCGTTTTTGCCTTGATTCATCGCTAAACTTTGAACTGATCGAGTTTTTTTACAAATTAATTTTATGTAATACGTTAATTTCTAAATTGATCCTATACTTTTTCCAGCCAGAAGCTTCTTGTTTTCAAATAAATACGAGAGCGATGTGCGTTGTAAAACAAAGCATATTTTAGATTCAGATAAATTTTAAATTGATTTATATCTAAACAATAGAAAAAAACTGAATTTTATAAAAATCCGTGTAAAATATGCAGCATTTTTGAAAATTAACAGTAGGCGGGCGAAGTATGTCGAACTCGACCATTACCCCTTGGGTTGTTGGCAATTGGAAAATGAATCCAATGCATGCGAATGCTTTCCAACTAATAGAAGAATTTAAGCAGTTATTACAGCAGGACAATATTTCTCCTGAGCAATGTCATATTGGTGTAGCGCCAACGACGATTGCGCTGACTGGTGTCCATGCCCAGTTAAAAGATGCCGCCAGAGCCGTTTATACCGTGGCTCAGGATCTTTCTCGTGTGGCAGGTACAGGTGCTTACACAGGTGAAGTGAGTGCGGAACTGTTAAAAGACAGTCAGATTGAATATGTATTGATTGGACATTCAGAACGCCGTGAATTATTCGGTGACAATGTCGAAATATTAAAAGCAAAGCTGCAAAATGCCTTAAGCGCAGGTTTAACCGTGATTTATTGCGTCGGTGAAAGTCTGGAGCAACGTGAGCAGGGTGCAGCAGAGCAAGTCGTATTACAACAAATTTGTGATATTGCAGCGGTGGTAAAAGCTGAACAATGGCAAAATATTGTGGTAGCGTATGAACCGATTTGGGCAATCGGGACGGGTAAAACCGCGTCACCCGCAGATGCTCAGGCGATGCATGCAAAAATTCGTGAAGGCTTAAAGCAGATTACTGCATTTGGCGCAAATACTGCGATCTTGTATGGTGGTAGTGTAAAAGCTGAAAATGCGGTTGAATTGGCGGCATGCCCAGATATTAATGGTGCTTTGGTGGGTGGTGCATCTTTAAATGCGCAATCTTTTTACCAAATCGCAAAAGCATTTGCGCAAAGCAAATAACGAGGAATAGAGATGTATAGTTTTATACTCGTTGTACACATCATTCTAGCAATTTTGATTATTGCTTTGGTTCTGGTACAACAAGGTAAAGGTGCAGAAGCAGGCGCATCATTTGGTGGTGGCGGTGCTGCAACCGTATTTGGTGCTTCAGGCGCAGGCAACTTTTTAACTCGTATGACTGCGATTTTTACAGCGCTGTTTTTTGTCACCAGTTTGACACTCGCTGTGTTTGCAAAGAAACAAACCACAGATGCATATAGTTTGAAAACTGTTCAAACGACGACATCTGCGCCGGCAACATCGCCTGAAACTTCATCAAATGCACCTAAAACGGCTGAATAAGTCGATTTAGGACTTTCCTTTTTGTATTTAAAGGAATAGAATGCGTCCCACAAACTGCGGTGGTGGTGGAATTGGTAGACACGCTACCTTGAGGTGGTAGTGCTTTCGGGCGTGGGGGTTCAAGTCCCCCCTTCCGCACCAAACTTAATAACCAGTTAAGTACGGTGTATGCAGTGTTTGTGTTGTTGCGGGATGGAGCAGTCTGGTAGCTCGTCGGGCTCATAACCCGAAGGTCGTTGGTTCAAATCCAGCTCCCGCTACCATTTGATTAAGGTGCAACTTAATCAGACGGATATGAAGAAAACTTAAATTGACTTTTTTTCATATTTGTATATAATTTTTGCACGTTGATGCGGGATGGAGCAGTCTGGTAGCTCGTCGGGCTCATAACCCGAAGGTCGTTGGTTCAAATCCAGCTCCCGCTACCAAGTTTCTAAAAAGAGGCTCACAATAAGGTGGGCCTTTTTGCACAGTGGGCTAAGCTTTTCTGTGTAACATAGGGGCGATTTACGCCCTTTTTTATTGGTTGTTTAGCTATCGTGTAGTTGTTCGACATCAATTGGTCAAATAGTCGTGCTTCACTATACGGTTAAGATTGATTGGCTCGTATAAGAGCGACGAGAGTACATGAAATTATCAAATAAATCACAAGCATTGCATGATCTTATTGCGCCAGCTGTAGCTGCGTGTGGTGTAGATCTGTGGGGGATTGAATTCCTGCCACAAGGTAAGCGTTCTTTACTACGTATTTATATCGATAAAGTCGTAGATGAAAATGCTGAACCTGTCCTCAATGAAGATGGTGAAGTTGAACTCGGGCGTGGTATTGGCGTTCAGGATTGTGTTCTGGTAACACAACAAGTGGGTGCAATGCTTGATGTCCATGATCCAATTTCGGGTGAATATGCTTTAGAAGTATCATCACCAGGTTGGGATCGTCCATTTTTCCAACTTAATCAATTACCTGCCTATATCGGGCAACAAGTGGCTTTACGATTAATTGCTGCTGTCGAGAACCGTCGCAAATTTCAGGCGAAATTACTTTCTGTAGACTTGGAAAATGAAATCATTCAGGTCGAAGTTGAAGGTAATCATGTGCTTGAAATTGATAGTAATAATATTGATAAAGCAAATTTAATCTATCAAGACTAATATTAACTTAATTTTATAAGAAATCGGTAGGTGACTTATGGGCCGCGAAATTCTTACCGTTGCAGAAACGGTTAGTAATGAAAAAGGTGTTAGTCGTGAAGCGATCTTCCAAGCGTTAGAGCAAGCACTTGTTGCGGCAACGAAGAAAAAGTTTTACGAAGGCACACATTCTGAAGAAGCTCAACTCCGTGTTGAGATTGATCGTAAAACTGGTGATTACCGTACCTTCCGTCAATGGACAGTTGTTGCGGATGAAGATCATGAAATGCCAGCATGCCAAGACGCAATTTCTGATGTAGATCCTGCGAAATGGTCAATCGGTGATGTACGTGAGCTTGAAGTTGAATCAATTGAGTTTGGTCGTATTGCTGCGCAAATCGCTAAGCAAGTGATCGTACAGAAGATTCGTGAAGCAGAGCGTGCACTGGTTGCAGATGCGTATGAATCTAAAGTCGGTGAGTTGATTTACGGTGAAGTGAAAAAGCAAACCAAAGATGGCTTTATCATTGATCTTGGTGACAACGCTGAAGCTTACTTGGCGCGTGAAGAAACCATTCACAAAGAAATTTTACGTCCTAAACAGCGTATCAATGCAATTTTGTACAATGTAAACCGTGAAGGTCGTGGCGCACAATTATTATTGTCTCGCGCACGTCCTGAAATGCTGATTGCATTGATGAAGAAAGAAATTCCAGAAATTTCTGAAGAAATCATCGAAATTAAAGCAGCAGCGCGTCAACCGGGTGTTCGTGCTAAAATTGCAGTGAAAACCAATGACCATCGTATTGACCCAGTAGGTGCATGTATTGGTATGCGTGGTACACGTATCCAAGCTGTACAGCAAGAGTTGAACGGTGAGCGTATTGATGTGGTGGTGTGGTCTGATGATCCAGCACAATATATCGCAAGTGCGTTAGAGCCAGCTGATGTATCAGGTATTGTCCTTGATGAAGATGCACGTAGTGCTGACATCATCTTTGCGACCAATGATCAGTTAGCGCGTGCAATTGGTTCGCAAGGGCAAAATGTTCGTTTAGCATCTGAATTGACGGGTTATAAACTCGACATGATGTTAGAAGAAGAGTATCGTGCTCGTCAGCAAAATGAAGCACAGCAATATTTAGACATGTTTATTACACGTCTTGATATTGAAGAAGACTTGGCAATGGCATTGGTTGAAATGGGCTTCACTTCATTAGAAGAGATTGCTTACGTTCCAGCTGAAACATTTGACGAAATCGAGCTTGAAGCTGATTTGGTTGAATTGCTACAGAGTCGTGCGAAAGAAGCTGCTTTGACGGATGCATTGAAACAGCAAGAAAATATTCAAGAGCCAAGTGCAGAACTTCTCGGTATGGAAGGTATGACAACTGAGATTGCGTATGCATTGGCGGCGCGTGGTGTGGTTACTGTTGATGATTTGGCAGACCAAGCAACTGACGATATTTCTGATATCGAAGGTTTAGGTCATGACAAAGCGGGTCAGTTAATCATGAAAGCACGTGAATCATGGTTTAACTAGGAGATAATAGATGACGGACAAGTCGATTCAAGAGTTAGCACTCAGTGTAGAACGTCCTGTAGAGAAACTCCTGGAACAGGTTCGCGAAGCAGGCTTACCACAGCGTAAAGCAGATGACATTATTACCACTGAACAGCAAGATACTTTGGTCAATCACTTGAAAAAAGTACATGGTCAGGAAAGTGGTAACACAGGAAAGATTGCGTTGAAACGTAAAACAACGAGTACTGCTAAAGTTACAAGTACTTCAGGTAAAGCAAAAAGCATTAATGTTGAAGTTCGCAAGAAACAAGTTTTTGCTAAGCCAAATCCAGAGTTACTTGCAGCTGAAGCAAAAGCGCGTGTAGAAGCAGATGCTAAAGTACGTGCTGAACAAAAAGTACGTGATGAAGCAGATCAAAAAGCTCGTCATAGCGCTGAACAAAAAGCAAATGCAACATTAGAAGCAATGCGTGCAGCACACACTTCTGATAGTTCAGGTCAAACCACTGCGAAAGCAGCTGTTGTGGTGAAAAAGCGTAATAGCGACAAGGTCATTAAAGCACCGGTTGTTCGCCCTACAGAAACGCCAGAACAGAAAAAAGCACGTGAAGAGCAAACTGCTCAGTTGAAAGCGACTGAAGAAGCAGTACGTCGTAAAGCAGCTGAAGAAGCGCAGCAACGTACGCTTGAGCAAATGCGTCAGATGGCATCAAAATATTCAAATGATGATGCAACTGCAACCATTCGTGTGATTGATGATTCACCTTTAGCTGCTGGTCTTGTTGGTCAGGCATATGAAGATTCTTTCAATAAGGAAGACCGTGAAATCAAACGCGGTGGCGCGACTGCAAATCCACGTGGTGGTAAGAAGGGCGGTCGTGGTGGCGATGCTCAGTCTGAACAAAGCTTTAGCAAGAGCCATCACAAGCGCGGCTTGAAAACAAGCCAAGCCAACAAGCATGGTTTTGAAAAGCCTGTGAAGAAACAGGTTTATGATGTAGAGATCGGTGAGAAAATCATTGTTGCCGATCTTGCACAGAAAATGGCTGTTAAAGTTCGTGAAGTAATCAAGACTCTCATGAAAATGGGTGAGCTTGTTACTCAGAACCAAGCGATTGATCAAGATACCGCTGTACTTGTCGTTGAAGAATTGGGTCACAACCCAGTATTAGTTTCTGATACACAAGCAGAAGATAACTTATTGGTTGCAGCTGAAGAAGCACGTGGTGAGCAAACAACTCGTCCACCAGTCGTTACAATCATGGGTCACGTTGACCATGGTAAAACGTCATTGTTGGACCGTATCCGTCGCTCTAAAGTGGCAGCGGGCGAAGCGGGTGGTATTACTCAGCACATTGGTGCTTACCATGTTGAAACTGAGAAAGGCATTATTACTTTCTTAGATACACCGGGACACGCAGCGTTTACATCTATGCGTGCACGTGGTGCGAAAGCAACTGATATCGTGGTACTTGTTGTTGCTGCTGATGATGGTGTAATGCCACAAACAGCTGAAGCAATTGACCATGCGCGTGCTGCTGGTACGCCAATCATTGTTGCAATCAACAAAATGGATAAAGAATCAGCTGATCCAGATCGCGTATTAAACGAATTGACCACCAAAGGTATCGTACCTGAAGAGTGGGGCGGTGATGTTCCAATCGCTAAAGTATCTGCACACTCTGGTGAAGGTATCGATGGTTTACTTGACTTGATCCTGATTCAATCTGAATTGATGGAGCTTAAAGCTTCTGCTGAAGGTGCGGCACAAGGTGTTGTAATTGAAGCACGTGTTGATAAAGGCCGTGGTGCAGTAACGTCGATTCTTGTACAAAACGGTACATTGAACATTGGTGACCTTGTATTGGCAGGTTCATCGTATGGTCGTGTACGTGCAATGTCAGATGAAAATGGTCAACGTATCACTTCTGCCGGTCCATCAATTCCTGTAGAAATCTTAGGTTTACCAGAAGCGCCAATGGCGGGTGACGAAGTTCTTGTGGTTAATGACGAGAAGAAAGCACGTGAAGTTGCTGATGCTCGTGCAGACCGTGAACGTCAAAAACGTCTTGAGCGCGCAAGCTCGATGCGTCTTGAAAACATCATGGCATCAATGGGCAAAAAAGATGTTCCAACAGTTAACGTGGTACTCAAAACTGACGTACGCGGTACTTTGGAAGCATTGCATGTTGCACTTGATGAGCTTGCAACTGATGAAGTTAAAGTCCGTGTAATCGGTTCTGGCGTAGGTGCAATCACCGAGTCAGACGTAACGTTGGCTGAATCTTCAGAAGCAGTATTGTTAGGCTTCAACGTACGTGCCGACAATACAGCACGTCAAAAAGCTGACCAAGATGGTATCGATATTCGCTACTACAGCATCATCTATCAATTGATTGACGATGTGAAAGCTGCAATGAGCGGTAAGCTTGCACCTGAACACCGTGAGACAATCTTGGGTGTTGCTGAAGTGCGTGAAGTATTCCACTCAAGTAAGTTTGGTGCAGCAGCAGGCTGTATGGTACTTGAAGGTGTATTACACCGTAACAAGCCAATTCGCGTATTACGTGATGACGTGGTTGTGTTCCAAGGCGAGCTTGAATCTCTTCGTCGCTATAAAGAAGTGGTTGAAGAAGTTCGTGCTGGTATGGAATGTGGTCTTGCAGTCAAAGGCTATAAAGACATCAAGGCACAAGACAAGATCGAAGTGTATGATGTTCAATTGATTAAACGGAGTCTTTAATGGCGGGTAGCCAACGCTTAAAGCGCATGGCGGATTCGGTACAACGTGAGTTGTCCGAGCTCATCCGTCAGGAGCTTAAAGATCCACGTCTGGGTGGTCTTGTGACCATCTCAGCCGTGAAAGTCAGTGCAGATATGGGATATGCTGAAGTATATGTCACTGTAATGGGTCGTGAACTTGGTGATGACCAAAGTGAAGCTGCAAATAAAGAAACCTTGGATGTCTTGAATAAAGCATCTGGTTTCCTGCGTCATGAGTTGAGTCGTCGTATCAAGACACGTATTACGCCAAGATTGCGTTTCCATTACGACAAGACCAATGCCTATGGTAACTATATGTTTGGTCTGATTGCTGAAGCGGTTAAAGATCTGCCTGAACAAGAGCAAGATGAACAAAAGTAAATAGATATAAAAAAGCCACCTTCGGGTGGCTTTTTTATGCGCTGAATAAAAGTGTTAATCTTTCTTCAAAGGATGACGACGGTAGCGTTGCCAAGGAAGTGGACGATTTAACGCTTCTGGTACATCACCACTGGTTGAGCGTAAACGTAAGTGGATGGCTGCTTGAGCCATCAAATTCGCTGATACTGGCGCAGTGATAAATGCAAATAAAGTAATCAGCAGCTCTGCAAAACCAAAACGGCCTTGTGTCGCTGAGAAGATCATTGCAGCGATCAGGAAGCTCCCGAGACCCAGCGTACTGGATTTGGTTGGTGCGTGTAGACGCATAAACAAGTCTGGCAGGCGGATCATGCCGATCGAACCGACCAGCATAAAGAATGCGCCAAACACTACAAAGAATGAAATGATAATCTCAAAAATCAATTGCATGCTGGAGCTCCTTAATCAATCACGTGACCGGTTGTGAAATAGCGGGCGAGGGCAGCGGTTGAAACAAAGCCCAGCATCGCCACCAGAAGTGCACCTTCAAATAAATTGGTGCTGACCCAATAAATGCCCAATACTACGATTAAACAGGTGGCATTCAGGAAGAGTGTATCCAGTGCCAGCAAGCGGTCAATCACAGAAGGGCCGACAATCAGACGAATCAAACACATGAACATGGAGATGGTAATCGCAATTAAACCAATACCCAATGCATAAGGTAAAATAGTCATTTAGTTGCTCCTTCTGCTGTAATCTTCACGTCAAAGATTTCGATTAAAGGCATTTCATAGCGCTTTTTGATGTCCTGAATATCTAGCTCGGCATTATCGGTACTGAGCGCATGCACCAGAATATCACCACGTTCCTGATCAATACCCGCCGAAACTGTACCCGGAGTGGTGGTGATGATCATTGCCAGTAAGGTATTCACTTGTTCGTGCTCGGTGTCCAATGGAACGCGATACCATTTAGGATGCAACTGGTCCATTGGTCCGAGCACCATTTTAGCAACACGGAAATTAGAGATCACGATATCCCAAAGCACCACAAAAACTAGTTTAATGGCAGGTGTCCAGTGAATATGTGGTGTTCTGGCAATAAATGGACTCACTAAACGTGCAATCCCGACTGCCAGAATCACGGCAATTAAAATATCAGTTGCATCCAGACTATGAGCCAGCATTAGCCAGCTCAGGAAAATCAAAACAGACACAAATGGATGTGGGAACCAACGGTCAAGCAAAGATGATTTTTGCATTAGTGATCCTCCATTGGTTTTAACTGCGTGTTATTTGGAATGGTTGGTGCTTCTAAAACCTGCCCAGCGATTTGACGCTGTTTATATTCGGAAATATGTTCACCTTGTAAGGTCGGCTTGGAAATAATATCCGGAATCAATACGGCATTATGATCTTCTACTTCACCACCATACTTGGTTTCAGGTAAATAGCTTGGATCATAAGGCTGAACACTGATTGGACGACCTTGTGCATCATTTTTCAGAATGGTCTGGTTATACAATGCATGGTTCTGGATTTGCTGAGCAGTTGCTGTGGTATAGCTTTGTATTGGCGCAGCAAAAACCACATAGGCCATCAAGCTGGCAAGCAGGATGTAGATCGCCTTGTCATTACGTTTTGGTGCAACTTCAGGTAAGGCCTGATATTCGGCATAAGCAGCTTCTTTCTGGTCTTCTTCTGGAGGCGTTGCGCGCCAGAACAGAATAAAACCAACACGTGTCAGCGCGATGATGCTGAGCAAGCTGACAATCAAGATGACTGCAATGATCCAGCCTTGATACGGCGTTTCAGCTGTGGCTTGTAAAATAAAGACTTTGCCCAAGAAACCACTGAAAGGTGGTAAACCAGCCAACATTAACGCAATGATGAAATAGGTAAATGCTGCTGCTTTTTCCTGTTTGATTTTAGGTGCAACTTTCAAATGATCTTTGAAAGAACCACGTTGTGATGTCATCCAGCCACAGAATAAATAGAATGCGGCTGCGATTAAGGTACTGTGTACCAAATAATAGAGTGCCGCAGCCCATGCTGCTGTATTGAACATGGCAATTGCAATCAGCAAGGTACCAATCGATGACAACACCATAAAGCCGACAAAACGACGGAGACGTTCAGCACCAATTGCGCCAACCACACCATACAGTGAAGTAATTAAGCCTATGACCAATAAGCAATTCTTGAAAATGCTCTGTGCCATAGCATCATCAAACACGGTTCCATTGACACGTAAAATCGCGTAGATGCCGACTTTGGTCATAATGGTAAACAGTGCTGCAACAGGCGTACTGGCAACGGCATAGGTTTTTGGTAACCAGAAGCCGACAGGTAGCATGGCTGCTTTAATACCAAATACCACAAACAGTAAAAAACCACCTGCAATTGCAAGTTTGTGCTGATCACCATCCAAGGTCGGTACAAGACGACCGACATCGGCCATATTTAAGCTACCTACACTGCCATAGATCATCCCTAAACCGATCAGGAACAGGGCAGAGGCAAGTAAGTTAATGGTGACGTAGTGAATTCCGAGTTGAAAACGTGGACGACCTTGACCGTGTAATAGCAACACATACGAAGCCATCAACAGGATTTCAAAAAATACGAATAAGTTGAACAAGTCGCCTGTGAGGAATGCACCTGCGATTCCCATCAACAGGAAATGCACCATGGTATGGAAATAGCGTCCACGCGTGTCCCAGTTATCGCTTGCGAACCAGATTACAGGTACGGCAAGAAGATAAGTGAGCACCAGCATAAATGCAGAGAGTTGATCGAGAACCAGAACAATACCAAAAGGTGCAGACCATTCACTGAGTTGATAAACCGTGATTTGGCCGGTACTGGCAATCGAGAGGTAACTGATTGCGGTGATCAGACCTAAAATTGCTGAACCCAGACTGATACCGCGACGCCAAGGTTGACGCCAATCGTGTTTTAAAGAACCTGCACCCGGATTACCCAGTAAAATCAAGATAAAACTGGTAAAAGCCGGAATTAGAATACTGATAATCGGAGCGTGAGCGTGCCAGAAAGTATAAAAATCAAACATTATGGCTCATCCTCACGTGGGTCATAAGTCAAGGTAGGTTCTTCTTTGGAGTCGACATGATCAGTACCTGATTCATAACGGCTGCGTAAGGCAAGTTGCACAATAAATGCTGTGGTTGCAAAGCCAATGACAATAGCCGTCAAGACCAGTGCCTGTGGCAATGGATCGGTGACTTTGGTGGCTTGTGTCAAAACAGCAGGGGCGTTAATTTGCAAGCGCCCCATTGCGAACAGGAACAGGTTGACCGCATAACCAATCATGGCAAGGCCAAGCACAACAGGAAACGTTCTGGCACGTAGAATTAAATAAATACCTGTTGCCGTTAATAAACCAATCCCTGAAGCGAGTAAAAATTCAATACTAACCATTTTCTTTATCTCCACTTGGGATCGGGCCTGACATACTGGAGTGACGTGAGTCCCCCAAGACCGAGATCAATAACATGGCAGCCCCTACAACGGTAATATAGACACCAGTATCAAAGGCAACAGCCGATGCAAGGTGCATTTTTCCGAGTAAAGGTGCTTCCACATAAATATGTGCACTGGTGAGGAATGGACGCGCCCAGAACCAAGCTGCAATACCAGTTAAGCCTGCAATGGTTAAACCTGAACCAATCCACAATTCATAAAGACGTCCAGATTTGGCTTTGATCATCTGTTCAGTCTGGTCTTGTCCCAGCACGATGTACTGGATCACCAAGGCCATTGAGGTAATTAAGCCCGCAATGAAGCCACCACCTGGAAGGTTATGACCGCGCATGAAAATATACACACTGACTACAAGTGCAAGTGGCAAGATCCATGACGCAGTAATACGTAACATCAGTGGAGATGGGTTAAAACGATAAGTCAGACCTTGTGTCATAGTCGTGCCATGCGCACGCATGCCATCCATCAAGCACAGCGCACCAATTGCCGCGATGCCCAATACGGTGATTTCACCGAAGGTATCGAATCCACGGAAGTCCACGAGGATAACGTTGACGACATTTGATCCACCGCCAAGTGGAATCGCCTGTTGCATGAAGAACCATGAAATTGAATTATGGTCACGTGTCAGTAACAACCATGCAATCCAGCCAATCCCTAAACCGCCTGCGATTGCCAGACTTGCATCTCTCCAGCGACGTGAACGACTTGATTCATATGGCGTCAGTTGCGGTAATAACGACAGACTCATTAACAGTAAAACCGTCGTAACAACGTCTACGGTAATTTGGGTTAATGCAAGGTCAGGTGCAGACATGGTCACGAAAACCATGGTCACCACTAAACCAACCGCACCACTGATTAGAACCGCTTTGATTCGTTCATGATGGAACCAAAGCATCATCCAGCAACCAGAGAACAATGTGAGCCATAAAACGATAGCCACCCACGGTGCATGTGTCAGCTCTCGTGTACCTGTGGTGAGTCCCTGATTCAACAGCGGCAGTGCCACCATGACAATACTAAAGAGGACGATCCAGAGCAGATAGCTTTGCAGAGAACCATTTTCGGTGGTCTGCTTCATGCGGCGACTGCTGAGCAGTAAATGTTTCAGGAATAGATCGAATAGGACTCTGCCCTGAAATTTACCCAAATGAGGATCAAGATCAATCTTGCGAATGCGTCCGTCTTTCGCTAGTGCGAAATAGAACAATGCCCCACCAATCAAGGCAATCACACTCATTAGCAACGGTGCATTAATCCCATGCCAAATCGCAAGATGCACACCTTCAAATTCAGGTTGAGCCAAACTTGCACGTGTTACGCTATTCACGAGCGTGCCAGCGAGTAGGGCAGGGAGGATACCGACCAAGATACATAAAGTCGCAAGAATGATTGCAGGTAAGCGCATGCCTAATGGTGGTTCATGCGCATCTTTATTTGGAACCTGTTTACCAAGTGGGCCATCGAAGAAGACACCGTGAACCAGACGAATCGAATAACTCACCGCAAAAATACCTGCCAAGGTCGCAACGATCGCTGAGATCACCATGACTGGGCCAGATAGATTTGCCAGTAATTCAGTAAAGAACATCTCTTTGGAGATGAAACCATTGGTCAGTGGAACGCCTGCCATAGATGCAGCGGTGATCATGGTCAAGGTGGCAGTGAATGGAAGCAGTTGCCAGACGCCACTCAGCTTACGTAAATCACGTGTACCCGTTTCATGGTCGATAATCCCTGCAATCATGAACAATGCCGCTTTAAAGGTGGCATGGTTAATGATGTGGAATACTGCCGCAGCAACTGCGAGCGGTGAACCGATACCGAGTAAGCAAACAATCAAACCTAAATGACTAATGGTCGAATAAGCCAGTAGTCCTTTGAGATCTTCTTTGAAAATCGCAAAACCTGCGGCCATACACAAAGTGAATAAACCGACAAAAGTAACGATGTTGTGGTATAGCGCAGCACCAATAAAAATAGGCGCTAAACGTGCCAGCAGGAAAATCCCTGCCTTAACCATTGTTGCCGAATGCAGGTAGGCCGAAACAGGCGTGGGCGCCGCCATGGCATTGGGTAACCAGAAGTGAAACGGGAACTGTGCACTTTTGGTGAAAGCCCCAAGTAAAATCAGCAGTAAGGTCGGAACAAAAAGCTCATGTTGCTGAATGGTATCTTTCATCAGCACCAGTTGATCAATTTGATAGGTGCCTGTGATCTGACCCAGTAAGACAAAGCCCCCCAGCATTGCCAAACCACCCATTCCTGTGATCGTAAGAGCCATACGGGCACCACGCTGGGCAGCATCATACTGACTCCAGTAACCAACCAGCAGGAAAGAGGAAATACTGGTTAACTCCCAAAACACCAATAACAGGATCAGGTTGTTGGAGAGCGAAATCCCGAGCATTGCTGCCATAAACAGCATTAATAATTGATAGAGTTTACTGAGCGAGTTCTTCGGGCTGAGATAATAATAGGCATAAATATAAATGAGTGTGCCGATACCGCTAATCAGCAGACCAAACAATAAACCTAATGCATCTAGGCGAAAACTAAGATTGATTCCAAGCTGCGGAAGCCAGTCCCAGCTTTGTTGCAGGGTATTGCCCTGAAGAACCGTTTCTGCCTGAGTAAGAAGTAAAATAAAACAGCTAAGGCTGATGCCAATCGCCCCAAGTGCCGTCACGCCCCGTGAAATACGTTGCAATTGTGAGACAAGGGTGGTGCCGAGTATGAGCGGTAATAGGATAATAATCGGTAGCACACTGGTATCCATGTCGATGATTTAGGTCGAGACCTAAGGGTGAATTTTTTTCAAGACTTACAGGCACTCAAAGAGAATACCAAAAACTTTAAATCTTGAAGCCCAATCAAGTTAACGGAGGCAGCAAGTTGTATTGCACAACTTGAAAATAAAAAATGAGATTTATTTTACTACAAAACATCAATAAAAATCTGATGTTATTACATGAAAATAACAACACTTTTTGTTTTAAACCACAGAATTATCCAGTTCGGGCAATCGATTAAAGTGGGCTCTCCTGAGGGGTGTCATCTATCTTGAGCAAGTTGATTAAATCGCTCTTTTCTTGTTCATTTAGACCCTGAATCTGATGAAATAAATCATCCACTTTGTTCGATAAAGGATCAGCTTGCAGCAAATTTTGTTGTTCGATTAAGCTCATTTCTTCCGCTTGCGCTAACTCTTGATACAAGGCAGAAAGTTGCTGTTGGGATGCTTCCAGATCGATTTCATAAACGCCTTTTTGATCCAGTTTCAGGCATTGGTATTGCGCAGCATGCTCCAGCAAAGCATCACGGTTGCCTGTGCTAATAATTTGCAGGCGAGGGAAGGCTTCATGTAAGCGCGCCAGAATTTCAGCACACATATGCTGGTCGAGCTGATGATCAATCTGATCAATCAGTAAAATGCCTTCACCTTCCAGACAGGGATTAAAACAATGCTGATTCAATAAACACAATCGTCGGCTAATATCTCCCACCAACGCAATCCATGCTTTCATGGAAGCAGACAGTAGTTGAAATGGCAGCGTCTTTTCCTGATAGCGCACCATTAACTGAAGTTTAGGAACATATTGAATGTAAATATCATTCAGTTCGGGAAAAACAGTTTGCAGACTGCTTTTCAAGGCATACAAATTCGGTGCAGACAGCTGTTTAGGATGATTGACCAGTTCCTGCTGCAATTCTTGCAAAATTTCTGACTGGTTTTGCTGATTAAAATCGTTGCCCATTAAACGTCTGACAATGTGAGCCGAATGCGCATTTTCCACATCGCTGATTTCACGCAACCATTCAAAAAACCGCGCAAAAGTGGTGTAAGGAATTGCAGTCAGATCATAGGCGGCAATTTCCTGCAAAGTCCCCGGCGTATTTTTACTTTGTAAATTAATATCTTGTACAAAGCGTTCAGCGGGATAATAGGCGATCAATGGCAAGCCGAGTAGAGGATCCTGCTGATTGGTTTTCTGGTACAGCGTTACTAGTTGGTCGAGTTGCTGGGTTTCCACCTGACTGATGCCAACACCTTGTGCATTGAAGGTTTTGTACAATTTCCACATGCAGGTTTGTGTATCTCCGGCCTGTGCATTACTACTTTCAGGCAAAGCGCCATTCAGCTCACTGCTCATGCGGACATGAATCTGGATTTTGGCTTGTAGTCTATTTAACAGAATATCCTGATCGGCAATCACGACCCCAGCGGTGCGTATATCTTTATAGCGTGCAGAAAACCAGGTCAGGCTTTGGTAGATATTTTTTAGAATCGTGCTTTTACCAGTGGCCTGATCACCCAGAATCAAGGTAATGGGATGTTGTTCAGGATAGAAATCGAGTTTTAAATCCCGAAACATCCCGATGTGTTTAAATAGAACCGATTCAAGTTGCATAAGCTGACCTCAATCATGAGCGCTTTAACCTGCTGACTGACGAAGACTTGAGGGCGCCCGCTGTTTTAATTGTTGTATTAAGTCGTATAAATGATGAATATTTAAACTTACTTTAGCACGCGTGCAGGCCACGTAAAGTAGTCTTAACTCTTCATCTGTAATTTTATGTTCCATTCCATTTATTTTAAATTGGTAGTCGTCTTCGATATGAACCCGATTCCATTCCAGACCTTTGGCTTTGTGTGCAGTTGAAATGACATAATCCGCCTGTTCAATCGGCGTAATTTTTGCCAATGCTTTTTTCAGCGGTTCAGTTCCGTGATCATCAACCAGCTTCACTAAAGGTTTTATATCGCTACCATCATTGGTTTCACAATATTCATGCACATCATGCCATGAGTTGAACCAAGCCAGTTCAGGCACATCGGTAATCCGTTTACCTTGTTTAAGCAAACTTGCGGCATCGACAAAGCGGCTCAGTTTTTGATGATCGGCTTGCAGGCTGACTTTATCACCATGCACCAGACCAGAAAGCAGTAACTCCATCGCGCGGGCATTGGTACGGCAGAGGATGGCATCACGCATTTTGGTGTGCGGTTTATTCACCACACTTGATTTTACATTTGGATTGCCGAGTAGAGGAACGGTTTCATTCAATGCACCGAGCAAGCTATTGGCAACATCAGCAATCGCTTCACCAAAACGGAAAGAGGTGGTGAGCCGACTTTCAGGTAAAGGCATTTGTTGCATGGCATTGATTGCACCACGCCATGCATAGATTTGCTGATGCGCATCACCAACATAAATCACTTGGGTACTTTTTTGACGCAGTAAAATGCCCAGCATCAATGGATCTGCATCCTGTGCTTCATCGAACAGCACATAATCTGCAGGAATATTCGGTTCTGATAAGGCCCATAGTTTCAGGTAAATATCATGCCCGATTCCAGCCTGATGATTCGGATCAATCGATTCCAGCCAACGGCGTTCTACAGCAGGGTAAAGGTGCTGCTGTAAGGCTTCAATATCATCCAGATGTAACCAGCTCGGTGCCTGAATATGACGTGGGGCAGGGTATTGGGAACTGGTCGAGCAAAAGTAGCTCACCGCATTGGCCACCAGACTGGCTAGACGGCTGGGCATCAATACATATTTTTCATAACGTCCGCCCATTAAGCGACGTAGAGTAATCGGCTCTAAGCGATACTCTTTGGCAATAAAACTTGGGCTGAGACGGGGCAAACGTAATTTGTCGGTGACTCCACGTGGAACACTGCGAAATGCCAGTGAGTGGAAGGTACGACAGTTTACGTTGCCATGAAATTTATTCTGTGCTTCTGAAGCAATCGCCTTGTTAAAGGCCAGATACATACCACGCCGTTCGGGCATAGCATCACTGATCATTTGCAAGGTAGTAGTTTTACCTGTGCCAGCATACGCAATCACTTTAAAAGATTGACCTAAACGGGCATTGTCTATGGCAATGGCTTGCTCATAGGTGGCTTTTGGTTTTTCTATATTTGACACAGGCTCTATTTACGCTTCTTTACTACGGTTCGCTTTTTCAACTAAACCAGACAAACCTTGGCGACGTGCTAGCTCATCCAGTACCACTTGCGGATCAAGGTCGAAATAACCCAGCATGACAATACTGTGGAACCAGAGATCAGCGACCTCATAAACCAGATCGTGTTTATTTTCTAGTGAGGCATGTACTGCATAATCTTTGGCAGCGATAATGCTTTCGACACTTTCCTCACCGACTTTTTCTAAAATTTTATTGATGCCTTTTTTGTACAGGCTGGCAACATAAGAGTTATCTGCTTTGGCATTTTTGCGTTCTTGCATCAAACGCCCGAGATAAGCAAGCACATCAACCTGTTCACTTTGAACGTGATCATGTGCTTCAACTTTTGCAGATGCGCCGTAAATCACTGTCGGATCTTTGAGTTGGGCATCTACGATTTCCCAACCTTGTGGGGTGAGCTTGCGATAGAAGCAAGATTCACGACCCGTATGACAGGCAATGCCACCATGCTGTTCAATTTGTAGAATAATGACATCGGCATCGCAATCGAGACGAATTTCATGCACGGTTTGAAAGTGCCCAGACTCTTCGCCTTTGTGCCACAACTTTTGACGTGAACGCGAGTAATACACCGCCTGATTTTTTTCAGCAGTGAGTTGCAAAGCCTCACGATTCATCCACGCAACCATTAACACTCGACCAGTTTGATGATGTTGTGCAATGGCAGGAACAAGACCATTGGAATCAAATTTAACTTCATCTAACCAGTTTGACATGAGTGAAAATCCATTGGGTGGAAAGCAGCTAGTGTAGCGTTTGTGGCTGGGGTTGGCTATGCTTGTGGGGTAAAAAATAAGTTATGTGATTTTTGCATTAGATTAATAGGTAGAAGTTTATAACGTTATAAATAGTAGTTAACTCATTTATTTAAATTAAATACTTTTTCAACTGGTATGAATAGGATGTGAATTAAATTTAGAGGTATTCAGTATTGAAGAATAACGAAAATTTAGCTTGTCGAGTGTGCGGACTTATCCAATCTGAAGCCCCATGGGGTGAGGATGGGAGTACACCTAACTTTATTATTTGTGCTTGCTGTGGTACAGAGTTTGGTTATGAGGATTGCACAAAAGAATCCGTAAAAGTTCAGCGTACAAAATGGTTAAATACAGGTGCAAATTGGTGGGAACTAAAGAATAAGCCGAATCATTGGAATATTGACGCACAATTGCAAAATATCCCAATAGATTATCAATAACCTAAAATTGTTGATCGTTTGAGATTTCAATCAAATTCTGATCTGGATCACGAAAATAAATCGAAAGGATTTTTCCCATCGCACCTGTTCTTTGCACAGGACCTTCAATGATTTCAATCTGCTGTGCCTGAAGGTGTGCAATCACTTCATTGAGTGGTGTTTCCGCAATAAAACATAAATCGGCTGAACCTGCGGTCGGTCGAAATGCTTTAGGTTCAAACTCTTTGCCTGCTTGATGCAGGTTAATTTTTTGAGTGCCGAATTGTAGTGCCTTGCGGTTTTCACTGAAATGAATGACTTCAAAATTCAGGGCTGATTGATAGAACTTACAAGTTGTCTCAATATTGGCAACGGTCAGAACCAAATGATCTAGATGACTAATTTTCATATTTCACTGTGCTCATTCATATTCCGGGACAGATGCATTGGTATTTTTCAATGCATGGTTTGATCCAGCATAATGTGCCACTTGCTGATAATCCAGTTGCTGAAATAGTCCAGTTTTTAGACCTGAAATGGTGATAGCCATTTCTTTACGGAAGTAGGGAATTTGATACATCCATGGGAAAGTCAGATCGCGTATGCCGCCCGCCCACCAATGATCGGATTGATACAATGGCGTTAATAATCGGCTGAGAAACTGGTAGAACTGAGTCGAAGAACGTCGATGTTGATGGTAGTGTTGCCAGAGCATCGGCCAGTCAGTTTGCTGATGATGGGTTGCAGCCTGTAAAGATTGAGAAAAGGCCCATGCATCCAGTAAAGCCATATTGGCACCTTGTCCCAGTTGTGGACTCATGGCATGGGCAGCATCACCGATCACACCGATTCGACCTTGTCCAAATTGTGACATCACCACATCACGATATTGAGCGGAAAGCCATTGGGGTTGATTCTGTTCATTCGTCAAAAGCTGTTTGAGCCATTCTGCAACCTCAGGCCAACGATCGCCGACTTGCTTTAACCATTGTTGTTTCGCCGATTCATCTTTTAGGAAAGCGCCCAGTTGCGGGGTAGGCAAACTCCAGAACACGCTAGAAAGGCGTTGCTGTGGAGCGGTCGGGATTGCACCTGTAGGCAGCACACCCATCATGATTTTTGAGCGGTCATAAAATTGATGCAAAATTTCAGGATTTAAGTTTGGGCATTCTGGCACGATACTCCACGCCGCACCCCACGGATAAGCCTGATCAACTTTTACCCATGCTTTAGGGCGTAACTGGCTACGTGCACCATTGGCAATCAGTACCGCATCAAAATGTTCATCAAATTTCTGTTGCTGATACGTACCGAATAGCCGAACTGCATGCGCACTTTCCTGAATCTGGTCGATCGAGTGACTCATCCGCCAAGTGACATGACTAGAATATTCAGCCAGTTTTTGAGTAAGAACGTGACATAAAGTTGCACGATGAATGCCGAGTCCATACAGATTGCTGCCCGCCTCACGATAATGACTATTTACCAACAGTCGTTTATCTGCAAGCTGACCTTCTAATCCTGTGACTCTCGCGCCTAATTTTAGTGCAGATTCAAGTACACCTAGATGTTCAAATACGGCTAAACCTGCGGGTTGTAAAAGTAAACCTGCACCCACAGGGGAAAGTTCATCAACCTGTTCAAATAGCGTGACTTGATTGCCTGCACGTGCAAGTAAAATGGCTGTGGCAAGTCCAGCAGTACCTGCACCGACAATCGCAAAGTGTGGAGTTTTCATTGCTTATTCTTTTAAAGTCTTTATTGGAGCATTCAGTGATGATCTTAACTGATCTGCACGACTTTTTAAAAATGAAAATCTAAGCGCTTTTTTAAATAATGGATGGGTTTATTTAGGTTGATCTTGCCCAGTGGTCATTTTGAGGAGGGTGCGGTCTTTTTTGATAAAGTGGTGATACAGCGCTGCACCTGCATGCCCAAGGATCAACATCCAGATCAGCCATTGTCCAAGAATTTGCTTATGAATAAAATCAATTGGTTGCTCAAATTCTTCAAAGGTTAAGCCCAGGCCTTGTGAAATCCAGCTTTGGAACAGGGCTGTATGCTCAAACTGGGGAATCTCAAACAGGAAAAAGAATTCCGTATTTACACTGGTACCTAAATAACCTGTTAATGGTGCAATGATCATAATGGCATATAAGGCACAATGCCCTGCATGCGCTGCAAAAGTCATGAGCGGGCTGGCAGGTTCTAACTTCGGTTGTGGATTGCTGAGACGCCAGATCACGCGAAGGATGACAAGCACTGCAATACTTACGCCGACAGAAAGATGCAGTTGTAAAGCAGTCCAGTTTTCAGCTGTACCTTTTTCGGTAAACCAATGGCGGTAATAAACACTGCAATAGGCACATAAAAATAGCAATGCTGTGGTCCAGTGTAGCCATTTTGCAATTGTGCCATAATTCTCTGCGCTATTCCTTAAACTCAAATTTGCATCCTTTCATCTATTTTTTAATTTGATTGCCTTAGTTGTAACTTCGATGAGCAATCAGCAAAAAATAATCATCTACTTCACAAAACAGGAAAAGGACTCAGGCAAGGATGGCCTAAGTTCAATATAAAATTTTCCTGAAATGATTTTTAAATTGAAAATTGGCTGCGTTTTTGCTGGGTTTTAAGAAAAAATGAATTTGAGGACAAAAAGAAAGGCTATATCTATCGATACAGCCTTTGTTTGATTTAAAGCAGAATTTATTTTGCAATACGCCAAAGCGCCAACAGGCTACTCAGTGCAATCAATACAATGGAAATAAACCACGGTGTGATAATGGCAATGGTCAGCAAAATCAGCATAGTGCTGCCAAACATCCAGCTACGACGTTGCTGTTGCTGCATTTGCAAACGCATGTGCTGGATTTCACGGAGTTGCTTGTCATGCCATGCGGACTGGTTTTTTAATCCATTCAGACTATCGATCAACAGGCTTGGAATGTCTTGCGCGCCAAGTAACAGATCTGGGATTTGCTGTCCTAGCTCTTTGACATTCTTGACGGGATTCATATTGGCTTTCACCCATTCGGTCAGAATCGGTTTTGCCAGTTTCCAGATATCCAGTTGCGGATAAAGATCAGTACCCAAACCTTCCACATGCACCAGTGTCTTGAGCAGTAGCATGAGTTGTGGTGGAATTTCCAGATGGAAACGACGGGCAATATCCATGACCTGAATCAGGATACCTGCAAAATCCAGTTGATCCATCGGTTTTGAAACCATTGGCCCAACAGTACGGCGCATTTCACGCGATAATGCATCCTGATCCGTACCCGGTGGAATCCAGCCTGCCTGATGCACGATTTGAATCAATTGCATAAAGTTGCTGTTCATTACGGCAAGCAACATACGTGCAACCGTCATCTGGTCATGTTTGGACAGTTCACCCATGATGGCACAGTCCAGCGCAATAAAGCGTGGATTGCTTGGGTTAATGGTCTCGACAAAGACATTTCCCGGATGCATATCTGCATGGAAAAAATTATCTCGGAACACTTGGGTGAAGAAAATGGTCAGGCCTTTTTCTGCCAGATCCGCACGATCCATGCCTAAACGGTCAAAGGTCGCGATGTCAGAGATCGGCACGCCAGTAATACGTTCCGCTACCATTACGTCTTTACTGTCCATATAGACTTCAGGCACGTACATCATGCTTGAACCCGTAAAGTAGTGACGCATACGACGGGTATTATCGGCTTCCAGACTCAGGTCAAGCTCATTTAAAATAATCTGACGATAATCTTGAATGATCTCTGTCAGATGCAAGGCACGGGCTGCTTCCAAACGATTTTCCAGCCAGTCACCTAACCAAGCCAAAATTTCAAAGTCTTGTAAAATTTGACTGCGAATATCAGGACGAGTGACCTTCACTACGACTTCGCGACCATCATGCAAAGCTGCTGTATGCACTTGTGCAATCGAAGCGGCAGCAAGCGGTTGTTCATCAAAGCGAGAGAACAGGGTGGTCACATCTGCTTTAAGTGATTCCTGAATCCGTTGTTTTGCCAGTTGGGTGTCATAGGGCTTGACTTGATCTTGTAATAACACCAACTGCGATAATACTTCTGGTGGAATCAGGTCGCGGCGTGTAGACAGCAGTTGTCCCAGCTTAATCGCCAGTGGCCCCATTTCTTCAAGTGCTTCTTTCAGTTTAAGCGGATTCTTCTTTTCACGACTTGACCAAGCCGCTGGGTGCATTTTAATGATATTTAATGCATGACGTGCTTTAACAGGTAATTCTTCCGCAGGGAACAGGGTATCAAGGCGATAGTGTGCTGCGATACGCCAGAGTTCGTGTAACCGTGTAACATGCGGAATCATATAAAGTCTTACCTAGTCTTATGTGGGTTGCTTTTGTGGATTGAATTGGGCATTGAGCTGTTGAAGCTTGGCTTCCAGACGATCAATTTCCTGATTGAGTTGGCGGGTCTCTCGATTGAGATCATCCATTTGCCAACGTGGGGCAAATAAACCGCTATCTTCTTTTAAGGCATCTTCAACAAAAAATAAATGGCTTTGTAGTGAGCGTTTTAACTGTTTCGGTGCAAGCTGCACTTTACCCAACTCATGTGCCAGTTGTGGACCGATCCACGGGGATAAATGCGCTGCGAGATCTGGCTCTGCTTGCTGCATGATTTTTTGAATATCCTGCAATAAGTGATAATCACCTTGCAATGGAATATTGCCAATCTGATCCATGTCGCTGAGCAATAATTTAACCAGCTCAACCGTATTTTCAACATGTAAGGTTGCAGTTGCATCCTTGAGGGTATGTTGAGGATCAAAAGGGCGCTGTTCAAAAATAGAAGGGCTTTGACTTTGTCCCGTCACGGTCGGTTCGAGACGAACTCTATTCTCATCAAAAAACACATCAACCGAGAGTTGTGGGCTATCGATCACAACACGTAATAATTGACCTTGTAACTGATTGAGCTGAATGCGCGTAATCGCATCCAGGTCAATCACATGATGAATGATACGTTCGACTGCACCGAGTGCTAAAATCGACCACATATCTTAAACCTTAAAGTTTGAATCCACGATGAACTGCAACAATACCACCAGTTAAGTTGTGATAGTCACAGCTTTGGAAGCCTGCATTTTCCATCATTCCTTTCAGGGTACGCTGGTCTGGGTGCATACGAATCGATTCAGCCAGATATTTATAGCTTTCCGAGTCATTGGCAACCAGTTTGCCCATGATCGGCAATGCTGTGAATGAATAAAGGTCATACAGTTTTGAGAATGGCTCAAACACTGGCTTAGAAAACTCAAGAATCAATAAGCGCCCGCCTGGCTTAAGCACGCGATACATGGCTTGTAGCGCAGCATCTTTATCGGTCACATTACGCAAACCAAAGCTGATGGTGACTAAATCAAAACTGTTGTCTGCAAATGGCTCTAAAGTTTCAGCATTGGCAAGTACGAAATCAACGTTGGTGCAGCCTGCATCAATCAGACGATCACGACCGACATTTAACATTGATTCATTGATGTCTGATAAAACAACATGACCCTGCGGCCCAACTTCACGACTGAATACTTTGGCTAAATCGCCTGTACCGCCAGCGATATCGAGTACGTGCTGACCACGACGAACGCCTGACATATTAATCGCAAAGCGTTTCCATAGACGGTGAATACCAAATGACATCAAGTCATTCATGATGTCGTATTTGCTGGCAACGGAATGGAACACTTCGGCAACTTTTTGTGCCTTATCATCACTACTCACGGTTTGATAACCGAAGTGTGTGGTTGCACCAACGTTGCCTGTATTGGCACCGCGCGGCAAATTATATTTTGGGATTGAACCTGTTGAGGTCGGCGCTGCATCTTGTTGTAAAGACTGTTGCTGACCTTGTGGTGTGCCTTGTGGAAGTGGCGTGTTTAAGAAAGGGCTGACTTTGTCTGAACTTGGGTTTTGCTCAACTTCTGGGGTAGGCTGTTGGTTTTCGTTAGACATTGTTTTCTCCTAAACTTTCGCTCTAGCGGCACGAATCAGCAAGCATGATGACAGATTTTGTATCTTTTTACAGGGTTTCGCATGTAATTGATATGAATAATATACAGAAAGTCACTTTCTCAAAAGGGTTTTAATTTTTCTTAAGATTTGAAAAGACTCATTTTTCTATTTCAGCCATCATGTGCGTGGCTGAAATAGAAGCAGACTTATCCTAGTCACGGAATGGATTTGGATGTCCTGCATGAACTTTATCAATAATTTCACGCTCTTTTTCACTGAAGGTTTTGATAAAGGTTGCCGCAGATTTCATGGGTTTCATTGCAGCGAAACCTTCCTGAATAAACTCATACATGCCATCAAACTGGTATTTATGTGCGATGCCTTTGCACATTTTAAAGGCAGCATACATCATGGTTGAACGCATATATTTATCAAGCGTCACGCCTAATTCATCAAGAAGCTGGAGTTGTTCATAACGCGCTTCGCCCTGATCGAGTTTAATCAAGGTCTGGCGCATGATCTCATCCGTTAAAGGTGTTTCGAGGGGATAATCTTCTAACAGTTGCTGGGCAACTTGCTCATCGAGTCGTGTTGCAAGTACCGCTAAGCTCACTGATTTAGTACCTGTTTTAATCGCATTTTCCGGGAGAAGGCTTTCGGCCTTATGTGCATATTTGAGTAGACGTTCGATTTGTTGCGCCATTGCATCAAAGTCTGGCCCACCATATAAGCGATTTAAAAAGTACGCTGCCATAAGCTGGTTCTTGGGTTCGGCAAAGAACTCTGCATGCGTCTCGGCAATACGTGCTTTCATCCATGCCTGTACTTCATGCAATCTCTGCGCAATCGCTGGATTCTGGTGGTAATTCAAAGATTGATATTGTAATAAAAGTTGATCAAATGCAGCGAGTTTTGACATGTTCGAACTCAAAGAAAATAAAACGATAAAATCATAGGCATCATCATAGCGGAGAACCATGACAGCATAAACTTTAAATGCTTAATAATTAGTCACTATGGCCGTGTCGGTACAGTCAACATAAACTGTACACGGGTTTTTCTGCGAACATTTATAGTTTGAACAATAGCAATTTTAATTTTAATAATGAGCCAGTTAGAGCAGCACATGAGTAAACAACAACCCACATTTGAATTACGTGACGAAGATGAACTCTCTTTAGAGCTGATTGAGGCGCAATATGCATTAAAAGAAAGTCGTGATAAGAAAAATGCAAAAAGTGTTCTGGTTCTGGTGAGTGGTATTGAGTTGGCCGGTAAAGGTGAGGCCGTGAAACAGTTACGTGAATGGCTAGATCCTCGTTATTTACGAGTCAAGGCCGACGCACCGCAATTTTTAACTAATAACCAGCCTTTTTGGCAGTCTTACACCCGTTTTATTCCTGCTGAAGGGCAAATCGTGGTGATGTTTGGTAACTGGTATAGCGATTTGCTCACCACTGCGATGCATGTCTCCAAGCCACTAGATGAAAATCTGTTTGATGCCTATATTGAACAAATGCGGGCTTTTGAACATGATTTGCAAAATAATCATGTACATATTGTCAAAGTCTGGTTTGATTTATCGTGGAAATCGCTACAAAAGCGCTTGGACCAAATCGATGCTTCGGAACAACGCTGGCATAAATTACACGGTCTGGATTGGCGGAATAAAAAACAATACGATACCCTGCAGGGCTTGAGTCAACGCTTTACCGATGACTGGTTTATTATTGATGGCGAAGATGAAAAGTTGCGTGATCAATGTTTCGCACAATATCTTCTGCAAACCTTGCAAGAGTTGCCAGAACACCAGACTAAAGTGACCCAGAAGTGGCAACAGGCAAAAACTCCACAGCGCCTATTGGAACCAGAGCAAGCCAATCTGGAAAAAGAAGATTATAAAGAAGAACTGAGTAAACTAACCAAAAAAGTGGCGGATAAGCTACGGTTTGATGAGCGCAAAGTGGTGATCTGCTTTGAAGGGATGGATGCAGCAGGTAAGGGCGGGGCAATCAAACGCATCGTCAAAAAACTCGATCCGAGAGAATATGAAATCCATACCATTGCAGCACCCGAACGTTATGAGTTGCGCCGACCTTATTTATGGCGTTTCTGGAATAGATTAAATGATAGCGGCAAGATTACCATTTTTGACCGGACCTGGTATGGACGGGTGTTGGTTGAGCGCATTGAGGGTTTTGCCTCTACAGTAGAATGGCAACGCGCCTATAGTGAAATTAATCGTTTTGAAGAAAACCTGGTGGATAGCCAGACAGTGATTGTCAAAATCTGGCTGGCAATTAGTAAAGACGAGCAGGCGCTCCGATTCAAGGCACGTGAACAAACACCACATAAACGTTTTAAAATCACAGAAGAAGACTGGCGTAATCGCGAGAAATGGGATGATTATCTCAAGGCAGCAGCGGATATGTTTGAACGAACCGATACCGATTATGCACCGTGGTATGTAATTGCGACGGATGATAAATATTCAGCACGGATTCAGGTTTTAAAAGCAATTTTGCAACAACTGAAGGCGGACTAATCCGCCTTACAGCTAAGTTCAATTAAATTAATTGTTACTCGCCAGTTGGGCGCTATAACTGCGATGCTGTCGGAATACGATCAGTGTCGCGATTAAGCTGGTGATTGCGGCGAACATTAGCCAGAAAGCAGGCATGCTCTTATTGCCAGAGGTTTGTACCAGATAGGTTGCAATCATCGGTGTGAGTCCACCAAAAATCGAAGTGGCAAAGCTATAAGCCACGGAGAAACCGGCAATGCGGACTGAACTCGGCATCATTTCCGCTAGTGAAACCACCAGCGCGCCGTTGTAGAAGCTATACAGCAAAGAGAACCACAACAGCACCATCAACATATGCGACAGGCTAATGGTATGGGTCAGCCAAGTCAGTAGTGGATAAGCACTGATAAAGATCAACAAGGTTGTGGTGATTAACAGTGGTTTTCGACCAAATTTGTCAGAAAGATGTCCGCCAATCGGTAACAGAATAAAGTTACTCAGTCCAACCATAATGGTGGCGATTAAGCTTTCGGTGCGGGTTAAATGGAGTACTTCTTTACCGTAAGTCGGTGTGTAGACAGTAATAAAGTAGAACATTGTCGTCGTGGTGGCGACCATACAGACACCTGCCAGCACAATTTTCCAGTTGGCCGCCAAAGTACTGAGAATTTGTCGAGTGCTTGGATGTTCTTTACGCGAGGCAAAGGCTTCTGTTTCAGCCAATGACTTACGTAGCCAGAAGATAAATGGAATGATGGCACAACCGACAAAGAAGGGAATGCGCCATGCCCATGCATCAACCTGAGCTTTGGTGAAAATGACACTGACGAGATAGCCCAACACAGCAGCGAAGATCACCGCGACTTGCTGACTCGCCGATTGCCAACTGGTGATAAAACCACGGTTATGTGGCTCGGCAATTTCTGCCAAATAAACCGAGACCCCGCCAAGTTCAACGCCAGCAGAGAAACCTTGCGCAAGCCGACCCGCGAAAATAAGGACTGTGGCTGCAAAGCCGATACTGGCATAGCTTGGCGTAAATGCAATGATTAAAGAACCAAAAGCCATAATGCTCAAGGTCACCATTAGACCTTTACGGCGACCGATCCGGTCAACATAAGGGCCAAGTACCAGCGCACCAATCGGGCGCATCAGAAAACTGACAGCAAACACCAAAAAGGTTTTCATCAGTGCGGCATAACTGCTATCGGAATGGAAGAAAGTCTCGCCTATCGCCTGTGCATAGAGACCGAAAAGGAAGAAGTCGTATTGTTCAAGGAAGTTCCCGCTGGTCACGTTAAAAATTGCACGGACACGAGAAGGTGATTGGCTAGTTTGCACAACGACGCTCCATCATCTAATTATCATCGAGATGTGGAGATTAAAAATACAATCTTTATGAAAGCTTAAAAAATTAAGTGAATATTAACGTAATTGTGGTGTTTTTTTATGGATGTGTTGGTGTGATGTAAACAGGAGCCTTGAGGTGTGAAGTAAATAACACATGAATTTGGTCGAGTAATAGGGGCAATTTTCAGTTTTTCATTTCACCTGACCAAACCAATAAAAAGCAGGTATTTAAATCGATACCTGCTTATTTTTGATTTAAGCAACAATGGTATTGCGGCTTTTTTGCTGAATACGTTTTGCCAGATTATAGCAATCCTGTACATGCGCTTCAGTGATTTTACGCATCATGAAATAACCGAGACTGGCTGCCACAAGTTGTCCGCCTAAAGGAATAAATTTAGTCACCTGTTTGGTGGCAATCTTGGTGAAAAAGCCATTAAACGACTTTTTCATCGCGGTACGCGCCACCACAAAACCTGAAAACTCAAATCCGCGCTTACGTAGTTCGTCCCAGTGAACTTTTTTAGTTTCAGGATCGTAAACACTGATATGTTCAGGTGCCAAACCAAAGCGGGCATTAATATCGGGAATAATCTGGGTCAGCATGCCCAAATCAACCACCACATCAAAGAATGGAATCGGTACAATTGCTGCACCTGCGGACCAATATGCACGTTTTTTAGTGAGTTCTAAACATTCGTCACGGATTTGTTCCAAGTTTAAACTTGGGTCAATGGAATCAGGAATTTTTTCAATTTTCATAAAGTTATACCTAAAGTCTATCCCTTGATAGTACATTCAATCGTATTGAATGGTGAATTTCAAAACAATTTTTTTGTTGGATTGTGTATTTAACGTGACTTCATGATATGAAGTTGAATGTTGTATAGTGACTATTATGGACGTTTTCGTGCAACAAAATGATCATTTTTTGATGAGGTTATATTAATACATGGGTATTCATGTTATTCAAAGTCAACGTCTTGAAGTGTTATTACAAGGCGTGATGGCATCAATTACCCAGCCCAGTGATTCACCTTTTCAGGTGTTTAAAACCCAGCATTTTATTGTCCCGAGTCCTGCACAAGAACAATGGTTAACACAGAAGATTGCTGAACAGCAAGGCATGACCGCCAATTATCAATTCCATCAGCGTATTCGTGGTTTTCAGTGGTATGCCTATCAGCAGGTACTTGAAAATAAAGAGCAGGTGCGAAAGGCCAATATTCCACGATTAATTTTAAAATGGCGTATTCACCAAGCCTTACAGCCCTTTATCCGTGCTGATCAGCTCGATCTTGCTGCAGATCATCCTTTATATTCAATTGTGCAGCGCATTTATGACAGTGCGGCTCAATTACCGCAGGGCACAGAAAAACAGTTAAAAAAGCAGAGCATGTTGTATTGGGTGGCGGAGCAGGTGTCGCAACTCTTTAATAACTACATGATTTATCGCGGTCATTGTCAAAAAGGCTGTCGCAGTGAATGCAGTTGCACAACGAACTGGCTCTCGACTTGGGGGCAAAATAAAGCACTGGATATTGAACAGCTGATCGCCAAGACGGATCAGCAGACCTCAGCCTTTAGCCTAACCCAGACCGAACAACTGGAAGCGTGGCAACGTTGGTTATGGCAAAACTATTTCCATGATGACTTTATTGAAATGCAGGGGATTGATGCTGATTTCTGGAAGACTTTAGACAATGAGCAGACACGGGCAAAAGCTTTAGCACAATTACCGAATCAGGTGATCGTTTTTACGGTGCTCGATTTGCCACCCAGCCAGCTGCAGTTTTTACGCCGTTTAGGTCAATATCTTGATGTGGTGATTTTGCACTATAACCCTTCACAAGAATATTGGGCGGATAGTGTCGATCCCTTGTGGAAGCAACGTTATGACTTGGGTGTGAAAGAACGTTTTATTGCCAAGCATCCCAAGGCAACCGATGCAGAAATTACTGCTTTTTTTGAGCGTTTCAGTTTAGGTTTTAATGCTCTAAATCGTGAATCTCGTCATCCTTTACTCACCCGTTTAGGCAAGCAGGCGCGTGATCACTTTTCCTTGTTATCACAACTCGCAACAGGCGAGGAGGGGAAATGGGTTGATGCATTTGAAGATTATTTTCCCGAGACCTTACTGGGCAAAATCCAGTCGGATATTTTCTATCTGGCAGAGCCATTACCCGAGCAATATGAACTGGCAGCCGAGGATAAATCGGTTCAGTTCCATGTCTGTCATTCGAGCCTCAGACAGCTAGAGGTGTTAAAAGAACAACTCTTGCATTGGCTTTCGCAGTCCAATTCATCACCACGTCGTCCCAACGATATTCTGATTCTTACCCCGAATCTGGCTGAGCTTGAGCCGCTAATTCGTAGTGTTTTCCCTTCAGTACCCAATGATCATGATGTGTTCTTACCCGTTAAAATTGCAGGTGTGGCCCAGCTCGATGCACTGAATGCTTGGCGGGCAGTGCTAGGGCGTTTGCAACTGACGCAAACCCGAATGACGCAAGATGATTTTGCTGACTGGTTGAATCTATCGGCAACCCAACAGCGTTATGGACTGGATTATAGTCAGGCACAACGCATCCTGACCTTGCTAAATGAAGCGGGTTTTAAACGCGGTCTGGATGAGGAGCATCTCAAGCATAGTTTAAGTGCCGATGATCAAGATTACCGCTATAGCTTTAAGTTTGCTTTAGATCGTTTAGCTTTAGGTATTGCCGTGCCTGCACATGTAATGGTGCAGCAAACTTTAAGTTATGCAGGGGTACAGCCAAGTGATTTTGAACTGATTGGTATTCTGATCCAGATATATCAGGATTTGTCGGTGCGACGTCACTGGCTGGTGGCGCATGAGCAAGGCCAGCGCTTACCAGTAGAGACATGGCTAAAACGCCTGAAAGCAGATGTTCAAGAATTTGAGCAGGCCGATATTGTGGCCTTAAAAGCTGTGCGTGAGATTATTCAGAAGCAGGAGCGTATGCTGACGCTGGCAAGTTATTATGAAGATATGGAAAGCCAGTTACGCCAGATTTCTTTGCCTCTGCCTTATATCATTGAAGAAATTCAACGGACGCTGGAAAGCCAGTCAGCGCAGGTTGAACCCACAGGGCAAATTACCTTTAGCCAGATCGGTCAGATTCGGCCAATTCCTTATCGACTGATTGTGATGTTGAATCTGGATACAGGAAAATTTCCAAATCGTGATAGTCATATTCCTTTTGATTTGATGGATGCGTTACGTCAGCAATTGGGGGATCGTTCTCGTCTAGAAGATGATCAGGGGGCTTTTTTAGATGCAGTCTTGTTGGCGCAGGAACAATTATGGTTATTCTATAATGGTTTTGATGTGAATGATGGTGAAGTACGAGAGCCATCCAGTGTGTTACAAAATTTCCGTGATCATTTGGCACTGATTATAAAGCCACCCCTCTCTAAATCTCTCTCAGAGGAAGAGACTTCATTGGGGGAAATTTCTCTCAGCCCATCTTTAAAAAAGGGTGACTCTGGAGATATAGAAGATTTTTCTAAAGAATTTGCAGCCTTGCAACTCCCGACACAGTTGTATCCACTTTTCTATATTCATCGCTTACAACCCTTTGATCCATTAGGCTTTATGGCAGAACAAGGCCATATTCGTTTTCAGGATCAATGGTTTAAAGTTGCTTCGCAAATCCAGCAGGAAAAAGGCGAACGAGCGGCTTGGGTCAATACCGTTTATCCCGTTGAAAATAATGAAATGCTGATTCTGGATGGTCAGCAATGGATTCAGGATGTTACTTTTCCAGCCCGTTTGTACTTAAAAACGTTGGGTGTAGAAAACCTGAGTGCAACAGAACTCGTTGATCAAACTGAGCCTCTATTGCTAGATGGCTTGGGTAAATATGCCATTCGTCATTTTTTACAGCAGCATGATGACAAGACTTCACCTCAGTTATTACAAGATCAGTTGCCTGTTGGCAAAGTCCAGCAAAGTGCCTGGCAGCAAAGCCGCTTAGAGCAACAGCGTTTACTGGAACGTTTGCAGCAATATGCCCCAGCGCCGACAGAAACCACACAGCGTGTTTGGCGAGTGTCGAAACATTTACAGATCGGTTGTATGACCCCGAAACACATCGGGCAGGACTGGATTAGTCTGGATGCTTCAAGCGCACGCGCCAAACGTCTTGCCAAGGTCTGGCTGGAGTATCTGTTGTGGTTAACGGTATTGAATCATGAGGCTGCAACTGAAAAACGCCGTATCGTGGTATTTAGCGATCAGACCGTGATTTGTGAAGGCTTGAGTTCTCAGCAAGCACGGACTTATTTACAGGCTTGGCTGGAACTTTGGCAAACTGCACAACAACAGCCTGTGGTTTTACCTGCGGCATTGATGTTAAAGCCACTGGAAAAAGTTAAGCAATACGAATGGTTTGAGCTGGATTCAAAGCAAATTTTAATCGAAGACAGTCAAAAGCAGGTGCTGAAAGACTGGAATGATACAGGCGATTTCTCTGGCTTTGATATGACCCAGAATGAAGCCTGTAAGTTACATCGGGACTGGCAGTTTATTTTGCAAGAACAGGATGCAGCAGCATTATTGCAATATGCTTGTGATCACTATTCCTATCGCTTGTACCAGCCCATTTTTGAATTTTTACGTGTGGAATAGCAGATCGGGCAACGCCCGCTTGTTGAGTGCAGGAATATCTTGATTCTCCTATATCAACACGCGTTGGAGTATGGGGACTGTTAGTCAGCATTGAGTTTGACCAGCTCGACTCGTCTATTCTTCGCTTTTCCTTGCTCGGTCTGATTATCTGCAATCGGTTTAGTCTGTCCAAAGCCTGTTGCCTGAAGCCGATCAGATGAAATGTTGGCTCTAACAAGCTCATTCTTGACGGCTTCAGCACGTGCCTGACTCAACCTCTGGTTATGCTCAGCGCTGCCTATATCGTCTGTATAGCCCTGTATTTCAAGTTTAAGTTGAGGATCTTTATCGAGTACCTCCTTGATCTCTTGAATACTGACCATACCTTCAGGTTTTAAGGTCGCTTTATTGCTGTCGAAATTGATATATAGAATGGCTTTACCTGTGTCTTCCAGTTGTTGCTGGATCTCCTCTGACTGGAGTAATGTGATGGTCTGTTTAAATGGCTTTTCTTGTAAAATATTGATAAGGCCAGAAGCGGTATCACCAGTCAGTTGAAGGTAGATGTCATCGCCATCTGGCCTGCGAATAATATAGACTCTAATGTCCTGATCCGCGTAGCCAATCGAGCCATCTTCACCTAAATAGGGTGCCTGATCGTGATAGCGTTTATATTCCTGATCTGTGATTTTTCCGTCAAATATCTTTTTCCCACCGACCGCAGTGATTGCATCATCGTAACTTTTTAAGAAGTAAGGCAGAGACCAGTCCCCATTTTCTGGTTTCTCTAGAGAAATATGAGATTTCCATACACGGCCTTCGATGGGTGTCATCACTCCGTTAATAGGAAAGTAGACGATGTCATATTTACGTTGAATCGGTGGGTTAGTGGTGATCAACCCTGCTGGAAGATTAAAAAAGGGAAATTCTCCAAACTGATGGTTTGAGATGGGGATGTTTTGAATAGCAAAAGTATTGGATGAGTGATTTGTGTCATTATGACCCGAAATGTCATCTTCTGTTGTATCTGCTGTGGCGCTATGATTCGGGGCTGTCGAGCTATTATTTGACTTGCTACATCCACTAACTAAAGTTGCCCCAATAATGACAGATAGAAAGATAATATTTTTCATAGATTTATTTTCCTTCGAATTTATTTATTGCATATCCCGTATCGCCTATATTCATCGCGATAGATCCTGAAATACGATGAAATATAGATGTATAACATCTATTCGGAGAGATGTGGACTCAGCACAACGGCTGTGAAAGTTCGAATACAATCAGTTATGATTAAAAATGATTGCTATGCCTTTGTGCATCGTTTTAGTTTCAGAGTATGGGGCTTATGTCATCTATAGAAAATACGTCTTTTCAGCCGATTCGGGATATTCAATTCGAAGGTCTACATCTGATTGAAGCCTCAGCGGGGACAGGCAAGACTTATACACTGTCCAGCTTGATGGTGCGTATTTTCTTGGAGAAATATCTGCCCAATCAGGTCATTGCAACCACCTTTACCCGTGCCGCTGCTGCCGAGTTAAAAAGCCGTATCCGTTTACGTCTGGTGGAGATGCAGCAATATCTGGAACCGTTACGTACCGTGCTGGAACAGGATATTCAGGCATTGGCTGTACAAGAGTCAGATCCGCTCAAACAGCAGGTTTTACAGACTTTTGCACCTCGTATTGCCTACGCCTGTGAACGCTTGAAACTGGTGATTGATCAGTTAGATGAATTATTTGTTGGAACCTTGGACAGCTTTAGCCAGAAGCTGCTCAGAGAGTTTGCTTTTGAAAGTGGCAAGATCGAAACGGCACAGATTACCGATGATGCAAAAAGCTATACTCGTCAATTGATTCATGATGTATTGCGTGAGTGGATTCAGGCTCAACCACAACAAGTGATTGATGCACTTTATAGCGTCGGTGGTCTCAAGAGTGTCGACCATTTTGTCTCGATGGTCGAGAGTTCTCTCAACTTTAGTTCGGCTCAATTTAAATTGCCAGCCATGCCTGAGATTGAACTAGCGCAATTACAACAATGGCAGCAGCAAGCTGAACAGATTGAATTGGCCGAGCTGGCTGAATATTTTCATCTGGATGGTGCGCATTATTCACATATTAATGGTACGTCTTTCCGCAACCATGCTTTTAATAAGCTGTTTACAGTGCATTGTCCTACGCTATTAAATGCTTTAAAGCAACCTACATCGATACAGGTTTTTGATGCTTATTTTGAGGCAGATCGCGATGCCTTATTTAAATTTTTAGACAAGCTCGATAATCAGAAAATTTTTAAGAAATGTCCCGCAGACATTAGTGATGGATTTTATCAGCATCCTGCAATATTGCAGTTACAAGCGCTTGGTCAGGCATTACAACACACACAGCAACAATTTGAACAATTACAGGTTTATCTAAAGGCCTATCTGTGTATTGAGGTCAAAAAAAGGCTGCCACAAGTTTTGCAGCAAAAGGGCGAAACCACATTTTCCCAGCAAATTAAAACCTTGTCTGAAGCATTAAAAGGCGAGCAGGGACAACGTTTTGCTGTATTTGTACAGGCACGTTATCCGCTGATTCTGGTGGATGAATTTCAGGACACCAACCAAGATCAGGATGATATGTTGGCCAGTATCTGGCGACATCCACAGCGCTATAAAAAGGGCTGTATGATCATGGTCGGGGATCGTAAACAGGCCATTTATGGTTTCCGTGGCGGCGATATGCTGACGTTCCTGAATGCCCATCAGGATATTATGGCCAAGCAGGGGCGTGTCTATAAGCTGATTCATAACCATCGTTCAGTGAAAGAGCTGGTCGAGGTGGTAGATGTCCTGTTCCAGCGACAGACCGATTTTGGTGAGCAGGTATTGTATGACCCGATTCAGGCGGGATCACGTCCACATCCTGCCTTGATTGAAAATAACCAGATCAATCCCGCACCATTACGCTGGTTGCAACTACAGGATGGTAATGAACAAGCGACTCAAGTGGCTTGGAAAATACAGACCCTGCTCAATCAGGCACATGCAACACAACTGTATTTGGAGGGTGAAGCCCCTAAAGCCATTTACGAAGATGATATTGCCGTTCTTTCCCGTAGCCATCGCCAACTCGATGAAGTGCAATACGTATTGGAACGTTTGGGGATTCGGGTCAACCGTCCTTCCAAACGCAGTGTCTTTGATTCAGCGATTGCACAGGATATTGGGGCGTTGTTAACCGCCATTCTCAATCCTTATGATGAGGCCAAATTAAAGCGTGCCTTGCTGAGTCGTTTATTTGGCTTTGACTTAACCCGTTTGTTGGCACTTGAGCAAAGTCCAGAAGGCTTAAGTGCTTATATCCAGCAACTGGATGAAATACGGGAAATGTGGCTCAATCAAGGTTTTCTGGCGGCGTGGCAACGTTGTTTAAACCAGTTTGGCATCTGGCAGCAACTGGTCGCAACGCAGAGTAAGGATAATGAGCGTGCGGTGGTCAATTTACGTCATCTCACCGACATTCTGAGTCAGCACAGCGAACATGTGCAAGGCATACAAAATCTGTATCACTGGTATCTCAAACAACTGCATTCACCTAGTGATCGTGAATGGGAGCTAGAACATAAGCTGTCCAGTGAAGCCGGCGTACAGTTGATGACGATTCATCAGTCCAAAGGGCTGGAATATAAAATCGTGTTTTTGCTTGGTGCTAACAAAGCCTTTGCTGAAATGCAGAAGAGTTTAAATTTTTCGACTGCCGAGATTCAGCATCCAGAAACAGGGCAGATTCGTACGCAACGGGTGGTTGCTGTCGCAGATAAAAACTTTCTACAGCAGGCTGAGTTAGATCAACATCAACAACGCGCCTTAGCTGAGCAAAACCGTTTATGGTATGTGGCACTGACGCGTGCCAGCCATCGGGTTTATGCGGTATTTGAACCTGAAAAAGGGGATAAAAATAAGTTTTCTGGTCTGGCATTCTGGAAAAATCAGGGTGAGCCGTTTCAGCATCCTTGTTGTGCAGATGAAGCTTTGATACTTGAACGACCGTATGCCGCCTATCATCAGCAGGACAAACAAAAGCTCCCGCTTGCTGCCCAGCCTTTACCTGAGCAACGCTTTTATGCACGTGGCAAGACCAGTTTCAGTTATCTGGCGCAGCATCTAAAGCACAAGGCCAATCGCATTGACCGACTGGCAAATATCGACCCCGATTTTGAACAGGCCGAAGATGAACTCAATCTTGCCAGCCATCAGAGTTTAGCGACCTCTCAACCGATCGCATGGATTAAGCAATACTTTCCTAAAGGCACGCTGGCGGGCAACTTTCTGCATGAGATTTTTGAGCAGATTGATTTTCAACGACCAGAAACGTGGATTGAGGAAATTCGCCGTCGTTTTAAAAATACCTATCAAAGTTTATGGGTCGATTTACTCGAACAATATCAACAGCACTTTCCAGAGCAGGAGCAACCAGAACAGCAACTGTATGAATGGATTGCGGCATGGTTGCAGGATGTGCTGGTAACGCCACTGAATCAGGACTTTCAATTAAAGCAACTACTGGCGGGGCAATATCTATCGGAATGTCCATTCTATCTGGCGTTATCGGATCGGGTGCTGGCAATGCAGCGTGTGCAACAACTGTTTGAAGAATATGAGATAGAAATGCCTGAACTGCTTGAGGCCAAGTCTGCCCGTTATCTGAATGGTTCAATCGATTTGGTTTACTTCGATGGTCAGCGTTACCATATTGCCGATTATAAAAGTAATTATTTAGGTACGGACCAAGCCGATTACCAACATGAGCAGATTGCAGAAAGTATGTCGCTCTCTAGTTATTGGCTACAAGCGGCTTTATATCTGGTCGCGTTGCACCGTTATCTGGGCGTGAAATTGCAGAACTACAGTATAGAGCAGCATTTGGGTGGCGCGTCTTATTTATATTTACGTGGGATGAATGGACAGGCACAACAAGGCTGTCTGTACTGGAAACCTGAGGACGAATTTATCTTGCGTTTGGATGCAATTCTTGGATATTTTTCTGAGGATAAAGCAGGAAAAATGGTGTAGATAAAATGTATGAAGCTAAACTAAACAAAAACTTATCATGTGGATAAATATGTTCATAACCTTGTGGACAAGCGTGTGGGTAAGTTTGAGGATAACTCTGTGGACAAGCTAGTGGATAATCAGCCTGAGCAAATGACTTGGTTGAATATGTGGAGTAACTACCTCACACAAGCAACATTTTCTCAATCATCGCAATCCGTTGGCGCTGCACAAGTATTACAGCAACTGGTTGAGGCCAGCTTGCAAGGCGATAGTTGTATTGAAGTCAATCCACTACAGCTTGAAGCGCTCGGAGATCTTGCTGTTTCTAGTGAGCTTGCAACCACTCAGGTGGCGCCGTGCGTCTATGATCAGCAGGGCTTGGCATTATACCGATATTGGCAACTAGAGCAACGCCTCGCCCATCAGATTTGTCGATTAAAGCGACAAACAATTCAGAGCATTCAAGCTGAGGATTATCACGACTTACTGAGTGACGAATATCAGCAGGCGGCATTGAAAATGGTGTTGCAACAAGGGCTGAGTATTATTACAGGCGGGCCGGGTACAGGTAAAACCTATACGTTGGCACGTATTATTGCTGCTCTGAATCAGATGATTCCTGATATTCGGATTGCCATGGCTGCCCCGACAGGCAAAGCAGCACAACGTATGCAGGAAGCATTACAGAACTCATTTAATGATCCAAAACTGGTGGCTTCGGGACTGATCACCGATGAATTACGCCATCAGAATACACAAACCTTGCATCGTTTATTGGGCATGGGCAATCGCCAGATTCCTCGTTTTAATCAGAAACAACCTTTACCTTATGATGTAATCGTCGTCGACGAAGCATCAATGCTGGATTTAAATCTGGCAACTGCCTTATTTGAAGCGGTACCTGATGCTTGCCGCATTATTTTATTGGGAGATGCCAATCAGTTAGCTTCGGTTGATGTTGGTTCAGTCTTGGCAGATTTACAGCAAGTTCCTGCACTGGCGGAGAATCGGGTGCAACTGCAAACCAGTCGTCGTTTCTCTGGAGAGGCCAAGATTGGACAACTGGCAAGATTTATTCAGGATCAGCACAATCAGGCAGAAGCTGCTTCTGTATTGGAAAATCTGGAAAGTCAGATCGTACCAGCAACAGCTTTACAAGCAGTGGTCTTATCTAAAGATATGCCTGACCTGATTCAGCTTGAGTATCTGCCAGAACAGAATGAGGCTGATATTACGACGGCACAGCAGAAATTAATGTATGGTTTTCAAGGCTATGTCGAGGCATTAAAAACGTATCTAAAGGCAGATGAACCTGAGCAATCTATTTCACAGGTGATTCAGGCCTTCGATGACTATCGTATTTTAACCGCGATTCGCCACGGACAATTGGGGATTGAACAGCTAAATCGTCATGCTGAACAATGGCTGAACCAGCAACTCAAACAAATTGCCGTAGGAGACTGGTATATCGGACGTCCAGTGATGATGACCTATAATGATTACCAGCTCGGTATTTCCAATGGGGATATCGGGATCTGCTTCAAACATAGAACCCAGCCACAGCAATTTGAAGTCTTTTTTCCCAGCCTGAACAAATGGATTGCGGCCCATCGTTTACCACGAAATATGCAGACCGCGTTTGCCTTGACGATCCATAAATCTCAAGGTTCCGAATTTACTCATACCGCGATTGTGCTGGATGCAAGTGCGGAGAAATTGCTGAGTCAGGAATTGATCTATACAGCGGTCACCCGAGCGAAAAAAGTGGTGAGTATTTTGGCTGATCCAGATGCGCTACAACAGGCACTCACAACGCGTACAGTACGCTGCAGTGGTTTAGTGCAAAAGATCAATTTGGTTATATTGTGAACTTTTTCTACAAAATATGAGCTTTTGTAAGTAAAAGCTTACAAAGATTCGAGATATTGTCGCTAGAGCAAATTAAAGCTTTTTGAGATTATGTACCCACAAAGAGCCTAGCACGGAAAGCTAGGTAAATCGCAAAAATATAATAATAACGTCGTGATGACAGCGAACTTACAGTGAAGTAAGTGATAAGAGAGGAAACTTACAGCCGCTAAGCCTTGTAGTTTTGGGAGAGACTACAGGGCTTTTTTATTTTTACTGTTTCAGCACGTCAAATTTTTCAACATCAATCTATTTCTATAATCCAATCAAAAACGTGAATATTCATGTTTTTGTCGCTTTGTGTGTGTTGAATCAAGTCAGATAAAAAGAAGAAATGAGAATTCTGTTGTAGAACAATTTTTTGTTATTATTAAGTTAAATGTTATACAGACTTGTACGTTTTATCTTACACAGAGATAAGAAAAATGCTATTTTTCTCCATAATTGATTCTGACAGAATAGTCAGTATAGAAACAGCACACACAAGAACAAGATAATAAAGACAATGATGTGTGTAAGATCATTCAGAGGGTGTGAATGTGAAAGGAGAAGAGTTAACAAGAAAAATAAAGCAAAATATAATTATAAAACCTCAGCGCAAAGGCCCAAGTTGAAACTTGGGCTTTTTTTGTTTTGAAGAAATTAGACAAGACAGACAATTCTAGGCAAAATTAACTGTATTTTTCGATTGGTTAAATAATAACAATGTTAAGTAGTATTTTTCAGATATTAGAAAGTTTAGGTCTCAGCACTCAAAAGCGTGCCATTAGTATTCAGTTTTCAAATGCGGCTCTAAATACTCAAATCATGCTGCAACGCGTTGATGGTTATCATGGCATTAATGATGGACTCTCCCTAGAACTGATCTGTTTATCTACCAATCCTTATATTGAACTCAAACAATTTATTGGCTGTCAGATTGCCGTTGATCAAGTGACGGATTCTGGGCAACTCTTTAGAACGACGGGAATTATTACTGGTGCAAGTCAAGGACAAAGCGATGGTGCATTGAGCCTTTATCGACTAACAATGCAGGATGCAACGAGCTTATGGCATAAAAGACGCAATAGCCGCGTATTTATGAATAAAAGTGCCGTAGAGATTTGCGAAATTATTTTTAAGGAATGGCAAAGCAAAAGCCCTTTGTTTGCCGCCAGCCTTAAACTGGATAGCAGTGGTTTAACTAGAAACTATGATATTCGCCCTTTTTCAATGCAGTCCAATGAAAGCGATTATGAATATTTAACTCGGTTATTACGCGAAGAGTCGATTAACTTTTTAATTGATGAATCGAATTATATTGTTGCGAGTTCAAGTCAAAGTATCGAAGCCCAAAAGCTACGTTTGATTGATGATAACGCACAATTTAAGGCGCTTGAACGCCGATCTATTCATTACCATCGTTCCAATGCGGTTGAGCAGGCTGACAGTATTACCAGTTTTATTGCCCAGCGCCAATTACAGCCTACGGCTATACATGTGCAACGTTGGCAAGCAGATAGTCTAAGTCAAGAAGATGCCAGTGGTTCAGTTCTCAGTTCACATCAACACAGTACCCAGCGAGATAATGAGAGTTTAAGTCTGGAACAAGCCTGGAATATTTCACCTGCCTGGATTGCTGATTTAAATGGAGAAGATCAGGCTACAGCATCAGGAAATAATCAATTAGAGAAACTCAACAAGCAGCTCAATCAATATCAAGCTTTACAGGCGAAATACTTTACTGCACATAGTAGTGTTCGAGATACTCAGGTGGGTTACTGGTTTCAGTTGAATGATCATCCAGAATTAGAAAAAAACCATAGTCAAAATGATAAAGAATTCCTAATCCTAACCAAGCATTTTTATAACCAGAACAATCTTCCGAAAGAGATTAAAGAGCAAGTCGAAAAATTACTCAGTCTTAGCCATTGGCCAATCAGTAAAGATAGTGAACAAGAACGCCAAGCCAATGAATTGATGGTGGTACGTCGAACGATTGAGATTGTACCTGAATATGATCCATTGACTCACCGTCCTACCGCACATGTACAACGTGCCAAAGTCGTGAGCGATGGTGAAGAAATTCATGTTGATGAATGGGGACGAATCAAGGTTCGCTTTCTATTTACCCGTACAGAAGACCATGCACATGATGGTGGTGCAGGATCGAATGACAGTGATACCGATTCGGCGTGGGTCGATGTGCTTACCCCGTGGGCCGGCGAAGGCTATGGTGCGCGCTTTTTACCACGTAAAGATGAAATCGTAGTAATTGATTTCTTTGATGGCAATATTGATCGCCCATTCGTAACCGGTCGTATTCATGAAGCGCAACGCTCACCCACTAAATTTGATATTAAAGGGCAACTTCCTGACACCAAAAAGCTCAGTGGTATCCGTTCAAAAGAAGTGGGTGGTGAAGGTTATAACCAACTGCGTTTTGATGATACGACAGGGCAAATCAGTGCACAGTTACATAGTAGTCACAGCGCAACTCAATTGAATCTAGGCAATTTAAGCCACCCTAAGGATAAGGCTGAAAGTGATGGCCGTGGTGAGGGATTTGAACTACGTAGTGATAATGCGGGCGCAATCCGAAGCAAGGGTTTATATCTTTCAACCTTTGTACAAGATCAAGCAAAAGATACTCAACTGGAAGCGAAAGAAGCTCTGGCACAATTTTCAGAAAGCTTTGAAAGTATGAAAGCGCTGTCCGAATATGCAGAAAAACAGCAAGCAGAAGCTGCGGACATGTTGAGTCAGGTCGAGGCTTATATCAAAAAAGTTGAAACACAATGGGCTGACTTAAAAGCAGCACGTGATGCACTGATGCTCATAGCAGCGCCTGAAAGTATTGCTATGGTTTCAGGAAAGAATGTACATCTTCATGCTTTAGAGGCGGTAACAGTCGGAAGTGGGCAATCTGTAAATATTAGTGCAGACGAACATTTTGTATTAAATACCAAGAAAAAACTGAGCATGTTCGCAGGTCAGGAAGACCTTAAAATTTATGCTGCAAAAGGAAAGTTTGATTTACAAGCACAGGATAATCATTTGGAAGCTGCTGCGCGGCTAGACATCAAAATTACGTCATCAGAAGGGAAAGTTGAGATACAAAGCCCAACTGAAATTGTTTTAAAAGCGAAAGACAGCGCTTTAAAAATTAATGCTGAAGGGGTAACGGTGGTTACGCCAAATACATTCAAAGCTAAAGCTGGACAGCATATCTTTACAACAGGGGCGAGTGAAACGCCCCAACTTCCTATTTTTCCGAATAATATCTGCTGGGAATGTTTAGCAAGACGAGCTTCGCAACGTGGAGCATTTATTAACAAAGGCGAGGGTGTGTAATGCAGGGTAATCTGACTCTTTTTTTGGAAACCTTTAAAGATTATCCACTAGATGAACTGGAGCTGAATGTCTATGCGATTGCCGATGCAGCTCAAGATAAGCGCTTTCTCAAAGTATTTGAGCATTTACGCCAGAAGTGCTTGTTAAAAGAAGCCAGTGGAGAGAAAGCGCGAGCTATTTCACCTCATCTCTTGCAGTTACCTCGTGATTTTTCCAGTGCAGAATGGAGCTGGGTTGAACGTCATGTTGCTGGAACAGCAAGTATGACGTTGATTGTAACGCCTGTTTCTTTCGATTTGTTGTTTGAACATCTACGTCAGTTTTTAGAGGTTGAGTTTGAAGGTGGGCTAGAAATGGTTTTAGCCTTTTGGGATCCAGTGATATTGGCAACATTGGTTGGGCATGCTGAGGATCAAACTCTATATGTTAAAGAACCTGTGTTCAGTCCTGAGCAGATCGAAAACTTATTACGCCCTATCCAAAGTTGGTGGTATTGGGATCGTCTCGCTAATCTTCAGGCTATATTTGGTTTAAATCAGAAGCTTGATATTTTACCTCATTATACAACCCCACTCATGTTTACAGTAGAACAAGAGGAAAGAATGGTTGAGGCTACTTTACCTGATCATTTGATTTATCACCTCAAACTGAATCATTCTTTTTTAGTCGATAAAATGGATGATTATGCCTTATATCAATTTGTAATAGATACGCTTCCACAAGCACGAGAATATCATTTGTCTGGAACACGGGATTTATTAAACTTTCTCTGCCTTAAATTGATGTATGGCGACCATTTTAATAAAGATAAAGATCTACAAATCGTGCTTGCTGAATTAAGTAAAAAAGTGATTACGATGGATGAGCTAATGGCGAAGTTAATGACTAAAGCTGGATAAATAATGTGTATGGTTGATTTAGCAGGAATGTATTGTTGATCGTGATAAATTAATAATGAGTTAAGAGTATTTATTATTAAGATGTAAAAATGAAATTTAAAAAAGTATTTATAGTCTTTATCATTTTATCCCTTGTTATCACAGGTTGTGCAGGGATTGGCCCAAATGCAACTTACTATATGGGGGCAACCTCATTTAATTATGATCCTAGATATACCAGTTATATGGTTACATTAAATGATTCAAGAATTGGTGGTGGATTCGGTAGTGGAACAAATGTTGCACCAATTAAAGTTGGGTCTCAAATCATAACGTGGAAGGATACTAATACAGGGGAAGTACATAAATCAAAAAATAAAGTAATTATTACTAAAGAGCAGTTGAAAGGGAAAAAGTATTTGGCAGCACATCTATATCCAGATAATACGGTTGAAATTATAACATCAAATGAATTGCCAGACCCAACAGATAAGGGAGTCAAGTGGAGAACTCAATTGTGGAAACAAAAATATAATAATCAATAAATTTTTATTTTGGATGCTTTTATAATGTTTAAGTATATAAAGAAAGGATAGGGTTATGACATTTAAGAAAGTATTTGCGTTACTTACAGCAATACCACTAAGCTTGGCAGGTTGTGCTGGGATTGGTCCAAATGCAACTTACTATATGGGGACAACTTCCTTTCATTATGATCTAAGATATAATCCCTATATGATTGAATTAAATGGACATACTATCGCTGGGGGATTTGGGAAATCAACAATGGTTAGTCCAATCAAGGTAGGCTCTCAAATTGTAACATGGAAAGATACAAATACAGGTGAAATACATAAAGCTGCTAATCAATTGTTGATTGATAAAGAACAATTAAAAGGGAAAAAATATTTAGCTCTACATATCTATCCAGATGATACCGTTGAGGTGACCACATCAAATGATTTACCCGATCCCACACAAAAAGGATTAACTTGGTTGGAAAAGCAAGAAAGAGCAGGGGTAAAGAAGGGAGATAAATATATTAATTAAACAGTTAAAGTAGGTCATAACTGTTAGTTTTACATATATTTAAGCCATGTAAATTCAAAAAAATCGTTTATATGGCTTAAATATAGAGATAAAGATGAGGGTAGGATTATGACATTTAAGAAATTATTCGCATTACTTACAGCAATACCACTAAGCATGGCAGGTTGTGCTGGGATTGGTCCAAATGCAACTTACTATATGGGAACAACCTCATTTAATTATGATCTTAGATATACAAGCTATGTGGTTGAATTAAATGGAAATGAAATTGGTGGAGGGTTCGGTGGAGGAACAAATGTTGCGCCAATTAAAGTTGGTGTTCAAAAGGTGATCTGGGGGGAGTCAAACAGTTATAAAATGCATGAAGCAAAGAATCAATTAGTTATTACCAAAGAGCAATTAAAAGGGAAAAAATATTTAGCTCTACACATGTATCCAGATGATACGGTTGAAATTACAACCTCAAATGATTTACCCGATCCAACGCAAAAAGGCTTAGAGTGGATGGAAAAACAAAGGAGTATGGGGATAAAAAGGGGAAGTAAATAATAATTAAACAGTTAAAGTAGGTCATAGCTGTTAGTGTTACATATATTTAAGCCATATAAATTTAAAAATCTTGCGTTTATATGGCTTAAATATATAGATAAAGATGAGAGTAGGATTATGATATTTAAGAAATTATTCGCATTACTTACAGCAATACCATTAGGCTTGGCTGGTTGTGCAGGGATTGGTCCAAATGCAACTTATAATATGGCAACGACCTCCTTTCATTATGATCTCTCTTATAACGCTTATATGGTCGAATTAAATAGTAAAGAGATCGGTGGTGGTTTTGGAGGTGGAACAAATGTTGCACCAATTAAAGTTGGTCAACAGGTTATAACTTGGAAAGATAGTCATACTGGGAAATTACATAGAGCAAAAAATGCTGTAGTCATTACTAAAGATCAGCTTAAAGGGAAGAAATATTTAGCCGCGCATTTATATCCCGATGATACAGTGGAAATTACAACTTCAAATGATTTACCTGATCCAACACGAAAAGGCTTAGAATGGATGGATAAACAACGCAGTCAGGGAGTAAAACGAGGAAATAAATAATGTTATCTGAAGAGTTAAAACGAGTCGCTAATATTAATAATGATATATCTAATGATACTCCGACATCTAAACAGGACTGTAGTGATGTGGTCAATATTTCTGTCTTTTTTGATGGGACAGGTAATAATAAAGAGACTGATGAAAAGAGTGGGAAGTGGTCGAATCCTGCTCGTTTATGGCGTAATGCTAATGAGAAAGCTTTATCTGAAAGGAAAGATTCAAAGAGTAGGGTGACATTAAATCACGCCATTTATGTCTCAGGAGTTGGGACTAATTTCAATGCAGAGTTAGGCATTTTTCAAAGAACCATTTCATGGATGCAGGATAATTTGGCACTTGGTTCTGGTGCAGGACTTGGTGGCGCGAGACGTTTAGATTATGGCGAAGAACAGTTTAACGATCACCTAAAAAAAGTTTTGGAAATCAAAGTAAAGAGTGCTGAAAAAAATCTATCGCAATATGCAACAGCTGGGAAAGCCAGTAGCGAAACTGAGCTAACCCAATGTTTGTCAGAGCATCGTCTTATTAAAAAAATTAATATCTCTGTATTTGGTTTCTCTCGTGGTGCAGCATTGGCACGCGCTTTTACCAATCAAATGCTCGGGAAATGTGAATCTACGTGTGATGGTTTGACCTATGGAGAGAAAAAATCTCCGATCGAATTTCAGTTCTTGGGGATCTTTGATACAGTCGCATCCTTTGGTTTACCCTCAACCAATCTTCTGAATAATCTGACCTTTAAAGGTCGTGATATGGTGGTCGATGAACGGGTTAAGATGTGTGTGCATCATGTGGCAGGCAATGAGCAACGCTTTGCCTTTCCAGTTGATCTGATTTGTAAAAGAGAAGATGGCACATTGGCCAATCCAGCTTGGAAGGAAGTAGTCTATCCAGGTATGCATTCGGATGTTGGAGGGGGGTATATGCCATTGGATGAAGAAACCCAGATTACCGATCATTTTGCCCGTATCCCTTTACGCGATATGCTCAATGAAGCCGTACAGGCAGGTGTACGGATGTATAGCTATGAGCAATTACAAAAAGAGCATGGGGACTTATTTAAGACACAATTCGAAGTTTTACCTCAGGTTGAAACCTTATATCAGTCAGTCGTTAGTGATATGCAAAGTCAGGAAGCAACTGCCATGCAGTTAATTCAGGCGAAAAATCCAGATCAAGCGATGAAGCATCGTGAGCAAATCAAAGCCAAGATGATGGCAGCGATGAAAACTTACTATAGTGCTTATGGCACCATCCAGCGTAGCGGTGAAGCAATTGCGACTGAGCAGGAACGTAAGGGGACAATGCGTAGAACGGTAGATTATTCAGTTGCAGCTTTTGGCCCTGCCAGTATGGCCGAGGAAATCAGACGCTTGAGAGCCAGTCAGAATTTTACTGCTTCCAAGAACGGTGGTATCAATATTTTCCGTGTTTTATCACCAGTGTCTAAACTTTATGAATATCTGATTAGTATTGACGGCTGGGAGCTAGAAAGTTGGGAGCGGGACACCATCCAACCTGTCGCTGATTTTTATCAGCAATATGTTCATGACTCAAAATATGGCTTCTTATTCAATGCAGAGCCGTTTAGTTATTTCTATCAAAGAACGGTTTTTGAGCCAAGACGTAGTCGGCAAGGTCAGGAAATCGATAAAAAATTGAGTGAGCAGAAAATAATGTGCTCCAAAGATCCAGAGGTACAGCAACAGCAACTGATGGACTCATTCCAGCAATCGAAACTGGATCAGCAACAGCCAGCTTTAGATGCTGCGAGTTAAGCAGGTGGAAGTAAGGAGGTTGATGATTAACCTCCTTATTTTTACACATAAATTAAACCAGATCCGCCTCAGTACGATCTGTCGCAAACAGTGAGCGGCGCTGATTTTTCGGAATTTTTGGACAATTTGTGGAGATCTGGTACAACGTTTTTGCCAGTGCAGGCAGATGTGTACCTACGACTGATTTACCTGTGGTGAGCAAGGACACACTAATATCACGTTCGGGGTCAGCCCAACACAAAATATTTGAGAAACCGATATGACCAAATGCCTGACCTGTCATTGGACCAAATAAGCCGACAGGATTACTACCCAGCATTGGGCCCAGCGCATAGCGCATTGGTGCCAACAGGGTTCGATCCAGACTAATGCCAGAGGTCGGTAAGGTTGAGCGGAATACGGTTTTTTCACTCATGATTTGCTTGCCTTGATATTCACCACCACTGAGCAGCATTTCAAAAAATCGTCCTGCTTGTTCAGCACTGGTATAAATGTTACCCGCAGGACAAATCGTATCCATAAAGCGATGATCATTGGTGACATCCACCGCCAGTTGCAGGCCACCTCCTAACACATGGTTCAGGTAAAAATCTGTGCCTAAGCTTGGATGAATCCCTGTGGCATAGTTCAAGGCAACATCATCGCGATATTCTGGTTTTAAACCATAGTTGAAATAGTCTAAGCCCATCGGTTTTTCGATGTGCTCTGCGAGGAACTCTCGAACACTTTGTCCTGTCACGCGTTGAACGATTTCACCCAGAATATAACCCGCAGTTACGGCATGATAGGCAAGATGCGTACCTGAAGGGGAAACTGGTTTCGCGGCATAAAGCAGTTTTAAGATTTCTTCCTGATTAAAGAGCAGCTCTGGCGTTACTTCGCTATCAATACGTGGAATCCCCCCACGATGCGAAAGTAAATGAAAAATCGTGGCACGGCGTTTGCCATTGACGCCATATTCAGGAATGTAATAGCTAATCGGATCAAGTAAATTCAGGTCTCCACGCTCATCCAGCATATGCACTAACATGGCTGTTACCATTTTAGATGCAGAAAACAGGCAGACAGGTGTATCTGGGGTCGCAATCTTGGCATCAGGTGCTAAGCCTTCCGTCGAGTTGCCTTGCGCATAACCAATACTGCGGTTTAACAGAATTTGTCCCTGTCGGCGTAAACATAAGGTGATGAGTGGATAGTTCCCCGTTTTATAGAGCGCTTCGACACTGCTCCAGATTTTTTGAATCTGCTTTTCTGTCATGCCACCCAATTCAGCCGAAACTTCATCCTTGGTGCGAATCACCTGATTGAGGTCATGTGGAACGTAGCAAGTATTGGTTGATAAAATTTTCACGCATCCCTCGCAATTTTTTCATTTTCTTTTTTCCTCTGTCATGAATATAAACAGAGCAAGGGTAGTGTGCCTATTTTGTGCAATGCTGTCAGCTGCCGAAATGCCAGCAAACATAAAACAATTTTGCAATATAGCGATAGATCACTTAAAATAGCGCCTTGCTGTAGTGATGCACGGCAGTCAGTTGTTTTCAACTGATCAATATCATTTTATTTTTTAAGCATCTCGGAGAAATCGAATGGCTTTAACTAACGCAGATCGCGCAGAGATCATCGCTAAATTTGCTCGTGCTGAAAACGACACTGGTTCACCTGAAGTACAAGTTGCTTTATTGTCTGCTCAAATCAATGATTTGCAAGGTCACTTTAAAGAACACAAACACGACCATCACAGCCGTCGTGGTTTGATTCGTATGGTAAACCAACGTCGTAAATTACTTGACTACTTAAACGGTAAAGATCACGGTCGTTATGTTGCTTTGATCGGCGCATTAGGTTTACGTCGTTAATTCGATTTTACTTTGTTTTCGCTATTTCGCATGTTGCAATGCCTTATCGCTGAAAAGAGAGTTTCACCTAATTTCCGTTAGGTGAGTTTAGAAGGGGCGCTTGTTCGCTCCTTCTTTGTGTTTAACTTTTATTTAAAAATTTTTGATCTAGTGCGATGGCTTCTAAGCTTTGTCATTTATCCACACGCTAGTGGTGGTCTGAATGCCAAACCTTAGGGGTCTCACTAGAATAAAACTAGGAAAATATAATACATGTCAATGTTTAATATCATTCGTAAAGAATTTCAATTTGGTCAACATCAAGTTGTTTTAGAAACGGGTCGTGTTGCACGTCAAGCCAATACAGTTTTAGTTACCATGGGTGGCGTGACTGTTCTGGTTGCAGTTGTTGCCCAACCTAAAGCAAAAGCGGGTCAAGACTTTTTCCCGTTGACTGTTAACTACCAAGAAAAACAATATGCTGCTGGTCGTATCCCTGGTGGTTACGGTAAGCGTGAAGGTCGTGCTTCTGAAGCTGAAACTTTAATTTCACGTTTGATCGACCGTCCAATCCGTCCATTGTTCCCAGAAGGTTACTTCAACGAGATTCAAGTCACAGCAACAGTTGTTTCTTCTGACAAAACCATGGATGCCGATATTGCTGCAATGCTTGGTACATCTGCTGCATTGTCAATTGCAGGTACACCATTCCGTGGTCCAATCGGTGGTGCGCGTGTTGGTTTAATTAACGGTGAATATGTTCTTAACCCGAACTTCGAACAACTTGCACAATCTGACCTTGATCTTGTTGTTGCTGGTACTGAATCTGCAGTATTAATGGTTGAATCTGAAGCGAAAGAGCTTTCAGAAGACCAAATGCTTGGTGCTGTTCTTTTCGGTCATGACGAAATGCAAATCGCAATTCAAGCGATTAAAGAATTTGCTGCTGCTGCGGGTGCAGTTGAATCAACTTGGGTTGCTCCAAGCAAAAACGAAGTGCTTCTTGAGCAATTAAAAGCAGCTTTCGAAGCGAAGATTTCTGAAGCATATACCATTGCAATCAAACAAGACCGTTATGCGGCACTTGATGCACTTTATGCAGAAGCGGTTGCTCAGTTCGTTCCTGAAAATGACGAGACTGGTATTGCTGACGAAGTAAATGAATTATTTGAAGACCTTAAATACCGTACAGTACGTGACAACATCTTGTCAGGTAAGCCGCGTATTGATGGTCGTGATACCAAAACTGTTCGTGGTATCGACGTACAAGTTGGTGTATTAGACCGTGCACACGGTTCTGCGTTATTCACACGTGGTGAAACTCAGGCGTTGGTTACAACAACTTTGGGTAACACGCGTGATGCGTTGATGGTTGATACCCTTTCAGGTACGAAAACTGACAACTTCATGTTGCACTATAACTTCCCTGCATACTCTGTAGGTGAAACAGGTCGTGAATCTGGTCCTAAGCGTCGTGAAATCGGTCATGGCCGTTTAGCACGTCGTGGTGTTCAAGCTGTTCTTCCAGCGGCTGACCGCTTCCCGTACGTAATTCGTATCGTTTCTGATATTACTGAATCTAACGGTTCATCTTCAATGGCTTCTGTATGTGGTGCTTCATTATCACTTATGGATGCAGGTGTTCCACTTAAAGCACCAGTTGCGGGTATCGCAATGGGCTTAGTGAAAGAAGGCGAGCGTTTCGCAGTTCTTTCTGACATCTTGGGTGACGAAGATCACTTAGGTGATATGGACTTTAAAGTCGCAGGTTCTGCAAACGGTATTACTGCACTTCAAATGGATATCAAGATCGAAGGTATCACTGAAGAAATCATGGAAGTTGCATTAAACCAAGCATTTGCTGGTCGTATGCACATCCTCAATGAAATGAACAAAGTGATTTCACGTGCACGTGCAGAAATCAGTGCGAATGCACCGACATTTGAAGTGATTAACATCAATCCAGACAAGATCCGTGATGTGATTGGTAAAGGCGGCGCAACGATTCGTGCCATTACTGAAGAAACTAAAGCTGCAATTGATATTGAAGATAACGGTACAGTTCGCGTATTTGGTGAAACTAAAGCTGCTGCTCGTGCTGCGATTGCAAAAATTCAAGCACTTACTGCTGAGGTTGAACCAGGTAAGATCTATGACGGTAAAGTAATCCGTATCGTTGAATTCGGTGCATTCGTCAACATCATGCCAGGTACTGATGGTCTTCTTCATATTTCGCAAATTTCAAACGAACGTATTGCGAACGTGACTGACGTATTGAAAGAAGGTCAGGAAGTTAAAGTACAAGTTGCTGATGTCGACAACCGTGGTCGTATCAAGTTGACAATGAAAGATATCGAGCAAGCATAAGCTAGCTCAGTCTTTCGACTAAAAAAAGCGCATTGTACAAACAATGCGCTTTTTTTATTAAGTTAATGATTGTTATAAGTATAAAAAGTTGAAACTGTAAACATAAAATTTCTTTATATTAGACATTAGTCTAATACTTTAAATCTGAGCCCAACAACTAACGTAGAATTCCCCAAATTTCCGTGCCTGCCGTATTTATGTGGTTTTAGATAGACAGTCGGAAGTCTATTTGTTCATCTCAATATGAAGGAATATTGCACATGCTTGTCGATCATGTAGCCGCAGGTCAAGATGACCAACAACCTCCCAAGAAACCAAAGTTCTATCAAATTCTCTATGTACAAGTGATCTTCGCAATTGTTGCGGGGATACTACTTGGTCATTTCTTTCCTGAGTTTGGTGAAAGCTTGAAGCCACTGGGCGAAGCATTCATTAAAATGGTGAAAATGATCATTGCTCCTGTGATTTTCCTGACGGTTGTAACAGGGATTGCAGGGATGAAAAATATTGGAAGTGTTGGGCGTGTCACCGCGAAGGCAATGATTTACTTCTTGACCTTTTCAACCTTGGCTTTGATTATTGGTCTGATTGTCGGAAATGTGATTGAGCCAGGTCATGGTTTAAATATTGATCCAAGTACCTTGCACAGCACCAAAGTCGATGAATATGCAGCTAAGGCGCATGAATCTTCGATTACTGGCTTCTTAATGAATATTATTCCAGATACGTTGGTCAGCCCATTCGTATCGGGACAAATTCTTCAGGTTCTATTCGTTGCCGTATTATTTGGTTTGGCTTTGGCAAAATCAGGTGATTTAGGCCGTCCAGTCACAGACTTTCTTCAACAATTGACCAATCCAGTTTTCACCTTGGTTGGGATGTTGATGAAGTTCGCGCCAATTGGTGCGTTTGGTGCAATGGCCTTTACGATTGGTGCGTATGGGATTAGCTCGATTGGTAATTTGATGTTACTGATTGCGACCTTCTATATTACGGCTTTACTGTTTGTCATTGTGATTCTGGGTGCAGTCGCACGTTATAACGGCTTCTCGATTATTGATCTGATTCGTTATATTAAAGATGAACTCTGGTTGGTACTCGGTACCAGTTCATCTGAAGCAGCATTACCTTCATTGATGGCAAAAATGGAAAAGGCGGGCTGTGAAAAATCAGTGGTCGGCTTGGTCATTCCGACAGGCTATTCATTTAATCTGGATGGTACCAATATTTACATGACCTTGGCAGCCTTGTTTATCGCGCAGGCATGTAATATCGAATTGACGCTGACTCAACAGATCACCATTTTATTGGTGGCAATGCTGAGCTCTAAAGGTGCAGCAGGGATCACTGGTGCAGGCTTCATTACCTTGGCAGCTACACTTTCAGTTGTACCCGCAATTCCAGTTGCAGGTATGGCGCTGATTTTAGGTATTGACCGTTTCATGTCTGAATGTCGTGCATTGACCAACCTTGTCGGAAATGCATGTGCGACTATCGTAGTTGCGAAATGGGATAAGGCATTAGATAAAGAACAACTCGATCTGGCGTTAAAGCACGGTATCGTTAAAGAAGATGCATAATCTTTTATCTGTTAAAAAAGCCTCCATGTGAGGCTTTTTTATTGTGCAGTAAATAGCGGGTTGAATAGCGATAGCTTTTTACGACGCTTCATGGCAGCATTTCAGTAGCTATCCAAATTCATATTGTCCTATGCAGCTTTATTATTTTTATCGCCATAACAGTGAAAATACAATTTTTATTAGTACAGAACAACAAGCAGAACACGCGCTGGAATTTTTGTGGGTCGATAGTTTAAGACAGGATCTGGTCAATCATACCGAGACGTGGCAAAGCGATATTTGTCGGCATACGGGATTGGTTTTGAATGAATTCCATATGCGCGATTTACTCAATATTGAGCATCCTTGTGCTTTTGATACGGTTGAAGAATACGATCTCTTGGTGTTCCGTAAATTAATTAGCCCAGATGACCAAATTCTTGAAAGTGAGAATGTTCTGGAATCCCATGAGAGTGTTTTTGGGCTCGCCACCACGCCAATGAGTTTTATCCTGACGCCACAATTTCTGGTGAGTGTACGCGAGCAGGGCAATCAGGCCGTCGAAAGCTATATACAACGTCTACAGACCATTATGGGACGTCCGATTGCCGAGCAGAATAAACCACGTAAATTACCTGCGACGCCCGCAGACCTCTGCTTGCGCTTGCTGAACAGCATGATTGATGGTTATCTGAATCTGCGCACACCGTTAACACGTCGGGTTGAATATTGGCAGCAGCAGTTGTTACAGGGTAATCGCCGATTTAAGCAATGGCATCAGTTATTTCATGAAGACATGGCATTTCAGCAAATTGAAAATTTATGTGAGGAGCAGATTGAAACTTTGCAGGAGTTTAGAGATGAGCTGGTCGATAATTATCATCATGTGGTGGGTGAGCATAAGCATAAGGCGCAAGACATCTTGCTGGTGCGTTTGAATGATCTGATGAGCCATGTCGAACGGGTACAGAAACATACCTTACGTTTGCGTAATGCGATTCAGTCGGCTATCGACTTGCACTTTTCTGCGATTGCCAATCAAACCAATGAAAACATGCGCATCTTGGCGATTATTACGGCCATTTTTGCGCCATTGACCTTATTAACGGGTGTATATGGGATGAACTTTGAGTTTATTCCTGGACTGAAATCACCTGTCGGATTCTGGATCATGCTGGGCGTAATGTTGATGAGTACCGTGTTGCTGCTATATTATTTCTATCGTCAGCATCTGGTTGGACGCGGTGAACGGAGTGTGATTGATTTGCTTGCACAGCAACATAAGCAGCGTAATCTGAATTTGCTATGGTTTCTGGACTACGAACCGATTAAGCAAACGCTGAAAGAAGTGGAGAAAATGACCAAGCTGAAATAACAGATTTCGTTCAAATATTTCATTGTTAAAAAGTAATTTTAAGCGGAGTCATACTGAGTTCTCATCCGTTCTCAGGATTAACTACTTCGTCTTGCACTTCACCAAAGCTTTAATCGCTTTGGTTCGTTCAGGCTCGCCTTACTTTGGTTTCGCCCTGAGAAGCGTTTAAAGCTTCGCAAGAGCAAAGGCACCGTCATCCACATGAGGAGCGACTAAAGCTCCGCAAGGTTCACTTTTGATACCATACTCACAGCATAGCTGTTCGTCTTGCGCTTCAGACAAAGCAGTGCTTTGTTTATCTTCGCTCAGGTTGTGGATGACCCCCTCGAGTATCAGATTTTATCTAGTTGTTCGTTAAATTAAGAATATTGGTTAATGAAAATGTTTGAGCTGTTTGCGAAGCTGTTGCACTTCATCGATTAAATCCAGCATCACGGCTACTGCTGACAGGCTTGCATCAAAATCACGTTGCAGGCGATAGGCACGTCGAGCACGACTGACATCTTCACCGATAAACTGATAGCTTTGCGGATCGACAGAGATTTGCAAAATATCATAATCGATCAGTTTGAGTACCCATTCGGTACTTTGACCACATGCTTCTGCAAAGTGTTCAAGATCAAGTGCCAATTGTTCATCAATGATTTCAACTTGGCAGTGACCGTCATATTGAATTTCTTTGTATTGAATCGTTGTCATGATCTTACTCCTTATGAGGCACGAGGTTTGAATGCAGCAAAGGCTTCGGCAAATTGTTGATAAGCCTGTTGCTCTTGCTCACTGTGCGCTGGCGGTAAAACAATATTAATAATCAGGTACAGATGCCCCGCAGTCTTGTTCGGAATACCTTTCTCTTTTAAACGTAACTGTTGCCCATTCTTGGCATTTTTCGGCAAGTTCACTTTGAGCTGCCCAGCAGGGGTATCGACTTCAATACTTTGCCCGAGACCCGCTTCCCAAGGGCTGACATCAATGGTTTGATATACATCAGCACCTTCAACACGAATACGGTCAGTATCCTTGTACTGAATCTCGATATAAAGATCGCCATTTGCGCCGCCATTGATACCACTCTGGCCTTGACCATTGAGACGGATTTGCTGGCCTTCTTTCATTCCTTTTGGAATTTTAACTTCTAAGGTTTTGCGTTGAACCTCAGGCTCACCATAGACGTTATAAGTCGGAATTTGTAGCGTGATTTGCTGGGTTGATCCGTGATAGGCGATATCTAAATCGACCTCAATACTGGCATGTTGATCTTCACCACGATAGCTACGTTGTTGGCGTTGAGACCGTTGTTGCCCGCCACCAAAGCCTGATCCAAAACGACCAAACAGGTCTTCAAAGCCACTAAAATCTGCCCCTTCACCTGAACTCTGGCGATAGAACTGCGAACCATCGAAACCGCTTTGGTTACCTTGACCAAAGTTGGAAAAGCCTTGTGGATGATCCAGCATTTGATCATATTCGGCTTTCTTGGTGCTATCGCTTAAGGTGTCGTAGGCGACATTAATCGCCTGCATTTTGGCTTCCGCATCCGCTTCTTTACTAATGTCAGGATGATATTTACGCGCCAGTTTTCGATAGGCTTTTTTGATTTCATCTGCTGAGGCATCTCTGGAAACACCTAGCTCTTCATAATAATTTTTTGCCATGATCTTTAAATATAATAATGTTGTGTTTCTTTCATTATGAAACGAATCCAAGAGATTTCAATGGATTCGATTGTATAAGACTTGTTCTGTTTGAATCAGAAATGAGCGCGTAAATAATTTTATTTGGCTTGGTTGAACGTCTAGATAAAGGTTTCGATTAGACCATAGAGCGCAATCAAGACCAGCAAGGCACCGCATAAACCGAGAATTTTTGGATAAATACTGCTTTGCGATAAGCGACGGAAGAACAGATACACCAAAGATAAGGTCAAGAAATCCAGAACGATCCACGTCACGGTTAATAGACTGAGGCTAAAATTGATATTGGATGAAATTGAAATAAACTGCGGGAAAAATGCCGAGAAGAAAATAATATCTTTAGGATTGGAAATTCCGACCAGAAACCCTTTCTTAAAACCACCATTTTGTGCCGATACGGTTTGAATTGCAGTTGGATGCGGTGCCTGAATGACTTCTTTAATAATGCTATAACCAAGATAGGCAATATAAAGGCAACCTAGCACCCGAATGGCTTTTAAGTAATTTTCATCAATGGTGAGAAAGCCTTTGAGAATCAGCACTGAAATAAAAATCAGGATTAAAGAAGCAAAGTTGGTTCCAAAGATGGTCTGTAAAGCTTTTTTATAACCGCCTTTGAGTCCGGCACTGGCTACCAGAATCATCACAGGGCCGGGCGTGGCAATGAGGACCACCACACTCACAATAAACAGCAAATATTCGAAGTAATTCATAGCTTAATCATAAGGTCGATATTATTGGGAGATTTGAAAATTGTTTTATCGGGTAGACCTTAATACAAAATAAAAAAAGACGGAAGCCCGTCTCTTTTTATTTTTGAACATTGGGTAAATTAACTTAAATGTTCACCGAATAAAGCCAAAGCTTCTTCTGCTGTAAATTCATAGCGTGTATTACAGAACTGGCAATCCATCTGGATCGGGTTTTGTGCTTCTAAAGTTTCGTGTACCGCATCTACACCAATCTGAATCAATGCATTGGCACAACGCTCTTTAGAGCAGGTGCAACCAAACTTTAACTGTTCAATTTCAGGCAAACGCACTTCTTCTTCGTTATACAAACGATAGAGGATTTCATTGGCTGAAAGATCGGTCAGCTCTTCTGGTTTCAAGGTTTCAGTGAGCATGGTCAGACGAGGCCACAGGTCTTCGTCCACCATTTTTTGCTCTTCTTCATCATTACGAGGAAGTAATTGAATCAATAAACCACCTGAACGTTTGCTGTTGGTCGCCAATACGATATGCGTCGGGATCTGCGCCGATAAATCGTAATATTGCGTCAAGCAACCTGCCAAGGTCGGTTGATCAAGCGGTACGATCCCTTGATAGCGTTCGCCGTGCTCAGGTTCAATATTAATGAACAGAACTGGATTGGTTAACGCTGCAAGTACCGTGCGGCTATCATGACCTTCTACAAATCTTGGATCTTCTTCATAATCAGCCAGAGCACGAACTTCACCTAAGTGGTTACATTCAGCCATTGCCCATTTAAAGGTGCCGCTTGCCTGAATCTGTAAGCTAATACGGCCACGGATTTTCAGTGTGCTGGCAAGTAATGCTGTTGCACTTAACATTTCGCCCAACAGGCTTTGTACTGCAGGCATATATTCACGTTGCGCCAAAATGGTTTGCAATGCTTCTTCCAGATGCACCACTTCACCGCGAACAGGGCAGTCCTCAATAAAAAAGCGTTGGCGTAAATCAGACATATTTTTCTCCAGTATCCCGCACAGGGAAAACAAAGCAATGCGCTGCTTTGAAAAGCACTTAAGGCTTTATAAAAAGGTGCATGTATGCAGTCAATAATGGTGTCAGTTTGCTAAAACTCAAGATGTTTCATTGAGTGAATTTGCATCACTTTGTGTGTTTTGATCATTGCGCATGCGATCTGGCTGCAAAGTTTTTGTGTTTTCAAACAAATACTCAAGTTCTGCAATCGCACTTGGATAATGTTCAACAATCTCTTGCTGTTCTTGTACCCAATGTTGCTGGATAAGAAGTAGCTCATCCTGTTGCTTAAAACGTTCCATCTGCATTTGTGCATCAAGATTTGACAGGCCAGTTTCGACTAAAGCCTGCTGAGCCATATCCAGCGAAGCGGCATAGGTTTCACGCCACATATATTGGATGCCTAAACCATTGAGTAAATGGGCATGATGACGGTCGCGTGCCCGCACAAACAGCGTCAGGTCGGGATGATTCAAACGCAGATAACGCGCCAGATTCATACTGTCTTCAACATCATCAATTGCGAGAATTAGTAGCTTGCAGTATTCGATTCCCGCAGCACGCAAGTTGTCGACCTGAGTCACGTCGGCATCAAAAAAACGATGTCCATATTGTTCAATAAAGTCAGCATCAGGTTGGTTGCTGTCAATCACACTGAATTGTTTGCCTTGCGCATGCAAAACTCGGGCAACCACTTGTCCAAAGCGTCCAAAACCGACGATCAGAATCGGATGTTGCGGTACATCTTCAGGCGCAACGGGTACTTTTTTCTGCAATCGTGGCAAAATTTCTGCATCAAAGAGCCAGTACAGCAGAGGCGTCAATAACATCGAACCGAACACAATCAGTAAGGCAGGTTGTAATAAGGCTTTGCTGAGCAGATCTTCACTTTCTGCCAGTTTCAGTAGAATAAAAGTGAGTTCACCACTTTGAGCCAAGGTGATTGCAAACAAGGTGCTGAATCTGGCATGGCGTTGCTGATAATAACGGATTGCTGCAATAACACCCGCCTTGATCAGCACCAATCCAAAGATTGAACCTAAGATTAATAATGGCGTCTGAGCGAGGGGTTCAAGCGAAAGACCGAGACCAATCGCCAAAAAAAACAACCCGATTGCAGCATCTTTAAAGGGGTCAAGAATACGTTCAACTTCAGCTTTGAATTCGGTTTCTGCTAATAATAAGCCTGCTAAAAATGCACCAATCAAGACATGAATATTCAAAATATCCATAATTAGAATGACCGAGACAATGATCAAGGCACTCAGCACAGGGATAAGTTGGATACTGTTTTTTTGTGCTAAAAAGCGGAAGGCTGGACGTACCAGATAGCGACTGGCGAGAAACAGACCCGAAATCGTGGCAATAATTGCAGCAAAATAAGCAATCCCATGTCTTGTAGATGCGGTTTCTTCTAGCAAAGGAAAAAGCGCAATCAGAACCACTGTGATAAAAATCTGAAATTGCAGTGTGGCTAAACAGGCTTGCCCCAACTGGTTATGCAGTTGGTGTTTTTTCTGTAGTAGTTGCTGCACTAAAGTAACCGCGGAGAGTGCCAGTGCGAAGCCAAGAATGAGACTGGTCAGCAATTGATTCAACAGTAGGAAACAGGCACCGATTAAAATTGGGATAATGATTGCAAGTGGTAAGCCGCTATGTTTAAGAATACTTCGACGCTCTACCCAGAGTTGTACTGGTCGAAACGCAAGACCTAGAAAGAGCATGACCGCAATCATACCCAGCTCGAGCAATGATTGAATCAGTTGAGGATCTTCAACCAGCCCTGAGACATTAGAACCGAGTACAAGCCCTGCGATGAGATAACCCAAAACAGTGGTGCCCATATAGCGCTTGGCCAATGGAACAAAAATTAAAGTCGCAGCCAGTAAAAAAATAATGGGTAGCAGTAAGGACATCGAATGCCTCAATTTTTCTATTCTTTGTAGACTAACTCAAATGAGTAAAGGTTAAAAAGACCAATCCTGTGACGTGTCTTTTATAACGTATGCCTAAAGTATCTTAACTAAACTCTTGTGGATCAACATCAATGGAAAGTCTGAGTTGATGCTGTCGAGGTAAATGTACCACTTGTTGCCACCATTGACGCAAATAAAAGTGCAGTTTTGCCCGATCAGTAGACAAAATCACCATATGCGCACGATAACGGCCTGCTTTACGCTCCATAGGGGCAGGGATTGGGCCCCAAATATCAACCAGATCGCCAGCCATTGTTCTAAGTTGCTGGGCAATATCCGCTAGAAATTGTTGGCTATAGTCACGGTCTTTAGATTCAACCCGAACCAGTACGGCATAACGATAAGGCGGTAGCAGGGCGATTTTGCGATCAGCCAGCATTTGTTTGGCGACGGTACGATAATCATGCTCAATCAGTGTGGTCAGCATTGGATGGTCAGGGCGTAAGCTTTGTAAATACACACTACCTTTATGCTCGCCACGTCCAGCACGTCCAGCCACTTGCACAATCAATTGAGCTGTTCGTTCAGGCGCGCGCGGATCAACGCTGAGCAGACCTGCATCAATATCCAGAATCGCAACAAGTGTCACATGCGGGAAGTGATGACCTTTAGCCAGCATTTGCGTACCCAGTAAAATACTCGGCTTGTTTTGCTGAATCCGATCATAAATTTTCTGCCAGCTACCGACGCGGCTGGTACTGTCACGGTCAACCCGTATCACTTCATTGTGCGGGAAGAGTTCTTGTAAATGTTCCTCAAGCTTCGCCGTTCCTGCGCCAATCGTTTTCAAACTCTGTTTTTTGCATTCAGGACAATGATCTGGCAAACGATTGATAGTACCGCAATGATGACAATGCAAATAATGGTAAGGCTGTGAATGCAGCGTGAAGTGTGCATCACAATGCGGACAGTTGGCTTGCCAGCCGCAGCTTTCACACATCAGGATGGGTGCATAGCCACGTCGGTTTAAAAAGATCAGGACTTGTTCTTTGCGCTCTAAAGTATGTTTAATTTGCTGAATCAAGGTCTGGCTGAGACCATGCTGCTTTTTCGCAATCTTTAAATCCACCACATGCATTTTCGGTAACACTGCTACGCCTGCACGCTGATTCAGTTCAAGGAGCTGTAATTTTCCTGACTCAACCAGATGATAACTGTCGATGCTGGGGGTGGCTGAGCCGAGAATCACAGGACAGTTTTGCAAATGTCCTCGATATAAGGCGACATCACGGGTATGGTAACGGAAACCTTCTTGCTGCTTATAAGAGAGGTCATGTTCTTCATCTAAAATGATCAGGCCCAGATTTGGCAATGGGGTATAAATCGCAGAACGTGTACCAATAATGATCGAGGCTTTGCCCGTTTGCGCATGTTGCCATGCTTGTAAACGTTTCGAGTCATTTAGACCTGAATGGAGCAAGGCAATATCACAATGAAAGCGTGATTTAAAACGTGAAACGGTTTGTGGGGTCAGGCCAATTTCTGGCACCAGCACCAGTACCTGCTTGCCTTGTTTTAATACCTCATGCATCACTTGCAGATAAACTTCTGTTTTTCCGCTTCCCGTCAAACCGTCGAGTAAAAAGGCCTGATAATGATGTTGTGCCTTGAGAATCTGTTGAATGGCTTTTTTCTGATCTTCATTCGGTGTTAACGGAACTTGCGCCAATTGCACTGGTGTCGGAGTAAAATCATGCGGTTCCAGACAGCATTCGACCAGACCTTTCTTTTCCAGTGCTTTCAGGGTCGAAGTCTCGACGCCACTAAGATTCAAGACATTTTCAGTGGTGCCATGCGGATGTAGCTTTAGCACCTGATAGGCTTCATATTGTTTTTGTGAACGTTTTAATAAAGAGGCAGGGTCATCGTGTGGCGTAATTTTCCATAGATGGAACAGGATATCTAAGGCACGACCTTGTCTGAGTAACGCCGGTAAGGCACTTTGCATGACCTCACCAATCGGAAATTGATAATATTGGGCTGACCATGTCAACAAAGTTAAAACTTGTTGGTCTAAAATCGCTTCCTGATCGAGTAATTCCGTGATGGCTTTAAGTTTGAACTGACCTGTAAATACTTCGTCTGGGTCAACTTTTTCAGTGATGAGACCCACCAGATTTTGCCGCCCAAATGAAATGGCAACACGCGCACCGACTTGTGCCTGAGCATATTGCTCTGCACTGACCGTATAATCAAAGGTGTCATACAGATATACAGGTATGGCAACGCGAATACGGTAAACAATAGCGCTAGAATTTTGGGTCGGCATATAGGCTTCATTCATGTAAAGTGTATGTTGATATTTTCAGCCTTTTAAGTTGTATGATCGCTTAAAACAACTTAAATAAGGCATGACGGCATCTCATAGAATTATGCTAAAGTGCTGTGCGTTATGTCGATGAATTTCTTGTGGAACCACGTTCCTCAGGCCATACACGGATGCACTTAACAACGACTATTTTGGGACAATTAGAACAGAACCATGCCTGCTTATCAATTTACTGCTATCGATGCCTCAGGAAAGCAACATAAAGGTGTGCTGGAAGGGGATTCCGCACGCCAGATTCGCCAACAGTTACGCGATAAAGCATGGACACCAATTGCGGTCGATGCGGTTGAACAAAAAGATAAACAACAACAGCGTTCATGGTTTAAAAAAAGCTTTAGCGCTTATGATTTAGCATTGATGACGCGTCAACTCTCAGTGTTGGTCGCGGCAGGGATTCCATTGGAAGAAGCGCTCCGTGCGGTCAGTAAACAAAGTGAAAAAGCGCATGTCCGAAATTTATTGATTGCAGTACGTTCCAAAGTACTGGAAGGGCACTCACTGGCAAAAAGTATGCAACAGTCAGGACGCTTTCCCGAACTATATATTGCAACGGTTGCTGCGGGTGAGCGTTCAGGTCATCTTGATCTGATTCTGGATCAGTTATCGGACTACACAGAAAACCGTTTTGCCATGCAGAAGAAAGTTCAGGGTGCGATGATTTACCCGATTGTACTGATGCTGATGTCTTTCGGTATTGTGATGGGCTTGATGACTTATGTGGTGCCAGAAATCGTCAAAACCTTTGAACAAAGTAAAGAAGCTTTGCCGTGGATCACGGTTGCTTTAATGAAAGCCAGCGCCTTTATTCGGCATACCTGGATTGGCATGCTTATTCTTGCCTTTATTGCCATCATTCTATTTACCCGATTTTTAAGAACCAATGCAGGGCATTATGCATTTGACCGATTAACGCTCAGATTGCCACTATTCGGTAAACTTTCGCGTGGTATAAATGCGGCACGTTTTGCCAGTACCTTATCTATTTTGACCCGCTCGGGTGTGCCTTTGGTGGAAGCCTTACGTATTGGTGCCGAAGTCAGTAATAACTGGGTAATTCGGGATGCGATTGAAGTGGCGATGGAGCGTGTAACAGAAGGTGGTAATTTGGCAACACAACTAGAACGCTGCGGTTATTTCCCTCCGATGATGGTACAAATGATCCGAAGTGGTGAAGCCTCTGGTGAACTGGATCGTATGCTGGATCGGGCATCGACCATGCAGGATCGTGAGGTGACCACCTTTATTTCAACTTTACTGGCCTTGCTTGAACCCTTGATGCTGATTTTTATGGCAGCAATTGTATTGGTGATTGTGATTGCGGTAATGTTGCCAATTATTAATATGAACAATATGATCTGATGAGTGACATGAAAGAGATGAATATGAAGAATCAAAAAATATATGTGAAGCAATCTGGCTTCACGTTAATAGAAGTGATGGTTGTTATTGTAATTTTAGGTGTTTTGGCTGCACTGATCGTTCCAAACGTGATGGGTCGTGGTGAAAAAGCCAAAGTGGATACCACCAGTATTACCTTAAAAGGTGTTGCGGGTGCTTTGGATCAATATAAGCTGGACAATGGTCGTTACCCATCGATGCAAGATGGTGGTTTAGATGCATTGGTCAACCAGCCAGCAACAGCGAAAAACTGGTTACCTGGTGGTTATGTGAAAGGTGGCTATCCAAAAGACAGTTGGGAAAATGATTTACAGTATGTCATTCCAGGTCGTGAAGGCCGTCCATTTGATTTATATTCGTTTGGTGCGGATGGTAAAGAAGGCGGCGAAGGCAATGATGCCGATATTTATTATCAGCCTTAATCATTGAATAAAAATATCACTTCACTTTTGAATTATTAAATCTAGAGTGAAGTGATAATGTTTCTTAATTCGAAATTAATTAATAAATCATTGAAAAATAAAGATAGAATAAAATATTGAATATGTGAGAGTTATAATAAGAATTATTCCCATATTTAATAGTTACAAGAAAAAGAAATTATGCAGAAAAATAGACTTTTTCTTTAGATCAAAGCTTTGCATAATAAATTCAGACCATTGAAACCAACTGTGAGAAATCAGATGAAAGCATTTTTTATGTTAGATGAACTGAATCAGTTTCATTGGGCAATGCTTAAATCTGTATTGCTCATTTTAACTTTATTACCTATTAGTGAAGGTGCTTTAACATTATGGCAAGCCACTGAGGGAAGTAGTCAGATTATGATTGGTTTCTTTGCATTAAGCATGTTAAGTGCTTGGTTTGTCTTGTGCTTTTTAAGTGCCTTGAAAACCACGGTCTGGCATCATGTTGACCTGATTTCTAAATATGAGCAGTTTTTATTTAAGGCTTATCGTTATATTCCGATGTTATTTTTATCTAGTCTGGTTGCCTATTTAAGCGTGCAATTATCGATAAGCTTTTAAATGATTAAAATATTGAACGTCAAAACGTAGATATGAAATCTACGTTTTTTATTGCCTGAATTTAGCCAGCGCGAACAAACAAAAAGGTAATTTTGCGTACGATTGGCAAGACCAAAAGTAAAACAGGGAAGGCAATTAACCACGAAATTCCCCATGCGGATAGCCAGATGTGAGTAGAAAACTGTTCTAATCCCATGCTACGTAAAGTACTAATACACGACACGATAAAGGTCATGATGATAGATAGGAACAAAGGTAAAACTACGGTGGCGTAACGATTTGGAATCTTTTGAAAACGAAAAGAAGACCCTTTGAAATTTTGCATTTTTTTCTCCGTAAACCAACAAACGCCAGTGCCTGATCAAATATGAAATATCTTGATCAAATAGCTCCAAACGTTGTTGGAGATATGTTGGCACGTTGATTGACGTAAACGTTTACGGCTTTATAAAGAGCAAAATTAATTTAACATGAAGGATCAGAATAGGGAATGAAAAATGAGCATCTTTATTTAAAAATAGAGATCCTCTATATTCCATATGACTTTAAAAAATCGAAGAGAATAAGTAAATGCAACAAATTGAATGGAATGATTTTACCAAAGTGGAGTTGCGTGTCGGTCGGATTGTACAGGCTGAAGTATTTAAAGAAGCGCGAAAACCAGCCTATATCTTGCAAGTTGATTTTGGTGAAGAATTAGGAATCCGAAAATCCAGTGCCCAAATTACCAAACTTTATCAGCCTGAAAACTTGATTGGAAAACTGGTGGTTGCCGTAGTGAACTTCCCGAAGAAACAGATTGGCCCGATTCAATCTGAATGTCTGGTCACAGGATTTCATAATGCGGAAGGAGAGGTGGCACTTTGCGTCCCAGAGTTTGATGTTCCTCTGGGCACAAAGTTGTTGTGATTTATCGACGTGATTTAAACGAAATATCGACTTTACGTGGACGGTAAATCCAGCCAACGATCAATAATAGAAGTGAGAAAATCAGGATCGGATAATCGCTTAAGCGGTTATACAAGGTTTGCCCTTGCATGGCAGGCAGTTCACCACGAAGCACGGCTTCTTGATCAATGGGTGCCTGTTTCACAATATGACCGTTCTGATCGATAAATGCTGTCACACCAGTATTGGTCGCGCGAATAAACCAACGGCCATTTTCTTTGGCACGCATTTGTACCATTTGCAAATGTTGCCAAGGCCCAGCAGTGCCTGTAAACCATGCATCATTTGAAACTGTGATCAAAAAGTCGCTATTCGATGCATTACGGCGGGTCAGGTTTGGATAAGCCACTTCATAGCAAATTGCAGCTGCCAGCGCATGCCCTTTAACCATTAATGGCTTTTGGTTTGATTCACCACGAGAAAAACCACTCATGCTGACATCATTCTGCATCGCAGGCAGTACCCATTTCAGCATGCCCGATAATGGAATATATTCACCAAACGGCACCAGACGTTGCTTTTTATACAAGCCATGTGAGTCGCTGCCTGAAGCCATAATACTGTTGTAATATAGTGGCTCACCGACTTGCTGCGACTTCGCCATATCCCAATACGGAATACCGGTCACCCATGCACTGTCTGTTTTTTGGGCTTGCGCATCCATCGCCTCCAGAAACTCTGGAATATCGGTCTGGAACATTGGAATCGAGGATTCTGGCCAGACAATCAGATCACGTCCCCATTCAGCACGAGTCAGCGTGGCATAAATTTCTAAGGTCTTAATCTGGTATTCAGTTAACCATTTCAGATCTTGAGGAATATTTCCCTGAACCAAAGACACACTCAGTGGTTTGGCTGCTTTCGGTTGTACAAACTGAATAAATCCAGCGCCCCATGCACCTAACACTAGAACTGCGGAAGGCACCGCCCAAAACCAGCGACGATTTAAAATCTCGACCAGCGCACAGGCCAATACGATGACAACGAAAGAAACAGCATAAACACCAAATAGAGGTGCATAACCATCTAATAGGCGTTCAGTGAAGGCATAACCTGCGAATAACCACGGAAAACCAGTGAATACCCAGGTTTTTGCCCACTCAAACAGCACCCACAGGGGTGCAAAAGTAAGCGGCGTCTCGGGGAAAAAGCGACGATACAGCCAAGTCTGAAATGCCGTAAACAAGCCCATTGCTGCTGCCATAAAGGCAATCATCAACACGCTTAAAAAGGCATTGGTATCGCCGTAGGTATGGATGGATGTATAGAGCCAGAATGCCCCGACAAACCATAAACCAAAGCCATAGGCCCAGCCAAGCGCAAAGGCCTGACGTGGGCTACGCTGGCGCAATACGGCATAGAGTAATGCAGGCGACAAAATCGCAAGCCACCAGAAATAGTACGGGGCGAGCGCCAAACTAAAGATTGCACCCGAAATGAGTGCAATCAAAAGTGGAAAAATAAAAGGGAGCTGTTTTTGTGGTTGAGACGAATTTAACAGCTTCTCAAAATAGGTTCTCATTGACGGACAGCTCGAATCAGATGAATAGTGCGTGCATCTGCTTCAATAATGGTAAATTGCCAATCGCCAAGCTCAATGGTTTGACCTTGTAAATCGCTCACTAAACCAATCTCTTGCAGCAGTAAACCGCCCATAGTTTCAACTTCATCGTCAGAAAAATCTGCATTTAAAATAGTGTTGAAATGTTCGATTGGTGTAAGTGCCTGCACAATCCACGTATTTGCTGTGGTCGGGTCATTATCTGGAACGATATATAAGGCTTCTTCATCCGCAATATCATGTTCATCTTCAATTTCGCCGACAATCTCTTCAAGAATATCTTCAAGGGTGACGAGACCAGAGGTTGAACCATATTCATCAATCACGATGGCAATATGCGTTTGCGTATTTTTCAGCATACGCAACACCTGATCTGAACGTGCACTTTCAGGCACAAACACAGGCTGGCGCATCAATGAACGAATATCAACTTTGACATTACGCTCAGTTAAAAAAGGTAATAGGTCTTTCGCTAATAAGATGCCCACCACATTATCGCTTTGATCCGCTGAAAATACAGGGAAGCGCGAATGTGCAGAATCGATCAGGACATGCAGAATATCAAGTAATTGATCGTCTTCCTGCAAACTGATGATCGCTGTACGCGGTGTCATGACTTCTCGAATCTTTGTTGCTGGCAGGTCAAGAACACCCTCAAGCATAGCAACAGTATCTGGCTCTAAAAAGCGACGTGAGTCTTGAACTAACTTGAGTAATTCATCGCGGGTTTCAGGTGCGGTACCTAACCATTTTCTTAAGCCACGCATACCCCACGACGGACTGGATTCCTCGACCATGATCTTTCCTAAAGACTCTCTATATCAATTAGATGATTTTCATCATACCGAAGATAAAGCGGATATGCATCAACAATACTATGTAAAAAACGTACAGTTTTCCAAAACAGGCCAGATGATTTTTATATGAGCAGTTTATGCTAAAATGTGAAAATTCGAATATTTGAGTTTTATGATGTCTGAACAACCAAAACTTCCCGCTGTTCAAATCAATACGCGAGGTTTACGTTGCCCTGAACCTGTGATGATGTTGCACCAAGCCATTCGCAAAGCCAAGTCAGGTGAGATTGTTGAAGTATTGGCAACAGACCCTTCAACATCATGGGATATTCCAAAATTCTGTATGCATCTTGGACATGAGCTGTTGCTCAAAGAAGAAAATCAGGATAAAAACAGCAATACTGAATACCGCTATCTTGTGCAGAAAGGTTAACTTTTAAAGTGCATAGCGCATAAAAAATCCGAGTCTAAACTCGGATTTTTTATTTTGAATTACATATTCGGATATGAGAAGCGACTAAAGCTTCGCAAGGTGAGACCCAATAAGACAACGTCTTATCAGGTCGCAAGGAATTACATATTTGGATAGTTCGGACCACCGCCGCCTTCAGGCGTTACCCAAGTGATGTTCTGTGATGGGTCTTTAATATCACAGGTCTTACAGTGTACGCAGTTTGCTGCGTTGATTTGGAAGCGTTTAGAGCCATCATCATTTTCCATGATTTCATAAACACCAGCAGGGCAGTAGCGTTGCGCTGGCTCATCCCATTTTGGTAAGTTCACATCTACAGGAATAGATGGATCGGTCAGTTTTAAATGCGCTGGCTGATTTTCTTCATGTACGGTATTTGATACGAATACAGAAGATAAACGGTCAAAGGTCAACTTGCCATCTGGTTTTGGATAGTTTGGTTTAAACGTTGACGCATCTACAGTTTTAAGGGCAGCAAAGTCTTGTTTAAGATCATGCAACGTGAATGGCACTTTAAGGATGTTTTGATCGATAAAGTTAAACGCGCCACCAATCCACTGACCAAACTTGTGCATTGCAGGGCCAAAGTTGCGTGAGTTATATAACTCTTCTTTTAACCAAGAGTTGTTATATTTGTCAGTATAAGCAGTTAATTCTTTGTCGAAATGATCGTCGCCTTCAAGCACACGTGCAATCGCAAGATCCCCACCTTTTGCAACACCCGCAGCAATCGCTTCGAATACTGCCTCACCACACAACATACCTGATTTCATTGCAGTGTGTGAGCCTTTGATTTTTGAGAAGTTCAAGAAACCAGCATCATCACCAATCAAGCAACCGCCTGGGAAAGTGAGTTTAGGTAAAGCATTAAAGCCACCTTTCACAACAGCACGTGCGCCGTAAGAAATACGTTTACCGCCTTCAAGGAATTGCTTGATGGTTGGGTGGGTTTTCCAGCGTTGCATTTCCATGAATGGATACATGTGCGGATTTTCATACGATAAATCCACGATCATACCCAAAGTCACCTGATTGTTTTCAGCGTGGTATAACCACCAGCCACCAGATGAACCTGTTTCAGACAACGGCCAGCCAGCACCATGCATGACTAAGCCTGGCTTATGTTTAGCAGGATCGATTTCCCAAAGTTCTTTAATCCCGATACCGTAGTGCTGTGGATCAGCATCTTTATCAAGATTGTATTTTGCAATCAAGCGCTTACCGAGGTGACCACGGCAGCCTTCAGCGAACAATGTATATTTAGCATGAAGTTCATAACCAGGCGTGAAGTTATGCGTTGGCTCACCATTTTTGCCAATGCCCATATCACCGGTTTGGATACCTTTTACCGTACCATCTTCATGGTAAAGCACTTCAGATGCAGCAAAGCCCGGGAAAATTGAAACTTCCAGCTCTTCTGCTTTCTGGCCTAACCAGCGCACGACATTACCAAGAGAAATGACATAGTTCCCTTCGTTGTGCATTGATTTTGGTACCATCCAATACGGCATTTTTTGCGCTTTGGTATCAGACAATAAGAAATAAGTTTCGTCGCCTGTGACAGGGACATTCAGTGGTGCGCCTTCTTCTTTCCAGTTTGGAAATAATTCATTCATGGCACGTGGTTCAAGTACAGCACCTGAAAGGATATGCGCACCTACTTCGGAGCCTTTTTCAACAACACATACAGAAAGGTCAGGTAGGTTGTTTTCAATCGCTAATTGACGAATTTTAATCGCAGCAGATAAACCCGCAGGTCCTGCGCCTACGATCACTACGTCAAACTCCATCGCTTCACGTTCGATGTGTTCCATGTAGGACTCCTCATATTTTTAAGGGTGGCAACCGTAATATTGCGATTCGGCGCTGCCATGAGTGTTCTTAATTGCCAAACACAAATGATAGTATGTGCTTGCAAACGTTTGGGATAGTATAGTTTTAAACCTTGATCTCGCCAATTGGCTGAGCGGTCATATTTTCTCGTCAGCAAGGCATAAACTATGATAAATGAAAATGATTCTCCACAAAACTCTTTAGAAAATCAGGGAAAAATCATGTTTTCTGATGATAAAAACTTAATGAACATTGCACAATACTTAAATGATGTACAGCAAAGTCACAAAAGGTCAATTCCGCCTTTAGACCAGTGGCATCCAAAGCATTGTGGCAAAATGGATCTACGCATAAAAGCCAATGGAGAATGGTGGCACGAAGGTCAATTGATCAAACGTCAGGCTCTTCTGGATCTGTTCAGTAAGGTCTTGTGGAAAGAGGACGGCAAATTCTACCTCAAAACGCCTGTGGAACAGATTGAAATCGAAGTTGAAGATGAACCATTGTTGATCAATCAGGCGGATCAGGTGCAAATCGAAGACAAAACCTATCTGCAACTCACCACCATCAATCAGGATGTAATTATTGTAGATGAAGCGCATCCTATTTTTATGCGTGAATATGAAGGTGAGTTACGTCCTTATGTGCATGTCCGTTTTGGTATGAATGCCTTGATCCAGCGTCAGAGTTTTTATCATCTCGTCAACTACGGAACTTTGTCCGAAAATGCGCAAGGTGACACGGTTTTAACGCTAAAAAGTGGTGATTTGGTCTTGCTTTTGAGCACCTGAGGTTTAAGCTTAAAAGAGTAAATAAACCAGTGTCCATGTGTAATATGACAGCCGTTCAATCCATGCCTCTTTTACTTGATCCAATGCCACACGCATCTGCTGATGCACCCATTGGTGTTTTTGACTCAGGCATTGGCGGCTTATCGGTTGCACAAGAAATTGCACGACATTTACCAAATGAACGTATTCTTTACTATGCAGATACGGCGCATGTGCCATATGGTGCGCGTTCAGATCAGGAAATCCGTCAACTGACTGCACAGGCAATCGAATGGCTTTATCGTCAGGGCTGTAAAATTGCGGTGGTGGCGTGTAATACGGCTTCTGCTTTTAGTCTGGATTACTTACGCGATCATTATGGAGAACGTTTTCCAATCGTTGGTCTTGTACCTGCATTAAAGCCTGCCGTCATTCAAACTCAATCCAAAGTTGTGGCGGTGCTGGCGACGCCTGCAACCTTCCGTGGACAGCTGATTAAAGATGTGATGGCAAACTTTGCACAGCCTGCTGGTGTCAAAGTGTTGACGGTGACGAGTCTGGAGCTGGTGCCATTTGTTGAGGCTGGGCAGCAGATGAGCCCAGCGTGTCTCGACGTACTACAACAGATTTTACAACCTGTGGTCGAGCAGGGCGCTGACTTTCTGGTCTTGGGGTGTACCCATTATCCTTTCCTGAAAGATGCGATTCGTCAGATTTTTTCTGAAAAATTAAAATTAATTGATTCTGGACAAGCAGTTGCGCGACAAACTGCCTATCTTTTAATTAAAAATGGGTTATTATGTGACAAATTGCGTCATAACATTACCCGTATTCAATGTTATGTCAGTGGTAACAATGCGGTCGAACTAGAACCCGTTCTTCAGCACCTTATACCAGAACAATTAACATGGAAGATTCAAAATCTGGCCGAGATTGAGATAGGAAATCACTAAATCGAGCCATATTTATATATTTATTGGGGTTAATTGTTAATAAAAAATCAAGATAAATACTTGATATTATTGATCAATGAATTGGGGCCTAGCCTATGCAAGATACTCGTTATCAAGTCTTTATTTCTACCTCTGGCAATGAGATGCAACCAGAGCGAGCGGTTCTCGCACAAACATTAGTTGGCATGGGATTTCTGTCATGGGGGCTGGAACAGCGCACCCCGCTCAGTACGTCGATTGCTCGCCGTCAAATTGATGATTGTGATTATGTGGTGATTTTGCTGGGTAGCCAATATGGCGAACAATCCGTTTCAGGTGTCGGCTATATGCATCTGGAATATATTTATGCCATGACCAAACAAAAGCCTGTGATTGTATTTATGCATGAAGACCCAGAGTCTCGTGATGCCAAATTACATGATCACAAGCCAGAACTTAAAGAAAAATTCAAAGAATTTAGAAAACAGCTACAACACGAAGTGGATCAGGTCTTTTGTTATCGTACTTTGAGAGATCTGGAATTGGCTGTACGTTCAAGTATGCCGCAGATGCTAGAGCGTTACCCTGTGGTGGGGTGGGTGCGTCCACAAAATACGCAGGTATTGCGTGATGAAATTGATGCATTACGTGCCAAAGTGAAACAGTTGGAAACCGAACTGGGCAATCGTGAAGCCGATCCGCTGACCAATGTACCTAAAGTTTCGATGCATGAACTCTATTCATTTGAATATCGAATGCATGCCTATCAGGATGGCAATTTCAAGGAAGTTAAGCCACATCGCAAGATGACATGGGCGCAATTACTGAATGTTCTCGGTTCAGCCTTTGTGATCCCGACACCAGAAGAATATTTTTCCAAGCGAATTAACGAATATCTCAATGAGACAGGTTTGGACGATGCTCGCAAGGAAATGCCAAGGGCGCATGCTGTATCTCGTGCCCAAGTGAATATTCGTGCTTTGCATGAGATCAAATTACAAATGCGTCAAAATGAATGGATTGTGCCCACTGGACGTGATGACCGTCAACGTATGTTGTGGCAGCTCACCGCAAAAGGACAGAAACTACTGGAAAGTAATATGCTGGATAGCAATCGGGTTTTTCAATTTAAGACCATGCATTAATCCAATTTAGCAAACAGGGCTAAAACTGCTAAAGTAATTGTATGAACCCAATGAAAAGCGGATGCGGTCTATGTTAGCGACACAAAAACCAAAAGTGACTGTGATTCTGGCCAATTTAGGTACGCCAGATGAAGCAACTGTGCCAGCAGTACGACGTTTCCTGAAACAGTTTTTATCTGATACCCGTGTGATTGAGATTCCCAAATTATTATGGTGGATCATCCTGCACTTATTTGTTTTGACCTTCCGTCCGAAACGGGTGGCTGAAGCTTATGCTTCGGTCTGGTCGAATGACTCACCGATGCGTGAAATTGTGCTGGAACAAACACTGCTGATTAAACAACGCCTACAAGAAGAAAATCATCAGTTTGATCTGACGGTTGTACCGGCCATGACTTATGGTCAACCAAGTATCCATGATGTACTGGCGCAACTGGCAAAAGATCCACAAGAACATGTAATTTTGCTGCCATTGTTCCCGCAGTATTCAGCGACCTCGACAGCGCCATTATATGATGCGTTTGCCAAATGGATTCCACAGCAACGTCATTTACCTGGTCTGACCATTATTAAGGACTATCATCAGCATCCATTATTTATTCAGGCGTTGGCAGATAGCGTATTGCATTATCAGGGACAACATGGCAAAGCTGAAAAACTGTTGATGTCATTTCATGGTATTCCTCAACCCTATGCCGATAAAGGCGACCCCTATGCAGACCGTTGCCGAACCACAGCACGTCTGGTGGCAGAAGCTTTACATCTCAAAGAGGATGAATGGGCGATCAGCTTCCAGTCACGTTTTGGTAAGCAGGAATGGGTAAAGCCTTATACGGATCAGTTGTTACAGCAATGGGGTGAACAAAAGGTTACATCGGTACAGGTGATTAGTCCTGCCTTTTCAGCCGATTGTTTGGAAACGCTGGAAGAGTTGGCGATGCAGAATAAAGAGATTTTCCAGCATGCAGGTGGCGGAGACTATGTCTATATTCCAGCCTTGAATGCGGATCAGGCCCATATAGATTTGCTTGCTGGTCTGGTTCAGGCTAATCTTGATGCACTCACTCATACCTTAGCCCATCGTTAAATCGACGCTTTATTTCGCCAGAGGTTGCTATGCTCCAAGTCAAAATTGTCCCTGTTACTGCATTTGCCCAAAACTGCTCGATCTTATGGGACAGTGAAAGCAAAGATGCGATTTTGATTGATGCGGGCGGTGATGCTGCGGTGCTGAAAAAAGAAGTGGAAGCTTTGGGTCTAAAAGTGAAAGCACTGTGGTTGACGCACGGGCATCTCGATCATGCAGGTGCAGTCGGTGAACTTGCTGAAACATGGCAGATCCCCGTGATTGGCCCGCATAAGGAAGATCAGTTCTGGCTGGACATGATTCAGGAAGTCTCGGCGCGTTATGGCTTTCCAATTCCCCAGTCTGTCAAAGTGGACCAATGGTTAGAAGGTGGTGAAGTTTTAAAGCTGGGTGACGATGAGTTTGAAGTGCGTTTTGCCCCAGGCCATACCCCAGGTCATGTGATGTTCTATAACGCCAAACATGGTTTGTTGTGGACAGGTGACGTGTTGTTTAAAGGCTCGATTGGTCGTACAGATTTTCCAAAAGGTAATCACCAGCAGTTGCTTGATTCGATTCAGCGCGAATGCTTTAGCTTGCCTGATGATACCCAGTTTATTTCAGGTCATGGCCCGATGAGTACCATTGGTTATGAAAAGCAATTTAATCCTTTTGTGGCAAGCAAAGCAGGCTAACTGCACCTTTTAACTTGTGTATAGCAGCGTGTTATACACAAGCCAGTTTGTTGCAGGTTAAATGGTTTCCAGCCATTTTTGATTGGCCAGATTCAAATCAAAGTTCAAACTATTACAAATGCTTTGCAAGTCGAAAGAGGCTTTATCTTCTGGAATCTGAATCAGAATGGGCAGGCGGGTAATGCCATTTTCTCCTGTCGGAAAAGCATAATGGCGTTCTTTATGGTTAATTGAAATCAGTGATTCAAATTCTAAATACACGATCAGAGATGGAAAACGTCGCTGAATCCGCATAATTTCCTGATGTGCATCTTTTTTAATTTGTGCTGTTTTAAGTTTTAGCTTGAGAATATTGTCTTTTATTTTCTGAGGTTTATTCATAAGCTTGCTCAGAAACGAAGCACTTTGTTTGAGCTGACGTTGATTCTCTTTTAATTCCGAAAAAGCATCTTTATATTCCTGTAGAGAGGCTAAGCTAATGTCTTTGAGAATATTGGTTGGCTCTAGCGCTTCAGCATGATGTTTTTTCCATTCCTCATAAGAAAACACCGTGAACACATCCGAATGCCGTTTCTGTAGCAAGGTGGCATAAGATTTGAGTCGGGCAATAAACAGATTAACTTGCTTATTAAAGATCAAAGAAGGCTGTGACTGGAACTCGATAAAATGGCTAATCAGGTCATCTAGCGTTTGTTTGACACTTAAATAGAGATAATTACATTCATCCCGATGATGAACTGAATGCTTCAGCGCTTCGGCAACAGGTTCAAGAATATTGCTATTGAGTTTCTGTTCAAAATCAATCAGCCGTTGTTCTACCAGTTTTTCCATAAATACCCCATTGGGTTGCAGTGGCTCTCGTAGGAAAGGCACTAGGGTTTTGCTGGTATACAGTTCAATATTGCGCACAATATCTGAAACATACTGGTTAACAGGCTTATCAATCGTAATGATTCGGCTGATTTGCCACTCGAATTGTTCGTGATGGTGGATGTCGTCGATTTTATCTAAATGCAGAATGGCTGAATTCACATAAATATTGTCACAGCCTTCAAATTTTTCTTCTTGTAAGAAACGTCGAATTGAAAAGGTATTGACCATTCCTTCCTTGCTCGGCGCCAAAGCAAAAATATATTTGGAGGTTTTCACGATATCAAGTTGTCTGGATTTTTGTTGTTTATACAGAAAATATTTCAGAATATGAGGTTTTTCTGCTCTGAGTTGATGCGAACGCAAAAGGTTAAAAGAATATTTTAATAACTGTTGTTTGAGAAAAACCTCGGTCATAAAGGTTTTAATGATGTCGGTATTAATATGTCGCTGATTATCAGGCAGGATGATCTTTTCTTTTGCCAGAATAATTTGCGCTGCTGCATAGATAAATTCTTTTAGAATCAGTTTCTTTTGTTCTTGTAGATCAAAGTCGTCTTCGGTTTCAATGGCATGAATCTGGTTCAGGATATTTTCCAGATAATCTGAAATTTCATAAGCATGCTGATAGCTTTTTAACTTTTCTAGGGACGCTGCAATTTTTTTCACTAACACTTTGATTGGAGCGATATAAATTTTCTCAATCAGAATATCAAAGTCATGTTTGGCCAAATAGGAAAAGCTGTTGTCCTTTCGGTTCCAGTGAATTTTTTTGAGTTGCAGCACCTGCTGGGAAATTTTTTCGCAATGTTCAGGTGTATGTTCTGAAAAAAGTGTGATCAGTGCCGTTTGCCAATCAGCATCCAGATTGGGATCAATTTGTGTCGCTAAAAGCTTGAGCTGATAAGGAATATCGTTATTCATTTTTACATCCTGGTAAATTTAAATCTTTTTATTGAACAAGCTGATGCCACATAAATCGGTGCGAAACTGGATCAGAACAATGTATAAGTTGTAATGTGTAGTTTGGTCTTGTTATTCAATCCTACAGTTGTCACTAGATTTGCATAAGGTCATGAAAAAGTAAATTACTGTGATGTAAATCACATATTTAAAATGTGTAAATTTTTATTAAGAATAGCGTTGTCGGCAGACAATTTTTAAGCAGAAAGACTGAATTTGAGTGTGACTTACCGAAATTTAGCCAAAACTCACAATTATCGAACAATATCTTGGGCAGGGTAGGTCTACAAAGCGATTATTTTTATTTAGAATCAGGTGTGAAACGCTTTATTCATGTTGAACTAATTGCTTAATTTCACCTGATGAAAACCAATTGGAGACGATTTCATGCAATGGACTAAACCTGCTTTTACTGATGTACGTATTGGTTTTGAAGTGACCATGTACTTCGAAGTACGTTAATCATTCCGATTCAAATTCAAGATAAGCCCTAGTTATGCCTAGGGCTTATCTTTTTCTAACAAGAAATTAAATCTATGTATATTCATGTTCTAGGTTCGGCTGCTGGCGGGGGCTTTCCGCAGTGGAATTGTAATTGCCCAAATTGTCATGGCGTGCGTACGGGTACGATTCAGGCCAAGGCACGCACACAATCCTCAATCGCGATTTCTGAAAATGGCATCGATTGGGTGCTGCTCAATGCTTCGCCAGATATCCGTCAGCAATTATTTGATTTTAAGGCAGCTCAGCCTGCCCGTAAGTTGCGTGATACCGGTATTCGTGATGTGATCCTGATGGACAGCCAGCTGGATCACACCACTGGACTGCTGACTTTACGTGAAGGCTGTCCAATCAAGGTCTGGTGTACCGATATGGTCTATCAGGATCTGACCACAGGTTTCCCTGTATTTAATATGTTGAAGCACTGGAATGGCGGTCTGCAATATCAGCAAATCGATCCTAAACAGGCATTTAAGATTGCGGGTTTTGAAGATCTGGAGTTTATGCCACTGATTATTCAAAGTGCTGCACCGCCGTATTCACCACATCGTCACGATCCGCATGAGGGCGATAATATTGCATTGATCATTCGGGATCATAAAACACAAAAACAGTTGTTCTATGCACCGGGTCTTGGAAAAATTGATGAGCAGATCATGCAGATCATGCGTGATTCAGATTGTGTCATGATTGATGGTACGCTCTGGACGGATGATGAAATGCAAAACACGGGTGTTGGCAGCAAAACCGGACGTGAGATGGGGCATTTGTATATTAGTGGCGAGGGTGGTTCATTGTCTTATCTGAATCAGCTCAGCCGCCCTAAAAAAGTGTTGATCCATATCAATAATACCAATCCGATTTTAGATGAAAACTCGGCTCAATGTGTTGAACTTAAAGCCCACGGTGTTGAAGTCGCCTTTGATGGCATGCAGATTGAACTTTGAGGTAAATGATGATGCCAAGCGCTGATGTATTAAGTGTCGAACAGTTTAAGCAGGCCATTCTGGATAAAGGGCAGTATTACCATATTTATCATCCTTTTCATGTGATGATGTACGAGGGTAAAGCCACCCAGCAGCAAATACAGGCTTGGGTTGCCAATCGTTATTATTATCAAATCAATATTCCACTGAAAGATGCCGCGATCATGGCCAATTGCCCAGATCAGCGTGTGCGTCAGGAATGGATTCAGCGGATGATTGATCAGGATGGCGAATATCCTGATGGGGGTGGACGCGAAGCATGGTTACGTTTGGCCGAAGCCGTTGGCCTGACCCGTGAGCAGGTGATTTCAGAAGAATTGGTGTTACCCGGCGTGCGTTTTGCCGTGGATGCTTATGTCAATTTTGCTCGCCGTGCCACATGGCGTGAAGCAGCCAGCAGCTCATTGACCGAATTATTTGCGCCACAAATTCACCAATCCCGTCTTGATTCATGGCCGCAGCATTATCCGTGGATTAATGATCAGGGGTATGACTATTTCCGTTCGCGTTTAAGTCAGGCTCGTCGCGATGTGGAGCATGGTTTGAATATTACACTGGACTCATTTACCACCTATGAACAGCAGCAGCGTATGCTGGAAATTCTGCAATTCAAGCTGGACATTCTTTGGAGTATTCTGGATGCGCTGACCTTGGCCTATGTGCATGAGCAAGCGCCGTATCATACCGTGACCACACAACCTGTCTGGCATAAGGGGTTATTTCGTGACTAATGCAGAATTTGATTTAAACCTGATTCCGACTTGGCGACAAGGTTACCGCTTTCAGTTTGAGCCTGCACAAAATGCTTTTGTGATCTTATATCCAGAAGGCATGATCAAGCTGAATGACAGTGCTGGAGCGATTGGACAGCATATTAATGGACAGCAGAATGTTGCTGCCATTGTGGCCTTGTTGAAACAGCAGTTTGGTAACATTGCAGAAATCGAGCAGGATGTGGTCGACTATATGCGCGTTGCGCAGCAACAATACTGGATTGATTTGCGATGACCGAAGGCGTTGGTTTACCGCTCTGGCTTTTGGCAGAGTTGACCTATCGTTGTCCTTTACAATGTCCTTACTGTTCGAATCCTCTGGATTATGCCCAGCATAAAAATGAACTGAGCACGCAAGAATGGTGTGATGTTTTTGATCAGGCACGGCAGATGGGCGCGGTGCAACTGGGCTTTTCTGGCGGTGAACCGCTGGTTCGGCAAGATCTGGAACAACTGGTTGCGCATGCGCATCAGCAAGGTTTTTATACAAACTTAATCACCTCGGGAATGGGTCTGAATGAGCAGCGTATTGCTCAACTCAAACAGGCTGGACTGGATCATATCCAGATCAGTTTTCAGGCCAGTGATCCTGTGGTGAATGATGCTTTGGCTGGTTCAAAACATGCCTTTGAACAGAAATATGAAATGTGCCGTCTGGTCAAGCAATATGACTATCCGATGGTGCTGAATTTCGTGATTCATCGACATAATATCGACCAGATTGAACAGATTATTGAGCTGTGTCTGGAGCTGAATGCCGATACAGTTGAACTGGCAATCTGTCAGTTTTATGGTTGGGCTTTTTTAAACCGACAGGGTTTATTGCCTACGCAAGAACAGTTGACGCGTGCCGAACAGGTAACCAATGTCTATCGAGAAAAACTTCGCCAGCAGAATCATCCCTGTAAGTTGATCTTTGTAGTTCCTGATTATTATGAGGAACGACCAAAAGCCTGTATGAATGGCTGGGGTAAAATCTTCTTTACGGTGACGCCTGATGGCACGGCATTGCCATGTCATGCAGCACGTCAGCTACCGATTGCGTTTCCGAATGTTCGTGAACAATCTTTATCAGATATCTGGTACACATCCACTGGTTTTAACCATTTCCGTGGCGATGCATGGATGCCAGAAAGTTGCCGTAGTTGCCCAGACAAACAGCGCGACTTTGGCGGCTGCCGTTGTCAGGCCTATATGCTCACAGGTGATGCTGCCAATGCCGATCCTGTGTGTGGTAAATCTAGCGATCATTATCTGATTGAACAAGCACGCCGTGACAGTGAACAGCCCTCATCTCTTGCGCAACTGGTATTTCGAAATAGCAAGAATTCAAAACAATTGGCACGTCAGCAAAAAATTCCTGTGCAAAGCATTACGGGTGAATCCTCCTCATGACGCATGGCCTGAATCACGACAAAGTTGCAGTTTTCGATGGTCATAATGATCTGCTGACACGATTATGGCTCAGCGATCAAGCGGACCCCGTACAGGCTTTTATACATGAACATTTGCCAGGACAACTGGATTTAAAGCGCTGTCAGCAGGCGGGATTTGTAGGCGGCATGTTTGCGATTTTTCTACCGCCATTTACCTATGTGAAACAACATCATCCTGATAAGCTCGTGGATAAAAATGCCGAAGATTTCACTCAACAGCAGATTGAGCAGATCTGTCTGGCGCAACTCGAGCTGGCACAGCAGATGGTGCAAGCTTCCGAGCAGATTCAACTGTGTACATCGGTGCAACAGATTCAAGACTGTCGTACTCAAGGTCAACTGGCTGTGGTGCTACACATGGAAGGGGCGGAAGCTTTACAGGACAACCCTGATTTGCTCGATGTTTTTTATCAGGCCGGGTTGCGGAGTATCGGCCCCTTATGGAACAGGGTGAGCCAGTTTGGACATGGTTTAAATGCCCGTTTTCCTCATTCACCCGACACAGGTGCAGGCCTGACCATAGCGGGTAAAGCCTTGTTAAGACGCTGTGCTGAAAAGAAAATAGTGGTGGACGTATCGCATATGAATGAACGTGCATTTTGGGACACGGTCGATATTTTGCAGCAACCGATTGTCGCCACCCATTCCAATGCACACGCTTTATGTCCCCAAGCACGTAATCTCACTGATCCACAACTCAAGGCAATTGCTGAGAGTGGAGGCATGGTCGGGGTCAATTTTGATGTGGCCTTTTTACGCGCTGATGGGCAGCGGAATGCGGACACGCCACTTGAACTGATTTTGGATCATCTGGAATATATGATGGATCGTCTTGGAGAAGACCATATTGGCTTCGGCTCAGATTTTGATGGCGCGCTGATCAGTACAGAACTGCAAGACGTTACGGGCTTAGCGCAACTGATTGCTGCGATGCAACAGCGCCATTACTCAAAAGAATTGATTGAGAAAATCTGCTGGGGCAACTGGCTCAATGTGTTGAACCGAATCTGGACTTAGCACATGAGTAGAAGATGATTAATCCTCATAATCATCTTCGTGGCGTTTCATCTCTGCTTGTGGTGTATCTTGCGTTGGTAGTTTGTATTCATCACTGGCCCAGGCACCGAGATCAATCATCTTACAACGTTCTGAGCAAAATGGACGAAACGCATTACCTTCCCAAGTGCTGGTTTCACCACAACGCGGGCAGGGAAATGTACGTGGCATAGAAAATTCCTAAAACAAAAACTAAATAGATTAGGCAAAAGTAAGGTGACTTGTTAGACTTATGCCGATTTCTAGATAGTTTGATGAGATTATGTCGATTCGTCAATTTCAAGCACAACGTATGCAAGCCCCTCGCGATTTTAAGGCCATTTCTAACACCCCGATTTGTGTGGAAATTGGTGCTGGAAAAGGCAAACATGCCTTGTTATTTACGGGACAAAACCCGCAAACCACGTTGTATGCAATTGAGCGAACCAAAGAAAAATTTTTGGCGATGCAAAAACAGCATCAGCTGGAAGCTCGGGAATATTTAAATCCTGTTCATGCCGATGCTTTGCCTTGGGTCGTGCATGCCTTGTTTCCGGCACAAGTACAACAATTTTTTATTCTTTATCCAAATCCAGAACCACATAATCCAGCGCAGCGCTGGCTCAATATGCCATTTTTCGAATTCCTGCTTTCTCGCCTTCAGCCAGATGGAACCATTACCTTAGCCAGTAATATTCCAGAATATATTGATGAAGCAGAGCAACAACTGATTGAAGTATGGAAATTACCTTATGAAAAACAAAAAATTGCAGCGGATTCAGCTCGAACGCATTTTGAAATCAAATATTTGGAACGTGGCGAACTTTGCCAGCAATTGATCATTCGCAAGCCAGAAGGTTACGCAACCCGTTTTGATGATTTTGCACCGTTGCAAGGTCAAAATACCCAAGAGAACCGCGATGCCTAAGCGTGTTGCCATTATTGGGGCAGGCCCAGCCGGTTTGATGGCTGCTGAGGTGCTGAGTCAATATGATTATGAAATTGACGTGTTTGAGCAGAAACCGTCGGCTGCACGTAAGTTTTTAATGGCAGGTAAAACAGGTTTAAACATTTCCCATGCTGAGCCTGTTGAGACTTTTATCCAGCGTTATGACCAGACACAATGGTTGGGACCTTGGGTCAAGCAATGGGATGCACAATGGATTCAGAACTGGATGCAAGGTCTGGGGATTGCATCCTATATCGGCAGTTCGGGACGTGTCTTTCCCGTAGAAATGAAAGCAGCGCCGTTACTCCGTGCATGGTTAAAGCGTTTGATGAATGCTGGCGTAAAATTTCATTATCGCCATCGTTGTGTAGATTTATCCAATAATCAACTCACTCTGGAAAATCAGACGCAACGTTTTAGTGCCAGTTATGATGCGATTGTACTGGCCTGTGGCGCGGTGTCATGGTCGCAATTGGGCAGTGATGGTGCGTGGCAACAATGGCTCTCAAAAAATGAAATCGCGCCTTTTCAGGCCAGCAATGCTGGTGTTTTGAAAACATGGTCGCCGTTTATGCAAGAATGTTTCGGTCAGCCTTTAAAACGCGTCAATGCATGGGTATGGCCTGAACAGCAAACGCATGGCGATATCATCATTACCCGTTATGGTTTTGAGAGTGGTGTGATTTATAAATTGGGTCGTGATCTCAGAGCACAGCTTGCCCAACAGCAAGCTCTACAATTCCAGCTAGACCTACTGCCAGATGTCAGCGTTGAGCAATTAGAAAAGAAATTACAGGCGAATAAAAAACAGTCTTTAACCAATCTTTGGCGTAAAGCAGGATTGGACAATGTCAAAATTAATCTGCTGCGGGAAATCGTCGAAAAAAGCTTATGGTCAGATGCCAAGCAAATGGCACAGCAGATCAAACAGCTTCGTATTCCTTTGGCAGGCTTTCGCCCGATTGAAGAAGCTATTAGTTGTGCGGGTGGGGTGAAGCAAGAGGTGTTATCTCCACAACTTCAATTACACTCGAACCCTTATGTATTTTGCTGTGGTGAAATGCTCGATTGGGATGCACCAACGGGTGGCTATTTGCTGACAGCTTGCTTCGCAACTGGGCGAGCCGCTGGAGAGGGTGTACATGATCGATTAGAGTGTGCCCCGACAAGATAATGTTTTTAAAAGCGTTATTTAAAATTTCTGTATTTTTCATGTTCTAAATCACCTTATTCTTAGCTATTGGCGAGTTTTTTGCAGTGTTGATATTTATCTTTTTATTGATGAATGTTCAATGTTGCAAAAGTTCAAGTCCAGCCTATTTGCTCAAGTTGTTTTTGCATTAATTCTCGGTATTGTTATTGGGGTTAGCTTTCACGATTTTTCTTTAGCTTTAAAACCATTCGGGGATGGCTTTATTGCGCTGATCAAGATGTTGATTGCGCCTATTGTTTTCTGTGTGGTCGTTCTGGGAATCTATGGCGCAAATGACATTAAAAAAATGGGAAAGGTTGGTGCAAAAACAATTTTATATTTTGAAGTGGTCACCAGTATTGCACTGATCTTGGGGATTGTGGTTGCCTATGTATTCAAACCAGGTGTCGGGATGAATATTGATATCACCAAGCTAGATGGTAAAGATTTAAATATTTATACCGAACGTGCACATAGCATCAGTTCGGGATCAGATTTTTTACTCCATATTATTCCTAAAACATTTATAGATGCGTTTGCCCGTGGTGATATTTTACAGGTTCTGTTGATTGCGATTTTATTTGGTGTCGCCTTACTACTGATCCCAAAACATTTAGCAGAACTGGTTTGCAAGGCAATTGAAGCATTTTCTGAAGTGTTTTTTAAAATGATGGCTTTGATTATCCGTCTGGCTCCAATCGGGGTGTTCGGTTCGGTTGCGTACACCACTGCAAAATTTGGAGTGGATTCGCTGATCCAGCTTGGTTATTTAGTCTTGTTATTTTATGTGACGTGTACTCTATTCGTGCTGATTGTTTTAGGTGGAATCCTGAAAGTTGCAGGTTTAAATATATTCAAATTTCTCAATTATTTTAAAGCTGAGCTTTCCATCGTATTGGGAACAGCATCTTCTGATTCTGTATTGCCACAGATCATGAAAAAGTTGAAAAATTTAGGCATTCAGGATTCGACGGTCGGCTTGGTAATTCCTACGGGTTATTCTTTTAATCTGGATGGATTTTCTATTTACTTAACCCTCGGAGTCATCTTTATTGCACAAGCCTGCAATATTGATTTATCCATGCATGATCTACTCGCAATTCTACTGGTTTCTTTAGTGACTTCAAAAGGTGCGCACGGTATTCCTGGTTCAGCTTTAGTTATTTTGGCGGCGACTTTATCTGTCATTCCAAGTCTTCCGACCATTGGTTTGGTTTTATTGTTGTCAGTGGATTGGTTCATTGGAATTGTACGTGCTTGCACAAACTTGATCGGCAATTGTGTGGCGACGGTTGCAATTGCGCATTGGGAAAAGGATATCGATCTTGCCCATGCTCAAAAAGTATTAGACCAAAAAGTCTGAATAAATAGGATTTGTAATTTGCATGGTGACAAGATCTAGCCTATATTTTTAGTGGAAAAATCATCCAAGGAATGACCAATGTCTCAAGCTTCACCCGTGTATCGTGGCAGTTGTTTATGTAATGGAATTCATTATGAGATTCATGGTGAAATCGGCGAGATCGTACAATGCCATTGCCAGCGTTGCCGCAAAGCTAATGGTACGGCCTATGCCACCAATGCACCCGTAAGCAGTACAGCATTTAAAATTGTACAAGGTGAAGCGCTAGTTAAAAAGTTTGCTGCATCTGGTGTATATCGCTGGTTCTGTGGTGAATGTGGTTCTCCACTGGTCAGTTCACGGGATGCACAGCCTGAGCTTTATCGTTTAAGAATTGGAACTCTGGATACACCATTACAGCAAAAGCCAAGCATGCATATCTTCGCTGCTTCCAAAGCAGAGTGGGATTGTATTGCGGATGATTTACCTCAATATGCTGAACGTCCTTAAATCGGATGTATCTTTACAATGATTTTTGAGACCTCAGCGTTAGAAGCAAATGATATCTATCGTTTATTGGTCGGTGGAATTTCGCCTCGACCGATTGCCTGGATTAGTACTCTCTCCAAAGAGGGTGTCGCCAATATTGCACCTTATTCCTTTTTTAACGTTGCCAGCTGTAATCCTCCTATTTTATGGTATTCACAGGTCAACCCCAGAAATGGGCAAGACAAAGATACCATTCGCAATCTGATGGATACACGAGAGTGCGTGGTGCATATCGTGAATTCACAATTGCTGGAAAAGATGAATTTATCCTGTGCTTTATTGCCTCCAGCGCAAAGCGAATTTGAGTTTGCCGAGATTGAGTCTGAGCCAAGCCATTCGGTGGACGCGTTATCTGTCAAACATGCACCGATTCGTTATGAATGTAAGTTAAGAGAGGTTCTGCAACTGAGTACGCTTCCATCGGGTGGTACGGTGGCTTTGCTGGATGTGAAATCAATCTATGTCGATGATCGACTTTGGGATGGACAGATGATCGACCAGCAACAACTGGATAGTGTTGGCAAAATGGGTGGCGATTTTTATAGTTTAACCACCGATCTACGAAAACTTGCCCGACCAATCGTGTCATCCACAACAGATGAGCATAAAAAAGGAGGTTAACTACCTCCTTTTTCTATTATTTGGCTGTTAAAGCCTCACCTTCAAACTTGACCCCATCCCAGCCATTTTGCATAAACTGACGGATATTTTGATGGTCTGTTGCTTCAGGCGTTGCCAACACAGAGGCATAATGTTCTGCAAATAAACTGAGTGTGTCCGCTTGATTTAAGCCTTCAATTTTAGCAAAGCTGAGTACTTTGGCACTGCCTTGGTTTTCAGTCGCAGCATTTGATTGCGCGCCGTTTTGAAATGCAGTTGGGGTATGTTGATAACGCGCTTCGATAAATGCCAATACATCTGCAAACTTTGCCGAGCCATCTTTAAGTTGTGCCAATAAGCTTTGAGTCATGTCTAAAATTCCATGTTGATTGAATCAATAGCAGCATCATAACATTGAAAATGCAGAAGAGAAGTCGTTGGTGTATTCGCCGTTTATGTTCAAAGTCGTCATTTATGTATTGATGAATAATGTATAGGCACAAGCCTTTGTTTTTGTCGCACTCGCCTGAAATTTTGATGTGGCTGGGGAAAAGTTTTAGCAATATCTGGCTGAATTGTGGATAACTTTATGTTTATACACAGTGCGATTCTGCTTAAAAAGAGCGATTGAGTTGCCTAAAAAATATGTTATTTTAGAGCAAAGGAGATGGCATTCCTCCTATTACAAACCGCCAAAATGGCTAATGATGCCTACGTTACCCTGAACAGGGGACGTAGGTTCATGCGTGCTCTGTTCCCATTTTTGGAGTTCGCCCATGAAAAATCTTCAGAATAATTGCTATACATCCATGTCTCATCATTCTTTCGCTCCAACTCTGTTCTTGGAGTAAATCATGTACTATCCATTACTTTCGATTGCTTTAGGCTCGGTATTAGGTGCATGGTTGCGCTGGTTTCTGGGCTTAAAACTCAATCCTATTTTCCCGAATATTCCCTTGGGTACAGTCACGGTCAACTTTGTCGGTGGCTTTATTATTGGTTTTGCCATTTCATATTTTTCTCAAAGTTCACTCAGTCCCAATTATAAATTGTTTGTGATTACAGGCTTTTGTGGCGCACTCACAACATTTTCGACTTTTTCTGCCGAGATTATTGCCTTATTACAAAGTGGTAAATTGGGCTATGCCTGTGCAGCGATCGTGATTCATGTGGTTGGATCGCTATTGTTTACTATTCTGGGAATGAGCCTGCATCAATGGCTCAGTGCTGCATAATTGGGAGTCATCGTAATGAATGGATTTTTAATTACCTTTTATACCGCACAAAATCGTTCCTATCAGGGACAGCCGATCAGTGAATGGCTATTGGCCGTTGCCAAACAGATGAATTTACGTGGCGCGACGGTATTGGCTGGACTGGAAGGTGTTGACCATCAAGGCCTATTTCATTCTGCCAGTTTCTTTGAATTGGCGGATCGACCTGTGCAGATTCAATTTGCGGTAACAGAGCAACAGGCGACTGAATTATTGAGCTATCTCAATGCTAAAGAGATTTCACTATTCTATGTGAAAACACCGATTGAGTTTGGTGTGGTGGGACAGCAAAAGACAGATTCCTAAGGCTGGAATCAAGACATAAAAAAAGAAGTCTAAGTGGAGGAGAGTTAACCTTAGACTTCTAATGCTTTCAGCTTAATAGGTGAAACTTAAATGAAAATTAACCTTTGCGGTTAAAACGTGCAAAGCGTTTGTTAAAGCTTGCAACACGACCTTCATTGCTGGCCTGACGTTGCTCACCGGTATAAAACGGATGCGATGCACTTGAAATATCAAGCGTCACGTAGGGATAAACTTTGCCTTGATATTCCTTGGTCTGTTTGGTTTGCAGGGTGCTACCAATTAAGAAGTAAGCATCGGCATTGGTATCGTGGAACAAGACTTGTTGATAAGCAGGATGGATATCTTTACGCATTTTGAATGACTCCTATTGTTAATAGAAATGTTATAACATAACAATATATGAAGTCAATTCATGTCTTTTCAAGTCAGTTATATATAGAAATTGATCAAAGTAGATAGAGCCCTCTGACTTGTTGCAACAAGATAAGAGGGTATCAGATAGACTAATTTGGAACTAATTCTTCAAATAAATCATTGAGATTGTCATGCACTTTGAGATGAATCAGGTTCCAGTAATGTCCAGAAATAGTTCGGTTAACCATGAGCGTATCTGGTGACGGTTTAAAGACATCCCAGTATTTAAGCGATTTTTTCACCAGCAACATGCCATCATGATGTGATGAGTTTTCTGCAAAATCATAATTGGTCGTTAATGGGCGCAATAGAATTTCAATCCATTGCGTATATAACTCACTTGGAAATTTCTGTTTTTCGGCAATCGAATGCAGTTCTGCCAATAAGTCTTCAACTTGGGTAATATTTTCCTGACGAGCGGCATTGACCAGTGCCTTAAAGTGCTGAACGATTTCAGGCGATAAGGTTTTGACACTACCGTAGTCATAAATAATCACACTGCCATCTTCACGGAAAGCAAAGTTACCCGGGTGCGGGTCGCAGTGGAAGCGTTTTAAGAAAAACATTTCCTGTCCCAAGGCACGAATCAGGCGACGTCCAATCTGATTACGCGTATCAACTGACCATGTACTTGCTGTTTCGATCGATTCACCTTGTTCCAGACTTAGGGTCAGTACGCGACGAGATGAATAGTCTTTATAAACGGTTGGGATGATCACTTGAGGATCGAGCTTTTCATGGAAGGTTTTAAATACTTCCAGATTTTGTGCCTCGATTTCGTAATTTAATTCGGCTGAGAGGCTGTCCTGAATTTCCTGAAACAGTTGATCTTGTAGCTTCTTGTCAATTTTTAATACACCCATCAATCGCAAAGCCAGACGTACTTGTTTTAAGTCACTTTCACAGGCCTGATCTACACCCGGATACTGCACTTTTACTACAACGGCTTGCCCATTTGGCAGTACTGCACGATGGACTTGTCCGATTGATGCGGCAGCAAAAGGTTCTGTTTCAAAAGAGTTAAAAATCTGGTTTAACGGTTTACCCAGTTCTTTTTCCACTTGTTGTTGAATCGCGGAAAAGGGCATTGCAGGAGCCTGACGTTGCAGCTTGGCAATGGCTTTGGCGACTTCTGGCGGGAAAATATCTTTATATTGCGAGGCGATTTGCCCGACTTTCATCACTGCGCCTTTCATTTCTCCGAGTGTATCGGCAATCTGTAGACCGATATCCTGAAACAGCTGGCTACGCGCTGCATTTTTCTGTTCTTCATCTGCGGTGAGATTGCGGATAGAGTTCGCCACGCTTTTGCTGGCAATACTTGCGGTCATACCAGCCAGTTTTAGAAAACGCTTACTGGGAGAGCTTGCATGTTTTGCCATAAGGACTTGACCTCATACGATCCAGTTTCAAAGTAATACCTTGATCATAGGTGACAAAACTTAAATTGCCTATAACAAAATGTTAAGTGATGTAAGCAGGTATAAGAGGGCTACTATAAGCAACTGTATGCATGCAAACTATACTGGCTATATGGTGCATGATCTAAAAATCATGTTTTTGAAAGTAATGACGGGAGGATCAATCGCAGGCAGCGTCCATGCCGCCTTTGATGACTTTTGTTGTTAAAAATGGATTGTCATTAGGAAGTGAGCGTCAGTTTTGCCAAACGTTTATTGTTTAAATACAAACGGCTGATCAGCAATACACAGGCAATGCTTAAGCCAATAATCAGACCCAACCAGACACCTGCCACGCCCCAAGAGGTATAGCGGGCGAGATATAAACCAATCGGGAAGGCAATCACCCAATACGCCATTAAGGTAATCCACATCGGTGCTTGCGTGTCCTGCATCCCTCGTAGACAACCTGCCGCACTCACTTGCCATGCATCCATCAATTGATAAGCCATTGCAAACCAGAGTAGATACATTGCCACTGGAATTACATCTACATCTGTGGTGTAGATTGCCACGATATAAGGACGTGCCAGAACAATCAGCGTCATCGTGAAAGCCGCAAAAATCGTAGCGCTAATCAATCCCACGGTTTGTACCTGACGCATTGCGTGCCAGTTCTGCTCGCCATAATACATGCCAACACGAATCGTTAAGGCAATCGCCAGTGAAAGCGGAATCATAAACAGTTGAGAGGTGACTGAAATTGCAATTTGATGTGCTGCAATCGCATTTTCACCGAGTGGGCTGAGCACAATCGCGCCCGTGCTAAAAATGCTGACTTCAAAGAAAACGGCCAGACCAATCGGTAAACCAAGTTTTAGAATTCGTTTAATCCAGACTGGATCAATTTTTTCCCATTTGGTAAAAATAGGCGCCTGCTTATAGGCTTTGGCTTTTGACACATAGACAGCCAGTGTAATGAACATTAACCATTGCAAGATGGCTGTTGCAAAACCACAGCCTGCGCTGCCAAGTGCTGGAATCGGCCCGAAGCCATACATAAACATAAAGTTTAGCGGAATCAATACCAGCAAGGCGATTAAGCTGATTGCGGTGACTGGACGTGGATGTCCCAAGGCTTCGGAGTAGCTTCGTAACGCGGCATACATCATCACCGCAGGCATACCGAAGCCAATTGCATGAAGAAACAGGCTGGCTTTGGGTAATAAGCTTTCAGGTACGCCAAACAACGGCAAAAATCTAGGCATGCATTGCAGGATCAGCATTGCCACAGTGCCTAGAATCACAGCGACCCATAAAGACTGACGGGCAATGGTCGGTATTTTCTCTGGTGTTTTTGCGCCCCGTGCTTCAGCGACCAATGGGGTCGTTGCCAGCATGATGCCTGCAAATAACAGCATAATTGGAATCCATAGCCCGACACCGACTGCGATGGCTGCCAGATCTGTCGCAGAAAGATGACCTGCCATAATGGTATCAATCAAACCCAAACCCGCTTGAGCAAACTGGGTAATCAGGATGGGAAACATCAAATGGAATAGCTGTTTGAGTTCAAACCGCTTGGTTGTGACATGGGACACAAAAAATACTCTTATTAAAATGAGGAGGAATCAGCGTTGCAGGGTGAGGAGCACCCCAATAAAAATCACAATACTACCGAGCAGACGTTGCCAGTTAATCGGTGTTTTTTCTGTACCTAACCAGCCAAAGTGATCAATAAACATCGAAATCACCAGTTGCCCGAAAATGACCAAACCTGAAAACGTTAACAATCCGAGCTTGGGTGCAGTATAAATGCTCAAACTAATCGCATAAACCCCCAGAAAGCCACCTAGCCATAGAAACCAGGGAATTTGTGAAATTTCACTTAAACTCGGCTTATTGGCACTCTGAAAACAGACCAGTAGCGCCAGCACAATCGTGCCAATAAAAAAAGAAAGTAGAGCCGCTTGCAGGGGAGAGTTCAGATACTCTCGCAGTTGTGTATTGATTGCGGTCTGAAAGGCCATGGCAATGCCAATCCCTAAAGTCAGGGGAAGAATAAAAAGTAATTGGCTAGAAATTTTCATCATATTATCGGTCTAATTGTTCTTGGTTGTTCTCAGTCTAACTGAATACGTAGATGATGATAAGCCGAATGCGCGAGTCATGTTAAAATAGCGGGGTTCTGTCATTGAGCTGCTATCTTGAGCCATTTAAACCCTGCAAATATTCCGCTTTCCTTGTATATCCATATGCCGTGGTGTGTCCGTAAATGTCCTTATTGTGACTTTAACTCGCATGCTGTACCTGATGGACAATTGTCGTTAGAGCTGGAACAGCAATATCTGGCTGCACTGGTGGCAGATTTTGAAACTCAGGTTGAAATGGCACAAGGCCGATCGATTCACAGTGTTTTTATTGGTGGCGGAACACCTTCGCTGATCTCTGCACAAGGGTATCAATGGTTATTTGAGCAGTTGAAAACGCGTTTAGCGTTTGAGCCAGATTGTGAAATTACGCTGGAAGCCAATCCGGGAACCGTTGAGCATGACCCGTTTGCGGATTATCTTGCTACGGGGATCAACCGCTTATCCTTGGGCGTACAAAGTTTTGATCCTGAACATTTACAGCGTTTAGGACGGATTCATACAGCCAATAATGCACTAGATGCGATTCAGCAGGCACGACAAGCAGGCTTTGAGCGCGTAAATGTAGACTTGATGCACGGTTTACCTCAGCAAACAGAAGAACAGGCCTTAACGGATCTTAGATTGGCTGTAGAGCACGGAGCGACGCATATTAGCTGGTATCAGCTGACCATTGAGCCAAACACGGTTTTCTTCCGAACCCAGCCTGTATTGCCCCAAGATGAAGTTCTAGAGCATATTCAGGAGCAAGGTGAGGCATATTTGAAGGCTAATGGTTATGTGAATTATGAAGTTTCGGCTTGGCGAAAGGAAAAGCCATCGGCACATAATCTGAATTATTGGCAATTTGGTGATTATCTGGCGATTGGGGCTGGTGCGCATGGCAAGGTCACGCGTCCTGATGGAATCTATCGTTTCCAGAAAACCCGCTTACCTAAAGATTATTTAGCTAAAGTCCCTGCTGAACATGTGCAAATGAAACGTATTGAAGCAGAGGAACTGCCTTTCGAATTTATGATGAACGCATTGCGTTTAAATGAAGGTGTGGCGACTGAGTCTTATACGCAGCGTACAGGACTTGCCTTGGAAGATTTGAATGAGACATTGCATCAGTTGCGTGAGAAAAAACTCCTCGTTGCTGATGAGGGGCGAATTGCCTGTACCGAGCAGGGGCATATCTTTTTAAATTCGGTGCTAGAAAAATTTTTATAATGTAAAAAGTATGTGTGCTTTGAGCAGGGAAGCTTAAAGCACAGATTTTGGTTTTGTCATCATTTGGAAAAATATCGAAGACAAAATAAAAAAGCCTCATCAAATGATGAGGCTTTTTAGAATCTGGTGGGTCGTCCGCGACTCGAACGCGGGACCAACGGATTAAAAGTCCGCTGCTCTACCAACTGAGCTAACGACCCTGAGCGAGGATAAGTAAAACAACGTTTTACCTGAGTGCAAGAGAAAATCTATGATTTTCTGTAGCTTAACCTCTTACAGGCGTTTGTAAAATACATTTTACAAACTCTCAAAACATTAGATGGTGGGTCGTCCGCGACTCGAACGCGGGACCAACGGATTAAAAGTCCGCTGCTCTACCAACTGAGCTAACGACCCTAAGCAAGTGTTTCAACAAGCTTCGCAAGAAAAACTAATTTGTTCTAAATGCGTCTTCGTTTTGATGTTGCGTATTCTAGCAAGTTATTCAGCTAACACAAGAGGAAATTTAAAAACATGTGCATGATTGTTTATAAAAAGCACGATTTCCTCTTATTTAGCTAAAAAATAAACTAGAAACGGTATTGATAGCTTTGAATATTGTCAAAGATCTCAGTATTTACATCACAATAGCTGCTTGCACCAGGTAATAAAACCAATAAACGTTCAGAAGTTTTGCTTGGATTGAACGAGTCTTCTTTCAATTTATTCTTCTGGTATTTAAATGTACCTGTGGTTTCGACCTTTTCCTGTACGCGTAAAAACACAGGAATGGCATATGAAGGTAAACATTTTTTAAATACGTTCACCATTTCGCTTAAATCTGCATCATTCAGCTCGACACCATCCACCAAGGTAATGGCTGCCATGCCAGCACGGCCGTTGGTATTTGGAATTTCTACGCCGTATACCACTGCTTCTGCAATTTTTTCATACTCGCACACCATGTTTTCAACTTCGGTGGTCGAAACGTTTTCACCTTTCCAGCGGAATGTGTCGCCTAGACGATCCACAAACTGTGCATGACGGAAGCCGATATCACGGACCAAGTCGCCTGTATTGAAGTATGAGTCACCTTGGGTAAACACATCTTTCATAATCACAGATTTGTTCTTTTCAGGGTCGGTATAACCATCGAAAGGCGAGCGACTGGTGATCTTACCAATCAGTAAGCCAACTTCACCAGTTTTGACTTTCTTGCAATAGCCTTTTTTGTCGCGTACCAGTTCGTTCTTTTCTTTGTCAAATTCAACAATGGCATAAGGCGTAGGAGAGAAGCCGACGGTATTGTCAAAGTTAAAGATATTGCTGAAACCGACATTACCTTCGCTTGAAGCATAGAGTTCAAGGACTTCTTCAACACCAAAACGCTCTTTAAATTTACCCCAGATATTTGGACGCATGCCATTACCAATCATTTTGGTGACACGATGCGCACGATCCAGTTCTGTTGCAGGTGCATCAATCAGGTAGCGGCAAAGTTCACCGACGTAACCAATCGCAGAAGCATTGAATTTCTGTACATCTTTCCAGAAGGCACTGGTTGAATATTTACGACGTACCGCAAGCGTTGCACTGCCTGCAATCACGCCACACCAGCACACCACCACACCTGTTGCATGGTAAAGCGGTAGGGTGACATACATCACATCATCTTTGCCAAGATTGAGAATATGACCATAGGTACCATAAGCAAGTGTCCAGCGGCTATGCGTAAAAATCACGGCTTTTGGCAAACCAGTGGTGCCTGAGGTGTAGATATAGAACAAGCCATCTTTACCCGTCACGGTACGTGTGGTGGATGGATTAAATTTCGGGAACTGGTCAATTTGTAGCGCTAGATTGATGTAGCCTTCTGGTGCTACACCTGCATTTTTACGGGTTTCCTGATCAGCAAACCAGTGGAAACGGTCCTGAGCAACTTTTAAATCCTGACGTGCTTCGTCGATTGCAGCACGAACTTCTTCACCAGCAATTACTGCTATTGGATTGACCAGATTAATACTATGCGCGAGTACTTTACCGACTTGAGAGGTATTTACAAGCGCAATGGTGACCCCGATTTTTGCTAAAGCAACAATGCTGGCAATCAATTCAGGACGGTTCTCAACCATCACTGCAATCACATCACCTTTTTTTGCACCCAGAGATAAATAGTAATGTGCAATCTGGTTTGCCCATTCATTTAAGGCCTGATAACTATAGCTTTGATCTTCAAATAACAGTGCGATGCCTTGAGGGTTACGCTTGACTGCTTTTTCAAAGGCAATACCTAAACCAGCGGGAGAAGATGGCGTACGTAAATATGCCTGTTTAAGACCATTAAGGATATGAGGTACTTTAGTAATGAAGTTTGGAAGTCGAGTAGCGACATCACCAAGAGTAATAATATCGGTCTGCGTAGTTTGGCTCATATTAATCCTGTTTATTTTTCGATCAATCCAAAAATGGCTATCCGTAAGAACACAACCATTCACACCATTGTCGTTGATGCTGTTTTGTAATGGTAAGTCCCTAGAGCAATCAACCTAATTTGACAAAATAACAAAAAAGCCTAGTCACCGAAATGACTAGGCTTAGCCTTATTGAGTGCAATTTAGCAAATTACTCATTGCTAGCTGCAGCTTTTTTTGGTGGACGTCCACGTGGACGGCGCGGGCGGCTCGATTTCTCTTTTTCTGCTTTTGCAGCTTCGTCTTCAGACTCTGCTTCAGCTGCAGCTGCTGCCTGTTCTGCTTTTTCAGCAGCTTGGGCTTTTTCAGCAACTTTAGTCGTTACTTCAGACTTCGCTTCAGCTTTAGCCACTGGTGCTTCGACAGCTTCAACTGGTGCTGTTTCTGCTGGCGCAGCAACTGTCTCAGTCGCAAGCTCTAATGGTTGTTGCTCTGGCGCTGCAACCACAGTTTCTTCTACTGGAGTAACTGCTTCTTCTGTTTTCACTTCTTCTTTCGATTCAGTGTTTTCGACAGGAGCTGGAGTCGTGTTTGAAGCAATATGCGCTTCTTTGGCTTGCTCAGCAGCAAGTTTTGCTAAACGACGACGTTCACGAGGATCGTTTGCAACACGCACTGTTGATGCTTCAGGCGGTGTTAATGCTAACACTGGCGCTGGTTCAGCTTCTTCAGTGACTTGCTTGCTTGGAAGTTCAGCATCACGTGTTACAGGACGCTTTTCTTCTTCAACCACTGTTTCTACAACGAGAGTGCTTGCATATTGCTCAGCAAACTTTTGTAGAGCGCGGTTAAATGTCGTGATTAAACCAAACTGCTCAATCAAGATAGTGCAGTCTTCGCCATACACATGACGAATCAAGCTACCTAGCGTGTATTGACCCAACGCAGGAATTTGCGATGGTGCAACTTTTGGTGCAGCGGCTTTCTGAGGTGCTTGAGCACCACGTTGACGACGGCGTGAACGCGGATCATTGCTGGCACGTTTTACTGGTGCTTGAACTGCTTCTTCTACAGTTGCAGCAGGTGCTTCTTTCGCAACGACTGGTTCTGCTTGAGCTGCAGGTTTTGTTTCAGCTTTTTCAACAACAGCAGGAGCAACCTCAGCTTTTGCTTTAGGTGCAGTTGCTTGTTGTGGATTCAGTGCAACAATTTCACTTTGACCTTGGTCAATGTTCACGATCAATGCCGTGTTCATTGGTTCTGAACGTGGTGCATCAACAACATCAACTTTAACCTGTTGTGGATTCGCAGGCGCTGCAGTTGTAGCCGCAGGTGCTTCATTCAACACGCTTTGGTCACGATGACGGTTTGGACGGTTCGGACGCTGTTGGTTGCGGTCACGACGTGGTAATGGCGCATTCTCATTGCCTTGAGCAGCATCATGATGCTGTTGCTGGTTTTGAGGCTCTTGCGACTGCTGACGTTTTTGTTGACGTTTCAGTTCGCGTTGCTCTTGGCGCTGTTCCTGACGTGACAACTGAACCACTTCTTCGTGCACTTGATTTTGTTGTTCATGTGCATGGGCGTGTTGTTCACGTTGCTCTTTGTGCTTACGTTTCTTCTGGTTTTGATTCGGACGATGTGGTTTTTCGTCTTTCTCAAACTGCTCACGCGTTTCCTGTTTCACAGGATTTTGTGAGATATAGGCATTGTTTGCCGCTGGTGCAGCAGTTTCAGTGGCAACAGGTGCGTTCACCTGACCAAACTGGCCACGGCTCACTGCGCCATTATTTACCATTTGCTCAATCGCAGCTGCCGCATTTTGTGCCGAACGAGATTGATCTGTGGTTTGCGCTTGCTTTTGAACAAACAGGTTTTCTAACCATGCACAAGGACTTGCTGACTTTTGTGCAACAGCCTGTTGAGCTTGTTTTGCTGGTGCAGCCGCATTTTGTGCTGCTTTCTTCTGTGGTGCAGCTGCTTGATTTTGTGCAGGTGCATGGTGATGCTCTGCATCTTCCAAATGCCAGTCAGAAGACTCATAACCGAGTTCTTTTTCACTCGAACGAGTTGCTTCAGTACGTTCATAACTCGACGGCGCAAAACCATCTGGATTGAACTGGATCTGATAGTGCGGCGTTTCCAAGTGCGGATGTGGTAATACCGTTACACGAACATTTGACGTTTGTTCTAAGTAAACAAGGCTGTGACGCTTTTCATTCAATAAGAATGCTGCGATTTCAACAGGGACTTCAACTTGAACTTCACCTTGACGTTCGCGTAATGCAATTTCTTCAACCTTACGCATGATCGAAAGTGACAATGAACGTAAGTCACGCACCATACCTGTACCATGACAGCGTGGGCACACGTAACCTGTCGCTTCTTCAAGAGAAGGGCGTAAACGTTGACGGCTCATTTCCATCAGGCCAAAACGTGATAGTTGACCAAACTGGATACGTGCGCGGTCGCTTTGCGTTGCTTCACGTAATTTGGCTTCAACCATACGCTGGTTACGGTCTTTAGTCATGTCGATGAAATCGATGACCACTAAACCGCCGATATCACGTAAACGAAGTTGACGTGCAATTTCTTCAGCTGCTTCAAGGTTGGTGTTGAGTGCTGTTTCTTCAACATCATGACCGCGAGTTGATTTCGCCGAGTTAATATCAATTGATACCAAAGCTTCGGTCTGGTCAATCACGATTGAACCACCAGAAGGAAGTTTTACTTCACGCTCATAGGCAGTCTGGATTTGGCTTTCGATACCGAAGTGAGCAAATAAAGGCTCATTCAAAGTATAGGTTTTTAATTTATCAAGCTGACGTGGCATCACTGCTTTTACGAAGTTATAGGCTTCGTTATAGGCTTGCTCACTATCAATCAGGATTTCAGCCACATCATCACGTAAATAATCACGAATGGCACGTGTCACCACGCCTGCTTCTTGATGTACCAGCATTGGTGATGGACCTGAACTTGCTGAACCTTGGATTTGTGCCCAAAGGTCAAGTAAGTGTTGTAGGTCGAGTTGAAGCTCTTCTTGAGTGCGACCAATACCTGCGGTACGAACGATCACGCTCATGCCACGCGGTACATTTAAAGACGCTAAAATTTCTTTGAGTTCTTCACGTACAGAACCTGAAATCTGACGGCTGATACCGCCACCTTTCGGATTGTTCGGCATTAAAACTAAATAACGGCCTGCAAGTGAAATGAAAGTCGATAGGGCAGCACCTTTGTTGCCACGCTCTTCTTTTTCAACTTGAACCAGTAATTCAGTGCCTTCAGTGATGAGTTCACGGATGTTTGAAGTTTGACGAGGGTCAGCTTTGAAGTACGAGTTTGCAATTTCTCGCATTGATAAAAAGCCTTGACGCTGTGCGCCGTACTCTACGAAAACCGCCTCTAAAGATGGCTCAACGCGAGTAACATGACCTTTATAAATATTTGATTTTTTTTGTTCGCGAGTACGATTCTCTAAATCGAAATCGTAAAGGCGATTACCAGTGATAAGTGCAACGCGAACTTCTTCGGCGTGGGTTGCATTAATCAACATACGTTTCATGGGTGTGACACCTAATAGTGATACACAAACAATAAGCCCAATATTTTTGAGCAAACATCAAATTGGCGCGATCAAGACTCAGAAGCAACTTTGTGTAGGAAGCTCTGAAACCACTGGCTGTAAGTATCCAGCTGGGGGCTTTGATTCGGTTATTCCGATGTTAGCAATACTGCTTCAATCTTGAATCCGTTGATATTTCATGGCATGTCTTACATCTGTGAAATATCACTAGATCCGACATAATCAAAGTTTCCTGTACGCTTCACTGGCGGGTGAGCGGTGCATTGGATGGTGACTTTCACTGTCATTAAGCATTGAAGTCGATCCATCTGGAAGTCTTGATACGGAATGATCATCGTATCTCTGCTTGGCAGTTCCAATGCATCAACGCTTTAGCCTGAATGCGACATCAGGGAGCAAATTGTCTGATGTGGATCAGTTTACGTTTAATAACCAGCAAATTGCTGGCGACATATTTTTTCTGAACAAACTGTATGTGCTGATGCACAATTAAACGCAACAGTTTGCCATTTTGCCGATATAATAAGCCTTCGGCGTCGGCATAATTCTTTAGGACCTATCCGAGTTATTGGTGAATATCTCATCGATTTAAAATTTTATCTAAATAAAATTTCTGATTTGATGCTCACTTACGGTGGTATCCGTGCGCTGAATATACCAAACCTTGCAGCATCTGCCTATGGGCTAAGTTTAGGTTTCTTGTGAAATAACTTAGCTAAATGATCATTTTTTAATCATATTTAGCAAATCTTGGATTAATCGAGCGTATGAATTCTACACAACAATGGCAAAGTGTCACTTGGTTTGACGTGGATGAGCATCAAGACGGGCAGCGAATAGATAATTTTTTATTTACCCGATTAAAAGGTGTTCCAAAAAGTCGAATCTACCGTTTGATTCGTGAAGGGCAAGTACGCGTAAACAAAAAAAGAATAAAAGCAGAAACACGTTTGAGCATTGGCGACCAGATTCGTGTCGCACCAATTCGTTATGAACAAAAGGATGAAACGGCTGCACCTGTAAGCGATAGCGTTGCGCAAAGCTTATTGAGCCGTGTAGTTTATGAAGATGAAGGTCTGTTGGTCATTAATAAGCCTTCGGGTATCGCCGTGCATGGCGGTAGTGGTGTGGCCTATGGCCTGATCGAAGCGTTACGGGCTGCCACAGGTAAAAAATATTTAGAACTGATTCATCGTATTGACCGTGATACCTCAGGTCTGGTGATGGTCAGTAAAAAGCGCAGTACCTTAAAATTGCTACAGGATCTGCTGCGTGAACATAAGATCCAGAAAACGTATGCGGCTATTGTCAAAGGGCAAGTCAGTTTGGATCGCCAAATGATTGATGCGCCTTTATTGCGTTATGAACTAGCCAATGGCGAGCGTCGTGTCCGTGTTACTTCTGAAGGTAAGCCAAGTAAGACAGACTGGAAAGTGGTTGAGCGCTTTAAAACAGCAACTCTGGTTCATGCATCACCATTATCAGGTCGTACCCATCAAATCCGTGTACATGGTTTAAGTATCGGTCATCCTTTGGTGGGGGACGATAAATATGGACACAATACAGTGTATAACGGCCCAGCAGCACGCCGTTTGTGCCTGCATGCCATGCGTTTGGAAATTCCGAATTATCCAGTGATCGAAGCACCGATGCCCGAAGATATGCAGCAGGTGATTGACGAGTTGAGAAAGCAGAAATGAAGCAGAATATCGAACTCATCATTTTTGATTGGGATGGCACCTTATTCGACTCGGTAGGCCAGATTGTGGCGAGTTTGCAATATGCTGCACAGCAATTTGAACAACCACTGACTGATGAAGCCGCGAAAAGCATTATTGGTTTAGGTTTGCCCGAAGTGATGCAGATCCTGTTTCCACAAGTACCGCATTTGCATCAGGAGCTTTTGCAATGCTATGCCGATCATTATGTGGCAAACTCGAAAGGCGATGTCTGGTTCAATGGTGTCGCTGAGCTATTGATGGATTTAAAGCAGCAAGGTCTCAAGCTTGCCGTAGCGACAGGCAAAAGCCGTAAAGGTCTGGACCGTGTATTGACACAAACCAATAGCCATGCACTGTTCGATATTACCCGTGCCGCGAGTGAAACCAAGTCCAAGCCAGACCCATTGATGTTGCAGGAGATTCTTGCCGAGATGGATGTAGCGGTTGAACGCGCTATTATGGTGGGGGATACCAGTTACGATCTGGAAATGGCACAAAACTTGAGTATGCCGCGTATCGGGGTCAGTTATGGGGTGCACAGTATTGAAACTTTGCAGCAATATCAGCCTTTAACCATCGCGCATAACGTGCAGGACTTGCATGGTTATTTACAAAGCCTCCTCAAGGTTACTGATTTAACTGAAAGTTAAGCCGCTTAAGATAAAATGATCATGAGGGGAGAGTTCGCTTTCCCATCATCCATAATAACAATAGGGACTATATGAGCCGATCGATCCGTTTGCTCAATTTATTACAGCTACTCAGAGAATATCGCTATCCAGTCACTGCGCAGGTATTGGCAGAGCGATTGCAGATTAGTCAGCGCAGTGTCTATCGTGACATTGAAACATTACGCGCCGAAGGTGTGAATATTGATGCTGCGGCAGGCTTGGGTTTTCAACTCAAAGAAGATTTCCTGTTACCGCCAATGACCTTGAACGAAACCGAAATTGAGGCCATCTTCCTAGCCTTAAACTGGTTAAGTGAAATTCCAGATCTGGCTTTAAAATCGGCTTCGACATCGGTATTGGCGAAACTCAATGCGGTATTGCCTGAACATTGTCGACATTTACTTGAACAAACCACCTTACGCTCAATTAACGCCTGGTTACCCGTGGATGAAAATCTGGTAGAGCAAGTACGTTTGGCCATCCGTCAGCAAGTCAAAATTGTCGTCGATTATGCAGATGAACAACAACGTATCAGTTCTCGTACCGTGTGGCCTTTTGCTTTAGGTTATTTTAATGATCGGATTGTGCTGGCGGCATGGTGTGAGTTGCGACAGAGTTTTCGGCACTTTCGGATTGACCGTATTCGACAGTTAAGCCTGAGTCAGGAGCTTTATCCGCAATTTAAACAGCAGCTCTTTCAACAATGGTGGATTCAAGAGGTGTGTTCGACTACTGACAGAAACTGACAATCTAAACAATTACATTGAAATAAGAATAACTCACTAAGGAAATATCAACATGGCACTTAAACTTTATACCAATAATTTCTCACGTGGCGTCGTTGTAGACTGGTTACTCATCGAATTGGGTGTGCAGTGTGAGCGCATCGAAGTGGCCTTTGAAACAGAAATGAAAGCGCCTGAGTACTTAAAAATCAATCCATTTGGCAAAGTCCCGGTATTGGTGGACGATGATATCGTGGTGTATGAGCTTGATGCGATTTGTGCGTATTTAGCCGATAAGTTTGCTGACAAAGGTTTGGCACCTGCACTCAATGATCCAAAACGCGGCCTTTATTATCGCTGGTTGTTCTTTATTTCTGGGCCTTGGGAGGCTGCTTCAACCAATAAAATGCTGGGCGTTGAGGTGAAACCCGATCAGAAAGGATCTGTCGGATATGGAGACTACCACGATGCCTATAATGCCTTTGTACAAGGCTTGAGTGAGGTTGATCCATATTTATGTGGAAAGCAGTTCACCGCTGCGGATGTAACTGTTGCCGCAATGTTGTTCTGGCAGCTTAAGATGGGCGAGGTTGAGTCTCATCCTGCAATTGAACGCTATCTGGACAATATTAAGCAGCGTCCAAGCTATCAAAAATTTGCTGCCTTTTTTAGTAATGCTTAGATTCTCATCCTCCTAAAAAGCCGACTCGTTCGGCTTTTTTAATTTTTGCAGTGCCTATAAACGATCAAATCAAAATAAAAAATATAAATGAAAAACTCTTTGTTTAACGTTTAGATGGAAATGTCACTGAGCGTTATTAGTTCAGTAAAATTGTGTTGACTCAGCTCTAGAAAATCAGCATAACTAAAAACCTTATGTTAGGATCAAAGACCGATTGTGTTGTGATGAAATGTCATCTTTGTAGTCAAAAAATCATGATGATTTAAAACGCGATAACATTGAAAACACGCCGTAATCATAGGGATATAACATAATGGACCTCATGCGATTAGATTCCACCAAAGAAGAAGTACATGAAAGATAAGCCGACATTAACCTATCAATTGCCGACACAATCTTGCTTGAGTCATACTTGGGTGAAACCTCCGTTTCCACATGAGGCTTCTGATCATTGCGGGATAGACCGTTTCTATAATTTGCAGAAACCGTTAACGCCGTTTGATCGAAAAGGGCTGCTAAAGTGGTTGGCGACACGTCAGTCCTATACATGGAATGTTGATCGTGTTCATGAGTCCAATTTACGCAATCAAATGCTGGAACTGCCTCAAAACCGTCCGCATGCGGACTTAAATGACTGGCAAATCTGGTTCGTGGGACACGCTACGATTTTAATTCAAATCGGCCCTTATAACTTTCTGACTGATCCTGTCTGGTGTGAATATGCTAGCCCGAAACAGGGCAATGGCCCACGTCGTGTATGTCTCGCAGGAATTGCACTAGAACATCTCCCGACTATTCATGGGGTGTTATTGAGTCATAATCATTATGACCACATGGATCTGGCGACTCTGGAATGGTTACATCAGAAATTTGAAATGCCGATTTATACCGGTTTAGGTAATGCCTATTACCTGCCGAAGCATTTGCATGTGATTGAAATGGATTGGTGGCAGGAAATCCCGTTTCATGATGAGTTAAAGATTGCCTATACACCTGCACAACATGCATCTGGACGCGGCGTGCGCGATCAGAACCGTGCCTTATGGGGCGGTTTTTCTTTGCTTGCCAAGACAGGGCACTGTTTTTTTGCGGGGGATACAGGTTATTCAGGGCATTTTAAACAAATCCATGAGCGTTATGGTGATGCCCGAATTGCATTATTGCCGATAGGGGCGTATGAACCACGAATGTTGATGCGTTATGTGCACATGAATCCACAAGATGCATTTCATGCGCATTTAGATTTGCATGCGCACCGTTCACTGGCGATTCATTACCGTACCTTTCAGTTGACAGATGAAGATCGTGATTCTCCTGAACATGAATTACAGCATGCCATGAAATCTTCTTCGAAACTGGTTAATCCTTTCTATTGCATTCGAGAAGGACATTTTATTCGGGCTTAAAAGTTGGCGTCAGTTAATACACCCATGGTCATGGTTGTCGTTCTAATCAAATTTTGAATAAATCGTTATGCACACAAATAAAAAAGCCATCCGAAGATGGCTTTTTTATTCAGAATGTCAAAGTTTAAAGAAAGCTTGGTAAATGACGCGCTGGATCAGTTTCGCGTGCAGCTTGTGCATCAACAACGGTCATACCCAATGCTTTCGCAACACCTTCACCATAGGCTGGGTGGCAAGCGTAGCAATTACGGATATGGCGATACTTGATGAAGTCGAGTGCATCGCCCATGGCACGTGCTGTATTGCCAAATAATGCATCTTGTTGCTCTGGTGTCATGAGTTCGAACAAGGCACGTGGTTGACTGAAGTAATCATTGTCATCTTCACGATAATCCCAGAAATCGGCATCACCATTAATTTTCAATGGTGGCTCTTTATACTGAGCTTGCTCTTGCCACTGACCGAAGCTGTTTGGCTCGTAGTGCGGTAAACCACCATAGTTGGCATCGATACGGCCTTGACCGTCACGGTGATTACTATGTACAGGGCAGCGTGCCGCATTGACTGGAATTTGCTGATAGTTCACACCTAAACGATAGCGTTGCGCATCTGCATAGTTAAACAGGCGCGCCTGCAACATACGGTCTGGTGAAGCACTAATCCCTGGAACCAGATTGCTTGGTGCAAAAGCAGATTGCTCTACATCAAGGAAGAAGTTTTCAGGATTACGGTTCAGTTCAAACTCACCTACTTCAATTAACGGATAATCGCCGTGTGGCCATACTTTGGTTAAATCAAACGGATGATAGGGAACTTTTTCCGCATCTTGTTCTGGCATAACTTGAACGAAGAGTGTCCATTTTGGATAGTCTTTACGTTCAATTGCATCGAATAAATCACGTTGATGGCTTTCACGATCCTGACCAACCAGTTCACCCGCTTCAGCATCCGTCAGATTTTGAATACCTTGCTGAGTTCTGAAGTGAAATTTCACCCAGAAACGCTCATTGGCTGCGTTAATGAAACTATAGGTATGACTACTGAAGCCATGCATATGACGGTAGCTTGAAGGAATACCACGATCTGACATGACGATGGTGACCTGATGTAATGCTTCTGGCAATAAAGTCCAGAAATCCCAGTTATTGGTTGCACTACGCATGTTGGTTTTCGGGTCACGTTTTACTGCTTTGTTTAAATCTGGGAATTTACGTGGATCACGCAAGAAGAATACAGGGGTGTTATTGCCCACCATATCCCAGTTACCTTCTTCGGTATAGAATTTTAGGGCAAAGCCGCGAATGTCGCGTTCCGCATCTGCTGCACCACGTTCACCTGCAACTGTGGTAAAGCGGGCAAACATTTCGGTTTTTTTGCCGATTTCGCTAAAGATTTTAGCGCGGGTATATTGGGTAATGTCATGAGTAACCGTGAACGTACCAAATGCACCTGAACCTTTGGCATGCATACGGCGCTCAGGAATCACTTCACGGACAAAGTTAGCAAGTTTTTCATTTAGCCATAAGTCCTGGGCTAATAATGGTCCTCTGGCGCCTGCGGTCATACTGTTCTGGTTATCGACAACGGGTGCACCAAAATCAGTGGTGAGGTGGCTATAAGGACATTTTTTTTCGTCTTGGCTCATGTTCTATCTCCATCAAGATGACCTGTGAGCTTGGTCATCTCAATCATTTGACCGTTCAAAGATATGAATGCTTCACTGGGACATATACAAATTGGGTATCAAAATTTCAGATGCCTAATTGAGATTTGTAATGAATCAGATTACATCCTTTGTATTTTTACTCTAGGTTGATGAAAGCTTTTTTTCCAATGGATTAAAGTTGATGTCATAAATGCTTTATTCGATTGAAGCTGTCTAAATCTTAAACTTGAGCTGAGCATTTTTGGATATAAAAATTGTTAAAAAAATCAAAAAACTCATGAAAAATAAAAGTTTTATTGTAATTTTGCTCAACCATTCAATTACATGGAAATCGCTGAACGAAGAAATGAAAGATGGTGATGACTGGTGCAGAAATAGGGGAATTGACCTGTTGCAGTTGTGTAAAGCAGCATTCAATTGCACAAATAGTTTAATGATTCGTCAATATTTGAGCATTCATCCTTAAGAGCAATATTTCATTAAGAGGGCTGAGATAAGAGATTAGGTTGAAAATATGTAAGTCGTCATGATTTTAATTCAGGGCATGCTATGTTTGAGCTCTTTCATGATGAGATAAAAACAATGAAAAAAATAGTAACGGGTCTTGGTTTATCTTTCACTTTACTGACAGGTTGTACCTCCATGTCGCAGAATTCTGAGCTTAAGGCCAACCAAGCCACCGCTTTGACGGTTGAGTTTGTGGGGGCAGACAACCATGCCGTTCAGCTACAGCAAGGTACAGTCAGTTTATATGCGGTAGAAAGTCGCATGGCTGATGTGCCAGCAACTTTAATTCAGCAAAAGAAAGTGCAGGTATCACAAGTGCCGTTTAGTGTTGAGTTTAGTGTGCCCGCAGGACATCGTCAGTTGATTCAACCGCAAGTCCGTGATGATGCCGAGATTAGTTATTATGTGACTTGGCAATCTGATAGCAGCAATCTAACGGCTAAAGATGCCATTATGATTGATTACGACCGCCAATTTCCGAAGGTGAGTCTTGGTCAAGGAAAGCAACAGGTTTATTTAAAATAAAAAATCTAGCTATAAAAAGAGCGCCACTTTTAAAGTGGCGCTCTTTTTATGATTGTGTGAATGATATTTTATACGCTCACCAAACGATTCGATTTCACCATGTCGGCAAGACCGTGAGTTCTGAAATAATGTTCAAGCCAGCTTTTAATCACCAGCGGATTGTTCATTTGCAGCACATCTTCAAGCAGTTTTTTGGCATCGCTCATTGGCACATGGCAAATTGCTTTGCGTACTCGCAAAATATTACTAGAACTCATTGAGAGCGTATTGAAGCCCATTGCCATTAACAGGATCGCAGACAATGGATCACCCGCCATTTCACCACACACACTGACAGGTTTTTGATGTGTATGGCAGTCTTCTGCCAGACGTTTCAAGGCCCGTAAAATTGATGGATGGAAGTGTGAATATACGTTGGCAACATGTGGATTATTACGGTCAACCGCCAACAAGTACTGGGTTAAATCGTTGGAGCCCACCGAGAAGAAATCGACCAGTTCGGCAAACTCATCAATTTGCAGCAGCACGCTCGGCACCTCGACCATAATCCCGATTTTAGGTTTGGTAATCTTGACCTGTTCTTCTTCCTGTACCGCAACCCAGTCACGCTCAAGCAGATACAGCACTTCTTCTACTTCGCTGACACTGGTTACCATCGGCAGCAGGATATGCAGATTATTCAGGCCAATGCTGGCTTTGAGCATGGCACGGATTTGTGCAGAGAAAATCTCAGGATGATCCAGCGTAAAACGCAGTCCACGCCAGCCGAGCGCTGAGTTTTCTTCTTCAATACTGAAGTAGGGCAAGTCTTTATCCGCACCAATATCAAGGGTACGCATAATCACTGGTTTATTGGCAAAATGGCTAAGCTGCTGACGATAGATGGCGCGTTGTTCTTCTTCGCCAGGGAAGCGCTCACGTAGCATGAAGGGAATCTCGCTACGGTATAAACCTACACCTTTGGCACCGCGCTGAACACCACGCACCACATCAATCATTAAACCTGTATTGACGAATAACGGAATAGAAATGCCATCAGGCGTAATCGCATCTTTGGTTTCGTATTGCTTTAAATCTTTAGCGATCTGTTCTTCTTCTTTCTGAACTTCTTTGTAACGTTGGCGTAAACGACGTGGTGGATTGACAAAGACACGACCTTGATAAGCATCGACAATCATTTCAATGTCATCCAGCGTGGTGATTGGCAACTCTGTAACACCAACCACTGTTGGAATACCTAATGCACGCGCCACAATCACCATATGTGAATTGGCTGCACCTTCCGAGGTGACGATTGCGGCAATATTATCAACTGGCAATTCCACCAGAGCGGCAGTACTGATTTCTTCACCAATCAGAATACTGTCAGGGCTGAGCTCACGATGGCTTGAATCCGCCTCTTGCAGGCAGGCTAGAATTCGACGGCCCAGATCTTTGAGATCAGAAACGCGTTCACGCAGGTAGTCATCTTCCATTTGCGCAAACAGCGCAACATGTTTGTCGATCACTTTACGCACTGCACCTTGGGCCCAGCTTCCTACACGAATATGGTCTTTAATTTCACTTGGTAAGGCATTTTCATCCAGCATTCGTAAGAACACGCTAAATAACGCCCGTTCTTCCGACATGAGGGAATCTTGCATTTTTTCATCTAAGGACTGAATTTCCTGACGAACCGAAGCAATGGCTTGATCCAGTAAATCGAGTTCTTCACTGATATCTTCTGCTTCACGATCTGGAATGGCAGCAAGATCGGCAGGTGGGTAGAGCACGATGGCGCGACCCAGTGCAATACCGCCTGCACCTGAAACACCTTGGAATGTTTTGTAAGTTGAGCCAGTGGTTGGCTTGCGGAACACATCAATATTGCCGACCGCATGTGCATGTGCGATGACACCTGAAAGTTGTGCGCACAGTGTCACTAAAAAGGATTCTGCGGCTTCGCTGAAGTCTTGCGATTCTTTATTCTGAACCACAAGTACACCCATGACCTTACGGCGATACATCACAGGCACGCCAAGGAACGAGTTAAACAGCTCTTCGCCTGTTTCAGGTAAATAAGCAAAGCGGTCATGCTTCGGCGCATTGTCGAGGTTCACAATCTCCTCGCGTTGCCCGACTAAACCGACCAGACCTTCACCGATATTTAACGAGACATTGCCGACGGCTTCAGGTTTCAGACCTTTCGATGCCATCAGCACATAACGGCGATTACGTTCGTCCAGTAAATAAATCGAGCAGACATCCACATGCATGGCTTCAGCCACATGATTGACCATAATGTCCAAAGAATCATGCAAACTGACGGACGCATTAATTTCTTGCACAATGCGTCTAAGGGTGTCGAGTTGCATGTTTGACATGGATGTTTACTCCAGTTTATTGAATCGTTATAGGCCTAGTTATAACAGCTCTCTTGCCAAAAATCATTGCTTAAAATGATGATTCTATGACAATTAACGCTGAGGTAGTTGTAAACATAATTCCATCATGGCTTTACGGTAAACATCACGTTTGAAGTTGACCACTTGACCCAATGGGTACCAGTAACTCACCCATTGCCATTCATCGAACTCGGGTGGGTCTGACAGGTTTAACTGAATATGATGAGGCGAGGCCGTTAACTTCAGTAAAAACCATTTTTGCTTTTGTCCAATACATACCGGATCTGAATCTGACCGAATGTACCGATGTGGCAAACGATAACGCAGCCAACCTTTTGTTTGCGCTATAATCTGGACGTGTTCGGGCAATAAACCGACTTCTTCTCTCAGTTCACGAAAAAGTGCCTGTTCAGGGGTTTCACCAAATTGGATCCCTCCTTGTGGAAATTGCCAAGCATTGTGACCAATGCGTTTTGCCCATAAAACCTGTCCGTCATCGTTTGCCAAAATGATCCCGACGTTGGGTCGGAAACCTTCTGAGTCGATCATTTGGCTACCTAAATTTTATCTATATCGTTGACTTTGATCTCGGGGACAGACTATCTTCCATGTCCAACTCGAAAAAGGTCAAAGTAAAATGTTTAAATTGCTATGATCTTAACGAATTTTTAGTGACTTACGGAAATAGATTTACGTTTTTTTTCTTTAATTTGCATTTAAATGAGCATTTATATGAAATTGGCTTTGTTTGATTTAGATCATACCCTGTTAAATACCGATTCTGACCATTCATGGGGCGAGTTTTTGGTCAGTGAAGCTTTGGTTGATCCTGTTCATCATCGTCAAATGAACGACAAATTTTACGAAGACTATAAAGCAGGGCAACTGGATCCGATTGCCTATAATGAATTTGTTTTTGAATTTCTCACCAAGCACGATAATCACTATTTAACTGAATTACATCAGTTGTTTATGCAAAAAATCATTCGTCCACAAATGCGCCCGAAAGGATTTGATGCGATTAAAAAGCATCAGGATCTCGGGCATGCCATTGTGGGGATTACCGCGACCAGTGATTTTATTACCGCGCCGATTTTCCGTGAGTTTGGTATTACAGAAATTATTGCCACCAGTGCTGAAGTTGTTGATGGTAAATACACGGGCAAGGTCACAGGAATTCCATGTTATCAACAAGGTAAGCTGGCACGTCTGGATCAATGGCTGGCTGGACGCACCGTAGATGAATCTTGGGCTTATTCAGATTCGATCAATGACCGTTTCTTGCTGGAATATGCGACCCATGCGATTGCAATCAATCCAGATGACCGTTTAGAAAAACTGGCGCAAGAGCAGGCTTGGGAAATTCAGGACTGGTCAATCTAAAGCCTCTATATCCCTGTCTATTTTGAAGAATGTAAAAAAACCTCCCATAAGTGGAGGTTTTTTTATCGTACCAATGTTTATACAGCAAAGGATGGATTATTTATCCTACCTGCATCATCCGAATCAGCTCCTCAGCCGCTTTAGACTGGATGCGAGCTGGATGCCAGACCATACCAAGTTGGCGTTGCATATCCAGCTGTAGATCCAGCTGTTTTAAATCCTGATTGACCAGTGTTTTGGGTAAAACAGACCAGCCTAAACCAATCGATACCAACATGCGGATGGATTCTAACGGATTGTTACTCATGGTGATTTTGGGTTTGAGATTATTCTTTTCAAATTCCGCCAAAGTAATCTGACTGGTATAGGTTTGTGCTGCTGGTAATAAGCTTGGATAAGCTATCAGGTCTTCGAGCTTAAGCTGAGTTTGCTGTGCCAAGGGATGGAAGGGCGCGGTAACAAATACCAATGGATCATTCCAGATGGTGACATAGTTGAGCCGATCATCCCCGACTGGAGGTAAGGTTAAAAAGGCCAGTTCGAGTTCGCCTGCCAATACCTGTTCATGAGCCTGCTCAGAATCGACAAAATGGACATCTAAAGTGACTTGAGGAAAAAGCTGAACAAAATTTTTAAGCGGCTCAGCTAGGTGATGTAAACCGATATGGTGACTGGTACCAATCTTGAGACGACCTTGTACCTGTGCCTGTTCATGACTTAGGGTATGATGAATCTCACCCAGTTTATTCAGCCAGGTTTGGACTTTGGGCAATAGAGAATGTGCTGCATGGGTCGGTTGAATGCCACGACCTGCGGATTCAAATAGCTTGACGCCAAAGTAGTCTTCCAAGCTATGAATCCGTTTGGTCACTGCAGGCTGGGTAATAAATAATTGTTCTGCTGCAATAGAAATTGAACCAGTTTCCATCACTTTTACAAATGCTTCAAAAGCTGCGAGGTTCATACACGCTTATCCGGGAGAGATTTTAAATTGGTTTTATGTGCAATTTTTTGAATTAGAAATAATTCCAGACTTTTTCATGAAAGAAAAAAGCAAAGGCTTGTACTGTTGGCTCAATCAAACTTAAGGTTGCTGCCATGATCCAATTGCCTGTAATGATATATGCAACGAGCATCGCCACACTAATATGCATGATGTAATAACTCAAGGTTTTTTTCAAAGTCCTACTATTATTCATTACGAATTGTTGAATATTTGACATCGGCTTCACCCTACAGAATCTCTATTTAATTAAATAATAATCATTATCATTTGAAATGTAAAAAAGAAATTTCAATTTATGACGATTGTTTTTATAAATAGAATGAACATTCACTTAAATATGATTAAAAAAAATGACATTAAAGTTAAGATCAGGCAGGATCAGATTGATTTCGCATGCTTTTCATTTGAAAGCACAAAGATGAGCCGAGAAGAAAATTTATCATTCCAAAAAGTTTGTCAATTTATAAAAATGATAAATTAGATTTATGTAAAAGCATTGCTATAATCAATTCAAGATAAAAAATACCCAGTCCGATGGCAAGCACGATGGAGAGCGACGACATGGCAGGCAAAACTTTGTACGACAAATTATGGGACGACCATTTAGTAAAACAACGTGATGATGGTTCTAGCCTTATTTATATTGATCGTCATTTATTGCATGAAGTGACCAGCCCTCAGGCATTTGAAGGCTTACAACTTGCTGGTCGTCAACCATGGCGTTTAAGTGCCAATGTCGCAACCCCTGACCATAACGTACCGACTTCTAAAAAAGAGCGTGAACAGGGTATCGCTGGGATTGAAGATGATACTTCTCGTATTCAGGTTCAGACTTTAGACGATAACTGTAAAACATTTAATATCGTTGAGTTTGGTATTAATGACATTCGCCAAGGCATCGCGCATGTGGTTGGGCCAGAGCAAGGTTTGACTTTACCGGGTATGACGGTGGTGTGTGGTGACTCGCATACCGCAACGCATGGTGCCTTTGGTTGCTTGGCACATGGTATTGGGACTTCAGAAGTTGAACATGTATTGGCAACACAATGCTTGGTACAGAAGAAGTCGAAAAACATGTTGGTGCGTGTCGATGGCGTATTGGGCAAGGGCGTAACCTCTAAAGACGTGGTTTTGGCGATTATCGGCAAAATTGGTACTGCGGGCGGTACAGGCTATGCCATCGAGTTTGGTGGGCAAGTGTTCCGTGATATGTCAATCGAAGGCCGTATGACGGTATGTAATATGGCGATTGAAGCCGGTGCTCGTGTGGGAATGGTGGCTGTTGATGACAAGACCATTGCCTATGTCAAAGATCGTAACTATGCGCCAACAGGTGAACAGTGGGATCAGGCGGTTGAATACTGGAATACTTTGCATTCAGACGAAGATGCCGTATTTGATGCGGTTGTGGTATTGAATGGTGCCGAGATTGAACCGCAAGTGTCTTGGGGCACCTCGCCAGAAATGGTGATTCCGGTGACACAAGCCGTGCCGACTTTAGAGCAAGCTAAAGATGACGTACAACGCAATGACTGGACGCGTGCTTATCAATATATGGGTTTAACAGCTGGACAAGCCTTGGCTGATATTCAGTTAGATCGCGTATTTATTGGTTCATGTACCAATTCACGTATTGAAGATATCCGTGCAGCTGCCGACGTGGTAAAAGGTCGTAAAGTGGCTGCGAGTATCAAGCAGGCCATGATCGTTCCAGGTTCTGGTTTGGTGAAACAGCAGGCGGAACAGGAAGGTTTGGATCAGATTTTCTTGGAAGCGGGCTTTGAATGGCGTGAACCAGGTTGTTCAATGTGCTTAGCGATGAATGCCGATAAATTACAACCCGGTGAGCATTGTGCCTCGACTTCAAATCGTAACTTTGAAGGTCGTCAGGGCAATGGCGGACGTACCCATTTGGTGAGTCCAGCGATGGCGGCTGCGGCAGCAATTGCAGGCCATTTTGTTGATGTTCGTTCATTCTAAGGGAGCAGAATCATGGAAAAATATACTGTAGAGCAAGGTATTGTTGCACCTTTAGATCGTGCCAATGTTGATACCGACTTGATTATTCCAAAACAGTTTTTGAAATCAATTAAACGTACTGGTTTTGGCGACAATTTATTTGATGAGTTGCGCTATTTGGATGAAGGTTATTTGGGACAGGACATTAGCAAGCGTCCAAAAAATCCTGATTTCGTTTTAAATAAGCCGCGTTATCAAGGTTCTAGCATTTTATTGGCACGTACCAATTTTGGTTGTGGCTCAAGCCGTGAGCATGCGCCGTGGGCATTGAGTGAATATGGTTTCCGTACCGTGATTGCACCAAGCTTTGCCGATATTTTCTTTAATAACTGTTTTAAAAATGGCATGTTACCTGTGATCTTGTCTGAACAGATCGTGGATCAGTTATTTAAAGAATGTGCTGAAAATGAAGGTTATCAGTTAACCATTGATTTGGATGCTCAGGAAGTTCGTACGCCAACAGGTGAAGCATTTAAATTTGAAGTTGATCCATTCCGTAAACATTGTTTATTGAATGGCTTGGATGATATCGGCTTAACTTTACAGGTTGCAGACGATATTCGTGCCTATGAAGCGAAAGCAAAACAGGCGCGTCCTTGGGTCTTTCAGGACATTCAGGCTTAATTTGAGTGGACGAAATTACACTTCGTCTTGGACATTTTTAACATAGCCATAGCGCAGACATTGAACTCTTGTTAACATGCTAGCGAATAATTTTTTGCTTACATGTTAACAAGGCATGAGGACTGGGCTTGAATAATGAGAAGAAGACTCGCTCGCAGTATTTTACTGTGTCTATGTGTTGGTACGACTTTAACCGCGTGTCAAAATGCACCGAACGTGGTTGATCAGGTTCGTATTGCACAGAACATGCTGGAAAGTAAGGCGGACAACACGACTTTATATTGTTCAGGCGTTGAGAGTTGTGAGTTTGAACGAATCGGGGATATTGCGGTAATCGATGCAAAGACCCACCGAATCAGCCAGCAGGCAATGGGACGGGGGATTGTTCGATTACATGGTTCGGTATTCAGCCGAAAGCAGCAGGTGTATTTAAGCGTACCTGCCAAGCAATATGAAGTTGTCATTCGTTTCTATCCTATTTCTCCAGATCGTGCAGAAACTTTCCATGTCATTCATGCGTTTAAACCGCATGTGCGCTATACCTTTAAAATGTATCGAGACAGAACACATCGCTCTTCAGGCAGCTTACTCAAGGTTTCTGTACCTGATCCGCTATGTGTAGATTTACAGCAAGAGCAACATACCATTCGCCGCTTCTGCCGTCCTTTTGATGTCAGTACAGGCTTAGGCGAGTTTGTTGAGAAAAAGGTTTAATCGGCTCGCAGTGTCAAAACTGCTTATATGAAAACTGGAAAAGTAGATGTCTAAACATATTTTAATTTTAGCGGGTGATGGCATTGGTCCTGAAATCGTAGCTGCAGCGGAACAGGTTTTAACCAAGGTCAATCATAAATTTAATCTAGGTTTGACATGGGAACATGGTTTACTCGGTGGTTCAGCAATTGATGCGCATGGCGAACCTTATCCAGCTGTGACCAGTGAACAAGCAAAAAAAGCCGACGCCATTCTACTTGGTGCTGTGGGTGGTCCTAAATGGGATAGCATTGAGCGCTCAATTCGTCCAGAACGTGGTTTGTTGAAAATCCGTAGTGAATTAAATTTATTCGCTAATCTTCGTCCAGCAATTTTGTATCCGCAATTGGCTGATGCTTCTAGTTTGAAGCCAGAAATTGTAGCGGGTCTGGATATTCTCATCGTTCGTGAATTAACAGGCGGGATTTATTTTGGTCAGCCGCGTGGTATTCGTGAACTGGAAAATGGCGAGAAACAGGGTTATAACACCGATGTTTACTCAGAAAGCGAAATCAAACGTATTGCTAAGGTTGCTTTTGAACTGGCGGGATTACGCGGTGGAAAAGTATGTTCGGTCGATAAAGCCAACGTACTTGAAGTGACTGAGTTGTGGAAGCAAACGGTGACTGATTTGCAGCAAGCTCAATATTCAAATATTCAGTTATCGCACATGTATGTTGATAATGCAGCGATGCAACTGGTGCGTGCACCAAAGCAATTTGATGTCATCGTAACAGGTAATCTGTTTGGCGATATCCTGTCTGACGAAGCAGCGATGTTGACTGGTTCAATTGGCATGTTGCCTTCGGCTTCTTTAGATGAAAATGGCAAAGGCATGTATGAACCATGTCATGGTTCTGCACCTGATATCGCAGGACAGAATATTGCCAATCCATTGGCGACCGTGCTGTCAGTTGCGATGATGCTACGTTATACCTTCCGTGAAGAAGCGGCTGCCAAAGCGATTGAAGATGCTGTAGGTCAGGTGCTGGATCAAGGTTTACGTACTGCCGACATTATGTCTGAAGGTATGACCAAAGTGGGTACAGATGCGATGGGTGAGGCGGTTGTTTCTGCGCTGAACTAATCTGTATTGAAAGCAAAAACGCAGCAATTGCTGCGTTTTTTGTGGCTGTTTAGCAAGCCTTACCTTCATAACGTATGGCGCGGGCGATTTGCTGCTGATCCAGTTCGAAGATGATATGACAATAGAAATTCACATCATAAGATTGCTGGCTGGTTGAGATCGATCCTAATCGTACTGAGCCACCGGTCGGTGAACTCGGATCTCCATAAGCCTGTGCAATCGGAACTGGAATATTAATCGGACGAAGGACAGTAAAAACTAAACTCTCTTTGCTTCTCTGAGGTTGTTTTAAGGTCTGGAAGCCTAAACTTCGTAAGTTTAGGTTTTGCTGGATCTGATCAGCGGATTGGCCCACATAAGGCTGTAAATAGTCTTGTAGTTGTACAGATCGCCATCCTGCGGTTGCACATCCTTGTAAACCTAAAATGAAAGCAGCCAGATATATTTTATAATTTGCCATTTTATTTTCCTTAATTTTTAGCCCATCTCTCTATTCTAACGATATAGACAAACAAAGACAAAAACGTACAAACTTGTCTACTTTTGGGTAATACTAAAGAGAAGCAAAATATGCTTAGATGAGCCCGAGAGTTAAGAGATGTGGAAAGTTTGATGCACAGGTTAATATTCGGATTGATGGGTAGTGTGATGGCGACACTAAGTTATGCGGATAATTGTGATAAGACACGTAATGGTTATGATGATGTTTACTGTACCAATAAAGTCTATGTGAGTGCGGATACGGATTTAAATAAAAACTATCAACTATTACGCAAATACCTGAATGAAACACAAGAAAAAATTTTAAAGAAATCCCAGTTGGCGTGGATCCGTTATCGTGATGTTGAGTGTAGTGAAGACTTGCAAAGCACGGCGAATATTCAATGTCGTTTGAACATGACCCAAGACCGTAACAACTGGCTACAAGAGCGCTTACGTGAGTGTGAAGCGGGTGCGTGTAAAACTACACGCTTAAGCGAATAAGTTCAGGTTATGTCCTGTTGGAATAAAAAAAGCCACATAAAGATGTGGCTTTTTTGCATTCACTAATCTGACTTAGCGTGCACGATAAGTGATACGACCCTTGGTTAAATCATAAGGTGTCATTTCAACTTTTACACTGTCACCTGTCAAAATACGAATATAGTGTTTACGCATTTTACCAGAAATGTGAGCAATAACTTCGTGACCGTTTTCTAAACGTACACGGAACATCGTATTAGGAAGCGTTTCGGTGACAACGCCTTCGAACTCAATGAGTTCCTCTTTATTGGCCATAGCCTACCTGATGATCAAATTGGGAAGGCGCAAATTATAGTCAATTTATTTAAAATTTACAAGATCAAGTCGCGGTAAGGCTGTCAGATATTAACCGAAAGAAACTGTCGGACAATTTGGGATTTTTTTTAACAAAATAAGCAGAATATTGTTGTCAGTTTGGTCAATCAACGTTAATCTAAAATTGTTGTTCATTGTCATAATAACGTATCTACAGGGAAGGGCACTGCGTGGGTCAGCTAACAGATGCATCAGTTGTATTGCGCTTTGGTTATCAGGCAATTCGTAAAGCAGGATTACCAACCGAAGAGATTTTAACAAAAGCCGGCGTGGCGCTAAATCAGGTTGATACCAATGCGAGAACGCCACTGAGTGCACAAAATGCCTTCTGGATTGCGGCACAGGACGTGAGTAAAGATCCAGATATTGGATTACATCTCGGCGAGCATTTGCCTTTATACCGTGGGCAAGTCATTGAACACTTATTTATCAGTAGTGAAACTTTTGGTGAAGGCTTAAAGCGCGCTTTGGCTTACCAGCGTCTGATTAGTGATGCCTTTGATGCCAAGTTGATTATTGAAGATGGTCGTTGCTATTTGACCAATGGTGAACAGTTCTGGTCGGATAATTTGGTCAATCGCCATTTTTCTGAATGTGCAATGTCTGGCATTTTACGTTTCTTTAAATTTATTACCGAAGGGCAGTTTGAGCCGATCTACATTGATTTTAATTTCAGTGAAGGCGCTGCTGATGATGAATATTTCAGAGTTTATGGTTGCCCAGTCAGCTTAGGACAAAAAGAAACTCGTCTTTATTTTGATGCTGCGGTACTGGACTATCCATTGTGGCAAGCTGAGCCAGAATTACTGCAATTGCACGAGCAACTGGCGATTGAGAAATTACAGGAACTTGCGCGATACGATCTGGTCGGAGAAGTGCGCCGTGCCATTGGTTCAACTCTAGAAAGTGGTGAAACGACACTGGAAACGGTCGCTGCACAATTGAATATCACACCGCGTCGTTTAAGAACGCAGCTGAGTGAAGCCAATACCAGCTTCCAGCAAATTCTTTCAGACTATCGTTGTCGTCTGGCGAAAAAACTCTTGGCGAATACCAGTGAAAGTGTAGAACGTATTGTGTATTTAACCGGTTTTTCTGAGCCAAGTACTTTTTATCGGGCTTTTAAGCGCTGGACCAATGAAACGCCTGTTGAATATCGTAAGCGTAAACAGCGTTAAACTGTCTAAAATGAAAAAAAGCCTGATCAAATCGATTAGGCTTTTTTTTATGTGCTTGTCTCGTCCTAGATAAGGTTGACACTTTCTAAACTTAAATTTGGAGAGTGTAATGAAAACAATAGTTAAAAGAACACAACGAGATTACAGCTTAGCTTTTAAATTATCAGTCGTAGATCAAGTTGAAAAAGGTGAAATGACTTATAAACAGGCTCAGAGCCGATATGGTATTCAAGGGCGTTCAACAGTTTTAGCCTGGTTAAGAAAGCATGGTAGATTAGATTGGCGTCAAGGCAGCCCATTTCATCATGGAGAAAAACAAATGTCCGATCCTCTACCACTCACTCCAGAACAAAGAATTAAAGAGCTTGAGCAGCAATTATATGAAACCAAAAGAAAAGCAGAGTTATTTGAATCTATCATCAACATACTTGAAAGAGATTACGGAGTAAGTACCACAAAAAAGCTACAAGGCAAGCAATCAAAGAAAAGCAAACGGTAGGTTTTAGCATCACTGAATGTTGTTATTATCTTGGCACAACACGGCAAGCTTATTATAAGCAAAGCAAGCAGCCAATATAAGACATAAACATGAACAAGATGTATTACAACGAATTCAACAAGAAAGAATGTTTCAACCTCGTATAGGGACAAGGAAACTTCACTACTTGCTGAATAGGGTAATGGGTATCAAAATTGGTAGAGACCGGTTGTTTGATGTACTCAGAGAACATCGTTTATTAGTGCGGCCTAAACGTGCCTATCATAAGACAACTAATAGCCATCATCGTTTTTACAAGCATCCCAACTTGGTAAAGTTAGGAATTAAGCAAGAGATACCACGAAAACCTGAGCAACTTTGGGTTGCAGATATAACCTATCTACCTATAGAAACAGGAGAAGCTTATCTGAGCCTAATAACCGATGCTTGGTCTAGAAAAATAGTGGGTTATCATGTGGATGACAATTTAGGTGCGGAAGCTGTTAGTCAAGCCTATTTAAAAACATTAAAAACAAGACAAACACCGCAATCTTCACTCATTCATCATTCGGATCGAGGTATCCAGTATTGTTCCAAGAAATATCAGGAATTACATCAAGAACATAATATCCGGTGTTCAATGACAGATGGATATGATTGTTACCAGAATGCTTTAGCAGAAAGGGTTAATGGTATATTGAAGAATGAATATTTACTTCATAAGCCAAGGAATCTTGAAGATGCTAAACGAATGGTTGCAGAGTCCATAGAGATTTACAATAGTCGTAGACCTCATCTATCGTTAAAATACAAAACGCCTAATGAAATGCATCAGGCGTTTGTTTGAAATAAGTGTCAACCTATTTCAGGACGAGACAGCTTAGTGCATTGCATTATTCAGGTAAGTTAAGCCATTGAGGCCCTAAAGGCATCTTTGGTAATTCAAACTCATCTGGATAATAGGCCTGAATAAAATAGAGACCATCGGAAGGGGCGGTAATACCAGCAGCGGTACGGTCTTCTGCTGCAAACATGGTATCGATATGGTCGATGTCATACATGCCTTGACCGATTTCAAGCAGGCAGCCCATGATGTTGCGCACCATGTGATGTAAGAAACCATCTGCCTGAATATCTAAAACTAAATAGCGGCCATGTTCAAACAAGCGGCAATGTTTTACATGACGCACAGGTTGATTCGACTGACACGCCGCAGCACGGAAGGTTTCGAAATTGTGCGTTCCTTCAAACTTGGATGCAGCCGCAATCATTTTCTGGACATCAAGCGTTTGATAGAGATGCGTGACTTGCTTGTATAGCAACGCAGGGCGAGTAGGGGCGTTATACACCACATAACGATAACGACGCGCTACTGCCTTAAAACGGGCATGGAAATTTTCATCCATGCATTTAATCCACTGAATGGAAATATCTTTGGGAAGTTGGCTGTTGGCACCACGGATCCAGCCAAGTTCTGGACGGATCGCTTCGGTATCAAAATGCGCCACCATATTGGTTGCATGCACCCCTGCATCGGTACGGCCTGCGCCATGTAACACGATGGGTTCATTGGCAATGGTACTCAACACTTTTTCTACGGTTTCCTGAACAGTGATCACGCCAGCCTGTTGGGTTTGCCAACCACGGTATTGAGTACCGCAAAATTCAATACCAATTGCATAACGTTGCATGTTCTAACCTCAATATTAGTGTTGATGCCAATGTTCGAACCATTGTTCGTGGGTCGGGTATTTTAAATACATTTGCAGGGCTTTTGCATATAAATCGGCATGGCTATGGCAATCATTGACCAAAACTTTGGCAGATTGAATCCATGAGCTGACTGCATAACGCTGATCCAACTGTCCGAAGGTGACCTGTGTACTAATAATTGGCAGACATCGCTTCTGATAAAAAGCGTCAAATAACGCAAGAATTTCATCATTGACGGCAATATTGCCTGTTCCGAAACCTTGTAAAACCAGAAAGTCAGGTGGAGCAGCCACAAGATTTTTTAACTGCATGATGAGCTGCTCTTTTGCAATCGGCTGTAACATCAGATTGAGCATGTTCAGTTGTGCTGCTTTTTCGATATGCTCATTGTGGATGACAAAAGGATCAGCCGTGGTCTTGCAACTTTGCTCTGCCTTGATCCCGACAAACGCATCCAGTTCAGTTGTATGTGCTTTTAGCGTGGTTTGGGCATGGAAAATTTGTTGATGAAAGGCCAGATAAATACCGCTTGCTAAGCTTAATACCTGCTCTAGAGCTAGATATAAGTTACCGATTGCATCGGTAAACTCGCGTGTGTCATTGCCTTCAATATTCAGTAATGGATATTGGCTGCCCGTAATAATCGCATGGCAAGAATGGCCTAAGAATCGTGCCAGTGTTGCAGCAGCATAACTGAGCGTATCCGTACCGTGAATAATCACAAAATGCTGGAAACCATTCAGTTGTAGTTGCTGGATTTGTTGGACCAGTTTGAGCCAATCGGTTGCAGTACAGGCGCTGCTGTCTTTAATACTGGGTGCAGCGTAGCATTCGACCTGTAAATGTGGTGGGATCACCTTGCCAAGTAGCGGTAAAAAGTCCTGTTCTGGCATTGGCATTAACGGTTCGCCAATACAGCCAAAAGTTCCACCCATATAGATTAAAGCGATTTTTTTCATCATAAAAAAAGCAGTCTTAGAGACTGCTTATATTAGACTGATCAAATTCAGGAAGCTATTTTATTCAGTAAAATTTCTGAACGTTGTTGTTGTTCCTGATCGAATGTTGAAGTGTTTTTTAACAATTCACGGGCAGACTCGTAGGCGCCCAGTTCAACATATTGTTCAGCCAGTTCCAAATTGAGCTGTGCCTCATCCAGTTGTTGCAAATCAGGGAATGATTGCACCAGTGGATCGTGGCTTGCAGAAATTTGAGAGGGTGCTGGAGTTAATTCAACTTTAGGTTCCGCAACAGGCGCTGGTGCTACAGTTTCAAATGAAAACTCAGTCTTTTCAATCGAGGTTTTTTCTTCAACCTGCGCTTGAGACGGTTCAAAATTGAAATCAAGGTTCGGTGCTGTTTCTGTACTTTGCTGTTTGGCTTCAGGTTGATTTGCAACAACCTCTAAATCCGCAAAGTTAAAGTCTAATTCTGGCTTGCTGTCTGCAACTTTGGTTTCTTCAGTCTTCGGTGTTGCTGAATCCAGATTAAAAGAAAACTCAAGTGGTTGCTCTTGTTTTGCTTCTGGTGTTTCAACTGGTGCAGGAGCTGGTTCAACTGTTTCCTTTTGTTCAAATGAAAAGTTGAAATCTAAAGGCTGTACTTCAGGTGCTGGTTCTACTGTTCGAGCTTCTTCCGCAGGAGCCGTATATTCAGATTGTAAATCGTCAAAAGACTGTGCTGCTGGTGTTTGCACTAAAGCATCGAAATCTGCGCTATTGTTTTGAGCGACAGGTTCTGTGGTCGTATGCGTTTGATGAAAACTTGCCGAATTAAAATCAATAGAGTCAGGCTGTTTATTCTGTAGATATTCGCGGTGTTTGATTTCAGCGGCTTGCGCAATATCTTCAAGTTTCAGTGCATGCACATGCTTGATCAGTTGATCAATTGCAAAATCATCTTTCTGTTTAAGATGAATCTCAAGTAAAAAAAGATAAAGCTCATGTTGAGAATTATCTTGTTTTAAAGCCTGATTGATTTGTGCTTCAGCGGCTTGGAAATTGCCACTCTGAATTTGCTTTTCAAGCTGTTGGCGAAGGCTTTCAGAAATTGCAGTGCTAACTTGAGGGGCAAGTTCTTGTTCTTCACGAACTAAAGCTGTGCGTGAAGCTGTTTTGGTCGCAGATTTTTTCGGTGTTTTAGCTGTACCTTTCTTTGGTGCAGCATTGGCTTGATTACTTTCACGTTTTTTTAAAAAGATCGCAACCACCAGCACAATGACCAGTAGTACGATGATTATATTTGACATGATCTTTACCCCTTAAAGATTGAGCCGCTTTTATGCAAATTTATGAGAATCTTCTCGTAACCTAGCGTGTTGACTTTTTAGTTTCCTGCTGCGCTTTTAACTGATCTTGTAGTTCGGCAAGCCGAGCATTTAACAGCTGAATACGTTGTTCCTTTTGATGCAGTGCCAGTTCTAACTGTGTTACGTTTCTTTGTAATGTAACGGTTTTTTCCCGTGCTGTCATAACTTTTAATGACAAGTCTGCACTGGTTTTCTGTTGTAATGTGTCTTTTTTGGCACTTCCCGTACTTGAATCTTGATTACTTTCAGCGACTAAGGACATTTCCGCCTGTTGTAAGCGATATTTGGCTTTAGCTGCGGCAGGGCGTTGGGTTTGAGCCGCGATTTGGTTGATATTCTTATTCTGCTGCGTTGCTGTCGCACTGAAATTAAAATTCAAATGTGAACCTTGTCTGAGTCGATTTGCATTGCCTCCAATAAAGGCATGCTCATTTTGTGCCTTGATTTGATGCATCACCTGAGCGACAGGTTGCTGGGTTTGTCCTGCAATACGTTGTGCAATACTCCAGAGCGATTCATTGCGTTGTACAACATGTTGTTGTGCCGTTTCACTTGATGTTGTTGGCGTACTTTGAACAGGTGCTTTTTTCTTCGCAGGGGCTGAAAGCTCTTTGGCCTGATATTGGGCTTTGGTTATCTCTCCATCTTCAACAGATTTGAAGGCCGTATTTTTTAGCTCATTTGCAGGTGGAGCGGTCTCTGTTGCAGGTGTCGTTGCTTGTGCCGTTTGAATATTTTCCTGTTTAATTGCAGGAGCTTCAGTTGCTTTCTCTGCTTTGCTACTTACATTCGACGCTGTTTGTTGGAGTGGTGCTGCTAAAGAGGGGTCTATTTTTGCAGGCACAGCAACAGATATTGCGGCTGCTTCAGGTACAGAAGATTGCTGTTTCTTTAATACTGGCGGCAAGGCAAAGGGCGCATTTAATAGCGTTTCCTGTTTAGCTGCTGCTTTGGTATTGTTGTCTGCAACATTGAAACGGGTACTTTCAGGCAGGTTTAAGGCAATATCTTTTTCACTGACAATAAATTTAGGTGTGAGTGACTTTTCATTATTACTTTTTGCGCTGAGCGGTGGCTTTGCTGCCTGACGCATAGACTGTCGAATATGCTTTAAATGAGAAGCGCCGCCTTCTTGGATTTTGATAATGATGTTTAGTTCAGCATCCGTCATTGGACGGGAAGAGGTGATCACAATGACACCTTCTCCCTGATTGTTGCGACGTGTAAAAAAGTTCAGGTTTGAAGGGGGCTGATGTACGGCGCCAATCATCAATAAGTCTTCAGGCGTTGCTAGACTCACATCAAATTTCGAGTTGATATCAGCTTGATGGAAACTCATTTCCGCATAAAGTAACTCACCCGGAGCAGACTGAATTTGCAATGGATCAAGTGTAATTGCATAAAGATGTTGCGAAGAAATTATGGTTAAAATGGCAATTTTTAATTTGTTATAAACAGTCATCTCGATCCATGAAAAAGTGATGTTATGGTCAGAAAAAAGTATACATTACCGTGATGTAAATGAATTGTAAATTCTTCATTTTCCATCCACATAAAAAAGCCGATCAAATGTGATCGGCTTTTGATTTTTCGGGATTTTTGCTTAAGCGTTCTTGTATTCAACCAGAATACGAAGCATACGACGCAATGGTTCAGCAGCGCCCCAAAGCAACTGGTCACCAACTGTGAATGCACCTAGATATTCTTTACCCATATTCAGTTTGCGTAAACGGCCCACTGGAACAGTTAAAGTTCCTGTTACTGCAACTGGGGTAAGATCAGTCATTGATGCTTCGCGTGTATTCGGAACCACTTTTGCCCATTGGCTAGAGTTACGAATCATGTCTTCGATCTCGTCCAGCGCCACATCTTTTTTCAATTTCAATGTAATCGCTTGAGAGTGACAACGCATCGCACCGATACGGACACAGTGTCCATCGATTGGAACAATTTGCTGGTTACCGAGGATCTTGTTGGTTTCAACCTGACCTTTCCATTCTTCTTTTGATTGACCACTTTCGAGCTGTTTGTCGATATATGGAATCAATGAACCTGCCAATGGCACGCCGAAGTTTGCTTTCGGGAAACCTTCGCCACGTTGCAAGTCTGCAATTTGACGATCAATATCAAGAATCGCAGATTTAGGATCATCCAGTAAGTCTTTGGTATTGTTATACAGATAGCCCATACCTGTGATCAGTTCACGCATGTTTTGCGCGCCTGCACCCGATGCTGCCTGATAAGTCATTGATGTTGCCCACTCAACCAGATTGTTCTGGAACAATGAACCTAAGCCCATCAACATCAGTGAAACAGTACAGTTACCGCCAACAAATGTTTTAGTGCCATTCATTAAACCATCTTTGATCACGTTCAAGTTTACTGGATCAAGTACGATGATTGCATCATCAGCCATACGCAAGGTAGAAGCTGCATCAATCCAGTAGCCATCCCAACCTTCAGCTTTGAGTTTCGGGAAAACTTCAGATGTGTAATCACCACCTTGACAGGTTAAAATGACATCCATTTGCTTCAGACTCTTAATGTCCGTTGCATCCATAAGTGCTGGGGCAGTCTTACCACCAAATGCAGGCGCTTCACCACCTGCATTACTGGTAGAGAAATAGAATGGCTCGATATGAGCAAAATCATTCTCTTCAACCATACGTTGCATAAGGACAGAACCAACCATCCCACGCCAACCGACCAGACCTACTTTCATGTCATTGTGCCTCGGTATGTAAAAAAATTAAAAGGGGTTTGAGTGTATCAAAAGCGTCCACAACTGCAAGCGTTACCTCGCTAAAACAGCTTGTTTATTGAGTGGAATATCTTGTTTATATTAGATAGAAAATTGATAAAGCTACAGCTTTATTGTAAATCTATGCTATCCCAAAGAGAAAAATGAACATGATGTGGATTCAGATTTGCGCAGCAGTGGTGATATGGCTTTCATTTTGGTCTTTGATCCCTCGAGATGAGTGGTGGTTTCGAGGGGCGGATTTTCCCAGATTACAAATCTTGGCATTAGGGATTTTGACCGCTTGTGTAATGTTATTTGGTGTATCGGATTGGACCTTGAGCACGGAGCTATTTTTTCTTGGTTTAATGGCTGCGATTGCCTATCAGCTCAAAATGGTTTTGCCTTATACGCCGTTATGGAAAAAGCAGGTTCAAAAAGTAAAGAAGGCGCAGTTAAAACCTGAACAGCAAGTTTCATTACTGGTTGCGAATGTACTGACCCCAAACGATAAATATCATCTTTTGCTAGCGCATATTGAAAATCTAAAACCTGATGTGGTACTGACCCTTGAGTCGGATGCTGCATGGCAACAAGCGCTGAGCAAAATCGAAGCAGATTATCCTTTCTGCGTGCCTGTGCCTTTAGACAATCTATATGGAATGCATCTGTATAGTCGTTTGCCGTTAAATGGCACCGAAGTGAAATTTATCTTAAGTGACGAGATTCCTTCGATTCACACTTGTCTGACGTTAGCGTCGGGTGTGCAGGTTAAGTTGTACTGTTTACATCCTAAGCCTCCGAGTCCAACTGAGGCGAAAGACTCAACTTTAAGAGATGCCGAACTCTTGATTGTGGGTGACCAAATTAAAGACCTAGATCAGAGCTGTATCGTGATGGGAGATCTGAATGATGTGGCATGGTCGAGAACAACGCGCTTATTCCAGCGTATCAGTGGCTTGCTTGATCCACGAGTTGGGCGCTATTTCATGAATACTTTCCATGCTGATTATCCTTTACTGCGCTGGTCACTGGATCATCTGTTTCATAGTACGGATTTTGGTTTAGTCAAAATGAAACGCTTGTCGCATATCGGTTCAGATCATTTTCCGATTTATGTGGTGTTACAAACAGATCGTCTATTTGAACAACAGCAGGAATCACTGGAACAGACAGCCGAAGATGAACAGGAAGCTCAAAAGGCGATACAGGAAGGCATAGAGAAGGCTGAGGAAGAGGAGAAAGAGGTCATTGATCCTTTGGCTCAACCTCATAAATAGTGGATTGTATAAGGTTAAATTACGTGATTTATTTAGATTTCAGTGATTTGAGGAATTATGTGATTTTAAACTTTAGCTAATTAATGTACGTTATTTCGTACATAGATTTAAGTTTGTAACGAATAGTCCTACAGCCGCAAAAGATTTATTCTAAATACATCAGCACAAGGACGCAGGAATGGATTTCCGATTAAGGATAAGCAGCGCTGAAATGGAACAGTCATCATGGATATGATGCATGCGATGGACGCAAGATAATAAAAATAACGTGAAAGCACAACCTCATTTGCCCGAGTTTTGCAGGATGCAGGACTCGGGTTTTAATTTTTTCATGATCAGCATTATTCTGGCTTTTCCCCGACAGGTTGTTCAGGAACCGTGATCGGTGGTTCTATAATTTTAGGTTCTTTAGGAATACGTTTCTTATAAATAGGTGCAGTGATCTGGGCTGCGTCACATTTTTCCCATACTGTCCCAATACTAGGCAAATCAGTACGATAAAAAGCTTTATAGTTTACGATTAAGGGAAGTTCCGTCTCGGCAAAGCTGAGATCGAGCTCATAAGTCCGTGTTTCATAAGGGCGCAATACTTGTATTTCATCTTGATCTGTAGCGCATCTTAATGATTGTCCATGAAACATGATAGTTTCACCTACTTGAAACTCAATCGGACGGCATAGCGGTACGAGCTGATAGACATAATTCGGGGTGGTGTTGCTAATTTCAATTTGCAGGGGTGATGTGGCTAAGCTCTGAAGGGAGTTTACAGCTAAAGGTTGTTTGGTTTCAGCATCGATAAAACGCATGCTGCGTTGCACCCCCATACAACTGCTTTGGGTCTCTTGCGGGATTACGACGACATATTCATAAAATTCACCTTTATCTCCCGTAGAGGGATGCGAGCCTCCACCATTTCCCCCACCAGGTAAGGGTTTCTGGGTACCAGAACCACTGCCTCCCAAGCTGACATTGGCCGCAGAAAAATTTTCTCCACAGGCGGTTAAAGCAATCGCTGAAACTAAAATAATGCTCGGGAAAAGTATTGTTTTCATTTTTATTTATCCTTAAATATATAAGGCACTTGTAGTTTTATCTGTGTATCGTACTGGTAGACCCCAAATCGAAATTGATAAGTTGCATCTGTTTTGTTCTGGTCTTGTTCGCAATGATGAATGGCAGCATTTAATAATTGTTTTGCCATATTTTGCCAAAGTTCGATACTAAGTTGTCGAAGTGCCTCAACCGACTGCGGTGTTAATTTCTCGGCATGGACTGCCTGTTCGAGATGAGTAAAAGGTTTTTCGCTGATAAAGTTATCAATTCCAGCTGCCAGATGATCTGTGAGGTTGGCAGAAAATAGGGCTTTACTTTCCTGCATTTGATTATCTGGTGTAAAGCTATTTTGCTGCAAGATAACCTGTTGTCCTTGTTGTTCAACCACGCCTAAACGTTGTAATTCAAATAGAATTGAACGGGGATGTTTTTCTGTCGAGATGTGTTTCACCAAAGCTTCAAAACTGTTCTCTTCACCAGAAACTGGAATCTGATGAGGAAGATCCAGCGCAATCCAGCGTGCAATGACACGTGCAGGAACACTAATGGCAAAGTTGGGAGCCTCGGTCGTATTTTGGGTGGCTTGTTGCCGAAAAGCACTGACATCTTTACGGTGTAATCCTGATAATAAACTCACGGCTGAATCTGTTTTATTTTGTTGAATCCGATCTAATTCTGAGAGTGCCTGTTCATAAAAAATTGGCTTCAATGCGGCAACAAAGTCGGTATAACCTACGCCAGAATGAATCAACCAGCGCGCAATGTGCTGCATCATTGGAAAAATACTTTCCAAGGTTGTTTCTGCTTCTTGAGCAATAACACCTTGCGTATCATTCGCTGTTAATTCGTTTTCGGTTATGACCTGATTTGTTGGTTTTACCATTAAAGTACCTGAAGAGTTAAAGCGTGATTAATTATGGGTTGATCTGATTTTAACAATAGTTGGTTGTTGGAAATGATTCAGCACCACCATTGTCGATATTAAAATGAGTAAATGAAACACTCATGGAAATATCCAGACTTTCGACACAATGCCACCAGCCGAGAGGAATAAATAAAGCATCACCCGGTTCGAGAATACATTCGATTTTGCTGCTCAGTGCAAAGTCTGGAAATGATTTTTCTACATCTATTTGATAAGGATCAGCAATTTTGCTAAAAACTGCGACATCATTATATAAATTTGGCACTTGTAGTGCGGGAATTAAGGTGACCTTTTTACGTCCATAGATTTGAACAAGGATGTTATTGGTCAAGTCATGATGCAGTGGCGTAAAGGCACCTTTCGGTCCAAACCAGATAAAGCTGCGATCATAGACCTGTGCATGATCTGTATAGCCATGAAAATGATCAATATCTTGAAATAATGTGGCTAAACTTGACTGACTGGCTTTGGCATTATTAGCCGTCATATAAAAATTATTAGAGTGAGGAGTTTGTTCAATTAACTCGACAAATTCACGCATCAGCATCTTGGTTTTATGTTGAATCGAGTTGCGTTCAAACATTGGATCTTGTTCACGATTGAACTGCACCTCAACTTCCTGATTCCCGACTGTTTTTTTGAAATATTGAGGTGACCATTTCTGTAAGGCAGGCCAATGGGCGACTGAATCTGTGAGAATGACAGGTAAATTTCGACTGTAATATTGTTGAATAAATTGCTCGAAAGAGGGAAGTGTGATCCGGCTAATATGCTGATATTGGGGATTCAAACGGGCAAAACAATCGAGGGTATTGAGCAACCAGTTTCGTTTCCGCACTAAAAAATGCTGTTCTTGGGCGATTTGAAAATAAGGATGTTGTTTTAGCTGAGCCAATTCCAGTGTGATATCAATTTCACTTAAGCCTTGTTGTTGCAACGTTTGATAAATATAGGCCTGATCTGTTCCATTCAAAACGGCCTGCGCAAGCCATTTTTGCTGTTGTTGATTGAACGTAATGCTGAGCTGCACCTGTTTTTCTAGTGCAGTTTGTTCTTGTTGATGATCGTGTTGTGGTTCTAGCGGTACTTGAGCTGCAAAGTTCTGACCAAGATCAATTAAGCCTTCACGTAGCAAAATATTGACTAAATCAGTGGGGCGACAGCCACGTTCTAAATTTTCTTCTAGCCAGATCTGCCATTCCTTTGGTAAGGCACTGAATTGTCTGGCTAAGTTCTCTTGTGCATCCATACATTCTGACCATGAGTAAAAATATTTTTGACCTTTCGTTATTAATTTACGCAGAAATATATTTGCACTCAAGCATAAAAGTGTTAAATTTTCACACGTAATTTATGTGAAAAAATCACACAGAGGGTAAAATAATGAAAAAAATATGGACACAACTGGCATTAAGCGTGACATGTGCTGTACTGGTCGGGTGTGGCTCGGATAATGATTCTGATTCCAAACCAACACCTACACCGACTCCAACGCCTACACCGACTCCAACGCCTACACCGACCCCAACCCCTACGCCAACTCCAACACCGACCCCAGTCGTGGCTGATCGCTTTGTCGGCTCTTGGCTAGGCGGCTTTTGCCATAAAGGTGCACGAACAAACTTAACCGTGCATAAGACTTCAGATAACAGCGTTCGTTTTACCGAAGAAACACGTCAGTTTGAAAAAGAAGATTGCACAGGAGCCGTGATTAAAACTTACGATGTAGCTTCTGATGATGCGTTGATTACTGAGATTGCAGCGACTGAAACCAGTGGGACGACCACAGCGAATCGGGTGAAATATATTGATCGATATCGTCAGAATGGTATTGCCGCTGCTTATGGGTTTAAAGGTGAGGGTATGTGTGATGTACCAGCAACGGCCTCGATCAAGGATATTCAAGCTTATATGGATGCTATTGATCCATCGAAGACAGTAACTTGTTATACCCGTACCAATGTTGAGGGTTATAGCTTATTCAAACCGACTGTAAAAAATGCAACTGCAAGTTATCGCTTATTAGATAACCAAAGCTCTTTTGAGAATTTTCTGGCGCAAGCCAATGAGCAAGGGCGTCAGGGCTTTGCTTTAGCTAGTAATTCTTTGGATGTAAAAAAAGCCAATAGTGATTTTCCAGAACCTAAAAACTTATATGTGAAAAATAATACTTCGACGGATACATACAGCTATAAAATTGTTGATGTCAAAACCAATGTGCTTGCCAATGTTTATCTGTTCTGGTTGGCTGAGATTAAAAAACAAGGTGAAGCTGGCTTTGCGTATAAGTCATCATTGGGTGAGTCACCAAGCAATACTTATAAATATTTATTTGTTAAAAATGATAAAAAACCAGCAACTTATACTTATGACAACCGCTTCTTAACCGATACCAGTCGCGCTAATATTCTGGCAGCATTTAATGAGCTGGGGGCACAGGGTTGTAAGTTAATTTTTGCAGGCAGTACCTTTACCAATAACGGCACAACCAATGGTACGTTTTATGTACCAACCTGTGTGAACAGTAGTACCCATAATGGAACCTATGCATATCGCTATTTTGAAATGCCAAAAACAGAAGCAGGATTCTATGATGATAATCCTACCAAACTAGACCTGTTACTCAAGCAGCAGGCTGCAGAAGGCTATCACCTGATTGATAAGGACAATGCAATTGTGTTCTTTAATACCAAAGGCTATTTATTTGAACGTGATAGTACGAGCACAGCCAATATTGAATCTAAGGTCTTTAAGGAAGATGCGATTTATAAACTGGATCTACCAAGCGAAGTTCAAAACCGCTTACAAGATCAGGGTAATTTAGGCTGGTTTATTAATGTGAAATTAGGATCGGTCTATAGTAATAATCCAACTTATTATGATTTAAGCTCAGGCGTGATTTTCCCGAACTAATATTTATCTTTTCCTCATTGAAAAAAGAGCCGATTCATTACAATGGATCGGCTCTTTGCGTATCAATAGATTTTTTCGTAGCCTTCGGCTCTGGTTTTAAAACGGCGGTGGAACCACATCCATTGCGTCGGTGCGATACGTAATTGCGCTTCAATAATCTGATTCACTCGGATCGCATCACTCACTTCATCTTCGCTTGGCATATTGTCCACAATCGGTTCAATCAGGACTTTGTATTGTGGATTACGCACATCTCCGTACCGATAGAAATACAGCGGAATCGCGACAGCTTTCGAGATTTTTAATAAACGACGATGTGCCGTGACCGTCGCTGCGGGAACACCAAAGAAAGGGGCCATCACGCCTTGTTTGAGACCGAAATCCTGATCAGGGCTATACCAGATTGCGCCACCGTCTTTTAGGCGACGAATCAAACCACGCATATCATCATGATCAATCTGGTGCTGATAAATGGTTGCACGGCAACGATAAATCAGCATATCCAGCATCGGATTATTCTGCGGTCGATACACCACATCCGGCTCGAAATACTGGGCGCAGATATAACCGCCCGCATCTAGCAAGGTACTATGTGTGCCGAGTAATAAGATGCCTTTGCCTTGAGCTTTGGCCTCATGAATATATTCTAGGCCTTCAATGCTATGACGATCTTTAAACCATTGTGGGCAATACCATGCATTCAGGGTTTCAAACACACCCAGCATCATATCGACAAAAACTTGTTTTGCTTGGGCTTCGACTTCCGCTGGTGACCATTCTGGAAAACACAGTTCCAGATTTCGAAGTGTGGTTTTTCGGCGAGACTTGAGCAGATGCCAGAATAATCCTGCTAAGCCATGTGCCAAGCGCCACTGAATTGCCCATGGGAGAATGGCCAATAACATAAGAAAAAAAATGGCGATCCAAATTTTCCAATATTTGGGTAATAGAAATTCCCATTGAAATTCGCCAGGTATATAAGACTGCTTTTGACTCATAAACTTAGTAGAGTGAATAATGTTGAATTTTGGAGCAGTGTAACATGAAGTGAGCCTGAGAATATGCCAACACGCTTTTGTTCGGCTGTTACTCGGCGGAAATTGAATGAGAAATTTTTTGCTTCTACTTTAGCTGTAATACAATGCAGGTCATACCTGACTCAATCCAGATTGAGTTGAGGATCAATAAAACAAAAAGGGAAGGGATGATGAATATTCAGGAAATATCACAAGGGAAGAAAATCGACGCTCAGGAAATGATCGAGTTTTATGATCAATTGGATGAGGTTGACTGTCCATTTATGTATGGTCGCTGGAAAGGATTTGAGGTGGTAACAGGTCATCCGATGAATGGTCTATTGGAGCGGGCAAACTGGTATGGGAAATTATTTATTGATCAGGAAACGGTATATCCGTTAGTGCTCCTCAATGCGAAGAAAACAGCGTTATTTTTCCTTGATCCGAAATGGTTGCCTCTAAATCTCGATTTTAGCCTTTTGAAAAATAACAGTAAGTATCTGGCTGGTGGTTTGAAACTATTAAAAACCAAAGACAGTAAAGCCCGCTTAAGAATGACTGAGTTTCGGGGGAAAATATCGGCGACGATGATTTACGATGAAAAGCCCATTCATGATGTGTTTCGAAAAATAGATGAAAATACCGTATTGGGCTGGATGGATCTAAAACAGCAAGCCCAGCCCTATTTTTTTATTCTGCAACGCGATCATCAAAGCTCGCTTGGCTTTGAGTAATCCAATTCTCTGCGAGGATTTATCTGTTGCGAATTGGAACTTAGATCAAGTTGTGCGTACACTTTTAAATCTAAAAGATAAAGCGCATGCTTTTTGTCGAGAGATCAATCATTATTTCGATCAGGAGATCATGGTGAAAACGATAAACATCATTCAGGGAGATATTACTCAGATTACGGCCGATGCCATTGTGAATGCTGCGAATACCTCGTTACTCGGTGGAGGCGGTGTAGATGGCGCAATTCACCGAAAAGGCGGCGCAGCGATTTTGGCAGATTGTCAAAAAATAAGAGCAAAACAAGGTGGTTGTGCTGTTGGCGAGGCGGTGGTGACGACGGCTGGAAATTTGCCTGCGAAATATGTCATTCATACCGTTGGGCCCACTTGGGTCGATGGACAGCACGATGAAGTTTTATTATTGGAAAATGCTTATCGTAACAGTTTTAAACTGGCTGAAAATTTGAAACTACAAAGTGTGGCATTTCCGAATATTTCCACAGGAATTTATCGTTTTCCTAAACAGCTTGCTGCTCAAATTGCGTTAAAAACAATTGCTGAGCAATTAAAACAGAGTCAGTTTATAACGGAAGTCATTTTTGTATGTTTTGATGATGAGAATTTTAATATTTATCAGTCATTAAAAGATAATTTTAAGATTTAATCTTCGATTTGATTTTGAATAGAGCATCTATCCTCAAGAGATAGATGCTCATAGAGGATTTAATTACCTTTGCTTAGATTTTCTAGCTCATCCCAGCGCTCTAACTTTTCTAGCAATAATTCGTCAATTTCTGCGAGACGTTGGCTGGCTTGAGTCGCTGCATTGGCATCGCTGACAAACCATGAACCATCAGCCAGTTTCGCTGATAATGTGGCTTGTTCAGTTTCCAATGCTTCAATTTCAGCAGGCAGCTGTTCAAGTGCACGCTGATCTTTATAGCTCAGCTTCACTTTTTTGGGTGCAGGAGCGAGTGCAGCTGCGGCAGCCGCTTCAGCTTTTGCCTGTGCTTTTTTGACATCACTTTTTTGATCAACGACTTTCTGGTCTGGGCGTTGCTCTAGATAGTCCTGATAGCCGCCGATGTATTCATCAATATTCCCTTTGCCATCAAACACCCACGTTGAGGTCACAACGTTATCCATAAAGGCACGGTCATGCGAGATGAGCAGCAAGGTCCCTTTGTATTCGGATAACATTTCTTCAAGCAACTCAAGCGTTACCATATCCAAGTCATTGGTTGGCTCATCCATCACAATCAGGTTCGATGGCTTAAGTAACAATTTTGCGAGGAGAATACGATTTCGTTCACCACCAGAGAGCGCTTTTACCGGTGTACGTGCACGTTCTGGAGAGAATAAAAAGTCTTGTAAATAGCTATAGATATGACGGCGGTTACCATTCACATCGACAAAGTCTGAGCCTTCTGAAACGTTCGCCATCACGGTCTTTTCAAGATCGAGCGCATTACGTAACTGGTCAAAATAGGCGATTTCAAGTTGTGTACCAGTCTTGACTGAACCGCCATGCTCGATTTCACCCAGAATAGCTTTGATCAAGGTGGTTTTACCGACACCGTTGTCACCCACCAAACCGATACGGTCGCCACGCAACACAATCGCAGAGAAATCTTTAATCAGTGCTTTGCTGTCGTAGCTCACGCTTAAGTTTTCAATTTCAAACACCAGCTTACCTGAGCGATTCGCCTCTTGGGTTGCCATGCTGACCTTGCCTTGTTGTGAACGACGGGCCTTCGACTGTTCACGCAAGTCTTTCAAGGCACGGACACGACCTTCATTACGGGTACGACGTGCTTTAATACCTTGACGAATCCATGCTTCTTCTTCAGCTAACTTTTTATCAAATAAAGCATTCTGCTTTTCTTCTGCTTCCATTTGCTGTGCTTTGAGGTCGAGATAACGTGAATAGTTACCTTCGTAGCTACGCAAAATACCACGATCTAGCTCGACAATACGGGTTGCGATGCTGTCCACAAATGAACGGTCATGCGAGATGAACAGCAGGGTCAGGTTATTCTGATCCAGTAAGAATTTTTCTAGCCATTCGATACTTTCAACATCGAGATGGTTAGTTGGTTCGTCGAGTAACAGGACATCGGGTTGAGTCAGTAAAGCACGCGCCAATAATACGCGGCGTTTACGTCCGCCTGATAAATCTGCCAGATCTGCATTCGGATCAAGTCCCATTTTACTGAGAATCGAGTTGACCTTGTTTTCGAGTGCCCAGCCATCGAGTTGATCGAGTTTGTGCTGAAGCATGCCCATACGGTCACAGGCTTCCATATCGCCTAGCACGCAGGCATCGCTGGCTTCATGATATTCTTTTAAGACATTGGCTGCTTCGCCTGCACCTTCGGCAACGATATCAGCAACTTTACCAGAGTCCATTGGGACATCTTGGGCTAACATTGAAACAGTTAAACCGTTTTGAATGGAAACTTCGCCGTTATCAGGCAACAGGCTTCCCTCAATCAGTTTTAATAAAGTAGACTTACCTTCGCCATTACGACCAATTAAACAGACTCGTTCGCCACGTTCCAGGTTAAAGTTCGCGCCGTCGAGTAAGGCAGGTCCGCCAAATGCGAGATGGACATCCCTTAAAGTAATATAGGCCATAATGTTTCCTAAAAGTTCAGATGAGGTCTGAAATGACTAAACCACAAAATTTTGATGATCACGCGTCATTTTCCGCACCCATTGAAGATTTGCAAGTCCGAATTGCATTTTTAGATGATTTAGTTGAACAATTAAATCAACAACTGGCAATTCAGACGCAAGAAATTGCCGATTTAAAAAAACAGATGCAACTTTTATATCGTCGGGTTGAATCTTCAGATTTATCGGAAGGTATTGCAGCTTTTGATCCTGTGAATGATAAACCGCCGCATTATTAAGCTATTCGCCACGATAAAATAAGTCATTCATATTTACAGTCAAAACTGAGTCATGTATTTATTGTATATTTCCGAAATCAATCATATTTTAAACTTGAGAATAATAAGGTTTGATGACTGCGATCTATTCAAGTTTGAATGATAAATCAATGTCCTGAATATAGACTGTAAGGAAAACTTGCCTTTTTGATTCAACTTATGTAACGCTAGTAAAAGGATGTTTTGGGCAACTTTATGAGTAATATTGGAATTTGGATCACAGTTGCGATTGTACTGTTTGTACTTGGCTCGATTTTTGGCTTACGTGTTAGTCCACGAGAAAAAGCATTGGGCATGATGCGTGATCAGGCACGAAAAATGGGCTTGCATCCACGTTTAATCGCAGCGCCAGAATGGACAAAAATTCCAATGGCATCGGAAAAGCGTGCCAGTATGGTGGCCTATTATAGTGTCCTGATTCCAGATGCCCGCTTACCACTTATGCGTGCACGAGTGGTAGATGGTAAGCTTCAGGTGGTGCAAGGTGATCAGAAATTTAATGATTTAACCATTGCATTAAAAGGAGTTTATGCTATTGATATGCAGGCAAACTGTGTTGGGCTATATTGGGATGAAGAAACTGACTTAAAAGCCACACAGCTTGAACAGATAAAAACTTATTTACATGAATTGGCTCAGCGCTAATTTATTGATTGAACACAGGAAAAACGATTTATTATGGCGAAAACTCCACGCTCTGCTTCAGAAAGCACAGCAGCTTCCGCATCTGCTGCAAAGAAACGTGCCTTAGTGATTGTGGAGTCGCCTGCAAAAGCGAAAACAATTAATAAATATTTAGGTTCACAGTTTGTGGTGAAGTCATCGGTCGGTCATGTGCGTGATTTACCGACAGGAGGCGGAGCGAAGTCTACTGAAAAGAAGCCTGCAACGCGTGTCAAACTGACTGAACAGCAAAAAGCGGAAAAAGCCCAGTCTGCACTGATTAACCGTATGGGTGTTGATCCGGAACATGACTGGATTGCCCATTATGAAGTGCTGCCTGGCAAAGAACATGTGGTTGCTGAACTGAAAAAACTCGCCAAAGATGCCGATGCAATCTATCTCGCAACGGATTTGGATAGAGAAGGGGAAGCGATTGCTTGGCATTTAAGAGAAGTGATTGGTGGGGATGACAGCCGTTACCACCGTGTGGTCTTTAACGAGATTACTAAAAATGCCATTCAGGAAGCGTTTAAACAGCCAACACGCCTCGATTTGAACCGTGTTAATGCACAACAGGCACGTCGTTTCCTCGACCGTGTGGTGGGCTTCATGGTTTCGCCATTGCTGTGGGAAAAAATTGCCCGTGGATTATCGGCAGGCCGTGTGCAATCGGTTGCGGTAAAACTGGTGGTTGAGCGTGAACGTGAAATCCGTGCCTTTATCCCAGAAGAATACTGGCAAGTTTTTGCAGATACTTTGTCGAAGAAAGATGACATTCGTCTTGAGGCGGTTAAACAAGCGGGCAAGACGCTTAAGCTCAAGAATAAAGCCGAAACCGATGCGCTATTAAGCGTATTAAAAGATGCTGAATATAAAGTTGCATTACGTGAAGATAAGCCGACTAAGGTTAATCCAAGTGCACCGTATATCACTTCAACCCTACAACAGGCTGCCAGCACACGCTTGGGTTTCTCGGTAAAGAAAACCATGATGTTGGCACAGCGTTTGTATGAAGGTGGTTTTATTACCTATATGCGTACGGACTCAACTTTCTTGAGTGATGATGCGGTGAATATGGTACGTAATCATATTCAGCAAAATTTTGGTGAAAAATATGTTCCTGCCAAGCCAAACCGTTATGGCAATAAAGCAGGCGCGCAAGAAGCCCATGAAGCGATTCGTCCATCAGATGTAGGATTGACGGGTGATAAACTTGCAGGCGTTGAGCGTGATGCTCAGCGTTTATATGATTTGATCTGGCGTCAATTTGTCGCTTGTCAAATGACACCAGCAGAATATTTATCTTCGACTTTGACCGTTGAAGCAGCAAATGTTGAGTTAAAGGCAAAAGGCCGTACTTTAGTCTTTGATGGTTTTACCCGTGTTCGTGGTGCCAACAAATCAGATGATGATGTGTTACTGCCAGCCGTAAAAGTCGGCGAAGTCCTCAAGTTAGAAAAGCTTGATCCAAGTCAGCACTTTACTAAACCACCTGCACGTTTTACCGAAGCATCTCTTGTAAAAGAACTTGAGAAAAAAGGCATTGGCCGTCCATCGACCTATGCTGCGATTATCTCAACGATTCAAGAACGTGGTTATGTGAAACTGGAAAACCGTCGTCTCTTTGCCGAGAAGATGGGCGAGATCGTTACAGATCGTCTGGATGAAAGTTTTAATAACCTGATGAATTATGCCTTTACTGCTGATTTAGAAGGTCAGTTAGACCGTGTTGCGACAGGTGAGCGTAACTGGAAAGAGTTGTTGGATACATTCTATGGCGACTTTAAAAAGCGTTTGACCAATGCACAGGGCGAAAGCGGTATGCGCCGTAACCAGCCCGTCGAAGTACCCGATGTCCCTTGTCCTGAATGTGCGCGTCCAATGCAGGTACGTACAGGAACAACAGGCGTATTCTTGGGATGTTCAGGTTATAACCTGCCTCCGAAAGAGCGTTGTAAAGGTACACTGAACCTAACACCAGTTGAGTCTTTAGCTGCATTATCTGATGATGATGGTGCTGAAACAGCCGATTTGATGTCGAAACATCGTTGTCCTAAATGCGGTACTGCAATGGACAGTTATGTGGTTGATGGTGGTCGTAAACTGCATGTCTGTGGTAATAACCCTGATTGTGATGGCTACGAAGTCGAAGAAGGTGAATTCAAGATCAAGGGTTATGATGGCCCAACCATTCCATGTGATAAATGTGATGGTGAAATGCAGTTGAAAACAGGCCGTTTTGGTCCATATTTCGCCTGCTCAAGCTGTGATAATACCCGTAAGGTCTTGAAGAGTGGTCAGCCTGCGCCACCGCGTGTTGATCCGATCAAGATGGAACACCTGCGCTCAACCAAGCATGATGATTTCTTTGTATTGCGTGACGGTGCTGCTGGCTTATTCCTGGCTGCAAGTAAATTCCCGAAAATTCGTGAAACACGTGCGCCAAAAGTGGCTGAGTTACGTAGCGTTGCGGAACAACTTGATCCGAAATATCAATTCTTGCTGCAAGCGCCAGATGTTGATCCTGAAGGCAATCCAACAGTTGTGAAATTTAGTCGTAAGAACCAGTCACAATACGTAGGTTCTGAAACGGCAGAAGGCAAACAAACCAAGTGGAGTCTGGTTTTCCAAGACGGAAAATGGGTTGAAGCTTAAACATTCAGATTTAAAAAATGCTAGCACTTGCTAGCATTTTTTATAGCATTAAGAAAAACAAGAAATATATTTTTATTTGGGAAATGAGATGTGGAAAAATATTCGGGTCGCGATTTTGCTGGTTGTGTTGCTGGTGGTCGCCGTAAATGCCTATCGTGATCAGAATCAGAACTGGAATCAACCGATTCATATTTTATTGCATCCGATTAATGCTGATGGTTTAGCGACTACACAGCATTATATTCAACAATTACAGCAAGATGACTTTGCTGAGGTAAAAGAGTATTTAGAGAAAAATAGCCAGCAGTATCGCGGGCAAAGCAGCTATTTCATGGTTCAGGTTGGACGTGAGTTACAGCAAATACCACCAAAGATGTCTGAACAGCCGAGTATCTTGAACAATATCTTGTGGAGCCTAAAGTTTAGATTCTATGCATGGAAACAGCATCAGTCTGTGGATGGCTCTCCGAGTTTGACCTTATATCTGAATTTTTACGATCCTAAGCAGAATCGGGAACTGAAGCATTCGACTGCGCTGGAGCGTGGGCGGATTGGCTCGGTGAACTTATTTGCTTCATCAAAACAGGCCGCACAGAATAATGTCGTGTTGGTACATGAGTTACTACACGGGTTTGGCGCGACAGACAAATATAATTTGAGTAATGGCGAGCCTATTTTCCCCATCGGTTATGCCCAAGCAGATCGGCAACCTTTATATCCTCAGACTGAAGCAGAAATTATGGGAGGAAGAATCCCACTGTCTGAACACAAAAGTAAAATGCCAAATGACCTGAATGAAACGGTGATCAGCATTTTAACGGCCAAGGAAGTGGGTTGGGTGAAGTAAATTGTGGATAAGTTCAGATTTATCCATAGCATTAAACAGAATGCTCAAAAATATGAAATAAAACACAAGTTTTCTGACATTCCGTCATTAATTTTCAACATGCCTTATACAGAATTTAGTGCTGAACAGGCCCAATATAGGCTTATAACATTGATGATAAAAGAGTAATAATGATGAAAACAGTGGGTAACGACCTGATTCGCAATCAGCTACACGCTGATCGTAAATGGTATCTGTTATTGGGCGTTTTATTGGTTATTTTTGGCTTGGTTCTTTTAGCTGCGTTACCATTCGCCACCTTGTCTGCCGTACTTCTATTTGGCGTATTGATGATGCTAGGCGGCATTTTGCATTTTATTGCCGCATTTACCGTTTTTAAAGGCGGCACGCGCTGGTTGTGGGCATTATTTGGCGTGCTATATCTGGTAGCAGGTTATTTTGCATTTACGACACCTGTGATCACTGCGGTGGTATTAACCAGTTTTCTGGCGATTGCCTTGATTATTGCGGGGATTATCCGCACGGTGAATGCATTTATTCTGAGACCCGTTTCTGGTTGGGGCTGGGTGCTGTTTTCAGGCATATTAACTTTACTCACCGGGATTCTGATTCTCTCATCGCCTGATTCACCGTTCTGGGTGCTGGGAATGTTCCTTGCGATTGATATTTTATTTCAAGGCATCAACTATCTGACTTTTGCGGGAGCGATTAAACAATTGCCGCATAGCTCGACCAGCGTATAAGTCATTATTTAGAATTTTGGAGCATGCATATCGCATGCTCTTTTTGTTTTGTAGCAAGAAACATTTGCATGGGTTTAGTCTGTTAAAATATCGATACGTTTTTAATTGACCGATTGTATGACGCTTGCCAAGCTAATTGATGAACTAAATCCACAACAGAAACAAGCTGCCACCACGACTGCGCAAAATTGTCTGGTCCTGGCAGGAGCGGGATGTGGTAAAACCAAAACAATTGTGGCGAGATCGGCATATTTAATTGATCAAGGTTTGCCTGCACAGCAGATCCAGATTCTGACCTTTACCCGTCGGGCAGCAAGTGAAATTGTCACCCGTGTCGAACAGCATATGGGTGCCCAAGCCAAAGGTTTGCGTGCATCCACCTTCCACACTTTTTGCATGTACTTGTTACGTCGTAATCCACGCGCTTTTGGTCTGACCCAGTTCAGTATTATTGATCGTGATGATCAATTGCTGATGTTCCGTTTATTACGCGGAAAAGATAAGGGCAACGTGTTGCCTAAAGCGGCTGAGTTATGTGATCTGTATTCTTATGCCCGTAATACCAAGACCAAACTTTCAGATGCTTTGTTGGAGCAGTTGCCGCAAGCGGTTGAGCACAAGGCGCAAATTGCGGAACTGATGAAAGCGTATGAGCAACGTAAGCAAGAGCGCAATTTTCTTGATTATGATGACATTTTGTCGATTGTCGCAGTGCATTTGCAAAATTCACCTGAGTTGGTGAAATGGGTTACAGGTTTCTGTTCAGCATTGCTAGTCGACGAAATGCAGGACACCAATCCTTTGCAATGGGCTTTGCTGCAACCTTTAGTCGGCAAGGTGAAACTGTTTTGTGTCGGTGATGATGCACAATCGATTTATGGCTTCCGCGGTGCAGATTTTGAAAATATCCATCATTTTAAGGAGCGTGTACCCGATGCCGAAGTGCTGACGCTGGAAATGAATTATCGTTCCACGCAAGGCATTCTGGATTTATCCAATTGGTTGCTGGATCAAAGTCCGATTGAGTATGACAAGCATCTGCAAGCGTATCGTGGTAAGGGTTTAAAGCCTCAGTTGCATATCTTGAGCAATGAGTTTGAAGAAGCAAACTGGATTATTCAGGATTTAAACCGACGCCATATGCAGGGTGCTGCATGGGCAGAGCATATGGTGCTGTTACGTTCAGGTTTTAGTGGACGTTATCTGGAAGGGGCTTTGATTGCAGCCAATATTCCATACCGCTTTATTGGTGGGGTGAAACTGCTCGAATCGGCACATGTTAAAGATGTATTGAGTCTGCTTCGGGTCAGTGTCAATCCGCAGGACGATCTGGCATGGATGCGCTTTCTGACGCTCTGGGATGGCGTGGGGGATGTTGGTGCCAGCAAGTTAGCTCAGGAACTGATTCAACTGCCCGATATTGAGGCACGTTGCCAGCGTTTAGAACGTCATGGCAAAGTACCGCAACAGGCCATTCTGATCTTGATGCAACTGGATGTGTTGCAGCAACATGTCGAAGCCTGCATTGGGCTGGCGCTAGATGCATTGAATGAACAGCTGGAAAATAATTATAAAACCAAAGACTGGACACGCCGTATCAAAGATTTTGACTTAGTTAAGCAACTGGCGCGAAAGCACAGTTCACTTGGAGAATTTCTGGAGGAGTATGTACTCGATCCAATCTCCGTCTCGGAAATTGATAAAACGCCAGATCAGGATTTGGTGACGTTGATTACCATCCATTCGGCTAAAGGTGCTGAGCAAAAAGTCTGTTATGTTCCCCATGTCTCTCCAACACAATATCCGCATGCACGCGCACAGGGTGATTTTGATGATGTGGAGGAGGAGCGCCGTGTACTGTATGTTGCCTTGACGCGTGCTGAAAATGAATTAATTCTGACGAAACAGAATTTAAATTTGTGGGCACATGATCAATATGATGAGTTAGGGCGCAAAATAGAAAGTTATTTTCTGAATGATTTACCTCAACATTTAGTTGAGACGCAGATCCATCGTGATATTCCCCGTGCTTATGGGCAAGCCAGTCGTTCGCGTTCGGCTGCAATCAATTTAGGTTTTGGGATCGATTTCGATTAAACTACCCAGATTCAATTTATTTTTGATTCACTGATTTGATGGTGAATCATGTTTTAGGTTTTAGCATGAAAATTTTAGTTCGTAATTTAGATCGTAGCGTGACCGATGCAGAAGTGCTCGACTTGTTTAAAGCCTATGGCAAAGTCGATTCTTGTGTGTTGGTTAAAGATGCTGAAACAGGAAAATCAAAAGGTTTTGGTTTTGTTGAAATGCCGAATCCACGTGAAGCGGTCAAAGCAGTGAAAGGTTTAAATACCTTGAAAGTAAAAAACTATGGCATCCGTGTGAAAATTGCGGAAGATCAAGCTTAATTCTATATGTTAAAGCAATATACCGCTTTATCGGTTGTTGCGCCTAGTGCTGAGCGGATTGTTCAAGGCCAGAAAACCTTGGAGATTCGCTCATGGCAACCTCAAACTATTCCGCTTAAAAATCTTGTTATTGTCGAAAATCAGCATTTTCTGCGGAACGAAGGAGAGCAAGAGATCGGCCGAGCTTTGGCCTTGGTGGATATTGAGTCGATACATGTCTGGCAAGCAGATGAAATAGAGGCAGCCTGTGCATCATATTGGGCAGAAGGATATTTTGCCTGGACAATGAGTAACGTTCGTCCCTTTTCTCAACCTGTTGCCTGTTTGGCCCAGCGAAAACTGTATACGCTTGAACTCGATCTCGAAGGATTGATATCAAACTGATTGCCCGAAAATTATTTATTTTGGCAGGGATTGATAAAGTAGTGGTAAATGTTGGTGATTTCTTGCTGATCAATCAGGCCATTATTATTTTGGTCGAGTGATTTAAAAATTTTTATTCGTTTATGGTCTAGCGAGAAGAATTGTTTCTGCCATGAAACGGACTGTCCTCTAAGCTCAATCAGTTTTGTCCATTCTTTTATATCAATCATTTGATCGCTGTTGATATCATAATCCGTATAAAGTTTTTCCCAGTCTAAGCCTGTAGGTTCACAGCTATAAGTTGCTGAAATTGCCATACAGCATATTAAGCTCAGGATGGCTTGTTTGATATGACGCATGGACAGGCTCAAAAGGATATTGATTTTATCATTAAAGCATTTAATCTTAAGCTATCCAAGAGAAAGGGTTTTTAAGGAAAATATTATGTCCCGTGTTGCTCGTTATCATGCAGATCGTACCAATCAGAAACTGTATTTCGCTCGTCTTGCATGTCAACAAGCTGAGCAAACAGAACATATTCAGCAGGCGCAGGCCTATCGTGAAGCCGCTGTTTTTCATTTACATGGCGCAATATTAGCGTTTTTGCAGGAGCTGGTTCGCTATTATCGTCTCAATGATTTGCAACCGACCTTTAAGTCGATTGAAGAACATATGGCAGATAAAGGGCAGGTCTCTCCAGAAATTCTGGTATTACAACAACTGGCGAAAGATGGTTTTGTCGCTGAATTGAAGCGTGCATACCGAATGTGTCAGTATGCGCCTGAGCCCTCTGCGCCAGAACCGGAAAATGAAACGTCTTCTAATCTGATTATTAAGGTGACCCAAAGTCCGCAGGCATGGTTACCTGATGCCAAAATCTTACGTGAATGGCATCGTGAATTAAGTCACTTAATTGATGGTTTTCGTAATGAAATGGTGGAGTTCTAAGTCGAAACTTTAAGGCGACTTGAAATCTACCGCATCAGCACTTATATAAATAAGACGTGAGAGCGCAAAGTGCCAAATACTTTGCCACCATGTTGAAACATGGAGAAAATTTATGTCAATGCAACAGTTAAAAGAATTATTTGGTAATCAGGAAGCAATTCTTGAATTGGTTCAACTCGAAGGTGGTGAGCTTGCTTTGCGCAATGCGGGTTCTGAAAATGAGCCTTTGGTCAAGATTCAGTTTAGTGACGAGGTGAAAGCCATTCTCGGAGACCAGACGCCAACCGTCGCACAGCATATGATTCAAGCGGCTTTGTTTGGATTGCTGGAAAAACAGATGAATCAGTGGCAAGCAGAAGTGCTAGACGAGCAACCTTCACATTTTAGCTAATCCTGAAAGATAAAAAAAGCGTACCTTGAGTACGCTTTTTCGTTTTGAGAAATTTATTAATGTGCTTCGGACTGATGGGCAAGTTCGATCTGATTCAGAATATGGTGACTCATATTCTTCGCCATTTCTTCTTTCGCATAGAACACTTCACCGATATTTTCTTCACGGATAATCACCGCTTCTTCTTTGCTTTCTGCACAGATCAAGACCTGAATTTCAGGATTGAGCTGTTTGGAAATATCCACGATCCGATGAATATCTAAAATATCCATCGGTGAAATCACCAGCAGACGGGCATGTTGAATATGTGCCTGAATCAAGACATTCGGTTCAGTCGCTTCACCACTCACTGCAGCAATGCCTTGAGTACGTAATTTTTCAACGATTTCCCGATTTTCTTCTGCAATCACCACTTTGATGTTTTGCTGCATCAGATTTTCACTGATACGACGACCCACGCCACCATAGCCGATAATCACCACCTGATCGCGCAGGTAGGCCTGATCTACCTCATCTGGGAGCATTGCCAGTGGGTCACCACTACGCTCCAGTAAACGAGCCAAATGCGAGCGCTCACGAATCCAGCGTTGCACAGGTTCAATTGCAGAGAACACAAATGAGTTCAGAGTAATCGAGAATAACGCACCTGCAAGAATCAGATTTTGCGCATCAGGTGTCAGTAAACCGAGTGATAAGCCTAGGGTTGCCAGAATGAAAGAGAATTCCCCAATCTGGGCCAAACTTGCACCTACCGTTAAAGCGGTATTAATCGGATAGCGGAAGAAAAGTACCAGAGCCATCGCAGCCAAGGTCTTACCCACCATAATGATGGCAACAACTGCTAAAATCTTTAATGGTGCTTCGACCAAGATACTTGGATCGAATAACATACCGACTGAAACGAAGAATAAAATCGAGAAGATTTCACGTAGTGGCAGAGTCTCTTCTTCAGCACGGTGACTAAAGTCAGACTCTTTGACTACCATTCCCGCAAAGAAGGCGCCAAGTGCCATTGATACGCCAAATACCGCATACGAACCATAAGCAATTGATACCGCAGCCGCAACCACAGTCAGGGTAAATAGCTCACGGGAACCCAGACGTGCCACAAATTGCATGATCATCGGGACGAGACGTTTACCAATAATCAGCATGAAGGCAATAAAGCCCGTCACTTTAAGCAGGGTGATCCCAATAGTGATCCAAATACTTTGTGATGAATCTGTTTCCGGGAGTGCCTGTCCACCAAGTAATACTGCCGTTGCAGGGAGAAGTACCAGCGCTAACACCATCACAAGGTCTTCGACCAAGAGCCAGCCGACCGCAATTTTTCCGTTAACCGAGTCCAGTAGACCTCGATCGCCTAAAGCTTTGAGTAATACAACCGTACTGGCACACGATAAACTTAAACCGAAGATTAATGCGGAACCAAAGCTCCAGCCCCAATACATGGAAACGCCAACACCCAGTAAAGTTGCCACGGCAATCTGTAAAATCGCACCAGGTAAGGCGATACGTCGAACTTGGAGTAAATCTTTGAGGGAGAAATGCATCCCTACACCGAACATTAGGAACATGACGCCAAGTTCGGCCAATTGATTGGCAAGCTGGATATCACCGACGACACCGGGCGTATTGGGACTAATGATAATGCCGGCAACGAGATAACCAATTAGAGGGGGGAGGCGTAGACGAGCTGCGATATAGCCAAAAATAAGGGCCATACCAAAACCAACAGCAAGTAATATAATTAAATCAACATCATGTGGCATCGGAGCTCCTTAATCGTTGCGGTTAAGGTAGAAATAAATGAGCATAAAACATGCCAAGAAAACAGCGAATAAATTGTAACAACTAAAATCGAATTTGTTGATGATAATTTTTTTAATTATCAAAAAAAATTATGTAAGTGATTTATTCATTTCTTTTTCTATTTATACCGCTTTTTTCGGGCAAAAAAAACGACTTCAAAAGAAGTCGTTTTTTTTAAAGAACTAAAATTATTTAATTTTAGCTTCTTTGAAAATTACGTGTTGACGGATTTTTGGATCAAATTTTTTGATTTCCATTTTTTCCGGCATAGTACGTTTGTTCTTAGTAGTGGTATAGAAATAACCTGTACCAGCTGTAGAAACGAGGCGAATCTTATCACGCATTGTTCAGACTCCTTAGATCTTTTGACCTTGAGCACGGAGATCAGCAACAACTTTCTCGATACCCAATTTATCAATAATACGCATACCTTTAGTGGTTAAACGAAGACGTACAAAACGCTTTTCGCTTTCTAACCAAAAACGGTGGTGGTGCAGGTTCGGCTCGAACCGGCGTTTGGTTTTGTTGTTTGCGTGCGACACGTTGTTACCAACGATAGGACGCTTGCCGGTAACTTGGCAAACCTTAGACATGGTGAACTCCATTGCTAGTTTATACAGCACAATTTCGTGCAACTAGCCATTCAAGTAAACGGATGAAATCATTCAAGGGGCGTTTTATACCAAAAATACGATTAAAAGACAAGCGAATTTGGTAAAAACAAGGCATCATCTGGTGTGATAGATCATGCCTTAACCAAGTGAGGGTTTGTTAATATGCTAACAGCCCTTTTCTAGCGAAATAGTGTTTTTAAAAGCAGCTTATGGGTTGTTTTATTATAAGGCGGTAGGATGAATTTTAAACTGTAAAGTTTAGGGCTGACTGGATTCGACATCATTGAGCGTTCGTGTGAGAAGCTAAAGAAACCTTCCTTGCCATGATATTTGCCCATACCTGACGCACCAATACCACCAAATGGTAAATCATCCTGCGCGACGTGAGTCAGCGTCTGGTTAATACCAAAGTGTCCTGAATGCGTGCGACCTGCGACATAATCTGCACGTGCACTATCCGTATCGAAGTAATAGAAGGCGAGTGGACGTGGGCGACTATTAATGAACTGCAGTGCATCATCGATATGGTCGTATTCCAGAATAGGAAGAATTGGACCAAAGATCTCATGCTTCATAATTTCCATTTCGGTAGTTACGCCTGTTAATAAGGTTGGCGCAATTTTACGAACTTCAGTCAGGGATTCATTTTTGGCATTGAGTTCAACAATATTGGCACCTTGATCACGGGCATCTTCCAGATAACCTTGCAGGCGGTTGTACTGCTTGTCATTAATAATAGAAGTATAGTCATTATTATCACGCAAGCTTGGATACATCATGGTCACAAAGTCATTGTAGTGCTTGGTGAACTCGGCAGTTTTGCCTTTAGGCAGGAACATATAGTCAGGCGCAACACAGGTTTGACCTGCATTCCAGAGTTTACCCACTGCGATACGTTGTGCCACATCACGAATATTCATGGCTGAATGAACCAGTGCAGGTGATTTGCCGCCTAATTCTAAAATCACAGGCACCAGATTTTCAGCCGCTGCTGCCATAACAGTTTTACCCACAGAGGTTGAGCCTGTGAAAATCATTTTGTCAAAAGCAAGATGACTGAATGCATCTGAAATTACACCGCCGCCATTCACCACCGCGACGAGTTCTTGAGGAAATGCTTCTGAAAGGGCATTTTCAAGTACATAACCAAAGTTTGACGATGCGCTTGAGATTTTGATCATGGCATGGTTGCCTGCTGCCAGCGCACAGATCAGTGGGCCGACCGAAAGCAGTAGTGGATAGTTCCATGGCGCAATGACGCCGATAACACCCAATGGCTGATATTCTACCCAGCCTTTTGCTGGTTGGTGTAACATGCTGATATGGCGTTTAGATGGCTTCATCCATTCCGTCAAGTTCTTGCTATAGTATTTGATATGTTCTAGACAAGTCAGGACTTCGCCGATCTTAGTTTCCATAATGGCACGGTTGCCATAATCTTGATTAATTGCGTTAGCAAATTGATCTTGATATTTTACCAAGATACTTTTAAGTCGAGCTAAGCGTTCAAGACGTTCTTTGGCGCTTGGTACAGGATGGCGTTGGTAAGCTGCTTTTTGCTGCTCAAGCAAATCATGTAGCCGTTTCACATCAACATGAGGTGTCATAGCGGTTGTTTTTGTTTGACTGTTCATAGGAGTGGACCAAAAGAAAGCTTATTATTTTTTAATTTTTAGAGTAAATACTCTAAAGTGTCAAGTCGCTTTATAGGTTTGTTTTATAACCTATTGATAATGTTATAGATGGTTAAAATCAATGTCACACGCTAAACCGAACAAAACAAAAGATCGTATTTTGCAAATCAGTTTGCAGTTGTTTAATGAGCGTGGAGAGCGTTCGGTCACAACCAACCATATTGCGGCTGAGCTAGGGATTAGCCCAGGCAACCTGTATTACCATTTCCGTAATAAACAGGAAATTATCAAGGAACTGGCGCAGCAATATCAGGCAGAAACCTTGGAAATGCTGGCCTTACCGACAGATCGTCCATTGAATGCCAATGATAAAATTAGCTATTTCCAAGTGCTAAGCAATCAGTTGTGGGCGTATCGCTTTATTCACCGTGATGTGTATCATCTGGTTGAAAATAATGAAGACTTTAGAAAAATCTATCCGCGTTTTGCAGGGCAGGTGATGCAGCAGGGGCAAAAAATTTATCGTGCCTTTGTGGATGCGGGTCTGATGAAAATGACTGATTCTGAAATCGAGGCCTTGATTATTAACCTGTGGATTGTGCTCACCAACTGGACCAACTTCTTGTATATGTCGGGTCATATCAGTGATAACAATCGTCTGGAAGAAAAATGGGTATGGCAAGCCTTACGTCAAATGGTGTTCCTGGAAGGGCCATATTTGATGGGTGAAAGCCGCCAGACTTATGAACAATTATTGAAATCACTGGGGCCATCAGACCTGTTTGCCAGCTTATCTAATCTTAAAAATGACGACGAGTGAGCCTTAGCTATTTAGTCAAGGGCAAAAAAGGGTTAGAATGCTCGGCTTGATTTTAATTTGATTCGAATAAGTGATATTAACCAAATGAACACGACTACAGCCCACACAGCGCGATTACTGATTACTTGTGAAGACAAGCCGGGGATCGTGCAAGCCGTATCGAGCTTTTTGTATCATCAGGGAGCAAACATTACCGCACTTGATCAGTACGCAACAGAAGCTCAGGGCGGGCGTTACTTCATGCGTGTTGAGTTTGAACTTGATAACTTGCCATCTCGTAAAGAAGCCTTAATGCAGACTTTTGCTGCAAATGTGGCTGAGCGTTATGAAATGCAATGGAAATTGAATTTCGTTGGCGAGTTGAAAAAAGTCGGTATTCTGGTTTCGAAAGTCGACCATGCTTTATTAGAACTGTTATGGCGTCATGCGCGTGGTTCATTACCATGTGAAATTACCCAAGTGATTTCAAACCATCCAGATTTGCGTGAAGCGGTTGAGAACTTCGGTATTCCTTTCCACGTTGTGCCTGTCAATAAAGACAATAAAGTTGAAGCTTACGCTCAGATCGATGAAATGATGCAAGGCAACGATTTATTGGTCTTGGCGCGCTATATGCAGATTCTGAGCGAAGACTTTGTTGCTAAATGGGAAATGAAGATCATCAATATTCACCATTCATTCCTGCCAGCTTTCGTGGGTGCAAATCCATATAAGCAAGCCTATGAGAAAGGCGTGAAGTTAATTGGTGCAACAGCACACTATGTCACTGCTGATCTGGATCAAGGCCCGATCATTGAGCAAGACGTTGAACGTGTGAGCCATGACTACAACGTTGAGCAGCTACGTGAGTTAGGCGAAGACGTTGAGCGTAATGTCTTGGCACGCGCTGTGAAATGGCATTTAGAAGACCGTATTATTGTTGATGGTAACAAGACTGTGGTTTTCTAAGAAAAACATTTGCTCCGCTGTATAAAGAAGAACATGCCGTCAGGCATGTTTTTTTATGTCTGTTTTTAAAAGCTTAGCAAATATACAAGAAAAAACGGTTGCAAATGAAAACACTTCTCATTTATTATTACGGCACTTTCATTGTTCTATCCGATGAGTGAAATCGCTTTTTTGAAAGCGCCACCATCTATTAGGTACTTAGATTCTTATGAGTCAATCTCCTGCTACATTCAACACGCCACACCCGATGAAAAAGAAAATCATCACTGCCTTAGTTGCGGTTGTGATTGGACATGTAGGAGTTCTGTGGGCGGTGAGCCACATGAAAACGATGGAGCTTAAGCCCGTCGAGAAAGAGCCATTAAAAGTACGCTTTTTAACAATTAAAGAAGATGTACCGCCACCTCCTGCAAAAGTAGAGCCGATCAAGCCTAAGGTAGAACCTAAACCTGTAGAGAAGAAGGTAGAGCCTAAGCCAGTTGAAAAGCCAAAAGTTATTGCCCAGAAAGTACAAAAGGTAGAGCCAAAGGTTATTCAACAGGATGATACTCAAGAAAAATTAAAGAAACAGCAAGAGTTGGAAAAACAGAGATTAGAACAGCTTCAACGTGAACAAATGTTGAAAGAGCAGCAGGCTCGTGAACAGGCTTTAAGGGAACAGCAGGCTCGTGAGCAAGCTCAAAGAGAGCAAAAAGCACAGGAAGATGCTCGAAAGAGCCAGCCTATTGCACCTGGTGAAGTATCTTGGTCTAGAAAACCTGCACCTTCATATAAAGATACAGACTTAGAAGGTAGTGAGCGGACGATTATTGTACATATCGAAGCTGAGCCTTCAGGCAAAATTTTGAGTGTAACGGTAAAAAAATCAACTGGTTTATCGAAACTAGATGACATCGTACTCAAAGCAGTACGAAGAGCGAAATTTAAACCAACTAAAGATGGGCGAGCTATTAATGGTGATCTTCCATTAGAGCTAGTGAAGAGTTCCTCTTAGCCTTTGTAGCAAATTAAATCAGGAGTTCGTATATGAACTTTTCAGTTTATTGGCAACATGCAGATGCAGTAAGTAAAACACTGTATTTCATCCTATTAGCAATGTCGATTGCAACGTGGACTATTTTTATTCTGCGCATTTTAGGAACACGCCAGTTAAAACAACAGGCTTATAACCAACTGGTGCAAGCTTTGGCGGCGCTTAAGTCAAAATTACAGCCTTTATCGTTTGAACAACGTAAAGCTGTTGCTGAACAAGCATTACTTCGCCAAATCTCTGCTGAGAAATCTCAGGCAGAAAAAGGTGTATCAGTTCTTGGAACAATCGCTTCATTGGCACCGTTTGTGGGTTTATTCGGTACAGTGTGGGGGATTTTCCATGCGCTTGTTGCCGTAGGTAAAAGCGGACAGGCTGGTTTAGCTCAGGTTGCAACACCAGTAGGTGAAGCCTTGATCATGACAGGTCTTGGTCTTGCAGTGGCGATTCCAGCGGTAATGGCTTATAACATTTGTGTACGTTTCAACCGTGGTTTGGCACATGATTTACAAGATCAAGCGCACAGCCTGTTAATCGATACCATGTTGCAGCAAGAAACAGCGGCAAAAACAGAAACTAAAGCGACTCAACAAAGTTTAGTTGGAGGTCAAGCTTAAGATGGGCTTTCAATTGGGTGAAGACCACGACAGTGGCATGAATGAGATGAATCTCATTCCTCTGATCGATATTATGTTGGTATTGATGATTATCTTTTTAGTCACAGCAACGGTTGCTAACCCATCAATTCCATTAAGTTTACCAAAAACAACTGCTGAAATTGTTGATCCACCACCAAAAGCAATCACCATCAGTATTAATAACAAAGGTGAAGTGGCTTGGGATGCGCAAATCATTAGCTTAGACGAGCTAGAGAAGCGTTTCCAGGAAGCGGGTCAGGCTCAGACTAAACCGACAGTGCAGTTACGTGCAGATAAAGAATCAAAATATGATACGGTTGCACAAGTGATGTCGCGTGCTAGTGAAGCAGGCTTAAGTGATATTGCGTTTGTTAGTGAAAACTAAGACAGCGTGATCGCAATAAATAAAAAAGCAACTCGGTGAGTTGCTTTTTTATTGCTTATTCATCTTTGAGCAGGTCAAGATACTTGGCTCGGAGTTTAGAAAGCTTAGGTGGAATACTAAAGTTGCAATAACCTTGTGATGGATTACGGGCAAAGAAATTCTGGTGATATTCTTCAGCAGGGTAGAAGGTTGGTAATGGACTGAGCTCAGTCACAATATTGAGGCCTTCATCTTCTAGACTCTGAATGACCTGCTCAGCTTGCTGCTTTTGCTCGTCATCGAAGTAATAAATCACAGAACGGTATTGTGTGCCAATATCGTTACCCTGACGGTTTAATGTCGTTGGATCATGAGTGGTAAAGAATACATTCAACAATTGGGTATAACTGATCTGCTGCTCATCAAAATCAATCAGAATCACTTCGGCATGTTGTGTATTACCCTGACAGACTTGCTCATAGGTCGGATCTTGGGTAATCCCGCCCGCATAGCCACTCACCACTTTTTCAACGCCTTTAAGTTGTAGAAATACGGCCTCTACACACCAAAAGCATCCACCACCTAACATTGCCTGTTGCATAAAACTTCCCAATTTTTAATTTTAAGAATGCTACTAAATTAAACGAAGTACTCAAAAAGTAAAAGCCCGTGTTTGAAACGAGCTTTTACTTTTATCATCATCGCATTAAGGCAGCGGCTGAATAACAGTTACGAAACTTACGAGTACTTGTCCTGAAGCATCAAGGAATTTCAACTCATGTCCTTTGAGTTCATAACTGGTTGTACTTGCCAAAGCATGGCTATATTGACGAGAAAGCGCACTGTTGTCATTGCCTAGACAAGCCATCATGGTTGAGGCAATTGGACCTAAACGTAATACAGCACCTTGGCTTTCAAAGGTACCTTGAATCTGGTTACATCCATCTGCACCAAAGAAGCGTTTCGCTTTAGCATCAAACTGGATCGCAGGGCGTTTATTCGAAAGATCATTAGTTTTGACTTCAACACCATTAATCTGAGTTGCAATCCAAGTACGGTTGTACAGATCAATGCTTTGTTTTTGAGATGCATTTGGTGAAGTCTGGAGAGATTCTGAGCTTGCACAGCCCGTCATTGCTACGGCAATTGCCAAAGTACAAGAAGTTAAAAGAGGCTTTAACATAAGATTTTAAATCCGAATCATTGTGTTTCTATAAGCGTTATTAAAATAAAAAAACGTGGAGCTTAACGGTATATTGCGTATCCTTTTGTAAATGTTCAGATACTTTTAATAAAATTAGTGGAAAAATCACTCAACTTTTGGAATGCCTGAGCGAATTACATCTGAAAAATACTCGCTACTTTTATTAGACTGCTGATCGTACTGTTCGGCACGCGGATTGATGTGCGCCAGACGATACCATTCATTCATGTTGTAATTCTGATTAAGCGCCTTCAAGTCATAGAGATAATTCGGTAAATAGCCTGAAGCCAATAAGCGATAATCTTTTGGTAATTTTTGTGGATTAATGGCCTGTACCATATCAAAAACCAGCGTTGTGCAATTACTGGTTAAGGTGTTGTACCATTTTGCTTCACTGCGGAGCTCATCAGCCTGATTGAGATATTCAATAAACAGGGCTTTACGCTCTGCCGCAGGCATTTTAACAGGGAATAAATAAACTTGTTCATGGCGAATATTGCTGCGTGTATACACAATATCTTTTTCGTCTGAAGCGACTAAGCTGAGTTCATATTTACGGAAAAATCCGCCAATCGCAGAAAAATCTTCGCCTTTCTCTTTGCGGATCTCAATTGAAAATACCAGAGGCTTTTGATCTGCAAAATCAAAACTAACCAAAGTATGTGCAATCTGAGGGCCCATCCAGTAGGACGTGATGACATTGATCCCTGTAATCTTGTTCAGATCAATGGTGCGATCTTCCCAGTGGATGTCATAAGTCCCATCTGCATGCCAGTTAAAGTTACGAACTTTATGTAAGGTAACCAGATCACCCTGTCTGCTATAGCTAAGCTGTTCTGCAACTTCTGGATTCCAGTCTCGGTCCTGTTTGGCTTCGATAGAAAAATACCAAAACAATGAACAAGCAAAAGCAACGCAATAAATAATGATATCAGTACGACGGCTGATGAGATGACCACTGAAATACACGCCAAGCAGGCTCAGCGCAAACAAGCCCCAAAGTACAATCGCGACTCGGCTAAACAACGTACCGAGCGGCTGTTGAATCCACAGCGCAAGGCAAAGCCAGACACTTGAAAGGACCACGCACAAGGTAAATAGACCGTGTAAAAGTCCAATCCCTAAAGCAATAAAAAACTCACGTGATCCAATGTTATGCATGGCAAATGCGATCCATTATTATTTTTGGTAGGTCGCAAACTCGAAAGCCACACCAGATTTTTCATCTGTATGTTGTTCTGAGTTTACTTTACGGAAATCCTCAGAGATTTCTGGGTAATGCGCATCGCCTTGAACATCAAGATCCACATGGGTTAACTCTAGGCGATCTGCAATGGCAAGTGTTTGAGTAAAAATCTCTCCACCACCAATAATAAATAAAGACGCTTTTTCAGCGTGTTGTGCATCTGTAAGTGCGCCGTTTAATGCCTCTTCGATACTATGTGCGACTTTAACCCCTTCAAACTGCCATTCAGGATCACGCGTAATTACCCAATTGACACGATTAGGCAGGGCACGCCCCATAGACTCAAGGGTTTTTCGGCCCATGATCACTACGCCGCCTTGGGTGATCGCCTTAAAGTGTTTCAGATCAGCAGAGATATGCCACGGCAAAGCATTGCCTTTGCCGATACAGCGATTTTTATCCATCGCAACTACGTGAACAACTTCAGTGTCTTGCCATGTCATTTTATATTCTCTCTAATCTTTTAAACTGCGACGGGTGCTTTAATTGCTGGATGTGATTCATAGCCCACAATTTCAATATCTTCAAATTTAAAGTCAAAAATATCGGTGATTTCTGGATTTAACTTTAATTCGCATAATGGCAATGGTTCGCGCGAAAGCTGTAATTGAGCCTGTTCAAAATGGTTGGCATATAAATGTGTGTCGCCACCTGTCCAGACAAAATCGCCAACGCCTAAACCGCATACTTGCGCAATCATATGGGTTAGCAGGGCATAGCTGGCAATATTAAAAGGTACGCCTAAGAAGACATCGGCACTACGTTGATACAGTTGGCATGACAATTTGTTATCTTGTACAAAAAACTGGAACAGGGTATGGCACGGTGGCAAAGCCACTTTTCCAGCTTCATTTGGATTCCAGCCTGACACGATCAAACGACGTGAGTTTGGATTGGTCTTGATTTCATTAATCAACCATTTGATCTGGTCAAACCCGTCTTGCTGATAGCTGCTGTCTGCATTTTGGGTTGCGCCAAAGTTACGCCATTGATGACCATAAACAGGCCCAAGCTCGCCTTCTGGACGGCCAAAGCGCGCTGTTTGCTCAGCCGTTGCCCATTCATCCCAGATCGTGACTTTATTGTCTTTAAGATACTGAACGTTGGTATCGCCTTTGAGGAACCAGAGCAGCTCGATCACGATTGAACGGAAATGCACCTTTTTCGTGGTCAGTAAGGGAAAACCTTTAGAAAGATCAAAGCGCATCTGATGACCGAATACTGAACGTGTTCCTGTTCCTGTACGGTCACCTTTGTCGCCGCCATTGTCGAGGATATGTTGTAAAAGGTCTAAATATGTACGCATCGTCATTCCTATCGCAGATTTTGCTCGGGCTAATCTTATCAGAATTTATGTGATAAATAATGGGTCAATTGAGCGTCATTAATTGTCGTAGTTCAGACTTTGTTCTCTATTTTAATTTAGCTGCTTGTTTTATATTAAGTTCTATAAATAACGACATGGACAAGCAACATAATGAATCTTCAAGCTGAGAATTTACCGAATACTTTACATCCATACCTAGAAAAAATTTCAGCAACGATTTTGCCGACTGTCTCTATGCAGCTAACAGCAAGTGATGACTTGGCATTATGGCAAAGTAAGATTGGGGGGCAGCCTTACTTCCCGCTAGAGGTCGCCTATCCAGTTGACTCGGATGGCAATCCCTTGGTTTTATTGGCGCAGTTCAATTTTGCTGAAATTCCAGATTTACCTCATTTTCCAGACACGGGTATTTTGCAGTTCTATATTGCTGCCGATGATTTGTATGGCATGAACTTTGATGACCAACAGCTGCAATCGGGCTTTAAGGTTTTATATTTTGATCAGGTGATTGAAGATCTTACGCAATTAAAACAGGATTTTTCAGAGCTTGAGTTCGATGAAGAGGCATATTTGCCTTTTAGTGGGCAATATTCAATTGAATTTCAGCGTGCTGAGCAGGCCATTAGTCTGGAAGATTTTGCTTTTGGAAAGAAAATTCTCAATGTTGATGAGCTTTATGATTTTGAAGATCAATTCGAGGGTGGCGATTTCGAAAATGATTTTATTGAGCCTTATCATGAATTGCTTTCTGCAAGTGGGCATCGTTTAGGCGGGTATCCATTTTTTACTCAAACTGATCCACGTCAGTATAATGAAAAAATTCAAGACTATATTCTGCTTTTCCAGCTAGATACTGATGATGCTGAAAACGATATTATGTGGGGAGATTCGGGTGTTGGTAATTTCTTTATTCACCCAGAAGATTTAAAGAAACGAGATTTTTCTAAAGTTGTATATAACTGGGATTGTTATTAAATAAAAAAAGCGGATGAAAACTCATCCGCTTTTTTCTAGATTTTTAATCTTATTCAGTGACAAAAGTAACTTTGCCATCTGTTAAAGACTTTACACGTGCAAGTGATTCAACACGGTAGCCTTTTTCAAGCAGCACATCGCGGCCTGGCTGGAATGATTTTTCAATCACGATACCCACACCAACCACTTCAGCTTTGGCTTGGTGAATCAAGTCGATGAGACCGAGCGCTGCTTGACCATTTGCAAGGAAGTCATCAATCACAAGCGCTTTGTCGCTTGAGCTGATGTGCTTGTTTGAAATCGCAATAGTACTTTCAGTCTGTTTGGTAAACGAGAACACTTTAGAACGGTAAAGGTCGTCTTTGAGTGTTAATGACTGGTATTTACGAGCAAAAATAACAGGAACGCCAAGTTCTAAACCTGCCATGATTGCAGGTGCAATACCTGAAGCTTCGATGGTAATAATTTTAGTAATACCTGCATCTTTAAAACGAGCGGCAAACTCTTTACCAATCAGCTGCATTAACACAGGATCGATTTGGTGGTTTAAGAAAGCATCAACTTTCAAAACCTGATCAGATAGAACGATACCTTCATTTAAGATTTTCTGTTCTAAAGCGTACACGGGAGAATCCTCTAAACGGATGCTTATTCAAGCAAAGGCATATTTTAAAAAGCATCAAAAAAAATGCAAGCCAAAATTGACCAGTTGCTTAGTTTGTTTTGCCCGAATAGCCAGTTAATAACAATCCGTATGACGATTTTCCATCATTATGCGCCATTTTTACTGGCAGATAGTCGAGTTTAGGTGCTAACCAGAATACGGTATTACGTTCAGGTTTATCGTGCTGCATGACCACTTTAATGGCATTAAATGTACCATAAGGTGTTTTGACACTTTCGGTTCCTTGCTTCACAAAACGGCGTTCATCCAGCGCTTTGGCATCTGCGATCAAATATTTGCTTTTCAGGGAGTTATTTTTCAAATCTTCACGGATTTGCAACTCGGCATTGAGCTCATCCAGCGCGCCTGCCTGCCATGCAAATGAACGGGTCTGATCATCCTTCTTGGTATTCACAACTTTACTGCTTGGATTAAAGTTAATACTCATCGTATTGCTGTGAATCAGGATCTTGCTGCTACGGCTAAAGTTTTGTGAGGTAATTTTGTTATTGGCAAAATTAAACTGACTGGTTTCAGAGGCAGAAGCAATCGCACCAGCTTTGGCACTGAATTTATACGTCCAGTTATTGCCTTGTTGAGAAAGGGTACGTGTTGCAGAACCTAAATTCTTATTGTTGTAGCTAAATTGATAGCTGGCCTGGAAAGGAGCCATTGCCAATGCATGACTAGATAAGCTTGCACTTAGAATGGCCGCAGAGGTAATACCCGCTACTTTCAATAATTTCTTGGTCATAACATTCTATCCTCTGAGTGACCTTGATAAGTCAATCACTCAATTATCACTACGATTTAAGACTATTATGCTTGTAGATTGTGAAGAAAAGATCAGGCTTTTTACTAAGCGCTTGTTAATTTTTCGTATAAATCATGAAGTTGTGTATATGCGTGGTATGCGTTATGGTGCAACATACCACCGAGCAATCGATTTGCTATTTGTTTGGGTCTTTTTGTTGAATTGGAGTGACTTCAGTATCTTCCAGACTGTCTTCATCAAAGTCATCATCGTTTGACGGTGACAGAATTGCGGCCAGATTGACGTTGCCCCACACAATAAGTTCTGCTGGGCGAACACGGGCACGATTCACATGCACTTTGCTCAGTGTTTCGATAATACTTGCTTTTTTGCCTAGCCAACGGTTGAGGTCCAGATAAAGTAAGTCATCTTTAACCTTTACGATGTCAAAATGTTCCAGAATTTTACCTAGTGGATCTTCTTCACGGAATTTCTGGTAATACCAGATGGCAATGTAAAAGCCCCATTTTTGAAAGATATTCTTAAATTTTGCTTCTATCACCTGAGTGTTGCTGATCTGTTCAAACACCATCAGTTGTACGTTCTGATTCATTTCCATCTGAATCAGTTTCAAGTCGACCGAAAGCGTGGTATGTAAGCCTTTCACATCCAGTGTCGTATATAAGCGTAACCAGCCATCATATAAATCGGCATGCAGGTCTTGCATCATGTCGACATTTTCGGTGACATAACGTTCCATGGTTGCATTCACAAAAACTTGTGAAAGCGAAAACTCTCTTTCTTCTTCGATGAATTCTTCTGCTTTTTGGTAAACTTTACGTAGACGTTTAAAAACGGATGAGATTAGCGTTTGCATAAAAGTTGTTCCAGAAAGTGAATTGATAGGTCATGCAATGCCACGATCTTTGTATTAACTAAAAAATAAAAATAAATTTCTAACTTGCAGTGTAGCAAAATTAATTGCTACATTTTCATAAAATGATGGTATGGAAACACTGTAACTATAAGTGGATCACATTTTTGTAAAATTTTGAATATTGTTTTGGTTTTTATACGGTTATCACCGTTGGGGATGGGACATTTTTTGTCGCTTTAATACCATGTGGAATAAAATAAATTTTCGTTCAGCGTTGTCTCCTTATTGGTGGCAAGATCCAGTTTTTGTGGGTGCAGTTGCTTTGGCAATGCTGCTGCATGGAGCGGTGTTGGCTATTCATTTTACCATGCCATCTCCTTCAGACACCTCAACCAAAGAAATTGCAGTCACTGTGCGTCCAAGTACGGATAAAGTCAAAGATGCTGATTTTCTGGCACAGGCAGATCAACACGGTTCGGGGGATTTCCGTCAAGCGCATCGTATGGCGAGCGATATGCCAGCGCCCATGCAAGCAGATGCGACAACAGGGGAGGCTGAGCTAGAAAGTCTGGAAAAAGTTCAGCAAAAACGTGAACTCAAGTTTGAAGAAAAAGTGTTGATGACTGTTTTAAGCTGGCAAAAACAGGCCGAACAAAGCGAACGAAAAAAGACTCTGGATGATTTACAAAGCCAGTTTCAGGCCAAAGCCGCAATGGTGGCCAGTTTAGAGGCGCAATATTTACAACGTCAGCAAAATTTTAGCCGCAAACAACGCATTAAAACAGTAGATGGTATTCAGGCCAAACAAGATGCATCCGCTGCCTATCTGGATAAATTTCGTCAGAAAGTCGAATTGTATGGCAACCGTTATTATCCTGATGAAGCAAAGCAGCAGCGTTTAGCGGGGGAAGTCCGTTTAATGGTGATTCTGAATGCAGAGGGTGGGATTCGGGCGATTCGTTTAATCGAAAGTTCGGGGCATTCCGTTTTGGATGACGCTGCCAAAGCGTCAGTGCGCCGTGGTGCACCATTTGGAGCATTTGATGCAGCGATGAAAAAGGATATTTCGGAGTTGCGAATTATACGGACTTGGCGTTTTGATCCCGTCGATGCAGAGTTTGAAGTGCATTAATGATCTTTAGATGAATAACATACTGAATAAAATGTTATTTCTTATCTTCGGTTAGAGAAGAAATAATAAAAAACGGCTAGATTTAGCCGTTTTTTAAAGAGGTTTGTGGATAAGTTTGTATTTATTCACAATTCCTTTTGACTGGAATAGGCACGTTCAATCTTACAGATTTCAACACTAAAGTCCTGATACCATTTCTCTTTACCCAAGCGCTGAGCCACTTGATGCTCTGCATCTTGTTGCCAACGTTTAATATCTTCAAGGCTATGCCAGTAAGACAGGGCAATTTCAAAACCATTTTCACTGCATGCTTCAAACTTGGCACAGTTAAATTGGCTTAAGGCTTTATTTCTGAGCATTTGTGCCATTTCTGAATAAGTTGTATCGAGTGCTTTAATCGTGGCTTTAAAAATAACGATATACATAGGACCTTGGATTAGCTTTCATCAGCTTGGTAAGGATTGGCGATACCCAGTTTTTTCAGAATCTCAATTTCCAAAGCTTCCATTTCTTCAGCTTCGGCTTCACTGGTCTCATGGTCATAGCCGAGTAAATGTAAAATGCCGTGAACCAGTAAATGAGTGAAATGATCATTTGGCGTTTTTTGCTGTTCAGCAGCTTCTTGTAAAACCACAGGAATACAAATCACTAAATCGCCGAGTGGCTCGGCATCAAGTAAGCTGAGCATTTCCTCTGGGATGTCACTTGGGAAAGACAAGACATTGGTGGGTTTGTCTTTTTCACGATATTGCAAATTGAGTTCATGGCTTTCTGCGAGATCAACACAGGCAATCCCAATTTCACAATTGACATCGAAACCGACATGACGTAGTGCAGTTTCGATATTTTTTTTGATTTGACCACGTTTGAGTGGCAATTCAGCAGCTTGAAAGTCTTGTTGAAGACTTAAATTGATTTTCAAAATAGATCCTTAGATATAAATTAGATCTACGAGCTTAGATTGAGTCTAAGAAATGTAGATAAAGATCATGGTGGAATCGTGCCACATTCTCATCCATTTGCTGGATAAGCCTTCGGCGCGACCTACTTTTGTTTTGGCAAAAGTAGGCAAAACCTGATTTTACATTATTGTAACGTTAGATCCGCATCCTTCATTCACAGCATAGCTGTTCATTTTGCGCTCAGACAAAGCATAGCTTTGTTTATCTTCGCTCAGGTTACGAATGACAGCTCCGAGTATCGAATTAGATTAATATTATTTAATGCTGAGCATCAGCTTTCTCATCATTTTCTGCAATCAGTGCTTCTTGTTTTGCTTTGCGTTCGGCGCGGGCTTCAGCTGACAAGCGTTGCTGTTCGCTGTCCCAGCCTTCGTAAGCTTCAACAATTCTTTGTACCAGTTGATGACGAACCACATCTCGCGAGTGGAAACGGGTGATATGAATTTCATGTACATTTTCAAGTACACGTAATGCATGAGCCAAACCAGATTGCTGACCGCGTGGTAAGTCAACTTGAGTAACGTCACCTGTAATCACTGCACGAGAGCCAAAACCTAAACGGGTGAGGAACATTTTCATCTGTTCAGGCGTAGTGTTTTGCGCTTCATCCAAAATAACAAACGAGTGATTGAGGGTTCGTCCACGCATATAAGCGAGGGGAGCAACTTCAATCACTTGGCGTTCAATCAGTTTAGCCACTTTTTCAAAGCCCAGCATTTCATACAGGGCGTCGTAAAGTGGGCGCAAGTAAGGGTCGATTTTCTGGGTAAGATCGCCCGGTAAGAAACCGAGCTTTTCACCTGCTTCAACTGCTGGACGAACTAGCAGGATCCGCTGAATTTCATTACGTTCCAGCATATCAACCGCAGCAGCGACCGCCAGATAAGTTTTACCTGTCCCTGCGGGGCCAATACCGAATGAAATATCACTTTGTAGAATACGTTGTACGTAGCGTTTTTGATTGGCGCCACGTGGGTTGATGCGCCCTTTGCGGGTCTGCAACCAAACACTATCAAGGCCAGTATGCTCTTGTTCTGAATCATCCATGAGTTCACGGTCGGTCTGTGAACCCTGAATCATCAAATGAATCACATCGGCACTGATTTGTGAGGAAATTTCTGATTCTTGATAGAGCCGTTGCAATAGTGCTTCGGCTCTTTCGACTGCTTCCATATCACCATCGAGATAAAAGGCATCGCCACGGTGAGTAATTTTGACATCTAAACGTTGTTCGATTTGTTTTAAATGCCCGTTATACGCACCGAGCATGCTTTTCAATCGTTCCAATGGAATTTCAGGGAACGTTACTGTACGTCGAATCGCTGCAGTCAAGATAAACCCTTTTTGTTGCTTTGTAGGAATAACCCTTACATTACGCCACGTCAGGTTCAAGATTCAAGAGTTCTCCGTAAACTAAATTTAAAGTTTTAATTTCAGTGATCTCAATCTCTGCAAAACGACCAACCCACGTTGCATCACCGATAAATGTCACTAAACGTGTATTGTCCGCCGTACCCATTAAAACATTTGGATCTTTATCAGATACTTTTTCAATCAAGACACGCTCAATTTTACCTAGCATGGCATCCGTTTTATCGATACTTGATTTCTTAATCACTTCTTGTACTTGTGCAAGACGATCTTTTTTCACTTGCTCAGGTGTACTGTCTGGTAAGTCTGATGCAGGTGTTCCTGGACGTTTTGAATAAACGAAACTATAAGAATGATCGAAATCTAAATCTTTAATGAATTGCAAGGTTTCAGCAAAGTGTTCATCAGTTTCACCCGGGAAACCGATAATGAAGTCACTCGATAAATGCATATCTGGACGTACTTTGCGTAGCTTGGCAATTTTATCAATATAAACATCAATAGTGTGGTTACGCTTCATTGCTTGTAATACATCGTTTGAACCACTTTGTACTGGCAAATGTAGATGCGAAACCATTTGTGGTAAATCACGGTAGCACTGAATCAGATCATCTGAAAATTCAAGCGGATGAGAGGTGGTATAGCGTAGACGACCAATTCCAGGAATTTCTGCAACTAAGCGCAATAATTCAGGGAAGGTACAGATGCCACCTTCGAAGGTTTCACCGCGATAACCATTCACGTTTTGACCCAGTAAGCTGATTTCACGCACGCCTTTTTCAGCTAAGCCCGCAATTTCAGCCAACACATCATCGAGTGGGCGCGAAACTTCTTCACCACGTGTATAAGGAACTACACAGAACGAGCAGTATTTAGAACAGCCTTCCATGATAGAGACAAATGCCTTAAAGCCTTCTACGCGTGGTTCAGGCAGGAAGTCGAACTTTTCGATATCTGGGAAAGAAATATCAACCAGTTTGATTTTTTCTTTCTTTGGCTTTTCCACTTGCTCATTATGCTGATCCAGCATTTGTGGTAAACGGTGCAAGGTTTGCGGACCAAAAACCATATCGACATAAGGTGCGCGTTTTTGAATGTTGTCACCTTCTTGAGAGGCAACACAACCACCGACACCAATCACCAGATCAGGATTTTTTTCTTTAAGTTTACGCCAGCGACCTAAACCACTGAAAACCTTCTCTTGCGCTTTCTCACGAATCGAGCAGGTATTCATGAGCAGAATATCAGCATCATTAGGATTGTCAGTGAGCACATAACCATGCGAATCACCTAACAAATCTGCCATACGATGACTGTCATACTCATTCATCTGACACCCTTGCGTTTCAATATATAACTTCTTAATTGAAACATCAGCGGTGTGCATTGGCTGGGTAACAGTGTTTTCTGAGGCAGCTTTTACAGCACTGGGAATGAATGTTTGAACCGTCATGCAGGCTCCTAAACAAGGTGGATTTAAATAAACCGCGGATTATAGCAGTATTTTTAGTTGTGCGCAGAGAATAAAAAACTGACAAAAATGGACAGTTTGTGAATAAAATTGTGTGAATTTTAATGAATATGAATCAGTAATTTACATAACACAACAATAGTGAGAAGCTAGACTTATTACACTATGTAAGCAGGCAAAATTGGGCATAGATATTGATGAAGATGAAAAAGCAGTGTGATTTAATAACAACAGGAAGACGTAAATCGAATAATAAGAACAGTTTCCGTCGTTTTATTGCCATGAGTGGAATGATTGCCTGCTCGTCGGTCTATGCTTTAGATGAACAATTCAATGATGCTCTACGTGCTGCCAATTCGGGTAACACGGCTCTGCTCGACCAATATCAATATGAAATGCAGAATGATGCATTGGGTTATTATCCAGAATACTGGAAACTTAATACCAATCTTGGCTTTCAGCCTGCCACATCCATTATCAGTTTTGCTCAGCGTTATCCGCAATCAGCGATGGCTGAAAAACTTGCGGCCGATTATGTCGAAGAAAAAGTCAAACAGGCCAGCTTTGCTGATGCCAAGCCTGTATTGAGCTATGTCACCAATCCAGATCAGGAAGAAAGTTGTGCGGTGGCACAAGTGCGTGCCAAGACGGGCGATAGTCTGGTTTTTGCTGAATATAAAGACATCTGGTTAACCACCAATACTCAACCTGAATCATGTAATGGCTTAGGTCGCTTAATGTTGTCTAGTCCACTCATGACATCACAGGATCGTCAGCAACGTTTGTGGGGACAGTTACGTGCAGGCCAGTCTGGTCAGGCCGTTGCAACCGCCCAAACCATGGGTTTGAATCTTTCACTGGCTCAGTTTAACCAGATACAGGCCAATCCATTGGGCTATTTGTGGAGTGCACCTAAGTCTAATGATGCTGATTATGCCTATCTGATTTTTGCTTTAGGCCGTGTGGCAGATAGTGACCTAACCAATGCGTTAGGAAATGTGCAACGCGTTGTTCAGGATGTGCCTCAACCTGTACAGAAATATCTATACCGTACTATTGGTTATGTGGGCGGTACGACCGTGATGAAAAATGGTTTTAACCGTGAAGTACTCAATGCTTTCGATCAAAGTTATGGTTATCCGTTTAGCCCTGAAGAGGCTGAAATTTATGCGCGTCAAGCGATTCGTTTCGGAGCTTGGGAAAGTCTGATTCGTGCCATTGATGCGATGTCGGTGACACAGAAGCAGGAAGACCGTTGGCAATACTGGTTAGCGCGTGCATCTGAGCAACGTTCAGATGGTGGCTCAAAGCAGGCTGCTCAGCAGATTTATCGTAAGCTCGCACAAGGTGGCGATGATTATCATAATTTGTTAGCCAAAGACCGTATTGGCGAACGCTATAACCATCAGCCTTATAATGAACAGCCGAGTGCCCAAGATACTCAGCGCCTCAATCAAAATATTCATTTTAGACGTGCCTTTGCGCTAAGAAATGTCAATGCACCTGCAACGTATACCAACCGTGAGTGGAACTGGGCTGTTCGACAGGCTTATTTGCAACACGATGATGGCTTGTTACTGGCGGCTGCAAAACGTGCACATGACATGGGCTGGTATGATCGTGCCATTTATGCGGCTGACCGCACCACCTCTCGTCATAACGACACCTATCGTTATGCAACACCGCATCGCAGTAATGTCACCAGCCATAGTTACAATGCTGGTATTGATCCCGCTTGGGCGTATGGTTTAATGCGCCAAGAAAGTCGTTTTGTGACTTCTGCTCGTTCGCATGTGGGTGCAGGTGGCTTAATGCAGATTATGCCAAACACCGCAAAACTGATTGCACGACAAATGGGTGAAACCTATAACCCTGCGGCATTAAGTGAAATGAATACCAATATTCGTTACGGTACTTATTACCTTTCAATGATCCAGAGTCAATTGAGTGGTAGCTCGGTATTGGCAACTGCTGGCTATAACGCTGGCCCGAATCGTGCACGCCGTTGGCAGCCAGATATTCAGACCATGGCAGCAGATCAGTACACCGAAACCATTCCATTACTGGAAACACGTGACTATGTGAAACATGTCATGACCAATGCGACACATTATGGTGTAGTGCTGGGGCAGGGTGCACAGTCGTTAGAAAAACGGATGAGTACAATTCCTGTGCGCAATAGTCCTTAAACACACGAAGATGTTTAATTGAGATAATGAAGTTTTTGCATTTGATGAAAGCAGTCGACTTATTTAAAGGGCAGTGGAAAAGAGCTATACAGGCATTGATCTGTTATCTGGCTCTATCATTCGCTGCACCATTATATGCAGCTGATAAACAGGATGTTGCAGGTTACGTCATGCATGTGCAAATGACACCTGCTGCTTGTTCCTTTGATTCATCAAGACAAAAACAACGTAAATGTCTAGAAGGTTATTCGCTTACCATTGCCAGTTTGCTGCCCGAAGTATCTCCAAATCGGGATTGTTCCACTAAAACATCTGCAAGACTATCTCCTTTGCAAGCGAAAGTGGTTGCACGGGTCATGCCTGATGAAAATGCACGGGTGCAATTATGGCAAGATGTTGGCGGTTGTATGCCAATGAATGCCAGCCAATATTTTAGAACGATTATTAATTTTGCTGAACGCTTGAAAATACCTGCTGATTTGACCAGTCCAAATACCATTGAAGTACAAAAAGAAAGTCTTAGACAGCAATTTACCAAGCTTAATCCATCGTTGCCGCCAAATGGCATTCGTTTTACCTGCCAATCTTCAAAATTTAATTCGGTTTTGACTGAAATTCGTGTCTGTTATCAGAAAAATGGGCAATATAAACAATGTGCTAGCCATATTGTGACAGGCTGCCCAAGTGAGTTTACGATTAAAGGCAGTTATTAGGCTTTTACCTAGTTTGATTTGTATTTTCTATTAGACTTTCGTTGAAATTCATTCTCTTTTACATGCATATGCATTCGCTTTAGAGTACAATCTTTGCCGTTTATGATAATTCGGTTGAATAACAATAAAGTTCAATCGTGCTAACGCATCTCATTGGAGAATATCACATGAAGCAACCCGTTCGTGTTGCCGTTACAGGCGCTGCTGGTCAAATTGGTTATAGCTTATTATTCCGTATCGCAAGCGGTGAAATGTTAGGTAAAGATCAACCAGTCATTTTACAATTGCTTGAAGTTCCTTTTGAGAAAGCTCAACAAGCGCTTAAAGGCGTGATGATGGAACTTGATGACTGTGCTTTCCCATTATTGGCAGGCATGATCGGGACTGATGATCCTAAAGTTGCATTTAAAGATGCTGACTATGCGTTATTAGTTGGTTCTCGTCCACGTGGTCCAGGTATGGAACGCGCTGACTTATTAAAAGTAAATGGCGAAATCTTTATTGGCCAAGGCCAAGCATTGAACGAAGTTGCTAGCCGTGACGTTAAAGTATTGGTTGTTGGTAACCCAGCAAATACAAATGCTTATATCGCAATGAAATCTGCTCCAGATCTTCCAGCGAAAAACTTCACAGCAATGTTACGTCTTGACCACAACCGTGCGTTGACTCAACTTGCTCAAAAAGCAGGTGTTGCAGTTTCTGATATCGAAGATATGACTGTTTGGGGTAACCACTCTCCAACAATGTATGCTGACTACCGTTTTGCAACGGCAAATGGCGTAAGCTTAAAAGACAAAATCAATGATGCGGCTTGGAACAAAGATGTGTTCCTTCCAACTGTTGGTAAACGTGGTGCTGCGATTATCGAAGCGCGTGGTTTGTCTTCAGCTGCTTCAGCTGCGAATGCTGCAATTGACCATATGCGTGACTGGGCGCTTGGTACAAACGGCAAATGGGTAACTATGGGTATTCCATCTGATGGTTCTTATGGTATTCCAGAAGGCGTAATGTTCGGTTTCCCTGTAACAACTGAAAACGGTGAATACAAAATCGTTCAAGGTTTAGAAATTGACGAATTCAGCCGTGAGCGTATCAACTTCACGCTGAATGAGCTTGAAGAAGAACGTGCAGCAATCGCTGACATGGTAAAATAATTTATCAGTTTGATAAATTGAAAAAGCACTCTCCCTGAGAGTGCTTTTTTTATACATAGCACACAAAAAACAACAAGAAAATATAGACATACCTAAGCATGTCCGATGCATTTACTGATAAATTATTTTGATCGGAAGCACTGTATGGAGAATAACAATGTTTGAACAGCAACCCACATTAGAACTTTTATTTGAGCAACTTGGGCTTGGGGCAGATGAAGCAGCAATTGAAAGTTTTGTGAAAGCACATCAGCTTAGTGCGGATCAGAAATTGCATGAGGCTGAATTCTGGAGCGCGGGTCAGCGAGATTTTCTAAAAAGTCATTGGGACAAAGATGATGAATGGGCCATTGTGATTGATGAACTGAATCAACAGTTGCATGTAGACAGTACCAAGTAATGATTCAATAAAAATAAAGCTCACATCAGTGAGCTTTATTTTTTATAAGGGCTGTAAACCAGTCTTCTTGACGTGCTTGATTAAAAGCAGGGTGGAGTTGTAATAACTCTAAATCATGATCCAAGCAAGATACGTATTTCGTTAGCCAATGTCGTGTTAATGCGAGTTCTTGCTTAGAGGCCGAAGCGTAAGCCAAGAAGAAATAAATATCTAAGTGTTCTGTATATGCCAAAGGCTTTAAGATCTGCTGAGTAATGAGGGCAAAACGTTGCTCTTTAGTCAGCTCGAAATAAATCATATAGGCTTTGGCCAAATATAATGACAGATTGAGATACAGGCTTAATGGCATTTCGTCATATTCAATTCGTGCTTGTTCCAGCAGTACGATTGCTTCCTGTAAGAAGTGTAATTGTTCCTGACGCACATGACTGAGTACGACCAGCTGTAAACGCAGGTCAGCACGCTCTAAAGCAAGTTCAGGGCTATTATTCTCTAAAAAGAGTTGGTCAGTTTCACCAATTCGTGCAATGACTTGTTTCGTCTCGTTCGACATGTATTGATCCAGAATCGTCAGTTATGCCTAGGTATATAAGGCTGTTTTCAGGAATTTAAAGGGCTTAGCTCTGATTCCAGATTGAGCCTCCACTGCGTAACCATGCAGTAATCGACAGGCGCTGTTGTTTTGAGCGTAGAACCTCATGCAATAAATCGCTCTGGAAAATCGCCAGACGATTAGGCGAGGGCTGGATAATATGCCATTGACCATTTTTATCCTGCAAACGTAATTGACCGCCCCAATCTTCTTGCCAGCTTTCATGCACATAGAATACGGTGGAAATCATCCGGTCATTTTTTTGTTGAGGATTGTCACGATGTAAAGCATAAAATTCACCCGCGTTATAGCAGGCAAAATGTGCTTCTACTTCTTTGATCCCAAGATAAAACGCTTGATTTAAAGCTTGTGAGAACTCTTCTAAAGCTTTGATATGCTGTTGGGCAATCGGTAACTGACCATCAATCCAGAGAATATGATCACTACGAATATGACTGACAACGCCGTTTTGTACTCCAGCTGCTCTGAATTCAGCAAGATGAGAGGTGCATTCATGAACAAGAGATTGTACATATTCATTTGAATAGACATCATCAATTAAGGCAAAGCCAAATTCATTTAAATCATCCAGAATTTGGTCTAGATTCCATGATTCAGCAAGAGAGGTTCGTTGCATAGAACTCCAGTTCTGTTGGTTTGATTGCAGTATGATTTTAGATGATCACATCAACGCTAAAGAATAGTTGAGGGGTCGCTGATATTTCAACCATGCCTTGCGTTATAAGCTAAAACGACATAAACGAGGCATGGAACGTAGGCAATGGCGATCCCATTGTCAAGTTTCATAACGAAGTTTAGGGCAGTTTTAGCTATAACCCTTCGGGACTGCGACATTTTTTGCTACTTCGGCGTTATGCTTTTCTTATTTAGAATGCTAAATTTCGAAAACCATGCCTTGTATCAGCTAAAAAATGTCAACAGTCGCAAGCATCTGTGAAATGTCATCGGCCCCTATTTTCATGTTAAACTATCCTTTGAATTGAGGAATAATTGTCAACATGAATTACCGTCACCATTTCCATGCAGGTAACTTTGCCGATGTTATGAAGCATGTACTTTTGCTTCAACTGCTTGCTCGCTTAAATGCTAAAGATAAACCTTATCGTTATATAGATACCCATGGTGGTGCCGGTAAATATGATTTATCGACTTCTGAAGCACAAAAATCAGGTGAATTCTTAACGGGTATCCATCGTTTGGTTAAACTTGACGATTCGATTAAACGTAATGCGCCTGAAGGTGTAAAGCAATATCTTAAAATTGTTGAAGATATGCGTGCGGGCTCGGGCAAAGGTGCTTATCCAGGTTCACCGTGGTTTGCCCTTGAAGGCATGCGTGAAATGGATAAAGCGACTGTGTTCGAAATGCAGCGTGATGTGTTTCAACAATTATATTTTAATATTCGCGATAAACGTGCGGGCTTGCATGAGCGTGATTTCTATGAAGGCCTGATGGGTGTCATTCCACCTAAAGAAAAGCGCGGTTTGGTCATGATTGACCCACCTTATGAAATCGAGCGTAAAGATTTCCCGCAGTTGGTTGAATTACTGCAAACAGCACATAAAAAATGGCCAACAGGTGTATTCGCTGTTTGGTATCCAATCAAAGATCGCGCGATGATTGACCGTTTTGAAAAGAAAATGTTTAAAACGGGTATCCGCCGTCAATTGATTTGTGAAATTTGCGTATGGCCAGATGACACACCAGTTGGTTTGAATGGTTGTGGTTTATTGGTAATTAATCCACCTTGGAAATTCTCGGAAGATGCGGATCAAGCATTACAATGGTTATTTCCACATTTACGCATGAGTGAAAATGGTGGACATGCTGCTGTGCGTTGGTTGGTGGGTGAATAACCCATCAACGTCCAAAGATTCTCGAGGAATTGAAAATAATGACAAATTCTCTTAAACCTGATTCTGATTTAAATAAAGATGCTCATTCTTTTGATGGCATCACTTTTGAAGTAGAAGAAGAAGAGCATACGCACGAAGGACAAAAAGTGAAACGTCGTGGCATTTATTTGTGGCCTAATTTAATTACAACAGCTGCACTTCTTTCTGGTTTCTACTCAATTATTGCGAGCATGAATGGCAATTTTAACCAAGCGATCTATGCAATTTTCTTGGCTGCATTGCTTGATGGTTTAGATGGTCGTGTTGCACGTGCAATTGGCGCACAAAGTGCATTTGGTGAACAATATGATTCACTTTCTGATTTATTGGCCTTTGGTGTCGCACCTGCAATCTTGATGTATAGCTGGAGTCTGCACGATCTTGGGCGTATTGGTCTGGCATGTTGCTTTATTTATACCGCTTGTGCTGCATTCCGCTTGGCTCGCTTTAACGTACAGATTGGTGTTGTGGATAAACGTTACTTTATTGGAATTGCTAGTCCGCTTGCTGCTGTCACTGTGATTTCATTGGTATGGGTCGGTCGTGATTTCCCATTTATCTTTGATTTAAGAGACATTGTGATTCAGGTCATCAATGCTGTTGTGATGGTTGCCGTTGGTCTGTTGATGATTTCAAACATCAAATACTATTCATTTAAACAAATGGATCGTAAACGTGTACCTTTTGTCGTGATGTTGCCTGTAGTCTTGATTTTTGCTGCAATCACGTACAACATTCCTGTAGGGATCCTGATTGTATGTATTCTCTATGTACTCTCTGGATTTGTAACGACCTTATTTGCCAAAAAGAATGATGAAAAAATAACAACTTAAAATTCAGGAGGTTCAGTATGCCAATATTGATGAGTAATAATCAATTAAAGCAGCTGAACCTCAATAAGTCAGATGCTTTAACTTTTCACCCGCCTAAAGGCCTTTTTAAAATTGTTTATCAGGCATTGATCCTGCCAAATTTGCCTGAGCCTTTTCATTATTTCAATTTTATTAGCCTGATTGGGCAGCCTCGTATTCCGATTTGCTATAACGCCAGTGCCATTACCACAACCGCGATTGATACAGCTACTGTTTTGGTCAGTAGCAGCGCATCAACTGTAGGGCATCTAAAAAGCTATAGTGCAAAAGAACAATGTCAATTAGAAGTAGATCGTTACCAGTTTCTTGATGTCGATCATATTCAGGCCGATTTTCCCAACTATTATTTTAAACGTAAAGATGACGAATTAAGTTGTCAGCTCAAAGTGAAAATCTGCACCGACATTGAAAATCATTCGGCTCTGCAATGGGGAATAGCCGACTACTGGTATGTTTCTTGCCAATGCGAAGGTGAAATCATTTATAAAAAACAAAAATACCAAATCGAAGCATTAGGCGTTTTAAAGCATGCCAGAGCAATTTATTTCCCTTTTATTGCTTTCCATTTCTTCACTTACCAAATTATTCAGATCAACGCTGACTTGCAAATCATTTTGTCTGAGCTCAGGAATCAATGGAATAACATCATTTTTTCACGGATAGAAATACAAACAAAAGAGGCAGCTACTCTCTATGAGCAGCAAGTCGTTCTGGATATCACACGGGTTTATCCGAAAGTCAAAACACCGAATGGACGTGAAATGTATTTGCCACGAGAGTTTATTTGGCAGTATCAAGAAAAAAGGGAAGTGATTTTTCAGTTACAAGCCAAAAGTAGAGGCGATTATAAATTTGGTCTCGCTGCAGGCTATGTAGGCAGTTTTAATTATCGACTTTTATGGAAAAATAAAAACTATGAGGGCTCTGGATACTGTGAATATATCGATTGTCGACCATTACACTGGCAAGAAAAAAATAAAACTGAGCAAATAATCGACCAAATTCCGCATTTTCAGCCTTATTTGTGTAAAAAATAGACGCTCGGTAAGATAATTCCAATAAATTTAAAAAAGGGTGTTGCATTGGATTAGGAATGCTGTAGAATGCACATCCATCGGCGGTGATGCAGATAAAAACTTGTTGAGAAACAAGGATTTGGCTAGATAGGTTGGATTCTTGGGTTGATTGATAAGTTTTAAAAATATCGAAATTACCTGTTGACTTTGAAGAAATTTAGAGTAATATAGCCGACCTAGCTTGATGATGACGAATCATCGAGAAGATCATTAAGAGAATAGAAGAACAACTTGTGTGGATTTTTACTGGTTGATCAATCGAAAATATTTCATTGATTGAATGGTAGAAATTTCTCGAAGTTTATTTGAGCGAATTTTTAGTCAGAAAATTGATGAGCCAAGATTTGTAGCC
>NZ_JSZD01000004.1:0-236996 GCF_000788125.1 Acinetobacter sp. neg1 | reverse complement strand
ATGCTCAACTTCGCATCTTTCAACAATTCAATCTTGATACCATCTTCTGTGGTACGTGTGATCACGTTCTCACCGCTGGTCTTGTCTTCTGCTGTTGCAGCATCAGCTCCACCTACGATGTTTAACTTGTCACCCAACTTACGATGAACATCTGCACCTGCATTACCAGCAAAGTTCAAGCCTTTGTTTTCCAACTCGGTCTTGGTGTTATTGATCGTGTTGTTTAACTCGGTCTTGGTGTTATTGATCGTGTTGTTTAACTCAGTCTTGGTATCAGTGATCTGATTGGTTAACTGATCTTTAGTATCATTTAACTTGTTGTTAGTATCCGTGATCTGGTTGCCCAAATCTTTCTTCGCGTCGTCTAACTTGTTGTTGGTATCAGTAATCTGATTACCTAAATCAGTTTTGGTGTTATCAATTTTCTGGTCTAAATTGGTAATGTTTTGAGCATTCTCATTTACACGAGAATCAACATTTTTCAGCTGACGTACAGTCACTGCATCAGAGTCAGCAGAACCATCTTCAACATTGGTAATACGACGCTCTTTACCAGCAGAACCAACCGAGATTACACCATTTGACATTGATGCATCACGATTTGTCAGGAATGAGCTTCCTGTCGTTTCTGTCGCAACGGCATCTTGGCCTAATGCAACACTATTTTCTGCCTCAACTCGGCTGCGTGCACCTAATGCAACACCACCGACAACCATAGACTGGGCGCCTTGACCAACAGCAACGGCATTTTCTTGATCGGCAATCGCACCGCCACCAATCGCAGCAGAGTTTTTACCTGTTGCTTTAGCACCACCACCAACGGCAGCAGCATTTTCATTGCTTGCTTCAGCACCTTTACCAATTGCAGCAGCACTATCACCTTTTGCCTGTGCACCGCTACCAATTGCCGCAGCACCATTACCAGTTGCTGTAGCACCTTCACCTGGTTTATTGCCAGAGCCAATTGCCGTTGAATTTGTACCAGATGCAAGTGAGTTAATACCCATCGCCGATGCACCATCACCTGTAGCTTGAGCAACTGCACCAAATGCTGATGCACCTTTGCCCGCAGCATTCGACATTACACCAAATGCAGATGAAGCATCACCTGTTGCTTTAGATGTCATACCAAAAGCAGATGCAAAAGCACCTGTACCGACAGCCTGAACACCGACAGCTGTTGAACCATGTCCAGTTTCTGTAGTTGGATATTTACCAGCCTGTAATTTACCACCTGTAATTTCAGTGTATTTTTGGCTTAATTCAACATCACGAGCAATTTTGTCAACATCATCACCACCAATCGCTACAGATGAGTTACCACGTGCAATCACATCCGCACCAATCGCGATTGACTGGTCACCAATTGCTTTCGTCTGGTCACCAATTGCAATTGACTGATTGCTATAACCTGGTGTCATGCCAGCAGCGCCTTTAGTTGAAGAGTTACGACCAATCGCAACATCACCACTACCCACTGTCTCGCTTGCATTACCGACAGAAATTGCTCCAACACCAGCACCTTTTGCATGCGAACCGACAACAACAGCATCATAACCAGTTGCAACCGCTTCTACCCCTACAGCGATTGAGTTACGAGCTTTTGCACCATCATTTTCGTAGTTACCGCTTTGTACGCCATTATCATTTACGCTGACATAATGAGTACGTGCTGCTTTTAACTGGCCCACAGTCGCTGCGTCAGAATCTACCGCACCATCTGCTACATTTTGAATACGACGTTCTGCACCCACATCACCAACAGACAAAACTCCTGTTGGCGCGGCTTGTTTCGTCAAGAAACCTTCGCCCGTTGCTTGAGTCGCTTTTGAATCTTTACCTAAAGCAATACTATTTTCAGCTTCTGAACGTGCACCTTTACCGATTGCAACACCACCATCAAAAGCAGCTTCCGCTTGGTCACCGATTACAACGGCTTCATCTTTATTCGCTTTTGCGCCAGTACCAATCGCAACTGATTTTTTACCAGTAGATGCTGAGAATGCACCAATCGCCAAAGAATTTTCTTGTGTTGCAACCGCACCACCACCAAATGCAATCGAATCTTTACCCGTTGCCTTTGTCGCCATATTTTTTTGGTATTCTGCGCCCGCTTGACCAGCAACTGAACCTGCATTTTCAATATCTGGTGAACCAATTGCGATAGAACGATAGCCTTCTGCTGTTGCAGAGTGACCGATCGCTAAAGAGCCTTTTCCAGTTGCGGCAGCAACGTTACCAAGTGCTTGTGCATAATCACCTGTTGCTGCTGATTGGCGACCAATTGCTAAAGAGGTATTACCCGTTGAAAGCGCAGCTGTACCAATTGCAACTGCAGCAATTCCTTTCGTAGTTGCATATGAACCAATTGCAGTTCCAAAGTTTTCCTCAGTGGCGGCACCAGTCCCGAGACTGATCGCGCCGCCCTGTTTCATTGCACCAGCAAATGCGCCAGTTGAATTATTGTAAGGATTTTGACGATTTGCGATATTAGAAATACCAGTACCTTGTGTTTTTGAACCACAACCAATTGCGATATCGCGGTTACCAGAAGTGTTTGCTGCCCCCTCTGAACATCTAGCTCCAGAAATGGAAGTCCCGGATCCTCCTCCAGTATCAATTCCACTTGCAGCAAATGCAGCAGGAGAAAAACTAATTGCCCCGACCAAAACAGCGGCGGTTAAATTTGAAATTTTAGATTTAGTCTTGGTTTTACTTTTTGCTAGTTCAGAGGTTGCAACCCATGCTCCAATAGATGCATTCCAAACCACTTTATATACTTTGTTCATAAAAATTCTCAGACGTTTACTACAGTTATTGATGGTCTAAAAATGCAAATGAGCATTTTTAGTGTCAGCGCTAAAAAAGAGCCGCGGATGCTAATAAACCCGAGTAAATTGGTAAAGATCTAATGAACACTTTTTTATCAAATGTGAGACTTAATTCTCACATTCACAAAAAATCATGTGAAATAAATTCATGATTTAATTTAAAAAATAATTTTATGTTTGTTTTTTGTTTTTGTTTTGTTTCTTTTTACAAATAAAGTGAAAAGTAGAGCAAAAACTCCATAAAACAATAAAATTTAATATTCAATACCTAAAATTGTCATTAATTATTGGAATAAGTAATCAAAAAAACACTTATTAGCTGGAATAAAAATAACCACATCACTATAAATTTTTACTTATCAATCACAAAACACTGGGTTTTAGATATTGTTTGCTAAATCGAGTATGATTCTTTTATCAAAAACATTTCTCCAACCTTATGGGCCAAGATTTAAAATTATTAAGAAAACAGCTACGCTTTAAAAGAAGACAACTCTCGTCTTATGAACAAAAGCAAGCTGAGCAACAAGTTTTGATCCAGCTCAGAACATCCGTTCCCTTTAAAAATTCAAGAAAAATTGGGCTGTATTTACATGCCTTTGGCGAAATTCATACACGAAAAATTCTAAGCCTCTGTTTTCAACAAGGAAAACAGGTTTACTTACCCATGATCTGTAATATGAATCAGCGGCTGGTGTGGGTAAGAATTGATTCCAAACAGTATTTTAATCAACGTTTTTCACACCACCCTTTAGGTATGAAAGAACCCATGGCAAACCGCGGTCAACATGTTTCACATCTCGATCTGCTGATTATGCCGTTGCTGGCATGTGATTTCTCAGGCACACGTATTGGCATGGGAGGCGGTTTCTATGACCGCACATTGGCAAGTGCTCAACGGCGACCCTACCGTCTTGGTCTGGCTCATGACTTTCAATATGTAGAACAACCTTTATTAAGACAAAAATGGGATCAGCCGCTCGATGGATTGCTCACGCCTAAAAAATTCTATTATTTCAAACGCTAGCTTGCTCTTTTTGTTATCACAGCCTTAAATCTTGAGTAATTTAGTCTTTTTTTTATATTTTCTAAGTAAAAACCCTTGTAATTTTTAAAATGCACATCACTATAAAAAACATGGCAACACCGTTGTCACTCATTAGGAGTGCCCATGTCTGAATATATTTTAAATAATGAAACAAGCTTAGAGCCACAGGTTCCAAGTGTATTACCACTATTAGCGTTACGTGATGTTGTGGTGTATCCACACATGCAAATTGCGCTATTTGTGGGTCGTGAAAAATCGATCAATGCAGTGGATGTGGCTCGTAACAGTGACAATTTAGTATTTGTAGTTGCGCAAAAAGATTCGCTTACAGAAGAAATTGATCACGACAATCTCTATCAATATGGAACCGTGGCTAAAATCGTACAAGTCGTTAATCATGAGAATGATGAAAACTGCATTAAAGTACTGATCGAAGGTCTACATCGTTCTAAGCTAGAACGCATTATTGACGGAGAGGAATACTTAACAGCTGAACATCATTTAAGCCCAATGACATTGTCTTTGGATGAAGAGACCCAAGAAACTCGCTTAAATGAATTACGTACCCTTTTTGCTCAATATGCAGAAGCAAAATTACGTAATGCGCGTGAACTCGTCGCAGCAGCAAATAAAATTGAAGACTTATTGCAATTAATGTTCTTCGTTGCAACTCGTGTGCCTTTAAATATTGAAGTAAAGCAAAAATTTTTAGAGCACGATGAATTTGAAGCTCATTTGCAAGAGTTGATGAATTATTTGATGAATCAATCTGCTGAACAGCAAATTGAACAAACGCTGCACGACAGTGTAAAACGTCAGATGGAAAAGAACCAACGTGAATACTTTCTAAATGAAAAAATGAAGGTAATTCAACGTGAACTTTCCGATATGAATGGCGGTGCTGAAGATGACGTTGCAGAAATTGAAAAACGTCTAGCTGAAGCAGATTTACCTGAACACGTACGCAAGAAAGCTGAAGCTGAGTTTCGTAAACTCAAGGCAATGCAACCTGCTTCAAGTGAAGCCGCTGTTGTTCGCAACTATCTGGAAGTGATTTTAGATACGCCATGGAACAAAGCCAGCAAAGTTAGCATTAACTTGAATAAAGCTCAGGAAATTCTCGATACAGATCACTACGGCCTAGATGACGTTAAAGATCGTATTGTGGAATATCTGGCAGTTCAGTCTCGCGTGAAAAAACTCAAAGGCCCGATCTTATGTTTGGTTGGTCCTCCAGGTGTAGGTAAAACATCGCTTGGTGAATCTGTAGCAAAAGCAACAGGTCGCGAGTTTGTCCGTATGGCACTGGGTGGTGTACGTGATGAAGCTGAAATTCGTGGTCACCGTCGTACCTATATCGGTGCGATGCCAGGTAAGATCGTGCAATCGTTGACAAAAGTTGGTGTGAAGAACCCATTGTTCTTACTCGACGAAATTGACAAGATGGCACAAGATTATCGTGGTGATCCTGCATCAGCATTGCTTGAAGTATTAGATCCATCACAAAACAGCAAGTTCAACGACCATTATTTAGATCTTGATCTTGACCTTTCTGAAGTGATGTTCATCTGTACTGCAAACAGCATGAATATTCCTGAAGCCCTACTGGACCGTATGGAAGTGATTCGTCTACCGGGTTATACCGAAGATGAAAAAGTCAATATTGCTGAACGTTACCTTGTTCCGAAAGCAATTAAGAACAATGGTTTACGCACCAAAGAATTGACTGTTCATGAAGAAGCAATTCGTGACATCGTTCAACGTTATACACGTGAAGCGGGTGTTCGTAGTTTAGAGCGTGAAGTTTCTAAAATTGCCCGTAAAGTGGTGAAAGAAGCGGTAAGCAAGAAGTCGAAAAACTTACAGATCGACGTGACTTCTGCAAACCTTCCTGAATACTTAGGTCCACATAAGTTTGACTTTGGTATCGCAGAAGATGAAGCACAAGTCGGACGTGTAAATGGTTTGGCTTGGACGTCTGTCGGTGGCGAATTGCTGACAATCGAAGTTGCGGCTGTTAAAGGTAAAGGTAAATTCATTACGACGGGTTCGCTCGGTGATGTTATGAAAGAGTCGATTACCGCAGCAATGACAGTTGTACGTACCCGCGCTGATGAATTGGGAATTGAATCATCTCGTTTCGAAGAAACCGATGTTCACGTTCACTTACCTGAGGGTGCAACGCCAAAAGATGGTCCATCGGCTGGTTTAGCCCTTACGACTGCCCTTGTATCGGCATTCACAGGTATTCCGATTCGTCCAGATATCGCTATGACAGGTGAAACCAGTCTTGGTGGTCGTGCAATGCGTATTGGTGGTCTGAAAGAAAAACTTCTTGCAGCACACCGTGGTGGAATCAAACTGGTCTTCATTCCACAAGATAACGTTCGTGACTTGGCTGAGATTCCAGACAACGTCAAAGAAGGTTTAGAAATCAAAGCTGTGAAAAGTATTGATGAAATCTTACCTTTAGCGTTAACGGACACACCAAAACCTTTACCAAAAACACCGATTGTGAAACCGGTGGAAGATGCAAAGGCAGCGCGTCACTAAACTGTGAGTTGCAATAAAAAAGAGAGCTTCGGCTCTCTTTTTTTGTTACACATTATGGTTGAAAAATAACCAATATCTTGCATAATAAAATAGAGTCGATAAAACAAAGATCAAATTTGGCTCAATGAACTCATTTTAGTGCCATCTGAACTCCAGACGGATGGCTCTTTGATCGCAGCTCATACTCATTTTGAGCTGCGTTTTTTATGGGTGATCTAAAATAAGCTTTTGTATTTTTTATGACAAGATAAATCCCATGTTTTGCCCTATGCAGGTCGGCAGCCTTTATAATGTGTAGAATTTGCCAAATAAGCCTTAGTTATGAAAATTCGCATTCTTACCATTGGTCAAAAAATGCCAGCATGGGTACTCACTGGATTTGAAGACTATTTCAAACGCATTCAGCCTTTTGTACAAACGCAGGTCATTGAACTTCCAATGGCAAAGCGTGGAAAAAATGATTCTGAAGCTGATATTTTGAAATATTGCCAAATCGAAGGTGAAAGTATTCTAAATGCGCTCAAGCCAAATGAAACCTTGATTGCTTTAGAAGTTGGTGGACGCGAACTCAGTACTGAAAAACTGGCAGATACCATGAAGCAATGGATGCTTGAAGGCAACGATATTGCGCTTGCCATTGGTGGGCCAGATGGACATTCTGATGCGGTTCGTAAAGCAGCAGCGTGGCATTGGTCACTGTCTAAATTGACCATGCCCCACCCGATGGTTCGTATCTTACTCATTGAACAGTTATATCGTGCCATGAGTATTAACCATAATCATCCTTATCATCGGGCTTAAATACCGTTCTGATTTTAGAACAATATGTTGAAGTTTAATGGCTGTCACTGTCATCACTTTTTTGTCACGATAACCATGTCATTTTCACTAGGTGCACACACATGAACGCTCAGACCTTACCCGGACTATTTATCTCTCATGGTTCACCTATGCTTGCACTTGACCCAGAACAGGTTGGCCCAGCACTGCATCGTTTGGGTAGCAATCTGCCTAAACCAGAAGCCATTATTGTCATGTCTGCACATTGGGAAAGTCAGGCGCTGGAAGTCAGCACATCGACTCGACCAGAAACTTGGCATGACTTCCGTGGTTTTCCACCAGCACTTTATGAGATTCGCTACCCTGCTGCAGGCGCACCTCAGTTGGCCGAAGAAATACTGAAACGATTTGCTGAGGCTGGTTTAGCTGCACATGCCAATAGTACACGTCCGCGTGATCACGGAGTCTGGATGCCGTTATTACACATGTATCCAGACGCAGATATTCCTGTGATCGAAATCTCGTTACCCATACATATGAATGCCGATGATATTTATAAAATCGGACAAGTACTTTCACCTTTACGCGAACAACAGATTTTGCTGATCGGTTCAGGCAGTATTACCCATAACCTTGCCGAGCTTTCGTGGCAAGCAGATGCCGATGTACCCGTTTGGGCAAGTACTTTCCGTAATGCGGTTGTCAACAAACTCACACATCAGGATTACGATGCTGTGCTCGACTGGCCATCCCTCCCTTATGTTCAAAGAAACCACCCTTCTCTTGAGCATTTTGCGCCACTTTTCTTTGCCATGGGCACAGGTAATCGCTTCAACGTTGTCCATAGCAGCTTTTCAATGGGATCATTGGGAATGGATATTTACCGGTTCGATTAAATATCAAACTACATCACATAAAAACAAAATAGGCTTGCGTATAATATTAGCAAGCCTATAAATCCATTATATTTTTTAAAATTTACAAATAGAAACATTTAACGAACTTAATGCCTAAACGGATCACATGCTCTTTTTTTAAGAATACTTTAAGCTTATTGCTGTTATTTATTTCCCGTTGTTTTAAATATGAAAATTAAATATTTAGTTCTTGCATTACTTCCACTTTCTTTAATGGCGTGTCAAACAGTACAAAACGTGACTGACAACGTAATTTCACAAATTAATACAACTGCTGCAAAAAATTTGGCTGAATACAACTGGACTTACCAAGGTTCAAAAGCATCTAAACCTTTAGTTTTAGCATTTAGCGCAGACCAGAAGCTTTCAATCCAAACGGGTTGTAACAACCAAGGCGGTACTTGGAAAGTTGAAGACAATACCATTGTAACTTCTCCACTTGTATCAACCATGATGGCTTGTGCAGATGATTTAATGCAACAAGAACGTTTATCTTCTGATATTTTCAGCGAGAAAAAAGTACCATTTGAGATCAGCACTGTAAATGGTCAGGCAATCTTGACTGTTACTGATGGCAAAGGTCAAAAACACGTATTCACAGGTGCTAAAGTGACAAATAACAATGTGTTGACCAACTATACATGGTCATATCAACCTGCTGACACAAAACGTCCAATCGTATTAAGCTTCTTGGCAAATGACCGTTTATCTGTAGATACGGGCTGTAACCGTCAAAATACTTCTTGGAAAATTGAAAACGGTGCGATCGTTACAGGTGACTTAGCTTCAACATTGATGGCTTGTGAACCTGCATTGATGAAACAAGAGCAGTTTGCGGGTGATCTTTTACAAAAACGTAAAATCGCTTTTGAAGTAAATGCAACCAATCCAGAGCAACCGACTTTGGTTATCGCTGATGCAAAAGGCAAAAAATATACATTTGTTGGTAAAATGACACCTGAAGCAAAATACCAGTCTGAAGGTAAAACTGTTTTCTTAGAAATTTCACCAGAAACTAAATCTTGCACAGGCGTTGCTCCACAAACTTGTATGCAGGTTCGTGAAGTAAAATATGATGACAAAGGTTTAAAAACTTACGCTGACAAAAACTGGTCGCTTTACTACGGTCAAATCGAAGGTTTTGAGCACAATCCACAACAGCGTGTGATTGTACGTGTGAAGCGTTTTGACATTCAAAACCCAGCTGCTGATCAATCAAGCATTGCAGACGTATTAGATATGGTTGTTGAACAAGAGATTGTTAAAAAACCATAATTTATACCTGTAAATAAAAAAATCCGATGTCTTAACATCGGATTTTTTTATGGGAAGTCCCTTTTGATTTAAGGGAGGTTTTTAATAAATACCCTGCGCTAAAATTGCATCAGCAACTTTTACAAAACCAGCAATATTGGCACCATCAACATAGTTAATTAAACCATCTTCCTGCGTACCGTATTTAACACAGTTACGGTGAATCTCTTTCATGATTGCATGTAAACGCTCGTCCACCTGTTCAAAAGACCAACCTAGACGATTCGCATTTTGAGACATTTCTAGACCAGAGGTTGCAACGCCACCTGCATTTGAAGCTTTACCTGGTGCATATAAAATCTTCGCTTCAACAAACTTTTCAACAGCCTCAAGCGTTGATGGCATGTTGGCGCCTTCTGCCACGCAAATCACGCCATTTGCCAGCAAAGTTGCCGCATCTTCCGCTTTTAACTCATTTTGTGTTGCACACGGCAAAGCAATATCCGCAGGAATATGCCAAGGTGTTTGACCTTCAAAATATTCAAAACCATGTTTTGAAGCAAATTCGGAAATACGACCACGTTTTTCGTTTTTTAGTTCCATCACTTCATCAAGTAATGCTTTGCTGAAACCATTTTTCAAATAGACTGTTCCGTTTGAATCCGACAAGGTCACAACTTTTGCGCCCAAGAACATGGCTTTTTCTGCTGCATATTGAGCAACATTACCAGAACCTGAGATCGAAACCGTTTTACCTGCAAAGCTTTGACCACGGGTTTTCAGCATTTCTTCTGCAAAATAAACCGTTCCATAACCCGTTGCTTCTGGACGAGCCAATGAACCACCAAATGAAATTCCTTTACCGGTAAAAACACAAGAAGTGTCATTGCTGAGCTTCTTCATCATGCCAGTCATATAGCCAACTTCGCGACCACCAACCCCAATATCACCCGCAGGAATATCCGTATTCGAACCAAGATGACGATAGAGCTCCAGCATCAAGGCTTGGCAAAAACGCATAATTTCTGCATCTGATTTACCTTTCGGATCAAAATCAGAACCACCTTTACCGCCGCCCATGGGTAGCGTCGTTAAGGCATTTTTAAAGGTTTGTTCAAAGCCTAAAAACTTTAAAATCGATAGATTCACTGAAGGGTGAAAACGCATTCCCCCTTTATAAGGTCCAATCGCTGAGTTGTATTGCACACGGAAGGCACGATTCACATGAGTTTGGCCTTGATCATCCATCCATGAAACACGGAACTGGATCGCACGCTCAGGTTCAACCAGTCGTTCCAAAAGACCGTATTGAGCATACTTAGGATTTTTCTCAATGAACGGCCACAAACTTGTCATGACTTCTTCGACAGCTTGTAAAAATTCAGGTTGATTAGGATCTCTAGCTTTAACGTAATCGAGAAAGTCATTTAAGCTATTGTATTTCAACATTCACCCCCAAGTCAGTGATTTATCTTGGTGCGGAAAATGCACCAAAATAGAATATCGCATATATTTAATACAGATTACTATTCCATCACACTATTATTTTTTATGCCAATTTATATATATTTAAAAATCAAAAACTTAATTAAATAAATGTTCATTATTTTTATAATAAATATTGCCAGTATTGTCTAAAAATTGATGCCATATTCTGCTCATCTTCCTATTCAGCCAAAGCCAAGCATCAACAAATCGCACTAAAAAACACCAGTATTCGCACTATTTTTAAGCAAAATCAAAAACACTATCTGTATAATTTTCCAACCTTGCTACGCCGTCATAAGTCATTATTTGCTATACTAAGCTCCCTGTTTTTTGCTTCATCCTCCCCATGTCACCATCTGCACAACATTCTCTTATTGTCCAAATAGATCAGCTATTACCACAAACACAATGCGGTTTATGCGGTCATCGTGATGGATGTTTACCTTATGCAAAATCAATTGCAGAAGGTGAAGAGGCAAATAAATGTGTGCCGGGTGGCCAGCCCGTTGCTGATGCATTGGCAACACTGTTACAACGCCCGTCTCTACCCGCCGAGCCAAGTGTCTGGGAAATTCAGGAGGATGGTCGCCCACAGCGCATAAAAGCGATTATTCGGGAAGATGAGTGTATTGGCTGTACCAAGTGTATTAGTGCCTGCCCAGTAGATGCGATCATCGGCAGTGGTAAGTTGATGCATAGTATTTTGACCGATCTATGTACAGGCTGTGAGTTATGTATTCCACCTTGTCCAGTCGATTGCATCGATCTGGTGGCAGATACCAAACCCTTGCCAACTATAGAACAACGCAGTGTTGAACAGGATGATTTAAGGCATCGCTACTACGCACATATTCAACGTGAAGAGAAACGTCGTTTAAGCCGTAAAGGCCCCATTGTCCGTGCAGAAATTGATGTGGAATTCTTTGCCCAGTTTTCTCAGGCACTCAACAATGTTCCTGTGATTACGCTCGTGGATAAACCCAAAGAAACACCAACACTGGATGCGAAAACTACGATTGAACTTGCCAAACTACGCACACAAATCAAGAAACTGGAAAAACAGTTAAGTGTACGTGCAGATGAGCAAAAACATGCACAGTTACAGGCTTTACAACAACGTTTAAATGAATTGCAGGACATCTAAATGCCCGTTAAAAATATGACCAAAAAGCAGATTCAGATTTTTTTCGAACGTTTACGTGAGCAGCGGCCTCATCCACAGACTGAGCTGAACTATTCCTCACCTTTTGAATTGCTTATTGCCGTTCTGCTTTCGGCTCAGGCAACCGATGTCAGCGTGAATAAGGCCACGGATAAACTCTATCCTGTTGCCAATACCGCTCAGGCTATTTTAAATCTTGGGGTGGATGGCTTAAAAGAATATATCAAGACTATTGGTCTATATAACTCTAAAGCCGAGAATGTGATTAAAACCTGTCGTATTCTTGTGGAGCAGTATCAAGGCAATATTCCAGAAACACGTAAAGAACTGGAAGCTTTACCCGGTGTAGGCCGTAAAACGGCGAATGTGGTACTGAATACCGCATTTGGTCAGCCGACCATGGCGGTCGATACCCATATTTTCCGTGTAGGTAATCGTACGAGGCTGGCGGTGGGTAAAAATGTACTCGAGGTAGAAGATCGCTTGATTAAAGTGATTCCGAAAGAATTTATTATTGATGCGCACCACTGGCTGATATTACATGGCCGTTATTGTTGTATTGCACGTAAACCGAAGTGTGGCGAGTGTGTGGTTGCTGATGTCTGTAACTGGCCAGACCGCTTTGAATTTGGCGCGAATAAAGCTATTGCAATAAAAAACCTCAGTTAATCCTGAGGTTTTTTATGCTGCTGTAGTTTTGGATGCAGCTGACGTGTTTTACCGTTCAGTTTATTTTCCAAAGCCTGCTGTTTTTGCACATGACGTAACATTTTTTGGCTTTGATACGCTAAAAACAACAGCAAAACCAAGCTGAAAATCACAACTAAAATCAGAACAACTTTTAGTAGCATAGCCCTTCTCCAAAATAAAAAGAGCCCTATATTCAGAGCTCTTTTATCATCTGCAATTCAGATTATTTGTCTAAAATTGCAAATAAATCGGCTTGAACGTTTTCGATCGGACGTAAACCATCCAGCTTATCGTAAGTCGGTGCATTTTCACCAGAAGCGGCACGACCTTGATAGAAACCAACCAATTGCTCAGTTTCGCTATGGTAAGAACCAAGACGCTTACGAATCGTTTCTTCTTGGTCATCTGGACGTTGTACAAGGTCTTCGCCTGTTTCGTCATCTTTACCTTCCACTTTTGGTGGATTGTAAACCGTGTGATAAACACGGCCAGATGCTGGATGCTGACGACGACCAGAAAGACGTTGAACAATCTCTTCATCTGGTACATCAATTTCGATCACATGATCAATACTGATGCCAGCTGATTCTAATGCTTCAGCTTGTGGGATTGTGCGTGGGAAACCGTCAAAGATACAACCATTTTCACAATCAGGCTGAGCAATACGTTCTTTCACCAAACCAATGATCAGTTCATCAGAAACTAAACCGCCTGATTCCATGACACTTTTTGCTTTTAAGCCAAGTTCAGTACCTTCACGAATTGCAGCACGGAGCATATCACCGGTTGAAATTTGTGGGATATTGTAGCGCTTACAGATCAACTGAGCTTGAGTACCTTTGCCTGCCCCAGGTGGTCCGAGTAAAATAATGCGCATAAAAGAACATCCTCATTTAAAAACAATAAATCTTAAATTGAGCAATATCATACAGAGTTATCGCTCAACCAACATCAAATTAATTATAAGAAAGCAACAAATAAGTGAATTAAACCAGCAAAGAAACCAGTCACTCCACCTAGTACAATTAAAATCCACTCATCTTCCTGAAAAGCAGGACGCAATAAATTCTGGAACTCTTTCGGTGTTAGTTCACGGATGCGGTCTCTAAACATTTGAAAGATCTTCTGCGCACGACTTGCATTCAGAGCTGGGTCACATACTGGTCCCATGGTAATTTCAATTGAGCGATCAATCAAGTCAGTCTTGAGTCTAGCATACTCTCTTGGACCTAATGAAAGCTGCAATGACGTTCTGACTAATGGGGTTTCCATGATTTCATTGATATGGCGCTTGACAATACGACGTGTTTTGTCTTTTTTGCTGCCATACATCATTTCAGTCATGATCGATTTTAAAGTAATTAAATCTTCCGTAACCACACTGGCAAATACATCCGAAACCTCTTCCTGACGCTTCATAAATGCACCTTGGACATTGTAGGTTCCAATCTTTAAGACAGGGACAATCCACGGGAATTTACGGTCTTTAGTTAAGCGGAAGATCTGTGGATAGCGAATATAGTGCGGTTCAATCGGATTGAAGACCATCCAGATCGCAATCCAGTTGGTCAAAAAGCCCCAGATTGCCGCCCAGAACGGAACGGTCCAGTGCCACGGCACCACAAACCAGACGATCATCTGGAAAATACCAAAGAACATACCAATTAACGCACTGATATGCCAAATAAAGTTGATCTCTTTCTGCCCTACTTTCAGGAACATGCGCACCATCAAACGGCGATCACCTTCCATTTGGCTGACCACCATTTCACGCATGTCGACCAGTGACTCGACGTTCATGGTCAGCTCAGTCACAAGTTCCCTTAAGGTATTGGGTAATTGTTTATGAGCTTGTGCATAGATACGGCGTTTAATTGAATAAGGCAGGTTTTCCCAGAGCACAGCATTTCGGTCGATCATGACCTCATCAATCAGGTGCTCAAGCTCAAAACCAACTTGTTCACCAATAATCATGGCCATATCTTCAGGATCCATTGCTTCCAGAAACTCTCGCAATGATCCCAACTTAGATAAAGTATTATCAGTAATGATGCCTGAAATACGTCCAGCTTTACGCGGCACGATCCCTTGCCAACCAACAGGTAATGGGCCTAAATGGAATCCCCAGAAATTAATTGGGTAAAATACCATTTTCAGTGCCATCCACACGTGCGCCCAAGTTACAAAGGCGGTCACTGGAATGATACTTAAGACTGCCAGATGGTCAGGTCGATTTAAGAAAATCTGCCACAATTCATTGACGTAATCAAACATGCATGACTCTCAGAATTATTGATACATGATGGCTTATAAAAGAATAAATCTGCATTTCCCTCTTATAAACCAAAACTTAAGGTGTAAGAAAACTGGAGCACAGGTTGTGCTTTTTTCACAGTGTTGCCATCCCCATCTTCTAATTTTTCACGCACTCCGGCGCCAACACTGAATGTACTAATTCGTTCATTGTTCAGCCAGACATATGCAAGATCCGCACCGACGCCTAGATTGGCTTTTTGTTTACCACCATAATTTTTACTGTCTAAATGGCCCGCATAGACCCCAACATAATAACCATTTTTATCTGTACCCGTTAAATAGTACGGATAGCGAAAGCCGACCTGTCCACCAATTTCATTGTCGTCATTTAAAAATGCACCCGCTTTCGCATAGGCAATTCCATACGGATTTACCCATTCTAAATTGCCATGTAATAATTTTTTAGTAAAACCCGCCCCGACATTCCATGTTGACACGTTTGCATCTTTCAATTTTGGTTCAGGCATAAATGGATTATCATCCGCATGTGCTAAGCCTGTAAGTGTTAAAACCGATAATAAAAGGCAAATTTTTCTCATTATTTTCTCCATTTTCCCTATGTCTGTATTGGAAAATCCTATTTCGAATAGTTTGTGACTTTAACAGAATTATTTTGCTTCTAATATACAAGACCCTATAATTTTAATGTCTACAAAGTCAAAAGCTGTCGCATGAACAATTGCATGAATTGTTGAAAATTCTACAGTATGTTCATGCAACTTACGTTAAAATATTCCGTCTTTGTATTCTCTCACCCCTGCAATTAAGTCGGCACCCTATGAAACAGCACTTTCCTTTAAAAAACATGCAACAAGAAAAGCGCATTTATAAGGGTCGAATCTTCTTTGCTATCTTTCTGGTGGCCTTTTTTCTACTGTTATTAATTTGTCGTTATGCATATTTACAGATTGTTCATTACGATGATTTTACAACGGCCTCAGATAAGAACCGAATTCGCTTACAACCGCTCGCGCCTGCCCGTGGTTATATCTATGACCGTAATGGGGTTTTACTCGCGGATAACTATCCTGTTTTTACGGCAACCCTAAGTCGTGCCGATGTCAGCGATATTGATGATACGCTTACTCGTTTGATCCCAATTTTAAATCTCAGTCAGGAAGACGTAGATCGCTTTAAAAGCCGCGTAAAAACAGCACGAAAAACTGAGCGTCTGGCAATCAAATTAAACCTGACGGAAGCAGATATCGCGAAATTCAGCGAAGTGAAATATGCCTTTCCTGGGGTGAAAATTGAAACGCAAATGACCCGTTACTATCCACATGGCGAACTTTTTGCCCATGTCATTGGATATGTGGGACGTATTAACGATAAAGAACTTAAATCGATTGATAAGGACTTATACGCGGGCACCAACCTGATTGGTAAAATCGGGGTCGAAAAAAGTTATGAAGACTTATTACACGGCACACCGGGTTATGAATCTGTCGAAGCAGATGCCCATGGTAATGTGTTACGTAATCTAGGACGCCAAAACCCTGCACGCGGTAATGATCTGTACTTATCAATTGACTATGGTTTACAAACCATTGCTGCACAACAATTAGCAGATCGCCGTGGTGCAATTGTGGCCATGGATCCACGCACAGGTGAAATTCTGGCACTGGTCTCTAGTCCAAGCTTCAATCCAAACCTATTTGTTACGGGGATTAGTTCAAAAGACTATAGCGGACTGCGAGACAACCTTGACCAGCCACTCTACAACCGTGCGGTTCAAGGGGCTTACCCGCCCGGCTCAACCATTAAGCCAATGTTTGGTTTAGGCGGCATCCATTATGGTCTGGTGGATTGGAATACAGCCATTTCAGATCCAGGTTACTTCTCTCTACCTGGTGACAGCCATCGCTTCCGTGACCATAAGAAAAGTGGACATGGTTCAGTCAACATGCACAAGGCACAAATCGTTTCCTGTGATACCTATTTCTATGTTCTGTCTTACCGGATGGGCATTGAGAAAATGAATGACTGGATGCGTCAGTTTGGCTTTGGTGAAAAAACGGGAGTCGATTTACCAAGTGAGAGCTCTGGTCTCTATCCAAGTCCAGAATGGAAAATGCGTACCCGTAAGTCAAAATGGCTCAAAGGTGAAACCATTTCCGTCAGTATCGGGCAAGGTGCATTTACGGCAACACCATTACAACTTGCCATGGCAACTGCAATTACCGCCAATAAGGGTTCACATGTTACACCGCATGTATTAAGAGAAACCAAAGGTGCCAAAAAGTTTGCAGTACACAACGCACCTGATGGCAAAATCCAGTTTAACGGCACAGAACAAGACTGGACCAATATGCATGATGCAATGGTTGACGTGATCCAGTCAGGTACAGGTCGCGGTATCAAAGGTGGTTTGCAATACTCGATTGCGGGTAAAACGGGTACGGCGCAGGTGAAGAGTATCGCACAAGGGAAACGCTATAACGAAGCGGCCCTTTCATCTCGACAATGGGACCATGGTCTGTTTGTGGGCTTTGCACCTGCGGATAATCCAGAAATTGCGATTGCTGTTGTTTGGGAAAATGGTCGACATGGTGGTTCAGCCGCACAGATTGCCCGTCCAATCTTTGATTACTGGCTCGTGACCCGCAAGAAGAATCCACTTCGCCCAGCCAATCATCAGGTGAGTGGTGGTTTAATGACGGCCGGAATCAAGCCAGGTGAATTATCGATGGCAAACGCGGCGGCAGCACAAAATGCAGCGCCAGCTTCAAGTCCCGTCGCCACCCCACCTGCTGCGACACCGCCAGCAGCAGCTCAACCTGCTGCGACACCGCCAGCAGCAGCTCAACCTGCAGATGATGGAGTAACTGAATAATGAAAAATCAATTACGAATTATTGGCGGTGAATGGAAACGACGCACGCTACCATTTGCAACTATTGAAGGCTTACGACCGACACCTGACCGTGTCCGTGAAACCTTATTTAACTGGTTAATGTGGGATATTCAAAATGCACAGGTTCTAGACTTGTGCAGCGGTTCTGGTGCCTTGGGGTTTGAAGCTCTTTCACGTGGTGCTGCCAAAGTCACCATGATTGAACCTAATCCAACGCAAGCACGTTTTTTAAAAGATAATATTCAACTGTTAAAAGCTGAAAATTGTCAGTTACTGGTCACAACGGCCCAGCAAGCTTTAAGCAAATTAAAAAACAGCTTTGATGTGGTCTTTCTTGATCCACCTTATAGCCTTGATTTATGGCAAGAGCTTGCTGAACTGGCTGATCCAATGATTCATCCGAATGCCTATATCTACGTTGAGGCAGATCGCGACTTAGCTCAACTGAAACTTCCTGACAGTTGGCAAAAAATCAAAGAAACCAAAGCGGGTATGGTTAGAGCAGGCTTATATCAAAAAGTGGTTTAGAAAATACTCAGCCAGAAAAACCGTATCATTTGTCCACGATCAAAGGGAAAACTGGACAAATATTCATAACCAATTCGATTACGAAAATTGAGCTGATAAGCGATGCCATAGCCCACTGAAATCGAGAAATCGTCTAATGACAGGCTGCTGGTATCACCCGTTAGCATTTTATGATTAAACTGATTGGTCTGGTAAGCTGTGTGGTTATAGACACGCCAACGTTCGTTCTGGAAAAACAAATTATGTAAAACTGAATAATCTGTTTTCATTTGCGGATAGGCGGCGTCAAACATTTCCTCGCGATCATCATGGATCGGTTCAAAAAAATCATAATCTTCTGCATTTGACCAGCCAGATAGACAAGCCAGCAGACAGAATAAAAAAATATGCTTAACGCGCATAATCACTTGTATTACTGATAACCCCTCTTTAGCATACCGCTAAAAGTTATTTTTTATCAAGCAATTAAAACTTATTCTACATTTAAACTGTTCAACTTTATCTCACATCAATCATTACACCTGCCCCTACCTTAACGCAGCCCTTGTTTGCTATAGCGAAATCATGCAAAAGATGTATAAAATTTTTTAATTTTTATTCTGTTAGACATAAATATTTAATTTATAAAACTAAACTTCTATACAATAATAGCCGTCTTTAAAATCTCACTTTATCTATCATGAAACTTTTGTACGTATTCCTCGCCACCTTAAGCTTAACCGGTTGTATCTTTGGAAAATCAAGCGAGGTAAAACGTGCCGAGAAAGTCTTACAAAATTTTGAATGTAATAATATTGAATCAAGTGAGTTAGCGACTTCTTCTATTTCAACTTTTTATCAACAATCTTTGGCTGCTAATAAAGAAAAGGCCGCCTCTTATATTGAACAATATAAAAATGGTGAAGATCTCTTTGACATTCCCCTCGATGAAGTTGTACAACAAAAATATCAATTATATATACAAGCGTGTCAGGCACTTGGCGGTATATCTACAACAAAAGAGCCTATTGCTGTAGCTTCTACAGAGTAAGGGAAATACGCTTTGCCTGATCGCGTTTAGGACGTGACATGATAGAAAAACAACTGACATTAAAACATTATCTTGCGCTTGCGCTCATCGTACTTGTGGTTGCTATTGCAAGTATTCATCCACTTGAGTTTGAGTCGTACCTGTTACATCAGGCAGGTACGCTTTTTATGTTGATTGCCCTGCTGATTGCATTCAAGAAAATCGGCCTGAATTATTTGAGTTTCTGCTTATATTTAGCGTTTCTGTTTATCCATATTATTGGCGCTCACTACCTCTATTCCTATGTACCCTATAATCAATGGATCCTCTATTTTTTCAACTTTGACTTAAATCAAAGCATGGGCTGGTCACGGAATATGTATGATCGGCTGGTTCATTTTGCTTATGGACTGCTGCTCTATCCTTTTATCTATCGTTGCTTTCAAGTCTGGCTACCCAAAACTAAACCTTTCTCCCTCTTCCTGCTTGTGATCCAGTTTGTCATGGCGTCCAGCGTATTTTATGAGCTACTTGAATGGGGTCTTTCTATCGGTTTATCGCCTGAAGATGCAGAAAACTACAATGGTCAGCAAGGTGATATGTGGGATGCGCATAAAGATATGTTTCTAGCAACAATTGGCGCGATCCTGACGGGAATTATTCAGCTTGTAAAACAAAAGACGCTTATTGAAAAATAAGCGTCTTATTTCATCTGTACATTGATTAGATAATTGAATGCTGTAATACATCCAACTGGTCTAAAGGATCTGTCCTGACGGTTTGGGCAAAATCAAAACTTTCGACATTATGACTGCTTGAGCCTGTTGCAGTGGTCGATGGTGTTTGAGTTGAAATAATTTGATTTAAGACATCATCCACCTGACTGCTTGATTGCTCAGGAACAGATAACAATTCATTTAGGTTTAACTTTTCTGCTGAAGATGAAGGAGATGCAGCCACCTGTTTGGCTTGAAAAGCATCCAGATTGATGGAGTCAACCAATGAAGCTTGTGCCACAGCAGATTCTGGAGCTTCGCTTTGTAGTGATGCTGTCGTGGTTGGTGCAACAACATTAAAGCTGAATCCATCACTCATTTCACTGATATTACCCGCAGCATCAGTCTGGGTTAATGTGATCTTATGTGTACCTAATCCCAGCTCTTGGGTAAAGTTAAAACTCCATTTCCCATTGTCCCCGACTGTTACGGTACCCACGGGTTGACCATTATCGTAAATCGTCAGCACCGCTTTTGCTTCACCAATGCCCGATAGTGTCGGCTTGGTATCATCGGTATTTGCACCCGCAGCAACTGCGCCTTTTACAGGCCCCACATCATCAGTGACGGTTTGCAAGACAGGCTTATTGGGTGCAATGGTATCTTTGGCTCCCAGCACATCGGTGGCATCTGAACGATTGCCAGCCGCATCAATGATGTAAACTTTACCTATATTTTTATCAGTTAAAGCTGGAGATATGGTGATGGTAAATTTCCCATCGGCTCCAACCGTACCTGTCCCAATCGTTTTACCATCTGGGCCCTTGATTTCAACTTTACTATTTGCTTCAGCGATACCTGTAACGGTGTCACCCGCTGCGTTAATCTGGGCTGCAGCTTTATCTGGCGCTATGGTGTCTTTACCTGCGGTAATTTCAAGGGGTTTTGAGACGTTGCCAGCTGCATCTTCCAGTACGACAGAACCCTTTTTATCGGCAGCTAAAGCAGGTGACAGGCTAATCTCAAACTTGCCTTGTGCATCTGTAGTACCACTCCCAATCACCTTACCATCAGCATCTTTAATCACAACTTTGCTATTGGCTTCCGCCCGACCTACAATTGAAGTCCCTTCTTTATTCACTTCAACTGTCGGTTGATCAGGTGCAACAGTATCCTTGCCAGCAAAAACTTTTGAAGGTGTCGATTTATTTCCTGCCGCATCTTCTGCAACAACAGTTCCGCCCTTCTCGCTGGTCAATGGAGGTGAAACTTTAATCGAATATAAACCCTGTTTATTTGCGGTGACGGTACCAAGCAACTTGCCATCTGCATCATAAATAGAGACTTTGGCATTGGCCTCAGTCTTACCCGTTACGATAGTTCCATCCGCATTGAGCTGGGCGGTAGGTGCATCTGGTGCAATGGTATCCTTATTTCCCGTTACTACAGCCATCTTTGAAGCATTTCCAGCGCTATCAATCGCGGTTACTCCAACCCTGCCGCCATTAACTAAAGGCTGATCCAGCTTGATCGAATAATTGCCTTCTGCATCAGCTTGTCCAGTTGCAATCACCTTACCTGTAACATCTTTAACTTCAATTCTGGCATTTGCTTCAGCTTTTCCTGTGATGGTCTGTGTATCAGCGCCTAAAGTTGCCGTAGGTGTGTCTGGCGGTGTTAAATCAATCGGTTTGTTATTGTTGTTACTGTCTTTTTTATCGTCATCATCATCTTTGACAGCCAGTAAATATAACCCTTCTGCTGCTAAAGCGACCAATCCTGCTTTGAGCAATTGCGATTTGGTAATGCCTAAGTCTTCTGCACCATCTGACGTTGCGATCGTCTGTGAAGGTGGCTGTGTATAAGCAAATTGAGTCAGTTGTGTTGTCGGCACATAACGGACAAACTGGCCCGAATCATCAAATTGAGCAATGCTATAGCTTCCGTCTTCTTCAGGAAAAGCCAAAGTATGTTCAGTGACATTTGCATCAGTATAAAAATCACTAATAATGATTTTTTCACCGTTTTTTAGTGTAATGACAAGATCATTACCTTGTTTCATAATAGATTTGATATCGTCCTGATTTACACTAATCTGGACAATCGAAGGCTGATCTAGAATGATCGCTTTTATTTGTCCATCTTGTAAAATATTCGAATTTTTCTTCGAAGAAACGACAACTCTTGTCATTTTTATGCTCACTTATCAATTATATTTTTATCTATTTGTCGATTAATGAATAGTTAAGTAATTCATCTGCATTTAAAATATCAAAACATTCTCTGAACAACAATCTATTCAATCGCTTTTGTTCTGTTTAATTTAAATTGACCATGCGTTCAAAAAACAGACTATAAAAAATAACCTATATTTTTAATTCATATAAAAAAACCAGCCTCACCAGACTGGTTTTCTTTAAAACGCTTCAATTAGAATTTTGGATCACGCATTTGGACAAGCGTGCTGTTTGCTTTCGCAAGACTATCTGTAATTTTATTCATTACAGCTGGAACCAAACTCTCAGCCATTTGCGCAGCTTGTAAACCGAGCTTTTCGCCAAAGGTTGGGCGTTTACGCGTGTTAATTACATAGATATCATGTTTTGGCAGTAGGCTCAGCAAGTATTCGTCTGAAGTCTGTAAGGTATCAACCAGATTCAACTCGCGCGCATCCTCGCCATACCAGTGCTCACCTGTTGCGACTTTTGCAACATCCAGTTGTGGACGATATTTCTCTACAAAGTGCTTAAATAAAGCATGCGTTTGCTGTAACTCTTCTTCGAACTTCGCCTTACCTTCTGGCGTGTTTTCACCAAACATGGTAACAGTACGTTTGTATTCGCCTGCGGTGTACAGTTCAAAATCAACATTGTGTTGTTTTAACAAACGATTAAAGTTAGGAACTTGGGCAACCACGCCGATTGAACCTACCACAGCGAATGGTGCCGAGATGATTTCATTAGCAATACACGCCATCATATAGCCGCCACTCGCTGCAACTTTATCTACGCAGATCGTGACATGAAAACCCGCATCACGTAAACGCACCAGTTGGGCTGCTGCCAGACCATACCCATGTACCATACCGCCTGGACTTTCCAGACGAACAACAACGCGGTCATGTCCAGCTTTTGCAGTTGCCAAGATCAAGGTGATTTCTTCACGAATCGTATCAACGGCAGAGGCTTGTACGTCTCCTTTAAAATCGAGTACGTAAATTTTTTGATCATTCTTACGACGAACTTTTGCTTCTTTGGCAAGTTGTTGCACCAGTTGCAGTAATTCCAAACGAGAAGCTGTTGTTTGCGCAATTTTTTTTCTTTGTTCATTCACACGAGCATTTAAATGACTAATACGAATTTCAGCGGGAAATTTAGGTAAATGGAATAACATACAGTAATGCTCTATAAATTCGGCTTTATCCATCTAAGATGTGGCCTGCTGAATAAAAATTCAATAGTGAATTTGAAAAATAGATTTATTTTCATTTATATAATAAAAAAAGAGCCCGTAGGCTCTTTGATTGATCTGGGTTTTATTAACCAAAACGACCTGTAATATACGCTTCAGTCAATTGATGGTCAGGTTGAGTAAAGACTTTCTCAGTCGAGTTTACTTCGATCAAATCACCCAAATGGAAGTAAGCGGTACGGTCAGAAACACGTGCCGCCTGTTGCATCGAGTGAGTCACGATTGCAATGGTATATTGCTCTGAAAGTTCTGAGATCAGTTCTTCAATCTTTGCTGTCGCAATTGGATCAAGTGCTGAACATGGTTCATCCATCAAAATCACTTCTGGACTTACTGCAATAGTACGTGCAATACATAAACGTTGCTGTTGACCACCCGACAAACCAGTACCTGGCTGACTTAAACGATCTTTGACTTCTTCCCATAAGCCCGCTTTACGCAAGCTGTTTTCTACGATTTCTTCCAAATCATATTTGTCACGCGCCAAACCATGTAATTTAGGGCCATATGCAACATTATCAAAAATAGATTTCGGGAATGGGTTTGGCTTCTGGAATACCATACCCACTTGTGCACGAAGTAAAACAACATCAAGATTTGGATCATAGATATCTTGATTATCGAGTGTCACCTTACCCGTTACACGACAGCTATCAATTGTGTCATTCATACGGTTTAGGGTACGTAAGAAAGTCGATTTACCACAACCTGATGGCCCAATGAATGCAATTACTTCATTTTGGTAAACATCTAGGTCAATTCCTTTGATTGCCTCAGTTTCACCATAGTACACATGAACATCTTTGGTACTGATTTTCACTTCACTTGTCTGAGGTTTCTTAGTTGAAGCCGCCGTTTCGAACTGAGAGACAAATGCAGTATTTGATTGCTTAACTTGCGCTTCAGATGACGTAAATTCTGTTTGCTGTGGATTCACTGATTTATCCTTTTCTACGGCGTTCATAATATCAATCGTATTCATTGTACTCTCCTCAATTACCAACGCACTTCAAATTTCTTACGGAGCCAGATAGCAAGGCCATTTAAACTGATCATGAGTGCAAGTAACACAATAATCGCTGCTGCTGTACGCCCTTCAAAGAAGTTACGTAATTCATTACCTTGCCATAAATAAATTTGTACAGGTAATGCAGTCGCCTGATCTAATGGCGTTGTCGGAATACTTGCAACAAAGGCACTCATACCAATTAATAATAATGGAGCCGTTTCACCCAATGCTTGCGCTACCCCAATAATTGCACCAGTCAGAATCCCTGGTAAAGCTAAAGGCAGAACATGATGGAAAATAGTTTGAACCTTTGAAGCCCCGAGACCCAAAGCGGCCTGACGAATCGAAGGAGGTACTGCTTTTAACGATGCACGCGTGGTAATGATCACAGTTGGCAGAGTCATTAAGCTCAGTACCAGACCACCCACTAGCGGTGCAGATAATGGTAAATGCATCCAGCTAATAAAGATCGCTGCACCCAACAAACCAAACACGATTGAAGGAACAGCAGCCAAGTTGTTGATGTTAACTTCAATAATATCGGTCATCATGTTCTTTGGCGCAAACTCTTCAAGGTAGATTGCACTTGCAACACCAATCGGAATAGAGATCACAATCACGATCAGCATCATGAACAGTGAGCCCATGAATGCACCCGCTAAACCACTGGTTGCAGGAGAACTACGAGAGTCTGGGCTAAAGAATAAATTGGTATTAAAGGTATTTGTTATAACGCCTTGTGCTTTCAATTTATCTGCCAGCTGACGAACCTCTTGGCTTAACTGTTGTTGATCATCAGGTAAAGAGCGATCAATATTTCCTGCTAACCAGACGTCAACATTCGCATCTGCCAAAAATTTAATTTCTTTTTTGGTGCCAATTAAAGATGGATCTTTAAGCACCATATCACGAAGACGATAGGTTTCAGAGCTGGTATACAAACTGCTTAACTCGTCACGTTGAGATTCTAAAGCCTTATCTTTAGCAACAACGCCATTCACGATCAGAGCATCCCAATCCACCATGCCCATCTCTGTTTGCCAAGCCACCATACGCTCTTCAAAATGCGCGGGTGTTTCACCTGCTGTTATTTTTGGTTTTGCACCCGCATTGATAATTGCTGGATCGAAATATACAGGTACAGTTAGACTATTTTGCCAAAATGCTGGTAAGCCCTTACTTAAAATACTACCGAAAAGTAAAGCGACAAAAGCAAGACCAATCACAACCGCAGCAAAACCAGAAAAACGGAATGCCTTTTCCTGACGATGACGCTTAGCCAAAGAGCTCTGGATTTTTCTTTTGCGCTGTTCACGTTGTTCAGCAGCTACTTTTGGATCTAACGCATCCATAGAACTTGTATTTGATGAACTCATTCGTATTGCTCACGATATTTACGCACGATATACAGTGCAATAATGTTTAGACCCAAAGTAATGACAAACAACGTTAAACCTAGAGCAAATGCCACTAGAGCTTGCGGGCTGGCAAAGTCAGTATCGCCAGTTAATTGGTTCACAATCGTTACGGTAACTGTCGAAACGGCTTCTAATGGATTCACATGCAGTAATGGACTATTCCCTGCTGCTAATACCACAATCATAGTCTCACCAATCGCACGAGAAGCGGCCAACAGGAATGCCCCAACAATTCCGGGTAAAGCCGCAGGTAAAACCACTTGGCGAATAGTTTCAGACTTGGTTGCCCCTAAGCCCAAAGAACCATCACGTAATGCACGTGGAACCTGTGTAATAATGTCATCTGAAAGTGAAGAAACGAATGGGATAATCATGATTCCCATTACAAAGCCTGCGGTCAGTGCACTGGTCGCATTGATATGTAAGCCGACTTGTTCACCTAACATTTTGAAGAACGGGCCAATGATCATTAAGGCAAATACACCGTAAACAATCGTTGGAATACCCGCTAATACTTCAATCGCTGGTTTTGCCCAAGCACGTAAACTAGGAGACGCATACTCTGCTAAATAGATCGCGATCATCAATCCGACTGGTACAGCAACAAGTAGTGCGATACCACTCACCATTAAGGTACCCCAGATTAAGGGCAAAATGCCGTAGCTTCCTTCTGCGTTACCAGATGTACTAAAGCCTGGGCTCCATTCGGTACCAAAGAAGAAATCAAAAGGACTGACGAAACGGAAAAAGTGCAATGCTTCATTCAGCATAGACAGCACGATACCAATCGTGGTCAGGATCGCGACGCCAGAACACAAAATCAAACCGACATTAACTGCCTTTTCAACTTGGTTACGTGCGCGGAATTGTTGACTAACATGACGTTTTGCCCAAACCAGACCTGCCAATCCAGCACTAATCACAACGGCCAATTTGGCAAAAGAACCAATCGTCTGGAATTTTGAAAGCTCTTGTGCTGCTGCTAACTCATAAGCTGCTGGCTGATCAGTTACCCCGAAACCAGATGCGAGTGCTTGCACACGACCGGTTAATACATCACGTCCAGCCGCATCTAAGGTTGAACTTACAGAAGCAGGGATATTATTAAAAATAATATGTTGTAAAACACTTGGTTCAACCAAGTTCCAAATAATCAAAATTAAAAAAGCAGGAACACCACACCACAGCGCAACCAATGCCCCATAATACCCTGGACGAGAATGTAGTGCTGCTGAGTTATTTCCCTTACCTGCTAGGTTACGGCTTTTGCTCAGCCCGATTTGATATGCAATTGCCACAAGGGCTAATAACACACCGATAAGTAGCAGATTCATGTAATCTCCACTGTTTTCCCAATTTTCATGATTTGAAAAAACTTAGCTAGACAAAAAGGCTGATGAACCTAAGTCTCACCAGCCTCCCTTTTAACAATATTATTTAACTGATTTACCCGCTTTGAAATCAGCTAGGATTTTTGCACGCTCTTTATCGCTTAAAGGAATCAAACCAGCTTTTTCTAATTTAGAACCTTTACCAGAAATTTTCTTGTTCAAGAAGAATTCTGCAAATTGTGGCAAGCCTTTGATTGATTTCAAGTGTTCGCCTTTCACATAGAAGAATAATGGACGAGAAACAAGGTAGCTACCATCCAATACTGTTTTTTCTGAAGGTGTTACACCATTTACTGTTGCTACGCGTAATTTATCGCGGTTTGAGTCATAGAAACCTAAACCAAATACACCCACAGCGTTTGGAGAAGTTTTCAAGCGAGCCAATGTTTCAGTATAGTCGCCTGCAATTTCGATCACACGGCCATCTTTACGGAAAGTTGAACATGCTTTCTTCTGGTCATCTTTACTTAAGTTTTTGTAGTAATCAAATGCTTCACAGCCCGCATCAACCATTTTCTCTTGGAAAACTTCGCGTGTACCGTGGTTAGAAGCTGGGATCACTAAAGTGATCGCTTCATTTGGTAATGATTTATCAATTTGATTCCAGTTTGTATACGGGTTTGGAACCAATTTACCGTTTGAAGGTAATTGTGCAGATAATGCCATGAAGACATGAACTGGTTTTAATTTATACGCTGCTTTTTTAACATTTGAAGCGAATACAATACCGTCGTAACCCACTTTGATTTCTTGTACTTGGTTTACGCCAGATTTTTTACATGTATCCAATTCTGAATCTTTAATTTGACGTGAAGCATTTGCGATATCAATCGTGTTATCGCCAACACCTTGACAGAATTGTTTCAAACCACCACCAGTACCGCCTGAACCGACAACTGGTGCTTTAAATTGAGGGAAAGTGTTGCCAAACTCTTCAGCAACAATACTTGCAAACGGTAATACAGTAGATGAACCAGCAATTTGAATCGTATCACGAGCTGCATTTGCAGTCGTTGCTACAGTTGCCCCAGATACAGCTAATGCAATTGCGATGTGACGTGGATTTAAGCGCATTCTGTTTTCTCTCATTAATGCAATTTGATTTACAACTCTTTTCAAGTTAAGTGTTGTACTTTGGTTAACTGCATTTTGAGCAGATAATATGACAATTAAGTGACAACTTTATGACGCTTTTGTGATGGTCATTTTCCACCATCTATTTTTAGCATGTGATCCGTCATAAAATCGTATTCCAGCTTTCACATTTGTCATCAATAATGAAAATTAAAAGCACAACCCATTAATTTAATTAAATTTTTATAAAATAAAAAAATCTCAATTAACAAAAAGCAGCTTGGGTTAGAAAGTTAGTTTATATATGTTTTATGACAATTCTCTATAAAAAAGGACAGATACAATGCCAAATCCTGTCACAATTGAAACACAAATGATGATTCGCAAACCTGTTTCTAAGGTATTCGAAGCATTCATTGATCCTGAAATTACCTCAAAATTCTGGTTCAGCTCATCCACAGGCAAACTCGAACAAGGTCATACAGTGACTTGGACATGGGAGAAGTACCAAGTTTCTACAAAAGTCATGGTGACAAAAATAATTGCAAATGAATTGATCCAGATCCAATGGGGTGAACCCAGCAGTAACGTGGACTTTAGATTTGAAAAAATAAATGAAACGCAAACCTATCTCAGAATCCAGAACTACAATATTGCCTTACAGGGCGATGAACTCATTGCTTTTATTATTGATAGTACTGGCGGTTTTACAACAGTATTGGATAGTTTAAAAGCTTATCTGGAACATGATCTTCAACTTAACCTTGTGCATGATAAGTTCCCACCCTTTTGATGCTCTCTCATTATTGCTGAAAATAGGTCATGCATTCGCATGCACTATTTGCATAATGCAATGCTGAAGCATATTGATTGATCAGACCAAGAAAGATTGTGTAGGTACGATTCGCTTTTTATCCACTAGTGATTAGGCCTGCTTTTCGATTCGACGATCCACATATTCCATATAGCCACGCCCTTCAATTACGCGTTTTTTATAGACGCCTTCATAAAAATATCCACCCACATAACCATCACCAATCCCATAAAGCATAGGGGTATCGACTTCACCTTTTAAACGAATCTCAATCTGCCCTTCCATATTTTTTACAATCCATTGAAACTGATAAGGCAATTTGATGATACGTCCATCTTCAGCCACAGCTAAACGAGACTGATAACTCAATACTTCAAATTCGGCTGTTAGTCTTAAATGGTCGCTCTCAAGATTTCTGAGAAAAGCCTTATTCACCACTTTTTGTCCATTAAAATGGGTTTCATTGAGTAAAAGCTGCGTGTGTTTATCTAAAGAAATAATATGATAGGTACTAAAATCCAGTGGAATCTTTTGATTTGAAAGATGAGAGGAGGAATTGAATGCCGTACAAAAGGAATATTCAAAAGCGCATAAGCCTGAAATTTTTTGCATGTCACCCTGATAATGACAATAGCCTTCATAATGAGACAATAAACTAAAATGATCAAACATGGGCGTTTGAACAAACCATGAAACTTGATCTGCATTCTTTAACCGAATATCAAGCTTAAACTCAGACTGTCGTACCACGACATGATAATCTGGATACGCTCCTTCTATCGTGATGTCTTTGCCCACTTTAAAAAATGGATTACTGGCAGAAGACTGACTATTTTGTGGAGTCGAATAACTTTGGAAATGTCGGGCCATTTTTGCAGCCGTGCCGGCCACGATCATGGCATTGTCACCCAAATCGGTTTTTAAAAATGGATCAGACTCAACTGCGTCATTCCCCGATGAACTTATAATCGAAAGAAAAGTGAAAAAATGATGCGGTGCGGGTAAATCCGGAATAATAATTCCGTAACGGCTCCAGCCGCGCTGTTGAGCCCGATGTTTAGAGTCCAAAGCATATTCTTGAAATAAAGACTGTTTAGATGAGATAGCAGGTGTGTCCAGCACTTTATGTAAAGGCTTTATAAAACTCATTAATGCAGGCCATTGATTAAACATCTTATTGTTCTCTTTTTTAAGGTGATTTCCAATACACTTGAAATCATCTTTATTCATTTTTTATACCTGCTTATAAAATACCTAGATTTGTTGGCAAACTTTTATTGAGAAAAATCTAATTTTTAGACAAAACATGACATTTTTAAATGGCGCTCTCACAGCCTGTTCCACTACGAACAAAAAAAGGAGCTCAAATTTGAACTCCTTTTTTCAACTGTCAGACCAGTTCAGATTCAAACATTCGGCTGAGCTTCTGTCGACATCACTTCTTTTTTCTTATATTTGAACACATACACCACCGCCAAAATAGCAAGCCAGATTGGAACAAGCACCACTGCTGGTCGCATATCAGGGGTTAAGCTCATGATCAGTAAAATACCGAAGATAAAACCGATGGTGAGATAATTACTCCAAGGACTAAAAATGCTTTTAAACTTGGTTATATGTTGCTGCTGTTGCATGGCTTTTCTAAATTTAAGATGCGTCCATGAAATCATTAACCAGTTCACCACCAAAGCGGCCACTACCAGCATCATTAAAAACTGGAACGCTTTGCCCGGCATCAAGTAATTCACCACCACACAAAGTGCTGTCACGGAAGCAGAAACAATAGCTGCTGCCATTGGAATCCCACGACGATTGACCTTTTGCAGGATTTTAGGTGCATTTCCCTGCATTGCCAGACCATGTAGCATACGGCTATTACAATAAATACAGCTGTTATAAACTGAAATCGCCGCAATCAGCACCACAAAGTTCAAAACATTTGCGACACCATGGCTATCCAAGGACTGGAAAATAAGCACAAAAGGACTACCACCTTCCGCCAACTGATTCCACGGAAATAAACACAGTAATACGCCAATCGCACCGATATAGAAAATCAGGATACGATAAACAATCTGGTTCACCGCTTTAGGAATGGTTTTATCTGGATTTTTGGTCTCAGCCGCAGTAATACCAATCAACTCAAGACCACCAAAAGCAAACATGATCACTGCCATCGACATGATGAAACCATGCATTCCGTTTGGAAAAAATCCACCGAATTGCCATAAGTTTGCAACACTCGCTTGCGGACCTGCACTGCCAGAAATCAATAAATAAAATCCAAAACCAATCATGCTCAGGATGGCAAAAATCTTGATACAGGAGAATAAGAACTCGGATTCTCCAAAGAAGCGGACATTGACCAGATTGATCCCGTTAATCAGGAGGAAAAAGAATAAAGCCGTGATCCATGTGGGTAGCTCGGGCCACCAAAACTGCACAAAGGTACCAATCGCACTCAGTTCGGCCATACTGACCAGCACATAAAGCACCCAATAATTCCAGCCAGACATAAAGCCAGCCATTGGGCCCCAGTATTTATTGGCAAAATAACTAAAGGAACCGCTCACGGGTTCCTCGACCACCATTTCACCTAAATGGCGCATAATTAAAAAAGCAATGACACCTGCCAATGCATATCCCAGTAGAACCGAAGGCCCCGCCAATTTAATGGTTTGCGAGATGCCTAAAAATAATCCTGTGCCTACCGCACCACCTAGCGCAATCAGCTGAATATGCCGATTGGATAGACCTTGTTTTAACTCATGTTTATTGTCTACATCCATCACTTAACTCCAATGTGTGTGTCACATCCTGTACACCTTTATGCAGCGTTAGATCCGAAGCCAATCATTTAGCTTCGAATCTCATTCGCTTTCTTATCAATTTATAAATTTGAAGACTTTCCTGTCTTCTCAATGAACTAGAACGAAATCACTTTTTGATAGGGGATCTTTTGAGAACGCTGCTTGAGAATTTCATAGCCACGATCCCCATAGTCAAAGCGTGCAATCACCGAAGCAAACTTCTTCAGGCTCAATGGCGCATCCATTGCGGGAAGCTTTAATTCGATAAAAGTCAGACCATCAAACTGATGCATCGTGTCCAAGGTCTGCTTAAGTTGGCCGGCTGTTTCAACCACACAGCTCTTATATTGATGTTTGCCATTAAAGACACCTGGGATTTCGGTATAGTGCCAGTTTTGAATATCGTTATAGGCTGCATTTTCCCCCATGATCAAACGTTCGATGGTATAGCCGCCATTATTCAATAAGAAGATAATGGGTTTAAGCCCATGACGGATAATGGTGGAAAGCTCCTGTACGGTTAACTGGAACGAACCATCACCAATAAACAGAATCTGACGACGTTCTGGTGCAGCCAATAAACTGCCGAGTAAAGCTGGTAAGGTATAACCGATCGAACCCCAAAGTGGCTGGGCAATATATTTAGCTGTTGCAGGTAGCTTTAAGCCTGCCAAAGCTGAGTTCGAAGTACCGACCTCTCCGATAATGACATCATCTTCTTTAAGAAAATCAGCGACCGCATTCCAGAGAATGTCTTGACTGAGCTTTTGCTGTTCAGGAACATCGATGACTTGGGGTTGTTGTTTTTCTAGAATGGGTTTGATGAGTTTGCGTGGCGCAACTTTCTTATTCAGTTCAACCAATAGTTGTCCAATCTCAATGCCCGGATAATCCTGACCGAAAATCGTCAAGGCATAGGGTTTGATTTCAATATAATTTTCGGTAGCGATCTGATGGGTAAAAACGCCCGTCCCCACATCAGAAAAACGTACCCCAACACCAATCAGGCAGTCGGATTGCTCAATGGTACTACGAACATTCGGCTGGCTTGCGCCACCAACATACGTCCCCACATAACGTGGTGAATCTTCGTCCATAATATTTTTCGCCGTGAGCATGCTGGCAAAAGGAATCGAACATTTCTGCGATAAATCATTCAGCAATGAGGTCACCCCAAATACTGACGCTTCATTATCAATTAACAATGCTGGATTTTTAGCAGAACCAATCACTTCACATAGCTTCGCCACAGCACTTTGTAGCAGCTCTGGCTCGACCGCAGGGTAAGACAAATCCAACGGGCGATCTGTCACTTCAATTTTGACATGAGTAATATCTGACGGTAACTGGATATGAACTGGACGATGATCAAGAAAACACTGACGTAACACACGATCAATTTCAAATGCAGCATTGGCAGGCGTTAAACGCGTCTGTGCCACAGTGAACTCTTTCATACAGTTCATGATATTGTCGTAATTACCATCCACCAGTGTGTGATGTACCAAAGTGCCCTTCTGAACCACATGCAACGGTGGAATACCCGAGATATGCACCACAGGTACATTTTCGGCATAAGCTCCTGCAATACCATTAATCGCACTTAAATCACCGACACCATAAGTAGTGGTCAAGGCTGCAAAACCGTTGATCCGTGCATAACCGTCTGCTGCATAGGCAGCGTTTAATTCATTACAATTGCCAATAAATTCGAGTTGTGAATCCGCTTCAACTTGTTCGAGATAGGAAAGGTTAAAATCACCAGGTACGCCAAAGAGGTACAGGATACCCATTTGCTTAAGACGAAGATTTAAAAAGTCACCAATTTCTATGAACATCACTCTATATCCTTTGAGGCCATTTTTATTCCATAGAAAAATAATATTTCATCTACCTTTTAGATTTCGTGCATAATGAAAACGCATTTTAATAAAAATACAATATTTGTGTATCATAAAAGGATTTTATGCAATGGATAAGTTCGACTGGCAAATCATTCAGGCATTACAAAAGAATGGACGGCTCACCAATCAGGAAGTGGGAGATTTAATCGGTTTATCTGCTTCCCAGTGTTCCAGACGGCGGCAGCTACTGGAACAAAAAGGCGTGATTCTAGGCTATGCTGCGCGCATTCACCAACAGGCTTTAGGTTTGGAGGTGACAGCGATGATCCATATTAATCTGCGCATCCATGAAGCCAAGTCACAACAAGCATTTCAGGATTTGATTGAGGCAGAAGACAATATTCAGGATGCCTTTTCAATTAGTGGCGATGCCGATTTTATTTTAAAAGTGGTGGCGGAAAATCTGGAACAGCTTTCCCAGTTTGTCACAGAGCGGCTGCTGTCTTATGGTTTTATTGGACATATTAAATCTTACATTGTGCTAAAAAAAATCAAGGAACAGAATCATTTCATGAGTAAAGCCAAAAGCCATAGCTATCACCCTGCGACTTAGGTCGAGCGATAGCGAGCATCAATAAAAAGAAAAAGGCGGATATCGAATCCGCCTTAAAATTATAAAAAACTTAAACTTTATTGATATGCAGCGTTTGCCCAATGGTATTTTCCATTAACCCTTCCATACCAAATTCGGCACCGACACCAGACATTTTCCAACCACCAAAAGGTGCATGCGGTACAATTTCAGCATGAGTATTGATCCAGACTGTGCCGCATTCTAGTTGTGCTGCATAGAATTGGGCGGCTTTCAGATCACTCGACCAGATGGATCCACCCAATCCAAATTCACTCGCATTGGCGCGCGCGATCGCATCATCAATGCTGGTATATTTTAGAATCGGCAACACTGGGCCAAACTGCTCTTCTTGCACCACGCGGCATGTTTCATCCAGTCCTGTGAGAATAGTCGGTGCAATAAAATAGCCCTGTTCAGGTAATGCTTGATCACCCGATAAAGCCTTCGCGCCCTGCGCAATCGCATCAGCGATCAAAGCTTTAACTTTCTGATATTGCAACTGGTTTTGTACTGGCCCAAAGGTCGTTTCAGATGCCATGCCATCACCCACGATCTGCGCATTGGCAATATCAGCAAGTTTCTGTGCTAAAGCATCATATTGGCTTTCATGTACATATAGACGTTTTAAGGCAGCACAGGTTTGCCCTGCATTTAAAAATGCGACGTTAAAAATACGTTGGGCAATCTGGTCGAGATCTGAATCTGGTAATACGATACCCGCATCATTACCGCCAAGCTCTAGCGTTAAATGTTTTAAGGTCTTTACTGCACCAGACATAATATGTTGGCCAGTCTTGGTGGAACCGGTAAAAACAACCTTTTGTACGTCTGGATGGGTTGATAGTGCTTCACCTATTTCCCCATCACCCACCACAATCGAGATAACACCTGCTGGCACTTCTTGCTGAATGATTTCACACAGCTTTAAAGTGGCTAAAGGTGTAAATTCAGATGGTTTATTGATGACCACATTACCTGCACGTAAAGCAGGCATGATATGCCAGACGGCAATCATCAGCGGCCAGTTCCACGGCGTGATTGAAGCAACCACACCTAAAGGCTGATAATGACGCTCAATACGTTTCTGCTCGCTATCTTCCAAGACATCCACGGGTAAGTCCAGACTTGCAGTATAACGTGTCCAGCCAATCGCACCCTGCACTTCCATTTGTGCCAATGCCAATGGCTTACCTTGTTCCAATACTACCAATTCAGCCAAAGTTTCAGCGTGCTTTTCTATACCATCGGCAATTTTGTTGAGTATATTTTTACGTTCTTCATGCGGACAACGCTGCCAGCTTTTAAATGCTTGCTTTGCCGCAGCGATCGCTTGATTCACCTGAGCAACAGAAGCTTTGGCACAACTTGCTGCAACCGTGCCTGTTGCAGGATTAATAATATCAAGTTCACCTTGTTCACCTAAACAAGATTGACCGTCAATAATGAGTTTAAATTCGTTTTGCATATTCAATTGTTGCATGCCTTGTTCCTTCTGTTCATTGTAATCATGTTTTTTGTCTTATCTAACCTACGCTATAGGCCGTAAGTACAAAATGGATGACATCTATCCATCAAAATATTGAGCATCTATCACTACAATATGGAATTTGTGCACCACAGTTTATGCATAATTATTTCTGATTCAGATTCAAAATGCACAGTTTGTGCATAACAGCTACATTTCTCTACTGAGTTATCATAAAAAACCATCGTATCGGCTGTAGACATGATTGATATGAAAACGAGGCTCAATGAATATTCATGTGTCATATCAATAACAGCCTATCTCCAACCCTAACTGCATAATTTAAGTTCAGATCCAGTGTTCTAAAAGTAGCAACACATCATTCAATTAATTGAAATTTCTTAGAACGGCTGGCTTAGTTATATTCAACACAAATGAGCCAGAAGATAAGAAGATGAACAGCAAAGTGATCGCAAGCTTTAATCCTATAGATTTACCCGTGCATATGACTTTTTCAGAGCATGATTGGCAATTGCTTGCTCAGCACTGGTACCCGATTGCGCTCGCCCGTGATATTTCGGAACAACCAACGGCAGCCATGTTGCTCGATATGCCATTGGTCATCTACAAAATGGGAGATGAACTCATTGTTGCAAAAGATGTTTGCCCACATCGTGGGGTTCCCCTCAGCTTAGGCCGCCATGACGGGCAAGGCATTGTGTGTCGCTATCACGGATTACGCTTTGGGCATGAAGGTAAATGCAACCGTATTCCAGCGCATCCCCAGCATAAAATCTCTGATCGTTTCCATTTAAAAACATATGCTGCCACTGAAAAGTATGGACTGATCTGGTGCTGTTTAGCAGCTGGGCCTGATGATAAACCTGTCATTCCTGACATGCCGTACTGGGATGATTCAGACTATCAGCAACTGGTATGTCCGTTTGTAGATCTGAATTGTTTTGCAGGTCGTCAGCTAGAAGGATTTATTGATGTCGCTCATTTTGCTTGGGTCCATCCTGATACTTTTGGCGACCCTGACGATGTTGAAGTGCCAGACTATAGCACCACAGAAACCAGTTATGGATTCAGTGCGGATTATATCAGCAGTATCGGTCGCTATCCGATCGGAACAGAGCAACGTGGGCAAGACAATTTTAACTGGCTCCGACATTTTGAAATCAGCCTGCCTTTTACTGCAACGCTCACCATCCATTTCCCGAATCAAAGCAAACAGGTGATCATGAATGCCGCATCTCCCGTAAGCGCCAGACAAACTCGGCTATTTGCACCAATCTGCCGTAATTATGACAAAGACTTACCTGTTGAGGATGCCTATACCTTTAATTTGCAAATTTTTGAAGAAGATCGACTCATTGTCGAAACACAGAAACCTGAATATCTGCCTTTGGATTTATCGATGGAAGCTCACTTTCCCGCAGATCGTAGCTCAAGCATGTATCGCCGACTTCTAAGGAAAATGGGATTTAATCCAATGTTTGCGGCCTAATCTATGCTGAAATTTAATTTTAATCCGAAATAAAAAAGAGGCCCTGAATGGACTTCTTTTTTATTTCGATGTATCTGCCAGACTGAAATTAATCAATCGCTGGAACATAAGTTCCCGCAGCAATTGCATCTTTAATACGATCAGCTTCTGTAAGCACAAGTGCCAGCAAGTTCTGAACGTTTTCAAGCGTTGCAACCGGACTTAAAGTGGTCATTTTCAATGATTGAAGATTACCAACTTTAGTCACACCAATATTCGCTTCACCACGTGCAAACAATTCATCTGCAACGTTCTGGTTCAAGCTATCGATGAATTCAGCAGGGTAACCTTCTGGTACGACACGGAACAGAACTGAAGCGAATTGTGGTTCAATCAGCAATTCCAGACCTGCTGTTGCTTTAATATAATCAGCAACTTCACGTGTTAATTTCACACCATGATCGATCATTGAACCATAAAGCTCTTCGCCTAATGCTTCAACTGTCATCCATAATTTCAATGCATCAAAACGACGAGTCGTTTGCAATGATTTAGATACAAGGTTAGGCACACCGTGTTCTTCATCATAAGCAGAGTTAAGATATTCTGCTTCATAATGCATAAAGCGATAGTTTGCTTCGTCTTTCAACAAGAAAGCGCCACAGCTAATGCTTTGGAAATAATGCTTATGGAAATCAAGCGTGATTGAGTCTGATAATTCAATACCATCTAGCATTGCACGATGGTCATTTGAAAGAATTAGTGCACCACCCCAAGCTGCATCAATGTGCATCCATGAACCATACTTCGTGGTAATTTCACGGATTTTCTTGAGTGGATCAATCGCACCAGCATCTGTCGTACCCGCAGTTGCAACAACACACGCGACGATTTTGCCTTCGGCTTGAAGATGCGCCATAGTCTTTTCTAGTGCATCGACATCCATTTGTGCATTTTCATTCACAGGCACAGTCACAACAGACTGGAAGCCCATGCCCATCATCGCCATGTTCTTTTGCACAGAGAAGTGTGCATTTTCAGAACAGATGACTTTGACGTTTTTCATTGCATCTGCCGGGATCCCATCACGCTGAACAGACCATGGCTTGCCATTTTCGTCTTTCCAGTTTTTCGAGATGCACCAGTCACGTGCCAGTAATACGCCCATCAGGTTTGATTGCGTACCACCAGAAGTGAACACACCCGCCTGACCTGCACCATAACCAACTTTTTGACGAAGCCAGTCAATCAACTGTACTTCCATCAAAGAACCCGCTGGGCTTTGATCCCATGAGTCCATTGATTGGTTGGTTGCATTGATCAACACTTCCGCAATCTGGCTCATCACCATGGTTGGGCAGTGTAAATGTGCAAGTGAATGTGGATGATGTACTTTCAAGCTTTTGTTGAGGAAAAGCTCAACCATACGTTGTAATGACTGCTGTACACCCAAGCCTTCTTTTGAAGGAGCAAAAGAGATTGCTTCGCGCAAATCCTTGATGCTGCCGCCCGTGTACATTTTGTCATTTTGCAACCATGCTGAAACGGCATTTACCGCCTCGCCCATTGCTGACTGATAGTCAGCAATAGATTGAGCATCATTGCAGAGTAACGCTTTACGATGTTCTGCAAAATCAACCATGAATTAGCCTCGTACTGCTTTTAATGCTTCAGCAATCGCTTTCTTGAAGCGAGCAATCACTTCAACACATTCGTCTTGGTTGATGATTAACGGGCAAAGTAAACGAATAACTGTACCGTTACGACCGCCTTTCTCAAGCAATAATTTATTGTTGAAACATGCGGCTTGAATCGCTGCTGCCAACTGAGCATCTGCAGGATGAGAACCCATATGATCAGCAGGTTTACGCTCATCAATGATCTCGATACCAATCATCAAGCCACGACCGCGCACATTACCGATACATGGGAATTCTTGCACCAGTTTTTTCAACTCAGCTTGTAAGAAATCACCACGCTCTTGCGCATTCTGAGCAAGGTTTTGTTCTTTGATCACTTGAAGTGATGCTAAACCTGTACCCATTGCAAGTTGGTTACCGCGGAATGTACCTGAGTGTGTACCTGGCTGCCATGCATCAAACTTACGTTTAATACCTAATACTGCAAGTGGTAAGCTACCACCAACCGCTTTAGACATCACCACAACATCAGGCTCGATTCCTGCATGTTCAAAAGCAAACATTTTGCCTGAACGTGCGAAACCAGCTTGAACTTCGTCCAAAATTAAAACGATGTTGTGCTTTTCAGTCACTTCACGGATTTTTTTCAACCATTTTACAGGTGCAGTCACAACACCGCCTTCACCCTGAATCGCTTCAAGAATGACAGCAGCAGGCTTGGTTACACCGCTTTCAACATCTTCAATGAAGTTTTCAAAGTAGTATGTCAAAGCATCAACACCCGCTTCACCACCTAAACCAAGTGGGCAACGATATTCATGAGGGTATGGCATAAACTGAACGCCTGGCATTAAGCCATTCACAGCATTCTTCGCAGACAGGTTACCTGTCATTGCAAGCGCGCCGTGCGTCATACCATGGTAGCCACCAGAGAAACTAATCACTGAGCTACGACCCGTATAGGTTTTTGCTAATTTAATTGCTGCTTCTGTACCATCTGCACCTGTTGGGCCACAGAATTGTAAGCAATACTCTTCTTTACCGCCTGGCAAATAAGCCAGCAGCGCTTCAGTAAACGCATCTTTTAAAGGAGTCGTTAAGTCTAAAGTATGCAATGGCAAACCACTTGCCAATGTGTCTTGAATACTTTGAATCACCGCAGGATGATTATGGCCTAAAGCCAATGTTCCTGCCCCAGCTAAACAATCAAGGTACTCTGTACCTTCAACATCAGTAACCCAGCAGCCTTGTGCTTTCGCTATCGCTAACGGTAATTTACGTGGATAACTACGAACATTTGATTCCATCTGACTTTGGCGAGTCAGATAATATTCGTTGGTTGCATTAGCGGCAGGATTTACGGAAGTAACGCTCATATCGAATTACCATCTCTGATATGGGTGAAAGAAATAAGTCTGGTGACTTGCGGTCGTTTGACTCGGTGCTTTTTAGAATCTAGTGTAGACACTTGTTTATATCTTTCAACTAGGAGCGAGATGATACCTAATTTTGCAAGAAAATAAACACTTTTTATGCCTGACATTCATCTAATCTTATTGAAAAAATGTATCATTCCGATAACTATGATGAATTATGATCATACTATGTGACAAGCGGAAGAAAGTAAGCTTTTTTAAATCCCACTTCCATTTTTAGATAAATGGTCAAATCAATCGATCTAATTAATTAATTTTTAAAGTTTTTCATTTTATTTTCTGTTGCAAAACACTGCTAATCCCTTACAAAGTCACCACAAAATATGCAGAAGTTCACCATCAGTTCTTTTTAATATCAAATCTGTAAAAAATAAATTTTCAACATCAAATTCTAAGGAAAATTTTATGCGTACTTTAGCACTTGCTACATTGATGATCGGAGCTGCACTCAGCCCAACTCTTTTTGCTCATGAGACAGAGAATTTGAACTATAACATTGTAAATATTCAGGCAGATGCCTCACGTCAGGTCGCAAATGATGAAATGCGTGCCGTACTCTTTATTGAAAAAAGCAACAAACAACCTGCTGAACTATCAAACCAGATCAATCAACTAATGAATCAGGCGCAAGCAATTGCACGTAAATATAATCAGGTCAAGGTCGAAACAGGTACACAAAGCACCTACCCTGTTTATGACAATGACAGCAATAAACTGAAAGAATGGCGTGCCCGTGCTGAGATCCAACTTGAAAGTAAAGACTTCAAGGCAGCAAGTCAGCTGATCAGTGAGTTACAGCAAAGCTTCCAGACTCAGTCGATCAACTTTACCGTGTCGGACGAACAACGTAAAAAAGTTGAAAATGAGCTGATGATTGAAGCATCTAAAAACTTCCAGCAACGTGCTCAAGCCATTACCCAAGCATGGAATAAAGGTCAATATAATCTGGTCAGCTTGAATCTCAATACCAGTAATTATTTCCCACAACCGATGATGCGTGGCGGTGGTATGGCTAAGTTTGCGATGGCTGAAGCTGCACCTGCACAGGATATGGCTGCTGGTGAATCAAAAATTACCGTAAGCGCCAATGGTTCGATCCAGTTTAAATAATCTGTCTTTTCAAAAAAACCGTGCTTAAGCACGGTTTTTTGTTGTTTGAAATAGCCAAAAATATCTTTAGCAAAAAAACAATAAACTTAACTCATCTCATAGTTATAAGTGATAATCGTTCTTATTTTATTTCTTTAAATAAGCGATTAAGATTCGGGGAAATTTACAGCATTTGCTCATCTTATGAAACCTGTCACCAATTCTGCTGCATCTAAGAAATTTCAGCCCTCAACCCTGAGCCTCGCCATTGCAATTCTATGTAGTGGAATTTCTCATACAACATTTGCCAATGAAGAATCCCCTGTTGAGACTCAAACACTTGCAACGATTTCTGTTAAAGCTCAAGGCAACTGGCTGGAAAATGCCAATGCAGAAAAAGTACAGCAACATGCAGGCGCACGCAGCATTATTGATCGTAAACGCTTGGATGAAATCGCAACCACTTCGATTCGTGATGCATTAAAACAACTTCCAGGAGTTCAAGTTCAGGACAGCAATGGTACAGGCGGCAGTGATGTTTCTTTAAATATTGGTGTGCGCGGCCTCACCTCTCGTTTATCGCCTCGCTCTACTGTGCTTATGGATGGTGTCCCGCTTTCTTTTGCACCTTATGGTCAACCACAATTATCTTTGGCCCCTGTGTCGATGGGCAATATTGAATCTGTAGATGTGGTTCGCGGCGCGGGTTCTGTCCGTTTTGGACCGCAGAACGTGGGTGGAATCATTAACTTCACAACACGTGCCATTCCACAAGATTTTTCGGGCTCAGTTGGCTTAACCACAGAGTTTGCAACAGGAACAGATCAACTCAAATATACGCCTAATTTATTTATTGGTGGTACTTTAGATAATGGCTTAGGTTTAGCCTTACTCTATTCGGGTAACAAAGGTGATGGCTATCGTGAAGCCAATAATAAAATTGATATCGATGATGTCATGTTAAAAACTGCCTACCAATGGACCGATCAGGATGCAATTGCTGTCAATCTTCATCATTATGAAGGCCGTGGCGAAATGCCAGAAGGTTTAACTACAACACAATTTGCCGACAATCCTTATCAATCGAATCAAAACCGTAATTATTTCGCGGGCCGCCGTTCAGATATTTCTGTCAAATATAGCCATAAAGATGAACTCAATAACTTTGAAGTCTTGGGCTATTACGTCGACTCTTTCCGTACTAGCGATTTAGAATCTATTTCAGATAATGGCACAAGTCGTATTAGCAACTCCCCTCGTGACTATAAATATTTTGGGATTGAGCCCCGCTATTCACGTGCCTATAGCTGGGGCAGCATGGATAACGAAGTCACTGTTGGCTATCGTTATTTACAAGAAGAAAGCTCTGAGTTTTCAGGACGTACAGATTCATACAATACCATTACAGGTACTCCAGGCGAACGTATTGCCAATACCACCAGTGAAGGTGGCACCAAAGCACATGCAGTATATATTGACAACCGTTTTGGTATGGGCAATTGGATCATTACTCCAGGTGTTCGTTTCGAATCAATTGATACGCATAATGATTTCACTGCCTATCAAAAAGGTGTTGCAATCAATACTGTTCATCCAAAAATCAGATCAGATGAATTTTTACCAAGTTTATCGGTACTTTATAAAGCCAACGAAAACTGGAATATCTTTGCCAATGCAGGCGTTTCATTTGGTCCGCAACAATATAACCAGTTGGTCACCACCAGAACAATTGATGGTAACAATACTGCGGTTACGACATTGGATGGCTTACATCCAGAAAAATCTAAAAACTATGAAATCGGCACCAAGTACCTAGGCAATGGACTAAGTGCTGAATTGACTGTCTTCTATTTAGATTTTGACAAAGAATTGATGCTGGAACGACCTGATAATATCGGTACAGGGATCTGGACAGATTTAGGTGCAACCAGTCATAAAGGCGTTGAGACTGGAATCAGCTATGATTTCGGACAACTTGCAGATGTACTGGAAGGTTTCAAAGTCTATGGTAACTATACCTTTACCAAAGCAACCTCCGAAGCAGGAAAATTTGAAGGTAAAGATCTTCCCTATTACTCACGCCATGTAGGTAATTTAGGTATGGCTTATCAAATAGACAACTGGTCGGTCAATGCCGATATGTTTGCCCAATCGAAACAACATGCCCCTGGTCCAGGTGATATTTATCAAATTGAAGAAACCGCGGATGGTCGTACTGGTGATATCCCGGGTTATTCAACCTTTGCGGTACGCGCGGGTTATGATTTTAGTAATCAGCTTAAAGGTTTAAAAATTGCAGGCGGTATAAAGAACGTGTTTGATAAGCAATATTATACCCGTTCATCAGATTCAACGGGCGGTAAATATGTTGGTCAACCACGAACCATTTTCTTACAAACCTCTTATGATTTCTAAATAAAAGAAAGCCGAACTTTTGAGTTCGGCTTTTTATTTGCATTATTTGCACATGTCATCGCAAAGTTTTTTAATTACAGCAACTGTTATCGATTCATTGCAAAATAATTTTCCAATTCAACCAAATCGGGCAGCTCATCAAATGCCACTCGTATTTCAGATGCTTTTGCCCAACTGACTGCCGAATTCGTACAAAAATTTAACTCAAGTTCAGGTGTAAACTCTTCGAGAATGAGCCCCAAAGGAATCCACATAATCTTTGGATTGATAGCCAGTGCATTCGGTACAGGTGAACCACACTGTTTGCAAAAACAACTGGTAAACCCAGTATCCTTGATATAGGTTTGAATGAATGGTTCCCCTTGCTGCCATTGAAATGATTGTGCTTGAACAAAAGTGGATGCATTCGATGCAGCCCCACTCTGCTTACGACAAAGACTACAATAACAACGATACATCATTTTGATATTTGTCACAGAAAACTGAAAGCTCACTGCCCCACATAAACAACTGCCTGTAAACCTTTTATTTTTACCAAGTGATGCCATCTATTCTTGTCCTATTATGCTATCTACTTGATCAGACATTTACTCAATATTATATAATCCCCAAATACACTTGGATAGTTGATCTTAGCCAATAATTCTCTACGACAATAGATTTTTAATATTTAATAAATGAATACTCAAATGATTTCCAGTATGAACAATTGTAGATAAGGCTTAAAGAAAAAACTTCCAAATAAATAACCTTCATGGCTGATAAAACAAAGCCCTGACATTAATCAGGGCTTTGTTTTAACTCAACAGTTTACTTTTTAAATGGCAGTGCATATTTAAAAATACGCCCGACCACTTCACCAAACTGTTTCACAAAGCTGGCATTGTTATAATTCAAACCATACTTTTCACAGACTGCCTGTACTTTAGGTGCAACCTGACGGTAGCGGCGTGCAGGAATATCAGGGAATAAATGGTGCTCAATCTGATGGCTCAAATGTCCCGTTAAAATATGAAAGGCTTCTGAACCCGTCAGGTTTGATGAACCGCGAATCTGACGCATATACCAGTGTCCACGACTTTCATCCTGCAACACAGCTTTAGGGAACACTTCGACGTCTTTGGTAAAGTGACCACAGAAAATAATACTGAAGGTCCAGACATTACGAATTCCGTTTGCCACCAGATTTCCTGTAAATACAGGAATTGCAGAAGGCCCAGCAATCAAAGGAAAGAACACATAGTCCTTAAACATTTGCTTGAGGATTTTCTTCTGTGCAGGCTGCCATTCACGTTTAAATTGCGCAATGGTTTTACGCTTATACAATACTTTGCCCAACTCCAGATTCTGGATCGCTACGCCCCACTGGAACAATAAGCTAAATGGCACGATATACATCGGTTGAATCAAGGTGAATTTAGACCAGCGTTGTTCTGGAAATAAACGGAATACCCCGTAACCCACATCATCATCCATACCCTTAATATTGGTATAAGTATGGTGTTTGTAGTTATGGGTTTGGCGCCAGTTATCAGAAGTACCAACGGTATCCCACTCATAAGTTTGACCATTGAATTTTGGATCATTCATCCAGTCATATTGTCCATGCATGACATTATGACCCAGTTCCATATTTTCCATGATCTTGGCAAAGCCGAGTAAGCCTGTGCCCACTAACCATGCTGGCGGAAACCAGCCCAGAAATAAGCAGGCACGACCTAGCATGCTGCTATAACGAATCGTGGAATAGACACGGCGGATGTATTTCGCATCTTTCTCGCCAATATCGTCCAGTACCTCTTGTTTAATTTGATCGAGTTCACGAGCAAACGCATCTAACTCGGCAGCAGTAAGATCACGATTTTTAGGATTTTTGAAAAATTCAATTTTAACAGGCATGTTCATAATCAATTTCTCTCTTATAGATCAATCACAAGATCAGACTGGGCTGAATTGACACAAATTTTTAGCAACTGAGCAGGTTCATTATTAGCCGCGCCATTCAATAGGTTTTTGGTCACACCTTGCGCCTTGTTGCAGGCACATTTATTACAGATTCCCATCCGGCAACCGTGATTCGGTTTAATGCCTTGATGCTCCAGACTGGAAAGAATCGACTGGCCTTTCGGAATCGCAATCGTCTTATTCGATTGCGTCAAGGTCACATTAATAAAACCCGTCTCAGTGCTATCTTCCACAAACTGGCTCAAACTAAAGGCTTCTGTTTGCAGTGCTGCGGCATCTTTAAACAGGCTTTCCGCCGATGCTGCAAAACCCGATGGCCCGCATGCATAAACCGTGGTATCGCTTAACGTAGTGAATTGATCCACATGGCTTTGATTTAAACGCTGATCTTGTTCTTGGGTATAAAAAATCTGATAACTAAAATTAGAGAAGTTTTCTGATACTTCTTTGAGATATTCAACATAGGCTGCGTCTGCCTGAGTCTTGACCCAATACATCAATTGAACTGTATGCGTATTCAATTGTTTAGACTGGCACAAGGCTTCAATCAGACTCAGCATCGGCGTGATACCACTGCCAGCTGCCAACAATAATAAATGAGGCGTCTCAACGGTCTGTTGCATTTCACCATAAGGTTGTCCCAAACGGAGGACATGACCAGTTTGGCTGTGCTCAACCAACCACGAACTTACCAGGCCTTGATCCACTTTTTTAACAGTTAAACACAAGTGATCTGCATCAATCTGCATCAGACTATAAGTACGCTCGTAATGACGACCTTCAATCTCAACTGTTACAGGATGGTGCTGCCCTGCCACACCTCGTACCACATGACGGTTGCACTGTAAAATCAGGCTGACTGTATCCTTTGCCACATTTTGTTTTTTTACGATTTTGGCAAGTGGCTGATTGATTGACCACAATGGATTGATTTTCTGTAACCAAAAATTGGCGTCATGGCTGTTCATTACACTTTGAGCCAACGAATTAAATAGAGAATTTCTCTTTTCAATTGCTTGCATGAGCAGTTTTACTCTGGTTGTTTGTTAATTATTATACATGTGTATATATATTTGTATATACACTCGTATAAGAATTTACATTTCACAAGTACAACGACAATCGTTATAATCCCGAGTAGCTTACTTATATATTGAAAATAATGGTTCATTCTTCTTTTTTACCGCTCGGCCATGACACCGTAAACGAACAAGATGTCATTCCCATGAAATCTCCTGTACGTTCGGTGGGTAGGAAAGCAACGATTACAAAAGAAGAGTTGTTTCAAGCCACGCTGAATCTGATCGGCCCGCAAAAAAGTATCGCCTCTCTCAGTTTACGTGAAATTGCACGTGAAGCTGGCATTGCACCAAACAGCTTTTATCGTCATTTCAAAGATATTGATGAGTTGGCCATTGCATTGATTGATCAATCTGGTCTGGTACTTCGTCGCATTATTCGCGAAGCACGTTTACAGGCTTCCAAGCAGCAAAGCATTATTCGTAGTTCGGTTGAAGTGTTTATTCAACAACTGAATACCGACGAAGGCAATCTGAGTCTGTTATTGCGCGAAGGCTATACGGGTTCAACGTCATATAAAGCTGCGGTTGATCGCCAGCTCAATTTCTTCCAGCAAGAATTGCAAGAAGACCTGATCCGTTTAGAACGCTTAAATAACAGCAAAATCAGTCATGCTGATCTGGCTGCCAAAGCCATTACCCAACTAGTATTTAACATGGGTGCGAAAGTCATTGATCTACCTGTGGAGCAACGTACTGAAGTTGCGGAACAGACCATGGTGATGATCCGTATGATTTTAGAAGGTGCTCGTCATATTCATGAAACGGAAATTGATTAATTCTTTACATCGCAATACGATAGATCTCAGCAAAATTATATTTTGTCTCTTAGCATAACAACTTAAATCAGGCATATAGATCATGAATCTACTGAATGACCGTCAAAGCATCATCGCCAGTTTTATCCTGATGTCTTTATTTTTAATGATGGTCATTCCCCTGCATTTACTGCCAAGTTTCTTTGCCGGATTTCTGGTTTTTGAAATTATTAACAGTTTAAGTTCAATTGTTGAAAAACATATTGATGGTCAACGCGCCCGTATCTTTATCAGTATTATTCTGGGAATATTGGCAACCGTGCTGATCGGCTTCTTTATTACCAGCCTGATTAGCTTTGTGATTTATGATCTCAAAGGTACAGGGCTAAATTCTTTCAATATTAAAATCGACCAGACCCTGATCAAATTTCAGGCGGAGATGAGCCATTATTTGCCGGGCTATCTGCCACATAGTGTTGCCGATATCAAGAATCAGATCTTGTCCTTTATCAAGAATAATATTTCCATTGTCAAAAATACGGGCACAGATATTCTGCATAATCTGGCCACAATGGTGATCGGTTTGATTGTCGGAATCTTGGTCTCGATTCAGAATTTCAAACAACATGCCCCGCAACCTGCATTTAAGGCAGCAATTCTACATCGTATCCAGAAGCTTTCGGTTTCTTTTAAAAACGTTGTCTTTGCTCAGGTCAAGATTTCACTGATTAATACCGTGTTATTTATGATCTTTGTGTTTATTGTTCTGCCTCTATTCAATATCCACTTACCTTTTGCCAAGACCCTGACCATTCTGACCTTTATTTTTGGTCTACTCCCGATCATTGGTAACCTGATTTCAAATACCCTGATCATTATGGCAGGCTTAACCATTTCCTTGTCTGTGGCAGCGATTGCACTGGCCTATCTGGTGATTATTCACAAGCTTGAATATTTTATTAATGCCAAAATTATTGGTACCAAAATCAATGCCAGTGCATGGGAAGTGTTATTGGCGATGCTAATTTTTGAAGCTATTTTTGGGCTGAGCGGTTTGATTGTTGCACCAATTTTCTATGCCTATATCAAACTGGAATGCAAAGACGTAGGCCTAATCTAAGCCATTTTTTACAAGTGAATACGCAGCGTAACAGATTGAATCATCATTTAATCTGAATCAAAACCTGCGTTTCTAAAAATAAAATTGATGATAACTAAACTTACAAAAGATTAGAAAACGAAAACACTCACTGCCCTATTCACGGCGTAAGCTAGAGATGAATTAGGCGGTTTTTTATTCACTACATTTCATCACATTATAATTGAATGAGGTAACTATGAGTTCTTCAGCAGCTAAAGCTTTAAAAGTATATACACGTAATAATTTAGATGATGCGATCAAAGAATCTACCGTAAAAATTTTAAATCAAATTCTTGCCAATCTTATTGATCTTTCGTTACTGACGAAACAGGCGCATTGGAACATGCGGGGTAGCAACTTTATTGCGGTACATGAAATGTTAGATATGTTCCGTACATCGCTAATCACACACTTGGACAATGTAGCTGAACGTGCCGTACAGATTGGTGGAACAGCGTTGGGAACAACGCAATCTGTTGGCGAAAGTTCGCATCTTAAGCCTTATCCAGTGGCGATTCACGCGGTACAAGACCACTTAAAAGAACTGGCAGATCGTTATGGGGTGGTTGCCAACCATCTGCGTGATACCATTGATGAAATTCAGGATCCGATTTCAGAAGATATTCTGCATGCTGCACTCGAAGATCTGGATCAATATTTATGGTTCTTGGAAGCCAATATTGATCAAAAATAATCAAAAGTAGGCCATAAAAAAGAGGACGTTTTGTCCTCTTTTTTTATTTCTATCTCAATTATGGTTTAACCACAACCAAGACCTGAATCGCTTCTGGAGTTACAGAAAGACCATCTAAAAGGCCTAAACCTTCTTTTTGGAATTTCTGTAAACGCTCAATTTCATCTTCACGAATACTTGGGTTAAATTGCTTAAGATAAGTTAAACGGTCAATTTCATATTGCCATTTACCGCTGTAATGCTCTTTGGCTTGTTGCATCAACTCTGGTAATGATTCTTTGGCAATATCCAGCGCCTGTGCATAACGTGATTCAATCACTTCACGGCGTGCTTTCACCACCTGACGGCAGCTATTACCATCTAAATGATGCAAGTATGGACGTAAAATGCTTGGATCAATCTTGGCAGACAAGTCCTGACCATTTTCGCTGAGCAATACACGAATTAGTTGTTTCGGTAAGCTTGATGGCAGATTCAATGCTTTTGGCGCCACCACATCGACCTTAAACCAGACTTCTAATAACACTGAACCTTGTTTCAGAGCATTCGATTTGAGTAAAGCAACATTGGTACTACCAAATGATTGCGTGCGGATCATCTCCATCACACTTTCAATAAATGGATGTTCCAGCGTCAGGTATTGTGCATCTTCACGGATTTGTGCCTGATCACGATAGAAGGTTGCTGTCATACCCTCTTCGTCTAGCGTCAAACCTTGAACCTGCATCTGATCAGTCGGCTTGATAATCACCGTACCGTTACTTTGCTCATCAAAATCGATATTGGTTGATGACATGAAACGCTTCACAAACATTGGCAAAGTGGTGTTGTCATCATAATCTTCAAGCGCTTGAACAATGCCCTGTGCAACCACTGGACGGCATGAATTGTACTCAAGCAAACGGTCGCGGCCCGCCTGTAATTCAGCTTCCAATGCTTGACGCTGTACATTCACTTCTTCAAGTAAATCTTCAAAGGTCTGGCCTTGATCTGCAAGTAAGCAATCTTTCAGCTCAACAATAAAGTTCTCTTGTAGCGTTTGCGCGGTTGGAGAAATATTGCTGAAAATATTGAGTGCTTCGTTGTACCAGCGGAACATACGCTCTTGCGCTGTCCCCATGAGATAAGGTACATGGATCTGGATACGATTTTCCTGACCAATACGATCCAGACGACCAATACGCTGTTCGAGTACGTCAGGGTTTGCTGGCAAATCAAATAAAATCAAATCACTGGCAAACTGGAAGTTACGCCCTTCTGAACCAATCTCGGAACACAGCAAGATTTGTGCACCATAGCTGTCTTCGGCAAAGTATGCTGCCGCTTGGTCGCGCTCCAGCAAGCTCATGCCTTCATGGAACATCGCGGTACGAATACCTGCATGTAAACGCAATACATTTTCCAGCGCTTCGACGACAGGCCCACTACGTGCAATCAATAATACTTTTTTGTGTTTTAAGTCTTTACGCAAGACTTCCATCAACCAAGGCACACGCGGATCATTTTCCATCCATGCACCATCAAGCTGACCTTCTTCTGGCCACATCTGCTCGCGCATTTTGCCGTCCATTGACCAGTCTTCTGGCGCTGTTAATGGCGCTGGCTGACAATCACGACCCGGGAAGCCTTGAATCGCTTCACGGGTATTACGGAACAGGATACGACCTGTACCATGACGGTCCAATAATTCATGAATTGCACGCATACGCTGTTCAGGCTGATCATCAATTCGATGACCCAACAAGCCTTCCAGTGCAACAAGATGATCTTCTGTTAAAGCGTCATCTGACATCAATACTTCTGCAATTTTCGCAGTTTGCTGATATTGCTCTTCTTCATCAAGAAAACGGTCGAGGCTGCTAAAACGTTGCGGATCAAGCAAACGTAAACGCGCAAAATGACTTTCTACACCAAGTTGCTCTGGGGTTGCAGTGAGTAGCAACACACCTGCTGTCTGTTCTGCTAGTTCTTCGACCAAGTCATAGCGATCATTGCCGCCTTCTTCCTCACTCCACATCAAGTGATGTGCTTCATCGACCACCAATAGATCAAAACCAGCTTCCATCGCCTGCTCACGCAAGTCATCATGGTCAACCATCAAGTCAACGCTGGCAATAATGCATTGTTCAGTCAAGAACGGATTTAAATCAGGATCATGTTCTTTGATCGATGCGGTACGAGTTAAATCAAATAGAGAGAATTGCAAATTGAAACGGCGACGCATTTCAATCATCCACTGATATTGCAGTGAATCAGGCACCAAGATCAGGATACGTTCTGAACGGCCTGTTTTGAGTTGCTGGTGGATAATCAAACCCGCTTCAATGGTTTTACCCAAGCCAACTTCATCAGCCAGTAAAACACGCGGCGCAAAACGCTTGCCGACTTCATGTGCAATATAAAGCTGATGCGGAATTAAACCGACACGCGCACCAAGAAATCCACGTAAAGGGCTGGTATGCATTTGCGCCTGCAATAACATGGCTTCAATACGCAGGTCATACCATTCTTTATAATCGACTTGGCTAGCTAACAAACGCTCTAAAGGTTTTGACAGCTGGATTTGCGCACCAATACGCGTTTCGTTCAGTGACTTGCGTTCTTGTTCGCCATTTTCCAGTGTACGAACCACATCATAACGAAGGACACCATGACGGTCTTCAATCGACTCAACAATCCACTTAAGGCCTTCTTGGTCTTGGACTTCATCATTTACATTGAAGATGATGCGAGATAAAGGCGCATTGTTGCGTGCATAGACACGAGTTTCATCACTTTTAGGGAATAAAATGCTGATAGAACGTTCATCTACATCAATAAGAACCCCTAAACCGAGTTCAGTTTCAGTATCTGATAACCAACGTTGACCAATAGCAAACTGCTGCAATTTTTCCACCTTTATCTCAAGTTAGCCCACATATTTTATGCCCTGACCCAAATAAAAGTTAAGGCATTTTATGTAGTTTTCAACGATGTATTTTGACACAAAGCATCATTAAATAGCGTGCATCACATCGTGTTTCATAAAAAAGTTTTTAGACTAAAACGGTACAGGACAATCAAATGTCAGTTGCGCCCCTGTTTTAGGATGAGCGAAGCTTAATTGCGTTGCATGTAAGCACAAACGCGCATAAAGCTGCTGCTGTTCTGGTGTGGCATATAAGGTATCGCCCAGAATCGGATGACCTAAATATTGCATATGCACACGAAGCTGATGTGAACGCCCTGTAATCGGAATTAGTTGAACTCGGGTTACAGCTTGTCCTTGAATTTCTAAATGTTCGATCGCCTGCCATTCCGTTAATGCTGGTTTGTGATGAGTGGCATCAACAATATGTAATGGCGGGCGGCTTGGATCATAAATCACAGGAATATCAACAGTGCCCTGACCTTCTAAATGGCCTGCAACCAGAGCTTGATAAATTTTTGAAGTTTGACGATCCTGAAACTGACGTGAAATCGTGCTCTGTCCAAATTTGGACAAGCCAAAGACCAATATCCCTGAAGTGTCACGATCTAGACGATGAATCAGTAAGGTTTTAGGTTCTAGTTCTAATAGACGATTGATTAAACAATCTTGTAAATCTGGCGTTTTCCCAGGTACGGTGAGTAAGCCTGCTGGTTTATGGATGACCATAAAATCTTCATCACGATGAATCAAATGTTCACTTAGAAAATCACTCAAGGTAGCCTTCCAACGACTGGATGAAAACAAGCGGGCAATCATAAAAAGCTTGGCGCTGAATTACAATGCATGACACGTATTTTTACTATTTTTTTTCGTGTTTCTCTCGAATTTTCATCCAGATTCGAATTTAAATGCTGATTTAGACCTGTTGCTCTAGAAATTGTTGAATCGCATGCTGGGCAATTTCTGCATCTTGGAAAGATTGTACACCCGAAACACCAACAGCTCCAACAACCTGCCCTTGATAAACAATCGGCTCACCGCCTTCTAACATGCCTTTTGCCGCATTGATGGTTAAAAAGCCGATTTTACCATCACGGATCATATCTTCGGATGCCTTGGTTGTTCTTCGGCTGACCGCGGCAGAATATGCTTTTTCTTGGCAAATCTCGGTTGATAATACTGATGCACCATCCATACGCTTCATCATTAATAAGGTTCCACCGTCATCGACCACTGCGATACTGACATTAAAACCATGTGCTGTTGCATATTGTGATGCTGCATGAACCAGAATTTCTACATCAGCAGAAGTTAAATAATGTTTAGTTTTCATGTTTTACTCCATTCCTATGAGTTTCTTATATAAAGCTTGTTTAAACATATGATACAAGCGCTATCTTACAGCTTGCCTAAGCCAATACGTTCGCGCTTTGGGACAGCCAAAGACAAACTCCAAGATAGTGGATTATTCAAGCATATTTTACTTTGCGATACAGTAAAGATTCTTTATCTTTACTGCTATTCGTCGCTGAGGTTTATCGTAAAAATAGATGAAAACTCAACAAGATTTGCTTTAAGACTCAGCATTATTTTTTAAATGAGTTAAAGTCGGCTTCTATTTAGACCAACCTAAACAGCAGCCATAAAAAAAGCCCGAATAAATCGGGCTTCTGTATCACATGCTTATTTCATTTCAGCAAAAGTTTCTTTGGCTGCCTGAATGGTATCTGCAATATCCTGATCTGAATGCATTGACGAAATAAAGCCTGCTTCAAATGCAGAAGGTGCAAGATAGACACCACGCTTTAACATGCCATGGAAGAATTTCTTAAATGCTTCAACGTCACAGGCCAACATTGAATCAAAGCTGGTAATGTCATCCTGATCTGTGAAATACAAACCAAACATGCCACCCACTTGCTGGGTCTTAAATGGAATCCCCGCTTCGTCTGCCGCAGCCTGTAAGCCCGCAAGCAATTTGGCTAACTGTGCAGCAAGCTTGTCATAGAAACCCGGTTCACGTAAATGTTTGAACATCGCGATACCTGCACGCATTGCCAATGGGTTCCCTGACAATGTACCTGCTTGATAAACGCCACCTAAAGGTGCGATGCATTCCATGATTTCACGTTTACCACCAAAAGCACCGACAGGTAAGCCAGCACCAATGATTTTACCCAACGTGGTCAAGTCAGGTTTAACGTTATAGACCGATTGTGCGCCACCTAAAGCAACACGGAAACCAGTCATCACTTCATCAATAATGAAGACAGATTTATATTCATCACAAACATCACGGATCGCTTGCAAGAAACCATCGATTGGTGTCACCAAGTTCATATTGCCTGCAACAGGCTCAATGATCACACCCGCAATCTCATGACCAAATTTGCTAAAGCATTCTTTTAACGCTTCGATGTTGTTATATGGGAGCGTTAAAGTATGTTTTGCAAAATCAGCAGGTACACCTTTTGAGGTTGGTTCGCCTTCGCCTAAAGTTAGTAAACCAGAACCTGCTTTCACCAACAATGAATCCGAATGACCGTGGTAACAGCCTTCAAATTTTACAATCTTGTCACGACCCGTATAACCACGTGCCAGACGAATCGCCGTCATGGTTGCTTCAGTACCTGAACTGGTCATACGCACCAATTCGATTGAAGGCATAATGTCGCAAATCGTATCGGCTAAAGTAGTTTCGTGCACAGTTGGTGCACCAAAACTTAAACCATCTTCTGCCGCAGTTTGTACTGCTTGAATAATATCTGGATGTGCGTGACCTAGGATCATTGGGCCCCATGAACCAACATAGTCCACGTAACGCTTGCCATCAACATCCCACAAATATGCACCTTTTGCCTTTTCGATAAAGACAGGCGTACCGCCAACACCGTTAAATGCACGTACAGGAGAGTTAACACCACCTGGAATATGTTTATTTGCTTGTTTAAATAGCTGTTCTTGCTTTGGAGATAAACTCATATAAGGCTCAACCTAGAATCAAGGACAAGGAACGCTGTCGTTCCGAGAAACAATGAAAGCTCCGCAAAAGCGGATGCCTATAATTAGTCAAATAACGTTGCCCATGCAGTTACACGAGCAGGAATTTCGGCTGTTGATCGTCCTAATATATCACTAATTACCGCACAAAGGCTCGCCCCCGCCTCAATCACCACTTGAGAATTTTCCACAGTCAGACCACCAATTGCACAAATCGGCACAGCAAACTTTTGTTTCGCCTGTTTGATGACTTCAATACCGACATTGCCCGCTTCAGGTTTGGTTGAGGTTGCATAGACTGCACCAAACGCGACATAAGTTGCTCCATCGGCAATCGCCTTTTCAGCCAATTCCAGTGAGTTTAAGCAGGTACGGCCAATAATCACACCTTTCGGTAAACGTGCAGCAGCATCACTTATCTCACCATCGGATTGCCCAAGATGTACACCCAAACCAAATTGTGCAGCCAGCGCCAAATCATCATTAATGACGAAAGGAACTTGATTTTGTTCACACAGCGCTTTGATCTGCTCTACTTCATGTGGCTGTTCTGCCTTTGCTACCTTCTTACGGCGATATTGCAGAATCGCAACCTGTCCTGTTGCCAAAGCAACATCTAGTTTTTCGAGTAAGAGCTGGATTGGGTCATCGTTGGTGATGAGGTAAAGACCGCGCATGAACGTTTCACTATTCACTATAATTACATTAGCTTCAGGGTATATTTTCTTATCTAAAATTTAAAGAGAGGGAGTGTATAAGTTCTTATGAAATGATCTATTCACCGAATGTGTTAAGGCAAATAAATAACGTTAGCTCATGGTGCTAATAGAAAACCATACCACTAAGTTTTACACCATTGGAAAGCTAGAGGTTAAATTGAAATCTTTTAAGGATTAACTCAATAATAAAGCCCCCAACGGAGGCTTTAAAACTTAATTAATATCAATAGCTATGGCCATGATTCGTCACTAAACTGCCCATTACCATCTAACTTTTATATGCCTTTTTCTTTGGCGATTTATTTAAAAGTTGATCGACCAATTCATTAATTTTGGTTTCAGTACTACGCCATTTATTTAGAGCAAGACCACCATTTCCTTTCAACTTAAATGAAGCCTCAGAAACCTGTCTTCCATTCTGTAATAAATTAAATTGTGCAGAGACCATATAGGGTGCAAAATCCCATGATCTTAATGCCGTATAATGTAGTGTCGTTTGACAAAGACTCAGGTTGTCAGTGTCATTATACGTTTTTGCTTGAATGTTATATCTCGCAAAACTTCGTTCTACAATCTGATTAAAGTCTTTAATTATGACTTTGGGATTATTAATCACACAAACTTGACGGATAGATTCTGGATTAAAGCCAGTGGTATTATTCACTTGAATCGAGGTACATCCAGTTAAAGCTAACAAAACCCCTAAAAATAAAAAATTCTTCATCATGTAAACCATTCGTTATTTAAGTCGCTTAAACTAACAAATCATTTATATAAAATCCATTCTAAATCAGTTGCATTGGTCGATTTTATTATTATGTTTTTATTTAATTTCCCCTATCAAAAATAAAAAAAGCCGCCCAAGCAGCTTTTCAAATATCAAATGAATTTTACGACTCAATTTTATCAAACTGACGATCGATCAAACTCAAACGACCACGGGTAATATCCGACAGCATCCGCCAATCAGAAATAAAGCTATAAAGCGGTTGCTTAAAGCTGGCAGGCTTATTATGTTCAAAAAAGAAATGCCCGACCCACGCACAGGCGTAACCCGAAACCAAACCATATACCGCATATTTGGCCTGACGCTTACGAATGGCTTTACTAAAGAAATATAAACCGATTGAGCTACCTGCTGCATGCAAACGACGGCTGGCAATACTACGGTGTTCAGTTAAATAAAAGCGATAAAATTCATCATAATTTTTAATCGGTAATGAAAATTCCACTGGCTTGGTGATATTGGCTGGTGCATTCATTTCTAGATCATCCTAATCCTGCAAGACTCTACACACGTTAATGCATTTTTTGTACAAAATAAAGTCATTGTGTACCCTGCTTTCAATCCTTAAAACAACTTTACAATAATTTTTCAGATCAACAGTTTATACTCATTTATATATTTATCATTCTCGTTGGTCAGGAGTCATAACATCATGGAAATAGAGCTAAAATTTCAACTTCCTGAGTCTAAGAAAAAAAGTGTTTTACAGACCTTAAGCAAACAAAAAGCACAAAAAATTCAGTTACAAGCAAAATACTATGACACTGCTGACCGTTTGCTTGCTAAAAATTATGTGGCTATTCGCCTGCGTCAAGAAGGTGAGCATTGGGTGCAAACCTTTAAAGCTGCCAGTAAAAATCATTTACAACGTATCGAAGAAGACATCTATTTAGGAAAATGTACTCAAGAACCTGAGCTTGATCTGTCCCTCTATAAACATAATCAAACTGTTCAAACTGTACTACGTGATGTTTTAGGCGAAGCGCCAGCCGAGCTACAATTACAATTCCAGACCAATGTACAACGTACTTTTCATGTGTTCGAATTTGAGGGTTCTCAAATTGAAGTCTGTCTAGATGATGGTGAAATCCGAACTCCAACTGACCACGCCAGAATCTGTGAAGTCGAATTTGAGTTAAAACAAGGTTCAGCACAAGAGCTGATTGATTTTGCCAAAACTTGGGTAGATAAATACCAGCTCTGGCTTGATGTGCGCAGCAAAGCTGAACGTGGCAATTTACTGGCCCAAGGCAAAGTCGTCTCTGCTGCTACCAAAGCGAAATCACTGAATTTGGATAAAGATGTCAGTGCTGAACAGGCCATCAAACAAATTATCGAAAATACGCTCAATCATATCCTCCCCAATGCCGCTGCAATCGCTGATGGGGTAGCAGAAGCCGACCATATTCATCAGGCTCGTGTCGGTTTACGCCGTTTGCGTTCAGCTTTAAAGCATTTTTCCAATTGGTCGGCACAGATTGATCCGACTTGGGAAAGTCAGTTGGCAGAGATCTTTAAAGCTTTAGGACAATCACGCGATAATGATGCGATTCAAGATTCAGTCATTCCCTTAGTCAAAGAAATCTGTGATTTTGATTTTCCCTTCCCAGAAAATGTCGATGCAAATATTGCTGAATTATTAAGTGACAGCAAAACAACCCAAATGTTTTTATCCTTATTCAGCTTTAGCTACAGTGAGCATCAATCAAAATCCAAACTCTCGAAACAAGCTGCCAAAAGCTTAACCAAACTATATCAAAAGATACTTAAAGATGCAGGCCAATTTTCTAAGTTAGAAGTCGAGCAACAACACCGTACCCGTAAACGCGTTAAACAATTGCGTTATTGCATCGACTTTATTGCAGGGATTTACCCAGAAAAACAGGTTCAGCAATTTTTGAATAAGCTACAACCGATTCAGGAGTACTTAGGTTTTTATAATGATCTATTTGTGGCTGAGCAGATCTTTGAACAACAAGCTGCTAAGCATCCTCAGTTTTTATTTGCTTTAGGTTGGGTTAAGGCACAGCAACCGCATGTTGCAAAGAAAGCGGCAAAGAAACTACAGGCTTTATCAACTAAAGATATTTTTTGGGATGAGGAGCGATAGCTCCGCAAGGGAAAACCATCTTAAATCCCTATCGTGCTGGCGGCATGGATGCCGCCACAAATAATCTACGCCCTACAGAAATGGATACTCGGAAACGTCATCAGCAACCTGCGTGTTATAAGCAAAGTAATATTTCTGCGATACATTTTAATAAATCCAAGAAACAGACAGGTTTTGCTGATGACAATGGCTTTGCCTACTTTGTCCGAAAACAAAGTAGGAAATCGCCTATGCGAAAACATCCAAACTTTATATAGCACTTGTGGCTGTGCTGTTATTTTTTAATAAAAATTAGTGCTTTAAACTATTTATTCCCCCTTAAATCACTTACCGATACTTTCCAAAAATCTTCCACGTTCCATTATCTGCAATCGGATCACTATAGCTATCATTACGCTGCTTACGTGGCTTATCCCGTGCATCCACCAATTTAAAATGTGGCTCAACACTGAGAATCATGCCATTCATATAAAAACGGGTACGGGTATATTCACTCTGCCCATGTTGAAATACGTAAGTCCGTAAATCGATAAATTCTCGATGCGCAACTAAGGCAGCAGTGTCATCACTTCCCAACCACTCTTGCATAGCAAAAATCTGATCCGTTTCAAACTGCCCGCATTTTTCCAATAAGGCCGCAACACCACGAAAGGTTTTCGATTCTTTGGCGCGGGTTTTATTAATTCGAATCCGATCCACATGAAAGAAAAATAGCGGCAGATTTAAATGGCTAGGCAAATGAATCGCATCCACCACTTCATCTTCCATAAAAGGCTGACACAATTGCTGTGCCCTCTCAATCAAAGGCTGCCATTGTCGGTAATACTCATCAACCTCATCCTTTAGACCATAATAAATCGGCAAGCCCTCAACATGCTCTAAAGATTGCGGTGGATAGATATGTTGGCGTAGTAAGGCAATATCCGTTTTCAGGCTTTGAATCGCGATCGCATCTTGCATAGTGATTATTCTAATTGCTTAGGCTATTTTAGATTAAGGCAAAGGTTTAGTTTCGACAAGGCTTTGTCTATAATAATGTGTCTTTACTTGTCGCTGGAAAATCTCATGTCTCAAAAAATTAACGCTACCGATGTGACGGAAGAAGAAGCTTTAAATGCCGTATTTTTTGAGCGCGCCGATGAATTTATCAAACTCGCTAATGATTTTTGCCGCCCACCAAAAGGTCAACAAGCTAAACCAGAAGAGTTACGTGGCCAAGTGAGCGCAGCCATGTTATTTGCCACTGCCCGTTTTAACACCTGGGTCGCAGCCAATAACTTTAAAGATGGCGAAGAAATGCGTGAGGCAAAAGAACAAGTGATGTCTTATCTGCTGCAACAGTTCCAAATGATGCTGGAAGATAATTTTGACGAATATTGCGAACAGTTCGAAAACTACTTACGTTTCCGCAAAAATGAAGATTTTCATGCACACAAACATGATCATTAATGATTGATGCAAAAAAAAGCCACCTGATCGGTGGCTTTCTTTTTGTTTGCTTATTTCAAGTTTTGAGGCTGACCATACTGATCCGCCATCACTTCTACAAACTGATCAAGCTTGATGTATTTTTTGATTGCTGCATTCACATCTTCTTTGGTCAATTTGGCAAGTTCCTGATCACGTTCAGCGCGATCCAGCAGCGTTTTGTTACGCTCTAACTGACCTGTCAACATGCCATGAATATTACGTTCATCTTCCAAAGCTGTGACGCGTTTTTTCATGATGTCTGCTTTCGCAGCTTCAACTTCCTGCTCGGTCACGCCTTTACTTAACAGCTCATTCAAGACTTTATGTACCGATTGCGATACTTGCGCTGAACGCCCCGACGTGTAGTTTGCAGTAATACTTAACGTACCATCATTGATATCTGGATCTAAGTCCAAACCACTGCCAAAACCATAGACCAAGGCATTTTTCTCACGTAACTCTTGTGCCAAACGCGATGAAAGCTGCGAGTTACCCAAAATATGGCTCAAGATAATTAACGCTGGCGCATCTGCATGATAAGAACCGACTGGCAGCGCTAACACGCTTTGGTAACTACCAAATTCACGTTGTTCCGATAAAGCGTGCACTTTTTGTGCTTTATAAACCGTATATTGGCCTGTCACTTTGGTATAAGGCTGTTTTGCTTTCCAAGAGCCAAATGCCTTTTGTAAGGTTTTTTGCATTTTCTTGGCATCAAAATCACCCGTCACTGCAATCTGTGCATGATCAGTCACAAAGAATTGATCATAGAATTGCTTCACTTGCGGTTGAGTTACCTCACTGATCTGTTTTTTCGCAAAATCAGGCTCAAAGTGATAACGCAAATCGCCGGGTTGATAGATTTCCAGAATTTTAGAGAGCGTCATAGAAGCCACAACCGCAGGCTCAGTATAAGGACGATCGAGTACAGATAAACTTTGATTTTTGGCAAGATCAAATTCTGTTTGCGAGAATTTTGGCTGCTTCAACACATCGACAATAAAGTTAAAGAAGTCTTCAAACTTGTCTTTTTTCGCCTGAACCACGATGGTAAAACCATTGCCATTTGAGCTAACAGATGCACCACCACTGGCAGCAATTGCTTTATCGGTAATTTCTTGCAAAGTATGCTTTTCTGAACCGCGCAACATCAGGTAACTGGTTAAATCCAACGTTACGCCCTTACCAAATAACGCTTTTTCATCACCAAAATCCAGACTAATCGTGGCATAGGTTTTATCGTCACGGGTTGCTGTTGGGAATAAAGCATAGCGAATGCCATTCTTCAACTCACCACGCTGGATCTTCTGCTCATTTTTCTGCAATTGCTGAGCAGACTGTGCCATAAACTGGGTCACTTCCTGCTTATAGACATTCGGATCTTTTAAAGGTTCAGGCTGTTCATTGCTTTGATCTAAAGTTTTTGGCTTCTCTTCAGCCTTCAAAGTCATTGCTTTCTTTTGATCTTCTGGCGTTGGCAAAATATCACCAGAAATACGATGTGAAGTGGTTAAAAACGCTTTGAGTGTTTCATTGGTATCTTTCAGCTTTAATGCTTGAACTGTCTTTAAGTCCTTGAAATATTGATCCCATTGTCCCTGAGAAGAGACGGCGTAGTCACTAAGACGTGAACCTAAAGCCACTGCATCATTGGCAATGGTATCAGCCGTATTCTGGGTAATATTCTTAATGCGCTGTAATTCAGCCTCGGTAAATGGCTGGCTATTTTCCACACCCGTTTTCAATGCATCATCAACTTTTTTGGGATCATGGCTTGGTGCGTAAACTGCGCCCATAAACACCACGTTAAAGTCCTGATCTAACCATGTTGCAGATTGAACTGCAGTACTGATGCCTGTCTCGACCATATTTTTATATAAAGGCCCGCTAGGCTGCATGGTATAGAGAGAAGGTGCGAGTGCCAGAATCGGTTGTAATTCGGTATTTTTTCCATTCATATAAATATGGAATTTGGCCAGATCACTGCCCTTTTTCACGGTAAATTGACGTTGTTCAATCTTACTTGCATCAAGAACTGGCACTTTCACCTGAGCAGGTACGGCGCGTGCAGGAATTGGACTGAAATACTGATCAATCTTATTCAATACTTCAGTTTTATCAAATTTACCAGAAATGACCATGACCGCATTATTCGGCGCATACCAAGTCTTATAAAACTGATTCAGTTCATTCAACTGAATTGATTTTAATTCGGGTAAGTCACCAATCGGTAAACGACCTAAATACTGGTTGCCATATGCGGCTTTCCACACCTGATCTATTAAAACTGCAAACGGCTGATCCATACGAATTTCACGTTCACGTTTTACGATTTCAATTTCAGAGGGAACAAATTTTTCTTGTAACACCAATTTATCCATACGCTCGGATTCGAGATACAGAATTTCATTCAGTGCATTTTTTTCAGGACGAACAATGTTTAAGTATTTGGTTGAGTAATAATCCGTACTGGCATTGGTCATCAAGGTATATTGATCTAAACGGCGCTGAAACTCTTCACCTTTAACGTTTTGCGTCCCTTTAAAAGCCAAGTGTTCTAATAGATGTGCCAGCCCACCTTTTCCTTTTGGATCATTCAGTGAACCCGTCAGGTAAACTGTATTTACATAGACTTTATTTTCTTTATCGTTTGGCGCAAGAATAACTCTGAAACCATTATCTAATTTATATTCTTCAATATTTTTTTCACTTTTTACGAGCACTGTCTGAGACCAAGACGTCGCACTCAACCCAATCAAACAAAGCGAGAGAGTAAGCTGCTTAAAGCGCATTAACATAATTTATCCAAGTATTTATGGTGATTTAAATCATACAGACAAGCTATGGTAGAGAATGATTCGCATTTTTAATAGTTACGTTTTGAAAAAAGCTGTTTATTTAAACAGCTTTTATCTTTGTTTTTGCACAATTTAAGCTAAAAATCAGATTGCCAGTTCAGCCTGCATATACAATTTTGCATAACCTGAAATTTCGATCCGTTCGTCAGACTCAATCACACAGTCTAAAATTCCACCGCGTGCTGACGCCTGAAAAGCCACGAGTCGCGTCTGGTTCAACTTCTCGGCCCACAGCGGCACAATCGCAGTATGGATAGAACCCGTTACAGGATCTTCATCAATCCCGATTGCAGGTGCAAAGTAACGAGAAACACAATCAAACTTCCCCTCACCTCGCGCTGTAATCGCTACATCAGGTTGAGAAGCGGTAATCGCAGTCCGAACTCTACCTAAGCGTTTTAATACTTCCAGATTAGGTTGTTCATCCAATACATCCTGTACCGTTTCATATTCAATAATATAAGCTTGAGGATTGCGATAGACGGCTTTAAATGGTTTTGACAACCCTTCACGTAGTTCTGACGGGTAGTCAGACACTTGCTCTGCTCTACGAATCGGGAAGTTCATTTTGATTTTTCCATCAGCATCTTGGCTAACGATAAAAATACCCAGATCACGTACATGAAATTGAATCGTTGTTGCTTGAGTAAAATCCTTAAAAAGTACAAAAGCACTGGCTAAGGTGGCATGCCCACAAAAAGCAACTTCCTCTAAGGGTGAAAACCAGCGAATCTCGTAATTACTCTCATCGATTGTCTTTACAAAAGCAGTTTCAGAAAGATTATTTTCCATTGCAATATTCTGCATCAACTGCTGATCCAACCATTCATCTACTACGATAACTGCTGCTGGATTTCCTTTAAATAATTCTTGGGTAAAAGCATCAACTTGATACATCTTCATGGCATAACGCTCGCTCTATTTTTCCATCATTTTGAACATCTGCTTGATAAATGATAGATACAGATTTTTCTAAATTTACGATACACCCATTATTTTGTCTTAATAGGCTACTAAATGCCTAAAAAACAAACCAAAATCAGCATCCGCTTGCTAACAGATCAGGCAAAAAGTCCAATGATTTAGCATAATTCAAAATAAGCCATACACAATATTCACAAACAAAAATTCACAGCTCTCTATGGTAGTACGCAGATGAAACTAGCGAGAAAAGAAATGCGTATTCCTGTTAATGCCATTGTATTTGAAGACTTTGAAACCCTTGATATTATGGGGCCTGTCGAACTATTCGGTTTGCTGCAAGAACATTATCAAGTGCAGTTTTATAGCCTGAATGGTGGTCTGATCTCCAACAAACATGGCGTTATACTGCAAACACAGCCATTTAAAGATATGACGGTCAATGAACATAGTATTTTGTTGGTTCCAGGCGGAATTGTCACTTTTGATTTAATTCAGAATCAGCCACTTCTCGATCAATTAAAAACACTTGCGCTGCACAGCGGACATGTACTGACCATTTGCACAGGAAGTTCTTTGCTGGCTGCAACTGGTGTACTAGATGGCGTTCAGGCGACTTCTAATAAAATGGCCTTTGAGTTTGTGCAAAAACTCAATGATAAGGTGCGCTGGCAAGCTCAGGCACGCTGGGTGATTGATGGAAAATTTTACACCTCATCGGGTGTAAGTGCGGGTATGGATATGACGCTTGCTTTTATTCGTGATACACAAGGCGAAAAAAAGGCGCAACTTTGTGCCGAAGAAGCTGAATATATCTGGAATTGTAATCCTGAAATTGATCACTTCTGTAAAGTTAAAGCGGACTGATCAAGCATAGTTTATGAAGATTTACCTGTTATCACTTGCAGTAGGTATATTGGTGGGTGTGTTGTATTACGTTTTAGATGTCAAAGCGCCTGCACCGCCAATTGTTGCTTTACTGGGTTTATTGGGCATCGTAATTGGTGAGCAATTTATCCCTTTTATTCGACTTTATTTCTCTTAAAGCAGCAATTTTTACTCAATCTCCCAAAACATGAGTGGCCCAAAACCACTCATTATGAGCAAAAAATCATTCAACGATCCTCAGTCAATTCGGACATCAAAACCTAAATTTTCTGCAATCATTAAAGTTTGATCAAGATTGATAATCGCCTCTTTAATTTGAGTTTCTTTCGGATCTAATGCACTCAAATCACTGCCTCTTAAATCACACTCGGTAAAATCTGCGCTGTGGAGCCATGCACCCGACAAGTCACTCTCTCGAACTGAACTTCCATGACACCGTGCCCCTGTCAAATCGGCCTCTCTTAAACGCGTTCGAAGAAAACAAGCTTTTTCTAAATCAGCACCCGGCAATCCAACAAAGGCCCAGTCACTGTCTTCGACCCGCATATGATGAAACTGGCAATCACTAAACATGCTGCCCACAAACTTACAGTCAGTAAATTTACTATCAAAAAAATTACAGAAGGCAAAGGTACAATTGATAAAAGCACTACTTTGATGAGTTGAACCATTGAAGCGTGCACGGCGAAAAGTACATTCATTAAATACTGCGCCAGTGCTGTGAGCCTCAGACATGTCTAAATCGACAAATAAAGTACGCTCATATTTTTGGTTACTGAGTACTTGCTCATACCAATCTAAACTGGCAATACTGTCTGTCGTTTTAGGTGCAGCTTCACCATATTTTCTTTCAGCCATGATGCTCAATTTTTTATTTTAGAAGATTTAAAAATATGACATGTATTCAGTTTTGTACATGCTTTTTTCATCACATCTTTAATTCTTGATTAAATAAAAAGAGCGGAAAAAACCGCTCTTCTGGTGAAAACAAACTATCAATCTTCCATATGCTCAATAATAGCTTGTGCGAACTCTGAACAACGGAGCAAAGTTGCATTTGACATGAGACGTTCAAAATCATAGGTCACGGTTTTAGCAGAGATCGCACCTGAAATCCCCGTAATAATTAAATCCGCAGCTTCAGTCCAGCCCATATCACGCAGCATCATTTCCGCAGACAAAATAATCGAACCAGGATTCACTTTATCCTGTCCTGCATATTTGGGCGCTGTGCCATGCGTTGCTTCATATACGGCAATTGCGCCACCAATATTGGCACCTGGTGCAATCCCAATCCCTCCCACTTCGGCTGCAAGTGCATCGGAAATATAGTCGCCATTTAGGTTCAGTGTGGCAATGACAGAATAATCTGCTGGACGCATTAAAATTTGCTGTAAAAATGCATCAGCAATCACATCTTTAATAATGATATCTTTTCCCGTTTTTGGATTTTTAATTTTTACCCAAGGCCCGCCATCCAGCAGCTGTCCACCAAAACGTTCCATCGCAAGTTCATAGCCCCACTCTTTAAACGCACCTTCGGTGTATTTCATGATGTTGCCTTTGTGAACCAAGGTCACCGAAGGTTTATCGTTATCAATCGCGAACTGAATCGCTTTACGAACTAGGCGCTGAGAACCTTCTTTAGACACGGGCTTAATCCCGATTCCACACTCTTTGGGGAAACGAATATTGGTTACGCCCATTTCTTCCTGTAGGAATTTAATCACTTTTCTCGCTTCAGGAGAGTCCGCTTTCCATTCAATCCCCGCATAGATATCTTCCGAGTTTTCACGGAAGATTACCATATCAGTCAGTTCTGGATGTTGTACTGGAGAAGGCACACCTTTAAACCAGCGAACTGGCCGCACACAGACATATAAATCAAGTTCCTGACGCAATGCGACATTTAAAGAACGAATTCCACCACCTACAGGTGTGGTTAAAGGGCCTTTTATTGATATAATAAACTCGCGTAAAGCATCAAAAGTTTCTTCAGGCATATAGCTGCCGTAAATTTTGTCTGCTTTCTCACCGCAGTAGACTTCCATCCATTCGATCGAACGTTTGCCACCATAAGCTTTTAGCACGGCGGCATCTACTACTGCTTTCATTGCTGGTGTAATATCCACACCAATACCATCACCTTCAATAAAAGGAATGATCGGACGATTTGGAACATTCAGTGACAGGTCTGCATTTACTGTGATTTTGTCTCCGTCTGCAGGAACCACGATCTTCTGATAACCCATTTTGCAGGTTCTCCCTCATGTATTTAATGATTATGTCTATGCCTTCTATGGCATGCTTTTCGTTTTTTATTACATGAAACAGTTTAGTTCAAAACTGGTTTTTTTGAGATTTATACGGGAAATAACAACATTTTCCCATTAAATAAAAACCTTTATTGTTATGATGCCGCCCATAGCCAAAGCAGTATACAGATATGAAAATAGTCGTATTTAATAAACCTTATGACGTTTTGTCACAGTTCCGTGAGGATTCCGCTCACCTCACCTTTTCTCACTTTATCCATGATCCTGATTTACGTCTTGCGGGTCGACTTGATCTCGATTCAGAAGGCTTAACCTTCCTGACGGATCACGGCGGTCTGAATCAATACATTACCAATCCAGCCAATAAGAAATTTAAAACCTATCTTGCGCAAGTCGATGGCGATGTAACTGAAGAAGCATTAGAGCAACTTCGTAAAGGTGTAGAACTGGCTGATGGTATGACCTTACCGGCAAAAGCGCTTAAAGTCGATCAACCAGAATGGTTATGGGAACGTGATCCTCCAGTACGTTACCGCGCCAATATCCCAACCAGCTGGATTGAGCTACAAATTTGTGAAGGCCGTAACCGTCAGGTGCGTCGTATGACTGCTGCTGTGGGTTTCCCAACGCTACGTTTGATCCGTACTAAAATCGGTGCAATCGATCTGATTCGTCTGGGCTTACAACCCGGCGAGCAAACTGAAATTGAACCGTTACTTTATCCTGATTTTAAAGACCTGCCTGAAGACAAGCCTTATCGCTCTCGCTCTTATGTGAAAAAACCTGGTGGTACGGGCGGTAAGCCAATGCACCAGAAAAAGAAAGAAGGTGATAAAAAAGACGGCGACAAGAAAAAATCAGGCACTAAACGTATCTGGCAAATGGATGAAAGCGAAAAGCCACGTCGTAAGACCAATGGTACGACTCGTCCAAATACCAAGGCACCACGCGGTCGTAGCCGTAATGGTCGTTAATCATTAGAGATTATATTAAAGCCCACGGAAGTGGGCTTTTTCATGGGAATCATCTGAGTTCTCATCTACAAAAAAGCCGATGCTTTCGCACCGGCTTTTTTAAATTACCAACAAAACTATCAGTAATATTTAAACTTAAGCTGTTTCAAGTGTTGCATTAAGCGTAGCACTTGGACGCATCACTGCGTTTACTTTTGCAGGATCAATTGCATAGTAACCACCGATATCAGCAGATTGACCTTGTACTTGAGCAAGCTCAGCAACGATCTTCTCTTCATTTTCAGCAAGTGCTTTTGCAAGAGGCGCAAACTTCGCTTTTAACTCAGCATCTTCGTCTTGAGCAGCCAATGCTTGAGCCCAGTACAATGCCAAGTAGTAGTGACTACCGCGGTTATCAAGCTCACCTGTACGACGTGATGGAGACTTGTCGTTATCAAGAAGTTTACCTGTTGCCTGATCAAGTGTCTTCGCAAGCAATTTCGCGCGGTTATTGTCTTCTTTAAGACCAAGCTCTTCTAAAGAAACAGCTAACGCAAGGAACTCACCAAGAGAATCCCAACGCAAGTGGTTTTCTTCTACCAACTGCTGAACATGTTTCGGCGCTGAACCACCCGCACCTGTTTCATACATGCCGCCACCTGCCATTAACGGCACGATTGACAACATTTTCGCTGAAGTACCCAATTCCATGATCGGGAACAAGTCAGTTAAGTAATCACGTAAGATGTTACCAGTCACAGAAATGGTATCTAAACCACGTGCTACACGCTCAAGCGTATAACGCATTGCACGTACTTGTGACATAATCTGGATATCAAGACCTGCTGTGTCATGATCTTTCAAGTATTTTTCAACTTTCTTGATCAATTCATTTTCGTGTGGACGGTATGGGTCTAACCAGAAGATTGCTGGCATGCCAGAGTTACGTGCACGTGTTACTGCAAGTTTCACCCAGTCACGAATTGGTGCATCTTTCACCTGACACATACGCCAGATGTCGCCTTCTTCCACATTTTGGCTCATCAACACTTCGCCAGTGTCTAGATCTGTAATGTTGGCAACGCCTGCTTCTGAAATTTCGAAAGTCTTGTCGTGTGAACCGTATTCTTCTGCTTTCTGCGCCATCAGACCAACGTTAGGTACAGTACCCATGGTACGTGGGTCGAAATTACCATTCCACTTACAGAAATTGATCATTTCCTGATAGATACGCGCGAAAGTTGATTCAGGCATAACTGCTTTACAGTCGTAAGGTTTGCCGTCAGCACCCCACATTTTACCGCCACCACGGATCATTGCAGGCATTGAAGCATCTACAATCACGTCATTTGGTGAGTGGAAGTTCGTGATGCCTTTCGCAGAATCAACCATTGCAAGTGCAGGACGGTGTTCTTGGCAAGCATGTAAATCTTCGATAATTTCTTCACGAAGTGAAGTCGGTAAAGTTTCGATCTTCTCGTAAAGACCAGCCATACCGTTATTTACGTTGATGCCTAACTCGTCAAATAATTTGCCGTGTTTTTCGAAAGCATCTTTGTAGTAAATTTTCACACAGTGACCGAATACGATCGGGTGTGATACTTTCATCATGGTTGCTTTTACGTGTAACGAGAACAGGATGCCCGCTTCACGACAATCTTCAAGTTCTTTCTCATAGAAATCGCAAAGCGCTTTCTTGCTCATGAACATTGAATCGATGATTTCACCATCCTGAAGTGCAACTTTTGGCTTAAGCACAATCGTTTCACCAGACTTAGTGATGAGCTCCATTTTCACATTACGCGCACGGTCTAAAGTCATTGATTTTTCACCGTGGTAGAAGTCGCCTTCATCCATGTGAGAAACGTGAGTTTGTGACCATTGTTTCCACTCGCTCATTGAGTGCGGGTGTTTTTTCGCATAGTTTTTCACAGCAGCTGGTGCACGGCGGTCAGAGTTACCTTCACGCAATACTGGGTTTACTGCTGAACCAAGGCATTTACCATAACGCGCCTTAAGTTCTTTCTCTTCTTCAGTTGCTGGATTTTCTGGATAATCAGGAATCGCATAGCCCTTCGACTGGAGCTCTTTGATACATGCGGTTAACTGAGCAACAGAAGCACTGATGTTTGGAAGTTTAATGATGTTTGTATCTGGGTCTTGCGTAAGACGACCTAACTCCGCAAGGTTGTTGTTTACCTTTTGTTCATCTTTAAGGTAATCTGAAAATTCTGCAAGTACACGTGCTGCAACTGAGATATCACTTTTCACAATCTCGATGCCAGCAGGCTTGGTAAAGGTCTCAATGATCGGTAGCAATGAATAGGTCGCCAATAACGGCGCCTCATCAGTCAGTGTATAAATGATTTTTGACTTTCCACCAGCCATATATAGCCCCTTGTGTTGGATTGAGTTATGGAAAACTGCGCTTGTGGCCCAGTTCCTAGAACCGATTTGCTTAAAACAAACTTGAGAGTATCAGTCTTCATAGCATACTAGTCAACGCCCTATCCCGTGATAACGACATTTCGCTAAAAAATACTACAATTTTATATAATAGATACTGTTAGTTCATATAATTTGGGCCAAATGTTGCCTTTTCAACTACCAAAGCGTTAGCGACCTGAAAATGCCCAGCAAACTGATCATTTAGCAAACAAATAGGTGTTTACCTACAAATGTGCCTTATTTTGTCAGAATTTTATGAACCTTAGGTTAATTCTTTAGTGGTAGTCTTAACGTAAATGCCACACCTGCTGTCTGATTTTCAACTTCAGCACAACCACCATGTAACTGCATGATGGATTGAACAATCGCCAGTCCCAGCCCACCTGTTTGTGCTCTCTTATGTCGACTCTCATCAATTTGATAAAAACGGTCAAAGAGATAAGGCAAATGTTTTTCTTCAATCCAGATGTCATGCGTCACAATACGAATCACACAATCAGTCTGTTCCCGTTTTACCTCTAAAGTAATCCGCCCCTTTTCTACACCATAGACAACCGCGTTACTGATTAAATTCGCAATCGCACGCTGGATAAGGGCTTCATTCACTCTCAATTTCATTTCATCAGGAAGTTGAAGCATCAAGCTCATCTGCCGTTCTTCGATCAGATAATCAAAATAATCCGTCACATCCCGAATCAATTGCAGGATATCTACGCTGCTTTTCGCAAGCCCTGCTTCCGTATATTCAGAACGTGCAATAAATAGCATGCTCTCAATCATTTTGGTCAGTCTTTCGTACTCTTCCAAGTGCGAATACAGGAGATTTTCCAGCTCCTCAGTTTGACGGGGTTGAGACAGCAAAATCTGTGTTTGACCCATCAAATTATTGAGCGGCGTTCTCAATTCATGCGCAATATCTTCCGAAAACTGTGCCAGTTTTTGATAATCCTGCTGAATTTTATCCAACATTTCATTCATGGCATGGCTGAGTTGTTGTACCTCAGTATTTGTGGTCTCAACCTGAATGCGGTGATTAAGTTTTTGCACGTTGATTTTACTGGTTTCTGCAATCAATGCCCGCATCGAACGGAACATATAATGCCCGACCATAAAACCTAATAAACTCGATAATAGAATGCCCAGGCCAGTATAAAAGGCGATTTTCCAAAAATATTGCTTCAGGGTTTGATTCGCGGCATACCATTGTTGACCTGCAATCAATTGATAATGCTGATCGCCATGTTGTACCAATTGAAATGCAAGCCGTGTCGTTGGCTGTTCAGGTCTATTATTCGTAAACTGGATTTTACTGGAATAATTTAAACTCGGGATTTTGATGTTTAATGGATTGATTCGAATCAGGTCTTTACCAGCTTCTTTGACAATAAAAATACTGTCCTCATGCCCAACCATATTTTCATAAAGTTTAGGATATTTGCCCAAGATCTGAACGGTATAAGCATCTGTCAAAAACACTTCCATGCGCTTAATTCGTGCGGCAAGTGCTTTGTCTTGCTGGATATAAACCATTTCACGAAAACTTTGATAAGACAATGTCCCAATACTGATAAAAACCACACATGAAATCAGGCTGAACGCGATTCTCAGACGCGAAGCCAAAGACAATCTATTCATCAGCATGGTCTTCTTTTAAATCAACTTTATAGCCCATCCCCCGAATCGTATAAATCAGCTTGGGAGAAAAATGGTCATCAATTTTAGCGCGTAGACGACGTATGGCGACATCGACTACATTGGTGTCAGTATCAAAATTAATATTCCAGACCATAGAGGCAATTTGTGTGCGGGTTAACACCTCACCACGATGCTGTATCAACAATTGCAACAGCACAAACTCTTTGGCGGTTAAATCGATCTTGATCTCTGCGCGGTGGACTTCCCGACTTAAACGATTCAAGCTGAGATTGGCAATGCTATAAATTTCTTGTTCAATCTTGGGCACACGGCGTAATAAACTTTTGATGCGTGCCAATAATTCGATATATGAAAATGGCTTAACCAGATAGTCATCTGCTCCCAATTCCAGACCTTTCACCCGATCCATGACCTGATCTTTAGCCGTGAGCATGAGCACAGGGATTTTTGAAAATGTACGGAGCGTCTGCAACACTTGCCAGCCATCCAGTTTCGGCAACATCACATCCAAAATTAATAGATCAAAAGCTTCATCTTGTAACCGCGACAAAGCCTCCATGCCATCTTTTGCGATCGCACTGGTATAGCCTGATTCATTTAATCCTTTTGCCAAAAACTGCGCAATTTTGGATTCATCTTCGACAATTAAAATATGCATCCCACATCTTAACCTTTTTTATTCAGCGCAAAGATTACAAATCGGTAATTCAATTGTCATCATGACCAGATGCATTTCTTCCTACCATGTGCTGAGGAAATAAAGATTTTTATCACCAAACACTCCTTCACGAATTTTGGAAAATTGCATATGGACAAAGGATTTACCCGCTTCGCTATTGGCTCTGTTTTACTTGTGACTGGCTCATTAAGCTATGCTCAAGATACTGCTCTTTCTGGCTATTATCTCTCAGCAAAAGTCGCGGCAGCCCAACTCAAGGCTGACAATATGGAAACCAGCTTACGCCCGGGGATTGGCAAATTTGTCGCAGGTGACGATCAAAAAGATTTAACCAATGCATCACTGGGGTTCGGTTATGACTTTGACAATGGCTGGCGTACCGAAGGAGAATATACCTTTAAAAATGATGCAGAATTTACCAGCGGTTCAACCAACTTTCCAACCAGTCTCAACCATCATAAAGTCGAGACGCAGCGCCTGATGCTGAATGCTTATCGTGATTTTGAAGTCATGCAAAATGTCGCTGTATACGGCAATCTCGGATTAGGTGTTGCACGTACAGAATCTTCAGGCTGGCAAGGTAATGCCTCTCGCCAATATCTTTCCAATACCGAAACCCAACTGGTGTATAGCGTAGGTGCTGGTGCGAGTTATAAAGCAATTGACAACCTTAAGCTTGATTTGGGCTACCGTTATGTCGACTTGGGTAAAGCCGATAGCGGTTTAAATAACTTCACCAATGCACGTAACTTGCAAGATGAGCAGATGAAAGCACATCTTTATTCAAGTGAGTTCTATCTCGGTGCAAGATACTCATTCTAAATTTGAAAGGCACTGATCAGCAGTGCCTTTTTTTGCGCTCGTATCCCATGTATTGCCCTCACAACAACTGATGGCAATACATACAAAAACATTAATCAAGAAAGGTGGAATATTGCGATGTATAAAAATCTATTCGCCATCGCCGCACTATCGGCTTCAAGCAGCTTGTTTGCAGCAGCACCCAATCCATTGAGTGTGCATGTTCTCAATCAGCAAAATGGTCTACCTGCTACTGATGTCACCGTTATGCTCGAAGCTCAACAAAAAAATCAGTGGGTAAAAATCAATCAGGCCAAAACTGATCAGAATGGTCGAATTACTGCACTTTATCCGACACAACAACAACTAAAGTCAGGTGTTTATAAAGTGACGTTTAAAACAGGTGACTGGTATAAAGCACAAAAGCAAAGCAGCTTTTTCCCTGAAATTCCGGTTATTTTTGAAGTCGACGGCACTTTACCACACTATCATATTCCATTACTGCTCAGCCCTTATGGTTATTCGACTTATCGTGGCAGCTAATAAAAAGGACGCTTGCCGCGTCCTTTTTATCAGGTCTTAACCTTTTAACCAGCGATCAACTTTTTGCTGGTCTTCAACTTTTAATTCAACCGTGGTCAATTCACTTTCACCCGCTTGAAGTTCAAATTGTAAAAGCTCATCACGACGGAATGCATAAACCGTAAATGTGCCTTGTTGTTTTGCATACTTGGCTAAAAGCTTCTCGGAAGCCTTCACACCATTAATCGCAAGGATCACATCATTTGCAGATAAACCTGCTTGAGCGGCTGCGCTATCACGACGCACTTGCTGTACCACCACGCCTTCTGCTTTATCTACCACTTTCAAGCCAAAAGCCAGAGCCTTGTCATTTTTAAGCGTGTAACTCAATCCAAACTCTGGGAACAACTGATCGAGTGGTAATTCATCGGTGGTGTTGATCAAGTGGTTGATTTGCTCAATCCAGTTATCACCTGTCAGCTCATTACATAATTCAAAAATGGTTCGTTCATTGACCTGAATACCTTGTTGGGTATTTTCATATAAACGACGCATTAAAGCATCCAGATTTGAACCACGTAAACGTAAGCCCAAATCTAAACAAAGTGCCACTAAACTGCCTTTGTTATAGTAACTAGTGCCTGCATTATTTGAGTTTTCATCCTGACGGTAGAACTTGATCCACGCATCAAAACTCGACTCTGAAACCGATTGAATCAAACGGCCCGGATTTTGCAAATAACGGTCAAGCTGTGCTTTTAAGAGATCCAGATAAGACTTCTGCGAAATCACACCGCTACGCAATAAAATCAGGTCATCATAATAAGAGGTAAAACCCTCAAAGATCCACAATAAGCTGGTATATCCCTCTTTATGTAAATCATAATTGGCAAAGTTTTCAGGGCGAATAAATTTAACTAACCATGAATGGAAATACTCATGGCTACATAAACCCAAGAAACGTTGATAATCTTTAGAAGGTTCTTCGGCTTCATCTGCTTTTGGCAAATCGTCGCGCGGTGTAATCAGGCTGGTGCTATTACAATGTTCCAGACCACCATAACTATTTCCAGTCGCCATGGTCATAAAGGTATAGTTCTGGAATGGCGCTGAACCGAACATATCAATTTCAGTCTGACAGATCTTTTTAATATCCGCTTCTAAACGGCTCATATTGGTCGTGTGTTTGCCCGAAATCACAAACTCATGAGGAATCCCGTTCGCATCAAAGCTGAAACGACTCTGCTCTGCCAGTTCAAACGGACTATCAATCAATTGATCATAGTTGTCTGCTTTTAGAGTAAAGCGTCCTTTAACCAGACTTTTAGTAGCCAGACCTGTTGCGATCTGGAAATGTTTTAATTCATCTGGCAGGAAAATTTCAATTTCACAAGGTGCATGTTCCTGATCTTGCAAGCCCAAACAGATACATGCGGGATTAACATAGAAACGTGTCTGATCAACGTAGGCACCACGCACCGATAAATCATAGGCATAAACGTCATATTCAACAGTAATCAGTTCATGATCGGTATTGAATAAACGCCAGCGATTCTTCTCGGTTTTTTTAATATTCAGTAAACGCCCTGCTTCATCAGAGGCTTTCACCGACTCAATATGCTTGGAAAATTCCCGAATCAGATAGCTTCCAGGGATCCAAGTTGGTAACCACAACTCTTGATTGGGATTGGCTAGAAAACGTAGGGTGACATGAATCAGGTGCTGGCGATAATCGTCGAACTCAATTTGATAGTGCAACATAATTTCTAATCATGAAAATAGGAACGGTTTAGGGGGCTGCTGAATATTCACCAATGATTGCGACAGCAAACGTTTTTTAGGTGGTACTAGGCGTGGATTAAGAAATTTAGCATTCTAAATGAGTAATTCACAACGACGTAACAACAAAAAACGTTTTTGTCCCGCAGGGTTGTGGCTAAAACTATCACAGACTTCGTTATGAAACTTGAAAATGAGATCGCCATTCTCTACGTTTCATGCCTTGCCTGCTCAATTTTAGCCGACAACGCAACGCATATTTGAATGTTCAACAGCCCCTAGCTTAGCATTTTTTTACAAAGTCATGCGCAGATGTCGTAATTGTCAGCAAAAGTTGCTGGATTCTTCAACAAAAAAGTCATAGCATTCTCCTCTCACATTTAAGGCCACTGGATCGGCAATACAAGGTATGCACGTGAAATTTCTCCTCTCTCTCTTTACGTTGTTTAGTCTCGTTTGTGCAAATCTCGCACATGCAAACTTACTTAACATTGCCCCTGAAACAGTTGAAGCTGAAGCATGGTCAATCATCGATGCCCAGTCTGGACAAATCATTGCTGAACATAACAGCCATGTTCAGCGCGCCCCAGCTTCACTCACAAAAATGATGGTGGCTTATATCGCTTTAAAAGATATTGAAGCAGGTAAATTACGTAAAGAAGAAGTCCTGACTGCAACGCCTGTAGTCAGCACAGTGATGTGGGATGAATCACAAATGTACTTAAAAGCAGGTGAACAGATTTCTGTTGATCAGCTTTTAGCAGGACTGATCGTAATGTCTGCCAATGATGCTGCTGTGACGCTTGCTGAAAAAATTTCTGGCAGCGTGCCACAATTCGTCGCGCGGATGAATCAGGAAGCACAGGCATTGGGAATGAAGGATACGCATTTCAGCAATCCAGCTGGAATCACCATGACCGACCATTACTCTACAGCTGCCGACCTGAGCCTGTTAGCCAAAGCCATTGTGAAAGAAACGCCTGAATATTTGTATTATTCAAAAATGCCAAGCTTTAGCTACAACCAGCGTTTTCACCATGCCACTAACCTTGCCTTGAAAATGGATCCGACATCCGATGGTCTGAAAACAGGTTATACCAAGGCGGCGGGCTATAACCTTGCCCTGACAGCTGAACGTCCAACATTCAATCCACATGTCGAGAAACGTCGTCTGATTGTGGTGGTATTGGGAACACCAAGTGCAGTAAAACGTGCAGAAGTTGCACATAAACTGATGAATCTGGCCTATACCTATACCCGCGATGAAGAAGTGATTCCAAAGCAGAGACTGATTGCAGAATTGCCTGTGATTAAATCAACCTTGAAAATGTTCAAGGTCGAAACTCAGCAACCGACAATCGTGACCACATCGTTATATGGTCAGTCTGTTCCGATTGATTTGAATAGCTTTGATCTACTCACCCAACGTATTCATCTGATTGATGCAAACCAACAAGTCACGACTGTTGAACCATTACAAACCACCAATACTCGCATCAATATTGAACTGAATGAACAGCATTTGACTGCGCCTTTGACTCAGGCAATGAATCTGGCAACTGTTTCGATTTATCAAAATAACCAGTTGATTCGCAGCTTACAGATTGAAAATGATGTACAGATTGAAGAAGCCAATATTTTCCAGAAAATTATGATCTGGTTCTCAAATCTATTTTCATTCTTTTCGACCAGCGATAGCAAAACTGCCAAACTTTATCCTTTAAATCAAGGATAAAAAACCTACTATTTTTATCAAGATTAAACATACATTATTGAAAAAAGGATGGCATAATCCAGCCATCCTTTCACAAAAATAATTAGGTTAATCATGAGCAAAACCTTACATCATATCGTGATTGTGGGCGGTGGCGCAGGTGGTTTGGAACTTGCGACACAGCTAGGTGAACGTTTTGGCAGACGAGAGAAAGCCCGAATAACCCTAGTCGATCAAAATCTCACACACATATGGAAACCTCTCCTCCACGAAATTGCAGCTGGCTCGCTGAATCCTCACGAAGAACAAACCAATTATTTTGCCCATGCAGAAAAACATCATTTTGAGTTCGTGCTCGGCACACTTGTTGATGTGAATAAAGATCAAAAACAAATTAACCTTTCTCCCCCGCAGCTTTCTAAAGAACACACCCCACAAACTCAAACACTCAGCTACGACACTCTAGTGCTGGCCGTGGGTTCTGTTTCAAATGACTTTGGTACAGAAGGCGTGCGTGAACACTGTCATTTTCTGGATAGCCGTCAACAAGCCGATATTTTCCAGCAGGATTTATTTCACCTCTATATCGAGGCACAAAATCAGTCAAATGAGCGAGCTTTGAATATTGGCATCGTCGGGGCTGGCGCAACAGGTGTTGAACTGGCAGCAGAGTTGATAGAAACCACCAAGAACTTCTATCGCTATGGATTAAAGAAAATTAATCCGAAGCAAGTCAAAATCACCCTCATTGAAGCATCTGACCGCATCTTGCCTGCCCTAAATGAAAAAACAGCAGCGCATAGCGCCAAGCAGCTCAAGAAAATGGGGATTGAGATTCTGACTCAGCATAAAGTCCAGAAAGTCGATGAAACCAATGTCTATTTCAGTAATGGAAATGTCATTCACTCAGATATTACGGTGTGGGCGGCAGGTGTTAAAGCGCCGAAAGTTTTAGAGTCATTTACTGATTTTAAACGGGATAAAATCAATCGCCTGATGGTGTACGCAACCCTGCAAACCTATTCTGATCCGAATGTTTTTGCTTTTGGTGATTGTGCAAATTGTCAGTTAGATGCACGCCAGCCACCGTTAGGCCCTCGTGCACAAGTGGCGAGTCAGCAAGCAACCTTCCTTGTCGATGCGATGGCAGCACGTTTATCAGGTTCTCCACAACCGATGTTCACATTTAATGACAAAGGTTCACTGGTTTCACTGAGTCGTAATCAGGCCGTAGGAGAATTGTTAGGCGATGTTAGCGTACAAGGCTTCATTGCCAAAACCATGTATGTTTCACTTTATCGAATGCATCAGGCCAATATTCATGGTTACACACAAGCAGGCATGCTCACCATGAAAGATTTCCTGACGCGTCGTGTCCGTCCAAAAATTAAACTTTATTGAGTTGAAATTTGATATTTCGTCTCAATATTTAACTAAATCGTTTCAAAAAGTGGAAAATAGTCAACAAAAACTGTTTTTCACTTTATGATATACAGCTAAAACTATTGATGACATGGATTCAAAACATGACTGCTATTGCAAATAACCACGTGGTTTCATTCCACTACACTTTAACAAACGCTGAGGGTGAAACACTTGATCAATCTCAAGGTGAACCACTTGCATATTTGCACGGCGCGGGCAACATCATTCCTGGTTTAGAAAATGCACTTACAGGTAAAACTGTTGGCGAAAAATTCACTGTAAACGTTCCAGCTGCTGAAGGTTATGGCGAATACAATCCTGAACTTGTTCAAGAAGTTCCAGCTCAAATGTTCCAAGGCGTGGACAACATCCAGCCTGGTATGCAATTCCAAGCTCAAACTGATGACGGCGTACAAATCGTAACTGTTAAAGCGATAGAAGGCGACAACATCATCGTTGATGCGAACTTCCCGCTTGCTGGTCAAGACCTTACTTTCGAAGTAGAAATCGTTGAAATCCGTGATGCTTCTCAAGAAGAATTAGATCACGGTCACGTTCACGGTGCAGGTGGTCACCACCACTAATTCATTTTTGAATTAGATGGAAAAAGCAAAGCTTCGGCTTTGCTTTTTTATTGCCGCTACTTTTATAAAATAAAAAAATCGCTTATGGTCATGTCAATTTCTTTAAAATAAACAGAATTATGTCGACTGCTTATCAACTGATTTGGTTTCGCCAAGATTTGAGAATTCAGGATCATGCTGCGCTCTGGCATGCGACTCAGGCTGGCCCCACGATTGCCGTCGTCATTTTATCTCCTGAACAATGGCAATTACACGATGATGCAGCGATTAAAACTGAATTCTATCTCAGACAACTGCAAAGCTTAAAAGACGAACTTGCGAATCTGAATATTCCCTTGCTGATACAGACGATTCCGCTCTGGAAAGATGTACCTGAGTATTTCGTAAATTTAATGCAACAACTGCCGATTCAAGATGTCTATGCCAATATTGAACTGGGGCTAAATGAATTAAAACGCGATCAAGCTGTACAAAAACTTTTAAATCAGCATGCTAAGGAACTGGTGCTTTTTCATGATCGCACCTTATTTCCTGTCGGCTCGATCCGTAACCAGTCCAATTTGCCCTATCAGGTTTTTGGCGCGTTTAAAAAAACCTGCTATCAGCGTTTACAACCTGCACTACCGCAATGTTATCCAACACCTGCTCCCCAACAAGCGATAACGGATTTAAAGTCGAGCTCACAAACCGATCTCGAGACACTGCAACTTAAATATAAACAACAGATCAAACATACACAGGATCTCGAATGGCAGATCGGCGAAGCCTATGCCTTGAAGCAACTTGACCAGTTTGTTGAGGAACAGCTCAATGACTACATCACTGGACGGGACTTCCCTGCACGCTCTGGCACCAGTCAGCTTTCAGCCTACTTAAATATCGGGATCATTTCGATTCGTCAGTGTCTTCAAGCGCTATTCAGACAACAGCAGGGCCATTTTGAAATTCAATCCGATGGACAACAAAGCTGGTTAGACGAATTGTTGTGGCGAGAATTTTACCAACATATTCTGTTTGATTTTCCTCGTGTCTCACGGCATTTACCCTTTAAGCAATCGACTCAGAATATCCCTTGGCGTGATGACCCAGCCGCTTTAGAAAAATGGCAGCAGGGTCAGACCGGCATTCCCATCATTGATGCAGGCATGCGACAAATGTTGGCAACAGGCTGGATGCATAATCGGGTAAGAATGATCTGCGCCATGTTCCTGAGCAAAAACCTGCTGATTGATTGGCGTAAAGGTGAGCAATGGTTTATGCAGCATCTGATTGATGGCGATCTTGCAGCCAACAATGGCGGATGGCAATGGTGTGCTTCGACAGGCACAGATTCCGTACCTTATTTCCGGATATTTAATCCGATTAGCCAATCACAAAAGTTCGATCCTGAGGGTGAATATATTCGAAAATGGGTTCCTGAGCTGGCCCAAATTGATAAAAAAGTAATTCATGAACCTTATGCAAAAAACCATTCTTTAACACTAGATTATCCGCATCCAATGGTCGATTTAAAGCTCAGCCGTACCCGTGCAATTGAAGCGTTTAAAGCCCATTTATCTTAGTTACATAAAATAAAATTTATTTAAAATACAAAGCTTTTCAACAACCAGTTAGACAGACTATACTGTATGTTACTGTTTATAAAATTATTTTACACAATCCATAACAGAAAGTTTATCGTCAAAACCGTAAAATAATGTTACCTTCATCACAAAAGACATTTATTAAAACTAAAAAATTATGCAGAAAAATCCGGCTTCAGCACTCGTCTTGTGGATTATCTCAGCCCATGTTTTTATGGGCATCGTCGCGTATGAGTGGTTACCAGCAAGTTATCGTGGCAGTTGGGTTTTCCTCCTCATCCTTTTGATCGCGGGCGCATTTTTAAATGTCGGTCTGGCCATCATCCTCGGGTTAATCACCTTCATTGGGGTTGCAGTTTACTTCCTGCTCGACTTAGCCAATCAAACTTATGTCGAGCGTCAGCTGTTGTTATTGTTTGTACTGCCCATCACTCCGATTTTTTTAAGCGCCATTCGTCACAATATTCAGAATGCACTGAAAACCTTCCGTGCAATTCAAAGTTATGATCGTAATTATCAACATGATATTTTGCCACTGACGGCATTAAAACACTTTCAGGGCGAGTTAAAGAAGCTGCTTAAACTCACGCACAAAGATCACTACAAGATTATTACCACCCAGATCGACAATACCGTACTGATTCGGGAAATGCTCGGTGAAGATATCTGGAAAGAAACTCAGAATAAGATTATGGCAATTCTCTCGATCGAAAGAGATAGCGTCATTTACCATTTTATTAATGAAGAGCTGAGCCAGATTAAGAGTATCGTCATTCATGAACCTGTTGTTGAAGAAAATCAGATCTATCCTGTATTTATTCAGCAGCTTCAGGAACTCATTGTATTAAAGCTCAAAATTGAACAACATACTGAATATTTGAGCCCTCAAGATCAAGAGGTGCCTTAATGTCAGTATTGCTTAATATTTGTGGTTTGCTGGTGAGCACTGCAAATTTTCCAGATACCACCTTACAACAGTTTTATCAGCAGTATTACCACTGTTCGATCCAGCCCGCGCAAAATCAGGTCAACCCTCAAACTGAAACACCCAGAAATATAGCAGCCCTGTTCCCCCAACCAGCCACATGGTGGCCCGTGTTCACCTCAGATCAGCTTGAATCTGAAAGTTTTAAACGGCTCATTGATAAGGGAATAAAACCTGGCGTTATCCTGCCCAATGAATATTTTAGTGCCATCAAATATTATAAAATCAAAAAAGCGGTGGATGAAGGTGCAATTCCTGTTGCCTTTTACCAAATGCAACATTCGAAATATTTTGCTGCCAAAGCCACCTTTTCAACCGCATTGGGATTAAGACCCCTCGCCGCCCTGATTGAAACTGGCTGGGATGAAAACCTGATTTCACAACCTGCGGGCAGCTATATCATCCAGTCCGATAGCCCGAATGAGCTACGTATCCCTGCGCGTAAAATTCAACATCATCAACATTATTTTTATCAGGCCATTAAAGATCCCTCACAAGCATCGGGTTATCAGGTGGTAATTAACCCTCCAGCAGATATGCCTGTCAATAATATTGAATATCCACATCTGGGCATCTCATGGGACATCAATAATATTCAATACACCAGTACAGCAGACGGTGTAGAAACCAATATTTTTGGTTATTTACTGATTGCATTGAGTACAGTCGTGATTCCACTAGACTATGTCTACTCAGCACAGTATCCAAGTTTACTCAGTACCTTTGGTAGCTCTATTTCCTGGATCTCATTATTACTTGGTGGCGGATTGCTCCTGATTTTGATCATTTCTATCATTCGCAGGAGAAGAATAAATGCCCGCAATTGATATTCTTTTCCTGTTCGGTTTTCTAGGCATTTGGATTCCTCAAGCTTTTTGGGCATGGCTCAGTTATCAAGCTTGGAAATATTCGAAAAATGCAGCCAAAGAACTGGAAAATATGCCAGTTCCAGAACACTGGCCTGTATTAAGTGTCTTAATTCCAGCCTATAACGAAGGTGTGGTCATTGAAGATACCTTACATGCCATTGCGCAACAGGATTATCCAGCCCATGCTTATGAAGTTTTACTGATTAATGACGGTTCCAAAGACAATACTTTAGAAATTGCGGAACGCATGGCAGAGATTTATCCTTGCATTAAAATCGTCAATGTACCCAAAGGAATGGGCGGAAAAGGAAAATCGCGCACACTGAATAATGGTTTGCCGCATGCCAAGGGTGAATTAATTGTGGTCTATGATGCAGACAGTACACCCGAACCCGACTGTGTGCGTTTATTGGCACAAACCTTACTGGCAGATAAAAAACTGGTTGCCGTCAACGGTAAAGTACGCACGCGTAACTGGCGTGACAGTATTCTGACCCGTTTCATCGCGATTGAATTTATTTTCTTTCAATGGATTTTCCAAGGTGGACGCTGGCAGCGTTTCGAGCTTTCTACCCTGATGGGAACCAATTATGTGATCTGGCGTGATGCGCTGGAAACACTGGGTGGTTTTGACGAAAAATCTCTGGTCGATGATACCGAGATGAGTTTCCGAATTTTTCTAGGTCAACGCCGCATTAAATGGGTGCCTTATGCCGTCGGCTGGCAACAAGATCCACCATCCTTAAGTGTCTTTGTTAAGCAACGTTCCCGTTGGACGCAAGGAAACTTTTATGTCACCAGTAAATATTTACCGATTGCGCTAAGAAAACCGTTCCCGATCGGGATCGAAATTTTTAACAATATTATGTGTTATGTCCTGTTTGTGCCCGCACTGATCTGGAGTCACATTACTTTAACCCTTGGTTTACTGGGTATTGCCGGGATCACTGTTCCTGGCCCATTTACCTTACTTTGGGGCTTATCGTTCTGTCTATACGTCGCACAAATGTGGTTTACCTTATCCCTAGAAAGAGCCAAACCTCAACTATATTTCTTCTCGGTTTTATCTTATGTCACCTATTCACAGGTCTTTCTATTTATCGTGTTTAAAGCTGCCTACGACATGCTGAAAAATAAGATACAGGGAAATTCATTGCAGTGGTACAAAACTGAGCGCAGCAAGGAGAAAAAATAAATGAAAAAGAATCCATTACATCATCAGATTTTTAAAATACTGGTCGCAAGTGCAGCGCTTTCCTTGCCCGTGTTGAGTTCTGCTGACACACTGAATACCTGGACATTTGATAATATCAATACCTCCAATAAATACACGATTGAACCTCATTTCTTTTATGTGGGTAAAGGCTCAGAATGGCAAAATATCCAATTTACCAGTGAATATTCGACTGAACATTTCACCACTTTACTGGTGAAATTTGATGACAAACTGATTTATAACACCACTTTGAATGGTGATGGAACGCTGAACTTTAATATACCAGCGACCACGAGTGGTTTTCACCGCTTAGATTTCATCTTGCAACAATACTCGCCAACCACATCACCTGCGGCTGATCGCACCACCTTCTGTAGTGAAGATGTGGATCAGGTAACTTATCTTAGTAATTCAAAAATTGATTACCAGCGCCATCGGCCAATTTATCGTTTAAAAGATTTACCTGATGCCTTGTTTAACCCACAAGTGGTACGCCCTACGCCATTCGTTGGGGTCTTAAAATACAATCGAGCCAATATCAATGAAGCCTCTATGCTGGGGCGTTTAATCAGTGCATGGGGCTCAGTCACCCCGATCCAGTGGTATGAACAAAATGCACCAGAGAATCAGCCAGCCAACTTTTTTATTGAAATTGCAAAATCTGCAACGCCTTTACCCAACGGTACTTTAGTTCAAATCAGTGCTGAAAATGAGGTTCCGACGTTACGTATTCAATATGACAATCCGGAAAAGCTGGTTTCCGCTATTAACGGTTTATTAAATCCAAATTATTTACAGCAGCTCGATACTTCATCCACCTATCTGCCGAATAAACTGGCAGCGCCTGCTTGGGCACAGATCAAGCAAATTAAAACCCTTGCAGACTTAGGGATCAGCGATTTCCGTTTAAATCAGGCTGAAAAAAATCTATTCTTAAACTTCCCTGCGGTGTGGCAACCGACCGATATTCTACAAGGACAAATTGCCTTACGTGTCCAAAGTGGATTACTCGAAGGCTCAAACATTACCACATGGATTGATGGTGGCTTGGCAGGCAGTTTAAAAACGGCAGAGCTAGATTCTGATCCTGTGAACCGACAATTTAACTATTTCGCAAAAACCATTTCCAATAACACCAACTTTAGCCTCAAGCTGGAAAACTCGGTCATTGTAAACTCACAATGTCTGCCGACCGCCAAAGGTTCTCTCTGGATTGATACGCAAAAATCAACCGTGAAACTGCCGCACAAACTCAAAAATGGGGTTGCTTCACTTTCCATGAGTTTTGCCACACATCCAACCATTGCGATTGATGAAAATCCGGGCAGTCTGGAAATTGCCATAACCATGAGTCAGGTGGCTAAAAAAATGCTGATGACCAATGATCCGATTCCTTTGAATCTGGTCAAGTTTGATCCAGCTAAACCTGAACTTTTAAATGTACAAGTCAACCCGAATATATATCGTCAACAGGTATTGATGCATAAAGATATTCTTTATGCTCCAGCAACTGCACGTGGTTTTCTGGTAAGTTTCCACGACCAACGTTTCAATGTCATCACAGACTCAATTGCCGGCGCGCAGAACTTTACCAAGCTTTGGGATAAAATCCAGACAAATATTCCAAATAATGCCAGCAAAATCTTGGTGGCAGAAAATGGACAAGTGTTTATTTTACAAAAAATTATTGTAGGTAACCAGAAAGCACCTTTAGTCCAGCAGTCATCATTCTTTATCTTGGTTGTTATAATCTCTGCTATCATGATTCTTGCAATTTTGCTCTGGTACTGGCGTAAACGACCGAATGCTAAAAATAAGGCAGATTAAATTTATACTTTTAAAAATTATTACATTATCCGCCTTATTCAGTTTAGGGGGTTGCATGCACTTCTTTCAGGCAGACGTGCAACCTCCCCAGATTGAAGGAATTTTTTGGCAACCCGATTTAGCCACCACCCCGCCTTCAGGTAACTGGAATTTACTTGGTGTTTCAACCTTTGTCCCGCAGTGGTCCACTGTACAATCCAAAGCTTGGTTCGATCATGACATGGGTTTTGAAAAATGGGATAAAACCCTCAACTTAAAACAGCTCAATCAGCAACCGTGGTCTCAACAAATCATTTTGGGGCTGGCGGGTGAATATGATGAAAAGCTTGCCCGTTCAAATGTTCTGCAACTGGCAGAAAACTCGAAACAGATCATTGAGAAAACCAAATCAATTCCATTAAAAGGTTATTACTTTCCTGTTGAAGCAGATCCCACATGGTTAGGTGTAGGTGTATTGGCACAAGCTTTAGCGACCTTACCTCAACCCGTCTGGGTCAGTATTTACAGTGCTGAGCAGTCTCCTGAACATCTGGATTCTTGGCTGAAAAGCTGGTTACCGCACAATACCCATGTGTTTTTTCAAGATGGCGTCGGTGTAGGAACCCGCTCTCCCCAGCAGGCAAAAATTATTCTGGAAGATCTTCAAAAAGAGTTCGGTAAAGATAAGGTCGTGATTGTTTTAGAAGCTTTCCGTCCAGTAAAAGCAGGCCAGTTCCGTTCAGCTTATCCGTGGGAAGTGATTGAGCAGCTTAAAGCCTATGAGGGACAGAAAGTTTATATTTTTGATGGCCCGCATTATATGAACCGTATCACCGTTTATGCCGTGGCTTTATGGTATAAACTGAAATACGGCTCAACTACCTGACCCTATTTATAAGTGCGATTAGAAGTTCTTATAAAATACCAATTCAGTGCGCGTGTTGTTATAGGTATCTGTTCCATCAGCTAAAGCATCTTTGAAATAACGTCCATATAAACGCTCAACACGTAGCTTCACTGGAACATAGTTAAAAGGTTGCCATGCAACACCCGCACCATATTCAAATAAGTTATTGTAATTTTCACCTTCCGAATCGGCCAAAGTATGTAGCTTGCCATAAGCTTGTACGGTTCCCGCTTCACCACGATAGACATTAAAACCAGAGCGCAATCTAAGATCCGCAATAACGTTATAGTCTTCTCGTGAGTAACTCGCGACATTACCGTATAAATCAGTGAAATAATCATTCCAGATGGTACGTTGTTCCACCGCGGGATTGGCATACCATTCCTGATATCCGGTTACACCACCGACCACACTTTCACGGAACTTATCCCGATTACGATCAATCAGATCATAGCTGCCGCCCACTTCTAAATAAGCACGAACAGGAATCGACTGCCACGGCTGATAATTTGCACCAACACCGACGGTTACTGCATTTTCGTCGATAATCTCAGGACGTACCCCACCTTTCGATTTGGTATCACGGTTCAGGTTCACAAAGCCATACACCTGCGCCCGACCATTATCCAGATTTTTGCCATATCGCATTTTCAATGGGAAAATGAAATCGTCATATCGTGATTCATAAGAAGGCGCAAAGTAGACATCTTTAAAAGTTGATGGTACAGCTGAAGCACTGAGATTCTGAACAGCTTGTTGTGCCTTGCTCGCCATTTCCGGGTCAGATGAAGCCGATAAATCTTTAAAGATCACCAAAGCTTCTTTATTTCTTTTTTGCTGGTTGAGTAAATACGCTTCCTGCAATTTTAGTTGTTCATCCTGCGGTGCAAGCTGTTCTGCTTTACGCACACTCTGGATCGCTTCATTTTGCTTGTTCAAACGGATTTGTAAATAGGTCAGACTCTTCCAGACTTTAATATCTTGTGGTGTGAGTTGTCCCAATTCAATCAGGATTTTTTCGGCTTCTTCTGGCTGGCTTTGTTCAATTTTATAAAATTTATCCCAACGGTCATAAATCGGATGACCAGGTTTATATGCCGCATCCCCTTCTTTCACAAAATCAGGCTCAGCACTCACCGCCTGTTGTACAGGTACGATTAGACCTAAAAGTAATAGTGTATGACTCAGCAGCTTATTTTTGGAATTGTTCATCGCAAATCTCAACTAAAAATATTCACAATACGGTCTATGACAAGAAGGCTTAATTAGCATTTAAAATGTTAAATTGTTCACATATTATAACTAAATCATCGTTATGCTATCGTTAAAATAAGTTAATTTATAATAGATTAAGTTTATGAATCAACAATAGAATTTTACAAGCAATTGAACTGTTATAGAACTAGACGCGAACAAATTAAATTGATTTAAAAGAGCAAAATTATGTCTTTTTCACAACATGCAGAATCACATGTGATACAACGTTCAGGCTGGCTCCGTGCGGCAGTATTAGGTGCCAATGATGGCATTATTTCTGTTACCAGCCTGCTTATGGGGATGGCAGCCAGTGGTGCAAGTTCTCACACCTTATTGATTACCTGCATCGCTGGGCTAATCTCGGGCGCAACGTCTATGGCAGCAGGTGAATATATCTCGGTCAAGTCTCAAGAAGATATTGAAAAATCGGACCTGAGATTTGAAGCACGAGAACTGGAAAAAAATCCGCATGCCGAATTAGCAGAACTGACCCAAATCTATATCTCACGTGGTTTAAATCCTGAACTTGCTCATGAAGTTGCCAAACAACTCACTGCACATGATGCACTTGGTGCGCATGCACGAGATGAGATCGGCATTCATGAAAATACTGCCGCCAATCCTGTTCAGGCAGCGCTTTCTTCTGCCGCCTCTTTCTCTTGTGGTGCAGCCTTACCTATGTTGGCAATCTTGCTTAGTCCAGATACATGGATCGCACGGGCTGTGTTAATTACAGGAATTATTTCACTGGCTTTATTGGGTGCATTGTCGAGTTACTTTGCGCATACCTCAATGCTCAAAGGCAGCCTGCGCATTACCATATGGGGCATCTTGGCAATGGTATTTTCCAGCTGGGTGGGTTCCTTATTTAATGTGACTCCGATTTAGGCCAATATGCTGTCATTCTGAAAATAGCGTCTATATTCAATAATTAAATAGCGATTATTATTTGCAAGCCTTTTTGTTTTTACGTTAAGGTGATTAAAAATGCAGTGAGTCATCCACCATGTCAATTTTAGAATTATTAGAAATAAAACATCCGATTTTACTTGCGCCGATGGCTGGGGTTTCTACACCTGAACTTGCTGCTCAAGTATCAAATCAAGGTGCATTCGGTTCTTTAGGTCTCGGTGCCAATACGCCTGAAGCAGCCAAAGCACAAATCTTAAAGACACAAGAACTGACTGATCACCCCTTTCAGGTGAACTTCTTTTGTCATCAATCAGAACAGCTCAACCCTGAAACTGCCCAACAATGGATTGAGTATCTTCGTCCCCAATTTGAGAAATTTGCTGCAGAAGCCCCGACCCAGCTCAACTGTATTTATCCCAGCTTTTTAGACAATGATGACTTTCTCAATGTGGTACTTGAAACACGTCCCAAAGCAGTCAGTTTTCATTTTGGTATCCCACACCCGCATCAGATTCAGGCTTTAAAACAAGCTGGCATCATGACCATGGTGTCTGCAACCAATTTACTTGAAGCTCAAGCGATTGAAGCGGCAGGTATTGATATTATTATCGCGCAAGGCATTGAGGCGGGTGGGCATCGCGGGATTTTCAATCAGCATTTTGATGCTGCGATTAAAACCATTGATCTGGTGCAACTCATTACAAAACACTGCAACCTGCCCGTAATTGCAGCAGGCGGCATCATGAATGGTGAACATGCCAAAGACATGCTGAAACACGGCGCTGCAGCAGTACAATTAGGGACAGCTTTTGTACAATGTAAAAGTTCCAGTGCCAATGCTGCCTACCGCAAGGCATTATTTAATCAAACGATCACTCAGATTAGTGCTAGTCTTTCAGGCCGACCCGCACGTGGTTTAATTGGCACGTGGCATACACAGATCGACGCTCCAAATCGCCCTCAAGTGCCTGCCTATCCATATACCTATGATCTTGCGAAGCAGTTGATGGGTATCGCTAGTGCGCAAAATGACTTTAGTTATGGTGCTTTCTGGGCAGGCAGCAATGTCAGTCAAATTCGAGAGCTGGAAGCAGCCGATTTAGTCAATCAACTAGTACTGGAAATAAAAACCAATTAAATTTTGCGCGTAAAAAAGCCGACCATAATCGGTCGGCTTTTTGGTAGATCACTTTATTTGATCGCCTCAAGTAAAGTGTGTTGGGCATTATGCGGTGCTTCACCTTCCATCGGTCGCGCACGTTCCCATACACCATCCCCTTGTAGCAACCAAGCTTGCTGATTATCTTTGAGGTAATTCAATAAACCCAGTTGGTAAATACGCTTTTTCAAGGCTGGATCTTCAATTGGGAAACACGCTTCAACACGGTTAAACAGATTACGATCCATCCAGTCAGCGCTTGAACCGTATATACGTGGGTTACCATTATTGCTGAAATAATAAACCCGTGTATGTTCAAGGAAACGTCCAACGATCGAACGCACACGAATATTTTCTGACAAGTTTGGTAAGCCCGGACGTAAACAACAAATTGAACGAATAATCAGGTCAACCTGCACACCTGCTTGCGAAGCTTCATACAGCTTATTAATCAATTGAACTTCCGTTAAAGCATTCACTTTAATAATAATTTGTGCAGGTCTGCCTGCTTTGGCATTGGCAATTTCGTCATCAATATAATTGATCAACTGGGCATGCAAGGTGAATGGCGCATGAAGCAACTTCTTCGGCTTCGCCATTTTGCCCATCCCCGTCAATTCCTGAAAGATACGATGCACATCTTCACACAGGTCTTTATCGGTGGTCATGAGGCCATAATCGGTATAAATACGTGCGTTGGTGGCGTGGTAATTCCCCGTACCTAAATGTACATAACGCACCAGTTTATTATTTTCACGGCGTACCACCAGAATCATTTTGGCATGCGTTTTATAACCCACGATGCCATATACCACTACGGCGCCTGCTTCTTGCAATACGTTCGCCACTTCAATATTGGATTCTTCATCAAAGCGGGCACGTAACTCAATTACTGCCGTAACTTCCTTACCATTACGTGCAGCTTCGGCAAGTACTTGCACGATTTCTGAGTCAGCTCCACTACGATAAAGCGTTTGCTTGATAGCCAGCACTTGCGGATCACGTGCAGCCTCACGCAACAACTGAATCACAGGCGCAAAAGATTCAAATGGATGATGCAATAAAATGTCCTGTTTCTGCATTGCTGCAAAAATACTTTCAGACTTTTTAAAAGCTTTTGGAATCACAGGTGTGTGTGAGTCATAACGTAAATGCGGACGTTTGAAATTTGATAATAAACGCGCCAAATTTACAGGGCCATCTACGCGATAGAGTTGTTCTTCATTTAGATCAAACTCATTGAGCAGATATTCATAAATATGTTTTGGACAGTTATGAGTTACTTCTAGACGTACTGCACGGCCAAATCGACGAGAACTCAACTCACCTTTTAACGCTTTTGCCAAATCTTCAACATCTTCGTTTAGCGCTAAGTCGGCATTACGGGTGACACGAAATTGATAGCAGCCTGTTGCGGTCATGCCAGGGAACAGATCAGAGATATGTTCATGAATAATTGCCGAGAGCATGACATGGTGTTCTTTCCCATCGGTCAACTCATCTGGCAAACGTACCACACGCGGTAATGAACGCGGTGCAGGTACAACCGCCAAATCAATTTGACGACCAAAGGCATCTTTCCCTTCTAAGGTCACAATAAAGTTCAGGCTTTTATTCACCAGTCGTGGAAATGGATGCGCAGGATCCAGACTGATTGGCGTAAGCACAGGTGCCACCTGTTCATGGAAATATTTCTTGATCCATGCTGATTGTGCAGGCGTCAATTCACCACGACGTAAGAAGCAAATATCTTCTTCACGTAATTTCGGCAAAATTTCTTCATTTAAAATTCGGTACTGACGTTCAATTGCCGCATGTGTTGTTTTTGAAATTTGTTCTAAAACCTGCTTTGGCGTCAAACCATCTGGAGTGCGGCTTTCATTGCCCAACGTCAGTTGTTCCATCATTCCCGCAACACGGATCTCAAAGAATTCGTCCAGATTACGTGAAAAGATCAGAAGGAAGTTCATCCGCTCTAATAATGGATGAAGTGGATCGACAGCCTGTTCCAGTACGCGTAGATGAAAATCGAGAATCGAAAGCTCACGATTTATATAACGATCGTTGTAACTGTATTCTATTGGCGTTGTTGTCGTCACTGCAGTATTCATACCCAACCTTGTTGCTTTATCATTCATCAAGTGATGATTTAAGTATGCTGCAAAATTATGTCAATTTGGTAAAAAAGCCCAAAATATTGGGCTTTTTTTTAAAATTTGGCGAATTATTGCGGAAGTTGTATCCCATTCATATATTTTAAGATCACCCGCTTGCGATATTGCAACTTACGGTCATTGCGGTTGTCTTGATAATACTTTGGATTTGGCAACAATGCGGCTAAAAATGCAGCCTGCTCTCGGGTGAGGCTTTTAGAACTTTTGCCATAATAAAATTGAGCTGCTGCCTCAACACCATAAATGTTTTGCCCAAACTCAACCGAGTTCATATAGACTTCCAGAATGCGTCGTTTTGACCACATCCGCTCCATCATCCATGTCGCTACAGCTTCCTGCCCCTTGCGGATGAAAGAACGTTTATTATAAAGAAACAGGTTTTTTGCCAGCTGTTGTGAAACCGTTGAACCACCCGCGACCAGTTCACCTTTTTTGCTATTGCGCTCCAGTGCAAACTGGATCCCCGCCCAGTCAAAGCCATGATGATGAATAAACTTGGCATCTTCGCCCGCTAAAATTGCGCGTTTGAAGTTATCACTAATATTGTCATAGTCACGCCATTCCTGTTTGATCGGTTTAAAGTCGGTAAAGTAATCCCAACGCATAAACATGGTCGTATTCACTGGATGGGTTCGCCACCAGACCAGACTACTAAAAATCCAGAGCTGGATCAGTAGAATGACGCCAATAATCAACATTACTGCTCGTGCTAAAAAGGCTTTCATTAAAGTGCATCACTCCATCATGCAATGAATTCATGCTAAGCTATTTTTTATATCAATAACTAGCGTAAACATATGACTGAAACGACTCCACCACAAATCAATCAAAAATTGCAAATACAAACATGGTGGTTTACTGCATTGTTAATCGCAGTCAATGTCGGATTATTTGGCTGGCAAATTCTTTCAGGGGTGAATATTACCGACCCTGCCCCTGTTGATGCAATCGCTTGGGGAGCAGATTTTACACCGCTCACCTTTACTGGGCAGGCAGAACGCTTGTTCACCAGCATGTTTTTTCACTTTGGCATGATCCATTTAATGTTAAATATGTGGGCGCTGTATATCTTTGGCAGTGTGGCAGAACAATTATTTGGTCGAAGCTATTATATCGGTTTGTATTTTCTGGCTGGTCTCATGGGCAGTGTCTTGTCCAGTTATCTAAGCATCCGTGATGGCTACGAACTTTTACAACATTTTGATCCGAAATTACTCCCGCATATCAGTGCTGGCGCCTCAGGTGCCGTGATGGGGCTAGGTGCGGCACTCACCGTCATTTCCCTGTTTCCACCTTTGCCACAGCAACGCTTCTTGCTGGATAAAAAATCATTATTAATGATTATGGCGATTAACCTTGTCTTCGGTTTTACCGTTTCAGGGATTAATAATGCCGCACATATTGGTGGCATGATCATGGGTGCATTGCTAGCCGTGACATGGTATTTCAGCCAGAAAACGCCGAGAAATACACTGGCTCAAGTCATTGCCTTAATGATTGGTGCCCTATTGCTCAGCGCATTCTATTTTTATTGCACAGAATTAAGCACAGGACTCAATCCTCTCTGGAATGAAATCCTGCGTCAGAACCAGCTCTCTTTTTAAGACTGGTTCATTTCTCTTAAACTTTGTAAGGGCGGAATATCGCATAAGTAACTCAAGCGATAGCGCCCGATCAAGGTACAAATCAGCATCATGCTTAACGGCAAAATCAACCAGATCTCAGCATGCCACTGAATGGCCATTTGCATCTTGTAACTGGCAATCGCGCTGATCACCTCTGCAAACAGACAGGCCACGACACCCGCCAACAAGCCGATAAAGCCAATCTCAAGACTGAGCATACGTTTTAATTTATTCTTGGCAACGCCAAAAGAGCGTAATAGAGCCACCTCTTTACGGCGTTCATCCATCAGTACATTTAAACAGGCAATCAGTACCAGTACACCGGATAAACCGACCAGCATGGCTAGAACCGTGACAATCTGCACCAGTACATTGACCAGACGTTTCACCTCTTCCAGAATACGCCCGACATCAATAAATACCGTGTTAGAAAATTGCTGAATCAATTGCACCATTTTCGGCTGATCCGCTGGCGGAACATAGAAGCTTCCTAAATAACTGCCCGCATTCTCATCCATGGTTTGTGGTGAAAAAATAAAGAAGAAATTAGGACTAAAACTTTCCCATTCCACGCTCCGTAGATTGATGACAGTCGCATTCATTGGCCCTTCGGGTAAGCTAAAACTGAGTTGATCCCCAATCTTGATCCCAAGCTCAGTCGCCAGTTTTGCTTCCACAGACACCTGACCAATCTGGGTAAAATGGGAACTGCCCTGCGTAATCACATTATCTTTCGGATACACTGCGGCTTGAGTCAGATTCAGTTCACGGCGCAATGAATTATTTTGTTTTACCTGTTCTGCTGCAAAAGGCTGACCATTTTTGGCAACCAGTCGGCCTCGAATATTCGGATAAAGCGGAGTGGTCTGCCATTTATTTTGCTCAAGCTGCTGTTTCAACTGAGGCATATCAAACGGCGGTAGGCCATAAACAAACTGATTCGGTGTCCCTTCGGGCAATTGTTGCTGCCAACGCTCCAATAAATCTGTTCTTAATACACTCAATACCGTAATTAAGCTCAGGCCCAAAGCGAGGGCTGTAATCTGTAAAGCAGTTTGATGTGGAATCCGTACATAGGCTGATACAGGATGTTTGAGCTGTTTGATCGCTTTTAAAAGCAACCAGATCACGGCAAAAAGCGTCGCACACAAAATCAAGATCGCGGCTAAGACCCATAGGCTTAACTGTAAATTATCACTGAGCACCAAACTAAAAATCACCAGACTGGCAATACCGACTGCAAACATGGCGAAATACGACTTACGTGAACGCTCCTGCTGGCGGATCACCCGAATCGGCGGTGTATTTAATAACTCCCAGATACTTGGCAAGATAAAACCAATCAGCACCATCACACTGGTAAAAATGGCGACAGGCAAGGCAAACAGCAAATCAGCCAGCGCAAAGCTTAATTGTAATTGTGGAATCAGCTGCAACATCAACTGCAATAAACCATAACCTAAAGCAATCCCGATCAGACTGCCCAACACAATCGATAAAGCACTGACAATTCCAAGCAAGGCCAGATAAGCCAGCAAAATCTGTCTCTTACTTGCCCCTAGACAGCGCATCAGGGCAATATGATCCTGATTCTGTTGCACATAACGTTGACTGGTCAATGCAATCGCAATACCACACAGCAGAATGGTTAATAAATTGGCAAGCTGTAAAAAAGTATCCAGATTTTCAATCGGTTTCATTAAGCGCGTATTGGATTGACTGGCATCGCGTAACTTCAACGAACCTTGTTCGCCCTCGCCCAACTGCTGATCACTCGGTTGATCGAGCGTCTGTTCATGCTGTGTTTGCTGCCTGAAGATATTTTTAAATGCCTTGATCTGCTCAGACTGCCCTGCCATCAATAACCGATACTCAATCCGGCTACCCACTTGAACGGCATTAGTTTTGGCAATATCTGCCTGATAGATAATCACTGTCGGTGAAAATCCTGAAAAGCCAAGCTCCTGATTAGAATCATGTTCGATGATCCCCGTCACTTTAAACTGCCCATCCGCAATCGCAACCTGATCCCCCACTTTCGCCTGTAGAAGATCAGCTGCACGAGGACTCAGCCAAACCTGTCCAGTTTGAATACCTTGTGACTTGGGCTGGATTTCCAGTTCACCCCGTAATGGAAAATGCGCATCAACGGCTTTCACATTGACCATCACAAACTGATCCGAGGTATGCGCCATCGAACTAAACACGGTCACAGTAGCCTGTTGCAAATCCAGTTTTTGTGCTTGCTGTAACCATTCGGTCTGAATTGGATCTTGATCGTAGAGCACCAGATCCGCAGCCAACATTTCAGCGGCCTGTAGGGTCACGGCATTTTGTACTTGGGTATTACTGAACTTGAGTGCTGTGGTCGCACTAATTGCTAAAGAAAGTGCAATGATTAATAAATATAACCCACCCGTACGAAAACTTTGCAGCAACAGCGGCTTGAGAACTGAACTCATAAGCCCACCTCAAGCTTTACAATTTCCTGAATCTGACCATCAGCCAGTTTGACATGACGTTGACATAAAGCAGCCAGATTCTGATCATGCGTCACCAGAACCAAGGTTGTTCCTAATTCTTTATTAAGCTCAAATAATAGCTGTTCAATTTCTTCAGCCGTTTGTCCATCCAGATTACCCGTGGGCTCATCTGCAAAAATAATTTTCGGCTCTGCAATCAATGCTCTGGCAATCGCAACACGCTGCTGCTCCCCACCAGAAAGCACTTTCGGTGTTTGCTGGGCCTGACGTACCAGCCCAACTCGCTCTAACCATGCCAATGCTTTTTGTTCTGCCTGCTTGAAATTAAAATCAGGCTGTAAGCGCAATGGCAACATGACATTTTCCAGTGCACTGAGCTGCGGCAATAGCTGAAAAGACTGAAATACAAAGCCGATATTTTCCAGACGAACCTGCGCGCGCTGTTCTTCCGACAAACTATGCACCGCCTGTCCACATACCCATAACTCCCCAGCACTGGGACGATCAAGTGTTGCCAAAATCCCCAACAAGGTCGATTTTCCTGAACCTGACCGACCTGTAATGGCAATCTGTTCGCCTTGATAAATTTCCAAATCGATATCTTTTAAAATCGTTAAACTTTGCTGATTAATTTGAATATTTTGTGTAACTTTTTGGGCAGAAATAATCGGTTGTGGCATGATGTCACGTATCCTTTAGGACAAATTTGAAGTGCAATGCAAATATCTAAAGTTATCTTGTCAGTATCTAAAACGCTTGCAATGATCAGTGTCTGTTTGATCCCGACACTGGTTTCAGCAAAGACTATTTTAATTTTGGGTGATAGCCTGAGCGCAGGTTATGGCATAGATGCAAAACAAGGTTGGGTTCACTTATTACAACAACGTTTAGACCAACAGTATCCGAAACAGCACAAGGTGGTCAATGCAAGTGTCAGTGGAGAAACCACCAGTGGTGCGCTGGCAAGACTGCCAAAATTATTGCAAACCTATCGACCAGAAGTGGTGGTGATTGAACTGGGTGGCAATGATGGCTTACGCGGTCAGCCCCCACAAATGATTCAAAAAAATCTTGCCCAATTGGTGCAGCTGAGTCAGAAGCAGAAAGCCCATGTTTTACTGTTTGGGATGAAAATACCGCCTAACTACGGCACAGCCTATAGCAAAGCCTTTGAAAATAATTACAAGGTGATCAGCCAGCAATATAAAGTGAAATTACTGCCTTTCTTTCTTGAAGGTGTCGCAGGACAAAAACACTTGATTCAGAACGATCAGATTCATCCAAATGCAAAAGCACAGCCGATGATGCTGAATCTGGCGTATCCTTATATTAAAGGTGCGTTATAAACTGCGCCTTCCACTCAATAGACGATTTCAACTGATCTTTTTCTTAAAATAAACCACACGTTCGGTTTCCTGAAAACCCAGCGCGCGATGCATGGCATGACTGATTGTATTATCAATTGCTGCATCTGAAGCAAATTCGGTACAGGAAAATTGCTTTGCCCAGTCTTCTACTTGCTGCACCAAAGTGGTAGCAACACCTGAACGTCGATATTCAGGCAAGACATAAATGCCTTCCAGAAAAGCCACAGGTGAGGTTTGTGTACCATTTACATATTCATATCGAATAGACGCTTCCAGCATGGCAATTGCTTGCTGCTGATCGTTATAGCTTAATAATTGCAAAGTATGTGGTTGTTCGAGTAGCTGCCGCATTTCCAGTAAATGCGCGTCTTCATGATCAGGCCAGAGTAATATTCTTAATTGCAGCCAGTCGGCCAATAACGGCTCGGTTACAGGCATGATTTTCATATCGATTCTGCCCTTTTGCTTCACTTATTTTTCTAATTCAATAAAAAATTAAAATTTATGCTTCCAACAGCGAAATTAAGGCGAGTTAAAACTCGCCCTGATTCTTAGAAATCAAAAAAAGAAACTTCACCTGTTTCTAGCGAATATTCTGCACCAACGACAATCATTTTGCCCTTTTCAATCAGGCTTTCCAGCACAGCAGAGCCATGACGAAGCTGATTCACAGAAGCAAATACATTTGAACGTACCGCATGCGCAGACAATTTTTTCAAATCATTTTTGAGTTCGGTTTGCATCAAGATTTCAACCGACGGACGAACACGGTTTACGATCGACATTAAATTCGATGAAGGCGGCTGATCAGGGTTCATCAAGGTATCAATCGTGGCTTGAATCGCACCACAATGACTATGACCCAGTACCACCACAACAGCACAATCATAACGCTCTGCTGCAAATTCAACACTGCCGACCTGTGAAGGCGCCACAATATTGCCTGCCACACGAATCACGAACAAGTCACCCAAACCTTGGTCAAAAACCATTTCAGCAGGTACACGTGAATCAGAACAGCCTAAAACAATTGCAAAAGGATTTTGATCACTTGCCATCTCGGCACGTTCTTGGTGAGATAACAATCTTTGTTGAACTGCCTCTCCTTTTACAAAACGGGCATTACCAGCTTTTAAACGTTCTAATGCTTCTTGTGCGGTGAGCATGTATGTATCCATGTGTGATTGACCTAAGGCAACAGTTTAATGTGCGCCCGTTTGAAAGTCACTGACAAAAATAGAAACGATCAGCATACTTGCTAATCTTTTAAACCGTAAAATAGCGGAAAATTGCTGATTTCATTGGCAAGAATTTCCATACATCTGTAGATTATGCAAATGACTCGCGTCGTCTCTTCCTCAATAATCAATTGGTTTAAAAATAGATCAAGGATTGAACAACGATGATAAATACCCGACTTACCCAACCTTTTCGTCAGGCTTTGGGCGCTGCTTTACTGGCATGTAGCTTAAGCACACTAGCAGTGAGTACAACTCAAGCTGCCGAAATAGAAATGAATTTTCAAAACCTGTTGCAACAAGAGCGTGCATGGGCTGGCTTACAAACCAAGACCTTAAAAGTAGGCGATATCACTTGGTCGTATAGTGAAGGCGGTCAAGCGGGTAAGCCAATCGTCATTTTAATTCATGGTCTTGCAGGCAGTCGTGACAACTGGAACCGTGTTGCACGCGCCCTCACGGCAAACTACCACGTCATCATTCCTGATTTACCAGCCAGCGGTGAAACATTAGTACCTAAAGATTTTGACTATTCTGTTCCGAATGTCACAGAGAAATTACGCCGTTTTGTAGAAGCTGCCAATCTGACAGGCCCAGCGCATGTTGCGGGTCATTCACTGGGTGGTTCTATTGCCATGCTCTATGCGGGTCAATATCCTTTTGAAACCAAAAGCCTGTTCCTTATTGATGCGGCGGGTGTCTATAAGGCAGCGACCACGCCTTATTTAAAAGATCCAAATCAGGTGAAAAACATGATTGTGAGCAAGAAAGGAGATTTCAATTTCCTGATGCAACAAGCCATGTTTACTCCGCCATTCATTCCAAAGGAAATTGCTCAGGCGCAAGAAAAAATGATGATTGGTCAGGTTGAGCAAACCCAGAAAATGGTCGATCAGGTGATTGCCTTAAATAAGCTCTATACGCCTGATTCATTTGCTTTGCTGGCAAGATCAATTGATGCACCGACCCTGATTTTATGGGGTAAGCAAGATAAAATCGTCAATGTCGAAGTCGTCCCTGAATTAAAAGCATTACTGAAAAATGCCCAGACACCTGTCATTCTGGACAATGTCGGTCATATGCCGATTCTGGAAGCAGATCAACTGGTGGTTCAGCAATATCTACCTTTCCTCAGCAAAATTCAGGCACAAAAACCTGCTGCGGCTCCAGCGCAATAAACTTAATTTAGCGATTTGAGAATATATGTTTAAACATCCAATGATAGAACAACTGATTGATGCACAGCTCGACTTTCTTGAGCATGAGTTTGTACAGCCAGACACCATTCAATCGGAATTTAAACAGTTCTATCATTGGTTGCGTTTACAGCCGTTACAGCAGATCTGGTCTTTTGAACAGATTTTCAACCTGATTGAAAAACAAATTCTTGCGACACCCGCAAGTGCATTTCTGGTTGAGCAGATTGCAGAACATATTCGTTTTGCCCTGATTCACCCGATTAATGACCAGACCACCATTGAAGATGTTATTCCTGTTCTTACCGTAGATTCGATTGCCCAGTATGTTGCCAGTAAAAGTGGACACCGCCAGCGTTTAATTAAAACCGTGGTGAACAATCCCGCGTTCTCTGCATTGATTACCCAGTTAATCCAGCACTCGATTCAGGATTATCTGGATAATTCAGTCATGTCGAAACGCGTTCCAGGTGTCGGACATTTTATGAAAATGGGCAAATCTGTTTTAGAAACGGTAACAGATTCCAATCTGAACGAAACCATTGCGCATTATTTACAAAAGAATATTTTAAAAATCAGTCAAATGAGTGAGAGAGTGCTGAATCAGCATTTTAATGATGACAAGCTCTATCATTTTCAGGCCAATCTCTGGCATAAGATTAAAGTCATGCCCTTATCGGTATTGCGTAATTATGTAGAAGTACAGGACTTACCAAAAACCGTCGAGATGGGGCATGAGATTTGGGATCATATTCGTCAAACACCGTATCTAAAACAACAAGTACATGATGGTGTGTATGCATGGTACGCACGTAATCAGGAACGGACTTTTGATCTTTTATTACGTGATCTGAATATTGATGAAGCCCTGATTGAAAATGAACTCAGCCATTTGCTTGCGCCTGTTCTTCAACAGGTGATCGAAACGGGTTATTTGCGTGAGCGTGCTCGCACGTATTTAGAGAGGTTTTATTATTCTGAAAGAATACAAGAAATTTTAAACCAGAAAGATCACTAGAGATCTTTCTGGCTTGTTTCAAAAGATTAATATTTAACAGTAACACCAACAAATGCCCGTTGGCGTTCAACTAAGTATGAATCACTACCATTTGATAAATTCTTATCAAACAAGTTATTGATACCTGTTCTAAAGGTCAAATTATCATTGTAATCATAGTTTGCAGAAACTCCGAAAATGGTATGAGGTTTTTGCAAACTGCTAGTTGTTACATTGTCACCAAAATATTGCTTACCAAGATGTCTAGCATTGAACTCTAATGCCAAAGCATCCGTAGGTTTCCAATTTAACGCCGAATTTACTGTAATTTTAGGTGTGGTAATTAACTCTTTACCAGTATCTAAGTTCTTCGCTTCAAAGAAGTACGTCATATTATTATTCCAGTTCACAGTATCTGTAATTGGAAAGTTTGCGACAACCTCTAAGCCACGAGTACGTGCTTTACCAATATTTTCATAACGGGTATACCAACGACCATTGATCTCTGCCAATGGTGCATAATCAATTTTATCTTTGAAATCTGTATGGAAATAAGTCACACCCAAATCAGAATTGAAACCGTTGTAATTTAAACTGATTTCATAGTTTGTACTTTCTTCAGGTTTTAAATTCGGGTTGCCAGCCATATAGCAACCACCCGATACATAACCCAACGGAATTAAAGAACTACAGCCATTCCCACGCGAGAATGTTGCTGCACCTGGTGTTGTTTCTTTTAATGACGGCGCTCTAAATCCTTTTGCCACTCCCCCTTTAATAGTGAAATCATTTAAAGGATGATAAACCAGATAAGCTCTAGGACTATGATGCGAGCCATATTTATCATCGTGATCAAGTCGATTGCCAACCGTCAAATTTAAGTTATCTAATAAACTTATATTATCTTCTAGGAAAAGTGCCCAAGTTTTATTCTCAACTGTTGGATCAGAATATTTCTGCCCGTCCCAGCTTCCATCTGGTAATGTGCCGATTGTTTGTGTATTTGTGAGTTCATTTTTCTTCCACTGCCCACCAACAGTCAAGGACTGCTCAAATAAGGCATTAAATGGAATATTTAAATTTCCTTCAATGATCGTTTCATTTGATTTAGCAATGCCACTCGCATTACTACTATCATAATCATTGTAATAGGCAGACAGTTTTGATTTACCAAAACCCCAATCACCATCATGTGAAATACTATACGTATGATGTTCTAAATCATCTGGCCCCCAAGCAACCTCTCCCTCACTAATCGCACCACCACGTCCAACGACCTCACCAAATCCTGCTTTATTTTTTTGTGTTGAAATTCCTGCCTCAACAGCAACTTGATGTTTATCATTAATTTTATAATTCAATAATGCATTATAATTTTCATCGATGTATCCAGAGGTACCTTGTCCAGCTTTAATATTCTGGTCTGCTTCACGTTCAGTACGGCCTGCGGTCAAACGTAACCCTAGATTTTCTGTTAATGGGCCTGTCACCATGACTCCCATTTGATCCGTATGACCAAGATCTCTCGACGTTGTTGGAACAGTATAATTACGGGTTAGGCTTCCTCCCCATTTATTTGGAATTTTTCGGGTAATAATATTGATTACTCCACCCATTGCATCTGAACCATAAAGTGATGACATTGGACCTCGAACGACTTCAATTCGTTCAATCATTTCAGGTGTAATCCAGTTTAAATCCTGACGACCTGAGTCTGGACGATAATTCGTATCACGAGAGGATCCAATACGTTTACCATCAATCAAGATAAGTGTGTAATTATCTGGCAAACCACGTAATTTAATTTTTGATCCATCACCATTTGGGCTAATACCGCCTGTAACACCAGGAACCTTACTCAGCAAATCACCAATACTTGCCACTGGCTGTTTTTCAATATCTTCACGCGTAATGACACTAATACTCGCTGGCGCATCTTTTACATCTACAGCTTGGCTGCTCGCAGTCACAACAATCTTTTCCAGTTGTACAGCATCTTTATTCGCTTGAGTTTCTGCTGCATGTGCAAGCGCCATCATACCGCCCAATACGGAAATAGTAAGGAGTGATTGACGTGCTATTTTGTTGGACATATTCCCACCCGATTCAGAGAGATCTTAAAAGATTATTTAAAATTTGTGGGAATTCTAACAAAAAACAAATACAAATGATAATTATTATTATTTATATCTTCATTTTTTATTCATAATTAAATAGTGATTAGATTGGGAAGAAAGTTTAACTTTTTAATATGTGGTAAAGAAAATAAATCATAACCAACTCATTTTATTTAACAATAATATGAAATTCTTATATAAAAAATATGAAGATGAAGCTTGCATGATTTTGTCATTCTTATTGCAATCATCAAATGAATAAACATTTTCAAATTTTTGGGCATTTTATGCTTTAGATGATCTCTTTAAAATTATGATACTTTTCCAGTATTTTTTATTATTATTTCATCCATTCATTGACTGAGCAAGTTGAAAAGCGCTACCGATCTATAGTTACTTTTCAACTTGCTTGCAGTATCGTGACTTAAGCTGGAATTTGCTGGGTAATGCAGTGAATATTTCCACCACCCAGTAAGATTTCTCGCGCTGGTACCCCTGTGATGAGATAGTCTGGATACATCTGCTGGAACAATGCTTTTGCCTGTTCATCGGTACGTTCATCCAGTAATGGGAAAATAATCTGCTGATTGCTGATCAGATAGTTCACATAAGAACCCGCCAAACGATTTCCTTCAAAACGTTCAATCGCATTGCCCTTATCAACATCAACCGTCTCATTTCCACTGGCATAAAGTGGGCCTGGAGATGGTAACTTCCATACTTTCAATTGGCGGCCTTTCGCATCTTTCGTATTTTCAAGCACTTTCAATGCGGCTTGTGAACGCGCGTATTGCGGATCATTGATATCATCTGTCCAGTGCAATGCAACTTCACCCGGACGAACGAAACAGCACATATTGTCAACATGCCCATCGGTTTCATCATTAAATACCCCTTGAGGCAGCCAGATAAAAGTCGTTACCCCGAGACATTCTTGCAGAATGTTTTCAATCTGAGTCTGAGACAGATGTGGATTTCGATTTGGATTGAGCAAGCATTCTGCTGTGGTCAATAACGTCCCTTCTCCATCGACATGAATTGCCCCGCCCTCTAAGATCAGCGGTGTCGAGTACGTCTCAATGCCATGTTGAGCAGCAATTTTGCCTGCAATCAGTTGATCTTGATCCCATGGGAAATACAATCCACCATTTTCCCCGCCCCAAGCATTAAACACCCAATTAATGGCTTTTTTCTGACCTTGTGCATTCTTGACAATGGTTGGCCCCGTATCGCGTGTCCATGCATCATCACTTTGCATTTCAACCAGAGTCACCTGTGCAGGCATAACCTGACGTGCTTTTTCCATTTCAGCTTGAGGAACCGCCATAAATACTGGCGTTTGCTGAGCAATTGCAGCCGCAACCTGTGCAAAAGCCTGTTGTGCAGGCGCACCATTTCCACGCCAGTTATCTGTACGATAAGGCCAGATCATCCATACAGCTTCTTGTGTAGACCACTCGCCGGGCATGCTAAAACCTTGCTGATTTGGGGTTGTCGCATTCTGTTCCATATATTTTGTCTCCATATTTTCAAATTTTTAGAAATCAAATCAATTGATTAAAACGGTTTAAGTCGTGGCCCCGAACGAAAGTGGCTGTTTACGGATACGCTTATAAAGCAACAGTAAAACGCCAGCCAATAACCACACGCCACCAAATTCCAGCGCTGATTTTTCCAGATGTACCCACAAACCTAATAAGCACAGCACCGAAGCTAGTGGTAGCAATAGATTGAAGAATATATTTTTTAAACCTACGCGCTCTTTACGTATCACAAAGAATTTCATGAATACAGAGAAGTTCACCATAGTAAAGGCAATCAAGGCACCAAAACTCACCAGACTCACAACGGTTGCCAGATCAACGGTAATCGCTAACAGAGAAATCAAGCCGACGAAGAAAATCGAATATAACGGCGTACCTAATCTGTGATTCACATAACCGAATATTTTTTGGTTAAACACACCATCACGTCCCATGATATAAAGCAAACGCGAAGCGCTGGCATGAGAAGCCAAACCAGAGGCAAATGCATTCATGATCTGTACGGTAAGTAAAGCTGACTGGAAAAATACGCCCCCGACAAAGAGTGCAATTTCAGGTAAGGCTTCATCTGGATTTTTAAACTGTTCCAATGTCGGAAAGGACAATTGAACAAACCAGGAAACCGTAATAAAAATAAGGCCGCCTAATAATGTTGTAAGCATAATTGCCCGAGGAATGGTCTTGGTCGGATTGCGGCTTTCATGGGCTAAGGTTGATACCGCATCAAAGCCTAAATAAGAGAAACACACCAATGACACGCCTGTCAGCAAGGTTAGATATTCAGGATTGCCATTAAATAAGGGGGTCATTGTCGCTAGACTTTGATATCCCTGTGAATGCCCCATTCCAGTAACCACCAGAAAAATAAACACTAGCATCATTGAAATCGTGGCAGCAATAAAGATAAAGCTAAAATTCGCCAGAATATTGATACGAAAGCTGTTGATTAGCGTGATGATCCCAACCATGATCACCACCCAAGTGGTATAGGCAATGTCAGGCATCAATGCATGGAGATAAAAGGACGCGAGTAAAACATTAACCAATGGAATAAGTAGATAATCAATAAGCGAACACCAGCCCACAAAAAATCCCGCTGTCTTGCCGCATGTTTCCGTGGTGTAGGTATACGCTGACCCTGATTTTGGCGTCAGTTTACTAAAGCGTGCATAGCTAAATGCCGTCAATAGCATTGCAAACAAGGCCAAGATATAAGCCAGAGGAACCCGCCCCTCAGTGACTCTTGAAATAATACCAAAGGTATCAAATACGGTTGCTGGAGCCATATAAGCCACACCAATGACAACGACTTGCCATAGTGAGAGCCCTTTTCGTTTGTTTTCGCTTTCCATGCACGTTTCTCCTGCATCAATGCAAATATTTTCGCAGTGCTTTTTTATTCATCTTGGATAGTGATATTGAACAGAGAAGTCCCTTTCCCGATTCAATCAGCAGTTGGAAAAATTAGAGCGTAATCACGTTTTCTTCGAGATAACTTTGCATCCCCGACTGCCCTAGTTCTCGCCCAATTCCACTCTTTTTGAATCCGCCCCATAACGAACTAGGTTGAATCATTTGATGGGAATTAATCCAGATATGACCAGAGCGAAGTCGCTTGGCAATTTTTTTACCATGCTCCAAAGACCCTGTGATAATGGTTGCAGCCAGACCAAACTCAGAGTCATTGGCAAGGCGAATGGCTTCTTCTTCAGTTTCAAAGCTTCGACAGCAAATCACGGGGCCAAAGATTTCCTCTTTCCACAATCGACTGTCAGTCGGAACATTGACAAAAACATGCGGCTGAATGAAAAAGCCTTTTTCAGGCACAGCAATTTGCTCGAAATCAATTAAAGTTTGAAGTTTTTCGTCTTTCGCAATACTTAAGTATTCATGAACTTTCTGGAATTGCTTTTGTGTGGTCATCGGCCCCATTGCAAATGGACCAGTCAGATCAGAACCCAAAATGATCGATTCCACCGCAGCTTTAAACTTCTGGTAAAAGCGTTCGGCAATCGATTGATGCACCAGTAAACGTGAGGTCGCAGAACACATTTGACCACTGTTATAGAACATGCCGCCGAGTGCTTTATCGACTGCTTCATCCAGATCGGCATCTTCAAGAATAAGGATCGGCGATTTTCCGCCTAGCTCTAATGTGACACGCTTGACTGAACGGGCTGCGGCCTGCATCACATGAATGCCTACCTCTGTGCTACCAGTGAAAGAGACTTTATTCACCTCTGGATGTGTCACCAAATGCTGCGCAGCAACTGCATCTCCCAAAATCAGGTTAAATACACCCTGAGGAAACTGGATCTGATCCAACAGCTGAGTAAATGCATATTCAGGCAAAGGCACCAACTCGGAAGGTTTAAAGATGAGCGTGCACCCTGCGGCAAGGGCCGGTGCGATTTTCCATGCGCTGGTGATTAATGGGAAATTCCACGGCGTAATTAAAGCAACCACACCGACGGGATTTTGCTGATGCGTCAGTTCAATACCACCGTCACATTCAGTCACCTGACTAAATGCAAAGCTTTTAACTAGATTGGCATAATAGCGGTAACACTTAATGCTGTTGTCGACATCGACTTGTGCTTGTTCCGAAGATTTACCATTGTTACGGTGGGAAAGTTCAATCAAGGTGTTTTTTGCTGCGTCAATCGCATCGGCAATTTTATTTAACCAATTCGCGCGTTCTTCAGGGCTTGTCAAACTCCAGCTTTCCAGTGCCTGTTGTGCAGCAGCCACGGCAGCATCTACATCTTGTGGGGAAGCCGTAGTAAATCGGATTAATTCCTCTTCACTGCCAGGATTGACCACCGTAATCTGGGATGTTCCTGTCGTGTTTTCCCATTTTCCATTGATATAATTCTTCATCTGCTTGCTCTCATACGGGTACTAAAGCGGATTCATCGTGACTGCCCACAGGATTTCAGCCTGCTTCATGCAACTATGTCCGCTTTATTCCTCATTCATTCCATCGACATCATCTGTTGTTCTCCCGCTATTTCTATCGATCAGCGAGACTCAACTCACCCCGCAAGGCAAGTTGATTTTTCATTGGGAAACAAAGAGATTCGGCTTATAAATGACCTTCAGCTTTTAATTCCTGAATCGTATTCTGAATCGCATGACGTAAGGTTTTCACAGCAAAGTCAATTTGATCACGTGTCAGGATTAATGGTGGAGACAAGACATTCATGTGACCCACTGGACGAACAATCAAACCGAGTTTTTGGCAATGGTTCGCAATACGTTTACCGACGCCAACAGAACGGTCAAACAGTTCTTTGGTTTCTTTATTACGTAAGTTTTCGATACACATCATGAATTTTTTGCCGCGTACTTCACCGACAATTTCCAGATCCGCAAGCGTCTTTAATTGCTCTTCAAAGTAAACGCCCATGTCTTGAACATGTTCACAAATCTTTTCTTTTTCCAGAATTTCAATATTCTTCAGTGCAGCAACACAACTCACTGGATGGCCTGAATAGGTAAAGCCATGCGTCAGCAAACCACCTTCATGATGCGGCTTGCTGATGGCGTCATAAATCTCATCAGAAATAATGGTTGCACCTAAAGGTAAGTAGCCTGAAGAAAGCCCTTTTGCACAGGTAATAATGTCAGGAACAATGCCAAACACGGCTTCTGAAGCAAACATATGACCTAAGCGACCAAATGCAGTGACTACCTCATCAGACACATACAGAACATTGTATTTCTTACATACTGCCAAAGTTTTGGCATGGTAGCCTTCTGGTGGAACAATCACCCCGCCCGCACCCATGATTGGCTCGGCAAAGAAAGCAGCCACATTATCTGGGCCAAGTTTCAGAATCGTATCTTCCAGTTCCTGAACCTTTTCATTACAGAAATCTTCCATCGACTGCGATGCAGGCTTGCGGTATGGATTTGGGCATGACACATGATGAACCAGTTCGTTGTGAATTTCGAAACCAACATGATCGGCTTCAATTCCCGTCAAGGTCATACTGATGTAGGTACTACCGTGATAAGCATCTTTACGGGCAATCAATTTTTTCTTGGATGGCTTACCGATTTGATAGAAATAGTGGTGAATTAAACGTACCGCCGTATCATTCGCCACTGAACCGCCACAACCATAGAACACATGATTCAGATTCCCTGGTGCCAACTCAGCCAGTTTAGCAGCCAACTTGGCTGCTGGCGCTGTGGTTTGATGACCAAAAGGCGAAAAGTAAGGTAATTCCATGATCTGTTCAGCAACAGCATCAGCAATTTCTTTACGACCATAACCGACATTGACACACCATAGGCCACCAATACCATCTAGATATTTATTGCCTTGTGCATCATACACATAGACATTTTCACCTTTAGACATAATTAAAGAACCTTCGTCTTTAAATGTCGAAAAATCTGTCCACGGGTGAATCACATGATCCTTATCTTTTTGCCAGATATCCTGAATATCTACTTCTACTGGTAATTTTGAGTTCATCTTCTATCTATCCATCTTTATTGCAATGCTCCATTCCAGCAGCATGCATGTCTTACACATTGTTAATTTGCTAATAATTAAACTGTTGCTGTATTTTTTTGAGCGACTTGTGCGGCTGACTGCGCGTCATAATTTAAAATGGCATTCAGCAGCACATCGGCACCTTGAGCGGCATCTTGCATATAAATATCTTCTGCCTCGTTATGGCTTAAACCATCTATACAAGGGATAAAGATCATGGTCGTTGGACAATGTTTTGCGATATTGATTGCATCATGTCCTGCACCACTCACGATTGTCTGGTTGCTATATCCCAAACTGTTTACCGCGTCTTGAACTGTTGCAACGCAAGTCGGATCAAAATAAGTCGCTGGACTCAGCCAATGTTGAGATACGCGAACTTCCAGATCTCGTTCCATCGCTAGACGAGACAAGATTGTAGTTGTTTCGATTTCCATTGCTTTCAGTGCTGCATCATCTGGATGACGTAGATCAATGGTCCACTGAATCTGTCCTGGAATCGTATTTCGTGATGAGTTGGCGACTTGCATTTCACCAAATGTCACCAAGCCTTGTGGGAATTTCTCAAGAATGCATTTTTCAATCGCGACAATCATTTCTGCCGTGCCGACCATAGTATCTTTACGCATATTCATTGGAGTCGTACCAGCATGCGCAGCTTTACCTTGGGTTTCGACATCTAACCAGAGAATAGCTTGACCACCTGTCACCACACCAATCGAGATCTGGTTTCTTTCCAGTACTGGCCCTTGTTCGATATGCGCTTCGTAATAAGCCTGAAATGGACGAGCCAGCGGGTAATCGCCCAATTGCCCTGTACGAACCAGCTCCGAATAAACAGAAATACCGTTTTTATCCGTGGTGTCATAGACTTGCTGTTTAGGTAATACGCCAGCGAATGCTGCTGAACCCATCATTGCAGGAGTGAAACGTGCACCCTCTTCATTCATCCACACCACCAATTCAAGTGGATGGTCAGTAACAATATTCTGTTCTTCTAAGCGCTGTAACACTTCCATGCCAGCCAGCACACCATAAATTCCGTCAAAGCGACCACCCTTTGGCTGGGTATCTAAATGGCTGCCCATAGCGATAGGTAATGCGGTTTGGTTTTGCCCTGAACGGCGTAAAATCAGGTTACCAACTTCATCATAATGAATAGAAAGATTAATCTGCTTGGCCCACTCAAGCAGTAAAGCCCGACCTGAAATATCTTCATCCGTGAGCGCCAATCGTGTATTTCCGCCTTTCGTGGTCGCACCGATCTTCGCCATATCCATGAGCATCTGCCATAAGCGCTCTGCATTCACTCTCATTGTTTTAACATCCCTTTTATCGATATATTTTAAATATCACTTTATTCACGCTACTTTGATTAATTCTTCAATTAAAAACGAGTACCAATTCTTCCAAAAAAACAGGTACCAATTTAAGTATGAATGAATAAAAAACAATTCCTTTTGTTTTTCAAACAAATAAACAGAGCATTAAACTAATCTTATTTTTAGAAAAATCAATTTATTTTTATTAATTTTTTGAGTCTTTTCTCGCACCATCCAAACCCGAACACAAAACAGCCAAAATGTTTTATATACAAAACATTTTGGCTGCGGACTCACCTTAACCACATTTAAAACATAAACAATTGCATACCAACCAATAGCATCTTATTTAATTATCTAAAGATTTATTTTTAAATTAAAAAATTTTAGTTAAACTAAAAACCACCGTCTTATCCGCACTTGGTAAATCTTTATTAACATTTGCATTGGCATAATAAAGATCAAAGATAAAATCCTGATAGTTAAAATCCAGCCCTATTTTATAATCATAAAAATGACTTTTCTCATCAGTTCCCCAAAGCACGGCATAGGCATTTTTATTTGCGAACTGGTTATAGGCCACTTGAGTATATATATTCCATTGATCCGCGACTGGATAACGATAGCCAGCCTCATAACGCAGCATTTTACCTGTTTCAAAGGTATAATCAGGCGTGTAATAAAAAGACAGGTTGAGCTCATCCTGAGCATTGAGTAAATTTGAAGTCATCAATCCAATTGAATATTCCTCAAAATCGACACGAGGTAGCGTCTTATCTTCATCAGGATAGTTCACATCCAGATATTGCAGATTCAACTTTAGATCATTATTTATTTGATAATTATAGCCAATATAATAATCCAGCTCTAGACTACTTCCTATATCTAGCTGAATATTCGATGCAAATAGTTGCGTATAAAACCCAGAGTCATGATCGAGTCTTAATATTCCCTGAACAGCAGGTTTTCCTTTGGTTTGCGTCGTCCCTCGCCAATAATACTCTGTTAAAAATGCAAGTGAACCACTGATTAAAAAACTATCCCCATTATTACCCTGATCATGATCAGTTGATTTTGCATTTACTGGTGATATTAACATAGATGCAATTACCGCTAAAATCCATTTTTTATTGACCATCCATTTATCCCATTAGTATAAGGTTATTTTTGAATCTCAATTATGTTGTGCACAGGTTATAAATCGAGAACCAATTTTCAAAAAACCAAAAGAGCCATTTATTATTTTTTTAAAATACAACTATTCAAATAAAAGTAAAAAAAAGAAAGCCATCAGACTTTCTTTTTTAAATACACTTATTTATTTTTACTTAATTTTCCATTATAAACCTGTTTTCCAGCAAACCAGGTTTCGGCAACTTTCCAGTCCTTAATGTCTTTGTTGAGTGGTGTTTTTAAAGTATCCTGCAAGACCACAAAATCAGCCCATTTCCCGACACTGATACTGCCAATCTCATCGCCCCACCCTGCGATATTTGCAGGTGCTTGGGTATAGGCATATAAAGCCTCATCCAGACTTAAAGCATTATCGCTATAACGGGTTTTACCCTGATACTCACGAAATACCACATCGCTGAGCTGCAACATTGGATTTTCAGATGCCGTAGGCCAGTCACTTCCCAATACCATGGTAGCGCCGCTACTGAGCAAAGATTGCCAAGCATAACTATATGGCATACGCGCCTTACCCAAACGGGATTCCTGATAATTCCCTGTAATAGCATGATCAGGCTGCATCGAAGCCACAACACCTAGCTCCGCAAAACGTGGAATAGCATCTTTAGATAGAACCTCAATATGTTCAATTCGATTGGCTAATTGGCGATGTTTAGGGCTATTTTCAATCGCATTCAGGGCCATATCCACACTCTTATCGCCAATCGCATGAATCGCGACGGGGAACCCGACTTCATTGGCATTTTTCACTGAATTATTTAGATCTGCCTGTGAGGTAATTGGGGCAATATTAAAATGATGACGATCTGCATACGGTTCATTTAATGCAGCGGTATAATTCATCAATGTGCCATCGACAAAATATTTCATATACGCAAAGCGGAACTGCGGCCCTTTTTTCCACTGCTGTTCTTTTTGTATAAATTGCTGATTCAGTTCATCGCGTTGCTTCGCATAACGCTGGAAATCGGCAGGCGTTACCTGATCATCACCCGCCATTAATCCAAAACGGATACGCATCGGTAATTCCTGTTTCGACTCCAGCAAAGCAGGATAAACCGTATCTAACTCAGTCCACATATCATGTACAGAGGTAATGCCTAAGCTATTAAAATGTGCAATGATCTTTTCAACGACTGGCAGTGCCGCTTTTCCTGACAATAAGGCACTAGTGTATTTAGGATTTCCTAGAATCAGTTGAGTACCCGCAGTTTCTTTAAAAATCCCGGTCGGCTCACCTGTCTGCGGATCTTTGACAATCTCACCACCCTCTGGTGATTTGGTATTTTTATCAATCCCCAGCACTTGCATCGCCTTAGTATTGACCCAAACCGTGTGATAATCAATGTCCTGTAACACCACAGGACGATCTGGAGCAATCGCATCCAGCTCCTGACGAGTTGGCATATGATCATCTTTCAAGCCCGTGATGTCCCAACGCCCTCCCATTAACCAAGCACCTTTCGGTAATTCTTTATCTCTTTTGGCAATTAATTTAAGCCATTCCTGACGATCCGTGATTCCGAATAGATCAACACCGTCCCATAATTCCAGACCGCCCAACAAATGGGTATGCGCATCGGTTAATCCGGGGAGAACTGTTTTACCTTTTACATCGATAACTTGTGTATGCTTGGTCGCCATATTCTGGATATAGGTATTATTGCCGACAGCCACAAACTTTCCATCTTTCACTGCAAATGCCTGTGCTTTTGGTTTGGCTGGATTCGAGGTCCGAACATCGGCATTTAACACAATCACATCCACTTGTGGCGTTTGTGCATAGCTTGCCAAGCTCATGACACCGATACTGATGCCTAACACTAATTTCTTATTCATAAATCCCTTACGTCCTTATCCAAACTTATTTTTTGTTCATTTTTATTCTCTTTGCTTTCTTTATAAAACCTAGAACCAATTTAGCTAAAAATGCAGGAACCATTTCCATTCAATTACTCAATAAATTGAACTTACTCGCTCTTGTTATGACAGATAAATAAAAAATTTAATTAATTTAAATATATAGAACCAAAAACCATTATTTTTCTACCATAAATAATTAAGCTATCTTCAGATAATTTAGAAACGATAAACAATAAAAAAAGCCCTCGAAAGGACTTTTTTAAACTACAGTAGATGTCGAGCGATTATTTAAAATAAGCGCCTTCAGCCTGTGTATGATCCGTTTGATCCACAACACGCTGTAACTCTGGTACATGCTGTCTTAATGTGGTTTCTACGCCTTGCTTTAAAGTTACATCAATCGCAGAACAACCTTGGCATCCACCACCGAATTTCAATACAGCAGTCAAACCATGCTCTGGGCTATCCTGTACTTCAACCAGACTACAGTTACCGCCATGACCCGCTAGACCTGGGTTAATTTCTGATTGCAATACATAAGTAATGCGTTCTTCAATCGACGCATCTGGGCCAACACGCGGCACTTTCGAGTTCGGTGCACGGAACGTTAATTGACCACCAAAACGATCTTTGTTGTAGTCAATTACCGCATCAACCAGATACGGAATTGATGGCGCATCCACATAGGCAGGAAAATCTGGATAATCCTGTTTATAGTCTGTTGGCACCACTTCATCAGGTGCACTATATGCCATACAACATTCAGCACGTGGAGTACCTGGATTCTCTACAAAAACACGAACGCCAATCCCTGGTGTATTTTGCTTTGCTAATAAATCACCTAAGTACTCTTGTGCAGAGGGAGTAATTAAAAGGTTTGGAATTTCTTCTGCGACAGCAGTGTTGGTGTTCTCAGTCGACATAACAATAATCCTCAAGCTGATGTCGTTATATTAACCGAAGATGGAGGGTAATTAAAAAAATTCAACCATTTTTGTAGGAATTCTATGCAAGATCATTGTTTATTAAGTTTTTAATGGCATTATTGCTTAGACTCTGATCAATTTAAAATATTTATGTTACATCTACCCTTTGGGCACACTGTGACCCTGATCATTATTACAGTTGTAATTTCCTTATTGGCCTTCTCCAATCAGGCAGTGATGAATCGTCTGATTTTCTGGCCTCCTGCCATGCAACGTGGGCAATATGACCGTTTTATCACGCATGGTTTTATTCATGCTGATGGTACACATCTCCTATTCAATATGATCACGCTGTTTTTCTTTGGCAATATCATTGAAAGTTTCTATCGTCAGTTTTTCTATGACATGGGCTTTGTCTTATTTTATCTGGGTGGTTTAATCGTTGCGATCTTACCCAGCTACCTAAAACATCGTCATGATGCCCAGTGGGCCAGTCTAGGAGCCTCAGGCGCAGTGTCTGCGGTACTATTCGCCTATATCCTGTTCCAGCCTTGGAATCTGATTTTTGTCTTTTTCATTCCTGTGCCTGCGATTATTTTTGCAATTTTATATGTCGCATATAGCATCTGGTCGGGCAAACGTGGCAATACCAATATCAACCACAGTGCGCATCTTTGGGGAGCCGCCTACGGTGTGGTGGTGACCATCATTCTGGAACCTCGCGTTGTCCCACATTTCCTGAACCAGTTGACCAAACTTCCTTTTTAAATCCATTCACGATTTGCCCCAGTTTTGGGGCTTTTCTTTTTTTAAGATTAACAATCAAATTTTAATTATTTTTATCATAAAAATCATCTCTCTAAACTCGACTGCATTATTTTAATGGATTAAGTCGAATCTCATGCCTCGTAACAGCCTTCTCACGACCTTGTCGATTGCCCTCTTTAGTCTTTCGATTTCAGCGTGCAGTAATGATGATTCAAACGAATCCAATACTGTGGTTGAAACCAAGAAACAGCCCAATATTTTATTCATCATGGCCGATGACTTAGGCTATTCAGACTTAGGTGCTTTTGGCGGTGAAATTCACACCCCGAATATTGATGCACTGACGCAAGAGGGCCGCATTTTAACCGACTACCACACAGCGCCAACTTGCTCTCCAACCCGTTCGCAATTGATTTCAGGTACTGACCATCATTTGGCAGGAATTGGGGCAATGGCTGAGCTGACGCCTGCACATTTAAAAGGCCAGCCCGGCTATGAAGGTTATTTGAATGAACGTTCACTTTCGATTGCTGAAGTCTTAAAAGACAATGGCTATCGTACTTATATCAGTGGCAAATGGCACTTAGGTTTGACACCTGAAACCAACGCACATGCCAAAGGATTCGACCATTCATTTACCCTATTACAAGGCTTGGACTTGCATTTTAAACAAGCGCCGAATGCCTATAAACGTAATGCAACCTATACAGAAGATGGCAAAGAAGTGCCAATTTCATCTTTACCTGATGATTTCTTCTCGACCAACTATTTCACCGACAAGCTGATCAGTTATTTAGAATCTGGCAAAAATTCAGGCAAACCATTCTTTGCTTATGCGGCTTACACCGCGCCGCATTGGCCTTTACAAGCGCCTGCCGAATATCGGGACCGTTATCGTGGTGTCTACGATGCGGGTTATGATGTGATTCGTGATGCGCGTATTGCTCGCCAGAAACAGTTGGGTCTGATCCCAGCCAACTTCACTGCTGCTGAACCGATTGCTACGCAAAATGCACCTCAAAAATATGGCAAATGGAATGAGCTTTCAACTGAACAAAAAGCGCTGGAAGCACGCAGAATGGAAATCTATGCAGGCATGGTGGAAAATCTGGATGCCAATATTGGGCGGGTCATCCAATATCTCAAACGCAATAATTTATATGACAATACGCTCATTTTCTTTGTTTCAGATAATGGCGCAGAAGGTTTTATCCGCGGCAACTATGGCACTGAGTCTGGCTTTGATAACAGTGTCAATAACGTGGGTACATCGAGTTCTTATCATTATGTGGGGCCACGTTGGGCAGAAGTGAGTGCTGCGCCATTCCACTTATGGAAGGATACGGCGGGTGAAGGTGCAACCACTGCTCCAGCAATTGTGAAACTCCCTTATCAAACCAAAGCACAAAGCACGCATCATGGTTTTGCTTCCGTACTAGATGTTTTCCCGACAGTTTTAGATTACGCCAATATTGCCGTGCCACAAGGCCAATATAAAGGTCGCCAGATTAATACCCCAAGTGGCTATTCATGGAAATCGGTACTCGAAAATAAAGCTCAGGCCATTCGTCCCGTTAACTTTAGTTTTGCCGATGAATTACATGGCAGTAAATATGCACGTCAGGGTGACTGGAAAATTGCCTTACAAGGTAAAGCCGAGCTGGGTACAGGCACTTGGGAACTCTACAATCTGAAAAATGATCGTGGTGAAACCCAAAATCTGGCTCAAACTAATCCTGCAAAACTGCAAGAACTGGTAGATGTGTATAACAAATACACCCAGCAAAATGGGGTCAAGGAATACAATCTTCAATGAAACTAAGTCCCCTTCTCGTTTCCCTCTGTAGCCTGTCCCTTGTGGCAGGTTGCAGTAGAGTTGGGCCAGAAGTAAAGCCATCTCAACAACACCCAACAACTCAACCTGCATTGTTGGGCTCTTTATCACAATGCCAGAGCTATTCTGGCTTGCCCGATGCATGGCAAAAACATAAAACAGCGGGGATGGTCTGGATTCCTAAAGGCTCATTTCCACTGGGTTCCAATCAGGCCTATCCAGATGAACTTAATTTTGGTGCGAAAGAACGCCAAGTGGATGGCTTCTGGATCGATCAAACTGAGGTTACGGTTGCCCAGTTTTCCAGTTTTGTCAAAGCTACGGGCTATATCACAGATGCAGAAAAACAAAAGCAGGCAGCCGTATTTTCTCCAGATGCTAACCTGCCTAATCAATGGTGGCAGTTAAAGGCTGATTACACATGGAAAACGCCAAATGGCCCGTCGGGTCAAGCGGCTCTGCCCTCTGAACCAGTCCGTTATGTCACCAAAAATGATGCAGAACATTATGCAGTCTGGTTGGGGCACGATTTACCCTCTGAACAGGAATGGGAGTATGCAGCCAAGGCGGGTTCAAAAAATGATACCCCTCTTCATCAGGCACCACAGGATGCCCATCAACATCCGCAAGCCAATTATTGGCAAGGGGAATTTCCACTTAAAAATACAGTTGAAGACCATTTCGAAGGCGTTGCCCCTGTCGGCTGTTATGCAGCCAATGCATTTCAGTTATACGATATGATCGGGAATGTCTGGGAATGGACGTCTTCTGTCTATCATGGTGCGCATGATCAACATATGGGAAATTATACGGATCTGCGCCAGCAAAATAGTGCGACCACACAATATGTGCTTAAGGGCGGCTCTTTTTTATGTGCTTCTAATTTCTGTGCACGTTATCGCAATAGCAGTCGTTATCCTCAGGAATTTGATCTGGCGGCAACGCATGTCGGGTTTAGAACCGTGTTAAGACCTCAAGAGTGATATTCATCTCATTTAAAAAATTTTAGTCCCGTTCTGGTAAAAATGAACCGATCGTTTTAAAGTGATATCTAAAGCAATAAAAATACGGGACGGAACCATGAAAAAAATATCACTCTACCTTTGTCTTTTATTCACATTCAGTCTATCCGCTTGTGCGGTACATACGCCACATGGCAGTGTTGTGGTTGATCCAGAAGATTATCACAATGGTCATGGTGATTTTTGCCCACCAGGACAGGCCAAAAAAGGCCGTTGCTAAATTTAATCTTGCCTAAATCTGTGATGGGTTTAGGCAATTCATTTTGTTCTGTCGTACCTGAATGGCTTAACTCATCTTTTGATTGCATAAAAAGTCACATTTTTTCTGATTGATAATTTTATTTTGATAAAACCCATATAGACTATATGGAAATAGTTCTTGTTCTTTGCTGGACGCTTTAAATGAATCAAACCCAATCTCATGCTGTACTGGACATCCTGAACAAGGTTCAGCATGCTGATGACTGGATGATTTTCCTCGAAGAGCTTAACCATCATTTTGACTTTCAGGCAGCACAACTTCTGGCAGTTGATCTCGAGGTGCAGGCACTCTCATTCAGTGTGCATCATGGGGTTAATCTGGATCCTCATCAACTTGAACAAGCGGCTCTACAACAACTCCGTTTAGCCTTTGATGATGACCCACAATTAAAAAAATTATTGGCAGCACCAATCACAGGCTGGATGCATTGCAGCCAACATTTTACGGAACAGGACATTGTTCAGACGCAAGTTTATCAACAAATTTTACAACCACTCAATTTACGTTTTTGCTCAGCACTTCAGGTTATTTATGATCATAAAGTCTGTGTGATTCTGGCCTTTCTGACCAGTCCTGATCGTGGTGCATTAAGTTGCTCTGAACTTCAACCGATTTATCAAATATTGCCTCAGATCCAGCAAAAGCTTCAGCACTATCGCCATCATTTTGAATATTCCACCATGACCTTACTTGGGTCACAATTGATCCAGAAAATGAATCAGCCAATTGCGATTATTAATCTCAACGGCGATATTCTGGAAATGAATAGAGAAGCAGAAAAATTTATCGAAAATAATGCGCACATCCAGATTGAACAGCGTCGCTTCTTTTTCAAACCCCATCAACAGCAAAAATTCGAACAGCACCTGCTTGAATTAGAACGTCTGCATAACACCTATTCTGACGTAGCGTATGCTGAACGAAGTCAGGTGATGCGCTTAGATCATCAGCTCTTTTTAACGCTGGATCTACTTTGTCCCGAAAAAACCCATAAGATTTTTGGTTTACGCCCAGTATTACTGGCAACATTTTCAGGGCTTCAACATCAACCTAAATATCAGAAAGACCGATGTAGACAGCTTTTTATGTTCACACCCGTAGAACATAAAATATGCGAGCAACTGCTTAAGGGTAAAACCACCAAAGAAATTGCTCTTTTATATGAAATTCAGGCCGATACCGTAAAAAAGCACCTGCAAGCTATTTTCAAAAAGACCAAAACACATCGACAAAGTGAACTGATCCAGCTGCTGATGCAATTACTCTAAGTTTTAAGATATGTTGCGTTATGCAATCTCGGCAGGGAACGCAATCACCTGATCAATCTTGACCTGATTCATCGCAACCATCAACAAACGGTCGATACCTAACGCAATCCCAGAACATTCAGGCATATTCGGCAAAGCTGCTAGTAAATATTGATCAGTTGGAATGATGGCTAAACCCTGCTGTGCGCGCTCTGCATTATCAGCTTCAAAGCGGGAGGCCAACACATCTGCATCCAGCAATTCATCATAGGCATTTGCCAGTTCCAGACCTTCGATATAGACCTCAAAACGCGCTGCGACCAGTTCACCCTCTTCATCCTGTTTCACTTTTGCCAATGAAGCCATTTCAGGTGGAAAATCGGTTAAAAATACGGGTGCATCGAAGCCCAGACTTGGTTCAACAAAGTGCGAAAATAACAGGTCCATATACCCCAGACGATCATCACCTAAATCAAGATTCAGACCGACACGATTAGCCGTATCTTTGAGTTGTTTTAAGGTTGCCTGCAACGGATTAATATCCAGACGATCCTGAAAGGCATGCTTATAACTGAGAATTACTGGACGAATTTCACCGAAACGATGTGCCAAGCATGTTTCTAACAATTCCGCAGTTTCATGCATAAGTGCCTTTAAATCCAGACCCGGACGATACCATTCCAGCATGGTAAATTCACTGTTGTGCTTACGCCCATGCTCATCATCACGGAATACTTTACAGATTTGATAGATTGGCCCACTACCACTGGCCAATAAGCGTTTCATTGGAAATTCGGGTGAGGTTTGTAAATATTGCGTATTTAATTTGCCATGAATATGACGCTGTACCTGCACCGAAGCCAAATGCACATCGGTCACACCCGCCTGAGACAGGACTGGGGTTTCCACTTCAAGTACTTCACGCTCAGCAAAAAACTGGCGGATTTTCTGATACATCGCTGCCCGTGCTTTTAAGGCTTCAATGGAGCACGTTGGTTGATAGTTTTTCATCGTCTGGTTCATGCTTTTGGCCCACCATGTGCAGCCCATTCACGGCGCAAAGGATAATTTTTTCGGAGTAAATCAAATGCGGTTTGCTCAACCTTGCCATCCTGAACACAAGCACGCAATTGCTGATCGTCCGCAGCAATATCATAAATCTGCGTGAGATGCTGTTTAAGCGCAACTTTTAAATCCTGCTCAAAGTATTGGGGTACCAGTGGCAACTGGCTCTCAAAACGTTTTGTCACGTCATAAGCAAATGTCTGGCAAAAAGCCTCATAGATCATCTGCGTACCTCTGGCCTTACCTTCCAGACTATAACCCGCGATATGCGGCGTTGCTAATGCCAGTAGATCCAGTAATTGTTCAGAAATTTCTGGCTCGAACTCAAATACATCCAGCACCACTTGACGTTTGGTTGTTGCAATATCCGCCATCAAGGCCGCTTGCTCAACCACAGGCCCACGCGCACTATTGATTAAAATAGTGGATGGTTTCATTGCAGCAAATGCAGTCGCATCAAATAAATGCTGTGTTGGATAATCACCAGAGACAGTGAGTGGCACATGAATTGAGATGGCATCGGCGCGTTTTAGCAACGCATCAAAGCAAACATTTTCAATCCCCGCAAGTTGCACATAAGGATCATAACCAATCACATTCCAGCCCAATAGCTGCGCCATCACCGCCAGTCGGCTACCCACATTTCCCAGACCCACAATTGCTAAAGTGAAGTCCTTATTTTTCTCTAATACATCAGCATTTAAATGTAGTAAGGCAGTAATCACATATTCAGCCACCGCTTGTGCATTACAGCCTGGCGCATTGCTCCAAGCAATGTTTTGTTGTTCTAAAGCCTGAATATCTAAATGATCAGTTCCAATCGTGGCACTGCCAACAAATTTAATTTTAGTCTGATCAATCAGGGCATGGTTCACTTTGGTTACCGAACGTACCAAGAGTGCGTCTGCATCCTGTACATCGTCATACGTCAAGGTACGTCCTGCCCGATGCTGTATTTCTGCAAATTCCGCAAAGAAATAATCGGTAAATGCCAAATTTTCATCTGCGATAATTTTCATGCAGAATTTTCCCTCAATAGACCTGTGCTTATTATCCTTAGCCTGATCTGAATTGACAATTCATAAATGCAACTCTGATGAGATTCGCTGGCAGAAAACAGTCTTGATTGGTACACGCATGCGACATATTGCCAATTTACTGCAACATATTTGGATTTATACTTAAGCTTTCTCCAGTCACTCCAAATCGCAATGACACCCTACTCTCCTTATAAAGGCAAAAATGGCCTCAAACGGATTTTAAATGCAACGGGCTATTCACTCGCAGGCTTTAAAGCGGCGTTTAGTCATGAAGCGGCATTTCGACAAGTCATTTTGCTCAATGTCATCCTCATTCCGCTGAGCTTTTTTGTGCATGTCTCGGCTTTGGAACAAGCCTTAATGGTCGCGGTATGTCTGTTGGCGATTATTGTGGAATTATTCAATTCAGCCATTGAAGCCGTTGTTGACCGCATTTCACTGGAAAAACATGAGTTATCTAAAAATGCCAAAGATATGGGTAGCGCTGCGCAATTCGTTTCTTTAGCCATTATCTTTTTCACTTGGACAATTATTTTATTTAAATAAACATTCAATATTTTGCACGTAAAAAAATCCCTGCATATGCAGGGATTTTTTTTGATCTAGACGTAGATGTAATTACATCATGCCAATTAATAATCTAACCTTTTATAAACTTTAATTACATTAAAAATTATCTAGTTGATTTAAAAAAATTTTTATTACAACCTTGCATAACAACGTGATACATGCAATTACCAATTTTTGTGAGTAAGATTGTGAGTAAGAGCTTTTAGAAATAGTGTTACTCACACCTTATGTTAAACGACCTTAAAATCAAAAGATTAAAACCACGTGAAGAACTATACCGCGTGGCTGACCATTTAGGACTATGTATAGAAGTCCGACCTTCGGGCAGTAAATTCTGGCGTTATCGCTATCGATTTCTTACTAAAGCAAAAATGCTCACAATCGGTCAATATCCTGAAATTACTTTAGCATATGCTCGCTTAAAAACTATGGAATATCGAGAGCAACTTGCCAAAGGAGTAGATCCAATAAGTCACCAGAAAAAAGAACGACTTGAAGCAATCAAAGCAAATAATGGTACATTCCGATTAGTCGCTAGTGAGTTTATGAGTTCACGAAAAGCTCAACAGTCCAAAGAGTGGGAACAACGCCGCTCCAGTTATTTTGAGAAAGATGTTTATCCTCTTATTGGTAATAAACCTATTCATGAGATTGACTCTATTGATATTAAAACTGTGCTTGATAACACTATGGCAAGAATCAAAAAGTCAGGTAGAGGTACAGGAGAAGTTAAAGGAATTTTTGTAAGACAAATTATTGGTGAAGTAATGGAATATGCAATTATCACAAAACGTATTTCTATAGATCCTACTTATGTTCTTAGGGGTTACATTAAACAGCCAGATGTAACCCATGCCAGACCATTAACTGAGTCTGAAAAAAAAGTACTTATGTCTAAGCTCAATGCATATGGCGGCTCAATTAGCACCCGAAATGCTATTAAAACCGCAGCATACACATGGCTTAGAAGTATTGAGATACGCCGAGGCAAAAAGGAATATATTAACTTTGAAGATAAGACATGGACGATTCCAGCAGTATCAAGAGCTGATATTTTGGCTGGCAAGCGCAATATGAAAAAAAACAGAATGCATGTTGTACCGTTATCTGACCAAGCCATTGAAATCATAAAAGAGCAATTTGCACTTTATCCTGAGAGTGAATATATATTTACAGGTGAAGACGGAAAGATGATGGGTAAAACCACATTGAATACTGCCCTAAGTAATATGAAATTAGAGTTCAGGATGCATACTCTAAGAGCAACTGCATCGACTGTGGCCAATGAGAATGGTTTTAATAAGGATTGGGTTGAAATACAACTTGCCCACGTTTCTGATAATAAAACACGCGCATCGTACAATCATGCTCAATGGCTAAATGACCGTAAAGCAATGATGCAGTGGTGGGCTGATCATTTAGATCATTGGGGTAGTGTTTAACTAAATTTCTTGGGCAGTTCGGTAAGATTTAAGTCTCAAGATAAGACTTAATTTTCGTTAATGAAATAGTTCTAAAAAATATTTGTACAAACTAAGAATAATTCTAACAAATATAGATGATTAGAAATTACTAACACTTTCATAAATATTAGTACTTTCTCTTAAGCATTGTATTAGATCTTACCCTTGCAACATCTAATACAATGCTTACTTAGAGCATAAAGATCTTAATGGGATAAAACACATTAAATGAAAAACTCCAACTCTTATTATTACACTTTACCCTCATATAAATAATACCTTTCATTATTTTGATTACTACAACGCCAATAAAATTCCTCTTCTTCTATCCGATTCAAGCCTTTTCTTTCATAAAACTGAAAGTTAGAACTATCATCTGTATAAAGGAAAAAATTATCGGCATTCATATCAGCAAGATATTCCAAAAAACGAGAATACAACTTATTTCCTATTCCTAACCCCTGATATCTTTCATCTAAAATAAATAAATTTAATGAAGCATTAAAACTTCTACCGCTTCTAAGAAGTAAATTTTCACATAATATCAAAGTATCCAAATAGCAATCAAAAACTTCATTTCCTTTTTCTGAAAACAATTTTTTTAAAGATTTATACTTTTTTATTTTTGCCTTAGCTTTTTGTCGTATATTGCTAACTAGTGATGCAGCAATAACACCAACAATCTGCTCTCCATCACGAGCAACAAATATTCGAGAGGAGTTTATGATTACTTCACTTAGAAAAAACTCCGCCATTGGCTCTACATTTTCTTCTTGAACCCATGAATTATAGTCCCAAACAGAAATAATCATCTGATTGATTTTATACAAATCACTTTCACTAAACTCGCTTACAATCTCATAATTTAATGTAAATCCAACACTCATAAATCACACTTGAAAAAATAAAATTTCGAATAAACTTTATATTCAAAACAGGTTAAAAGTTAATTATTATTCTAAACTCTTTTCAACAGAAGTACAGATAGAATCTATCATTTTTTTTGATAGTGCAAGCAACTTAAAATATAAGACTTAAAGCAAAAATCATCAGTACATGAATTTAACTATTTCCTAAATTAAAACCGTCAATTTTATTTGAGACAATAACGACTAGTAAGAACATGAAATTATTGGGGAACTGTAATACATTTTTTAGAAAACTTTCGCTCACCCCAAAAACTTCAACACTTATTTTTAAGATAATTTTCTAAATTAACAATAATTTAGATGAATACACTTATAAAAACAAATGCTAAATTTGCTTAAAAAATTAGAGTCACTCAAAATTGGCTAAATTTATTCAACATTTTGAGCCAATAATATTTTATTTTAAGCCATTTTAACTTTCAAACCATATCAATACTTTTAGTTTTTGTTAAATTTATCTAAAGTTCTTTTAAGTAATGTACCCGACTATTAAGGCTTAGGAGATAAAATTATGTCAGATAAAAAAATGCACTGGTATATGGTTAGCCTTTCTGTACTAGATTATTCTAGAGGTGGTTTTCCTTTACCTTATACCTTCTTCTATCCATTAGAAAACAAACTAGAATCAATTTCAATGAGAGATATTAATGGATTTACTAATCTTGGAAAAATCTCAGTTGTTAAGATGCATAAAGAAATTCATATTGATAATATAATTGTTAATTCAGTTAATTATCTTGGACGAATGACAAATAAAGAAATATATAATCAATAGGAGTTTTTAAAATATTAACTGATAAAAAAAATAAAACTCCCCCCTATAAGATATCGTTGATATTTATCGATGTTAGGTGGGATAATGTAAGCATTTAGTCAGCAAGTCTCTCTATTATAGATGAGGCTTTTTTTTAATAGCGCAATATATTAACATTTAGAATAAAGTTCACCCCAGATAGTTTTACTACTTTTAAACCTTATAAAATATTTTCTGCGTATATTATAACTTTATTTTATAAAATCTTATTAACAATTATCTTTTGTAACACTTTTCACATAAATATTATTAAATTTAATTTCCCGTAAAAAGTATTTTTTTATAACATAAATAAAGTATAAAAAACACATAGGTAGATATAATACCAATACATTTAAAAATTGCCGAAAAAATACACAATGAAGTTATTATAAAAGAAAAACTATCAAATGAGACTCTAAGCTTAATTAATATTTTAATAAAAGAGATTAGAAAAGAAATCAAAGGTACAAAATTAAAATTAAAATTAAAATATAATTTTTTTGACCATCATGAGGGTTTTCAAAAAGTATGTAATAAAGAGAAAAAGATTATAGATGTTAGCTTAGTTCCATCTTATAGTAATAAGGATGAGTTCTTGTTATGGCTTGCCAGTTTCATTGAGAAGGTTACTATTGGAGGACGAGAGCATTTTCCACCTCTTGTAAAATCAATTCCTCCTAATTTTACAATTAATAGTGATCCTAAAGACTTATTAAACTCAGAAGTATTGAGAAAGAAAAATAAATTGATAAAAAAAACAAATAAAACGATAATAGATGAGATCAATGAGCATTTCTACACTCAGGAATATAAGAAATAACCATTTAATATAATTTTTGATTTTAAAAAAACATTATTTAATAATCAATCCCTATTAAATAATATAAGTTTAAAAAACTAGATCTTTAAGGATAAAATTAGAGAGAAATCTAGATTACAAAATAAAATAGAAAAGAAGAAGTTGTTCAAATTTTTGAGCAATTTCTTCCCAAAAAAATATAAACTAACGTAAAGCATAGCGAACAGAGTTTATAGGTAAGCCATAATTACATAGCGAAATATAAAAATATCTTAAATTCAATCCCATAGGCCAAATATAGTTTAAGTTATATTAACAATCGCAAATACCAAACATATTATATACAAAGAAGACAGGAGCATTTGGAGGATAAACATCTCTATAATCAACAAGATAAAAATCACGACCAGAAACTAAAAACAAAAAAATATTATCTTTATTTAATACACGTGCCTTAATAGTTATTTTATGCTTAATCTTCTTAGCTGGATGACTAATTTGAAAAACAACAATATCATTAATCTCAATAGTATTTATACTTACTGGAATATATCTCTTACACTCTCTACATTTCCAATTTCTCATCATAGAAACCAAATAAAAAAATAGAATTTAAAATTAAAATAAAAGAGACCTGAAAACAGGTCTCTTAATGGAAAAGTATAAGTCTTTTGGCATCGACGATTACTTAAACCAGTTGTTATATCTGAGAAAATATATCAACAATTAAATATTAGTAAAAAACTACCAACCATTCAAGAGGTTGGCACAATTTATAAATATAATGACCTATTTAAACACATCAAATAAAAGCACTAGATAATGTAACTTTATATTCTTTACTTAAAATTTTATTTTTTGCTTTATCCCTATAAACCCCCGGAGAAACACCAACCGCTTCTTTAAACCAAGTAATAAAAGCATTGCATGTAAAAAATCCTAAATTTTTTGATATATACACTATTTTGTATTGAGTGGTTAATAAGTAGTTTTTGGCTACATCTAGCCTTACATCATCTAGTATTGAACTATAATTACTACCATCAGCATTCAATCTTCTAGTCAATGTTCTTGCACTTATACCCATTTTTTCAGCGACCAACTCCCTAGTAACCCCTCCCTCTTTAAGTTGAGAGTGAATAATAGATCGAACAGTATCCACTGTTTTTCTAGTCTTTTTATACTGTAACAAAATATCTAAAATATGATTCTCAATACTTAAATAGAGTTCACGACTAGTAGTTTTAAGTGGAACATTCAATAAGTTGTTAGATATAGATAGCATTGTAGTTTCTGCGTTAAAACTTACATTACATCTATAAAATTCCTGATACTGTTTTTGAAGATTAATATCAGGTATACTATGTTCAAAAGAAAGTTTTACCTCATACTCATCTATTTCGCTTGCAATATTATGAATAAAATCTAACCACCACGCACATTGATATTCTGTAGATAGCCTATTAAAAATATCATTATTATGTGAAGACCATTTCAATACTATATAATCGTCATTAAAACACAACGAAAAGTTATCATCTAAATCACCACAAATATCTCTATAAGTATAATATGATAAGAGTGCCTCCCTCAAATTTTCACTAAATGTCATGAGCAAGCCCAATGGACTTAGAGTGGAAATATTTTCACGCAAAAGATGCTTTAAAATAATAAATGGATTTTCCACTTTTTGACTACTATATTTTATTATCTCTTTAAAAGAATCTAAAGAGGCATAATACGAATTACTTACGAAAAAACTTTCATCAATATTACCAATTTCCAGCAGATCCCGACGATCTAAATTAATTTCTTCACAATTATCCAAAAAATGCTTAAAAAGTTGAAAACGAATCTTAGTTTGTTTATTTTTCATTTAAAATCCACCAGTTATCTCAAAACATTCAAATAATAAATGGAGAAATTAATTTCTTAAAGGAAAACCTCAAAGTAAACTATCTTTCTTTGCACTATATTTTCTGATTAAAAGTTAATAAAACGAAACAATTTACCACCTAAAACATTTTTGATAATTTACAATTATAGTTACCTTTTTTTACAAAAAAAGTGAAATATAATGAAAACAACATTTCAATTTTAGTAAAATAAAAAAAAGGAGCTTATATATGAAAATTAAAGAATTAGAAGCCTTTCTTGCATTAATAGATGAAGGTGGAATAGTTAATGCTGCGACAAAACTACATTGTGTTCCATCAAATATTTCTAAACTTATTAATGAGTTAGAAGAAAAATGCTGTGAACCATTATTTAATAGGGAAAATAGAGAGTTAATCTTAACTCCTTATGGACGAAATTTTTATGAAGAGACAAAAATAATTTTATATGAAATTGATATGTTTAAAGCCAATACCATGCTTTCGCCAATAAGTAAATTAGTCATTGGTGGCTTAGATATAGCTCTTGATTATTTTTTACCAGATCTCATTTACAAATATATTTCTGAGAATAAAAATGATAATACGCACTTACATATTTTCCGTGATTATTCGATTAATTTAGAAAATAAACTTTCTAACTTAGAGTACGATGTTATATTTTCTGATGGTCCTCTGACCTCTCCACGTCTTGAGAGCAAACTAGTTTTCTTTGAAAAGTTAATTTTAGTTAAAGGCTCAGCAGCTCATAAAACTCCAATAATTTATACCTTTAGCAACCAATGTACCTACAGAGAATATATTGAACAATGGTCACAAAAAAATCTTAAAAATTACACAATTAGAGAGATTGAATCTTATCCATTAATGCTAAAATTAATTGAAAATAATATTGGAATGACATTTATGCCACAATCAATTATAAAAGATTTAAATGTACCCGAACATTTAATTCATATTAGTTCAAGTATTGAAAGCAATATATACATAATCTGGAATAAGAAAAATTTATCTCAAAATTTAGTAAAATTTATTAAATTTATACAAAACTATTCCATCTTAAAAAAAGACCTTTATTAATATAAAGGTCTTTTTATTTTACTCTTCAATTTTGATAAAAGAAGGAAGATGTTTGCCATTCTTATAATCAAAACCCACGACCCCTCCAATAGTGATACCTGGTGAAATTGGTTTTATAATATCACTATCTACAAGACCAGCAGTATGAGTTTTAGCATCTGTATCTACTAATAATATTTTTTTCGTTTTTAATACAATTGGTTTATTTGTTTTATTTGTGATTTTTAAATCGAAATAATATTTATTACCAATAAGATCATACTGATTTACTTTCGCTTCTATGTCCACTCCTTTAGTTATTAAAGAGCTGTGTACTAACATTTCGCTTCCAACAGGGTTCTTCTTTTCAATTGCTGCAACTTCATTATAATCAAAAGGTGTTTTTCTGTCACAAGCCACCAAACCAACAACAATCATCATAGAAAAAAAACTATATAAATATTTACGCATAAACATTTCCTTTAAATAAATAAAAAATTAAAACAAAAAAATTTCATATATAAAGCTTTATAAAATTACTCTTTAGGAACAACCTCCTGATTTTTTTCCCGAAATTTACTAGGTGTTTCTTTGAATATAGATTTAAACCATGTAATAAAAGTATTACTTGTAAAAAAACCTAAAGATTTCGAAATAGATAAGATACTATTATTAGTCATTGTTAAATATTTTTTTGCTATATCTATTCTTACTTCCTCTAAAATAGAACTATATGTATAACCCTCATAACTCAATCTTCTATTCAAAGTTCTTACAGAAACTCCTAACTGTTCAGCAACAATTTCGCGAGATATCACACCTGTTTGAACTTGGAGATATATAATATTTCTAACTTTTTCAGAAAAATTATTGATATTAATATCTCTATCTAAAATAGATATTATATAATTTTCAACACTGGCAAATAATTCTTTATTATGTGATCTAATGGGTAAATCAAGTGTTTTTTTGGAAACAGCTAAAACTGATTCATCTTGCTTAAATAAAACAGGGCATTCAAAAAAATTTCTATAATATTCTTGAATATTTTCACTGGCTGCTGAATGCTCAAATTTAATATAAGCTAAATGACGCTCCCCACCCTCCCCGCATAACTTTATTAAGTCTGCCCACCATGCACACTTATACTCAACGATAAAGCTACTTAAAGTATAATTATCAATTACATGCTTCCATTTAAATAAAATATGATACTCATTCTCTTCAATGAACATCATTTGTCCCAATACACCATGTAATTCTCTATATTTTAAAAAGCTCTTTATTGCTTCTGTTAAGTTCTCACTTAAAGAAATAAGCAAACCTAATGGACCAACTGAAGAAATATCACTCTGTAAATAAAATTTTAACAATAATAATGGATCACTTGTTTTTTTATATATGAACATAAACATTCTTTCGAATGGCTCGAGCGGAGAAAACAAAATATCTTGCTCTAAATATTTTTCATCTATTCCTCCAATTCTTAATAGTTCATCACGTTCTATATTTGCTAAAGCGCAATGATCTACAAGATGTTTCAATAATTGGAAACGAATTGTCGGTTGCTTATTTACCATATTGAAGCCTACCACTAGCAACTTGACACAAAAACTAAACCTAAAGATATTTTAATATAAATATCAAAACTTTACCTCAACCCTGACAATATCTTCATATAGTCCAGCAGGAAGATTATCTGGGTTATTTCCGAGAATCTTAGTAGTAAACATATAGTTTTGTTGCGTAATCCCGTCATGAACTCCAGGGTTACTAGTAGCATCAGAACTTGACCAGCTTTCGTTATTTAGACCCCAACGTTCGTTTGAATTATTTTTATAAATTTCGTAATTTATAAAATCATTACTTGTCGTAGACTTCATAGCACGTTGATTACCATTTTTTGCATTTAAACCATTATTCAAACTAACCTTATAAGGTGTTTTTGAAGAACACCGGATGCCCATAGAAGTTTGTACTGGTTCAAAGTTACTAACGAAGGCCTCAGTACCAAAATTAATATCATTCGTTAATATTCGGCAATCAGGAAGAACCTCGATATTTAATGTCTGTTTTGTTAATACCCCTGCTCCCTTGTCTGATTCTTTTGGTCCAGGTAACCCCCTATTAAATCCAGGACTCGAATCAAATATTCCAATTCCGATCCCAGCTAATAGAGGAACAGAATAAAACCAAGTAACTTGAAGAGGCGCTGGAGTAGTATAAATCCCAGGTGAAACATTTTGTCCAGCCGGTATTGTATAATCGAATTGCACAGCTCCATCAGTACCGGAAAAAACATTAACGAAACTAAAACTACTAAGATCGACTAGTTCTCCTTCTTTAAGAGGTTTATTATTATTATCAGCACTAGAAAAGTTTACATTTAGAGTTTCTCCAGTCAATTTATTTATTAAATTATTAGCTAAATGATCTACTCTATAATAAAGGAAAGTTTTATTTAGAAGACCAAATTTGACACCTGTACAAGACAATCCAGAACTAATCTTGCCTGATCTGTAACCACTTTCATATAATGACATAGAAGGTGCACTTAGTAATTTTTTATCACCTGCTTGAGTAACACTACAGCCAGCAGTAGCATAACCAGATGGCAATAAGAATAAAGATGCAAAAAACAAAGATTTATTATATTTATTTATATAGAGTTTCATACTTACTTTCCTCCACGCATAATACTGATTTAATATCTAAAATTTGATCTTTAGCTTTTTCTAAATCTATAGAAAATTTACCGCGACAAATTGATTGATTTGGAAGCTGTACTGTAATTGAATTATCTTTTGTAAGATCTTCTAAATATACAATACCATCCATTCCAACATAACTAGATTCAGAGTCGCTTCTATGTACTACTGCTCCAGTTGGTACAGGCTCATTGTTTTCTAAAACTAAGTGAATATTGGCAGAAAGCGATTTTTTTACAGGAAATTGAATAATAACTCCCGAACCACGTTTAGCTGATACTCTATTTTCAACATTAGTAATAGTATAATTTGAAGGTAAATCAATAGGATCTATGCTATATTTACCTGCATAATAAGGAGTTACAGAAGGAATAAAGATATGACCTTTATTATTACTTCGACCAATCAAATTATTTTCATACCTCACTTGTACATCAGGTACATTATTTGTATCAATTAATGCAAAAGACTCACCTAAGCGATTAGCTGCATAAAGACTATTTTGCATATATACTAAGGAGCCTGAGAAACCAAGCCAGTAGTTATAATCATTATTACCAGAAACACCAAAATCAGAATTAAGATATTTGTTTCTATAACTGAATCTTGCCTGATTTACATCGCTATGATTTTCATTAAATTTTCTAGTAACATCAAAACCAAATCCTCCTTCAGATGGTATACTTTGATTATAATTGATATAACCAGAGTCTCCTTTAGAATCCAAAGTGAATCCTGTATTAACTGTAGAGTTTGAACGAAATAATGGAATTGAAAGTTGAAACATACCATTCCATTGATTTTCGATAAAATCATGATTAGCGCTTAATGAGACAGACATCCCCTTCATATAAGAGGGAAGTACTGGTGCCCATGATAGATTCATTAGCTTATTTTCAAAACTATTGGCTTGAGTTTCTATATATCCCAAACCAAATGTTCCAGAATTTCTAGAAGCAAAATAAGTATTCACTGCCATAGTTTTATTACTATTTACAGAAAATAAATTATTATATTGCATACGTGACAAATCATAATATTCGCTATCACGATTTGAATGATTTACACTAAAACCAAATCTACTTCTATTATAGCTATATCCTAAAGTATACTGTTCTCCACTTTTATTCTTTAAGTCACCTTCTAATAAACTATTATCTACCCAGCTTTTAGAAAATGAACTATTTAAAACACCCCAGTTCCCTAGTTTTAAAACAGAACCAAATCCAAATAATTGTAAATCATTTGTAAGTTCAGTCCTCCCCTCAGCTGTAAACCAATCATTCACACCATATCTAGCATCGAGAGCACTTGCAAATTTTCCATATGAAAAATTCTTAATGCCATAATCTTCACGGATATTACCTATAGAAAATGAATAATCTAAAAGACCAGGTTTTAATAAAGAATTTGCTATATAAAAAGGTACAGCTGTAGCTACTTGTCTTCCAACAGCATCTGTTGTTATGATTACAGCCTCACCTTTACCATTAATAAATGGAATATTATTTAAAATAAATGGACCAGATTGTACATCAGTTGATTTAGTTTTCTGTCCATTAATAATTAAATCAACGCTACTTGGTAAAGCAGCCTGCCCTTTAAATTGAGGTAATGGATAAGTAATTAAATCTGGGCGTGTACTATAATTGCGCTGTACCTGTAGTCCACCTAGTCGTACAGAGCTTCCCCAAGTTGTTTTATTGCTAGTAATTATATCTCCCAATATAAATGATGTGGCATTACTTTGATTGTCATATTGCCAATTAGTATCGTAACGTTTATACCCATCATTATTTTTCGTTTGATGGCTAAACTTTTCATTATCAACTTGAGTTTTAACATATATTCCGGAGTTCTTTAAAACACCATATGGAGAAAAGAAACGTTGCTCGGCGAAAAGACTACTTGTCATATTACCTATATGAGGTTTATAGACATAAAAATCGTAGTTATTTAATAATCCTAGACTTGATTTTGCTACCTCAGGTTTATACCATGAGTCTTTTCCAATCATCTGTGTTGGCATCCAGTCAGCTGGAATTATCAAATTAAAATTTTGCTTAGTCGAACTATACTCATAATCTATCTCAGGAATTCCCGATAGTTTTAACCAGTCTGAAGTTTCACCAGCAAAACCTAATATATTAATATCCTCATTAGTTAGCAAATCAGACTTTGGAATATCAACAGGTATACTAATATTAAAATCATCAGTAAGCTTTGATTTTTGGATATAATAAATATCATTTTTAACGATAACAGGGACTACCTGTCTTGTTGAATAATGATTTATACTTAAATCCAAATACAGTTTAAAAAGCTGATTTATATCACTAATACTTTTTGGCGCAGGCGGCAGCTCCCCTGCAAAAGAAAAACTTACAGCACTTAAAGTACTACTAGCCAGCAATGACAGTACGATACACTTATGTAAGTGGTTATATTTAAAAATCACTTAACCACCTCTTTGTTAATCTTTATTAACTCTTGTTTAACCCCTGAAGTGTCAACACCATAAATTACAGAAGAACTATTTAAGTTTTTTTCTAAGTTTTTATGAATTTCAAATTTCATACTTGCATTTGGCAAAATATACCCGAATGAAGACTCACCTAAACTAATATCTTTAGCATTTTCAGTTATTCGTATTGCTGTTAATCTTGCAAATTTTTTACCCTGATTTTTTAAGATTAAATCCGACTTACCTTCACTATTTTTTTCCACAGCCCAAGTTAAAATTGGTTTAGAGTTATTACTTTTAGCATTAATTTTTTGTGTAGCCTCATTTAAACCACTCCCTAACCCTTTTCCATATACAAAAAGAGGTATTGAGTAACGCATTTGAAAGTTAACATTCGATGATTTTTCTTTATTTTCACTATTTAAGTTAACCGGTAGCTCATCAACAATAACTCGATATGCTCTTTCTTCTCCACTAGGAACCATTGATGCCTTTGTTAGCCTTAACATATGTTTTTCCCCAGCCTTAACTTTTGCAACTGGAGGGCTTGGTATAATTTCATTTTGCTCACTATAATCATTTTTATAATTATTTTGATTCCATTTAAATACACGTATTTGAACCATAGCATCGGTTTTACCTGTATTTTCCAACCAAACAGCTACCGCTTTTTCATCAGATTCAATTTTTGGATAAATAGGCCAAATTACAAAGGTAGCTTGAGCCATTGCAAAACTTGAAATCAAATAAAAAAACAAGAAAAAAGTAGTTTGGATTGATTTATTTCTTGAAGAAAAGTATTTCATTTAAGTTACCACGCTATCAAAATTGAAACTGTATCTCTATAGATCCCAGCCTCTCTTGGCAAATTATTATTACTAAGATCAGCAACGCCATAAATAGAAAAGTTTAGTATTGAATTATCTACTGTTGTAGGTTGAAGAGAATATACCTTACCAATTTCATACTCACCATCTAATTTAAATGAGTTATAAAGTTTATAATTTATATAATCGGATGATGATAAATGTTTCATACGACGAATACTAGTTAAAACATTTTCACCACCATTAATAGAAATATTTACAGGCATATTTTCTGTACATTTCAAATTCCAAGATGAAGAATTATTTATAACATTTGCTGTAACTTTTTCTTGAGATACCGATGGATGACGACCAAAGTCTAGCTGGTACTCTTTATTAGTTAAACTGCAACCTTTTTCAATTTTTGCTTGTATTTTCAAGTTAACTCTGGTTTGAGGAATAGCAGAAAAACAAACTTGGTTAAAAAAAACAAAACCTACAGTAATCAAAAATATATTCTTCATCTTAAAACTCGATAGAAACAGGAATAGTATCTTTATAACTTCCTACAGATTTAGGAGTACCATTATTTACAACACGGCCAAAAATATTTACTGTTTGTTCTTGACTAATATTATTCAAAATATAAAATTTATTTGTTTTTACAACTTTTCTATCTATACCGTAAAGCAAGTTGTAAGCTAAATAATCAATACCGTTTGTTAAAGCATGGTAATAATTATCAGAGTATTCTAATGGAACGTTTCCATCATTCAGCCCAGATCCAAATGATATTTTTACTGACTCAATTCCAGAGCACTTTATTTTAAACCCAGCTCCTCCATTACTTAGTAGACTCGACTCCAAGACTTTATTAAAAGATGCTCTTACTTCTCCAAAGTTAATTTCACCTAAATTTAATCCGGAATCTTTATTGCTAACGATATTATTATTAATAGTACAAGAAGGTAATAACTCAATTTGTGTGTTTAACTTAACAGCTAAATCATTTGCATATACTTTTGGAATAAATAGAGTTAGTACCACCACCATTAAGACACTTTGACTTTGCATTCCCCTCTCCAAAATACCTAAATAGGCTTGCCAGCTTTACAGGCAAACCTACTCTATAGCCTATTTTAAATATCTTAGAAATTCACAGTTACTAACAAAGTATCTTTATAGTCACCTTGTGCTTTTGCTGCACCAGTATTTGCTGCGATGGCACCGAATAGTGGTACTGGAGTTGCCTTTCCGCCTACAGCTGTAAATTGTTGAGGTTTATTGATCTCATAAAGATTACTACGAGCTGCATCTCGATAAACGTTGTAAGCAACCAAATCATCTGTTACTGTATTTTTTAATTGACGGTCTGCACGTTCTCCACCATCAACAGAAACAGTAAAGTCAACAGGATCTGAACCATCACAAACTACTTGTAAATCACCACCAGTTTTACTAGAAGCTAAGTCAGCTGTTAGTACGTTACTCCAGGTACCAGAAGTTTTACCAAAATCTAATGTGCCAAATTTATTCATGTTTCCTTCAATTGATGAACCACCCACAGTACATCCGGTTGAAACATTTAATTTCACGTCGACTTGACCTGTAACAGCTGCTTGAGCTTGTACAGCAAAGCCAGAAACCAATAAAATAGCTAATGTATTTTTTGTGATACTTTTCATCTTAAACACCATAAATGTTAAACAGTTATCGGAGTTACAAACTTATCACATCAATTTTATTTTTAAATTTCTTATTCGAGCCACTATATTTTTATTTTAGGACAAGCACGACAGTAGTTTTGAACTTTTTCCCTATTATTAATTTACAACTTAACATTTATACTTAAAATCTATATAGTTATACTAATTCCATGCATTCTCACTAAAAAAATTTAACTACACCCCACACTTAAAATACACTTGTAAATTATTTATCTACCAAAGCACTTCTGTCCTTTTTTATAACAAAAATGACCTAAAATAATAGTCAAATATTAAATTATTTTGTTTAGACTATTTTAAATCCATTCACAAACCCATCAAAAGGTGCTTAATTGCATCTTAATTTTTTTCTGGAACTATCTTATGAAGAAATTAATTTATTCGACATTTTTATGCTTTTCCCTTATGGGATGTAACCATAAAGCCAATGATTTTGATCTGCCTAAAATGAGCGAAAATATTACTATATTAGGATTTGAAGATCAAAAAACTGACTATAATGAAATTATAAAAACATTAGGTAAACCACATAAAGTTGTTAGCTTTTCACATCGTGAGAATATTGAATACACTTTAGCCAAAAATACATATTGTTTTTATTTAGATGGATCTGGTTTAATCTGGTCAACTGACTCAAAAGCCTGCAGTCATAAAGAAAGTTTCCTTCCTTTAAAATCTCTAACTTCGCCATTACCAGACAAAAAAACGGTCTTATAATATACAGAATTTCATTTTATTAGAAATTATGAAGTTCAAAATATCACTTAGACATTATGTTATATTTTTTAATCAAAAACTGCCTCACATATATCCCCAATAACTTTGATACACACTTTTTGTTTAGTGTTGTTTTTCATTATATTTGATTGGTTAAATTTAACAATACAAGCACTACTACTGGAGTTTCAAGATGCGTACATATGCTTATATTAGAGTTAATCCAAATACCGATATTGAGACTTCAAAGTTTTCTTCTTTTTTTTCAGATAAAGGCTATAATATACAAAAAAACCGTTTAATAATTGAGGAAGTTTCTATTGATAAATCCATAATTTATAGAGATAAAATTTTAAATTTAATTAATTACTCTTTAGAGGAAAATGATTTACTTTTAATTAAAAGCATTGACTGCCTTGGGTGTAATTTTCAAGAAATCCTACATTTACTACAAAAAATCGACCATATGAAAATAAAAATCATATGTTTTGATTATTCTAATCATGAGATTAATGGTGATTTAAAGGTTTTTTTTCTACATGTTTTAAAAATATTTACTGAATTTGAAATTAATTTACAGAGAAACTCAAATATAGAGCGAAAAGTTAAACGAAAGGTTGGACGTCCAGAAATTTTAAACAATGAACAAAAAAAACATGTTATAGATCTATACAAAAAAGGATATAGCGTTTATTCAATAGCCAAAAAGTTTTCTGTCACAAGAACAGTTATTCAAAGATTATTAGAAAAAAATGCAAGACAAGACTTCTTTTGAAATATGAAAGATACTTAAATAAAGAACATACTAGAATAATGTGAATAAATTTATTCACATTATATATTTTTAAGTTAACTACTTAACTTTTGATTAAGGACATAAATCAAACTGAAATTTTTCTGTATTTTTTCCTCTTGAGCATTTATAACTTTGCTGCTTATTAGTAATTACCCATACATTATGTTTACGTTTTAATTTATATTCTGTACGAACACCAATTACTGAATCATCTAATTGGGACTGTTCAACTAAAACTTTTGCTTCACTTGGTCTTTCTATACTATTAAATTTTTGTTCTATTTTCAGGTTGCTTTCTTCATTTACTATTTTCGGTTGATCTAATAAAATCGCATGCATCACAGTAGTTGTTTCCCTATTATCTTTTAGATTAGATAATTTCTCTGGTTGATTACATGCGGTCAAAAGCAGGCCTAACCCTATCACTGCACAAAACTTATTAATCATTAATTTTCCTCGTCAAATTAATATTTAACTTCAACTTTTATTAAGAGATAATCTTTAATTATAAAGGGCTAGAGCTTATATTAATTTAAGATATAAAATATACAGCCCTAGCCCTCATATTTACTACATACTCCCTTTAAATATTATTTTAACTTAAAACAGTACTTGATTACTTTCTAACATCTTATCAGAAGCGATCTCTGTTGTTAGATTATTCAATACTAATAAAGAACTAGGATTAAATATCTCTCCTCTTTCATTATGTTCAAGTATGTTCGCTGTTGATGTAGAAGTAGTGATATCTCCCACATTTTCAAACTCACTAACAATAGTTTCATCAACATTTTTATCAGCTATTAAATCTGAGACATCCACTTTATCGATATCGTTAACTGAGTAAACCGTATTTGTATCTAGATAAGTTCCTAAATCGTCATTTTCATTTTTTGCATTTACACTTAATACTTGGAAGATTGATGCATCTGCACTTAGGTCATCAGAATTTTTTTGCTCCTGATCAGTATTAAATAATGTATCTGTACTATCATTTAGAAGATTTTCAATTGAGTAAGTGCTATCACTAACTTCTTTTGGAGTTGCGGCAACTTGCGTATAATCCTTACCACTTAATATATTAATACCTAATGACTCTGTATTAATCACACCTTCACTTGTTTTATAAGTAAACTCAAAAACTTCTGAAGTGCCAATATTGTTCTTATTTGGATATGGTTTATACACATATGATCCATCTGAACTGATAATCAAATCTCCTGAAACACCGTGTATTGTAGTCTTCTGCTCTACTTTAGTACTTTGACCGTTAATCTTAATTGTTAAATCAGAATCCAATAGATTAGCGTCAGAAATATTCTTAAAGACATTCCCAACAGCAGCTGAAGTATTTAAAAAATCTCCATTACTATCTACAGAGTATGAATGTTCTGTAGTAGTAATGCTTGCCGAAACACTCGTCGCTATACCTGCTCCACTATCAAAAGATGTAAGAATTAAATATTTCCCCTCCGTCAGGCCAGTTACATTAAGTTCCCCACTAGGCTTTTCTCCTAAAATTAATAATGATGGTCCCGCTCCAGCAGATGACTTTGCAACAAGCTCCCATTTATCACCAACTTGCTTCAAAAGAACAGTTGAAAGATTACTTTGAACAGAAACAGCTGAACTTGCATTGTATTTCATCAAGAGATCAGTCGTTTTACCATGACCTACTTCAAACTGATAAGTTTGTTGAGCAGGCAGTAATTGTAATTGTCCATTTCCTTCAGTTCCTGCAGCAAAATCAAAAATTTTACCAATAGATGCACTAAGTGTATTCACTAATCTTTCAGCACCAATTAAATTAATTGGGGCTAAAAAGTTTATTGAACCATTAGTAACTTCTGATGATATAGGATCTACTGCTGAGACAAGAGCATTGTATTCTTCTGATACTTCTTTTGAGATATTAAAATCACCTTGATCAATTTTTACTTTGATTTTAGCTGATGAAGAATTACCAGAGGACTTATCTAGCAATTTATATTCAATTGAGTCTGTTTTATTAACATTATTAAAATTTAAATTTGGTTTATAAATATAATCGCCATTCTCATAAATTGTGAATGTTCCATATTTACTATTTATTACTGTTTTGTCAGATACTAACGTAAAACTTCCATCTGAAGTTTTTACCATAAGCTGAGTATCATCCGTAAAAATGTTTGGTTTTTGACCATCTCTATAAATATTACCGTAATCTGATTCAACTTGTGTAATGTTGCCATTATCATTGACCAAATAATTAGAGTAGTCTATAGAAACATTTGCTTTACTTTCACTAGTGACACCAATACCTACCTTTGTAGACATTACAACCTTATATTGACCAGGTGGGAGATCATTTACCAGCAAGCTTCCAGATGGGCCACCAAGTCCAAATTTTGTAAATGGTACTTTGACTCCTACACCAAATGCAGTTTTATTCGATACGACTTCCCAGTTATCTCCACCAATATTTCTTAATAATGAAACTCCATTTGTTAAACCACCTATTAATTTTGTACCAAAATCAATCTTAACATCTGCAGTTTGATTTTCTCTTACTTCAAAATCATATGATTGACTAGTTGGTAAAACTGGATATCCACTACTATTATCAGTTCCACCAGTAACGAACTGCACAACTGAGCCTATGGTTCCTGTAAGAAGGTTTACTATTTTTTCTAAGTCCAAAGCATTTACAAATGAATTAAAAGAAATTTCATCTCCTTTTGAATCGACAGTATGTTTTGAAATTGGCTCTATAGTAGAAATATTCGCCTGCCCTGAAACATCAAATGCTTCAACGCGGTCTAGATTTGGAGCAAGTATATTTGTCGATGTAGAAGTATTTCCTGCTTTATCAGTTGCCGTTACACTCAAAGGTTGTCCTTCGTTTTGAGCTGGGGTTAATATAACTTTGTAATTACCTGCAGCATCTGCAACCCCTGAGCCAATCACTTTTCCTACTGTATCCTTAATTTCAACATTAGAACCCGGTTCTGCTATACCCGTGACTTGCGTTCCATCCTTAGCAACATTAGCGGTTGGGGCATCTGGCGCCTTTGTATCTCGTGTTATTGTCTGTGTAGGTTCAGTCTTATTACCTATAGCTTCTTTTGCAGTGACATTAAGTACTTCAGTGTTGGTTGAAGGACTCTTAATATCTACTGTATATTTACTATTTTCATTAGTATGTACTGCACCTAATATATTACTATTTGGGTTTTCAATTGTTAAAGTTTGCTGACTGGCTTTAGCTTTAGCTTTAGTCAAAAATTTTTTTTCAGACATATCTACTCCACTACATTTAGAAAATCATGAAATTAAATAATTAATTTGGCACTTTTATTTAAACAATAAAAAACCAAATTAATTTAAAATTAAAAGATACGTTTCTTACTCACAACACTAAAGCCAATTTAAGACATAAAAAATATTAGTTTATTAAATTCCAAAAAAAAACAAATCAAAAGAACCATTAATTTCATTTAAAAATCAACAAACTATACAAGAATTTTATTTCTCTCCATGAAAACTCATACACTTTATAAAACCACCTTAAGAATTATACATTTTAAACATCACTACTATTTAAAACATAACAAAAATTAAATACATATTAATAAACTATTGGGCTGCTCCCTTATCTTTCTCTTAAGGCTTCTTTAGCCTTATTAAATGGCTTAAGTAAGTAATCTATTATACTTTTCTCACCAGTTCTGATATCTACTGTTGCTACCATACCTGGTGTAATACTAAAAATCTTACCTTCTTTATTATAAATTTTATCAGATTCCGTTCGTATATAGACACGATAATAAAATTGATCTTGCTTAACCTCATCTCTAATTGTATCTGGAGAAATAACTGTGACTTTACCTTTTAAACCACCATAAATTGAGTAGTCATAAGCTGTAAGCTTAACCAATGCTTCTTGTCTTGGATGAATAAAAGCAATATCCCGTGGCAAAATACGTGCCTCTATTAATAGTTGTTCATCAATCGGGACAATTGTCATTAACTTACCATTTTGTGGAATAACACCACCAAGCGTCGTTACTGTAATTTCCTTTACCACACCACGTACAGGTGCTTTCAAGACAGCACGTTCTAAGCTATCATTACGCCCCATTATTATTTGTTCTTGTGTTTGTATATTAGTATTCGCTTTAGATAACTCTTCCCGTGCTTTTACATAATATTGATTTCGTGCATCATTAATCTTATTTTGCAAATCATTTGATTCACGTCGTAAGCGTAGAACCTCAACCTCACTAGCAGCACCTTTAGCAACTAAAGGCTCTGTCATTGCTAATTCCTGAGAAACCAATTCTAAGGCTTGTTTTAGTCCTGAAAGAGTTTGTTGAAGATTAGCTCTACGTGAGTTATATAAAGCAGTTTCGTCAGCAATAAGTTTTGTATCTTGTGCAACATTTTTGGAAAAAACTAATGGCATATCATTTACTTCAGCACGTAACCGTGCAGCTGTGGTCTGAGCTGCAATCAATACTGATTTTGCCTCACCCACACTTGAAGCAAAACGAGTAGAGTCAAGCAGCGCTAGTATTTGTCCTTTTTGAACAATATCACCTTCCTGTACATTTAACTTTGTTAAAATACCGCCTTCTAAAGATTGGATCACTTGTTCTTTAGATGATGGAATAACTTTGCCAATACCGGTCGAAACCTCCTCAAGCTTAAACAGCCATGCCCAGATTAAGAAAATTAATAAACTAGCCCCCACTATACCGATTACTAAACTGGCATGCGGTAAAGGCGGCTCATTATGTGAAGTATTCATAGAACGAGTAGATTCTTGTAGTTGTTCGCTCATTAAACCCCCTCTTCACTTAATTGTTTTTGTTGGGCAGTAGTTTTATTAAGTATCTCCTCTTTTGGACCATCCATTACAATTTTGCCTTCTTTAACAACAATAATACGGTCAACTAATTCAAGCACAGCTCGGCGGTGGGTAGCTACAATTAAGGTCCGGTGTGCTAACCACCCTTTAAGATGTTCAATTAATTGTTTCTCGGCAACATCATCAATAGCTGACGTTGGCTCATCAAGTAATAAGATGTTTGGTTCACGAATTAATAAACGAGCAAGCAATATAGCTTGCCTTTGACCGCCAGATAGACCTTTCCCCCCTTCTAAAATCAAGTATTCTAGTCCTTCTTTTTTCTCTTGAATAAAAGATAGCGCACCTGTTACATCTAACACTCGAAGGATATCATCATCGGTTGCTAGCGGTGCTCCTAATGTTAGGTTTTCACGAATTGTCCCATAGAATAAATAGGCATTTTGGTTAAGTAATCCCATATCTCGACGTACATCTGATGGATCAATTAAAGAGAGATCGAGATCATCTAAATATATAGACCCCTGAGTTGGAATTTGCATGCCAGCCATAATTTGAAGTAATGTCGACTTACCTGCTCCATTACGTCCTAAAATTGCAACTTTCTCTCCAGCACAAATTTTCAAATCACGAATTGCAAGACTTGGTTTCTGTTCTTCTTCCCCATAATGAAACAAAATGTTTTTTAATTCATAATCCCCATTCAAAACAACTTTATGCATCAGATGTGAGCGATCTGCCTGATCAATTGGGCGCTTCATAAGCTCATCTAAACTTTGTTTTGCAACTTTAGCCTGCTGTAAACGCCCTAATACTCCAGTAATCTGTGCAATTGGCCCTAACATACGTGAAGATAAAATTGAACACGCAACCAATGCCCCTGTGGTCATTTCACCTTCCATTACTGCAAAACATCCAACCAATACAACAATGGCATAAGTTAGCCCTTGAATCTTCTGAGTCCATGCAGTTAAAGTACCAACAATTTTACGCTGTCTCATACCAATATCAGCTGATACTTCATTCATATGGTTCCACTGATTTTGAAAACGTGATTCAGCACGCAAGAGCTTTATATCTTCAATCCCCTGTACTGCTTCAACCAATATGGCATTTCTAATTGAAGACTCTCTCATACCCTCTTGTGCAAGTTGAGCTAGCTTTCTCTGCACTAGAATGCCTGGCAATATCATAAGAGGCACGATAAATAGCATTACCCAGAATAACTTTCCTCCAATAAAGGCCAAAATAATCAAGAAAAGAAAAAAGAATGGAAAATCAGCAATCGCATTAATTGTGGTTGAAGTAACTAGTTCACGGACACCTTCAAGCTCACGAATCTGGGAAATAAAACTACCAGTAGATTTCGAACGATCTTTATTTTTAATTCTTAAAGCATGACCAAATACACGATCTGAAACACGTAAGTCAGCACGTTTACCGATAATATCGGATAAATAAACTCTCGAAACACGTAAAATAAATTCAAAAAAGGCAGCGATTAATACTCCACCAGCCAAAACCCATAAAGTTGGAATTGACTGGGATGGAACCACACGATCATATACCTGCATAGAGAAAATAATAGTTGCCAAAGCTAATACGTTTGCAACAAGTGAAGCAAACATAATGTCAAAGTAGCGTTTCCAGTCTCTTAAAACAATTGACCAAAACCAGTTGGCTTCATAGGGTTTAATATATTCATCAATACGAGCATCTGAAATAGATCTTTCAGGCCGTAAGATATAAACATTCTTAAGAGAGTTTTTTAAATCATCTAATGATAAATTTTGTGAAAGCCCCAGATCTCCACTAAACTGAATACTTACATTTCCTAGCGTATCCGCCTTATCAACTACCCCAACTAAACCATCATTAAACTCTATCATGACTGGTAAACGCCATGAATTTAACAAATCTACTGAAAATGGTACTTTACGTAGATTTAAACCAACCTGACGTGTAATTAGCTGTAAGATGTGATCTAAGTTTTGATTTTGGTTCCAATCTAATTGTAAACGAATTCTTTCTTCTGAAGATTCTATACGGTAGTGTTTGGCAATAATTAAAACTGCTTGGAGCCAAGGTTGATAATTAATTTTTTTTGTTATCATGGTTGTACTTCCACCCCCTGAATTGAAATATTATTCAAGCCATAGACTTGGCGAGAACGCCCTGATGCTTCAATGTACTGAACAATACCGCTATAAATATCATAACGTGCCGATTCAAGTTCTGAGTTGGCGCTATGAATAGCCTGTTCAGCGTTTAATAAATCTACCAATGAACGAGTACCGAGCTTATATTGCTCTTGATACAATTCACGCGTAGCAATAGTTGTTAGTTGACGACTTGTAAGCAAGTGCATTTGATGTTTTTTATTTTCAATCTGTTCACGACTTGTTCTAATTTGATCAAGAATATCCATATATACTGAATTAACCTGTGCTTTTGCAGCTTCCTCGGCATAACTAGCTCTTTTCACTTGTGAAGCATTGACTCCTCCTTGATAAAATTGACTAGTTGCTTCAAGCATGACTGAACTATATAAACCATCATCTTTCATATTATTTGGGTTTCTATTGTTGATGGCCTGACTTATAGAACCTTTCAAAGCCAAGGTAGGATAACGCGCTAAGCGAGCTTGTTCTTTATAAGCTTTAGCTACTTCAGCACTGAGCTGTGCAACAATCATTTTTGGAATAGTATTAAACTCAGGATCTCTATATAATTCTGACAATTTCGCCAAATCACTAGAAATAATCCAATTCTTTTTAGACACATCAAAACCCAAAAGATTTTGAAGATGTAGTTGGTATTGATTTAATAATAATTGCTGAGCTATCAAAGTAGACTGCGCAGCTTGCAAATAGGACTGTGCTTGAATTGGATCTGCCTGACTTGTCACACCAGCTCTTGCACGTAAATTAGCAATTTCCTGTATTCGCTGAATACCTGCAATTTGCTGCTCAGCAATTTTATTGAGTTGACGATAACGTTGAATTTTTACAATAGTCTGTGCAACATCCGAAGCTACAGCATCAAATTTGACCAAAACATTAGCCTGTTCAACCTGAACTTTAGCTTGTTCAATCTCCACAGCTGATTTAACTTTACCAAAGTCGAAAAGCATCTGGGTGGCGCTTAAAGTTATAACCTGCTGCCCACGATTACCACTACTCAAATCACCAGTGATAATACCACCTGAAATTTGGGGATAATAACCTGCTTTTGCAATGTCAATACTCGCATTTTGACCAGCCAAACCTGAAATGGCTTGTGAGATATCAGGATTTCTATTGAGTGCGTATTTTATAGCTTCATTTATCTCAATTTTAGAACCCAGCAAACTATCGTTATAATCATTAAAGTTTTGTTCAAATAAAGAACTATTTAATTGAAAACTACTAATTTTTTTAAAATTTATTTTATTAAATTCATCAACAGAAGAAGGTTTAATTAAATGCATAAATCTTTCATTTACTTTTTGCACTGTATTCGCATGTCCAACTCCAACAAAGCTTATTAAAAAGAATAGGAATAACAAAGATATTATAATATACTTACTTAAAAGTAAGAGCAGTTTACAATTTACCTCTCCTATTGAAAAATAATTTTTTTCACATGTAAAAAAAAACTCTAACACCTTCATAGTTCCAAAAATTTAAAGGTAATTCCTGCTTAAAACAATAACAACTCCTTACAAGAAAATAAATAAAAACATCAAACCAACCAATAAGATACTAATTTTAAAAGAATTTAAATTATATTTTTAGTATTAAACAACATTATATTTAAAACACATTCAAAAAATTAACACTTAATAAAATAGACTTAAATCGATCAATTTTGATAAATTTTATTTAAAAAAAATTAAATTAATTCATATTGATGTGTAACTTTTATACCTGCCAAAAAAAAACACCATCTAAAATAGTCTTTTTAATAATCATATGTATTAAACATAAGACACAAACACCATTATTAAATGATATCAAAATTTGCCTTCTAGCATCTTGATATGCATAATTAATTTAATTTCCAAACAAATATAACTTGTTTTATATTTTTATCCAGTTAACTAAAAAAACTATATTTATATATAGTTAATAAAATACTCTTTACCAAGCAATCTTATGATTTGGAAAATCGTAAAAAAACTTAGGCCTATTGATGGGTAAAAGTAAATTCTTTTAATTCATGGAGAAATGAATGAGAACTAAAGTTAAGATGCTTTTAATAACTTCACATCTTGTTATCTTTGTTATAGGAGTAGGCCTAGGAGTCTATCTACTACCTATATTAACTGCACAGGAAAATGCGACGTTATCAGAGATTACTAATGTACAGAAGCAGGCAAAATATGAGGGTAAGTTTGTCCCTAATCAGCAAGGAAGTGATCCTTTACACTGGGTGGAAGGGGAACTTTTTGTTACTGATAATGAAATTGCTTTCAAGGGCAAAGTAGCCCCTGGGCCGGACTATAAAATTTATCTTACTAAAAAGCAGGCAGTAGACAAAAATTCTTTTTTAGAAATGAAAAAAGAAGCTGTTTTGATAGGAGAACTTAAAAATTTTGGAAATTTCAAAAAAAATATTCCTGAAAGCGTCAATGTTAATGATTTTACGACTGTTCAAATATGGTGTGAACGTTTCTCGCAATTCATAGGCTCTGCCAAATATAAGAATGATGCTTGAAAAATCCTAGATGAGTAACCATGAAAAGAGAATTAAATATGTTAAGAAACTTACTCATCCTGAATATAATTTATATCATGATACATCCTTAAAATTTAAATCGCCAAACAATGATTTAGGGGATTATCTGAATGCATTTAGAGTATTGAATATCTCAATTTCTATCATTGGTTCAGTAATCTCCACAATTACAATTTCTCTCATATCTTTTAAAAGATCCAGTTGGTTTGGCAACTAATGCAGGGCAAACTATTAAAACCCATATTATCAATTTGGAGGCTCTTATATAAATGGCTATAAATTTAACATCCAATAAAATTATTTGGGTTATATTTTTGGTATGTCTTATTATTATTTTAACTATTTTCTGGTTAAAACCTAACACTAAAATAAAAAGTAGTATTTCAGCTAATTTAAAAACAGAAAAACAGAAAAACAGAAAAACAGAAAAACAGAATAGTATAGTGACAAATCATAATAAACCCAGTTTACAAACTAATTTTGGTAGCATAAGTCAGCAAGATACACAGATCAATTGTCAGATTACTGCTAATAGCTCAAATGAAATAATCGTTAATGAACAAACAAAGAATTGTTTCGAATATTTTCTTACACAATATGGCGAAAAAACGATTGCACAGATTAGAGAAGATTTCCTTAGTTATACTCAGACTTCATATAAAAATCCTTTACTCTCGCAATTAAATGATCTATGGAGTCGTTATCTAGAATACAGTCAACAGTTAGAAAATCTACAAGCTCCCAATATCAACCACGATAGTCCAGATTACTATCAGCATATTTTTTCAAATATGAAAAACTTGCAGAAACAGTTTTTTTCTAATTATGAAATTGAAGGGCTGTTTGGGCAGGAAGATATTTATAATGAATATACGATTAAACGGATTAAAATATTGAACAATAAAGAAATTCCAACAAACCAAAAAGCCCAAAAGCTAAAAGAATTATTTAATGAATTGCCTGAAGATTGGAAAGAAAACTTACAACAGCTTTCACAACTAGAAGATCTTCAAAATTTAACAGCCGAAATCAAAGCACGCGGTAACTCAGCTGAAGAACTTTATCAAATGCGGATCAATTTAGTAGGCCCAGAAGCAACTCAGCGCTTAGAAAATTTAGATATACAAAACAATAATTGGAAAAAGCGCGTAAACCACTATCTAAATGAGCGCGAAACCATTCTTAAAAGCTCAATGAGTGATTTGGCAAAAAAAAATTCAATAAATCTATTACGTGATCAACAGTTTGCTAATCCCAGAGAACAGATACGTTTACAAACTTTTGAACAAGTACATGATCAAGGAGGAGATTTACCATTCAGCAATTAATGAGTTGAGATTACTTCCCTTTATAGAATGATCCATGCAAAAATTAAATATCGCATGGCTATAAAAGGTACTTATTAGATATTAATTAAACTTCTTTTTGAGAAGTCCTAAAGGAAAATATATGAAATATAGAATATTTACAAGCTGTCTTATTGCTCTAAGCTGTATGGTTGGCACCTACAGTTTTGCTTCTGGCTTGCAACATGTCACGAGCAAATATGTTATAAGTAATTATGCAGAAACTAAATACCCAATTGTATTTAATCATGGCATGTTTGGATTCACTCATTTAGGTCCTTCCGCTTTTGGTATGGATTATTTTTATCAAATTTTGCCAGATTTAGCTCGAAATGGCGCTACAGTATACGCTACACAGGTCTCCCCTTTAGAATCAACAGAGGTTCGCGGTGAAGAACTTTTACAGCAAGTAGATCAAGTATTAGCACTTACAGGTAAATCAAAGGTTAATCTAATCGGTCATAGTCATGGTGGTCCCACTATTCGTTATATAGAAATTGTTGCACCAGAAAAAGTAGCTTCATTAACTGCTGTCGGAGGAGTATTTAAAGGATCAAAAGTTGCCGATGACATGATGGAACTTCCCATTGAAAAATTCATTTTTACTGCTTTCGCTGAATATATTGTTGCCCCCTTAACAAACCTATTACAGGGCAATACTAATCTATCTGTTAGTTTCGAACGATCATTAATAGCATTAAGTGAAAAAGCATCAGCTGAGTTCAATGCAAAATATCCAACGGCAGCTATACCTCACGATTGTGGGAATGGACAAAAAATAACATCAAATGGTATTTATCATTATTCTTGGACCGGCGTTGCACAGGCTACAAACCCATTAGATATTATTGACCTTGCTATTTCAACTATGGCGCCTAGGGCTTACAAGAATAAGGATAATGATGGTCTAGTCAGCCGCTGTAATACACACTTTGGATACGTAATCAGAGATAACTACAAACAAACCCACTTAGATGAAATCAATCAGATATTGGGTCTAAGAGCGCTATTTGGGCCTGATCCTGTCTCACTTTATCGCCAGCATGCTAATCGTTTGAAATTAGAAGGTTTATAATAAATTTTAGGTTTTTGTACAATAGAGCTCTAAGCATAGAAACTTTATTTTATTCATAGCAAAATATAATAAAACATCTTAAAAATTAAGAAATTCAAAGTTAGGAATAATTTTTTATTCCTAACTTTTCAATTTTAAACAAAGATAAAAGCGCAAAATTCTCTTATCCCCGTTTACTACTCTTCTATCCAGTATTTCTCACGCTCTTTATAATACTGATATCTTCTTTTGGAATTATGCTTCCAGCTTTTAGCTACCTTGTAGACTGAAGATGGAAGATCATCCCATTCTTCCGGCAAGCCAGAACCTCGTGCAACACGAAGTTTTAATGGATAATCCTTATATTCAATCAAATGAAGAAAATAAAAACTACGCTCTTGATATGTACTGAACTTTTTAAAATATCTACTTCTCAGATGAGGATATCGTCTTCGGATGTCATCATTAGGATCGATTTTTAAAGATTGTTGGTACTGAAATTTCAACTTTCGCATATTGCCTCCTAGATTAAGTTACCTAGAAGGGGTCCTCTGCGTAGTAATTCATATATTTTAACCCTATGATCAGCTATTTTTTTAGCTTTATCTATTCAATCTATCTAAGCTCAAGCTATTTAATAAAATAACCTAATGTATCGTCTTTTGAATCACCCCATCCTGTCCAGATTTCAGTCATCTTTACGTAATGCGGATTAACGCTTTGGACTTTATATAGATAGCTACGTGGTGGGGAGATATTATTCGTTCGTACTTTTTCAATTAAAATAAAAGTCTTCTCATCTAGCCATCTTACTCTCAGGGGCAAAGGATCTTGGCATTGTCCCATTTCAGCATACGTGGCAGCATCTTTACCATTTTTAGCAAAAGACAATCCAGCGCATTCAGTATCAGGTAAATCCAAGACTAAACGCTTCCCAACAAGACTTTCTTTTGCACCTGCACAGGCTAACGTTGAAAGACTTAGACATAATCCTGCGAATATTAATTTTTTCATTTGATAAGACTCTTTTTATTCAGTTGTTAAAACACATTGTCGATAAAGCCACACTTTAAGATGTGCTGTGAGGGTTTGACTGGATTGTCATAAAGACTGATAAAGGCAATCATGCTATTTGTATTAGCAGAATTACGTTTATAAGGCTGGCTGTAAATGTAAATTTGTTTAGGTGTATAGGCCTTCTCATTCTGGATGACCTCACCATCAAAGACCTTTAAATGTAGATATTGCTGAAAGATTTTTTGGGTTTTGCTTCTATTTTGATCATCGTGTAGAGAAGCTTTATCCCACTACTGTTTAAAGCTTTTGAATTGTTGTCCGCTGTAGTGACTAAATTTAATCTTTAATCCCTCCTCAATCTTTTGTTTGGTTTGGAGGATTTCATCGTTTCGATAAACAGATGTATTTGCTCCTGCAACACTCACATGCTTTAAAGTCTCAATCCGTTGGATCGGGTTACTTTTATTGCTCGGTAAATAGATGGCTGTTTCAGGACAATCCTCACAAAAGTTTTCATCATCCGAATCAGTGATAACGGTAGGCTTTTGTTTGCGGTACTGTTGTTGAAATTGTTGCTGTAAAGCTTTTATTGCAGTTGATGATTTAATATCGCTATCACCTAAAGCAAGCTGATTTATAAACGATTGTTCTTTCTTGGCCCAATCCAGACAGGATAAGCCCTGCTCTAGAGTGAATGATTGTGATGTAGAAACAGGTTGAGCCGTTGAGTTACTCATCACTAGTAGCGTAATACTGGTGATGAATAGTTGTTTAAGTTGATACTTCATTTTGCTTATCCTTGTGTTCCTACGGGTTATTCACGTTAATCCTGTATAGAACACTTATTTAGAACCGTTATTAAATTTTACGGATTTAACTCTTTGTTATTGATAATGATCAGTGGAAAGGAGTTGACGGATTTCACTGGCCATCTGGGGACTACGCCAAGGAAACAGCACTTTAAGACTATAATTCGGTTTAAATTGATCCCGTGTTCCAATATTGACCTGGAACTCACGTTTCATCGGTGTCCGATGGACTTGTTGATTAACATGGGTTCCCATCATTGGGTTACTGATCACCGTGGTTGTCGTTCTGAAGCGGTCTTCAACTAGATTGTAATGGCCCACAGAAGTAATGTAGTCAAAAGGATATTTCACTAGGCGTTGATCAGGCTGATCAAACAGGATGATGGTTTTATCCTGACTATTAATCCAGACACCACGGTTTTGATAATTAAAAGTTTCTCCTTGGCGTTTCAGTTGCTCAGTCATTCCATCAAAATATGTATTTCCATATTGATAGAGGTAGTAAATGATCACAAACCAGAACAGGTCAAAGCCAAAGAAGATATAGGCGAAAGCACCAAAGGAAAAGATTTTGGCGACAATCAGAAAGATCACAATTGGCAAAACCACACATTTTAAAAATAGCTTAGATTTGTGTGGACGGTTTTCGATTGGAATAATTTTAGGTTTAGTAAGTTCAGACATGGTTGTTTCCCGCATATTCAATGTAATTCACAATCACCAGCAGATATAAATATAAAAAGGTCTATTTTTTATAGGCGTGATTTAGCCATCCACTGTTGGATTGTTCTCGTTAAAAAGTTTTTTAATACAGGCGAATAATAAGAATTAGCCGTATAGACCTCGTTGAAAACTACAACCAGATTGAACATGGGGTAAGACAAAAATCAGAAAAGATGGGTACAGCATATGAAACTCCTAGATGTTTATAGAAGTTCTGCCATATCACTGTCAAATAATGGTGGCAGAACGAAAGAGGGTTGACAGACTGATCATCTAGGAATCAGCACACCCGAAGGTGTCCCCCTTCCGTCCTACCATAGAAAAAAAGGGGGACGAGAAGATTCCCACACTCAATTTATATCCAAAAATATAAATCTCATGTGCTAGATGAATCGGTCTGTCAAAACCGACTGGCAATGTAGGCCAGCGAGCCCATATTAATTTCATCTAGGTTTTTAGTCAATTTTAACTACACTAAAATCTAGACAATCAGGTTGCTATTAAGTATTGGAATTAAGTGGTTGATTTTTCTCATAGGGTCAAATTAAGCCAATCGATTAGCTCATTTTGGTTTAATGGATGAGACTAAAATGGACTGTTCTTCTTTATTAAAATGAAACAATAAAATTAAATAATAAATCTTCAGAACTCTCCTTTCCGTATTCATCCCTTTTAGTTTGATTTAGTCAGGATAATCTGTACAAATAGTCAGATGATCAATATTGTGTTTAAACTGCTTTTAAATTGATTGAGTTGAAGAATCTTAACGTTCACTAAATCTAACTAAATGGGATAGAATCAAATATCTTCAAAATTTTGTGGGAAGATGTAATGAGTTCTATCGCTATACAACCCGATCCCAAAACTTTTTTAGCTCAAGCTGTATTCAAGGCTGCTGATCAACTCGGTCTAAGCAAAACTCAGCTTACCTCTTTAATCGGCTGGGAACTCAACACAATCCAGCAAATGGAAAACTCGGCTAAATTAGATCCTTCCTCTCCACAAGGTGAATCAGCGTTATTGTTGATACGTCTTTATCAAGGTTTATCTGCACAAATGAGCGATGATCCAGAATGGATTTCTAATTTTATGAATACATTCAATACAGCTTCAGGTGATATCCCGGTTCAACAAATTCAAACTAGAGAAGGCTTGGTCAAAGTCTTAAATATTGTTGAAGCTATCAAGAATCGATAGTCAATTCATCTCATTATTTTGAATAATCACCCTCGATTTTATAATTTCCTCTCTTCTACTCTCTATTGAGTAGATTAATCAAAATCCCAAACGCATAAATATCAAGCAAAGATAGCCGTCCCTCAATACGTAGGCAATCAGTTTCTTAGCCGTCAGAAACCTAAAATATCTTCAGGTTAATCAATAAATTATTTAATGTTAAGATATGTAAAAATATTGAATTGGATCGTTGACAGGTTAAGGTATACCCAGCTAACCTAGTATTACACAGCAAAATCTGTGTTCAGGCGTGAGAACCTGATACAATCTAGGTGCAAATTAATGTCGCACTAGCGGCTATTTTTTTGTCTACTGTTTAGCAGTCGTTATGGCAGCTTGCAGGGCAACCGTAAGGTTGGCTGATCCTAGATTCAGTATTCTCACCCCTGTCTTGCTGCCACCATTACCGTGAGAAGTAATGATGGTAGGTGTTAAAACTTATCTAGGACTACTGCTATGAACTCGATTCTTCATTGTGCAAACACTTGCACATCTAAAAAACAAGCCTCTCAACTGATTGTTGAACTCGGTAAATCTATTTCAAATCCTCAGCGTCAAACGTTGGCAAATCTTTATATTGCTGTGGACACCGCAAATTCCTTGCTCAAAGAGCTTGAACAAGCACATCAAATCATTCGTGAATGTATGCATGAAATGAATGATAAACAACTTCTTAAAGTCGCAAAACTTAACCAAAATAATAACCTCTCCTCTCTATGGGCATTCCGTACGCATCAACGTCACAAGTTGATTGAGCGCGCACAGCGTGTGCTGTTTGGAGCTGGTCATGTCGAAGGCTAAGAAGAATAACAATCTCCTAATTTCGGGAGACTATCCTTTAATTGCTTCGCCTGCGCTTGCTAAAGCGTATGGCGTGGCCGCCGCTAATTTTCTCCAGAAACTGCATTATTGCTTAGAAAATAACGAGGGGAAAATCTACAATGGTAAAAAATACTGGTTTCACAGCTATGAGCAATGGCAGACGACACTTGGCGTTTATAGCGTATCAACGATTAAACGAATTGTGGCAAAGTTAAAACAAGCTGGAGTTCTTTTGATTGAAAAGTTGGCACAAAATAAATGGCTACAAACTAATTTCTATACGATTAACTATAAGAAGTTAAAACAACTCATCACAGTGAATAATGGGCAAAACAATCTGCCTAACGAGATCGTTCCAACTCCTGATCCAGTCCTAATCACATCCTCTCTGGAGAATTCTGCTCAAGGCGTCCAGTCATCCATGTTAATAAATTCAATTCAACAGCCATTTCAAAATATCAAGGTTAAATCAAATACATTTGAACCAACATTAAAAGTGGCAAAAGAATCCCGTCTACGCCCCGACTTTGTCACACATGAATCTTATTCAGTAAAAGGATTAAACCAACCACTCCATCCTGCTGCATCAAAGAAAACGTTAAAAAATATGGATATGAATTACCGCTGCTTTTATCAAGCACTCAGACAGCAACGTGTAGATATTGATTATGATGATCAACGCATTCAACAACTCTTGAAATATCAAAAGCGGATTCTTCAGCATATTGCCTATATTAAACAGAGTCTTGCAGGAAATGAGCGTTACCAATGGCATCAACTTGAGCAATTGCAAATGGAAAATTATTTAAAGAAGTAGGTCAAATCGTACGAAGATCAATTTCAAATGATCTGTCTACAGAAAGTGCATAGACGGATCATTTAATTAAATCAAAGGTTGAATAAAGACTGATTAAATCCATTGAATTGGCTCATCAGAGATAACCGACCTTGGTTTTTTAATCTATGGATATTAAAAGTCATAATCTAGATCTTTCGATTGATTACGATGATGAGTTTTCGAATTTTCCTGTTCACTTTTTTTAGCCAGCGCTAACTCATACTCTTTTTTATAGAGTTCATACAGGTTATTTTGACGAATTTCCCGAATCTCCTTTCTACATTCTGCTACCTTGTCTTGATCTTCAGGATCGGTGCTATACAGTAAGTGCCTAGGAATTTGAGGAACATCCTCTAATTTGGTTCCATATTTTTTATTATAATCTTTATTTGATAAACACGACACTGCACTACTCACTTCTAATTGAGTATTATGTATTACTACTATTTTTCTTGGTGCATATTTTTCTAAAAATTCATTTATTATTTCTTCAGTTTTTGTTCGATAGTGAAATAATATATTTCGACCCCACCCAAGTACGTCAGCAGTAATTTTTAATGCGCCTCCTTTACTAGGATTTTTTGGCCGATGTTGTTTAAAGAACTTTTCTGGAGAACGTTGAATATTATCCATCATACTTTTTTCAGAAAATAATAAGTGTAAATGCGGTTGTTCTGACTGTCCATCAAGCGCAGCAACATGATTATGAATTGCGATTGTAGATGGCATTTTATATTGACCGCAAAATTCATGCATTAATCTTTCAGATAGTTCAATACGATGCTTTTTATCTAATTCTTTTGGTAAAGCAATTGTAATATGTGATGAGGTTCGTCTGGTTTTAGTTGTATATTTATCTGCTGCCTCCCAAAACAGATCAGGGTGATTATGAGCCCATTCAGGCATACTATATGAATTACAATATTCCAGTTCTTCAATCTCACTTTTATGCTTAGAAAAATATAATGTACGAGTAATATAGTGATATGCACTTTTTGACAGTCTATACTTTGAATGACCGTCACTTAATTTTATTTGAATATTACCTTTTACGTTATGACTTAAATGAAAATAATACATTTTTATCTCCGATATTGATTAAATTGGAATATCAGATCCTACAAAATTTTAAAAATTTATGATGAGTTTTATGGAGAAAAATTAAAAAAATCGCAATATTGATCAAAAAACATACTTGAAATAAAATCACATGAGTAACAGACTACAAAAAATACAGATATTTATTTTTCTCAATAAAAACAATCATATAAAATTATTCCAAAAATCGTGTAACAGTTACATAAAACATGAGTAACAGCTATGAAGCACATAAGTAACGGCTTTAAAGCACATGAGTAACGCCGATAAAATACATGAGTAACACTCCCTACTCATTAATAAACAGTAACTTATAATTAACAGGGCTGCGCAGCACGAGGAGAAGTGCCTTTTAAATGAGAGCGAAGCGATAATTTAAAAGACACGGATACGAGATATAAAAAATCTTTTTTGCATTCGCAAAAAAGATTTTTTATCTGTCCCCCTATTAACAGCCATAAATTAACAGAAGAGTAGTATTTTTTGAAAAACGCAACTTATGAGGATTTTTTTTTGGACTCTATGATATACCAACATTTTCTTAAATACAGATGGTTTCAAAATGGCTAGAGTTAAATTAACAGTGAATGAAATTTCTTTAAGAGTTGAAAAACACTTAAGACAGATAGCAAGACGTACCCATTCAGATGAGTTGGTACTCCAATTAATTCAATCTAAAACAGAAAATCAATTTACCGAAGAAGATACAAAAAGATTAAACAATAAATATCACAAAATTTTAGAATTACAAAAACTTGAAAAATTAATGGACGCTATTTGCACAATCGCAGAAAATGATCGCTCTGATATTGAAAACGATATCGTTGATTTTAGCGGACATGAACGCCCTTCCTCTCAAACTGATGAAAGATTAAAAATAGCATTAAAGATGCTAAAAAATTACAATAAAAAAATTCCTGATAAAATTAAACAACAGGCCCATGATGAAATTAAAAGCTCTTTAAATAATTCTTATAAAAAAAGAAATCAGAAGATTAAAGACAAGAAGAAAGAAAATCATGAGAAATTTTTTCTTGGAAGTGTTCTTATCTCACTCTTTAAATTACAAGATATTGAAACTAATTATCTTGATATTACGCTTAAGATGATAGAGCTTTATCAAACTAAAACTTATTTTAGCAAAGATTTATTTATAAAATCAGAAATTGACGAATTTAAATTTTCAGATCAAGGTAGAAACTTTAACGACAAGAAAAACGCGATTTTATCTGATCCTAAAAATCCTTTTAAATAGCAACCTAAAATTAAAAGATAAAGCAGTATACGTTTAGCTCATTTATTTTAAATGAGCTAAGTAGCCAACATTGTTATACTAACAATCAACAAAAGATTATTTACTGACATAATCAAAAAATTATGTCTTTTTTTTGATTTTTTAAACATATCTCATCTTTTTTTTGAGTATTTTGATAGTCTTTATTTTAAGAGGTTTTCTCTTGAAACTAAATATTAATGGAGATCTTTAATGGTTGTTTCGATAGACTTAACAAATACAGAACGACGTGTATCTACTTCTGAATTCGCATTAAGAATGAATATCTCTGAAAAAGAGCTATATGATCGAATCAAAAATGGTCGTGTGAAAAGACCAATAAAAGATGGTCGTAAAAATTACTGGCTGAATAGTTATGTCCTTACCTGTATTCTGAATGAGGAAAACTACATTCTTACGTCAGAATGAAATAGATATTGTTCTAAGTCAAAAGCGCCTGATTTTTCTCAGGCGTATTTTTCCCATATATTCATTCATAACATAATCAAAATTTTATTTTTAACCAGACTTTTTTAAGAAAGCACGGATTACTAAAGTATCTGACCAACCATCTATGTTAATATCGAGCTCAGTAGCTATTTCAAGTAAATTATTCTAATTGTTATAGTATAACTAGCTATCGGCTTAGTATTTCTTCAAGTTTATCATAGTTATCAATACGTCGACTTCAGTCCCCCTTTACGATTTCATCATCGGCTACAATTTCAAAGCTTTTTATAATTCGACTCATTTATAAGCAAGTGCATAAAGTTCATCTTTATGCCGCAGAATTACACGTTTGACCGTGTGCCTCACAATGCGCTTTGTGGCCTCATCATTATTGAATTGTATGGGGAGAACTTGACTCACCAAGGCTGGACGAACTTTCCGATTTTCACCACTGGAATCATTAAGACGTTTAGCCATACTGTATCTCACAGAATTTCTTAACTAGCACTATATAACATAAAAATAGATTTTTAATTAAGCTATGTATTACTTAAGGATAAGATTAATTTTGTTATTAGTTATAGTGATAGATTCATACAACAAAATTCAAGAATGCTTAACTACAAACTATAAAATTAAAAAAGGTCGCAAATAAAATTTGCGACCTTTTTTGTAACAAACTCATATGTGAGTAACATCGTGAGTAAGTTAAAAATTTATGGCTTAAATAATATTAATTTACAATAACTTAAACCTCATATGAGCAGCTTACATCATGCCGCCCATACCACCCATACCGCCCATATCTGGTGCAGCTGGTTTATCTTCTGGGATGTCAGTGATCATGCATTCAGTAGTCAACATCAAACCAGCAACAGAAGCTGCGTGTTCAAGTGCAGAACGCGTTACTTTAGCAGGATCAAGAATACCCATTTCTAACATGTCGCCATATTCGCCAGTTGCAGCGTTATAACCGAAGTTACCTTCACCCGCTTTAACTGCATTAATCACAACAGAAGGCTCATCACCAGCGTTTGAAACGATTTGACGAAGTGGCGCTTCGATCGCACGACGTAAAATGTTGATACCTGCTGTTTGATCTTCGTTAGCGCCTTTTAAGCCATCTAACACATTTACAGCGCGTACTAATGCAACACCACCACCAGCAACAACACCTTCTTCAACCGCTGCGCGAGTTGCGTGAAGTGCATCATCTACACGGTCTTTCTTCTCTTTCATTTCAACTTCAGTTGCTGCACCAATTTTGATGACTGCAACACCGCCTGCTAATTTAGCAACGCGTTCTTGAAGTTTTTCTTTGTCATATTCAGAAGTAGATTCTTCGATTTGCGCACGGATCTGTTGAACACGTTCAGCGATTTGTGCAGCATTACCCGCGCCATCAACGATCACAGTGTTTTCTTTAGATACCGTGATTTTGTGTGCAGTACCCAAATCTTGAAGAGAAGCTTGCTCTAAAGACATACCTACTTCTTCAGAAATAACAGTCGCGCCAGTCAAGATCGCGATGTCTTGAAGCATTGCTTTACGACGGTCACCAAAACCAGGTGCTTTAACCGCACATACTTTGATAATACCGCGCATGTTGTTCACAACAAGTGTAGCAAGCGCTTCGCCTTCCACATCTTCAGCGATGATAAGAAGTGGTTTACCTGTTTTAGCAACAGCTTCTAATACCGTAATCAATTCACGGATATTGCTGATTTTTTTATCAACAAGAAGGATGAATGGATTTTCAAGTTCAGCAGTAAGCGTATCTTGCTTGTTCGCGAAGTATGGAGAGATATAACCACGGTCGAACTGCATACCTTCTACAACGTCTAAAGCGTCTTCGAAGCCAGAACCTTCTTCTACAGTGATAACACCTTCTTTGCCTACTTTTTCCATCGCTTGAGCGATAAGTTTACCCACAGTTGTATCAGAGTTTGCAGAGATTGAACCTACTTGTTCAATTGCTTTGAAATCATCAGCAGGTTTTGCGTTGGTACGGATATTTTCAACAACTGTTTTTACAGCGATGTCGATACCACGTTTTAAATCCATTGGGTTCATACCAGCAGTCACTGATTTGATCCCTTCATTTAAAATTGCTTGAGCAAGTACAGTTGCAGTTGTTGTACCGTCACCCGCGATGTCATTCGTTTTAGAAGAAACTTCACGAACAAGTTGAGCACCCATGTTTTCAAACTTGTCTTTCAAAGAAATTTCTTTTGCAACAGTCACACCGTCTTTAGTGATGTGTGGTGCACCGAAAGAACGGTCGATTACAACGTTACGGCCTTTAGGACCTAAAGTTACTTTTACAGCATCTGCAAGTACGTTAACGCCTGCAATCATTTTTGAGCGAGCTGAATCACCAAATTTTACGTCTTTAGCTGACATGTTAAACTCCGAATCTTTTTAAATACTGAATCTGATAATAAATTTGAGTTATGTGTCGATTAGCCTTCAAGCACAGCTAAGATATCTGACTCTTTCATAATCAAGAGTTCTTCACCACTTACTTTTACTGTTGTACCTGCATAAGTACCGAACAATACTTTGTCGCCAACTTTAACGTCTAAAGCACGAACGCCGTTGTCAGTGATCTGACCATTACCCACTGCAATTACTTCACCTTGAGATGGTTTTTCAGCAGCAGAACCTGGAAGTAAAATACCACCAGCCGTTTTAGTTTCTTCTTCTACGCGACGAATCACAACACGATCATGTAATGGACGAATGTTGCTCATAGTTAACTCCATCAGACTTAGTCTTATTGATTAATGTGTGTCACCAGTTCGTGGCAACACATATAAAATTTTGGTATGCCACTTTTTTGGGGATGAAAAAAATGGCTTCAAGGGGAAAATGAAAAAAAATTCTACTTATAGATGTTTTTTTGAGCACAATAATGAAGTTATGCCGAATTAAACAACATTTTGTGATTTCACAAATGTTTTAACGGATTCATCAAACCAGTAATGCTCTATCAGACCGTCATCCGAAATCACATTAAAACTATTTGATAATCCAAAACGTAAACGCTTGGATGTGGCTGTTCCTGCATGAATATCCAGAATAGGATGGTCAAATCCTAAATGAAAAATCTGATTGAGATCGTGTACTGCCACTTTATGTAAATGACCATGCAAAAGACCGAACAAACCTGTTTTGCCCCATTGTTCTAAAGCAATTTTTCCTAATACTGGACAGTCCTTATCGCCATGGTCATTTGGAAAGGTATAAAAAGGTTGATGGAATACCACGATTTTTATTTTATTGGCTGGCGCACTGTTCAACCGCTGATAAGTTTCATGAATCTGCTCCAGTGAAACATGTCCTCGGGTGTGATATCGCCGCCGAATACTGTTTACACCAACCAGATAGAAATGTTCAGTTTCCAAAGTGGTTTCCATACGACCGAAAAAGGCCTGATAACGCACAAAAGGAGAAAAAAAACGGTTCCAGACATGATAAAGCGGAATGTCATGATTACCAGGCACCACCAGATAAGGGATCGACAGTGCATCCAGAAATTGACGGCAAGCATAAAACTGCTTAATACGCGCACGTTGCGTCAGATCACCACTCACCACCACAGCTTCTGGACGATGCTGCTGACAAAACGCCTTGATCGCATCAATACAAGCTTCACGCTCTGTTCCAAAATGCAGATCAGACAGATGCAGTAACATTCGGAACCATCACTTTTAACGCAGATTTTTCGACTGCAAATTTTAATGGAGTTTGCATCTCTTTTAACTCTCCATCTAACGCAACTGTTAACTGTGGTTTTTTACACTCAACCAGTATATGTTCAGCACAGAATGAATAAACCCCTGAAGCTTGATCGATTTTTCCCTGAATCAGTTTCCATAACATTTTTAATAAACTGAAACGGTCACTTTTAGCCACCACCACGCCAGCCAGTTTGCCATTGGCAGCACATTCCGCAATTCTTAATTTCATGTCGCTGAGTTGCAACTGATTATTGCCAAAGAAAATCAATGGCGTTGCGACTGGATATTTTTCCCCGTCCACACTCACGGACAGTTTTAGGGATTTATGCTCACGCAGTAATACATCCAGTGCAGAAGTATAGGCATTTAACGGAAGCCGTCCAAAATGCTGATTAAAACGTTCCCGTTTTTTAATAAATAAAGGATATAGCCCAAGACTGGCATTATTTAAGTAAATTTGATCATTAATCGTGGCAATATGGACTTTTTGAATCGCGCCAGTTGCAATCACTTCTGCCGCCTCAAAAACATCTAGCGGGATATTCAAGACACGTGCGACATAATTAAAAGTCCCCAACGGAATAATGCCCATCGGAATATCGGTATGCATCAACTTTTTTGCCACCGCATTTAAAGTACCATCTCCTCCCGCTGCCACCACAACGCCACGCGACTCAGTCTGTTGATGTCGAGCCAGCACCGTTCTCATCATGGCATCAAAATCAGTTTGAGAACTCAGCTCAAAAACCTGAATTTCGAATCCATATTGCGTCCAGAAGGTCATCAGACGCTCATATTCTTCATCTTGTTGTGCTGCATGAAAACCTGATTTTTGATTATAAATAATAGACAAAGGCTTTACATCGGGGGCCATAATTTTCAACCTTAAAGAAGATTACAGGCTTATTTTTGTTTACAAAATCAACAAATAATAGCTTGTTTATGTAAATTTTGAATGAGCTTCATTCATATAATCAATAACAATTCTCAAGAAATTTTAAAATATACTAAATATTTGTTTTTATTAAAAATTTATAACAAAAATAACATATATAAAAAAACAAAATAGCAAAATATAAAATGATTAAATTAAATAAAAACAATACCTTAAAAACAAAAGTGGATTCCATGCTTTAGACCCTACCCTATTCTTTAGTCTTATATTTTTTATGATTTTATGCTTTAATACAGCCACTTTTTTTACTTCATCTGTCTTACTGTCATCCAGTAGATAGAACTTGTACGTTGTACACACTTTAAAAAGGCATCACCATGACCCAAGTGAACGCACCAGAATTCGTTCGTCACCCTAAGCTAATTGCATGGGTGGAAGAAATTGCAAAATTAACCAAACCAGCAAATATCGAATGGTGTGACGGAAGCGAAGAGGAATATCAACGTCTAATGGACTTGATGATCGCTAACGGCACCATGCAAAAGCTCAACCAAGAAAAACATCCTGGTTCTTATCTTGCAAATTCTGATCCTTCTGACGTTGCTCGTGTTGAAGACCGCACTTATATCTGTTCACAAAATGAAGAAGATGCTGGCGCAACAAATAACTGGGTTGCACCTGCGGAAATGCGCGCAAAATTAAATGGATTATTTGACGGCGCAATGGAAGGCCGTACCATGTATGTGGTTCCCTTCTCGATGGGTCCTTTAGGAAGCCACATTGCTCACATCGGTATCGAATTAACAGATTCTCCTTACGTTGCTGTCAGCATGACAAAAATGGCACGTATGGGCAAAGCAGTTTATGACGTGTTAGGCACAGATGGCGAATTCATCCCATGTGTACACACGGTTGCTGCACCGCTTAAAGATGGTCAAAAAGATGTTGCTTGGCCATGTAACAACGAAAAATATATCGTTCACTATCCAGAAACTCGTGAAATCTGGTCTTACGGTTCTGGTTACGGCGGTAATGCTTTACTTGGTAAAAAGTGCTTAGCATTACGTATTGCTTCTGCAATGGGTCGTGAGCAAGGCTGGTTAGCTGAACACATGCTTATTTTAGGCGTGACCAATCCGCAAGGTGAAAAACACTACATCGCAGCTGCATTCCCTTCTGCTTGTGGTAAAACCAACTTTGCAATGTTGATTCCACCAGCTGGCTATGAAGGCTGGAAGATTGAGACTGTAGGTGACGATATTGCTTGGATCAAACCAGGTGAAGATGGTCGCTTATATGCAATCAACCCTGAAGCTGGTTTCTTCGGTGTTGCGCCGGGTACAAATACCAAAACCAACCCGAACTGTATCGCAACGATGCATAAAGATGTTATCTATACCAACGTTGCAGTGACTAAAGACGGCGAAGTATGGTGGGAAGGTCTAACTAAAGAAGTTCCAGCTGATCTTATCACTTGGAAAGGCCAGCCATACGTTGAAGGCGAAAAAGCTGCGCATCCAAACTCACGCTTTACCGTTTCTGCGGGTCAATGCCCTTCGATTGATGCTGACTGGGAAAATCCAGCGGGTGTACCAATCTCTGCGTTTATCTTCGGCGGTCGTCGTGCAGACACAGTGCCTTTAGTATCTGAAGCATTTGACTGGGTTGATGGCGTTTATAAAGCTGCAACTATGGGTTCTGAAACAACTGCTGCGGCTGTTGGTCAACAAGGTATCGTTCGTCGCGATCCATTCGCAATGCTTCCATTTGCGGGTTATAACATGGCTGATTACTTCGGTCACTGGTTACAACTAGGTAAAGAAGTTGGCGCGAAAGCTGAAGCTGCTGGTAACAAATTACCAAAAATCTTCAACGTAAACTGGTTCCGTCGTGACGCAGAAGGCAACTTCGTATGGCCTGGTTTTGGTCAAAACATGCGTGTTCTTGAGTGGATCATCGATCGTTGTGAAGGCCGTGCTGAAGCGACTGAGACACCAATCGGTTATGTTCCAACTTACGAACAATTGAACTGGACTGGTATTGAGTTCTCTAAAGAACAATTCAACACAGTAACAGCGCAAGATAAAGACCAGTGGATCAAAGAACTTGAAAGCCACACCGAGCTATTTACTAAACTTGGTGATCGCTTACCTCAAGCACTTAAAGATCGTCAAAATGAATTATTAGCAGCTGTTAAATCTGCTTAATTTCTTTCGTTTCCCTCTTTAAAAGGGGATTCAAAGAGAATAAAAAGGTCGCTTAGGCGGCCTTTTTTAATGGCTTTTCGAAATTTTCTATCAATCCCCTGCTTAGCTCTAACTATTCCCATTAAGCTTTAGACAAAATAAATTGCAAAGTTAACGAATATTAACAATAATTGTAATAATAATATTTCTCATTTACATGGTTGTAGGCATGAGTTCTTCTCCGCTGTTCAAACGCACCCCTCTCTTTTTAGCAATCTCTACATTAGTCAGTATCAGCTCATATAGCCATGCACTTGATGAAGGATCGCAACAACTCCCAACAATTAAAGTTCAAGCTACTCAGGATGATGGTACCAGCGAAAAAACCAAAGCTTACACCATTAAAAATAGCTCAAGTGCAACCAAGCTCAACATTGAAGCCAAAGAAGTTCCTCAAACCATTAATGTTGTCACACGCCAACAAATGGATGATTTTGGCCTTACCAGTTCCCGTGACATTTTAAATAATACGCCGGGCGTTATCGTCAATTCATCTGAAACTGAACGCTCTGTGTATATGGCACGTGGTTTTGAGATTTCGAACATTCTGGTCGATGGCGTCGGCTTTCCTGCAAGCGCATGGAATTATAATGACACCAATCCAGATAGTTTCTTTTATGATCGCATTGAAGTCATTAAAGGTGCAGATGCATTAACCAATGCCTTTGGTGACCCGAGCGCAACCATTAACTATATTCGCAAACGCCCAACTAAAGAGTTTCAAGCCAATGCAGGACTAAGCTATGGCTCTTGGGACACCCAACGCTACGAAGCAGATGCTTCTGGTAGCCTTACACCAAGTGGCAATATTCGTGGTCGTCTTGCTGGCTTTGAACAAACAGGTGACTCACATTTAGATCGCTATTCTTCCGAAAAAAACGGAATTGCAGGCGTTTTAGAGGCTGATCTTACAGATAGCACCCTACTTACAGTGGGCGCCAGCCAAGAAAAAAATAAACCAAATGCCAACAACTGGGGGGCTTTACCCCTGATGGATTCTTCAGGGAAACAGATCAGCTATGATCGTTCTTACAACCCAAATCCAGACTGGACATATTGGGACAACACCTCTAGAAATGCTTTCATTGAATTAAAACAAAAGTTTCTGGAAACATGGTCGGCTAATCTTAGCTACAACTACAATGAAAAAGAGCGTCAAAGCCAATTACTCTACTATTATGGCTATCCTAAAGCGGATGGCTCGGATGTAGATCTGACAGCTTGGGGCGGAACAGAACATAATAAATTGCAAACTGCCGATTTTAACCTACAGGGTAAATTCGATCTTTTAGGGCGCGAACACGAAGCAATTATGGGATACACTTTTTCTCAAAGCGAACAAAAGGATAAGCAAAAATCTGGAACAATCCTCGACAGTAATATCGGAACTTGTACTCGTGGTACAGCGCCAAATAGCTATCCAACACAATGTACAACTGGCTGGGCAAGCTGGACACCAAACAATGTAACATGGAGTGCTTTAACGGATGCTGCGGATTACACCCAACGCAACCAATCCGTTTATGCTGCAACACGCCTACATTTGACCAATGACCTCAAACTCACATTAGGTGCGAACTATGTTCAAGCCAAGAGTGAAGGCTCAAGTTATAGCTCACCAATGAATTATGATGAAAGCAAGGTATCACCATATGCGGGTATTACTTATAACTTTACCCCTGAATATACAGGTTATATGAGTTATACCTCAATTTTCCGCCCACAAACTTCAGTGGATGAAACAACTGGAAAAGTAGCCGATCCAATCGAAGGTAAAAGCTACGAAATCGGGGTAAAAAGTGCATGGTTAGACAATAAGCTAACAGGCACACTTGCGGTGTTTAGAACTGAAGAAAATAATTATCCTCTCAGACCGACAGACAGCCATCCGCTCAACCGTACGTCAGCAATCAGCGACTTACGTTCACAAGGTGTAGAGGTTGGCTTAGCTGGACAATTAACAGATCAAGTCAATGTTTCTCTCGGCTATACCCAATTTAGCCTGCAAGATCTGAAAAATGGTGGCGCAGCACGAACCTACAATCCAACCCAAAGCTTTAATCTGTTAACAACTTACTCGCCTACTCAGCTACCAAAACTGAAAGTTGGTGCAGGTCTAAAATGGCAAAGCAAAATCACACGCTTTGATCCAAGCTACAACACTTATCTCAAACAAAGTGATTACGCCTTGCTTAACTTAATGGCGAGTTATGAAGTCAGTCCAAACTTTAGCATTCAGGCCAATGCCGATAACGTCACCGATAAAAAATACCTGAACAGCTTCACTGATGGGCAGGCATTCTACGGAGAACCAGCAAATTACACCGTCGCCCTGAAATTTAAATACTAATAAAAAAAGCCCTCTAAATCAGAGGGCTTTTTTATGAAAAGACTTAAGCGGCAACAATTGTATGTGGTTTATTTGCCAAATACGCATCTAAACTTTCAATCTCGCTTTGCGCAAAGTTCAGACCAAGTTTAGAACGTCTCCATAAAACATCCTGACTGTTGCTTACCCACTCAAAAGCATACAAGTAGTCAACTTCTTTTGCATACAAGCCTTGACCAAAATGCTGTCCAAGCTGCTCAACCGAAGTTGCATCACCCAAAATATTCCAGATGCGCGAACCGTATGCAGATGCCCAACGTTTTGCTAATGCTTCAGAAGCATCTGTAATTTGTGCGCGAATTTCTTTTGCTAACTGTTCAGCCGACTCCATATTTTCACCACCCGGTAAAGCTTCTGTTGCAGTCCAGCTACCCTTCATTTCAGGGAAGAATGGTTTCAACTGCTGCATAGCAGACTCAGCCAACTTACGGTAAGTTGTTAATTTACCACCAAATACTGAAAGTAATGGTGCTTGATCAGCCGACTCTTTAGACAGTGCTAAGGTATAGTCACGGGTAATTGCAGATGGATTATCAGACTCATCATCACACAATGGACGAACACCCGCAAAAGTCGACACAATGTCAGCTTGCGTTAACTGATTTTTAAAGTGTGCATTGCTCACTTTAATCAAATAGTCGGTCTCTTCCTGTGTAATTTTCACTTGTGCAGGATCACCTTGATACTCACGGTCTGTCGTTCCAATCATGGTGTACTGATCCAGATATGGAATAGCAAAGACGATACGACGGTCATCATTTTGCATAATGAATGCTTTGTCGCCTTCATACAGTTTCGGCACAATGATGTGACTACCCTGAATCAAACGGATACCGTATGGTGATTTAAGCTGTAAATCCTGCTTGATAAACTGCGCCACCCAAGGACCAGCAGCATTCACCAAAGCTTTTGCTTTAATCTGGAATTGACCTTTTTCATTTTCCAGAACAACGACCCAATATTGCCCTTCACGTTGTGCTGATAAACAACGGGTACGTGTCACAATATCTGCACCTTTTTCACGGGCATGCATTGCATTGAGCACAACCAGACGAGCGTCATCAACCGCACAATCTGAATACTCAAAACCACGGGTAATCGCCGCATTTAAAGGGCTGTCTTCTTTAAAATAGACATTGTTTGAACCCAATAATTTTTCACGCTTACCAAGATGATCGTAGAAGAATAAACCTGTACGAATTAACCAAGCTGGACGCAAATGCGGACGATGCGGCATGATAAAGCGCATAGGACGAATAATATGTGGTGCTTTTGCTAGCAATACCTCACGTTCAGCCAATGCTTCACGTACCAAGCGAAACTCTTTATGTTCAAGATAGCGTAGACCACCATGAATGAGCTTACTACTTGCTGAAGATGTATGGCTCGCCAAATCATCTTTTTCGCACAAGAAGACAGACAAACCACGTCCTGATGCATCAGCTGCGATACCAACACCGTTGATACCACCACCAATCACAGCAAGATCATAAATTTTGTCATTTAACTGAGGAGAAGTTTGCATAAATCACCGCAAATGTTCATTATTGTTCAATTACGAACATTTAAACATGTTAAATGAAAATAAACAATAAAAAATGAGCGCAAAAAACCCAATTTATAAACATTTTTAGATAAATGGTCAAAAATGAAAAGTAAGACAATGCAAAGATGAAAACGATGGAAAGCTAATGTTTATAAGAGAATCAGGATTATTTTAATAAAGTGCTCTTGAGCCAAAAGCCTTTAGCTCAAGAAAAGTAACAATTTTTCGAAAATGAAGATTTATGTTGCAATAATCAAACCAACATCCAGTTCCTGAATGGTTTTCATAAAGGCATCATTCGGTTGCTGATCCGTAAAAATACAATCCACCTGCTTGAGTGAACCTAAGCGAATCATGGCATTACGACCAAATTTACTGCTATCGGCAGCAAGAAAAACCTGACGTGCACTGGAAACGATTTCTTGAGAAACGCAAACTTCCTGAAAATCGAAATCCAGTAAAGTCCCATCCTCTTCGATTCCACTGATTCCGACCAGTGCATAATCGGCTTTGAACTGTTTAAAAAAGTCCGCTGTCGCTTGTCCAATTACCCCACCATCTGGGCGAACACGACCACTAGCAATCAAGACTTCAAAGTCTTCTTTAGTACTGAGGATTTTCGCAACATTAAGGTTATTGGTAATAATCCGCAAACCAGTATGATTTAACAATGCATGCGCAATTGCTTCGGTTGTGGTACCAATATTAATGAATAATGAAGCATGATCTGGAACGGCTGCAGCGACAGCGGCTGCAATCGTTCTTTTTTCTTCCAGCATATGGCCGACACGCATCGTATATTCAGTGTTCTCTACACTTGAATCATGCGCTGCGCCACCATGGTAACGACGTAATAACCCTTCATCCGCCAATTGATTAATATCACGACGGATGGTTTGCGGGGTAACATCAAAATGTTGAGCAAGCTCCTCAATACTGATATAGCCACGTTCTCTCACTAACTCGAGGGTTTTCTGTTGGCGCAATATCAAGCTCATGCTCATCCATCCTGTATTATTTTTTACGTCTTACTCAATCTGGTTATTTTAGCTTAATCTTCCGCCCAATCACGAGTACGTCCGACTGCTTTTAACCAACCTTTATACAGTTTTTCAGTCACTTCCTGACCGCATTCTGGCGTAAAGGTATTTTCGATGGTCATTCTGCTCTTTAACTCGTTCAAGTCAGACCAGAAACCAACTGCCAGACCCGCAAGGAAGGCTGCGCCCATACCCGTTGTCTCTTTCATCGCTGGACGTTCTACCGAAGTGCCCATAATGTCTGCTTGGAACTGCATCAAGAAGTTATTTGCCGTTACACCACCATCCACACGTAAGGTACGTAACTTTTCACCCGAATCCTGTTGCATGGCATCCAGTACATCACGTGTCTGATACGCAATCGATTCCAAGGTTGCACGGATAATGTGTTCAATACTCACACCACGGGTAATACCCAAAATCGCACCACGTGCAGTCGGATCCCAATACGGTGCACCTAAACCAGTAAAGGCAGGCACAACATAGACCCCATTGCTATCTTTTACTTTGGTTGCATAGTATTCAGAATCATGTGAGTCATTAATGGCTTTCAGCTCGTCACGTAACCACTGTACACATGAGCCACCATTGAACACCGCACCTTCCAATGCATAGTTCACTTCACCACGCGCACCACATGCAATCGTGGTCAACAAACCGTGATCTGACTGAACAATACGTTTACCTGTATTCATGAGCAAGAAACAGCCCGTACCGTAGGTATTTTTTGCCTGACCGACTTCAACACACATTTGACCAAACAAGGCTGCCTGTTGATCCCCCGCGATCCCGGCAATTGGAATTCCAATTTCCTGACCACTAATGGTGTGAGTATAGCCATAGACTTCAGAAGAACTACGCACTTCTGGCAACATTGCTTTCGGAATATTTAATGCTTCAAGTAGCTTGTCATCCCACTCCAATGTTTCAATGTTGAATAACATGGTGCGTGATGCATTGGTGTAATCAGTCACATGGACTTGACCATTGGTCAGTTTCCACAACAACCATGTATCAACGGTACCAAATAACAGTTCGCCACGTTCTGCGCGCTCACGACTTCCCTCAACACGATCAAGAATCCACTTAATTTTTGTTGCCGAGAAATATGGATCAATCACCAAGCCCGTCACTTTACGTACGTAGTCTTGCCAACCATCCTGACGAAGCTGATTACAAATCTCATTGCTTTGACGGCTTTGCCATACAATTGCATTGTAGATAGGTTTACCTGTCTGCTTATCCCAGATGACCGTTGTTTCGCGTTGGTTAGTGATCCCAATCGCCGCAATCTGATCACTTGAGATGCTTGCCTGCGCTAAAGCTTCTACCCATACTGCGCTTTGCGTCGCCCAGATTTCCATAGGATCATGCTCAACCCAACCTGGTTGTGGGTAAATTTGCGTAAATTCACGCTGAGCAATACTGATGACATTCGCATCGTGATCCAATACGATTGCACGTGAACTCGTTGTACCTTGGTCAAATGCAACCACGTATTTTTTTTGACTATCTGTAGAGATCATGACATACCTATCCAGACTTGCTTGTGTATAGTGCAATAAATTAAATGCCCGTTAAAAAACGGGCTCTAAATACTGCAAAAAAGCAATGACTTCTGTATTAAATAAAAAACTTGGCAGATTATATGCAAAATTGTTCGAAAACGAAAATTCTTTCTTTAACTTTGAACATAAAAACGATGAATAGCCCGTGTTTTAAAGATAACTCACAATAAAAAACTGTTTTTATGCGATACTAAAAGCAGAAATAACAGGACCATTGATATGAAAAAAACGAATTTATTCTTTCTTGTAAGCGGTACTCTTCTTATTGCAGCCTGTCAAAGCAGTCCACATCAATATAATGGTGTGACTGGCTATCAAATTGAAAATAAAACAACAACTTCGGCGACGATTGCTTATACACTTGCCGCTCACAGCAATCGTGATATTGACGAGAAAAAGTTACAACACGCTTGTAAGCAAGTGTTAGGTGCAGAAAAAAACTACAAAATTTCAGTGCTTAGCGTTAATGAAATTATGAATCCGACACAGCAAGAACAATACGGCGTCAAACTTGGTAACAGTCGCGCAACTTTTGGTCTATCGAACTCACCAGACTTAAATAATAGCGAAGGTTATGCGACCCGTCAGGCACTTGAAACACGTCCAACTACATTAAAAGTTGTACGTTACACCTGTTCTTGATCAGGCTGATTGTGAAAAAAAGGACGTATCCAGCTCAGAATACGTCCTTTTTTTATCATTTTAGAACATCGTGAATAGAGAGATCTTTATCAAATACAGATTTTGCAAAAGGACATAAAGGAATGACTTTTACCTGATGCTGCCTGACGAATGCGATTAATTCATGTAGAAGCTTGTGTCCAACACCTTGACCACGAAATTTATCGCTGACATCCGTGTGGTCAATAATTAACATGCTATCTCCTGCCCATGTATACGCCATTTCTCCCGCTAGCACGCCATCTTCCAACAGCTTGAATGAGCCATGTTTACCATCATCAGTTTGTTCAATTCCCATGTACGCTCCTCATCTTGTTATTCAATCCAGTCGCAAAATTTCATTTTTTAACTTCAATGTTTTAACATGGGCGTTAACCCTGCTTTGTTAAAATTTTATATTTATTTATGAGGCAATCGTGGTCATCCTTAACCACAATCACATTTATTTAGTACGATAAAAACTCACATTTCGAAACTCTTTGGATTCATCCAGATCAGGCCACGTTGTGGCACTACGTTCGTCAATTTTTAGATATTGAGGATGACTAAAATTCTTCACCCGACTATCTGCCACCCACACTTCAGGTGCAAATTTCAAGAATTCATCTAAAAAGAAACGATTACATTGATCATAGAGTACATCGGCTGCTAGCAGCACATCGACTTGCTCTGCTTGATATAAATCCTCCAGATATTCCAGTTCAACATCATTCAATAATGCATTTTCACGACATGATGCCAAACTGACAGGATCAATATCACAGCAAATCACCCGTTTTGCGCCCGCCATTTTTGCTGCAATGGCGACCACACCAGATCCAGCGCCAAAGTCCAGCACCACTTTATCTTTGACATGGTGCGGCTCTGCCAATAACCATTGCGCCATTGCCAGACCAGATGCCCAACAAAAAATCCAGTACGGTGTTTCATTCCAGATTCTTCGGATCACTTCATCATCTAAACGATCTGTTGGAAATACCGGGGGAATTAACCAGAGTGAAATCGGTGTTTCAGGCAGTTGCTGCGCCAGCAAATCCGTGTTTGGAATCACTTCATGCAATGCTTTAAGCAATTGCTCAGGGGCTTTGGCAAATTGAAAAGTACAGCTCATATTTGTTTAATTCTAAAAAAACCCCTCTTAGCGAGGGGTTGTTGATGCTTATCCTAATGCTTTTTCAGCAGCTTCTACGGTTTGACGAATTAATGTGGTAATGGTCATTGGACCGACCCCGCCTGGTACTGGTGTATAAGCAGACGCAACTTCTTCGATGCCGATCAACTGGATATCACCTACACCGCCACCATCACGCGGGTGGAAACCAGCATCAACAACAACTGCACCTTGCTTGATCCAGTCTTTTTGAATTAATTCAGCTTTACCCACTGCACCCACAATAATATCTGCCTGTTTTACATGATCAGAAAGATTTTGTGTACGTGAATGGCAAATGGTCACAGTTGCATTGGCTTGTAATAGCATCATTGCCATTGGTTTACCCAAAATCGCTGAACGGCCCACCACTACGGCATGTTTACCTGCGATTTCAATATTGTTTTCTTTTAGAATCGTCATGATGCCCGCTGGTGTTGCAGAACCATATGCTGCTTCGCCCATTGCCATACGACCAAAACCAAGACAAGTCACACCATCTACATCTTTTTCTAATGAAATCGCATCAAAACACGCTCTTTCATCAATTTGTTCAGGCACTGGATGTTGCAACAAGATCCCGTGAACATCTGGATTGGCATTTAATTTTTCAATTTCAGCCAAAAGCTGTTCAGTTGTGGTTTCTTTTGGAAGTTCAACTTTAAGAGAATCCATACCGACACGGCGGCAAGCATTTCCCTTCATACGCACATAAGTTGCAGATGCACCATCATCGCCAACCAGAATGGTGGCCAAGATTGGGGTACGTCCCGATTTTGCTTTTAATGCTTCTACACGTACCAACAAATCCGTTTCAATTTGTTTTGCTAATGCACGACCGTCTAAAACCAATGCCACAGCGCATCTCCAAAGTGGGTATGAATGAATTGGGTAAATAATACATGATAATTTGACCAATATTCTTTTAGATGTTGTTTTTATGTGCATATTCGCGATAAACACTATTGTTTTTTTTTTAAAGATTGCTAATATGTGCATCACCAAGAGATGGCGGGGTGGCAGAGTGGTCATGCAGCGGACTGCAACTCCGTGTACGCCGGTTCGATTCCGACCTCCGCCTCCATTGGTAAAGCCCGAGTGGTGAAATCGGTAGACACAGGGGATTTAAAATCCCCCGCCCACAAAGCGTGCCAGTTCGAGTCTGGCCTCGGGCACCATTTTTCAGCTAATGAAATCTGGTGCAAATAAAAAATCCAGCGTAAGCTGGTTTTTTTATGCCTGAAATTTGAGTCACAAAAAAAGCCAAGCATGATGACTTGGCCTTTGCTACTTTTAAATTTATGCCACCTGTTGAGCAGTTTTCATTGGCAATAAATTTTTATCCAGACTTAACTGATAGCCACGGCTTTGATCAATCGCATATACAGGTTTTTTGATTGAATCCAGATAAATCCATTGGGATTGGACTTGTGTCTCATCAAACTGAACAATCAAATACCCCCTCTGATTCAAATTGCAATAATTCAATTCATCAATCAATGTATTAAAAGCAAATTCGAATTGCTGTAACTGCGCCAAAGGAATATTCAGGTACTTTTCCAAACCCGGTGAAGACACCGAACTGGTGGCAAGCTCTACACCGACAAATGCACCATCTTTACTATATAGATTAGAAGACCATGCATTGTGTGTATCCCCTGCCAGCACCACGACTTTTTTCTTTAATTGCGCCAAAGTGCCATACAAAATTTCACGTTCTGCAAAATAACCATCCCACGCATCAAGGTTATAAGGCGCGACAGTTAACACACGTGCTTGTTCTTGTGCAGTTAGCGTCGGATCACCTTTCTGCAAACGGATTTTCAGGGTAATCAGCTCAGCAATCTGTGCATTCATTTTTTCCAAAGTTTCATCACTCGGATTTCCCGAAGTAATTTCTGCCAACGCAAACAGTAACTCAGCAGGTACCAGCATTTTGGTCATGAGAATTTGCTGCCCCAAGACATTCCATGTCGCTGTTGATTGCTGCAATTTTCCAAGCAACCAGTCTAGTTGGGTATAACCCATCAAAGTACGTGCGGGATTGGTTAAATCAGCCTGAAACCTAGCAATATCCAGTCCTGTAGCTGTCAGATAGTCGTCATAATCAAGTTGTTCATCACGCGCGATAATTCGCGTATCCAACATCGTTAATTGAACCAGATTACCAAAATCAAACTGGCGGTAAATCTTGGTATGTTGATCATCAACTGGACGAATCGGCATCCATTCGAAATAAGCCTGTAATGCGGCAAGTTTACGCTCTAAGAAAGGCCCTTCATCTGGCTGATGATTTTCCGCACCCTCTCGCCATGTATCATTGGCTAACTCATGGTCATCCCAAATCACAATAAAGGGATGACGTTGATGTGCTGCCTGCAAATCCAGATCTTCACGATAGAGTGCATAACGCTTGCGATAATCATCCAGCTTGATAATTTCCTTATCATTATCTGCGGGTAATGTCCGCCCCAGCTCCTTCGCTTCTTCCGTGGCATAGCCAGTGGCACCATATTCATAAATATAGTCCCCCAGATGGATGATCACATCGACATTTTGCTTGGCCATTTCACGATAGACATAAAAATAGCCTGCTGGATAATTCGAGCATGAACACACTGCGAAACTGACTTTAGAGGTGCTGGTGGGCAAAGTTTTGGTTCGTCCGACTGGAGAAATTTTATCTCCAAAGATAAAACGGTAGAAATAACTTTGATCTGGAATTAACCCTGTCGCATCGACCTTCACGGTAAAATCTTGCGATGCAGCCGTTGTCACTTTATCCGTTTTTACGATCTGCTTAAATTGGTCATCCAGTGCAATTTGCCAAGTGACTTGCAAACGTGCACTGCTGTCATTGGGTGTCAAACGCGTCCATAAGATCACACGATCTTTCAACGGATCACCACTGGCAACCCCATGTTCAAAATTGACTTTTAAAGTTGAAGATTCCTGATCGGAGCTATCATTACACCCTGTGAAGCCAACCGATAAAGATAACGCGCCGAAACCGAATAAACTTTTTTGAATGAGTTCCCGCCGAGAAATTTTTGCTGTCATGTGATAGCTACCTTTACTTTTATTTGTTTAAATAAATGAGTAAAGTTAATTTGCCAACATGAAGCTTTGATCTCAGTTTAATGAAATAATCATGAAAAGAAGCCTTTGCCGTTTATTTTTTATCAGATAACTGCATGAATCGCTTGAAAAGAAAGCAAATAGTGAGTTTTACTCTTGCCAAGTTTTAAAGTGTCCTCTATTATTGCGCACATGCCCGAGTGGTGAAATCGGTAGACACAGGGGATTTAAAATCCCCCGCCCACAAAGCGTGCCAGTTCGAGTCTGGCCTCGGGCACCATTTTTCAACTAATGAAATATGGTGCAAATAAAAATCCAGCGTAAGCTGGTTTTTTTATGCCTGAAATTTAACACTACAAAATAAAAATGCCCGAGCAAAAGACTCAGGCATTCGATATAAAACAATAAAGATTATTCCACCCGAATAATTTTACCATTCTCATCATGATGAACAACACTCACCTTCTGCTGACGTCCAGCCTGAATTTCTTGCTCAGGGAGCTCAAAATAACGTGCATAGTCAGGCAGTGTCTTTTCCACCACATGTTTTTGATGCACACGCTTGGCAGGCAACAATCCCCAAAGCAATAACGCAACTGCACACATAAATAAGGCAGTTACACCATGCTCAAGACCATCACTAAATGCCGACATCAAACGCTGGGCAATATGGGTCTTTTGTAATTCAACCAACACCCACACCAAAATAAATGGACGCCATAATAATAACCAGGCTGCCCACATCATTGCGGTTGTTGTTGTCGAAAAATAACGTTTGTGCCATGGGAGCTGGCGACGTACATCAATAATCAAACTGTCTGCTTTCATTGCTTTTTCTCAGCAAAAATGAATCTTTGCGATTCAACGAATTCCACGATCTGGGCTAATCCAACGGGCACGCTTTTCATCATTACGCAACAGGACCTTTGGAAAGGCGACGATTGTAGCAGTAATCGTGATTAACCAAAACACAAATGGGTACCAAATCATCCAATAATAATTTTTCCCTAGGTTTGGTTCATAACGACTATCCATCCATTTGCTTAAAGCAAACTGAATTAAACAGGTTGCCCCCAATAAAATTCCACTACCATACGGTAAAAATGGTGAGCTGACGATCGCCAATGCCGGTATTGCCAGAATAAAATGCAATAACCAGATCACAGCCATAATAAGCATCAAATATGACCAAATGAGTGTCAAACACAGCTCAAACATCAAAGGCCATAAAAAATTTAATTTTGGTTTCAGGAAGACGTCAATATTCTTGACCAAAACCTGTGCCCCACCCATGGCCCAACGCAAGCGCTGCTTCCATAGACCATTGAAGGTTTCAGGCATTAAAATCCACACCAGTGCATTTGGCTCAAAACGTACATCCCAGCCTGCACGTTGCAGTTTCCATGTGATATCAATGTCTTCAGTCAACATGTTCGGTGACCAATAATCCACTTGATGCACAGCACTTTTACGGAATGCGGTAATGACACCAGATACCGTAAATAAACGGCCAAAAGTACGCTGAGCACGCTTGATCATACCGACAATCGAAGAAAACTCCCCAACCTGAATCCGCCCAAGCAATGTTGAACGGGTCCGAATACGTGGGTTGCCTGTTACAGCCGCAACCGTTGGATCTTCCAGAAAGTGTCGCATCATCCATTTTGCGGCATGTGGATCCAGCAAGGCATCACCATCAATCCCGATCAGGAATTCAGCATCAGTCATCAAACTGCCTGCTTGCAATCCCATTGCCTTACCCTGATTTTGTGCTAAATGCACCACACGCAATTTGTCATACTGTGTCGCTAAGCGATCCAGTACTTCCCCTGTATTATCAGAACTACCATCATTAATAGCGATGACTTCAAAGTTTGGATAATCCAGCTTCAATGCATGGCTAATGGTTTCTTCGGCATTGTCCCCTTCGTTAAAGCAGGGAACCAATACCGCAACTTTTGGGTATTCAGGCAAAGTGGCGGGTTGCTGATAAGGCGGATCCTGACGCTCTTTCCAGTAGAAAATGATTGCTCCAACCATCCACAAATACGACATAAATAAGGGATAGTAAAAAACAAACTTAATGGCGTATGACCACAATAAAGCAATCCAACTCATCTACATTACTCCACTATGGTACTAATTGAGATGATTTTAGACTAAAAGCCTTATGCATTGTTTCTACATCTGGATGTCCTTTGATCGGATCGTCAGGATAATAGGCAATATGCATCGCACCTTGCTCATATAAAGATTTGATGGTCGCTGACATCTCTTCAGAAGGCACCTTTTCATTATTACGCCAGTTAATGGCCTGCAATTCCATGACCGTCTTTTTAATGCCATTTGGATGTTTTTTCACGCGGTTTAAAATATCACTATAGAACTTTTCTGGATTCTCAGATTGCTCCATATAAGGCATTGCCATGATTGCAGTAAAATCATAACGGTTAATCGATTGCTCTAAGGATTGGGCATACCAGTTTTCCGCATACGGATTTAACGCCACTTGTGCATACAGATTACGGGCAGTAACGAGGAAAGGTTGATATTGACGCACCTCTCCTGCCAGCTCCATCGCAAAATCATCTAAATAACGCGTCTTATACGCTGTCCATTTTTGCAAATCAGCATCATTATCACGAATTTTTGCCAAATCGGTCGGTAAGCCTTGTTTTGCATAAGCAGCTAAAGCTTCTGGGCTGGCATCTTCATAGTCAGACAGGGTCACGTCATCATGGAACAACAAACCATCAAACGGCGTCGATTTTGCCAAATCCTGATAAATTTCCTTAATGGTTTGACGTGCTTCTGGCGAGAATGGGCTGAGACGGATATAACCCATATTCAAATGATCACCCTCTTTTGCCTGCTGGGTTTCAACCAGATCTTTGGATACAGGATCCGTTTTTGGCAGTTCCCAAGCCAATAATGGCATCCACGCATATAAACGTTGTACAGGTGTGCGGGTCTGGATTTGCCAAGCCACACGGTTAAACAAGTCCGCGCGCATTGGAATATGACGGTTCGGGAAATACACCATATCCGCTGAGCCGTTGGCATCTGGATCAGAGAAAGCTTGTAAATAGACAGTATTGACGCCCATGCCATTAATACGGTCAATCAGGTGATCCAGATTACGTTCTTGCTGCTTCTCATCTGGATCATAAATATAGTCCAGATCGACATGCATGATTTTTTGCGGGCGATTATTGTCGTTCAGGTTCAGTTCACGGTTTTTAATTTCTTGTGCTAGTGCGCTGGTCGACATACTGCCCTGAATCAGAATACGACTCATATTCTGTAAGGACTGCTTGGCATGGTCTGCCCCATCATCCAGTGTAATGGTGATTGGCATACCGAGCTGTTTCGCGGCTTGTACCAGTTGCATATTATAACGACCATAAGGCCAGACCATAACACGCGGTGAACGTAGACCATGTGCTTTTAGCAATTCATTGTTCTTTTTCAGGTCGCCAAAAACACGTGCCTGATAAGTTGCATCACTCTCATAGCTTTTGCTTTTTGGATCATAAATTCGCGCAATTGCAGCAGGTTCCAGATTGCCCTGTGGATTGGCATTAATCCCTTGATGCAAATGATAGCTGTGGCTGGCAATTTCCACCAATCCACTGTTTTGCATTTCTTTAAGCTCTTCCCAACTCAAGATTTTATTACGTGCAATTTCCTCACCACCAAAGTCCACCTTTTGGCCCGCCTTTGGTTCTAGCCACGATCCGACGACAGCCAAAACAACTGGGATTTTTTTCGCACGAATAATTGGATAAGCATTTTGATAAAAAGATTGATAGCCATCATCCACTGTTAATAAAACAGGTTTTGTAGGTAACTTATATTTACCTTGATGCGCCTTGATCAATTGATCAACATTAATAAAGTGATAGCCATTCTTCTTGAGCCAGTCGATATGTTCACTAAACTGTTGTGCAGTCACCGAATAGCTTGGAATCAGCGCATCTTTTCTGTCTGTGATTTCATGATAGCCAATGACGGTTAAAGTGGTCGCATCAATTTTTGGTTTTGCCGCAAAAGTAGTGGTGCTTGCAACCACGCCAAACACAAGACCTAAAAATGCATTTAAGGTCGGAGACACTAAACGTGTTGTCATAGAGATATCGTCTCAAGATTAGAAATGTGCTGATCGCAAAGCATGCCTGAATCATCTTACCGTTTATGGAAACACAAGATGATTTAAATGATCAGCTGGGAATATGGATTGTATTTATAATTTTAAAAACTGAAAATAAACTTAAAAGTATTTTTTATGAAATAAATCACACGATAACTGCATATTGATTAACAAAAATCTAAAAACTCCTAAGATGACAAGCAACATTAGGAGTTTTCAAGCAGTGAGCGAGTTAAATTAATACTGGATTGACTGAAAGTTTGGATGCTCTGCGAGTTGCTGTAAATAATGACGCTCTTTTTGATAAAAATATTTATTTAAACGGTTCACCCATTCTCCACGGCGAAAGGTCAATATTTTTTTATGGACACCATCATATTCCAGCAATACCACATTACTGTCATCTTCCCCTGAGGCTAAGCGGGTAATTTTATAATCATGCGGCGCATATTGATGTGAGGGCTGTAATGATCTCAAAATTTCTACTTTATATTCGCCATCCAGCCAGTAATGTTTATCCATCAGGGCTTTTTCATTAACCCAGAAACCGGTCTGTGCGCCATCATGCGTATCGATCAGAAAAAAATGATCGAGCTCTCTTAATAATTCTGATGCAGTGATATCCAAATAATCATTCATACCCACCTCTACTCACACAAATTCTTATCGTTGCTTATTGCCATATTTTTATCGTGGATAAACTACAAGTGACTGTTCCCCCATCTACCTGTAGTGATCCGAAGTGCAAATTTTCACGATCTGTACTAAATAATCGCGCTTTAAAATAGAATCGTAGAAAATTGCTCTTTTAACTCAAAGATATACAGGACTGTATACAGAATCAATATTTTTCTCTTGGGTTGCCGTATAATTCAGATAAAAGAAATCTATATAAAAATCAAAATGTTAGTGAGAGATTATATTTATATTAATAGGTGTTTGATTTTAAAGTGATTTAGTTCAAAAACAAGACTAAACCACTTTAATTTTGACATGACAAACGTGTTATTCGTCGCGCGTTTTTACATCAAAAAGTTCGATTTCAAAAGTCAGATTGGCGTTAGCTGGGATAATTTTCCCAATCTTACGTGTGCCATAAGCCAAGTGTGCAGGAACGATTAGTTTACGCTTTCCGCCTACTCGCATCCCCATAATGCCCTGATCCCAACCTTTGATCACACGGCCTGTACCAATCACGGTTTCAAAATAGTTGCCGCGATCAAGTGAAGAATCAAACTTTGTGCCATCTTCCAGCCAGCCTGTATAGTGAGTCGTGATCAAAGCACCACGAACTGCCTCTTTACCTTCGCCTACTTTTAAATCAATAATTTCTAATTCTGCAGTCATTTCTATCTCTCCACATTACTCAAACCAAGATTATTGCAATTGTTGCCATTGAATGTCGACCTGACCTTTGTCACTTAACAACGACCATTCTCCATCCATAATATTGAGCTGTAATTGCATGGTACGTTCGCATAAGCTTTCAAGTGCTTGCGTGGTTTGAGGAGCCAGTTGCCATACTTGCACATTGTTTAAGGTTTTAATCTTGCTATTCTTCTGCCACCAGTCGTCCGCCTGTGAGCCATAAGTCACGACCGCCACCTGCTTACAACGTGCACTGGCCTTTTTGACTTTATCTTCCGATGGGCAACCCACTTCAATCCACTTTTCTAAAAGTCCAGTCAAATCTTTTTGCCATAAAGCAGGCTCATCTGTTTCAAACAGGTCTTTGGTAAATTCCAGATGCTCATCGGCAAAACGTGCATAAGCAAGAATACGAACCATTAAACGCTCAATCGTTTCGGATGGATGCAAAGCAAGTGTCAGTTGGTAATCTGCATAGATATGCTCATCCATATTGGCAATATTCAGGTCTGCCTTATATATTGTTGCTTTTAACGCCATAAACGATACTCTTAAAATGCGGTGCTCTCAAATTTGGCGCTAAGCATACTCTATTTTAGGGGCAAGAATGCGCTGAATTATTCAGGTGGTCGACGAATCTTCAGGATTGCGACAAGCCAACAACAGGGTCTCAAATGCCAGCCAATCCTGCTCAGACTGCGTAATCACCTCAATCCGGTTATCAATGCCCTCTTCGGCAGATTTATAGTTAAATTGCTGTGGATTGAAGTTAAAACTTTTCCAGCCCTGATCGGTATTAAAGATTCCCTTAATGCGCACCCAGTCTTGCTGCGCACACAACACATCCAGCAGATCATAAAAATTAAACTGCCAGCGTTTGGGAAGTTTCCAGCCTGCAACCGTATAGCCCTGAGCTGTTTCAATATAATGATAAGGAAGTTGTTTAATCTCAGCGTTTGGCTCATGCGTCGACTGTACTTGCTGTATCTTTAATAAAGGCTGAATTTTTCGTTGCAGCGCTTGCTGTTGAATATCTAATTGTTGAATATCCACTTGTCCATTTTCAGCTTCAATCCAATATTGGACATAAGGTTCATATTCTTGTTTTAACGCCATATAAGCTTGACGATCTGCTGCTGTCATACAGTCGATATGAGATAACACCACAACTTGTGCCGCTTTGAGTTGATCGGTATATAAGTTTTGCTTCACCCATGCCTCATCATGCAAACGGCTACCATCTACCACAATAACCAAAGCTCGCATCGCCAAACTGCTTTGCCAATGTGGCTCAGTCAATTGTTCCAAAAGTTGAGCTGGATGCCCTAAACCTGTCGGCTCGATAAATAAACGGTCAGGCTTGCTTTCAGTTAATAAACGCGCAAGTGCAATTTGCATCGGCAATTGACTACTACAACATAAACAGCCGCCTAATAATTCTTTAACTGCATAACCTTTCTGTTGGCTAATCAGTTGCTGATCGACACCAATTTGCCCAAATTCATTCATCAATATCGCCCAAGTCTCATTCTCAGGCTTTTGCGTCAGTAAATGCTGTAATAAAGTGGTTTTACCCGCTCCAAGAAAACCAGAAATAATATGGGTTGGAACCGTTTTGGGAGCAAGAAATTTCACGATGCACTCGCATTAAACATTTATTTCATTTTAAAGAGAAAAATTTATTAAATAAATTAAAGAATAGAGATTTAATATAATTTGCCTCTTGACTCATTAATTAAAAATAAAGAGATATACATCACAAACAATATCTAGAAAGCTTATTTAATGTTGAAAACTAAATGGTTTATTCAATTAATAGATATTCGTCAAACTTAAATCAATGTTTAAAATACGTAAAAAACCAGCTTGTTTTTTGACCACAAAAACATATTTCCATACATTTTCATCCTTAATTTCTCCATGCTATTTTACATAGCAACTACATAAAGCGACCCAATATTTCATATTGTTAAGAATGACGTAATAGATTGTTAAGGATGTTGCCGCAAAAACGTTTGGCCCATAGCATGGACCTCATGCCGAAATGAGAGATTTGGATTAACCGAATCATCCATTGATGGCTGTTATTTTAAATGAAATAAGGATGCCAAACATGAAACTTATCAAAACTCTTCTTGCAACAACTCTTACTCTTGCAGCAGCTTCTTCATTTGCAGCAACAGCTGAAGAACAAGCTCAAACTCAAGACCAAGTTGTTGTTTCAACTCAAGAGCAACCTGGTACTCAAGCTGCAACCGATGCTACAGGTGAAGCACCTGCATCTACTCCAGCACCAACTAACTAAGCAGATCTAAAGATTTCCTCCAAATCTTTAGACCAACATTCGTAATGATCTAACGCTTATTTCATTACCAATGTAAAAAAGATCGGACCATGCTGCGGTCCGATTTTTTATTTTGAATGATCTAAAACTTAAAGCATTAGCACTGCGTTGACTTTTTAAACATACTGCATGAAGGTTGATGGACTTCTTGCAAACGCGTTGCTTTACGTTGCTCTGCTGCCTCAAAACGACAACGCTTCCACTCAGTATCTAAATTTAATTGCGGCACTTCTTTTGGCTTACGCTGCTCATCAACTGCGACCATGGTGAAATAACAGGTATTGGTATGGCGTATGGTTCTATTCTGGATATTCTGTGCTTCGACACGAATACCGATTTCCATTGAAGTACGGCCAACATGGTTCACACTGGCCAGAAATGTCACCAGTTCACCCACATAAATCGGCTCTTTGAAATTTACGCGGTCAACCGATAAAGTCACCACATAGCTCCCCGAATATCGACTTGCACAAGCATACGCAACTTGATCTAACAGCTTGAGAATCGTGCCACCATGAACATTGCCTGAAAAGTTTGCCATATCAGGCGTCATCAAAACGGTCATGGTCAACTCTGACTGGTCATCAGGTGCCTGGTTCGCTTGATCTAATTGATACATGAGAAGAGCTCATTAAGAATGCAACCTTATTATTATCGTTTATTCATGCAGATAAAAATATGCGCAAAATGCTAAAACATCATCAATTATTTTTATGATCTTTCTATTTATTCATTTGAAATAATGACATTAAAGCTGCTTCTACAAGAGAGTTGACATTCTCTCCCACATAAAAACAGCTCCAATTTAAGAAATTCAGATCCTAAGCGGTTTAGCTTAGATTGGCTGAACGAATCAGACCGACTACGCCATTCACGATCATATCAATCGCAATCGTACCAATCAGCAAGGCAGATAAACGACCAACAATATCAAAATACCGGTCAATATATTTGGCATGTTTATAGCGAAGATGATCATGACCAAATTTCATCAGGATGAGAATACTACAAGTCAAAATCAAGGTTAATGCGATCACCGCCATTGCGCCTGTAAAAGGTACGCTCACCCCTGTTACAACCGCCGCACTAATCGTACCTGGGCCGATCATAAAAGGCATCGCAATTGTGCCCGCCAGATGCTCAGGTGCGCCGCGCATTTCACCAATGGTTTCTGCGCCCTGAAACACATAACGATAGCCAATGACCAGAAAGATTAAACCGCCAAAAATTTGAAAAGATTCAAAACGCACATTCAAATAGCGACTAAAAATATTCTCGCCGCCCCATGCAAACAGGATAAATACCCCAAAAGCAATCAAACTCCCCTGAATTAATGCCTTACTAAATATCTTGGCATCCGTATTGCGGATCATCCCCACCATATAAACACTCATCAGGAAGGGATTTAAGAGTGAGAAAAATAATGCAAACGCATGAATATAAGGAGAAAACATGGCACTCTCGTTATCAGCGGAAAATATTAAAAACGATCAACATAAAAATCAGATATCGCGCTTATGAACCTACGACCAATGACTTACAACGCGGTGTCACATTCTTGAGCTGATCATCTTTATTCAGATCCAATGTCACCCCTAGCCCCAACAGACTCACGCGTATTTTTGCATTGCTATTATTTAATGCTTTCACATTAAATTTCACGCCTTGATCACTGTAAAGCACATTGTCGACCAACTTCACTTTATAAGACATCGCTTCCTTACGGTCGTCCAGACACAATACGCCACTTCCCTGACGATTCAGATTTAAAACAGCCATCGACGAACCCGCTTCACCTGACCAATTGCCTGAAAATGGTAGTTGGGTAGCACTTAACTGATTAAATTGAGCGGGTGTCATGGTTGTTATCGAAGTACAGCCCACCAAAGCAAAAGCGAAAATCCCGGGTAATAAAATGTTCTTCACAACCATCACCTAAACTAATAAAAATAAAAGAATTCCTTCTATTTTCCCACATTTAAGCTTTTTTTAATTTGTAGCGCATGTATATAGCTAGTATCGGAAATGTTAAGAAATTTAGATCACTTCGACGTTACTCTGCTATTTTTTCAATAGTGATCTAAAAATAATAATTTTGAATGAGAATATAAAAATTTTCATTTTTATCTTAATAAATCAATACCGATCCCATTAAATGTGAGCACTTTGTAATAATTAATTTAAATATTAAATTATGACTTGATTTCTACTCGATTCATCTGTAAATTTTCTTTTTGAGCGAGTAATTCAAATGACTTTCCAAACGATCTTTGAAACCTTTCAAACACTTCCAAATGGAACGGATGCCTACAAACAAATAAAAAACCAATGTGAACAGGCAATTATCAATGCCGAAAACCCTCTAGAGCATTGTGCTTTATTGCTGGTTTATGGTTTCACAAAAAACTATGTTTTGCTCTACGAAGATCAACCTGTCACCCCTGATTTTTCAAACAAAGTAAAAGCCCAACTCACTCATTATATGCAGGAAATCAGTACTGCTTTAGCCACTGAGGATGCAGCTTCAATCCTCACTGCCTTAAATCATATTTCTAAACAATACATCGATAGTTCTAGAATTTTCTAGTGAGTTAAAGCGCGGAAAATAAAGGACAAGGTTCATCTATTTTCAGTAGCGCTTCTAAATAGTGTCTCATTATATTTTTATACTGAGATTATTATTTAGAAGCGAACCTATATAAACCTAATATGAGGTATTTTAAATACATCTCATATAATATGCCGTGCATAAAAATATATAATATTTATCTTAAAATGTAATATTTATATTTTTTAGATCAGAATTTTCTTTGCGTGACTCACAATATGTTCAGTCAAAAGCTGCAACGGATTCGATTGCTGATTCCAGTGATGCCAATATAATGGCACTTCTATTTTCGCTTCTGGTAGCAACTCAACCAGAGCATCCGTTTTATTTTCACTCACCAACTGAAGCTCTGGCACCATGCCATAGCCCAGTCCCAATTTAATTGCAGTCACAAAAGACTCAGAAGAAGGAATGAAATGACAAGGATAGCTGCCTTTCATTAGACCATAACTTTTTTCCAGAATATCGAAATGCATACGATCTTTATCATTAAAGATAATCGCAGGTGTAGTCCTTAAGCTTTCCCGATGAATACCATCTGCAAACCATTTTTGACTAAATTGTTGAGTCGCGACCATTCGATAACGCATCACACCCAAATATTCAGCATGACAGCCCCGCATCGGCTTATCTTCAATCGAAATACAGGCACTGACCGTTCCCTTCTCTAATAGGGAATAGGTATGAGACTGGTCATCTATTCGAATCTCAAGCGCAATTTTCTGTTTGATCAGAACATCTTTTAAGGTCGGCAATAACCATGTCGCCAGAGAATCAGCATTTGAAGCAATCACCGCCTTAAAAAAGTTTGATTCAGCGCCACCCGTCAAATCGTGCAGCATGTTTTGCTCTAAACGCTTTACATGCTGCAAATGCTCAAATAACTGTTGTCCAGCTTGGGTAAGAACACAAGGACGACCACGGATCAATAACAGCTTGCCCAGCTCTTTTTCCAAAGCCTGCACTCTTAATGTGACAGCAGAAGAGGTAATGCAAAGCTGTGCCCCCGCCTGTTCAAAACTTCCATTCTCCGCAACTGCGAAAAAAGCTTCACATTGTTTAGTATCTAGCATCACAAACCTTAAAAAAATTTAGGCAACCCAAAACAATCTTAATTTTACTGACTTTTCTAATTTAAAAAAGATAATAGCAAACATAAATTTTCAATACGCAAAATCTCCCTTTCTTTCAAGATCAGATTGAATGCTCCGTCAGAAGTTAAATCAACGGCATCAGCTCGGATCCAGAAAGATAAATCCATCTCCACCACAATTATTGAGGAGCTAAAAATATGACCGCATTCTTCTATGGGCTAGGTATCGGCTTTTCTTTAATTTTAGCTATTGGCGCACAAAATGCCTTTGTATTAAAACAAGGCTTAAAACAGCAGCACGTTTTTTGGGTCTGTTTAATCTGTGCACTTTCTGATTCTATTCTGATCTATTTAGGTGTGACTGGTTTCTCGAAAATTGTTGTCGATTATCCTCTAATTGTCACGCTTGCAAAATATTTTGGTGCAGCATTCTTATTTCTCTATGGACTCAGAAATTTTTATTCAGCCATTCACAATAATGCTGGACTCAATCCAAGTGAAATTGAAAAAGACTCATTACTTAAAATTATAGGTATGTGTCTTGCCTTTACCTGGCTGAACCCACATGTGTACTTGGATACCGTGATTCTAGTAGGTTCTATTTCTGTGCAGTTTGCAGATCAGATCTATTTATTTGCAGCAGGCACTATTCTGGCTTCATGGATTTTCTTCTTTGCTCTCGGTTACGGTGCAAAAGTATTGCTACCTTTATTTAAGAAAGCCGTTTCATGGAAAATTCTAGATGTGCTGGTCGGTATCATAATGTGGGCGATTGCCACTAAATTACTATTCTAAATCATCAGACAATAAAAAAGCCCTTGTTTTCACAAGGGCTTTTTCGTATTTGGCGGAAGCGGTGAGATTCGAACTCACGGAGGACTCACACCCTCGTCGGTTTTCAAGACCGGTGCATTAAACCGCTCTGCCACGCTTCCAATGGCGGCTATCATATAAATAAAAGTTCGACTTGGCAAATCTTTTATTTAAAAACCTGCATCAAATGCTCAAAATAAAATCAACAAGCTGTATTTTTACGAATTTTCAGGCTTTTCATAGCGAATTGAGTTGATATACCACAATTTTTTGCCCAATGGTGTATGCACTTCCACTTCATCATCAACCTGCTTACCCAACAATGCACGCGCCATCGGTGACTCAATCGAAATATGTTGTGGATGGTGGTCATAGATTTCATCGACACCCACAAGGCGCAATTTTTTTTGCTCCCCTGCATCATTTTCGATTTCTACCCAAGCACCAAAATAAACCTTGCCTTCTTGCTCAGGCACATAATCTACAATTTTTAATTCTTCCAGACGTTTGCCTAAATATCGGACACGGCGGTCTATTTTTCGAAGCAACTGTTTATTGTACTGGTAATCGGCATTCTCTGAGCGATCACCTAAACTCGCAGCCCAATTCACCTTTTTGGTAATTTCAGGACGTTCATCGTGCCAAAGTTTCTTGAGTTCGGCGACCAATAAATCATGTCCAGTACGCGTAATTAAATTCGATTTCATAGGCTTAAAAATACGTTAAAACAACATTCCACTTACAAGTTTTTGCATTGTATTCCTTATTTCGCCACGACTAAAGTGTATAAATTTTATTCTTTTTCGAAATCATGTATTTGTGATGCAATTCTCATATTTTTTTAATCCAAAATTTGACAATCACATTTTTGACGCTTAATATGCGCGCCTAAGTTTGTTTTTGTCTATTTTTTGTACGCCTTATAAATGTTGTGAAACATTTGCGTCTTTTTTTCCTTTAATCAATGTCATTTTGAATGACGTTCATGATTTGCCCACCCCTTATTGAATTTATCAACTTTTAAAAGTTAAGGCAGTGTATTGCTGAACTTTTAGGGCATAAATTACCTGTAGCGGAGACAACATGCACAGTAATTCAAGTTCTGGGTCTAGGCCTAGCCTTAACTCTTTATCTTCCACGCTCCCGTTTCAAGCATTAGCTTTAACTATTGCGGCTTTACCTTTCAACAGCTTGAATGCAGAAAAATCGCATCAATACAACACTGTTGTAACCACCAATGTCCTTACTGTCGTTGCAGTTGAAAGTCCAACAACAGTATTTAACGATGGTCAATTTTTACATGGCTTTGGCTATGACCTAGCACGTAACTATGCGCAAAGCCTGAATGTAAAACTTGATTTTAAAACTGTCCCAGACAATGCCACTGCATTAAAATGGGTTGCTCAGGGCAAAGCCAATCTTGCCATGACCACAGCAAACCTCGCTGCAATTGAAAACAAACAACTTGTTTCTTTTTCAGCAAGCTGTGGCGATCAGGCTAGCCTGAGTAAGAATGGTCTAAATCCCGAGTTAAACTGGGTATTTAAACAGGCAGATGATCCACTCACTTTAACAGCGAGTGGTTATGTATGTCAGAGTAAGCAGACGGGTACGACCCAACAGCTGGCTTCATTTTATAATCGTAATGTTGTGAAGCCAGAATCATGGTCAACGATTCAGAAAGATCTGAAACAACGCTTACCGATTTATAAAGCTAGCTTTAAACAAAGTGCATCTAGATACAATTTAGACTGGCACTTACTTGCTGCAATTGGCTATCAAGAGTCTTATCTTAAACCGACCTCAGTCTCTCCCACTGGTGTTCGTGGTTTAATGATGTTGACCAATAGCACAGCTCAAGCCATGGGTGTGAGTAATCGTTCCGATCCGAACCAAAGTATTCAAGGCGGTGCCAAATATTTTGATCTGATGCTAGACCAGTTCTCTAACGTTCCTTACCCAGATCGTAACTGGTATGCATTGGTGGCTTATAATATGGGCCCTGGTGCAGTCAGCCAGATCCAGAAGCGTATCCGTGCCCAAGGCAAAGATCCAAATCAATGGGTAAATCTATATGATCACTTGCAGCGCAATCAGGCGCGTAATGGCCGTTATAAGCAAGCGCTACAATATGTCACGCGTATTCGTACTTATTTAGAGCATATCAAAACCAATAGTCGTATTGATGTCTAAATTTAAGGCAATAAAAAAGCTTACCTCAGGGTAAGCTTTTTTATATGAAAAGAATTTAAGCAGTTTGCTCAAGTACTTTCTTAAATAAATCTTTTTGCTCTTGGCTTGGCTTCGCTGTTTGTAAAGCCATAAGCTGAGACATATCACCTTGAACCTTGATTTTACCAGTCATGAATGCTTGCATTGCAGCGGCCATGTCAAACTCAAGGAATACTTTACGTAAAGTTTCAGCATCCATGTTCAAAGTTGTTTTAGCATTTGAAGATAAACCTTTTTGGATTTTACCCGCATCTAAAGCTAACTCTGTATTACCAGCTGCATCTGTTACAACCAAGTTAATCGCTAAATTCGCAAGCGCAGGTGGCAAGTTTAAATCACCAGCTTCAGCAGTAAGTTTTTCAACAGTTGCAAACCAATCATCAGTTAAAAATGCAGCCATGATTATTCCTCAAATGTATTTGTTCAATTTCTTGTGTCATCTATCCAGACGACATCTCATGAAGCAATTTGCTTGTGCCCTGTTATAGCATGTAATTTTTATTTTAGGCTATGATTTTTTGTACGCGGGATTCAATTTTTAAATTTTTTATAAAAAAAAGGTACTTAACCAGTACCTTTTCAAAAAGTTTTACACTTTACTCTGCTGCAAAACTCAGGTTGACCACATCAAGACGGTTCTTCATCTCTTCTGGATCCTTCATATCAAACTCGCGTTGACCATCTAAAGCTTCAAAGTCGAATAACTCGCGGTCTGCCAGTTGCGATGGAGAAACGTTCTGTAACGCACCGAAAATGCTGTGCAGACGTTTTGGATGTTGCTTGTCCCATTCACGTAACATGTCATTGATAATGGCACGCTGTAAGTTTTCTTGTGAACCACACAAATTACATGGAATGATCGGGAACTGACGTATTTCCGCGTACTTGATGATGTCCTTCTCTTCGACATAAGCCAAAGGACGGATCAGAATATTTTTCTTATCAGAAGATAGAAGTTTTGGTGGCATCGCTTTCAAACTGCCGCCATGGAATAAATTCAAAAAGAATGTTGCCATGATGTCATCGCGATGGTGACCCAACGCCACTTTAGTCGCGCCGATTTCCTGTGCAAAGCCATAGAGTGAGCCACGGCGTAAACGTGAGCATACCGCGCAATACGTCTTACCTTCAGGCGTTAAACGCTTGGTAATGGTATAGGTATCTTTTTCCAGAATGTAATATGGAATATTGTTCTCTTCCATATAACGTGGCAAGACATCTTCAGGGAAACCCGGCTGTTTCTGATCCAGATTGACCGCAACAACATCAAAGTTAATTGGCGCAATACGCTTGAATTGCAACAAGATATCAAGCATGGTATAGCTGTCTTTACCACCAGACACGCAGACCATGACCTTGTCACCCTCTTCGATCATGTTGTAATCACGAATCGCATGCCCCACCTGACGACGAAGTTTTTTCAACAGGCGATAATACGCCGAACTTGTCGGAAGCTCTGGCTTGAAATTAAATCCTTGGTTGGACTCCACTGGCGCGTACATAGACGTGATTTACTCATAAACAAAAATACCGCGCGATTTTATCTCATTCCGAAAAAATGCGCATCTAAAGAATTTTTCAATTTCTTTCAATCGTCATATTTCAGTTTCATACTGGTAAAATTCTGATCAAAATAATCCAGAATGGCCTAGATCGCTTATATTTCAAACTTTTCCACAGTTGTCCACAAAAGCTGTGGATAAATTTGTGGATTTCTTAGCTATTGACAAACTGCTTTTATCTTAAAATAAGGCTTCCCATTAGATTGATCATTTTTTAACCAATCATTTTATACAATTAAAATCAATAACTTATATAAGTCAAGACTTACTTTTTAAAAAAAATATTTTAATTTTTTTTGCTGAACATTCGAGCAAATTGACTTGATTTTTGTCTGACACTAAAAAATAAAAAAATTGTAGCAAAAGATCTTTTTTTACATTTTTTTGTTAAACTGCCACATGAAACTTATGCTCATCCTTTCGCGAATATTATAACGATGAACAAAACAACTTATTTTTTTGCTGTTTGCTTGGGAACAATCGGTTTTTTTAATGGTACAGTATCAAGTTATGCTGGGCAGACGATTTATCAATTTAAAGATGATAATGGTACAACGCTACTCACCAATAAGAAGAAAGCAGAGTACAGTCATTTAAAAGTCGTTAAAGCAACTTATTATCCCGACAGCAATATTCATAGCTATAGTAACTGGGGCGCAAGTGAAGCCTCTGTACTACCAAGCTATAGCCGCAATAAAAATGCATTTGACCAACTGATCCGTCAGGCCGCTCAACAGCACGGGATTTCTGAGGGCTTAATCAAAGCGGTCATGCATACCGAGTCTGGATTTAATATCAAGGCTCGCTCTCCTGTGGGCGCTCAAGGTCTCATGCAGCTTATGCCTGCAACAGCGCGCCGATTTAATGTCAGTAATGCTTATGATCCGCAACAAAACATTTTTGGCGGTGCCAAGTATCTGAGCTGGTTACTCAAACGTTTTAATGGTAATACCCAATTGGCCATTGCTGCCTATAATGCAGGTGAAGGCAATGTAGATAAATACGGCGGCATTCCCCCATTTCGCGAAACGCAAGATTATGTCCGTCGTGTCACCAGCCGTTATCAAAATCTCTATGCTTCTGGCTTAGGCACTTTTACAGATTCAAGTAACAACAACCAAGTACTGGCTCAATCAGCAAATTACAGCTCATCGTCGAATAATATTGCCGAACCGCCCCCAGCACCCAAACAATATAACCGTCAGATTATTACCCTTGCAGATGGAACCTTTACCGATGCCCCATCTGGTACCTATACCACCACCAATGCCACTGCATCGGCCCGAATACGTCTCAGTGATTAACAATTCAGGCCATCCATTCTCATAGAATGATTTTGCTTGCTATTTTTTATACAAAACAGCTTTTAAGTCCCTGTTTCACAGCCAGTTCATAATTTTATTGGCTAAATGTATCTACGCCGATTTTTTTCTTGAATTTTTAGGGTTCGCCCTGCATATTAGCGTTATGATTTATAATTTATAAATCAGATCACTTTTTCTTTATAAGAGGGTTTTCTCAATGATGCGGATTGGTTTGTTCTTGCTAACCAACCTCGCGGTACTGGTTGTAGCTGGCATTATCTTGTCACTCTTCGGTGTCGGTAGTTACCATGGCGCGGGTGGCTTGAATCTAGGCAACCTACTGGTCGTCTGTTTTGTCTTTGGTATGGTAGGTTCTATTATTTCCCTATTCATGTCGAAGTGGATGGCTAAAAAAACCACTGGGACAGAATTAATTGACCCAAATGCACCCCGTAGTCAAGCAGAAGCTTGGTTATTACAAGAAGTGGCGCAATTATCTCAACGTGCAGGTATTAACATGCCTGAAGTGGGTATTTTCCCTTCTTACCAATCCAATGCATTTGCGACAGGTTGGAATAAAAATGATGCTTTGGTAGCTGTTTCAACAGGTCTACTCGAGCGTATGAACAAAGATGAACTTCGTGCTGTATTGGCTCACGAAATCGGTCACGTTGCAAATGGTGACATGGTTACCCTTGCGCTGATCCAAGGTGTCGTCAACGCCTTCGTGATGTTCTTTGCACGTATTGCAGGTGACTTCATTGACCGTAACGTATTTGGTCGTGAAGATGGTGAAGCACCAGGTCTCGCTTATTTTGCCATTACGATTGTACTCGACATCGTATTCGGTATTTTGGCTTCTACCATCGTGATGTGGTTCTCTCGTCAACGTGAATATCGCGCAGACGAAGCTGGCGCACGTTTAGCTGGTAAACAGGCCATGATTTCTGCCCTACTTCGCTTACAAGCAGAGTCAGAAATGCCAGATCAAATGCCGAAAGAAATGAAAGCATTTGCGATTACGGAAGGTAAGGAACAAGGCTTTAGCTTAGCGGCTTTATTCCAGACCCACCCAACCATTGAACAACGTGTTGCTGCATTACAGCAATTAAACGTTCAATAATCAGTATCAGATAAACGATAAAGCCTCCACAATGGAGGCTTTATTTTTGTCTAATCATCTAGTGCGATTGGAAGGATTGATAAAATTGCCACAGATAACTAAAGCCAGCCCACACCGCTAGCACCAGTAAAATCACCACTGCAATTCCCAATAGATCTGGAATGCGGAGCCAGATCCAGCTCACCACCGGATTACGCCAAAAGGCAGACGTTTTCTGTTTTTGTTCAAGTGACTCATGCAAGAATGGATGAACCACATGAATATCGCTGTGTACCTGATACTCATCACGAATATGTTCATGCACAATCTCAAGCGTCTTGCGGCTGGGACGTATAAATACGTCAAATACGGTCCCGACAATCGGTACGAAACCAACCAGCATATCCATGATCGCCAGTTTCACCACACCTTTGAGCTTATGTTGCGGAACACCCACTTCTCTGGCTTTTTTAAAGGCATATAAGGTCAGGATAAAACCAGCAATATCTCCGGCAAATGGAATCGTGCTCAATGCAGCATCCGCCCCCACGCCCTGCTTGGTAAATGGTATGCGAACCAAGCTGTCCATAGTATTGGCGAATTTTGCCAAATCACGCTCGACCGCGATGGCTTGCTGCTGAGTTAGTTTTTTTTGTTCTGGATAATCAGTCATTCACTCAACCTAAAAACGATGTTTATCCTTGAGAATAAAGTAGTTTTTAGGTTTTGTCGGTACAATTATTATTACGGCCTAGAATAAAATCATCGAGGCGATAAATAAGTAAACAATTACCCCTGTCGCATCACAAATCGAAGTGACCAGAGGCGCTGAAGCACTGGCTGGATCAAGCCCTGCTTTATTTAAAATAAAAGGTAAGCTCATTCCGATCAGACAACCCATCAACACAATCCCCATCATACTTAATGCAAGAACTAGAGCCACCATTTCGTCACCACGGAAATAACCCAATAGCGAAACAGCCACCGCCATAGTTCCACCAAGGCACAGAGCCACCAGACTTTCCCGCCCCAGTAACGAGAACCAGTCTTTAAATTGAACATCTCCTGTTGCCAAAGCACGTACCATCAATGTGGAAGATTGGGAACCCGCGTTTCCGCCACTCCCCACCAGCAATGGCAAGAAGAATACCAGTACTAAATTCTGCGCAATTACATCTTCATAGTGCGCAATCCCGATCCCAGATAATAAACTTCCAAATACCAGAAAAACCAGCCAGAACACGCGTTTCTGGTAGAGCTGTAAAATCGGCGCAGATTTAATGCTAAGTTTGGATGATGCATCAACCGCCCCGACTTTTAAGAAGTCTTCGGTGGCCTCTTCACTGGCAACATCCATCGCATCATCGTAGGTCACGATCCCGACCATCATGTCATGGTGGTCAATAATTGGTAACGCCAATAGATCATAACGTGCAATGGTTTTGGCGACTTCATCCTGATCAGTATCGACATACGCGGTCAGGACATTAGTTTCCATTAACTCATTAATATTCTGCTCTTCAGCCGCCAGAATTAACTGTTTAAGAGATAAAACCCCAAGGATTTTTCTGGCCTGATCCAGCACATAGGCAAAATAAATCATTTCAGTATCTGGCGCTTCCAGACGCAACATTTTAATCGCATCTTTCACGCTGATATTAGGCTTGAGCGTGGCGTATTCAGAACTCATGATCGCCCCTGCTGTTCCTTCCAGATAAGAAGAAAGCTGGCGAATATCTTCCCTTTCAGCCTGAGCTAAAGCAGGCAATAAGGTATTTTGTTGCTCCTGATCCAGACACTTAAACACATCGGCGCGCTTATCCGAAGACATCTCGCCAATAATTTCTGCCAGAATATGTCTCGGCATGGCTTTGGCAAGTTTGACCTGTTCATTAGGTGGAAGATAAGAGAAAACGTAGGCACGCTCAGGTAAGTGGGTGAGCAACAGTTGACTTTGCTCTACAGAGAGCTGGGTTAAGACATCGGCAATATCCACTGCCCGAAAAGTCTGTACAGATGCGAGTGCAAGTTCAATATGATTATTTTTGAGTGCGTCGCTTAATAGATATAAAAAATTATTGTAGCTCATGTCAGCCTCTTCACTACAAATGATCTGCAATGAAGAACTACAAGCAGCCTATTGATTTACTGCTAAATAGAAAGCTTCATGCAGATTTTGATGAATATAAAAATGTGTAATCTGGGATAAATTACAACTCTGCGTGTCCATTTAGGCAATCAAACCTCATTAGACCGTTTATACGGCACGGCAATACTACAAATTTTTTTTAATATTCTCAACTTACTCAACAAAAATGAACAATTTCTGTCTCATCTTGATCAATGAATCATTCATTTCTGTTGAGGTACTGAAGCCATTTTATTTAATCGCTTCAACCTTTTGTTTAGGTTTAAACCAACTGGTTACCAGCACATACATAAAAGGAATGAAGATCAGTACCAGTATCGTACCAAAAACAACCCCGCCAAATACGCTATAACCAATTGCCTGTCGGCTCAACGCGCCCGCACCGCTCGAAAACATAAGCGGGATAACACCCGCACCAAAGGCAATCGAGGTCATCAAAATTGGACGTAGACGTAAGCCTGCTGCACGTAAGGCGGCTTCCAACGGCGCTTGGCCCTGTTGTTGCAGACTAGCTGCGAACTCAACCATTAAAATGGCATTTTTACATGACAAACCAATCGTGGTGAGTAAGGCAATCTGGAAATAAATATCGTTGGCAAACCCAAACAGATAACTGAATAAAATCGTTCCACCGACACCTAGAGGAATTGCAGCCATCACCACAGATGGAATTGACCAGCTTTCATAAAGTGCTGCAAGACACAGGAAAATAAAGGCGACAGAAATCAGATAGAGCCAGATCGCCTGATTGCTGGATTCCTGTTCCTGATAAGATAATCCGCTCCACGCCAATCCGACATCAGGCATTTTATCAACCAGCCCCTGAATGGCCTGCATCCCTTGTCCGCTACTGAAACCATTGGCTGCATCCGCTTCGGCACTAATTGCTGGATAGCCCATAAAACGTTCTAGCATTGGTGGGGCACCTTGCCATCCAATCTGACTAAACTGTGAAAATGGCACCATTTGTCCATTGGCATTTTTCACATACCAGTAATTGAGATCTTCTGGCTTAGAACGATATGGTGCATCACCTTGTAAATACACGCGCTTGATCCGACCACGATCAATAAAGTCATTGATATAGCTACCGCTCCAAGCCGTCGATAAGGTGCGATTAATTTCACTGACATTTAGGCCATGGATCATTGCCGCTTTATGGTCAATCTTGATATTCAGAACCGCCTGATCGTCATTGCCTTTTTTATCCAGATTGTCAACGGAATCCAGTGCATTGCCCTGTTGCTGTAAATCCTGAAAAGAAGATAACAGACTTGGTCTACCTAAGCCTTTGGTATCCTGTAGCCAAAAATCGATCTTATCCGAGTTACCTAATCCGCGAATCACAGAAGGCATCAATACCATAATGCGCGCCTGATTATTCTGCGAAAAATACTTCATTGCACGCGCACGAATTTGCTGGGCACTATTTTCCGCACCCTTTCGATCATCCCAATGTTTTAATGAAACAAAGGCCTGTCCAAGATTTTGTCCAGTTCCCGAAAAATTGCGTCCATGAATCACCATCACCCCATTTAAGTTAGCCTTTTCATGTTCGAGAAAATAGTCGGAAATGTATTTGCCTACTTCTTCCGTTTTACTCATCGGTGTCCCTTCTGGTAAACGGAACTGCACTCCTAAAGTTCCCTGATCTTCTTGAGGTAAAAAGCTGGTTGGCAACTCACGATAGACCCAGACAAAACCGCCAATCAGGATTGCAATACCAATCAAGGAAATACTTTTTACACTGATGACTTTCTTAGACACGTTCAGATAACGTGTTTTGATATAGTCGAGCCCGTTATTAAACATAACCGCCCAACGCGCTTGCTTATGTTGGGGTTTCAGCAAAATGGCACACAAAGCTGGTGTCAGGATCAAGGCCACCAATAAAGACAGTCCCATTGCAACCACTAAGGTAATGGAGAACTGTCGATAAATAATGCCTGTCGCACCGCTAAAAAAGGACATCGGGATAAAAACAGCGGTCAGCACTAAGGTAATCCCGACCAATGCACCACTAATTTCTTGCATCGATTGAATAGAAGCTTCTTTGGCACTGAGCTGCTGTTCGTGCATGAGACGTTCAACGTTCTCAACCACAACAATCGCATCATCGACCAGCAAACCAATCGCCAGTACCATGGCAAATAAGGTCAGTGTGTTAATACTCATGCCTAAAACGGCCAATACTGCAAAAGTGCCTAAAATCACCACAGGAACGGTGATTGCGGGGATCAAGGTCGCACGCCAGTTTTGCAAGAAGATGAACATCACCAGCACCACCAGGCCGATGGCTTCAATCAGGGTGGACACCACTTGTGACATAGATTCTTTAACAAATGGCGTGTCATCTCGTGGATACATCACGAAATAGCCTTCTGGTAAGGTTTTTTCCAGACGGGCAACTTCTTTATACACCGCATCGGCGACCTGCGTCATATTGGCGCCGACACTCAAAGACAGTGAAAGACCAGACCCAGGATAACCATTGATACGGTTAAAAACCTGATAATTTTCTGCCCCGATCTCAACACGCGCGACATCTTTTAAATAGATAAAACTGCCATCACTGTTAGCTTTAATAATAATATTTTCAAATTGCTCAGGCGTTCGAAGTAACGAGCCTGCAGTGACTTTGGCATTCAAGTATTGATCACTTGCTGCAGGTAGATCTCCAATCGCACCAGCAGCCACTTGTGTATTCTGATTTTCTATCGCAGTTCGGACATCACTGACTTGAAGCTGATAACGTTCCAGTCGTTGCGGATCCAACCAGATCCGCATGGCATATGGCGAACCAAACACACTGACTTCGCCAATCCCTTCGATCCGGCTCAGATTCAGTTCAAAATTATTGGTAATATAATCTGAAATATCAAGATTGGTTGATCGACCAGATCTGTCACCGACCCCAATCACCAAAAATGAATCACTCAAGGACTTACGAACATTGACGCCTTGTCGTTGAACATCATCAGGAAGACGGTTAATTGCCCCATTGACTGCATTTTGTACCTGAACCTGTGCCTGATCAGGATCGGTACCTTGCTCAAAGAACAAACTGATTCGGCTATTACCACTGGCATCACTGCTAGAACTAAAATAAAGCAGATGATCAATTCCCTTAATTTGTTGTTCTAGAACCTGCGTCACACTATCTTCAACCGCTTGGGCATCGGCACCACTATAGTTAGCCGCAACAGTAATTCGGGGAGGAGCAATATCGGGATAACGTTCTACAGGCAAATTTAAAATTGCAAATAGGCCAACAGCCATCACAATAATTGCCAGCACAGTCGCAAAGATAGGACGATGAATAAAAAACTTAGATAGCATGGCTGTTTATTCCATTAGCGAAACAGTCAATTTTTCAAAAAGATAGGCAAATACAGGCACTTTTTCAGAATATGATCATTACCGAGCTGACAGGCAAACACCATCCCTATTAACATATCATTTCAAAAAGCGTAAATTACGGAGAAATAATGAATTTCAGGTTATTCACAATAAAAATTAATGCGCTAGCTTTGCAATAATTCAACAGCTTAACTGTGCTAATCAATTTAATTTGCTGTGCAATCAAAGACTTCTTAATTTTGAATTGACACGTCCCCCACTTAAACCGATATTAGCACGCTTAGTTAATCTCCCCCCATTGTATTAGGCATATATGAAGGCCAGCTTAAAAAACTTGAATATTCTGCTGCTGATCTTACTGCCAGCCTTGATCACAGGCGGTTTGTTGATTGCGGTTGGTAATCTATCTGATGGTTTAAGACTTGGCTTTTTATCATTGCCTGGTGTGCTTTTTATTTATCTGGCGATTAGCAGACAAAAAATCTATTGGTATATCCTTGCGATTATCTGGTGGTTTTTGGCTTGGTTAGATGCCTTGCTTCGCTCAAGCACATGGCTTTTATTTAATAGTGATAATGAAGCCTATTTCATTATTGAGGCACTTGCCAATACGAATCGTCAAGAGAGTCTGGAGTTTTTTCAGCTTCATCTTGGCACAATGCTCACTGTGGCGGCAGGACTATTTGCCTTAGTCATCTTATATAGTGTTGCTGTTTTCAAGCTGGTTAAACCGATTCATTTTAGCCAACTCTGGCAAAGCCGTATTTATCGTGGCTGTATTATTTTACTGATCTTACTGGCAACCACCAGTTATCTGATGAAACCATCACGCAAGGTACACCCAATTGTGTTCTGGACTGACTATCAGGCCAAAATTCAGGATTTCAAAGACCGAATTAAACAGCATAAAAATGTTCATCAACAATGGGACAAAAGTGCCAAGCAAAATCTGGTACTGACAGAACAGGCAAAAGGTAAACAAACCCATGTACTGGTACTTTCTGAAAGTTTAACCAGTTTAAATCTAGGCGTCTGCGGCTACCCTCGCAATACCACACCTGAGCTGGCAAAACGACTGGATGAGATTAAGGTCTTTTGTAATGCTTTCTCTCCTTCACCGTCTACAATCAATGCATTACGTGTACTGTTAACCGAAAGCCCAGCTTCAGAACATAATAAATATTCATCTGAAAGTGTATTGGCCTATGCACGGGCAGCGGGATATAAAATTTACTGGATTAGTAATCAGGACGATACTTACTTATCTTCTTTATTCGGTTCCTATGCCGATAAAGCAGTCTATAAAAATAAACGCTCTGGTCGTAGTAGCACCTCGTTGGATGAATCGCTCATTCCAGATTATCAGCAGGCACTTGCCGATCCTGAACCGAAGAAACTGATTATTCTTCATCTTATCGGTGCTCATCCAAACTATAAAGAGCGTTATCCAGCTGCCTTTAACCGGTTTACAAGTGAAAGTAACGATGCTGTAGAAACTGACCTAAAAAATAGAGATATTGATCCGTGGATTCGTTCACTGCGCAATGACTATGATAATGCTGTCTTATATGAAGACTCATTACTTAGTCAATTCCTAGATGATTTAAGAGCAGATGCTACACCAGATTTTAGATCTTTTACGATGGTTTCTGATCATGGCAATGAAGTCGGACATGAAATTGATTATGCAGGCCATAGTCCAAATACCAAAGCAGGTTATCAAGTGCCTGTGATCATGTGGTCAGATCGCTTAAAGAGTACCGGTGTAGATCAGGAAAAGACTTTAAATACCGCTGAACTAGACAATAATCTGATGCGCATCATGGGACTGAAAGACAAATCCTCCCCATCTCAAACCTATTGGCTTGATGACAACTATGATTTCACGCCAGAAGCCAACTGGCCTTATTGGAAGAAATAGCTCGTCATTATCTAATTGTTTTTGAATCCAGTTTGAATATAAGGCCAAACTGGATTTTTTTATTTCAGTGTGACTTCTTTTAAAATTCTTAATATTTTCATAAAACCATCATCTCACTGTCATGTGTTTGATAACTTCAATGCTCAAACTAGCGGCTTGAATAAAAAACACATGAGCTTATCTATGTTTAAAAAAGCAGTTCTTTGTCTGAGCCTAATCAGCCTTGCTGGTTGTAATGATGACAATAACAATCAAAACAATACCAAACAGCCTGATTACCAGCTTCCTAAAATTCTCGTGGTAGGACATCGCGGTGCCAGCGCATTACGCCCAGAACATACCCTTGCCTCCTATCAAAAAGCGATTGATGATGGCGCTGACTTTATTGAGCCAGATCTGGTATCAACCAAAGATGGGATTCTGGTTGCCCGTCATGAAAATGAAATTGGCGGTACCACCAATGTTTCAACCCTGCCACAATTTGCAGACCGAAAAAAAACCAAAGTGATTGATGGCGTGACTTTAGAAGGTTGGTTTACTGAAGACTTTACATTAAACGAATTACAACAACTAAAAGCACGCGAGCGTATTCCACAATATCGTCCTGAAAACCAGAAGTATAATGATCTCTTTACCATTCCCACATTAGAACAAATCATTGAACTTGTAGACGCACATTATAAGAAAACTGGCAAAATCATTGGTCTTTATATCGAAACAAAACACCCGACCTATTTTCAGAAGCAGAATCTGGCAATGGAAGACACACTTCTTAAAACGCTATCTAAATATAAATATACTCGGGATATAGCACCGATCTATTTGCAGTCTTTTGAAGTGGGCAATTTAAAATATTTAAAAAACCAGTTAGATCTACACAAAAGCGTCAAACATGCCCAACTAATCCAGCTTTATGATGCTCCTGATACTCAACCTGCTGATTATGTCGCGGACAATAATCCAAAAACCTATGCAGATTTAGCAACAGCAAGTGGTTTAAAAGATGTTGCCACCTATGCCAATGGCGTTGGTCCATGGAAACCTTATATTATCGACCAAGAAACCATGCAAACCACGTCCTTTGTTAAAGATGCACATCAAGTCGGCTTAAAAGTACATCCATATACTTTCCGCCCTGAAAATAATTACCTACCAGCGACGTTAAAATGTAGTACAGATAAAGCCAAAGAAGCAGAACGTTGTGCAACAGGCTCAATCAAGGAAATGCAGCTGTATTTCAAAGCAGGTGTAGATGGTATCTTTACCGATGATCCAGCACTGGGTCGCCAAGCCGTACAAAGTTATCAAGCCACTGCAAAATAAACCTTGTTTCAAATTAAGGGCAGCCTATGCTGCCCTTGTTTATGCATGGCCAAGTTGTTTCTGCTTGACCTGTTCCCATTGCCACCAGCCATAAGCAGCCAGCCCGACAAAGGCAGCATATAAAGCCGCGGTTAAAAATAACTCTTTATAACTAAACATCCCGACATAGAAGATGTTGACGAAGATCCATAAGATCCAAGTCGCGATATGTTTACGACTGGTCCAGTAAGTTGCCAATAAACTAAATGCCACCAATTGCGAATCCAGCATTGGTACCGCAGCATCAGTAAAATGTTTGAGAATAAGACCAAACAGGAAACCTCCCAGCACGGCGAGACCGAGTTGCAGCAGTACAGTTTTGGTGGCAATCGTTTCAATCCGAATCTCATGATCTTGGCGTTTGCCTTTTAACCAATAATAAAAGCCATAAACATTCATCAGAATAAAGAAGAATTGTAGAAGTGTTTCTCCATATAATTTGACCGTAAAGAAAAAACAGGCATACAGCGCACAGGCAATAAAATTAAACCACCAACACCACATATTCCGTCGGATGGTCAAAGTTACACCAATAACACTAATAATCACTGCAATAATTTCTAGAGGAGACAAGAGCACACTTCTTTCATAATTGAATGGCATTATTATGGAAAAATATTCGATTTAAGCAATCACAAATTTGACCTTTGCACTGATTATATTTTTATCTTTATTTGAGAAAATGCCTATTTTTCAAGCAGACCCTATGCTATAAAAGATCATAACTATCTTCGAATGTCTTATATGTTTAAGCCTAAAGTTTCCTCTCCACGCCCGAATGCAATTGCGCATGACATTGCTGTCTATGCGGCATGGCGACGTGTCTACGCGTTACTGCGAGGGGACTTTGTGTATTTCAGATGATGACACTCTAAAACATCAATTGAACTCAAAGGTCGCCTCTGTAGCGACCTTTTTTATTGTCTTAATTTTACCGTTGTTATAACAGGAATTATGCCATGACACAGTTACCCGAAAAGAATGTTCTCTCCATGCCACAGCTACAACCGGCTGTAGCCCCTGTCACCCCTCGCCTTGCTACAGTCGGTCAATTCATTGCCGTGGTGCTTATCTGGTCTTTCACACCTTTAGCTGCCGTCTGGACAGTACATGAAATTCATTGGGCTTGGGGATTATTCTTGCGATTTAGTCTTGCTATTCCACTAGCATTGGTATGCCTGCTTTATTTTCGCTTGAAACTGACGATCAATAAAACTGCGCTGCTGAGTTATGGTGCAGGGGCTATTGGATTGTTCGGCTCCATGACCTTTTGTTATCTGGGCGCAACACGCGTGTCTTCGGGCATGATCTCGATTATTTATGGCACAGCACCGTTATGGTCTGGGCTAATCGCAGTCTTTATTCTAAAACGCGAACACTTCCTTAAACGTCAATGGTATGGACTTACTCTAGCTATTTTTGGGCTCTTTCTCACCTTAGGGATTGGTGCAGCACATATCCAGCTAGATACGCTCGGTGTCATCTATGAAATAATCGCAGTGTTGCTCTATGTCCTGTCCATGTTTGCAGTTGCACAGATTGGTGCGGGAATTCACCCGATTATTCAAACAACAGGTTCCACTATCGTTTCATGGTTGGGATATTTGTGTTTATTACCATTTTTCCTTAGCCATGCCCCCACCCAGCTTCCGAGTCTGCAAACAGGCTTAGCCTTGTTGTATAGCGCATTATTTTCATCAGTACTGGCCATGATTTTTTACTTTCATTTAATCCAGAAACTAAACCCGACCACGGTGATGCTAATTACAATCTTAACACCCGTACTTGCAACTTGTTGGGGGATATGGTTCAACAACGAACCTTTGAGTTCGCATCTGGTCATTGGGCTGATTTTTTTATGCTTCGGCTTATTTCTTTATGCTTATCGTCGAAAAGAAGGTATAGATTAGGTTTTAAAACTGGCAGGTCAATCGATATGGCCTGTCAACAATAGTATCTATCAACAAGGCACAGTAAACTATCTCGATCACATCGTGATTTCTCAAAGATTTGCTCAAGGATGAAATAATCTATGCGTTCTTACGTCTTCTGGCTCTGCTTCAGTTTGTTGTTTGTCTTGCAAGGGTGTGTACATGCCACTTCTCAATCAGCATCTGTTACAGGCAAAAGCGTCGAGCTAAAACAGCGCTATTATCAGGCAAAAACAACGGCACCTGATGGAACTGTACTGGCCTTTACGGTTTATCAACCCCATTTAAAACCAGGCCAGACTGCGCCTTTAATTTTGCATACGCATGGCTTTGGCCTTTCTCGGATGAAACGACCAGAACTGAGCTTGTATGGTTTCCTCTTGCCAACAGGTCAGGTCGCGAAAACTGCATGGCAGAATGGCTATTGGGTGATAAGTTATGACCAGCGTGGTCACGGCGATAGCCAAGGGAAAATTCGCCTGACTGATCCAGAGAAAGAAGCCCAAGATGTTATCACCATGATGAATTGGGCGGAAAAAAACTTGCCACAACTGGCGACAAACCAACACGGTGTGCGAACAGGCATGATCGGTGAGTCGTATGCTGGTGGCGTGCAATATATTGCTTCGGCGCTTGATCGCCGATTACAGGCCATCGTTCCTGTCACCACTTGGTATGACATCATGAATAGCCTTGCACCAAATGGTGTACCGAAAAGTAACTGGATCGGTTTTCTCAACCTGATTGGAGATTGGTGGAACTGGAATAAGTTTGATCCCGAACTCAAACAGGCTTATCTTGAAACGCAACAAGGTCAACTTAAAGCATCGACCTATAATTTTCTAGAAACCCATCAAGCCAGCTGGTTTTGCAATCATGCACAGGCACCTCAAGCCGATGCACTGATTATTCAGGGTTTTAGAGACATTCTATTTCCATTTAACGAAGGCGTAAAAGCAGCCCAATGTATCCAGCATGCTCAGCATGAAGTTCATTTGATTGGCGTACAGGGCGGACATTTACAGCCTTTTGCACAACATTCACCTCGAGGCAATACGCCATTTTGGTATATAGGTAAATCAGTAACTTGTGGTGATCAGCAACCCTATGACCTGCAAAAAACCATATTGTTCTGGTTCAATCAAAAGTTGAAAGATCAAGCACCTACAACCACCTTACCAGAAGTATGTGTGGATCAAAGTCCTGTCACGACCTTAAATGATCTAACGGCTACAAACGCCTACACATTGAATAAAACATGGATAAGGCCGACTGCAACTCAAGCAGTATTTGTGCCCATCCATACCGCGACCCAGCGCAGTTATATCACGGGTGCCCCTCTACTCTCTTTACAAGTAGAAGCACCATCTAAAGTAGATCCGACCCTATTTATCTCTGTTGCCATTAAATCCAAAGTCACAGGGAAATATGACGTTTTAAATGATCAGACTGCGCCGTTTAACACGGCCCGAAAACAAAGTTATGATCAGATGATTCACGGCACAACTCAACTGAATGCACAACATTTCATGATTGAGTTACCCAGTATCAATGGGCAATTGAATCAAGGCGATATGCTAGGCTTACTCATCAATACACAGAGTATTTATTATCAGAAAATCAAACAGCCTAAAATTGAAGCATGGATTTCAGGACAAATTGTTTTACCTAAACTTTGGAGTGAAGCTGCTTCAAAATAATTATTTTTATAAAAAAACCAGCGAGAGTGAATTCTACCACTCTCGATTGGCAATCAATTCTTCCATTTCAATATCCAGATAACCGACATCTTGCACCACCATCATCATGGCTTCAGCAATATAATCTGCGGCAGTGTCATCTAAACTTGAATCCAGATCTTCAAATTGCGGTTTCATTTCGTTAATTTCGATCATGGTTTGATGCGCAAAACGATAGATTTCCATTTCAGATAAGTCAGTACGACTCACCTTTTTTGAAAACTTCTGGATATGCTGTTTCACTTCAGCAACGAGAATATCGGGATAATATTCATCGTCAAACATTGGGAGGAGTAAATCTTCAAACATAAAAAATAATATGCCAATAAAACGCCATGCTTATAACATAATCTAACCAAAATCACGATATTTAGACATAAAAAAAGCGGTTTTTCCGACCGCTTTTTTTAGCTTATCCAAATCTAATCCTTTTTCGCACTTAAGCTTTTGGCAATCTTCGCTAACTCGACAAACTCCTCTCGCATTTGATAAGGATCAGGTTTCGCTGATTGTTGTGCCAATTGGATAATTTGATCCCATCCCATTGCGCCATTGTACTGCCCGCCTTTTAACTGCTGGGCATAAGAAGCAACTGCGATTGCAAAACGGGTATCATTATTGGCTTGAGCAAGGGGCTTACTTTCAGCTTTTACAGCTTGGTTTAAAAGAATGCTTTTTTGTTGATTTGGCAGCTTATAGCGCAAGTTTACAAAGGCATATTCAGACTTTTTCGCTGGTTCTGTTTTTGCGGATGCCTGATAACGTGAATCATTGAGCCAGCCCTGTTGACCGACTGGAACGATTTCATAAATCGCCGTGACATTATGTCCAGCCCCAATATCCCCTGCATCAACTTTATCGTTATTGAAATCTTCCTGTTTCAACATCCGATTTTCATAGCCGACTAAACGATATTCTTTCACCGTCGCTGGGTTAAATTCGACCTGAATTTTGACATCCTGCGCAACGGTTGCAAGAGTCGATGATAACTGACGTTGTACCACTTTTTTCGCTTCATTTTTATTGTCGATATAGCTGTAATTGCCATCGCCTGCATCCGCCAGTTGTTCCATCAACTGCTCATTGTAGTTTCCTGTACCAAAACCTAATGTCGTTAAAGAAATACCACTTTTGCGTTCCTCAGCCACCATGCCTTTTAAGGTACTAAAATCAGTAATACCGACATTAAAGTCACCGTCCGTCGCCAGTAAAATACGGTTAATGCCATTTTTCACAAAGGCTTTTTCAGCCTGCTTATAGGCCAATTGAATGGCTTGCTCACCTGCAGTTGCCCCACTGGCCTGTAAAGCATTAATCACGGCCAATATCTTATCTTTTTGGTCACCAGCAGTTGGTTCTAACACCAGCTTTTCGCCGCTAGCATAAGTAATAATGGTGACTTTATCCTGCGCTCGAAGTTGCTCTGTCAGTAAACGCAAAGTTTGTTTAACCAAAGGCAGTTTGTCTGCTGCATCCATACTGCCCGAGACATCAACTAAAAATACCAGATTGGCAGGTGGCAATTGTTTAGTGCTTAAATCTTTGGCTTGAATCCCAATTTTGATCAGTTTGGCATTTTCTTTCCACGGCGAATCCACCGTTTCAGTAGTGACTGAAAATGGGTGAATACTATTGGGTTGTGGATACTGATAATCAAAATAGTTAATCATCTCCTCGGCACGGACGGCATCGACAGGCGGTAAACGACCATCATTCAGGAAACGACGTGTGTTGGTATAGCTACCAGTATCCACATCAATACTAAAAGTTGAAACGGCTTGATCAACGACACGATGAACTGGATTGACCTCATTTTTTTGGTATTTTTCAGTGTTCTGTTCTAAACGTGGTCTTTCCATGGTCGGCATGACTGCAATATAAGATGCTGGTGCGATCATCTTACGCGTTTGTGCCAATCGTTGATTTGACATGGTCATCGGTGCTGGCGACACAGGGATCGCAGTTTCAATTACAGCTTGATCGTACTGTTTAACAGGTGTACTACACGCCGCCATCATACAACTGAGTGCAGTTAAGACGAATATTTTTGTTGATTGATGCATTATGAAAACTCCCCAGTTCTAATTCGTTTTTTCAAATAAAGTCGCTATACAAAGAATTGTATGCAAAAAAAGAAAGATACACCGTATTCGAATGTATCTTTCAAGAATGGCTGATCAATGATCTAAACCGTTGTTTTACTCAATCGCATAATTGATGGTCACCACCACACGGGCAATTTTATTAATGGTGGCTTTGTCATAAGCGCCACCATAATCACTGTCATCATCCGAGCCACTTTCTGGCAAGATATAAAATGCACCTTGACTGGCTGAACGCATCATGCCCACTTTCACGCCACCCACTTTGGCAAACTCATTGGCACGGCTATAGGCATTCTTGGTGGCATTGGCAATCAAGGACATTTTGATTTCTTCCAGATTCGACACCAGATATTCAGGTTTCTGTTCAATCGCAATGCCTTTTTCATCTAGCAGATAAGCATCTTTGGCCGCCTGTTCAATCTTCTTGATATCACGACTCGCTATCACTAAGGATTGTAATGCCATATAGCCTTTAAACTCACGATTGATGCGCCCTTCCCCCATATTGATTTCTTCATAATAGGGCTGAGAACTTTTATTTCCGAGTTGCATATCAGCCGCTTTAAAACCATGCTCAACAAAAAAGCTTTGTAATTCTTTCATTTGTTGATCAAGCAATTGATACGCTTGTGGAATTGTGTCAGACGTGTGGCTGGTTTGTAAGTGAATCTCCCAACGTGCTGAATCAGCCTGAATTGGTTTTTCAGCCAAGCCTTTGACTGTAATTGAATTTTTGGTGCTATTAAACTGTTTTAGTGCATAGCCCATCACGCCAGCAGAAATAATAAACCCAAGACTCAGAATGAGTGCAAACACCCATAAACTTTTATATGTAATTGTTTTATTTTCCATTTTTAATATCACTTAGTTTATTTTATAGCCTTGTTATATTTAATCTGATCAAGCAAGTCAATAGAGCCCTTGCGCTCTACTGACATCTTAGTTGCTTTTAAGCCTGCATCATTTTCCAGACTTTTATCGCATCGCTAGTGGCTTTTACATCGTGTGCCCGAACGATACTTGCCCCTTGTTGAATACTTAAAAGATGCCCTGTCACACTGCCCACTGCACGCTCTTGAGCAGGCACACCATTTAAAGCTTCGCCAATAAAACGTTTACGCGATAGACCCGATAAAACTGGATAGCCCATTCGATTGAGCTTCCAGAATTCATTCAGCAATTGAAAATTTTGCTGCGCATTTTTGGCAAAGCCAAAACCAGGATCGATAATGATATTTTCAGGTTTAACTCCAACCGCAATGGCCTGATCCAGTCGTTGTTGTAACTCCTGAATCACATCTTCGGTTACATCCTCATATTGATCCAACTGATTCATATTGGTCGGTTCACCACGCATGTGCATCAGCACCACAGGAATATTTAACTCGGCAGCGGTTTCTAAGGCTTGTGGTCGGGTTAAGGCACGTACATCATTCCAGATATGCGCACCAGCTTGGACGGCAGCACGCATGACTTCAGGCTGACTGGTATCAATCGACATGATCACATTATATTTTGATAATGCCTCAACCACAGGAATGACACGACGGAGTTCTTCCTTTAGCGCCACAGGTGATGCATTTGGGCGTGTAGACTCACCACCAATATCAATAATGCTCGCCCCATCTTCAATCATTTGTAAGGCATGCTGAATCGCCTGATCTTTTTGGTGGTGCTGTCCACCATCACTAAATGAATCAGGCGTAACATTCAAGATTCCCATCACCTGAGGTTGTGAAAGGTCTAAACTTAAACGACCACAAGGTAAATGAATTTGGGGTAATGGCATTAACTGCATCATCAAAACTCTTCGCACTTTAACCGGCCTAGTTTAACAACACAGCTTATCGCGCGTTGCTGATTTATTTTCAGTTTAGCTCAAAATCCAGACAAAAAAAGAGCGACCGAAGCCGCTCTTTTTATCTAATCTTTGATTAGCCCATTGCTGGTAATGGTGGTGGTGTAGATGGACCATCTTTCGGTGGTTCAAATGCAGCCACTGGATTATCAGCAACATAAACTTTAGGTGGTTGCGGTTCACGACCTTCCATGATGTCACGGATCTGGTCACGATCGATTGTTTCCCAATCCATCAACGCTTTCACCATTGCATGTGCGATATCTTTGTTATTTTCCAAGATGTCACGTGCAACTTTATATTGCTCATCCAAGATACGACGAACTTCTTCATCTACCTTTTGTTGAGTTGCTTCAGAAATTGTACGGCTACCCACATTACCGAAGAAACCATTCTGGTTTTCATCTTCATAAACCATGACGCCAAGCTTATCTGACATACCATATTTGGTGACCATTGCACGCGCCATTTTGGTTGCACGTTCAAAGTCGTTAGATGCACCTGTCGACATTTGGTTAATAAAGACTTCTTCCGCAATACGACCACCAAACAAGATTGAAAGTTCATTCAACATCTTATCTTTATAGTGGCTGGTCTGATCTTGCTCAGGAAGCTGCCAAGTCACACCCAATGCCCAACCGCGTGGCATGATCGTTACTTTATGCACAGGGTCTGTACCCGGTAAAATCTCAGCAACAATCGCATGTCCCGCTTCATGGTAAGCCGTTGCACGACGTTCTTCTTCACGGATGACCATCGATTTACGTTCAGGACCCATGTAGATCTTGTCTTTGGCATCTTCAAAGTCATGCATATCCACCGTATTTTTATTACGGCGAGCAGCAAACAATGCAGCTTCATTGACTAAGTTTGCAAGTTGCGCACCTGAGAAGCCCGGTGTACCACGTGCAAGAACTTTAAGATCCACACCTGTCACTGAAGGAAGTTTCTTCAAGTGAACATTCAAGATTTGCTCACGACCACGGATGTCTGGTAAACCCACCATCACTTGACGGTCAAAACGGCCTGGACGAAGTAATGCTTTATCCAATACGTCTACACGGTTGGTCGCAGCAATCACGATCACGCCTTCATTGCCTTCAAAACCGTCCATCTCAACAAGCATTTGGTTCAAGGTTTGTTCACGCTCATCATGACCACCACCTGTGCCCGAACCACGATGACGACCCACTGCATCAATCTCATCAATAAAGATGATACATGGCGCATGACGTTTCGCTTGTTCGAACATGTCACGAACACGAGAAGCACCGACACCGACAAACATTTCAACGAAGTCAGAACCAGAGATACTAAAGAATGGAACCTTAGCTTCACCAGCAATTGCTTTCGCTAATAATGTTTTACCCGTACCTGGAGGACCAACCATCAGTACACCACGTGGAATGGTTGCACCAAGGCGTTTAAATTTGGCTGGGTCTTTTAAGAAATCAACGATTTCAACCACTTCTTGTTTTGCTTCATCACAGCCAGCTACGTCACTAAATGTTAACTTGATTTGATCTTCAGATAACATTTTCGCTTTTGACTTACCAAAGCTCATAGGACCGTTTTTACCACCAGCACCACCGCCCATATTACGCATGAAGAACATGAATAATAAGATGATGAGTAATACTGGGAAACTTGCAATGAGAAGTTGCATCAAAATGCCTTGACGTTGCGGTGCTGTGCCCTCAACCACTACATTTTGTTTATTTAAGCTTGGTAGCAACTCAGTGTCTTCTACTTGTGGACGAACCGTCTCAAAAGAAGAACCATTGGTTTTTTCACCATTAATATTTAAACCGTCGATTGTGACTTGTTTAATTTGCCCAGCATTCACCGCTGCAACGAAATCAGAATATTTCATCGCTGCAGGCTTATTGCGGTCACTGACGTTGCTAAAAATCAAAATCAGAACACCGAGTATGATGAGCCACAATACGGCATTCTTGAAGTAATCGCTCAAGGCTTTATTCCCATATCAATCTAATTTGATCATACCTAATCTTGGCTGACCTTCACAAAAACAGCAATGAATTTGCGTTGCAAAAAACTTAAAAGGTACAAAATGCACAATTTTTAACAACTTGGCAAGTACACTTTTATTGCAATGCCTTTTTACGACCTTGACCAATCAAAAAAACTTCTTTCGATCGAGCACGTGATGCCGCAGGTTTGGCTGTTTTTAATACATCAAAACTATCGACCACCTGTTTTCGGAACTCGTCAAATCCTGAACCTTGGAACACTTTAACAATAAACTGTCCGTTTGGTCCGAGAACTTTTTGAGCAAAATCCAAAGCCAATTCACATAAGTAAATCTGACGCGGTTGATCAACAGCCCTATTACCTGATGTATTGGGGGCCATATCCGAAATTACAACGTCTACTTGACGCCCATTTAAAATATTTAACAATTTTTCGAAAACTTCTTCTTCACGGAAGTCACCTTGCAAGAAGGTCACGTCTGGAAGTGCGTCCATTTCCAAGATATCTGATGCAATCACCAGACCATTGGCACCAACCAATTTACCTGCAATTTGCGACCAGCTTCCTGGCGCTGCACCCAAGTCAACCACGGTCATGCCGGGCTTGATCATTTTATATTTTTCTTGGATTTCAAGTAACTTATACGCCGCACGTGCGCGATAGCCTTCCTTTTGTGCTTTTTTTACAAAGGGGTCATCTAAATGCTCTCTCATCCATGCACGACTGCTTTTAGACAATTTTTGATTGGTAATGCGTGTCGCCATAACTCACTAAATTTCAAAAAACTTCTGATGAGTCATTGTACGTGAAAATTACGCCCATTACAGTACGGATGTACTTCATTCACACGAACTTTTACAGATTTTTTTCGATCATCCTGATTGGTTATTTCAGCAATTTTTCACATATTTGTTTGAAGTGTCTGTCTGCTGAATCTATCTTAGAATCGGGATGCAAGTTATACTAGGTCGTTTTTCGAATCAGGTATTTTTAATGGCGGCTTTATCTATCCATGAACGTAAGCGTTTACGTCAAATCGGTCATGCACTTAATCCAGTTGTAATGATTGGTAGCCAAGGTCTTACAGAAAACGTCATTGAAGAAACAAATCGTGCGTTAAACGACCACGAATTGATTAAAGTGAAAATTGCGGGTGAAGACCGTGATGCACGTGGTGCAGTGATTGATGCAATTGTAGAAGCAACTGGCGCCGAATCTGTACAAAAAATTGGTAAAATTGTTCTGCTTTATAAAAAAGCGGCGAAACAAAACCAGCACTTGTCTAATTTAGTTCGTTTTGCTCACTTAAGTAATAAGTAATTACGATGGCGAGTTATGAACTATCCGCTTTTGATCGCTTTAGTGCCATTACGGTCGTTGGGGCGATTGAGCAACAAACACCAGCAACCTTGAATGTTGGTTTTTGGGTTCGTGACCCAAATCAATTTTTGATTTACCCAGATCACGTTACGGCGCATCCACGCCATGATTTTTTATGGGAACAGACGTGCTTTGAAATTTTTGTGGGCGTGAAAGATGAAGATTTCTATCGAGAAATCAATCTTTCCCCTTCTCAAGCGTGGCAAGTCTATCAATTTGAAGAATATCGTTTCCCTGAAGATATGCCGCCTGTCGCTGCGTATGATATTGAACTGAACCATTTGCAACGCACTCATTATGGTTTGAATGTCAGTCTGGATTTCTCCCAGTTTATGCGTCAGCATCAACTTAAATGGACTGACATTTATATCGGTTTAACCGCTGTACTCAATACCACTCAAGGTATGCATTATTTTGCAATGCAGCACAGCAGTCCTCAAGCTGACTTCCATAACAAGCGTGACTGGTTACATCAGTTTTAATATTTTAAGCAGAAAAAAAGCGAGAAAAATTCTCGCTTTTTTTTAATTTCCGAACAATTAGCTTGTACGGACTTTATTCCATGCTTCAACAGCCTGCTCTTTGGTACGCTTAAAACTACCGACCAATGTATCTTTATGCTTCACTGAAATCTGGCTAATGTCATTTTTCAGTTCTTTGCTGACTTTAGTTAAGTCTTCAATCAATGCATTCAATTCAGTTTTCAATGCATTTTTCAATTCAAGTAAATTGCCTTGAGACGAATTCAGCTGAGTTTTGATGACTTCAATACGTTCTAAAAGATCCTGCTTGATTTGCGCAAACTGGTTTTGAACATTTTGATTTAACTCTTTTGCTTCAGTCTCAATTTTTTCCTGAGTTTCCGCCAAAGCTTCTTTCACTTGACCTTGAGTTTCAGCGATCACTTCTTTCGCCTGTTCTTGCGTTTCAGCAATCACTTCTTTTGCTTTTGCCGTTTTTTCTGCGACAACTTCTTTCGCTTTCGCAGTTTTCTCAGCCACAGCGGTCTTCACTTCAGCAGTTTTTTCAGCAGCAACTTCTTTTGCCTTCGTTGTTTTCTCAACGATTGCTTCTTTCACTTCTTCAGCCGTTACAGGTGTCGTTTGATTCTCAGCCATTTGGATTCCCCTCTTTATTGATTGTTAATTTTGGCTGTGTATAGGATAAAACGGTCACTTCTTAAACACTAAAAAAATTGTTAGACAATTTGCATAATATCTCATGATAACCATATCAACATGATAGATTTGGCAATAGACACCGATCTAACCGCTTTGGAGAAGAAATCGTGTAATTCCTGATTTTAATAAATAAAAACACATAGACTTTTCACGCACTCATGCGTATAATGCGCTGTTAAGTTACAAGCGAGCAGACTGGAAGGAGGGGCATGTTTTTTTAAGACGGCCTGCCTTTTTTTATGTCTTCTCGCTTTTTTACAGCCTTATTTTTGTGGTCTTAGTTCAGGAGCTTTGGTTTGAGCACCCCCGCCATTTTAGCCCTCGCAGATGGAACGATCTTTAAAGGAACGTCTATCGGTGCATCGGGTAGTACGACTGGTGAAGTCGTTTTTAACACTGCCATGACTGGTTATCAAGAAATTTTAACCGACCCAAGCTACGCACAACAAATTGTGACGTTGACTTATCCTCATATTGGAAATACTGGCTGTAATAGTGAAGACGTTGAATCAGGTCGCATCCATAAGGTATGGGCGAATGGTTTGATTATCCGTGATCTTCCTTTATTGCACAGCAACTTCCGTTCTGAACAATCATTAAGTGAATACCTAGAGCAACATAATGTGGTTGCCATCGCAGATATCGATACCCGCAAATTGACACGTATTCTTCGTGACAAAGGTGCACAAAACGGTTGTATCCTTGCTGGCGAAAATATTACAGAAGAACAAGCTATTGCGAAAGCACGTGAATTCGGTGGTTTAAACGGTCTCGATCTTGCGAAAGAATGCTGTGATCCTGAAGGATTTGAATGGACTGAAGGTTCTTGGACTTTAGGTCAGGGTTTCACTCAACCAGAATTAAAATATCATGTTGTTGCATACGATTATGGTGTCAAAACCAACATCTTACGTATGCTTGCAGACCGTGGCTGTAAATTGACAGTTGTTCCTGCACAAACACCTGCTGAAAAAGTTCTCGCTTTAAATCCAGATGGCGTGTTCTTGTCAAATGGTCCGGGTGACCCAGCAGCATGTGATTATGCAATCGAAGCAGTAAAAACAATTGTTGAAACCACAACATTACCTGTATTTGGTATTTGTTTAGGTCATCAGATTTTAGCACTCGCTTCTGGCGCAAAAACCATGAAAATGAATCATGGTCATCACGGCGCGAACCATCCTGTACAAAACCTTGAGAACGGTACAGTGATGATTACTTCTCAAAACCACGGCTTTGCTGTCGATGAGAGTACTTTACCAGCAAACTTGAAAGTGACACACCGTTCACTGTTTGATGGTACAAACCAAGGTATTCATCGTACTGACAAACCAGCTTTCAGCTTCCAGGGTCACCCTGAAGCAAGCCCTGGTCCACATGACTGTGCTCCGTTGTTCGATCATTTCATCGAACTTATCGAAGCAGCTAAGAAGTAATTAAGGAGCGAATAATGCCTAAACGTACGGATATTAAAAGCATCTTAATTATTGGTGCTGGTCCTATTGTCATTGGTCAGGCGTGTGAGTTTGACTATTCAGGTGCGCAAGCATGTAAAGCGCTTCGTGAAGAAGGTTATCGCGTTATTCTGGTCAACTCTAACCCAGCGACCATTATGACTGACCCTTCAATGGCAGATGCAACGTATATTGAGCCAATCACTTGGCAAACTGTTGCACAAATCATTGAAAAAGAACGTCCAGATGCAGTCCTTCCAACAATGGGTGGTCAAACTGCATTGAACTGTGCCCTTGCATTAGATGAGCACGGCGTTCTTGAAAAATATAATGTTGAACTGATTGGCGCATCAAAAGACGCGATTGAAAAAGCAGAAGATCGTAAACTGTTTGATATCGCGATGCGTAAAATTGGTCTGGAATGTCCAAAAGCTGCCATTGCTGAAACAATGGAAGAAGCTTTGGCAATTCAAGCTGGTTTCGGTTTCCCTGTCATCATTCGTCCATCATTCACGATGGGTGGTTCTGGTGGTGGTATCGCTTATAACCGCGAAGAATTCCTTGAAATCTGTGAACGTGGTTTCGACCTCTCTCCTACCCACCAGTTATTGATTGATGAATCATTAATTGGCTGGAAAGAATACGAGATGGAAGTTGTTCGTGACAAAAACGACAACTGTATCATCGTATGTGCGATCGAAAACTTTGATCCAATGGGCGTTCACACTGGTGACTCAATCACCGTTGCTCCTGCGCAAACATTGACAGACAAAGAATATCAATTAATGCGTAATGCATCGGTTGCAGTTCTTCGTGAAATCGGTGTTGAAACAGGTGGTTCGAACGTTCAATTCGGTATTAACCCGAAAGACGGTCGTATGGTTGTGATCGAGATGAACCCACGTGTATCACGTTCATCTGCGCTTGCATCTAAAGCAACAGGTTTCCCGATTGCAAAAATCGCGGCGAAACTTGCAGTGGGCTACACCCTTGATGAATTGAAAAATGACATCACTGGCGGCGTAACTCCAGCATCTTTCGAACCATCGATTGACTATGTTGTTACCAAGATTCCACGTTTCAACTTCGAGAAATTCCCACAAGCTGAGCCTGTATTAACGACTCAGATGAAGTCTGTGGGCGAAGTGATGGCGATTGGTCGTAACTTCCAGGAATCTGTACAAAAAGCACTTCGTGGTCTTGAAGTTGGCGTGAGTGGTTTTGATGAAAAAATCGAAGCTGGTACTGCCAATGCCAAAGACATCATCCTAAAAGAGCTTAAAGTACCTGGCCCAGAGCGTATCTGGTATGTTGCGGACGCATTCCGTCACGGTTTCTCTTTAGATGACGTATTTGAAGCAACCAAGATCGACCGCTGGTTCCTGATCCAGATCGAAGACATCATTAAAACTGAAGCTCAAGTGAAAACTTTAGGCTTTGGTGATTTAAATGCTGACAATATCCGCTCGTTCAAACGCAAAGGTTTATCTGACCTTCGTATTGCGGACTTGATGGGCATTTCACAAAAGCAATTCCGTAAACATCGTTGGAACTTGGGTGTATATCCAGTTTACAAACGTGTTGATACTTGTGCAGCAGAGTTTGAATCTGGCACTGCTTACATGTATTCAACTTACGATGAAGAATGTGAAGCAAATCCATCAAACCGTGACAAGATCATGGTGATTGGTGGTGGTCCTAACCGTATCGGTCAAGGGATCGAGTTTGACTACTGCTGTGTACACGCTGCGCTTGCAATGCGTGAAGACGGTTATGAAACCATCATGGTGAACTGTAACCCTGAAACCGTTTCAACCGACTATGACACATCAGACCGTTTATACTTCGAGCCTGTAACACTTGAAGATATACTTGAAATCGTACGTACCGAGAAGCCTAAAGGCGTGATCGTACAGTACGGTGGTCAAACACCATTAAAATTGGCACGTGCTTTAGAAGAAGCAGGTACACCAATTATCGGTACATCTCCAGACGCGATTGACCGCGCTGAAGACCGTGAACGTTTCCAGCAAATGATCCAACGTTTACAGCTTCGTCAACCGAACAACAGCATCGTAAAATCTGCTGAAGAAGGTATTTCTGAAGCGGCTAAAGTAGGTTATCCGTTAGTTGTTCGTCCATCTTATGTATTAGGTGGTCGTGCGATGGAAATCGTGTATAACGAAGAAGAGCTTAAACGCTACCTTCGTGAAGCTGTACAAGCATCAAATGAAGCGCCAGTCCTGCTTGACCATTTCCTTGATGATGCAACTGAAGTCGATGTTGACTGTGTATCTGACGGTAAAGATGTTGTGATCGGCGGTATCATGCAGCATATTGAACAAGCTGGTATTCACTCTGGTGACTCTGCATGTTCGATTCCTCCGTACTCTCTTTCTCAAGAAGTTCAGGATGAGATGCGTCGTCAAACTGTTGCAATGGCAAAAGAGCTAGGCGTAATTGGTTTGATGAACGTTCAATTCGCAGTAAAAGGCGATGATGTTTACGTACTTGAAGTAAACCCACGTGCATCTCGTACGGTTCCATTCGTATCGAAATGTATTGGTGACTCTCTAGCGAAAGTGGCTGCACGTTGTATGGCAGGCCAATCACTTGAATCTCAAGGTTTCACTAAAGAAATCATCCCAACCCATTTCGCAGTGAAAGAAGCGGTGTTCCCATTTGCTAAATTCCCTGGCGTAGATCCAATGCTTGGCCCTGAGATGAAATCGACAGGCGAAGTTATGGGTGTGGGTAAAACATTTGGCGAAGCATTCTACAAAGCAGTACTTGGTTCAAACGAACGTTTGCCTGGCCTGCCAACTGAAGGCGAAGTGAAGCATGCATTCTTATCTGTTCGTGAATCAGATAAGAAATACATTGCCAACATCGCTCAACAATTGATTGACTATGGTTTCAAACTTGTTGCGACCAATGGTACACACCGTGTATTGAAAGAAGCGGGTATCGAATGTGAAGCAGTCAATAAAGTGACCGAAGGTCGCCCACATATTGTTGACCGCTTGAAAAATGGTGAAATTCATCTTATTGTCAACACAACTGAAGGCAAACAAGCTCAGTATGACTCTGCCATGATCCGTCGTGCTGCCCTCCAAGGCAAAGTGTATTACACCACCACGATCAACGGCGCAGAAGCTGTTTGCCAAGCATTTGCTGTGAAATTGCCAATGGATGTATACCGCTTGCAAGATTTACAAACTGTAGGTTAATTCTCTACCGATAAAGTCCCGTCACCTTATCGGTGGCGGGCTTTTTCTTTTTTTAATCCTGTATTTTCCCAACCAATTTAGAGGGACTGAAATGCAACGTTATCCTATGACTCCCGAAGGCAAGGTTGCCTTAGAGAAAGAATTACAACAGCTCAAAACAGTTGATCGCCCACGTATTATTCAGGCGATTGCTGAAGCACGTGAGCACGGTGATTTAAAGGAAAATGCTGAATATCATGCTGCTCGTGAACAGCAAGGTTTCTGTGAAGGCCGTATTCAGGATATCGAAGGTAAACTTGGTGCAGTTCAAGAAATTGATGTCAAAACACTCGAGCAAAACGGTCGTGTTGTGTTTGGTGTGACGGTCACCATTGAAAATCTGGATACCGAAGAACGTAAGACTTATAAAATTGTAGGCGATGACGAAGCAGATTTTAAAATCAATAAAATCTCAGTAAACTCCCCGATTGCACGTGGTCTTTTAGGTAAAAATGAAGGCGACGAAGTTAAAATTCAAACACCACAAGGTGAAGTTGAATACGAAATCGTAAGTGTTGAATATATTTAACGCTCTCGATTAAGTCTCCAAAGAACTCTTCATTTATTGAAGAGTTCTTTTGTTTCGGGCATGCTGTTTTGAATGAAAATAAAAAATGAGATCACAAGATGCAGGATCGACTGATAAGCGCCTTTGTTTATGCGATTGCTGGGATTTTTTTAGGTCTTTTAATCACGGTGGTATGTGCTCCTTATCTTGATAATAATACCCATCCCGTTGCAATCATTCTAAAAATTACCTTCCTCTGTGCCTTTATTGGTTTTTTATTTCCCAATCAGATTCAACGCCTGTTTACGTGGGTGTGGAAATTTTTCTCTCATTAAAAAAACCACACTCACTTTAGTCGTTATAATGGCAGGGCTTTCTTCTAATTGTTATTGTTAAGATATGGATCAGTTAATCAACTCTCCTGTGAAACACTGGTGCGAGTTCGAATTTATTTCTAAAACGGTGAAAAACCCCAATATCCATATCAAGGGCAATTATTCTTATTATTCTGCTTATTGGGATCAGGGCTTTGAACGTTGTGTGGTGCGCTATCTCCATGATAAGGCTTCCACACCAGAGAAACCGATTGATCAACTTTATATTGGTAATTTTGTCTGCTTTGGGGCCGAGTGCGTGATTATGATGGGTGGTAATCAACTGCATCGCCCTGACTGGATCTCGACCTTCCCCTTTGATACACGCAGCTTTCTGCCTGCGGGTGACACAGTCATTGCAGATGGTTGCTGGATTGGTAGTCGTGCCATGATCATGCAAGGTGTGAAACTGGGTGAAGGTGCAGTCGTGGCAACAGGTGCTGTGGTTACTCAGGATGTTCCACCCTATGCAATCGTTGGTGGCGTACCAGCCAAAGTCATTAAATACCGCTTTTCTGAACAAGACATTGAAAAACTGCTTTCCCTCAAGCTTTATGAACTGGATGAAAAGCAGATTTTAAACATGCGAGAACAGTTGCAGACGGATGATGTGAAAGCACTTCTCGAATACTTTGAAAAAGATTAATCTGACTTTTTATAAATAAATCATGCTTATACCTTATGCTCTTTTTATATAAATTTCATGTAATTTTAATAAAATCGGCACTTAACCATACTCCTATAAATAATAACTATCCCTATAAAAATGCTAGGTTTTATTCTCATCGCAACAGGTTTAGAATAGAACCACAGCTCATATATTAAGCAAATTTTATTGAATCAATTCAATGCAAAATCATAAATATAAGGAGTAACAACATGGCTTATCAAAAAATCTTGGTTGCAATCGATGACTCCGAAATTGCTGCAAATGTCATTCGTGAAGCAGCTCAACTGGCGAAAGCATTAGACAGTGAACTGACCGTAGTTGAAGTAATGACACTCGATCCCTATCTTGCCGATGCCTATATTCGTATGGGCCAAAGCAATGATTTGATCGAACGTGTTCGTGGCTATGTTCAAGATAATTTAACGAAAGCCGAGCAAAAATTTGAAGAGCATGGCCTGACCGTGGCAACACAAATACTAGAAGGCTTTGCTGTACATCAGGAAATTATTGGCGCAGCGCAAAATCTGGGTGCTGACCTGATTATTATGGGTTCACATGGTCGTACTGGTTTCAAACAGTTTGTATTGGGTAGCGTGGCGCAGAAAGTTTTGGCTGAAAGCCATATTCCAGTATTAATTGTTCGCTAGAAAATAAGCTCTGCTGATTGATAAAAAAACATGGTAAATACTTACCATGTTTTTTTATTTTTACTTATTGAGTTTTTAGCTCAATGGGTTTGGCTTTTTCTAAGACGGCATTCGAAATTTCATTTGTCGATACAATTGTTAATGACTGACCATTGGCCTGAAGTTTCTCTTTATTCAGATCATTTAAAACAACATTTGTATCTTTAGTACTGAGACTATACATCGCACCTGTTGCAGGATCGATAATTAGCAAGCCAATTATCCCACCAAATAAAATATTCCCGATATACCAGCCATTCATGCTCGAAGTAACTTTGATTTCTTTCTTTTCATAGCCTTCTTTTTCAAAAATAACTGTATATCTTTCAGGAACAAAGAAACCAGCACCACGATTTAGACTAACCGTAACAGGTGCTTTGCCAACATGAATTTTTTTCCCATCACGATTTAAAATCGTGATATCACTTAATTCAGGTGTGCTCTGAAATGTCATGGTTTGGGTTTTACCCGAAATGATGCTGGCACAACCAGATAAACTGAGAACTACAGCCCCACAAAGTAGAGAAATTTTTTTCATTTAAATACCGAAAACACTAATGTAATTTTATGTAATCGGAGTGTAAATAAACTGTAAAATAATTTCAAGATATTAATTTGGGTCTAAGTGGTGATTATTTTAAGGCTGCCAGCCAAAGGTTTTTAAACTCACCTTGCCATTCAATAAATAGATCCCCTCTTGTTCTAATAACATCTGTTGAACATTTTCACCGCGCTCATTGATTCGGGTCACACTGATTTTCCCTTGAGAATTAATGACACGATACCACGGGATTTCACTTTGCTTGTCTAAATGCTTAAGTACATAACCGACTAAACGCGCATGTTTAGGCAAGCCAGCAAGCTTGGCAATTTGACCATAACTTGCCACTTTGCCATACGGAATCAAGGCAATCACTTCCAAGATTTGTCGATGTAGTTCATTGGTATCTTGCACAATACAACCTATAAAAATCTGCTAAGATGATAAAAATCATGCGAAAACGCTAAACACAATAATTAAAACTCTACGACTTGAGAGAACAAAAATGCGGTTAAAACTCACAGCGCTGACAGTATTTTGTCTGATCTTTAGTGCGTCCTGTACGACTCAAAAATCACCTGTAAAAATCACACCTTATAAATATCATTATGGTTCTTCTGATGATCTACCCGTGGTCAATGTCAGTTTTATTTTTACCACCAATCGCCCAGAAGCCCAAGCCTTTGATACGAAACTGCAAATGTATAAAGAACTGGGGATCTTAAACCAGTATTTTGTCGATGAAGATAACCAAAAAATCTTTAAGTTCAAAATACACCGCTATTATTCTTATCAGGACTTTAGTAAACGAAAATGTGATCTGGCCAATCAACTCAACCAGCCTAGAGCGTTAATCGCTGATCATATTCCTGGCGCTGTTAAAAGCTGTTTTCCCCGTCGCAAAAGCAAAGAAGTCCTCTTCATTATTTATGATTCATACGGCGATAAACTCAAATATGCCGACGTGACCAGTTGGGGTTTTAGAAATCGTGGGCAGCCTTTTATCCTGATCGACTGGGAACGTCTGAATTATCAGATTCAAGCCGCCAGTGTGCACGAGATGGGACATGCTTTTGGCTTAAGCCATGTCTGTGCTCCTAAAGCGACCAAAGCCACACCAACCAATATTATGACCAGTTACGACTGTAAACTCGGTAGCGGTGGCTTACGTAATCTCGGCTTCACCAAAGAACAGCTTAGTATCATGCTTGATAATTACAACCGTTATCCTTAAAATTTGAGTTGTATATAAGCGCCTAATTGATCTTGTCCCAAAGTGTAATCTGCTACGTTAAGTTGTTGGGTTAAAAAATGCTGTGCCTGTTCAAACTGTGTTTCATTCACAGGATAAGGTTGCCAAAAGCTGTGTAAATTATCAGTGAAGATTGGATACAGCTGTACGCTTTGTGCCTTTAAATTAATTCGAACCACCAGCCCATATGGCAACGCCTGATATTTTTCAAACTCGCCATTGCTATTAAACACACCATTACCAATCCCGAAGATCACGGGTTTATGGTTCATCCGTTGAATAGGCTGGATGGTATGCGCCCCATGACCAATCACAAGATCAGCACCGATTTGGGTTAACACCTGCGCAAGCTTTTCCTGCTCAGAATGCGTGCTTTTAAAATCGATGCCCCAATGACAAATCACAATAATCTTATGCTGTGGATATTGCAGTCGATACTGCATGATTTGTTCAAATAGAATGGCATTGATACTCGCCACACCTGCGCTCCGCCCCAGTGCATAAAAATCATATTGCTGATAGGCCGTCTGCCGATGCCAATAGCCATTAAAAATCGCAATACTTTGCTGTTCATTGTGGATTTGCAGGCATTGGTGGGCTTGCTGCTGATCACTGCCTGCCCCGATAAAATTGATCTCAGCTTGATCTAGCAATTCCAAAGTATGTGTGAGACTTGGTTCACCATAGTCCTTTAAATGATTATTGGCGAGGCACAAGGTATTCAAATGTATCCGCTTAAACTCGGCCAGCGTTTGCTTAGGTTGTGCACCCAAAATAAAGGCTTTTTTATCTGTTAATGGTGAATTTTCATCAAGGTTGAATACAGCTTCAAAATTGGCAATATTGATCTCATCTTGGTGGAAAAAATGTTTGATCTTCTCAAAAGAATACGCATAGCCATAACGTTGTAGCGCATCCTCTATTCCTCTGTTTTTTCTTTTATTTGTATAGAACTCACCGAAATAGGTATCGCCAATGATATTGATCCATTCACTTTTTGCCTGAATCTGTTTGGCAGGCGATACCCCTTGTTCAAAATAGTGATAATACGGCACCAAATGATCAATCCGATGCAAATCATCCAAGAGATGAAAAATGCCCAGACTCTGATTTTCATGGCGATAAGAGAAATAATAAGGTTGCTGCTGATGAGAGAAAATGAGAACAGCATCAAGCTGGTGACAGGTTAATACCGCACTGAATGGCGCGATCTCCTGTCCTGCAAGGTTGAATGTTTTGACAAATACCTTATGCAATAAGGACAAAGGCATTTCAAAAATGGCTTGTGCCAGACTTGCTAAATTTTGCAGGGTATTTTGCGCATCATAATGCTCTGGATGAGGAAGCCGTAATCCAAATTGCTGAGCGGTCTGCTTCATCTGAATTTGAGCCTGCTGCCAATCTCTAAACAAAGTACAGCCAAGTGCCTGCTTATGCTCAAGTGTTTGGGTAAAACTCCAATATTGCAATAGCGCTAAAACAGAAGTGTCCTGTTTCAAAAACTGCACTTGTTGATCGCTCTGTTTAAACTGTTGCTCAATTGCAATCCGATCTTCCAGTTGCAATTGACCTGCGAGGATACGTTGCAAAGTTAGATAAACTAAAATCCAGTCACCACAGTCCCCTGCGATTTCAGTTTGCCAGAGCGGATGCTGAAAATTCTCATTGCCGATTTGGCTGATGATCTTGATCTCTTGAGGAAGGCTCATTTATTTCATCCTCAATAATTCAGTTTTCAAAATGCTGAACATAGGCCACATAACCAGATAGATTATGTTCCTGATCATCAATACGGACACGGAAGCGGTCATGCCGGACATAAAAGGCATTGAGGCATTTCTCAGGACATGCCATATACATGGCCACTTCAGGATAGAAAAACCCTGTACGCTGAAAATCGCTACGAAACTCGATCAGCTTTTTTAAATCCTCAAACTGTGCTTTTGCAAATAGCTCATTCAAACCCAGATCCCGAATCCGACACAGCATTTGATAAGCCGCCATCATCATTTCCAGCAAAGTGGCATAGGCCGTTTTACGATTGCGGATAAACACCAGATGCCTGAGGTAATTATTGATACCAAATTGAAAATATTTTTCTTCTGGACAAATTTTGGTGAGCTCATTGGTACAGTAACTCAACCAATGGTCATGATAACGATCATATTTTTGTTCGATAAAACGCTCGAACATACGCTTGACTGTGTTCAACAGCTTTTCATCGGCCTGTAGCTGATACAGACGTAACAAGGCCAAAGCCGCTTCACCATCATAATAAATAATGCGGAACTGCTCTTTCACACTATAGTCAGGATAATGAAGAACATGCACGGTTTCCCCTGCTGCATTCACCATCGACAAAATGCCATTGGCCAAAGCTTGGGCATATCTCAGATACTGATCATCCCCTGTTATTTCCTGATATTTACTCAACATTAAAATCGCAGCGGCATTGGCACCCAGTTTGATTTCATTCAGTTGGTTTAGATCTGTGCCATCTCGCATATAGGCCAGATCATTTTGCTTTTCGATATAAAAATGTTTTAAGGCATATTCAATGGCTATTTGGATTTTTGCGATTCTTTGCGGTTGTGAATGGAGGACCAGTGTCTCAATCAAGGCATAGGTCGAAGTACAATGCCGCACTGTATTATAGCTACGGATTTCACGGTCATAGGCGGGAAAAAAACCATAGATAAAACGTCCATCCACCTGAATCTGCTGTTCAAGAAACTGGGCGTTGCCCTCAATCATCTGCATGAAATGCTGTTTTTTGGCTTCGGTTAAATAGCGGATACCATTTTCAGTGAATTGGCTGTGCAAGGGTAATAATTGACCATTTTCATAAAATACGGCATGGCTATCGAAGCTCCAGACCTGCTGGATTTGATTGAGCTGGACTGGATGTGCTTGATGCGAATATTTCTTTGAAATACTCGCATTCAGATTATCTTGATCAAAAAAGTTGGGCGTGTCATAGCTCAAGCCACGGATAATCGCCTTACCATAAAGCTCCTGTTCCAAAAAACAGATCTGGAAATTCTGATCAAAACTGATGCCTTTGCGATAATGATTATTATGAAATTGACATTTTAAGTCTTGCTCGATTTTCTGCCAGTGCTCTGACTGAATGTTATAGGCCAGATCGAATTTTAAAAATTCTGCCAGTTGCCCCTGTGCCTGCAATTCTTGATCAAGAAAGGTAAACAGCTCCTGTTGCGCATATTGAAACTCGGTCAAAGATGTATTCCAGACGTGGCAACGTTGTGTTCTTTCACCATAAGACAAGAAAATAACCGTGTCGGCTAAATCCAAATGTTGCTGAACCCTTTCAAAGTAAGCGCTGAGTCGGTTTTTAAGTTGTTCAAGTGCTGAAATCGTCGTAATCGTCATAGATGCAGTTGTTAGAATTTTTAAGCGTTTTAAACAAGATAGCACAATTTTTTATGATCTTCTCAAAATGAAAAAGAGAACCCGAAGGTTCTCTTTTTACGCTAAAGATTTAGGATTAGTAAATGATCTGGTTGTTATTTAACAGCGTATTCAGATCTGTTGTTACACCTTCAAGTACTAACAATGGTGTATAAGTACTGCTACCAAGAATACCAGGGTCACCATTACGATCGATTTCAATCGTTGTATTACCGCCACTTGTAGTTACGCGTAGGTATTCACTAATATTAAGCGCATTTTGATCCCCATCCAACAGATGCTGGATATCGATCTTGTCCGCCTGATCATTGTAATTCGCCGCACCTGTATTGGTGTTGCCAACAACAAAGTCTGTCCAGTGATCAACACCATTACCGCCTGTATTTGCACCATTACCCGCTGATGCCAAACTACCGTTCAGGATTTGGAAGATCAGGGTATCTGATCCTGTACCAGTCGTGATGGTATCGTTTGCAGCTGTACTGGTATAAAGCAGGTTGTAATCAGAATGAGTCAAGTCAATATTCAAGGTTGAAGTCGACTCAGTACCTGTTGCAGAAATGATCTTGTAATCAATACTATCCGCAGATGTTAAATGTGTGGTCACATTGACATCATTTGGACGGTATTCATACGCACCATTGGCTTGCATGATCAAGATACCGTTACCTGTATTAATGCTTTGTCCAACAGCATCTACATATGATCCAGCAACACTATCCCACACCTGAAGTTTGTAGCCCTCATGTGTTGGAAGTCCTGTATCCGCAACCCCACCAATATCATCTCCGAGTAACACGTTACCATTGATCCATTCAGAGCTGTATTGATCCAAATGAATCGCTGTTGTAGTGACACTTGTATCTAAGGTGGTTGCGCCTAGAGATACGCCTTGTAAAGTGTATTGAACTCGATACAGACCTGCTGCCAGATAATCAACATTATCCTGGAAGGCTACACTGCCCGCCTGAATCGTTGCCAGACTACCCAATGCAGTTTGTGAACCCGTATAGATGGTATTGGTCCATGTCAAACCGCCATCTGTACTACGTTGAATCACATAGCTGACCGTTGGCAACAAGCTCGCAAGTGGCTGAGCAGTATAGACTGCAGCGAGATCAATATTGGCTACTGTTCCAGCCGCTACTGTAAAGCTATTCGAAGTCACAGAAGTCGAACCGATGAGATTGACCGTAATATTAGGACTATCTACATCAACTGCTGCATCTCTAGCATTCGAGAAGTCTGTTGTTGCAGTTGCAGTATCTGCATTTGCAGCAAACTCAACAACACCATCATTACCTGGGTTGGCTGTATCCCAAACCACAGTTGCATCAGGTGAACCCACCTGAATATGCAATTGCGCTGTATCCGTCGCACCCGTCAGAACATCACGGATGGTATAGGTAAATGTATCGACTTTACCCACCGCACTCAAATCAGTGGTATTCGGTGTATAGGTGTACGAACCGTTAGCAGAGATCACCAGCGTACCGTAAGCCCCAACGATTGTTGTATTGGTTCCAATCGTTTCAGTTGGCGCACCAGCAACTTCTGAAGTCACTGTTGAAACCTGTGTGGTCAAGGTAATTGAATCACCTGTTAACACATTGCCTTCAGCCTCAATCGCTGTATTGGTCGGTGCAACGGTATAGTCGAAGTCATCTTTCACTACACTCATGGTACCCAAGATACCGACGCCCACACCTGTGTAGACCATGAAGGCACGGTATTCGCCCTGACCTAGATCAGGTACTGTTACACCAATACCACCACTACCTAACAGACCGATGTTAAGCAATCCAGTGCTTGAACCACCATCAATGTTATGCCAAGTACCGTCTGCTGCTTTTTCTTGCAGAACCACCTTGTAGTCATTGAATAAAGACAGTGAAACTGTTGGTGCGTAAGAGAATGTCACATCCGCCCCATGTCCAGCTGCAATATTAAATTTCACACTTGGTGTACCCAGTAATGAAAGGTTGAGGTTCTCAGACAATCCAACCAGTAACAGATAACTTGCTGAACCGACTGCAACACCCAACTGACCTTGTGGAACAACATCAATACCCGCAGACACCACATCATCAATCGCATCTACAGGTGTAGCCACGATATCAGCTGGTTGTGAAGGATCCGTTGGATTCCAGGTCATATCGACAGCATCACTATCAATATGGAAGTACAAGGTTGCTTGCGATGAATTCACACCATCCGTCAAGGTATAGGTAAATTGATCGACTTGGCCCACACCACTTGCATTGGCAGTTGGTTGATAGCTGTAATTACCATTTGCGTAAATCGACAATGTACCGTAGTCACCGACAATCGTTGTGACACCCGTCGCATTCACGGCATGTGCAACACCATTGAATTCAACGCTGGTGATGCTACTGAAGCCAGAGGCTGTATCTGCATGTCCATTGAGACCAATGTCATGGATCACATTACCTTCCGCAGCTTCTACGCTGTAACCCGTAATGTTGGTTGCATCAAATACATCTTTCTGAACAGAAAGCGTACCCAGCAAGCTAACACCAATACCGCTACCCGCATAGGTCATAAAGGCTCTGTACTGACCCGCACCTAAACCATCTAATGTGATTGAATTACCACCAAAGGCTGCAAGGCTCAGTAAATCAGCATCGCCTGTACCATGTACAGCGACCCATTGATTCGTCGCAGTATCAAATTTCTGAACCACAAGTACATAGTCAGCAAGCAAGCTTGCATCGATTAATGCACTGTAATTGAACGTCACATCATTTAAGGTGTTATCGGTTAAGGTAAAGCCGACGCCTTGCCCACCCAACTGGAAGTCAAAATTCTCAGTTAAGCTTACTAAGGCCAGATATAAGTAGCTGCCTACCGCAACATCGTTACCAATTTGCAGATATTCTGGATTAATCTCGGCAACTGCAAGGTCATCTACCGCAATCACTGGCGTACTGTTGCCAATCGTGAAGTCCAGACTTGCACTTGACGAGTTGCCGCCCAATGGATCTGACAAGGTATAAGTGAAGTGATCCACCAGACCTAGATTTGCATTGGTATTATTCGGTGTATAGATATAATCACCATTTGCAAATATTTGCAGTGTTCCGTATTGACCAACAATGGTTGCACCATTGGTGAGATCAACTGTGGTTGTTACACCATTGAACGTTACAGAACCCACAACTGTGTAGCCTGTGACTGAGTCAGCATTGGTACCCACACCTAGACCAGTAATCACGTTGCCTTCTGTCGCAACACCTGTGTAATCCACTTGTGTTGGATCAAAGACATCCATGGTACCTGTCAATGTACCGAGGATACTCTTACCATATAGGCCGTTATAGGTCATGAAGGCACGATATTGTCCTTCTTCCAGACCTTCAAGAACCACTCCCGGAGTTGCATTCAAGCCGATACCTAACACACTAAGGTTAAGTAAAGATGCTTCACTGCTACCCGTAATCGATTCCCAACGATTCGTTACGGTATTGAATTTCTGTACGACAAGTTGGTAATCGCCCAATGCACCTTCATTAATCAGACTGCTATATTTGAAGGTTGCTGTACCTTGCTCACCCGCAGCCACATTGAAGTTCACTGTGCTGTTCACAAATGGTAAAGGTGCTTGTAGGTTGATACCCGCCAACGATAGCAATGCAAGGTAAGTTGCGCTGCCCAGAGCACGATCATCTTCAATAAGATGCGGTTGTGCGCTAATTCCAGCATTCACTGCATCATCAGCTGCAATAATCGTTACTGTTGCTGGTTCTGAAGGATCCGCTGGGTTCCAGTTCATATCGACAACTTTACTATCGAGGTGAACATAGAAGGTCGCTTGTGAAGTCGTACCTGATGCTGGATCTCGTAAGGTGTAAGTAAACTCATCTACCTGTCCTAAACCAGCACTGTCAGGATTTGGTGTATAGGTATAGTCGCCATTTGGATAGATCACTAAAGTACCATGATCACCTGCCACCGTAGTTGGAGAGCCAGTGATAGCAACACCATTAATTTCACTAATCACACTGTTCGGCGTTGCGATATCAATCGCACCATTGGTATTTGGATCAGAGATCAAGTTACCATGAGCTGCAACAACATCGTATCCGGTGATAACCGCAGGGTTGTAGAGATCCACCTCACCATTCAAGGTCACACCGACTGCACCACCAAGCAGACCGTTGAAGGACAAGAATGCTCGATATTCGCCTTCAGTCAAGCCAGCAATTTGCGCGGTTGGTGTCGTACCTAATAAGGTCAGATTCAATAATGAACGGTCACCTGTACCATTCACCGCTTCCCATTGACCAGTCACTTCATTGTATTTTTGCAATACAACATTGTAGTTACCGAGTGCCGATGCACCAATCAGGCTGTTGAAGCTAAATGTTGCAACACCTTCTTGTCCAGCAGCGACATTGAAATCAACGGTATCCACAGTCAACAGTTGCAAGTCGACCAGATTTCCAACATTCAATAACACGCCATAGAATGCCGAATCTGTTTCTGTGCCCACCAATTGATATTGTGGATTGATTTCCACTTCAACCAAGTTGTCCGCAGCACGGATTGAATCGAACACAATATTCAGATTTGCTTCTGTCGTCGCACCTGTGACCGGATCGGTTAAGGTATAGGTGAATTGATCTGTTTGACCGACACCTGAACCATTCGCGAACGGAACATAGGTATAACTACCATCTTGATGGAAGGTAATCGTTCCATATAAACCATCGAAGCTTTCGCCATCGGCATCAATTGCATGGCCATTCACAGAAGATACAATCGTTGTCGATGTGATTTGATCGACTTGTCCTGTTGGATCTGGATCAAGGATCACGTTACCTTCTGCATTGCCGACTTCATATCCGCCAGGGATCGATAGATCATAATCATCCATCGTCGCAGACAAGGTACCAAGTACACCAACACCTAATAAGCCATCGTAAGTCAAGAAGCCACGGTATTGTCCTGCTTCCAGACCTTCGAGTACGACACCTGGAACATTTCCAATGCCAAGACCAAGTAAGTGCAGGCTAAGCAATGAAGCATCGCTATCGCCGTGGATAGATTCCCATTGATTCGTCGTCGTATTAAATTTTTGTACAACTAATTTATAGTCGGACAACAATGCAGCATCAATTAAGCCACTGTATTGGAATGTCACAGTACCTTCATGGCCTGGATCTACCTCAAAGCCAAGTGAGTTACCACCAAGTTGAAGATCAATACCTGCCAATGAGGTTAACAATAGATATGAAGTACTACCCAAGCTCACATCATCTTGAACCAACGCTGGTTGTGGACTAAGGACAGCGTGTCCAATGTTGTCGTAAGCGATTAAGGTACCTGTATTCACAGTATAAGTAACATCGCTTGTCACATCACCCACGTTACCTGCTGCATCTGTCGCCTTAACAGTGACGTTAATCACTTTATCAGCATCGGCAACCAGCTCCGCACCAGCTACAGAGATACTCCATAGACCGCCCGCTTGAACTGTAGTGCTGATATCCACACCATTTACATTGACGATGACTGCATCACCAACCGTAAACTCTCCAGTGACCGTACCACTAATGGTTTGGTTCACTCCAGCTTCAGTTGAATCAACAATATTGTCTCCTGTAATCGGATCAATTGTGACCGTCGTTGTAGAACTATCTGGTGGCGTAATATCCACTGTATAGACTTGAGTATCGGTGATGTTACTGCTGTTGCCTACCGCATCCGTGAAGGTTGCAGTAGCAGCAATAGTCTTGTCATTGTCAGCCAGCAAATCACTGCCCGCTACATCTGCAGTCCATGTACCCGCTGCTGCATCAACAGTCGCGGTGTACGTCACACCATTGATAAGGAGTGTAACAACCGTGGTTGCTGCATCTGCAGGGACACCGGTTAAGGTACCTGTCACAGTAATGGTTGTAGTTGATTCAGCTGCATTCAACACGTTGTCTGCAGTCACATCATCAATGGTTAAGGTTGCACCTGCTGGATTTGGTGGCGTGAGATCCACTGTTTCTGTACCTGGTACAGATGGGTTGCCTGCAGGGTCAGTGGCAATTGCCGTGATGGTATCACCATCCACCAAGCCACCTGGGTTTGGTACAGTCCATTCGCCTGTCACTGGATCAGTCACCACATCAACGGTTGTGCCATCCGGGAAGGTTACAGTCACCGTTGAACCTGGTTCTGCGGTACCCGTGATTGGATCGGTACCATTGACCGGATCAATCTCTGGCGCTGCTGGTGCAGTCACATCCACGTTATAAGTTTGTGTGTCGGTGACTGTGCTGCTGTTACCTGCTGCATCGGTGAAGGTTGCTGTCGCATCGATGGTCGCATCTGGATCTGCAAGTAAGTCACTACCTGCCACATCTGCGGTCCAGTTGCCTGTCGCTGCATCAACAGTCGCTGTGTACGTCACACCATTAATAACGAGGGTCACCACCGTGGTTGCTGCATCTGCAGGAATACCGGTTAAGGTACCTGTCACAGTAATGGTTGTAGTTGATTCAGCTGCATTCAACACGTTGTCTGCAGTCACATCATCAATCGTTAAGGTTGCACCCGCTGGATTTGGTGGCGTGAGATCCACTGTTTCTGTACCTGGTACAGACGGGTTACCTGCAGGGTCAGTGGCAATTGCCGTGATGGTATCACCATCCACCAAGCCACCTGGGTTTGGTACAGTCCATTCGCCTGTCACTGGATCAGTCACTACATCAACGGTTGTGCCATCCGGGAAGGTCACAGTCACCGTTGAACCTGGTTCTGCGGTACCCGTGATTGGATCGGTACCATTGACCGGATCAATCTCTGGCGCTGCTGGTGCAGTCACATCCACGTTATAAGTTTGGGTGTCGGTGACTGTGCTGCTGTTGCCTGCTACATCGGTGAAGGTTGCTGTCGCATCGATGGTCGCATCGGTATCTGCAAGTAAGTCACTACCTGCTACATCTGCGGTCCAGTTGCCTGTCGCTGCATCAACAGTTGCAGTGTACGTCACACCATTGATAAGGAGTGTCACCACCGTGGTTGCTGCATCTGCTGGGATACCGGTTAAGGTACCTGTCACGGTCACTGTGCCCGTTGATTCTGCGGCATTGAGTGTGTTGTCCGTGGTGACTGGTGCAACAGTCAGTGTCGTACCCGTGGTATCTGGTGCAGTGGTATCTACAACATAGTTG
>NZ_JSZD01000012.1:0-240629 GCF_000788125.1 Acinetobacter sp. neg1 | reverse complement strand
TCGGTGTTGGTGTCGGTGTTGGTGTCGGTGTTGGTGTTGGTGTTGGTGTCGGTGTCGGTGTCGGTGTCGGTGTCGGTGTCGGTGTCGGTGTCGATGAATTACTCCCCGAGCCGCCCCCACATGCTGTTAACATTATTGATAATAAGACAACTGGAATCGATGGATAAATATGTTTTTTACTCATTTTAATAACCCCTAAAACTATTTACATTTCTGCTTTCATTAAAATATTACAGATAAGTTTCTTTATTCTTGCATATTAGCTCAACCTAACATAAAGCTAATTCTTGCTGCAAAAAGATTAGTTAATATAACTCATATTAAGCCAGTTTATTAATAAGAAAATTAAAAGAATAGCCTTATATAGTTTCGCACTTGTTCAAAAAAAGGTAATCCATTAATTATTAATTCAATTAAAAAATTACCTATCTCTGGGTGTATTGAGAGAATAAATAAAATATTAAGCTTAATTTAAATATCTATAAAAAACTAATTTTTAATTTTAAAAGATTTTTTAAATAGAAACCGCTTATCTCACAACTAAAACATCCTAAAAAATCAAACCTACAGATTGTGAAACGTATTGTCGACATCCATCAAGGCCAGATCAATATTCGTAATCGCGAACAAGGCGGTTTAGAAGTGGTGATTTCTCTCCCTATTCCAACGGCTGCACCAGCAACCGAATCACCGAATAATGCCATTGATAAGATCAAGCAGACTCTTACAGGGCATTTCTAAACCAAAATGCTGAATCAATCGCATAAATTCTGTTGATTTAGACTAAAGTCGCCTATTTAATCACCACAAAATCGGCGACTTTCTATCCATTCGATACACTTGTTACAACTTGATTTATTCACCCCACATTTATCTTTTTTCTTCTAAATTCAAGCAACTATCTCGTATCTAAAAATCAGGCTGAAACATAAGTGCATAAAGCGTATGCAGCTGTATTAGACCTTAGCCTTATTTCAATTCACTTTTCATGTTTTAGCGCTAAAATCCATACCCAATGAAAAGCAAAATTGAGAATGGATGATGTCTTTAAGTCGTATTCGCCTTGCAGCTCTACACGACAAAGTGATGAGTGCAGAACAGGCTGCCAGCTTTATTAAAAATGATATGACGGTAGGTATGAGCGGTTTTACCCGTGCAGGTGAGGCAAAAGCTGTTCCTCAGGCATTGGTTGAACAAGCCAAGAAAAGTCCGTTAAAAATTACGTTAATTACTGGTGCAAGCCTCGGCAATGACTTAGACAAGCAATTGACGGAAGCAGGTGTACTTGCTCGTCGTATGCCATTTCAGGTCGACAATACTTTACGTCGTGCCATCAACAACGGCGAAGTGATGTTTATTGACCAGCATTTATCTGAAACCGTTGAGCAAATGCGTAACCAGCAACTCAAACGTCCAGATGTAGCGGTGATTGAAGCGGTTGCGATCACAGAAGAAGGTCATATTGTCCCAACCACTTCTGTAGGGAACTCTGCGAGCTTTGCGATTTTTGCAGAAAAAGTGATTGTTGAAATCAATACATCTCTCAGCGAAAACTTCGAAGGTCTGCACGATATTTATATCCCGACTTACCGTCCAACACGTACCCCACTCCCATTAACAAAAGTGGATGACCGTATTGGCTCAACTGCAATTCCAATCGATCCAGCGAAAATCGTCGGTATTGTGTTGAATGACACCGCAGATTCTCCATCTACCGTGACCCCGCCTGATGCTGAAACTCAAGGTATTGCGAATCACTTAATTAAATTCTTTGAAAAAGAAGTGGCTGAAAGCCGTTTAGCGAAGAACTTAGGTCCATTACAAGCAGGGATTGGTTCAATTGCCAATGCCGTTTTAACGGGTCTTAAAGATTCAAACTTTGAAGATCTGGTAATGTATTCAGAAGTACTACAAGACTGTACCTTTGAATTGATTGATGCAGGCAAAATGAAGTTCGCTTCAGGCAGCTCAATTACTTTATCAGCACAATGTGGCGAACGTGTTTTTGGCAATCTTGAAAAATACAAAGACAAGCTGGTGTTACGTCCACAAGAAATTTCCAACCATCCTGAAATCGTACGTCGCTTAGGGATTATCGGGATTAATACTGCGCTTGAGTTTGATATTTACGGTAACGTGAACTCAACGCATGTCTGTGGTACCAAAATGATGAATGGTATCGGCGGTTCAGGTGACTTTGCCCGTAATGCTCACCTTGCGATCTTCGTAACCAAATCCATTGCCAAAGGTGGCGATATTTCATCGATCGTGCCAATGGTCAGCCATGTCGACCATAATGAACATGATGTTGATATTCTGGTCACCGAAGTGGGTCTAGCTGATTTACGCGGCTTGGCACCACGTGAACGTGCGCGTGTGATTATCGACAACTGTGTACACCCACTTTATCAAGGTGCACTCAACGATTACTTTGACCGTGCTTGCGAACGTGGCGGCCATACGCCACATATTCTGCGTGAAGCATTGTCTTGGCATGCCAACTTTGAAGAGACAGGTCATATGTTAGCACCTGTAGATATTGCTAAATCAGCTTAATATCTCCTTGGTTCTTCATCAAAAAGCATGCTTCGGCATGCTTTTTTTATTATCAGCCTTTTAAATACTTTGCCGCCCCACTCTCAGCAGAATAGGAAAAGTGACCTGCATCGGTTGCTGGATCAGCACGATATCCTGTAAATCTGCTAAAGCACTGACTCGCATTTGATCTTGGTAATGTTTTATCGCAGACCAAGTATTGAGATAATCCCACAACTGCTGTCCTGTCCAACATAGTTCAATCTGAAACTGTGGCATTGGAAGTTCCTCAAAAGGAAATGGAATCGTTTGATAATGCTCATCAATATAGCGCCGCTCTGCATCCCAGAAGCCGTGTAAGGTCTGAGAATAAAGTTGTCGTATCCGATCATTCAAAAGCGCGTCATCAAGCGCTAACAAGCCATAACCAATCACTGCAATCACACCATCTGGTTTGAGCGTGCGCTTCACTTGTGCGTAGAATTTTTCAAAGTCAAACCAGTGAATCGCCTGCGCAACGGTAATCAAGTCAAAATGATGATCTGGAAAAGTGCACTGCTCCGCAGCTTGCTGTAAATAGCTGACATTACTCAAAGCCGGCGCCTGATCGAGCTGGTTCTGGCTTAAATCAGTTGCGATCACCTGTTGAAAATACGGCGCAATCAGCCGCGTTAATTGTCCTGAACCTGCACCACAGTCCCATGCGCAATCAAAACCTTTAAGCTGCTTAATTAAGCTATCTATGAGCGATTGTGGATAAGTTGGTCGCGCCTGTTGATAAAGTTCACTTTGCGCCGAAAACAGATCTTTCATGCGATGTTATTCTTCAATTCTTCTACTTAACCTCAATATAGCAAAATATTGAAGCAATAAAAAAAGCCTCAAACTTTCGTTTGAGGCTTTTTGAATATGGTGGCGAGACCCAGGATCGAACTGGGGACACACGGATTTTCAATCCGTTGCTCTACCTACTGAGCTATCACGCCAATGGGGTGTATTAAGCCGTATCTCGGCCCAATAGTCAATAATTATCATGAGCTTTTGATTTGATTGCCCATTTTTCACGCAATCATTTTTTGAGATAAAAAAAAATCCCTGATGGGATCAGGGATTGAAAATACAAATTTATGGTGGCGAGACCCAGGATCGAACTGGGGACACACGGATTTTCAATCCGTTGCTCTACCTACTGAGCTATCACGCCAAAGTGGGCGTATTAAACAATGTTTGTCTAAGCCCGTCAAGCAAATTTGTGGATTTTTCGTTTAAGCGCTTAATTTTGCTACAAAGCATAATTTTAAGGCAGCTTTTTAGATTTTACCGAGATGCGACAGGCAACGATGGATCGCCCCACAACCTGGTTCAAACTGTTGCACGCCCTGCGCTTCTTCCATGCGGCAAACCTCTTCAACCAGACGTTCTGCAACACCACGGCCGCGATTGGCTGGATGTACCACAATATATTCCAGAACACGGCTTTCACCTTGTCCTGTCGCCCAAATTGCACCTATAATTTTGGTGTTAAATTCAGCAGTGTAAACTGTGGTATATTGCTGTAGATTTTGTTCAAGTTGTTCCATTGCATCTTGCCCGTCACCAAACTCTGGGCTGGTATCGTAAAGTCGCTCTAGCTGAGTACGAATTCCTGAATCTTCCAGAGAACTGTAAGCATGTACGGTAATAGGCATTGATTAACCCTCCTGAGCAAACTATGATGCTGTCACTTTTTCGTCACAGCGAAACTATTGGTTTTTAATTCAATCATTTTTGACGTTTTTTGAGGAACGTGTCCATGACGCAACGTATCAGTGAAGTGGTAAGAAATACCAACGAAACAAAAATTCGAGTTCGTCTCAATCTCGATGGTACTGGTCAAGGCACACTCAACACTGGAGTTCCATTTTTAGACCATATGATTGATCAAATCAAGCGTCATGGTCTATTTGATATCGACATTCATTGCGATGGTGATCTGGAAATCGATGACCATCATACCGTTGAAGACTGCGGAATCACACTGGGACAAGCCTTTGCCCAAGCTTTAGGTGATAAAAAAGGCTTACGTCGTTATGGGCATTTTTATGCACCTTTAGACGAAGCACTATCTCGTGTGGTGGTTGATCTGTCTGGTCGCCCTGGCTTATTTATGGATATTCCATTTACCCGTGCGCGCATTGGTAGCTTTGATGTCGATTTATTCTCGGAATTTTTCCAAGGCTTTGTCAATCATGCACTGATGACGCTGCATATTGATAACCTGAAAGGCAAAAATAGCCACCACCAGATTGAAAGTGTATTTAAAGCGTTGGCGCGTGCATTACGTATGGCCTGTGAGGTTGATCCACGTGCTGAAAATACCATTGCTTCAACCAAAGGTAGCTTGTAATGACACGTATTGCTTTACTTGATTATGGCATGGGCAACCTACACTCTGCGGCAAAAGCGCTAGAGCATGTCGGTGCAACAGTGGACGTGACCAACGATCCTAAACTGATTGCCAAAGCTGATAAGATTGTGTTTCCAGGTGTGGGCGCAATGCGTGATTGCATGCAAGGTATGCGTGAAGCAGGGATTGATGAGGTGGTGCGTCAAGCAGCCTTCAATAAACCTGTTCTGGCAATTTGTGTAGGTATGCAAGCGCTGCTACAAAGCTCGGAAGAAAATGGTGGTGTTGATGCGCTCGGCATTTTCGATGGTGTGGTTAAACATTTCCCTGAAATTCCGAATTTAAAAGTGCCACACATGGGCTGGAATCAGGTACATCAGCTTGATCCAGAGCATCCAATGTGGAACAACATTGAACAAGATGCGCGTTTCTACTTTGTGCATAGTTATTATGTTGAGCCAAAAGATGCAGCAGTCACGGCAGCAACCTGTGATTATGGCGTGAACTTCTGTACGGCGATTCATAAAGACAATTTGTTCGCAACACAATTCCACCCAGAGAAAAGTCATACCGCTGGTTTACAGTTGTTAAAAAACTTTGTGGAATGGACAATTTAAGCTTCACTCATACAGATCAAGTCCTTTGTTATGACTTGATCTGTTATATATAAAATAATTTAAGCATTAATTTAAAAAATTTCTTTAATATTCTAAGGCATAATACATTTTTTAAGTTTTACAATCCCATAAAAACACTTAAATAGGAATAACAATGAATTCATCAACTCAAAACGCGGATCATCCACTAAGTGCTAAAGGCCGGTTTGGTCGGCTTTCATATGCAGCTTGGACATTGTTAAGTTCAATCGCCGCAGTGATTATCATTTTTGTCTTGGCATTTGGCGCTGTGCTCGTGACTGGTGACAATCTCGAACAAGGGCAAGATTATCCAATCCTCGCAATTGTCCTGTTTATCATTCTTTATATCGTGTTCCTCTATTTCTCTTTTGTATTTACCATTCGTCGTCTACATGATCGGAATCAAACGGGTTGGTTGTCGTTATTAGCCCTTGTCCCCTTTGTAAATTTCATTTTCATTATTTATCTGCTCTGTGCCAAAGGAACAGAAGGGCCAAATAAATTTGGTTCTGTACGTGCAACTACTGGCTGGGAAAAAGTCTTGGGCTGGATTTATATTGTGATTATTCCACTTGCCGTCATTTTTGCCTTAGTGGGCAGTGCAGTTCCTGCATATCAGGAATATGTGCAAAGAAAGCAAGCTCAGATTGAGCAACAGATAAACCAAGCTAAATAAATACGTCATGTTTGCTAAGCCAAGTTTCGACTTGGCTTTTTTATTTCAATAAAACCCTTTAAGCTCATAGAAATGACTTGAGTTTTGAATGCAGATGGACACACCTCAACACGCTGTAGCGCCTTTAAGCAAAGAACAAATACGTGCCTTACCTGCCTTTGAAAACATTGCTTCAGACAAAATTATTGTCATTCAAACGCTTGAACAATGCTTGGCCCTGCAAGATCAACTCAGTTCCATCCAAGTCTTCGGTTTTGACAGTGAATCGAAACCGACCTTTAAAGTCGGGGAAAAATCGACAGGGCCACACGTCATCCAGCTTGCAACCTACGATACCGTTTATCTTTTCCAAGTCAGTGCTGAAATTTTGTCATTTTTAAAACCCATTTTGGAAAATGAACAGCAACTCAAAGTCGGTTTTGGACTTAAAAATGATGCACATATTTTTCGCGGCAAAGATATCCAGCCCACGTCATTGATTGAACTTTCCAAAAGCTTTGCAAGTTTTGGTTATCGCAGCCAAGTCGGTGTACAAACCGCGATCGCCCTACTATTCCAGCGTTATTTTGCCAAAAGTAAAAAGATCAGTACCTCAAATTGGGCCGTGAAACGTCTTAGTCCTCAACAAATCAGTTATGCTGCAGCGGACGCTTATGCAGCACTGCTAGTATTTGAACAACTTTACCAGCAACACCGATTCACACCACAATTACAACAACAAATCATGAAAATACTTGAAGGATCAACAGACAAGGCTTAGAGATTGATCAATACTTTGCTAATATAGGGCTCGCTGAACATTCAGAAATGCATTGCGTTGTAGGCTAAATTGCCTTCTTTGTCGCAATCATAGAGGGACGTTCAACAAGCCCCTAATAATTTAAACTCTATGATGACGCAAGGAGCGGTGTATGCTAATCATCCCAGCAATTGACCTGAAAGATGGTAAATGTGTCCGTTTAAAACAAGGACGTATGGAAGACGATACTGTTTTCTCTGATGACCCTGTGGCAACTGCACAACATTGGGTGGATGAAGGCGCACGTCGTTTACATTTAGTCGATTTAAATGGTGCTTTTGCCGGCACGCCGATTCATAAACCTGTGGTTGAAGCGATTGTACGTGCACAGCCAGAACTGCCAATCCAGATCGGTGGCGGTATCCGTTCACTTGAAACCATCGAGCATTATTTAGAAGCTGGTGTTTCTTTTGTCATTATCGGAACTAAGGCGGTTAAAGAGCCTGAGTTTGTAGAAGAAGCATGTAAGCGTTTTGCAGGTCGTATTATTGTCGGTATCGATGCCATGAATGGCATGGTAGCAACTGATGGTTGGGCCAATATTACTGACGTCAAGGCGACTGATCTTGCGAAACGTTTTGCAGATGCAGGCGTATCAAGCATTGTGTATACCGATATTGCCCGTGATGGCATGATGCAAGGTGTTAACGTTGAGCAGACTGTCAATCTGGCAGACTATTCTGGCTTACCAGTGATTGCGTCTGGCGGTGTGACCAACCTTGATGATGTACGCAACTTAAAAGGCCAAAAAGGTATTTTAGGTGCGATCACAGGCCGCGCAATTTACGAAGGCACCTTAAACCTTCGTGAAGCACAATTATTGCTCGATGAAGACAACCGTCTTTAATTTTGCATAAAAAAGAAGTTATCTGCCCAGATAACTTCTTTTGATTTAATACAGCACATTACGAATGAATTTTAATGGCTGTGTGCCTCGATTGGCATAACAATAACGAATCGAACTTTCAAATAGAATAGAGTCGCCTGCCTGAACAACTCGTGTTTCCTGTTCAAATTCCAGACTTAACTCGCCTTCAAGCACATAAATGAGTTCTCGCCAGCCCTTTTGATCCGCTTCCGCATGATAAATCTCACCAACAGCCAATGACCACGTCCACAACTCAACTTGTGTATACGCTGGAACTGAAGCTAACAGTGTGGCATGACTGGTCGGATGCTCTCCTTGCCAAGCCAAGGTATTTACGATTTCCGATTCACCCAGTTCAGGTGCACTGACGATACGCTTGAAATCAATTCCCAGCACTGCCGCAATTGCATCCAATTTCGCCAGACTTATATTGACCTGACCTGTTTCCAAGGCCGCAATGGTACGGCGACTGACCCCTGCCCGATCTGCTAGTTCCTGTTGGCTTAAATGGCCCTGATCCCGAAAATGGCGGATATTTTTTCCTACATGGGTCAGGACAGTATCGGATGGATTCATAAACCACAATGATAAAAAATAAAACTTGCGTAATATATTGCACACATCGACCAACTAATGCAATATGTGCATTATATTGCACTTTTCTTAGGATCGTTGTTTTGGCCTCCTTATCCCAGTCTCCTAAAGCCGCACAATTTGCCCTGATTTTTATTACCATGATTTGGGGCGGTACTTTTTTAGCCGTGCAATATGCACTGAACTTTAGTACCCCGATGTTTTTTGTGGGCTGCCGTTTTGCGGTTGCCGCTTTGGCTATTTTCCTGATCTCAATAAAGTCGATGCGAGGCTTAACCTTTAAGGAAATACTGGCGGGTGCAGCCATCGGCCTGATGATTGCAATTGGTTATGGTACGCAAACCATTGGTCTACAAACCATCTTAAGTAGTGAATCGGCATTTTTAACGGCGCTATATGTGCCTTTGGTTCCCATCCTGATGTGGGCCATTTTTCAGAAACGACCTTCACTCATGACTTGGGTCGGTACAGCCTTGGCATTTACAGGTTTGGTATTTTTAACAGGCAATGGTTTTTCCAGCATTGATTTAAATTATGGACAAATGCTGACGCTGTCCTGTGCCTTTGTGATTGCACTCGAGATTATCCTGATTGGTTATTTTGCAGGAAAGGTCAACCTGAGACGAGTCACTGTTGTGCAACTGATGGTCGCATCTCTTTTGTCCTTTGCCAGTATGCCGCTGGTCGGTGAACATAGCATTCCACCTTTTTCTTGGGGGCTGGTCATCATTGCTGTCGCATTGGGACTCGCCAGCGCTTTAATCCAGTTTGTCATGAACTGGGCACAACGCATGGTTGATCCTGCACGCGCTGCCATTATTTATGCAGGCGAACCCGTCTGGGCAGGTGTGATTGGACGCATTGCAGGAGAACGCTTACCTTTGCTCGCGTTATTCGGTGGCTTACTGGTGGTTTTGGGTGTTTTGGTCAGCGAATTAAAATTTAAGTTCTTTGAAAAGAAAAAAGAGAGCTAACTCGCTCTCTTTCAATTAATTCTGTGGTTCTTTCTTTTTCAGCAGCATGCATGGCTGGTAATACTCGACCGTAGGCATCGGATCATAAAAGGGATGCAATAGCGCTTTCCACTCCTGATAGGCTGCCGACTTCCTGAATCCTTCAGTATGATGCTCAATACTGTCCCAAAAGATCATTAAAATATAACGACCATCGCCTGCGGTATGCTTAATCAGTTGAACTGCATTTAGCCCATCCATCGGATAAATAATCGATTTTGCCTGATGAAAAGCCGCTTCAAACGCGTCGCTCTGTTCAGCTTTAATATTCAAATAAACATGTTCAATAATCATAGGCCAACCTCAGTCATACATCGGTTTATTGTCATATAAACAAAATAAGCCATGAAGGCTCCGATACACCGCCCAAGCCCATGCTGCAAATAAAAATGCCAACCCAATAAAAAATACCGAAGATGCATGATCATCAGAAAATGGAATACCGAGTTCCTGATGAAATAGTGCCAGTGCAAATACAGCTAGGGTCAATAGATTCCACAGGCAACACCACCAAAAGGTACGGATTTGCCAAGTAAAATGGCTATCGAGTAGCGTTCCTTTAACCTCTTTACGTTTGATGTAGTTCAGTATTAAAGCAATGATGGCGAGTAAGCCGCCCGTGAAGCTTGAAATAAGATAAAAGATATATAAAACATAGGTCAGACCGCGATATGCCTTTTGATCAACAACATGATCCATTAAAACCCTCTTTTAAATTTTTCTTCGTTTTTCAATTCAATCAAAGTGATAAAAATATAATTTACAACTTAATCATTTTTATAAAAAAGAAGGCTGATTAAAACCAACTAATCAGCCTTCGGATGCTTATGACTTACTGATACATCGGCTTATTGTCATTTAACGCAATCAAACCGCGAATCGCACGATAGACAATCCATACCCATGCGCCAAAAATGACCGCAAAAGCAAATGTTGTTGCAGAAATAGCCACACCCGCAAAGGCAGTACCATTATCTCCCGTTAAAAACAGGAACGAGAACGGAATAAAGGCAATAATATTCCAAGCCAAATACCACCAGAAGGTACGGATTTGCCAAGTAAAGTGGCTTTCAAAAATCGAACCTTGTACATCACTACGTTTTACATAGTTAATAATCAAGGCAATAATCGCCAATAAACCACCAGAAAAAATCGCAATGATATAAAGCACATATAGCACTAAAGTCAAAGTACGATTTGGATCTTGATCAACGGAATAATTCATTTTTTATTTATCTCCAGCGTCAAACTCCCTCAATTAGTAAAACACATTGAGCGGAGAAATTAACCAACATATCAACAATATATGGAAGACAATGGTACAGAAATAAATCTTACGAAACGGTTGTTTTTGTGTTTTATGTCTCAGTTTTTGCTGAGCAAGCCAACCTGCGCACCATCCACCCAAAGAGTCCACAATATGCAAGGTCTGTTCGGGAATACGGCGGTTGCCCAATTGTGCCGCCTCTTTGTCTTGTGCATAAAGCCAATAACTCAAGACATTCATCAAACTGACAAATAACAAGGTATATGGCGGCAACAATTTGCTAAAGCTTGCGATCACCATAAAGACGATATAAATCACAATCGCAATTTGCATCGCTGACCAAGGTTTAGAGGCTGTTGGTTTTACAGGTTTGGCTTTATGCTCAAACACTTGCGAGGCTTTTAAGTACACCGCCTGCTGAGCGCGATAGCGACCGCGCTCATCCAGAATCACCACATATTCCAGCGCACAACCAATAAGTGGACGTGGCCCCGTACGAGCAAAGTCTTTAATATGAATAAAAACACGTTGTTTTTGTGGGTCATTGGGCTGAATAAAGCCATAGCCTTTATCATCAAACCATTCAACTAATCGACCTTGATCTCGCATGATACTTTCCTAAGCTGTGATTCGTTGTAGACGGTCTTGCAACATCATGCGCATTTCCAGCGGATTTTTTTGCAAAATATCATCGCCAGTACGTCCATGCTCGGCATTTTTCTGGGCAACCTGCAAACGCATGCTCCAGAAACGGCAAGCCGCCATCGCCAAGAAAATGTTTAAACAAGCCAATTCATCCTCAGTCAGGGTACGAATGCGTTGATACGCTGCGAGGAACGCATCTGCTTTCGCTTGATCAAGATGGGCTTGCGGATAAGCAGTACAGAAATCATTGATACTAATCGCAATATCAAATAACCATTCATCCTGATTCAATTCATAAAAATCAAGGATACCTTGCAACTGGTCGCCTTCAAATAAGGTATTGTCTCTAAACAAATCTGAATGAATAAAACCGGTAGGACGATCTGGATGCTGTTGCGTGATCTGTGCAAACTGCTGAAAAACCTGTGCCAATAAAGCCTGATCATCCGCATTCATTTGTGGTTTAAGCTGTGCTGCGACCTCTGACCAATATTGATGATTACGATTAAAATCCCGTTCTAAAGGAAAGCCCTGCAAGGCCAAATGCAATTTTGCCTGCGCCTGTGCAATCGCCTGAATTTGCACAATACTGGCATCTTCAGGATGCTCGCCCATCAAGCGCGGTGCAATTTGTGCAGGCTTATCGGCAATGCTATGAATCGCCTGACCACTATGCTTTAACGGCACTGCCACTGGCACACCCGCTTGCCCCAAACAATCCAGCACAGGCACCAATTCGCCTGCCCCTTCAGCATCTAACTCTTCAAAAACCGTCAAAACATATTGTTTCTGTGACTGATCCACCAAAAAGTAATTGGTGTTTTGAATACCGCCTTGGATTGGAATCAGGTCAATCACTGCTAAACCATAAGGTTCGGCAAAGGCTTGAACTTCTTCTAAACTCAACGGGGTATAAACCGACATGGAAAACCTGCAAAAAATAGCTGTGAAGTTTGATAGAATACCCGTTCCCTCCATGAAGGTGTAGCACCCCTTTCTTTATTGGCGATTTTTTGGAAAATTTTATGCTCGCAAAACGTATTATCCCTTGCTTAGATGTTGATAATGGTCGAGTCGTCAAAGGCGTTCAATTCCTTGATATTCGTGACGCAGGTGACCCTGTTGAAGTTGCCCGTCGTTACAACGAACAAGGCGCCGATGAAATTACCTTTTTAGATATTACTGCTACCCATCATGGACGCGACACCACATACCGTACAGTTGAACGCATGGCAGAAAGTGTTTTTGTTCCTTTAACTGTAGGTGGTGGTGTCCGTAAAGTTGAAGATATTCGTTTATTGCTCAATGCAGGTGCCGATAAAGTCAGTATTAACTCGGCAGCAGTATTTACTCCTGAGTTTGTACAGGAAGCATCGCAACGCTTTGGCGCACAATGTATCGTGGTTGCGATTGATGCCAAAAAAACTGGCGAAAATAAATGGGAAATTTTCACTCACGGTGGTCGTAAACCGACAGGCATCGATGCGATTGAATGGGCAGTAAAAATGGCAGACTTTGGTGCAGGCGAATTACTGATTACCAGTATGGATGCCGATGGAACCAAAGCAGGCTATGACATCGCGTTAATGCGTCAGATCAATGATCGTGTCAATATTCCAACCATCGCCTCAGGCGGCGTAGGGAATTTACAACATTTGGCTGACGGCATCTTAAAAGGCGGTGCGGACGCGGTACTTGCTGCCTCTATTTTCCACTTTGGTCAACATACCATTCCAGAAGCCAAACAGTTCCTTGCAGCACAAGGCATTGAGATGCGTCTCTGATTCATAATTGATAGAACAAATAAACCTCTCACTTGAGAGGTTTTTTATTGAGAACATTTTTACAGGCAAAAAAATACCTTGCTGAGCAAGGCAAGAAACTGCGTTATACAACGCTAGAAGGTAACAGAAACATATCCATTTTGAGCAAAATACAGTCGAATATCATGCTTAAGCTAAATTAGCGATTAAATATGCAGAAATATTGACATTAAAAACCAGTTTTATTGACAATTCACGACGAAAGCCCTTTTCCTTCGTCATGCATTGCCTATATAAACCATACTTTCTCTTTGATTCTCAGCACTAAGCGACCGCATCATTTTGTTCATCTTCTGCTTGCACTGCTGTGACCAGTTTCGGCTTGTGCTCCACCCACTTGGCAGGAAAGACGGACTCAATCGCTTGTGTGAGGGTTTTAGACAACGCTGCTGGTAATGGCAGACCTAATGGATTGGCTTCTTTTAAATCTGCTGAAGAGACCACACGGGTTCCCATCACATAATCAAACCATGGTCGGGTGACGCACCAGTTGGCATCCTGATTTGAGTTCATGTGATGATCATAGTGCCAAGGAATGGTTCGTTTGGCCCAATCGGGTTCCAAGTGGGCACGGCGATGGACATAATAATAGTTGCCGGCACTATAAAGCGCTGCCAGAGACATTCCCTTTGAAACGGGATAAAACGCGATACTCGCCACTCCAGCGACCACAGCCAATGACATGATTTCATTACGAGTGCGCCAATGCTCCACGCCTTCTACATAACAATCATCTGAAAATTGTTGCTTACGCACTTCACGATGATGTGCCCAATGTGATTCCATGCTTTTTGGCACAGGGCTGTAACGTGGCTGACCGGGACGATGTACACCATGCAAAATGTATTTATGTGCAAACCACTCAAATGCATTGGCTACAGCCAAGCCTGCAATAAAACCCTTAATCATGGTTTTCTCCAAATGTTTCCTTATTTTTATTAAAGATATAAATTTTTGTAGGCGAAGTATTGACGATACGATATATTTATATTGACAAAACACGACAGAATAAGAGGCGCACAGGATGTCGCAACTCAAAAACTATACAGGCTCTGTTTTTGGTGGTTTGGGGCATTTACTAAAAGCCTATTGCGAAGCAGAAAATATTTTAATTCCTGAACAATTACAACAAGTTCAAAATCTGGAACGCTTTGATTATGTGATCTGGCGCGATTTGTTGGAAGACCTTAACCGTCTACACCCCAAAGCTGGTTTAGGACTGGATATTGCCGCTTATGTGCAACCTAAACACTTGGGTATTATTGCCTATCTGGCCTTGTCCTGTGAAAATCTGGGTGAAGCTTTAGCGCGTTATCATGATTTCCATCGCCTGATTTATGATGGCAGCCCATTACTGGTCGAGTTAGGACATCCCTATGGTTCGATTCGCTGGGAAGCGCCTGAACCTCATCCAACCCAGTTGACCGATGAAATTGCCATTGCGCTGATGGTGCAATTTCTCAAACTGTTTATGTCTGGCGACAGCATTCATTTACATGAAGTACATTTCGTCAATCCAGCACCTAAAAATATCAGTATTTATGAGCAGTATTTCCACTGCAAAGTCCGCTTTGACCAGCCTAAAACGCAACTCCTGATTCCGGTCAGCGAAGCATTTAAGCCGTTACGTACGGGTGATCATACCCTGCAGCAATTACTGTTACAGCAAGCCCAAGCCTTGCTGGACAAGCTGCCAAACTCCACCCAACTGGATCAGCGTTTACAGCATGCCATTTTGACAGGCCTGCAAAAAAACCAATATCAGCTTGATTTTATCGCAGAAAAACTAGGACTTTCGGTACGTCAATTACAACGCCATTTACAACAACAACGCACCACTTTTCAGGAACGAGTGCAGCAAGTCCGTTTTATGCTGGCAACAGAATATTTAAAAGATCCGCACCTCAGTTTGCAGGAAATTGCGCTACTGCTGTGTTATTCCGAACAAAGCGCTTTTCAGCGTGCTTTTAAAATCTGGACAGGACAAACCCCGCAACAGTGGCGGAACAACAACACTATTTACAATTCTTAATAAAATTACCTATGAACTAACGGTTTCACAACTGACCCTTTTGCTTGCACGTTTTATACAAGAGCCTATATACCTTTGTGAAATAGTTCACATTTTTTCACTAGGTTGACACATATCCATAATAAATTTTTGGATGCTTGCTTTTTTATTTTTTAAAAACATGTTTGGTGATAACAATGAACAAATATTTAGCAGAATTTCTTGGTACTTTTTGGCTTGTTTTTGGTGGTTGTGGTAGTGCTGTCCTTGCAGCAGCATTTCCAGAACTTGGGATCGGCTTTCTAGGTGTTGCGCTTGCTTTTGGTTTAACTGTTTTAACTGGCGCTTATGCATTTGGTCATATTTCAGGTGGTCACTTTAACCCTGCAGTCAGCGTTGGTTTATGGGTAGGTGGACGTTTTGATGCCAAAGACCTCGTGCCTTATATTATTTCTCAAGTCATTGGTGGTGCACTTGCCGCGTTCGTTCTGTACATCATCGTACAAGGTCAGGCAGGTTTTGCAGGTACAGGTGGCTTCGCAACCAACGGTTATGGCGAACTTTCTCCAAACCATTTCTCTGTTGCATCTGCATTCCTGATTGAAGTTGTTCTTACGGCGTTCTTCCTGATCGTGATTATGGGTGCAACAGATCGTCGTGCGCCTGCTGGTTTTGCACCAATCGCGATTGGTTTGGCGCTTACTTTAATCCACTTGATCAGTATTCCTGTGACCAACACATCAGTTAACCCTGCTCGTAGTACAGCAGTTGCTTTATTTGCTGAAACTGCTGCACTTAGCCAACTCTGGTTGTTCTGGGTTGCACCAATTATCGGTGCGATTATCGGTGCAGTGATCTACAAGGTCGTGGGCAGCGAGAAAAACTAAGCTCCCAACACACCATAAAAAAAACAGCCTTTATCGGCTGTTTTTTTATTTATAAAAATGGATTTTCAATTTCCTGTTCTGGCTGGCGTTCAATTTGCTCAGGCAACTCCTGTTTCTCCAAAGCCGCCACCACATCATTGATAAAGCTTTGTAATGCCTTTGCAGTTTTTAAACCAGCCTGATCTTTCGTAATTTGCAGATTGCCGTATAAACTTACACAATCGACCTGATTTTCTAGGGTCAGATCATAGATTGCTGAAGACTCATCTCCATTTTCAAAAGGCTTAAACATCTTTTCCCCTCATTATTGTTGTCTATAAAACAACATGGGCCAAGCACAATGACTTTGCAAGCGTTTCTTATCGCAACATTTGTAAGAAATACTGCACCAGTGCATTAATGAGCTGATTAATCATCACCTGTTTGGTTTCTTCATCAATTTGCGGGAATTTATTGCCCGTTGCCTCACTGGATTGTGAACTAAATTGACGTTGTTGAGCCTGAATGGCATCGGTCTTGGCTTCTTCCGCACATTGACTTTGCCCATCCCAATGCGAATAACTAATGTCTTTATTTGGCTTCACTTGTTGTGCAGACAATGGAAGCTGATAGACATTACGTTTCTGTTGTTCGGTCAATTGTGGAAATAAATTAATCCCTAGTTTTTCTTCCAGATAGCAGACACTTACCACTTTGACCTGTAGCGAATTATTGTTCGGGGCATAATAAGCACCAATAATCCCCTGCTTTGGTAAATACACCGCTTTATACACGGCCGTCGGGACAATCACCCCTTTACCAATGGTTTTCAGACGCTTGCCTTCAAATACAGGGCCTGTCAGTACATAGGCATCTTTATGCTGTTTGGTCACCATCGAACGCACAGCTTCTTCCAATTTACGCCATACTTCCTGATTATTCTTAGGTGCTTGTGGCACCATATTGGCTAAGGAAAAACTGTCATATTGTGCTGCGGTATTATTCATATCCCCGTTCGGCGCCATATGCCCACGGTCATAACCTGAACCACGATAATCCGACAGCAAAGCACGATGAACCAGTTGCACACGGGTTTCTTCGTGGAAATTGTCTTCACGTTTGATTTTGATGCTTAAACGTTCAGGCGTGAGGTATTCGGCTGACCATAACGGCGTTTTGGAAATTCCTGAATACATCACATTGAAGTCATTAAAACACAAGGCATAACTGTCTTTTTTTAGACTGTCTTTGCTCAATAAAGGCGGGACATCTCGATAGAACTGTTTTAAACAGGCACCATTACTCGACTGAAACGGGATCAATTTAGAAATTTTTTCATTGCCAAACGCAATCGCAAAACTTCCTGTCGCGACCGCAGCCAGCATAATCTTTCCAACATTCTGGCTCAAAAAAGCAAATGGTGTTTTACCCTTTCTGGTTGGTTTCTTCGCCATAACTACATCAAAATCAATATGAACGCGAAGCTTAACAACTCAAAGCCTTGCTGTATATTGAGTTTCAGCCGAGAACGACATTTTATGTCGCAAATCTGTACACTTGCTCAACAGACAATAAAAAAGGCACTTTAGCGTGCCTTTTTTACCGATTTAAACTTAAATTTCGATCTGACTGCCGAGCTCCACTACACGGTTGGTCGGGATCTGATAGAAGTCACTCACTGGACTGGTATTACGCTGCATCGAGATAAACAGCTTTTCACGCCAAGGTGACATGCCGTCTCCCACGGTATGCACAATACGATCTCGTGAAATGAAGAAACTCATTTGCATCATATCGAATTCAAAATCTAGCTGTTTATAGGCCTGTTCCAGTGCAACTGGAATATTCGGCTGATCCTTGAAGCCATAATAAACATAGATACGATAAAAATGCTCATCCAGCTTTTCTACTTTTAAGCGGTCGGCTTCAGCCACATAAGGGATATCCTGCGTATACACCGTCACCATCACATTACGCTCGTGCAGCACCTTGTTGTGCTTAATGTTATGTAACATTGCATGCGGCACAATATTTGGCGTACCTGTCAGGAAAATCGCTTCACCTGGCACATATTGTGTTTCCTTGCTCATGCCAATACTTTTAATAAATAATTCAATCGGTAAGGCATTGGTTTCCATGCGATTGTAAACAATTTCACGACCCCGTTTCCAAGTCATTAGAATGGTATACACCACCACACCAATCAGGATTGGCACCCAGCCGCCTGATAGAATTTTTAATGAGGTTGAACCCACAAAAATCAGGTCAATAATCAGGAAAGGACCTGCAAATAAAGCCACTTTCCACAGAGGCCAACGCCATACACCATAGGCCAGTGTCGAGATCAAAATGGTACCGCAGAGCATAGTCATGGTCACGGCGACACCATAGGCACTCGCCAACTCGGCACTGCTTTCAAACAGTAGAATCAGGATCACCACCGAAATAAACAGCACCCAGTTAATGAATGGCAAATAAATCTGCCCTTGCTCTACATCAGAGGTGTGGTGCACGGTGAGACGCGGTAAATAACGTAACTGCATCGCCTGATTGGCCATTGAGAATACGCCCGTAATCACCGCTTGAGAGGCTATCACCGCTGCGGCTGTTGCCAGTCCAATCATCGGGAATAACGCCCAGTCAGGTACCAGTAAATAAAACGGATTTTCAATCGCCTTGGCATCACGTAACAGCAAAGCGCCTTGTCCTGCATAGTTCAGCAGCAAGCACGGCAATACTACGATGAACCAAGCCAGTTTAATCGGCATACGTCCAAAATGCCCCATATCCGCATAAAGCGCCTCACCACCGGTCATGGTCAGGATCACAGCACCCATGGTAATAAAGGCAACTGTCGGCTGATCATAGACAAAATGCAGTGCCCAATAAGGATTGACCATCATCAATACATACGGCGTCTGAATGATGCTCCACAGTCCAATGAGACCAATTGAAGCGAACCATAGTAAGGTAATCGGCCCAAAGAATTTCCCCATGGTGGCGGTACCATGTCTTTGCACCAAAAACAAAGCCGTTAAGATACCGAGCGCAATCGGGACTAACCAACGATCTAAAGCAGGCGTGACCAGACTCAGGCCTTCAATCGCCGATAGTACCGAAATGGCTGGCGTGATAATCCCGTCACCAAAGAATAGTGATGCACCAATGAAGCCAAGTGCAATCAGAAATATTTTATTCTTGTTACTGAATACGTTAGAACGCAGGTTCAACGCCAGTAAAGACATAATCCCGCCTTCGCCATTGTTGTCTGCACGCATGATCATCGACACATATTTAAAGCTGATGGTCAGGTTCATACACCAGAAGATCAGTGAAAGAATACCAAGAATCGATCCTTCACTGATATCAACATGTCCCGTGACAAAGCATTGCCGTATTGCATAGAGCGGACTGGTCCCAATATCTCCAAATACCACCCCTAATGCTGCCAGCGTCATCGCGGGCAATGCGGCTTTTTTTGCAGTACTTTGCATATTATGTCGTCTTCAAACTAGAACGTTATATGGCGCAATCTTATCACTAGCTAAAAAGTTTTTCTGCAAATCTGTTCGACTACAACTTGGCAGCCCGCATTTTTTTGGTTACTATCGCACACCTTGGTGAGGTGTCCGAGTGGCTGAAGGAGCACGCCTGGAAAGTGTGTATACGTTTGCGCGTATCGAGGGTTCGAATCCCTCTCTCACCGCCAAGATTACTTTCTATGGTATCTCATAGAGTCCTAAAAGCTTAAATCTAAAGGGTTTGGGCTTTTTTATTGCCTATTTTTCTCAGATGATAGATTGAGGGATAATATTTTATCTTTTCATAAGCATTCTCAAAAATATTCTTACTTAAATTAAATCTTACAAACTGGTAGTTTTGATTCACGTTTCGAATTCATTGAACTAATAGTTTTAACTTTCTGCACATTTAACTCATCTGATATTTTTAAATTTTTACTTATGATCAGTAATTCAGTCCCAACTCTTTTCTCAGCTGCACTATAGTTCAAGTTAAAAGTATATTGTTTATTTTTACTATAAAGAGTCTTAATTTCTTCCGCATTATCATAGGTTAGAATCCAAGATCTATTTAATTCTAAAATTTTTTTTGATATTTCCTCATGATCCTTTTTTTCATATGCATTTGTATATAATGTCTGACCTTTCTCAAAGTATGGAGGGTCAATACAATAGATACTATTTTTAGGTAAGATAATACTAGTCTTATCTAAAAAGTCTAAGGCATCTAAGTTATATAAGTGGATTCTATGCTTATATTTTTCAATACGTTTAATTTTCTCAACTAGGGATTTCTTATTATAACGGCAGTCAATTTTATAATTACCCTCTTGTTTCAATCCACCAATCATACCTGCTTTTAAGATTATTCCAGATCTATTTGTTCTATTGAGAAAGAACGAAGAGAAAGCTAAATCAAAATCACTAAAATGCTCCTTGTTGAGTTGAACCTCTCTTTGCTTATACCATTCCTCAACAGTGACATCAGTTAATAGAATCTTCTCAATTAAAGCATCTGTTTGATGTAAAACGCCATTCCAAAATGCCCAAATAGATCTATCAATATCATTTAAATGTAGTTCATGGACATAGCCCTTGAAAAGGAGTGATAGTGCAAGCCCACATCCACCTGCATAGGGCTCACAGTAGTGTCCTCGTTCTAACTCATTATCTTTTATGATTGTAGACACCATTTTCCAAATGGATGTTTTCCCACCGGGATATCTTAAAGGTGATGGCGTCTGAGGCATGAAAAAATCCTTACAAAAACTAGGTTAATATTAGCTTTTTATTGTCCTTCTTTATATAGCTTAACTAACATATATTGGACTATCGCTGAAATATTATCCCATTCAATTATGATTTGCTTCTTATTACTTGGATACTCTACCGCATGAGCATAAAGCCCTAAGTTACCCGCGGCAAAAATTTTATTTTGGTCAGAGGGTAGTTTCTTTAGAACAGCTAATGCACTAACTTGTGAATGATTTAATTCATTCTTTTTAGAGTCAAGAGATTCGCACACTTTCTGTAATACCACATGCATCCTCATTTTATTCTTATCATATTTATGCCCAATTATATTTTCAAAATATTTGATATAGATTACTTCCAAAAAAGCTCTTGCAACTAACATAACTGCTAATGGACATTCGTCAATCTCAATCTTTCTTAACTCACCATAAACCCTTCTCAAAGTATTATCTGATATACAAGCAATCAACTTTGAGGTTACTAAATATTTTCTTTTATTTGGATCTGGAGTAGTTCCTGGCTGCTCTGAAGTACTAGATGTTTCATCCTCCTCCATTCCTTCTCTATCATCAGAACCAGATGTACTTGTATCATCAGTATCAGATGCACCCGTATCATCAGTATCAGATGTACTCGTATCATTAATATCAGATGCACTCGTATCATTAGTATCAGATGCACCCGTATCATCAGTACTAGAAATACCTGCACCACTAACATCAGGTGTAACAGTCACGCTTTCATTTCTAGATTCTTCTCGAATAGCGTCTTTTAAGAGATACGCTTTTAAATGCGTTATAGGAGCATAACCCTCATATATAAGTTTTCTAGCATACTCTTCTACCTGCCCACTAGTAGATCGTGAAGATACAATCATTTCAGGACTATTAGTATCTGCACTCACAATCAAATCTAAACAAAATTTAGTAATTACTTTTTCGAATTCAGAAATAGTTGTTGTAATTTGAACATTTAAATCAGTGCGAGAACTAGCAATACCTAAAGTTTTTCTAAAAAAGGGATTTCCTAAATATCGTGATGCAGTTGTGAGTATACGAACCGTTTCACTATTTTCGATCAAGCTATTATTTATTACATAATCAATAATAGCTTGAGCTAAAGTGTTATCGTCACTTCTTTGTAGTCGAGCATTGTGTCTCGTTTTCTGTACAGCATTCCATTGTCTAGTACCAACTCCAGATTGTTCTCCCTCATGACGACGTTCTATCCATAAATCAGCTTTTTCCCTTTGATCAAATACCTCACAATTGACAGAGTCTGGTATTAATGCAGACTTAGCCTTCAACCTTTTAAAGTAGTCTTTTAAATTCTGATTAGGTGCTTTCTCTGGATCATTCAATAGTGTTAATGCACAAATACGACGATTACCTTCAACCACAGTATATTTATTGTTTTTACCCTTAATAACAGCCAGTAATTCAATCGGACTAATTCCATTTTCAGCTATATCCTTAGCCAAATTTTTTATTTTTTCTTCTTTTAATAAATGAGCAATTATTTCAGGTTGATCATTTATTGGATCGTGTCTAGGATTGTCAGTATCCAAATAAATATCTAAAACCTTTATTTTCTTGCTCATAAGTATAACCATCTTCAATTAATTAAATTTAATCAATTAACATTTATAATATTTTTTTCAAAAAATCAAATATAATCACTAAATACAAATTGAATTTAATTAAAAAAACTTAAATACTGGTGTAAAGTAAGAATCATATTACAAAAAATTGAACTTTTAACAACTCGAAAATAGTTGAAAAATCTGAGTGTTAGTCAAAAGAAGTATAATTTTATGAAATCATACATACCATTTGATGCTACTACCTTACCTTTTACTCAACTTACAAGCGAACAATTTGAACAATATTGCGAATGGTTACTTATTAAAGATAAAAATTTAAACAATGTTCACCGTATTAAAGGTAATGGACACTATCAGGGTGGGCTTGATATTTGTGCCAATCTCGCGAAATTTCCTCAACAACTTGCGGTATACGAATGTAAATGCTGGGAAAATCTATCCGCGCAAGAATTGGAAAACACTTTTAAGAAATTAAAACAAAATGATTTAATTCCAAAGATAAAGAAATATGTAGTTATCCTTGCTCAAGATCAATTAACTAGGAATACACAAAAAAAATGGGATGAAATACATCAAGAACTACATACTTTAGGAGTTGAATCCGAGTTATGGACATCAGTGACCTTAACCATAAAATCACAACCCTATCCTGATATTGTTAGTAAGTTCTTTCCAATGGCTCCTGAAAGTCAATTTTACAATGAATGGATGCTTAGAACTCACTTTATTGAAAAATTACATAAAGCATTAATCGATCCTGTTGAAAATAATCGAGAAGCGGCTAAAGAATTTCTTGATTTCTCTTCATTAAACTATTCAGATTTTGACGAATCCTTTTTTGAGGATGGCAATTGGAAAGTTAAAAAAAAGTGGATTGAAATTTCGGCTTTATTACCTACACAAAACCATGTCGGCTCTGCCCTTATTACGGTCAAAACTCATGATGCTCATGGGGTAAGTGTTATTCTAAAAAACAAATGGATGTTAGAAAATTTTTTAGGGAACTCGGGACAACCTATCCACTCTCGCTATAGACCATTTTATATTGGTACCCCATCAAATCAATCTGAAGTTATAGACTTACAAAACTGTCGCTTTAATCTACCAATTGAAGTTATTCAACAAATTACAGAAGTTGCGGACAATCTTACTACTGCCTATCTTGGAGCAATACAAAAAATTGAAGACAGATGGAAAGCTTATGACTTTCCTTTTATTTCATGGAATGGTCAAACATACGTTGCTTTATGTACATTGCCCAAGGAAATTTGGGACCTAATGATTAAGTTTACGAACATTCATGATGTAGATAATGGAGACACTGAATGGCATATATTTTCAGCATCTCGAAATTTCATACAACTCTATACAGGAGAAAAATATAAACCTGTAGAAGATGTTTATCACGGTATGTTTTTGGCAGAAAATATTAAAGATATCAATGACAGAGATGAACTCACCTTGTTATGGGAACCGCCCCTTAGCAAAATCCCTGTATCAGAAAAACAATGGTGGTCTTGTCAAACTTCATTTGAATGGATAACTGAGAAATTTATTCCTGAAGTTATTAGCTGGAATAAAAAGAAAAGCATTTTTACTTATTTTTCCCCTTTAAAAAGAATTAAAGGTTTAAAGGAACTAGAAAACTTTGGTTATATCAGAGACATTCGTGAGTTTTCTTTGCTAAAGAATCACTACTATCGGACTTTAGGTATATTGAAAACCATTGAGTTACTTCAAGCTTTTTACATCTCCCATCACAGCAATCGAGCCTATTTCACAACTAATGAAATTTCACAGCTCTATCTTTGTCTTATTCCTTTAGTCGAAAATGCAAAAGGCTATTTTTCTTATATTTCTTCAAAGCTTGATTTCTATAATGAAGAATTCGAGAATTTTAAGGAACTTCTTGAAGCACTCAGAGGTAGAGTAGAAGAAGAGATTTTTTTAATGAATAATCATGAAATTGAACTTATTTTCAGAGCCATTTGCGAATGTATCTATGGTGATGAATCATGGATAGATATCAATCTACAAGAGGAAATTTATTTAGCTCTTAAGCCCTTTTTAGAATTCCATGACCATCAACTACTCATAGATAGATACTCTACATTTATGTAGATGCTTACAACTTAGCTTATACCTATCCCCCTCATTTTGCTACTCTATTTATTTTACTTCCATACATTTCACTATGCTCAGTTTATTCGTTTACGGTACTTTAGGGCCCAACCGTCCCAATGCCCATATCATGGAAAATATTGGTGGTACATGGGCAGACGCACATGTATTTGGCACACTCAAACAACAAGGCTGGGGCGCTGAACTGGGCTTTCCGGGTATTGTTTTAGATCAAACAGATCAAAAGGTCTCTGGCTTTGTGTTTTTCTCAGATAACCTAGAACAACATTGGCAAGCACTAGATGAATTCGAAGGCGCAGGCTATCAACGTGTGCCTGTCAAAGCGTATTTAAGCACAGGCGAAATCGTTGATTCCTTTGTTTATGCGCTGAGTAATTAAGAGAAAACTGGCGAAAATTCGACGCACTGATGAATTTTCTCCGTTTGCTCATTTTTTCGCTTGTTTTTTTAATTAGATTCTGTAGAATTCTCGCCACGTTGCCGGCATAGCTCAGTTGGTAGAGCAACTGACTTGTAATCAGTAGGTCCACAGTTCGAATCCGTGTGCCGGCACCATTTCTCTCTTTATTCTCTTTTCTTCCCCATCATTTTCTCAAAATGCGAAATATTCGGATTTAATAAATCCCACTCATTTGCATGACTCACAAAACATTCTGCTTGCGGTTGATACAAATTTGGATCATCCAGTGTTCCTGCACGTATTGAAATCATTTCAGGTACCAGTTCTGGCAAGCCAAACATTTGCGAACCACAATTGGGGCAAAATGCACGGCGAATCGGCTTGCCTGACAGTCCCAAAGACTCAAAATATTTGAGTTCACCTTCGATCTTCAATTCAGATTGATGAAAGAACGCAATTGGGGCATAGGCACTACCTGTGGCTTTCTGACAGTCACGACAATGACAATTAAAACGATAACGCGGCGCAACCTCTGCCTGATAGCTCACTGCACCACAGAGGCATGAACCTTTATATTGATTTGGCATATTTTTCTCACTTTTTTACTGCACTGACTTGAATATATCGCACCCATCCATCTTGGTAGAGTTTTCGGCACAACTTGGCAGTCATCTCGATTTTGAACTGAGCAAAATTAAAACTGTGCTTTTCAGCTTTTCGCGACGCAATATATTCAGCAAAACCATTCAATACAGGTTCAGAAAAATCCTGAATTTCTATCGCATCAAAACCATGTTGTTCTAAAGTTTGTTCAAGCTGCTGCTGGCCCATTAAATTTTGCCAATTCACATCTGCACTTTTTAATAAGTAATGATATTTCTGTTTTTGTAGATAAGTGCAATTCTGCCAATTCTCTGACCACATCAGTGTGTGAAAAGCGATTCGGCCTTTTGAATTTAAAACTGGGGAAACTGAATTAAGAAATGAATTCAAATTGCTGTGGTAAGCCGCATCTATACACAGCACTGCATCAAATGAATTTAAAAGTTGCAGGTCTTTTAAATTCAAAAAATTTTCACAATGAATTTGAATTTCAGGTAAGTATTCTTGAATGTATTTGACACATTGAGGCTGGAGTTCAACCGCGCTGAGTTGCTGAATTTGATAATGCTGGCGCCAGTACAATAGACTGGCACCTTGTCCACAGCCAAGATCTAAAACACGATCTGTTGATTGGAGTTGTAGGGAAGCAGCGATCTGATCGGCCAGACTTTGGCAAGCCAGCGGATAGTTATGATGCTGTCCTTGCCAATGTCCTAAATTGCTCCAAGCAAGCGCTGAGTCATCTCCGAGATGCTGTGCATCAATGGCATATTTATGCCCGATGACTTTTTCAATTAGTGCCTGCTTGAGAGTGGTCATATTAATAACCGAGTTCTGGCGCGACCTTCACTTTTGGTTTTAGCCCAACAAATGGTAACGGCGCACCCAAAATTTCAGAAATGTGCATCGCTGAGGTCACCGCCGATTCTAAAATTGGCAAACCATCACATGACCATGAACCACAATAAAAAACCTTACGATTCTGGTCTAAATGACGTTGCTGAATTTGCTTATTCAATGCAACTGTTTCTGAATCCACCACGGCACGGGTCAATTTCACCTTGGAAATAATTTTCTTCGGATCAATATCAATCACTGGACACCAAGTCTGGAACACCGCATTTTTACCCACCAAGCTTGGCTCAATCGAGTTAATCCACACGGTGAACTGTTGACGGGTAAATTTACGATCCATCATATAGCTAAGGACAGCCCAGTCCTTACGGCGTTGCGGCATCACGATCGGATCGGTATGAATTACCAGATCCCCTTCTTCAAAACGGAATTTTTTCAGTAAGGCAATATCTTCAGCAAACTGCGGCTGTTTCAGGAATCCTTCAATCGCTGGTGTTGGAGTGGCAATCACCACACGATCAAATAACTGATGCTCGCCCTGATCATTTTCAACCAGTACTTTATCGCCCTGCTCTTCCACTTTTTTCACAGGAGAACCGCTATGGATTTCAATACCATCAATCAGGCGACTCACCAGCGCTGGAGTACCGCCTTTCATACGCAATAGGGCTTCGCCTTCGGTCAATTGACGAATAAATTCCAATAACGGTTTCGCAGGCCATTCACCAATGGTCTTTGGATGGCAGGTACAAATCGTATATAACACAGGCATTACCGTACCATGCCAGAACACTTCCTCAATATGATATTGATTCATGAACTCGGCTAAAGTGATGTCCTGATTGTCTGATTTAAAGAATTGATGCACGGCAGTTTTAAGTTGCAACATGCCCTTAACCAGACGCCAGCCATATTGCTGAATGCCTTTGCGGTTATTAATAATCGGGAAATTACCAATCCGGCTACGTGAAGTCGTCAGCCAGGTATCTGTTCTATCTTCAAACAGCCAACTGCAAGCCATAAATGTGCGTACAGGGAAAGTTTCAATGCCTAAATAACTGGCCAGACTGAGCGTGTTTTGCCACAGCTTTGGATTCATGACACGCAAAGGCGCATCAATAATGCCACCATCAAAGTCAATACTATGACTATCCATGCCTCGACCTGCGAGGGCTTCGAATATCGTTACTTTATGTCCTGCATCATGTAGGATTCTGGCTGAGGCAAGTCCTGCCATTCCACTGCCGATAATTGCAATATCCAAAATTATGTCCCATCAGTTGATGATTTTTCTTGATTATGACTGATAGTTCGCCTAAACACGGTATTAAAAAATACCAGATTCAGCATTTCAGCCCGTGTTTTGTTGAATTTCATTGTTCATTTATTGTTACATTTTATCACAATTCTACTTTTTAACTTAACCCAATGAAAAGATTCAAAATATTACCTTTTAGGCCACAAAAATATACAGAACATTCTTTATTTTTTCATTTTCAGTGCTTTAGGGGCTTTGCAACGCTCAAATTTAGCGCTATTCTTTTTGTATAAGAACGAGAACGAAGTCACATAATAAGCTGAATAACTATAAGTGACAATAAATTAAAAAAATCAATAGAGGACCCTTACAACGAAGGCCGATCACGCTTCAAAGCGTGATCGGCCTTCTTATATAAAACATTGATTTAATTCAGCAATCAAGCTTCCATTTGACCAAATTTACCACTATTGAAATCACGAACGGCGTCTACGATTTCCGCTTGGCTATTCATAACAAAAGGTCCATACCCTTCAATCGGTTCATTCAGTGGCTGGCCAGTCAGGATCAAGAATTTACTGTCTTGTTCAGCCTTGAGACTGAAGTCAATTTCCTCTCGACTGAGTACTACCAAACTTGGCGCTTCAATGCTTTGACTACCATTTAAAGTCACCTGACCAGAGAGCAGAACCAATAAGGTGGTATGACCTTCAGTCACATAAAAGCTATGTTCCTGATCTTTCACCAACGTGCCATCCCAAACATTGACTGGACTAAAGGTCGTCGCTGCCCCTTCAATATCTTGATATTGACCAGCGATCACACGTATTTCACTGCCTGCATCATCCAGTGCAATGTGCTGAATTTGATCAGCTTCAATTGCCTGATACTTTGCGGGTGTCATTTTTGAATGTGCTGGCAAATTGACCCAAAGCTGTACCATTTCAAATAGGCCACCTTGATGTGCAAATTCAGGTGAATGAAATTCCTGATGCAGAATCCCGCCACCTGCGGTCATCCATTGCACATCTCCCGCTTTGATGGTTCCACCACCGCCACTTGAGTCTTTATGAGTCACTTCACCTTGATAAGCGATAGTAACCGTTTCAAAACCACGATGAGGATGTGAACCTACGCCATGCTTGACCGTGGTTGGATCAAAGCGATAAGGCGCAGCATAATCCAATAACAAAAATGGACTGAGGCTTTGGCCTAAACGGTCATATGAGAACAGGTTATACACTGGGAAACCATCACCGACCCAGTGCATGTGTTTGTTCTGATACACACCAAGAATTTTCTTCATTTGGTTTCTCCTATAGCGTAAAAACACTGCTGTTGAGATTCATTTTACGCCTCAACAATCGCTGCTTATAGCATCGGATTCGCAACACATTATTCTATATATAGGACAATTTTCTTATAAAAATAGATATCAGTTCACAATCAAAATAATCATCCTATTTTTGATATGGTTTATCTCATTTTTTGAACTTTTTCAGCTGGCAAAATTTGACTAGGATTATTTCAGCACATCACAAAAAGAGCTGATCTTTTTATTTTACTTTTACAACAATTTGAGGATACAACCATGACTAAAGACTATATTCGCTTAGACAAAGACAATGCTGCGGTACTGTTAGTGGATCACCAAACAGGCCTACTTTCATTGGTTCGGGACATCGATCCAGATAAATTTAAAAATAATGTACTGGCGCTGGCAGATGCTGCAAAGTATTTTAATTTACCTACCATTTTAACCACCAGTTTTGAAAATGGTCCCAATGGCCCGTTGGTGCCTGAACTCAAAGAGATGTTCCCAGATGCACCTTATATTGCTCGCCCTGGACAAATCAATGCGTGGGACAATGAAGACTTTGTCAAAGCGATCAAAGCCACAGGTAAAAAACAGTTGATTATTGCAGGCGTCGTCACTGAGGTCTGTGTCGCTTTTCCTGCTCTTTCGGCCTTGGCTGAAGGCTTTGAGGTGTTCGTGATTACTGATGCTTCGGGAACATTCAACGCACTCACCCGCGATGCCGCGTGGGACCGCATGTCGCAGGCAGGTGCACAGTTGATGACATGGTTTGGTATGGCCTGCGAACTACATCGTGACTGGCGTAATGATATTGAAGGTTTAGGTGCTTTGTTCTCTAATCATATTCCAGACTATCGTAATTTAATGAATAGCTACGCTCAGAATACAGCTCAAAAATAAAGCTTCACTACATCAGATTAGAATAGTTGATGCTATTCTAATCTTTTCATATTGATTGGAACGTACTGGCCTTGATCAACTCATTTGACGACTTTCATTATTTTTATCTGGTGGTCAAACATGGCGGCTTTAGTGCGGCCAGCGAAGCTGAAAATATCAGTAAGTCCAAGCTGAGCCGTCGTATCATTGAGCTGGAAAATAAATTTAATGTCAGCCTGATCCAGCGAACGACGCGCCACTTTAAAGTGACCGAGCTGGGACAGGAATTTTATGAAGAATGTTGCAAAGTGATTGCACAAGTTGAATGTGCTGAAAATATCTTGCTCAAACAAAAAAATGAACCACAGGGACTGGTCAAGATCAGTTGCCCTCCATTGATGATGCACTTTCAAATCCGGAAATTACTGAATCAGTTTCTCAAAACCTACCCCAAAGTCGAGATTTCTTTAGAGCTGACCAGCCGTCGTGTTGATATTCTTCATGATGATATTGATATCGCGATTCGCACCAGTTTTGAACCCAATCAGGATTCTAGCCTCATCGTTCGCGATGTGATCCGGACTGAGCATTGTTTAGTGGCAGCGCCCGAATTACTGCAAGGCCATACAATTGAACATTACTCAGACTTACAATATTATCCGAGTGTAGCCTTAGGCATCCAGAAGCATCAATATTACTGGCACTTATGTCATGTTGACAGTGATGAAACGGTGGATGTGCCATATCAACCGCGAGTTAAAAGTAACGATCTGGCAGGTGTCTATTATGCGGTCAGTGATGGGCTTGGAATCGCGGATCTGCCCTATCTGACCGTACAAGCCGACATTGAAAAAGGCAAACTGATTCATTTACTGCCAGAATGGAAATCCAATCGTGGTACGGTTCAATTAGTCTACGCCTCGCGTAAGGGGCAACGTCTCGTGGTGGAAAAACTGATTGAAAGCTTAATGACGGGGCTACGTGAATTGGCAAAAACTGACAGTGGCTATTCTTTATAGTGCAGTTTTTAATACAACACTGAATTTTCCTTTTTCAGCTCAGCAAATTTTTTCACCAGAAAATCGATCAATAATTTCATCGATGGGAGCAAGCCGCGTCTTGATGTGTATACCAAATGGATCAACTCTGCCTTGGGTTGCCATTCAGGTAACACATGAATCAAGCGCCCCTGTTTAATATCTTCAGCGACCATTAATTCAGGTAATTTTGCGATACCCAAACCTTGTAAAGTGGCTTCTCTTAAGGCTGTTAAATCGGTGGTAGTCAATCGGGGATGACACTGTACTTTAATTTCTTTCTGATCATGCGAAAATAAATGCCAATAATACTCTGGTGCAAAAGATTCCATCATCAGCACTGGAAATTGCGTCAACTGCTGCGGCTCAGTAATCGAATAAAACTGATGCAGCAGATTTGGACTCGCCACAATAAATTGCCGCGCCAAAGCCAGCTCTCGTACAATTAAATCACTGTCCGCCAACGGCAAAGGACGAATGCGCACCGCCAAGTCAAAACGTTCGTTGATCAAATCCACACGGCGATTGGTGGCTTCCACATGCAGACTAATCTTCGGATAAAGCTGTAAAAACTCATTTAACATTTGACTGATATTGATATGCAATAAATTGGTCGGGCAAGATAATTTAATCAGCCCACGTGGCTCTGCTGTTAAAAATTCAATCGCTTTCTCTGCGGCCTCAGCTTCAATTAACATCGCTTTGCAATGCTGATAATAGATTTTACCCACTTCAGTAATAGAAACCTGTCGGGTCGTGCGATTAATCAGCTTGACTCCAAGGCGCTCTTCCAACTCGGCAATACGGCGACTCAATAAAGACTTGGTGACCATCAGTTCTTGGCTCGCTGCCGAAAAACCGCCACAGTCGATCACTTTGACAAAAAAATATAAGTCATTTAAATCTTTCATATTTATCTACTCGGCCCTATATTGAAACCTTATTGTTCTCTATACATGACAATATATCCTATATTAGATATTTTTCAGCTACTATCCTATCTATATCATCAATTATACCAACCATAACATGATGAGGATAGAACAATGACAACACCAGCAAATTTCAATGGTCAAGCACCAGTCATTGATGCCAATGATGCCGTAATGCTATTGATTGATCATCAAAGCGGCTTATTCCAGACCGTCGGTGATATGCCAATGCCTGAGTTACGTCAGCGTGCCGCTGCACTTGCCAAAATTGCAAGTTTAGCCAATATTCCTGTGATTACTACGGCATCAGTACCGCAAGGTCCAAATGGTCCGCTGATTCCTGAAATTCATGCCAATGCACCCCATGCACAATATGTTGCACGTAAAGGTGAAATCAACGCATGGCATAATCAAGACTTTGTTGAGGCAGTGAAAGCAACTGGTCGCAACACCTTAATTATTGCAGGAACAATTACCAGCGTATGTATGGCTTTCCCAGCGATCAGTGCTGTTGCAGATGGCTATAAAGTATTTGCGGTTGTGGATGCTTCAGGGACTTATAGCAAAATGGCAGAAGAAATTACCTTGGCGCGTGTGGTTCAGGCAGGTGTCGTGCCTATGGATACAGCGGCTGTTGCTTCTGAAATCCAGCGTACATGGAACCGTGACGATGCGCAGGAATGGGCGCAGGTTTATACACAAATTTTCCCAGCCTATCAGTTGCTGATTGAAAGCTATAGCAAAGCGCAAGCTGTTATTCAGAATCATGAAGTTTTGGACTCGGCACGCTAGTTCCAGACCTTATTGAAAAAAGCCAGTCACGAATGGGCATGACTGGCTTTTTATCAAACGTGTACGGTGTAGGACATCGCTAAGCTAAGACATAAAATGTTTTATGTCTTATTCGGATAAATCTACACAGAGATACTTCATTTCAACATATTCTTCTATGCCGAATTTTGAACCTTCACGGCCTAAGCCAGACTGTTTAACACCACCAAATGGGGCAACTTCATTTGAAATAGCTCCAGTGTTGATGCCAACCATGCCATATTCCAGTTCTTCACCCACTCGCCATTGACGAGCTGTACTTTGGGTAAATAGATAGGCCGCTAAACCAAACTCGGTATCGTTCGCCATTGCCACTGCTTCATCTTCGGTTTTAAAACGGAATAAAGGAGCAAGTGGTCCAAAGGTTTCTTCTTTCGACACCTTCATGTCTTGGGTGACGCCCGTTAACACGGTCGGCTCAAAGAATGTTCCACCCAAGGCTGAACGCTGTCCACCAATCCGTACCGTCGCCCCTTTCGAGGTCGCATCGGCAATATGCGACTGGACTTTGGCAATCGCATCTTCATCAATCAATGGCCCTTGGGTTGAACCGTCTTGACGCCCATCTCCAACTTTCAGTTTGGATACGGCTTCAACTAAACGTTCCGCCAAAGCATCGTAAATGCCATCTTGTACATAAATACGGTTAGCACACACGCAAGTTTGTCCGCTATTGCGGTATTTGCTGGCCATAATGCCCTGCACCGCCTGTTCAAGATTGGCATCATCAAACACCAGCACAGGTGCATTCCCACCTAATTCAAGCGAGAGCTTTTTAATGCTTGGCGCACATTGTTGCATCAAGATACGACCCACTTGCGTTGAGCCTGTAAAACTGAGCTTACGTACAATATCGCTTTCGCATAAGGTCTTGCCGACTTCAACTGCATCACCACTGATATTGATCAGCACATCGGCAGGTAAGCCTGCCTGTAAAGCCAACACTTCGAGTGCATACGCGGTTAATGGAGTCTGTTCCGCAGGTTTGACCAGCATGGTACAGCCCGCAGCAATCGCAGGTGCCGCCTTACGGGTAATCATCGCGGCTGGGAAATTCCACGGCGTGATTGCAGCCGTTACCCCAATCGCCTGTTTAATCACAAGTAAGCGCTGATGGGGCTGGGTTGAGGTTAATACTTCACCATCAATACGGCGTGCCTGCTCGGCAAACCAGCGAATAAAAGAAGCTGCATAGGCAATTTCACCACGTGCTTCTGCCAGTGGTTTACCTTGTTCAGCCGTTAAAATCTGCGCCAGATTTTCTTTGTGCTCGAGCATCAGGTTGTACCACGCCAACAACACATCCGCACGGAACAGCGCAGTTTGCTTTTTCCATGCCGCCTGTGCTTGGGCAGAACGCTGAATCGCAGCGTCCACAGCCGCACGGTCATAGGTTTTGACCCAAGCCAAGGTATCGCCAGTTGCTGCATCATTAACTTCAATATAATCACTTGATGCAGGCTGATTAAATGCAATATCTGGGTGTTTTAAAAGATACTGCAAATTGTTTTGAATCATGCAGGTTGCTCCATTGCTGTTACGCGATTTGTATTCAATGCGACAAAACCTTGTTTCAAGATTTCTAGACCTTGACGGAATTGTTCGGCAGGAATCGTTAATGGATATAGGAAACGAATAACGTTACCGTATTTACCGCAAGTTAGAAGTAACAAACCGTTTTCCATTGCATAGTTTTGTACAGCTTTTGCTTGCTCAGCTGTTTCCAGCTCAACCGCCACCATCGATCCGAGTGCACGAATATCGGTGACCACATCACCCGATTCCTGCTGGATATTTTTTAGTGCAGCAACCAGCTCAGCACCCAGTTCATTGGCACGTTCGCACAGCTTTTCTTGTTCAATCGCATCAATCACGGCGTGAGCTGCCGCAACCGCAATCGGGTTGCCTGCATAGGTTCCACCGAGACCGCCTGGGTTTGGTGCATCCATGACTTCGGCACGTCCAACCACACCAGAAATCGGGAAACCACCACCTAGACTTTTTGCCATCGTGATCAGATCAGCTTTGGTTTCAAAATGATTCATGGCAAACAGTTTGCCTGTACGAGCAAAACCAGTTTGCACTTCATCGGCCACCAGTAAAATACCATGCTTGTCACATAAGGCACGTAAACGCTTTAAAAACTCGGCAGGCACCACATTGAAACCACCTTCACCTTGTACAGGTTCCAGTACAATCGCCGCCACGTCATGCGGTGCAATGTCTTCACTGAAAATATCTTCAACACTGGCAATCGCTGCATCGACGCTAATGCCTTTGGCTGGCACAGGGTAACGGGCATGGAACACACCTGCTGGCATCACCCCAAAATCGCGTTTGTATGGTGCTGTTTTACCTGTCATTGCCATGGTCATGAATGAACGACCGTGGAAACCATTACCAAAGGTGATAATGCCATGACGGCCTGTATATGAACGTGCAATTTTCACGGCATTCTCAACCGCTTCGGCACCCGTGGTAAAGAAAGCAGACTTGGCTGCACCCGCAATCGGTGCGCGTTCATTAATCCGTTCAGCCAAAGCCACATAACTTTCATAAGGAGTCACCTGATAAGCAGTATGGGTAAACTTGCTGAGTTGCTCAGTTACTGCGGCAATCACTTTGGGATGACGATGGCCTGTATTTAAAACCGCAATACCACCTGCAAAATCGATAAACGCGTTGCCATCCTTGTCCCAAATTGTTGCATTTTCTGCTTTTGCTGCATACCACTGGCACATTACGCCCACACCACGCGGTGTTGCTTGCTGTTTACGTGTGTTAAGTGCAGAATGTTGATCGTTCATTTAATTCCCTCATATTTTCATCATCAATTACAGTGTTGCCCGACATCCAGCTCGATTTTTTTCAGGATGTTTTACAAGGACTGTCTATACCTGTAATTTCGCGCGTATGAAGGCCAGTGACGAGAGCCACTTTTAAATTGAAGGAGAGAGCCAATTGCGTAGTTTACTTGGAGATCATTTATTACAACGTCTCCAACAGGACATGGAAGGAAAACTACATCAGCGCTTATTTCGCTGTTTACGCGGAGCCATTATCGAAGGTGTGATCCAGCCCAAAACACGTTTACCCGCTTCACGTGATTTAGCCAGTGAAATTCATGTCTCCCGTAATACGGTGCTTTCAGCCTATGAGCAACTTCAGGCCGAAGGCTATCTTGAGGCACGTACAGGACATGGCACTTGGGTAGCAGAACATCTTCCCGAAGCCTTTTTAAATACCAAGACAAATAAAAAACAAGCGCCTATTGCTCAGCAACAAACCTCGTTTGTGTTGTCACAACGAGGATCAAGTTTATTGGGCTATGCCGCGGCCTCTCCGCATCAATGGGGTGCTTTTGTCCCCGGTGCGCCCGATGTCACCGAGTTTCCACATCATATTTTCAGCCGTATTCAAGCCCGCCTCAGCCGTGAACCCGATATTAACCGACTGATTTATAGCAGTGCGGGTGGTTGTATTGAACTGCGCAGTGCCTTGGCAGACTATTTACGCGTTGCCCGTTCAGTCCACTGCGATGCTGACCAGATTATTATTACCGAAGGCATCCATCAGGCAATTGATCTGGTCTCACGCGCGCTGAGTGATATCGGGGATCGTGTCTGGATTGAAGACCCAGCGTATTGGGGCATGCGGAATACCTTGAGGATCAATGGACTGGATATTCAACCCATGCCTGTCGATGCCGAAGGAATTATTCCAGAGGAACAGCCTGCACAACCACCTAAACTGATTTTTGTGACACCCTCACATCAATACCCGCTTGGTTCGCATTTAAGTCTGGACAGAAGAAAACAGTTGATCCAGATCGCGCGTCAGCATCACAGCTGGATTGTTGAAGATGATTATGACAGTGAATTCCGCTTCTCGGGTCAGCCTTATCCTTCTCTGCAAGGTCTGGAAAATGATGCACCTGTGATCTACATGGGTACTTTTAGTAAAACCATTTATCCCTCATTACGCATCGGTTATGTGGTGGTGCCTAAACCGCTATTTTCACCTTTACGGATTGTGGCGGCAGAATTATATCGGGGTGGACATCTGCTTGAACAAAAAGCCCTCGCTGAATTTATTCGTGAAGGCCATTATGAAGCACATATCCGTCGCATGCGTTTGCTCTATGGCAAACGACGTGATTACTTGGTCAGCCTGATTAATCGATATTTGGGGACAGAATTTGTGCATGAATATGATGAAGCAGCAGGCTTGCATCTGGTGCTCAAACTTCCTGCCCAATGTGATGATGTTGCCGTTGCAGCCACTGCCCTAGAACGTGGCGTCAAGGTACGCGCACTGTCACAATATTATATGCACTCTCATGCCCATGCACAGCGTGGACTGCTGATGGGCTTTGCTTGTGTCAATGAAAAAGACATGGTGATGGCCTTTGGTGTGTTATTGCAATGTCTACGCGAAGCAGGTGTGGAGACGTTGTCTTAAATAAAAAATAGAGAATCTCAGTCACGAGATTCTCTATGGATTTAAACTATGCTTCATGCATGTTTAGATCGATTGTTTTTCCTGTATCAGGGCATTTTTCCCGACTTTCCCCTTATTCAATTTCTGCACCAGTACACCCACCAATACAATCGCCAAGGCCAGCATTGAAGTATAGGTCACTTCCTTAAAATAAGTCCCTTCAATCAGCATCACCACCAGTGATCCAATAATAATGAATATCACCGCATAGGTAATCCACGGGAAAAACCACATTTTAAAGTCGATATGTTTGCCTTCACGTTCGTATTTTTTACGCATCCGCAACTGGGAACAAGCAATCGCCAAATACACATATAAAGCAACCGTACCTGTCGCCATCATCAGCACATCATAAACATTCATACTTTCTGTAGCAGTCAAATAGACGGCAACAACAGCAAACAAACTGGAAAATAACACTCCAATCCACGGACTGCCCTGACGATTGGTCACCGCCAGACATTTTGGCGCATCGCCACGTTTGGACAATGAAAATAACATACGCGAACAGGTGTACAGTGCCGAGTTAAAGCAGCTACAAACAGAGGTTAGCACCACGAAATTCACAATATGACGTGCTTCAGGAATGCCAAGTGCTGTCAGGGTAACGCTATAGGTTCCCCACGTCGGATCTTTTAATAAAGGGTTGTCATGTGGGATCAAACAGACCGTAATCAACATTGATCCGACATAGAACAATAAAATACGCCAGACCACAGAATTCGACGCTTTGCGAATTTCTTTTTCAGGACTTTTGGCTTCCGCAGCAGCCACCGTGACGATTTCAGCGCCGACATAGGCAAACATCACACCCAATAAAGCGGTAATGACTGGCGCGATACCATTGGGCATAAACTCTTGTTGAAATAAGCCTCCTGAACTCGCCGTCTGCGCAATCTCGCCCCAAGGCCATAGATGTAAAATGGCTAAACTGCCAATCACCAAAAAGATAATAATCGCAACAACCTTGATCAGGGCAAACCAGAATTCAAATTCCCCATAGCTTTTGACGTCTTTCAGATTGACCCAGATCAAGGACACAATCACCAGTAACATGTAGCCCCAGATCGGAATAAAAGGAAACCAGCTATGCAGAATCTTCCCTGCCACATAGGCTTCCCATCCCATCAACAATGTCCAGAAACACCAGTACAGCCAGCCAATTGAGAAACCTGCCCAACGTCCGATGGCACGATCCGCATAAGTCGAGAATGAACCACTATCAGGATTCAGCACTGCCATTTCACCAAGCATGCGCATAATGAACAGAACCAGCAGCCCGCCTAAGGCATAAGCCAGAATAACAGCTGGGCCCGCGGAGTAAATAACGTTACCCGAACCAACGAATAAGGCACCACCAATCACACCTGCAATGGAGATCATAGTTAGATGGCGCGACTTCAATCCACTTTGTAAACCTTGCGGCCGATTGGCCTCAGAACAGTCTGGATGTGCTGCCATATTATTTTCCTTAATCTAAGGAGAATATCCCCACCTCAGAACAGTGCATTCTGAAATAAAAAATACCCTCAAAAAATTTAGTCGTTTTGTTCATCATCCATTCATGGATATTTATATGACTAAACCGACGCTTCCGTATGCATACGTCCAATACACTTAATTTGTCGGTTCGACAGCAAAGAAACGAGAGCCATTTTTATAATAAAAGAAAGGGCCAATTGCAGGATTTACAATCAACATTGCACATTTTCAAATCGGATGTTTAAGCGTGCTATTTAATTTGGTTTTTAGAATCAAATGATTGAAATCATCTCAAGATGGATGCTACGAAGATCGTTATAAGAATGTCTGGTGCAGGCAATTATCCAATAAAAAAGCGAGGTATAACCGAAGTTATCCTCGCTTTTAAGCATCTGATTTGGGCTTAGAACGGATATACCCATTATAAAAAATTAATCTAATAAATTACAATTATTTATAATAAAACGTTAAATATTTTGTTAAATTTTCGATAAAAAATTAACATTTTCGGATAATTGATCTGTAAAGAGGTATGAATATCACTTAAAGTATTTTTTAAACCGTTTGAATTTCTCTAATATTTCTGAACAACTCTAAATGAGGAAAAAAACTTTTTATAAGTGGCGTTTAAAGAAAAATTTAAATTCGAAATGAGTATAGGCAAAGACTCCTATAACATCTTTTAGTTTTTTAAGTTTTGATAAAAAACTAAAGAAAAACCCAGTGCAAATATAAACTCACTCAATAGGAATAAGTTCATATTGAAATAACAAAATCTGATGTTGAGATTAGAAAACACATTAAAATATTTCATATGTTCAACCACAAGTGCCTAATACTTATTGGAGTAGCATTAGGATTAGTTGATAATCTCATTAACTTAAATCTTCTATCATGACTGGTGTAAACCAAATCATTTGGTTTAATGACAGGTACTCCTTGTATTTGTAAACAATCACTATGTGTTTTTCCTTCAGCTTTATTATTTTGAGCTAAATATGTTGTTAAATTTATAGTAGATAGATTTTGATCTCTCACATAGCCAATCATATGAGCATGTTGCATAGCCCATGCGTATTTACCGGTAACAAATCGAGATAAGCCATCATATAAATAATTTCTAACAGGATGAGTTTTGTCTAGGATTTTACATTCACAATAAAGCCCTTGATGTGGCTTACATTGACCTACTAATTTAAATGTTAAATCAGGTTGCTTATCCAAGTATGCGCCAGTATAGTCTTCAACAGATTCATTTCTAGATATACTTTGAAAAATATCCGATGTAAAACCATCAACAATTGTTCCATCACTTAAAATTTCATGAAGAGTATTTTGAATTGATGCGGTTATTTGCTCTTCCGTTGCGGCTAATAATTTTGCTTTCCCTCCCAACAAACCCTCTGCTGATTTAGAAGCTAGTCTTAGAGCATCCTCAACCACTAAAATAATATGAGCTGGCCATGCAGGAAATGGGTAGTTATTTTCTGTTGGTTTTTTACCTAAACTGGCGAACATACTCATTATTGAATACCCTCACAATAATTATATGCTCTATCCAAATCAGTATTTAAAATATCTAAAGCTAGTAATCGAGCTTTTGTTTTTGTCCAATATCGATTCTGTGCTAATTGGCCTATAAGCAATTCGCAACCAGTTTCATCGATATGTATTTTTACTTGTGACACCCAGAATTGATCAGCTAATTCTGACAAAAATTTATGACTTAAATTATTATTTATATCTTTAGGTTCACTAAATCCTATCCGAATAAACTTCCACCCAGATTGATTTCCATTAAGATTATCTTCAATTGAAGTCCATAATTTCAAGTTTAATCTCTTTGTAAATGGATTAATCACACGACAAAGTTCATTCTGAAAACATTCCAAAGTTTCATTTTCAGGATTATTCTGTGCAACTTTTTTATTTTCTGCGTACGGTAAAGACATCTTTAGACTATCTTCAATTACTTGCATTTCATTCTTATTAAGGCCATAAATTGATGCCATAAATTGGTCTATTTCATTCCAAGGTTCTTCTCTATTGATTAATTTTTCACTCAAACTTTCTATGAGAGTAAGCTGTTCCTCATTAAAAGAACCAAAGTCTATTAAAGGAAAAGTGAATATTTCTTTTGTAAGTATTGCATCTCTTTCCACACCAAATTTCGCACTAGTCATAAGAAAATAATAAAGAAATAAATTACTATATGAAATTAGCTGCAAATATTTAGCCAGTAATATTGGTGATGAATGCTTAGCAGTTGATACCCCAACATAAGATTCTGAATATATTACTTCCTCTGTCGAGAGCAGTGCGCCTCGTTGATTTCTAAACGGTGGAGGAGATTCAAGAAATAAAACTAATGGGGCTTTAAATAATTGTGGATTTCTGTTCCCATATATTCGATCATGATAAAAATAATGTAGTCTACTGGTATTAATTATATATTGATGTTTATTTTTTTCTTTAGAGTCAAATAAATACTTCCCCTTGAAAAGAGATGCATCCACTTTTTGGCTACCTAACTGAAAACCACTGCCGCAGATAAGTTTCCATTTATCACAAAACTCTTGTAATGTTATCACTTCACTGTTTGTACGAATTTTCTCAATAATTTCATGATCCAACCAAGATCCTCTAAATAAAGTTTTCAATAGATGAGGATTAGCCTGAACTTGAGATTGTTCAACAGGTATAGCCATATGAGGATCCATTCGGAATCCACCTTGCTCATTTAGTGATTTTTCTACATATGGACTCAAATAGTAAAAAGAACTAAATGGTGAAGGTTTTCTATTTTTAGCTATTAAAAAACAAAAAGGTGCATCATTATTTTCCCAGATAGCTTTTTCTTGTCGTAATGCACTGCCATTAAAAATACCAGTAAGCTCAATACAGTCAAATAAAGCTGAACGCAATATAAAACTATTTCCATAGTTAAATAATGTATGTTGGGCATGTAATGCATAAGCAATCATCCCATTTGGCTTACACCATTCAATTGCTCTCCAGATAAAAGGAATATCTGGATCACATCCAACATTGAATTGAGATGCAATTTTGGAATCAATGCCTCTTGAAATCGCTATTCTTTCAATTAATTCATTGAATTTCTCACCAACGCCTCGGCCTCTTTGCTTAGTCCAAGGCGGGTTACCAACCACTATATCAAATCGCTCATTCAGTTCTACTGGTAGTCTTTCAGAAAGACTACCTAAAGTTTCTTGTAGATCTTCCCCAAAAGAGACATTAATAAGCGTTTTAGTATTCAAACAGTCAAACTTAAGCTCAGATAAAGGCGTAGGATTAGGGTCTAGCTCTAAGGCTGTGAGATATAAACTTAGTGCAGCAAATTTGAGTGATTCTGAATTGATATCTAAACCAACCAACTGGCGGTTTAAAATTCCTCTAATTTGATTACGTGTGGGTCTTTCCCCAGTAATTTTCCATTTTTCTAATACTAGACGTTTAAACGCAAGTACTAAAAAAACACCTGCTCCAGCAGAAGGATCTAGTATTTGAGCCGAGCTTTTGTCTTCTATTTCTAACCCATCAAACGCTGAATCTACTAATATTTTAGCGATGTGACTAGGTGTATAGTGGATACTCGTTTTCCTAGCGAATTCATTTTGGTAAGCATGAGCAAAGTGCTCATAAACTTGACTTAACATATCCGCAGGAACGTGTTGAAATTGGATTCGCCCCCAATCTAAAGACATTTGTCTATTAATCGTTGCTAAAAGTATATCTTGTAGCTCAAAACAAATATGTTCTGACTCATCTCCAATCTGTGAGAAAAATTCTTTATAATCCTCTGAATTATAATAAAAATTACCTAAAGGCAACAAGTTACCATTAAATGTTTTATCCAACCATGCGAAAGTATCAGATATAGAGCTAACGCTATTAAATAAGTTATTTAATTTAGATGTTTTATTAGAAATATTACCAACATCAGAATCTACTATTATTTTTCTGTCAATTAGAAATCGTGTAAATAATGCTCGACCAACTAACGATAAAATTTGATTATCTGTTAGTTTATTTGCACATATATTTTCTCTTAAATTACGAGCAGTCGTTTGTAAAAGACGAAATAAATAATTTTCAAGCCAGCTCTGTTCAACTTTACGTTGATTATTTTTTTTATCAAGTTTGTCAGTTAAATTACCTATTAAAAAATCATGAAGATTGATACTACTCTCTGATAAATCAATTCTTTTAACTATAGGCTGATCATCATTTTCAGAAAAAATTCCTAAAGGATAAATATCAATAACACCAGCTCTCAAGACACCTAAAAAGCGTGCATCAGCACGAGAGGCTAAGATTTCTTTTAATTGCCTTAACTCATCAATTGTAAATATATTTTCTGATACTAAATATAAGGCAGCTCTACCATTAATTTCAACAACGGCATCTGGCCGCTTATCAATCTCATTCGTAAACAAATCTAAATATGATAAATGCACATACAATGGCTCTTTCTCAGAAAACTGAATGAGCATATTTTCTGATATACCATACTTAGTAGGATCTTGTAGAAGAGAGTGTTTCATAGAATCATCCATTCTCAATCATCCCCTAGCTCAAGATCAATTTGTTTATCTCCTCCGAATTTCCCAACTTTTGCTGAACCACGGGGTTTTTTAGTAGAAATTTCAACTCTATCTAAAATAGAAGAATAATCAATACCTTGTTCATGCATTTCAGATAGAAGTGTTGCAATAATTGCTAGATGCATTGGCACCTCTCCTTTTTTTGCATAGTTACTAAGAGAAGCTGGATTCATTTTTAGCAGTTCAGCAAAAGCTTTCAACGTTAGATTTGCTTTCCGAACAAGCCTATTAAATTCAGTATAGGTCATTGTTTTATAATATCATATCTATATGGTGATTCTACATAAATTTATGTAGAATCACCATATATTAAGAAATATAAAATATGGTCACAGCCTCAGACAAATATTGCCCTAAGAAGAGGATGTATATTCTTTTATTTGCTAAAATATTCCCAAGGATGAATCACATATAACTTAAAGCCTATGAATGCCGTTGAAATTGAAGCAGCCGTCTCCGAACTTGCAGAAAAGCCGTTTGATGCTCAAGAGTTTGCTTATGACTTTTTGAGAGCTTTTGGCAATAAAGAAACTACAATAAAAAAGCTGCGTGCTGGTCAGAGTAATTCTTCAGACATTGAAAACGGGGTTCTACAAAGAAATTATATTCACATAGCTATATGTGATCATGACTCAGTATCTTTGACTTTGAGTGCACTACGAGAAAGTAAGGCAACAGAGAAGGCTAAAGCCAAATTCATTCTGGCTACTGATGGTCTTAACTTACAAGCGGAAGATCTCCTGTCTGGGGAAACTATTAGTTCTGAGTTTTCTAAGTTTGCAGAACATTTTGGTTTTTTCTTACCACTTGCAGGCATATCAACTATTCGGGAAATTAAAGACAATCCGATTGATGTACGTGCAACTGGGCGTTTAAATAAACTTTACATCGAATTATTAAAAGAAAATCCAGATTGGGCGACGGAAGAACGTCGTCAAGACATGAACCATTTCATGGCACGTTTAATCTTTTGCTTCTTCGCAGAAGATACTGAAATTTTCCAACCAAGTGGAATTTTTACTCAGACCATAGAACAAATGTCCGAACGTGATTCAAGCAATACACATGAAGTCATTGGTACGTTATTCCATGCAATGAATGTGGATCATCCTCAACGTGATGATATAAAACTTCCTGTTTGGGCGAGAAAATTCCCTTATGTGAATGGTGGTCTATTCTCTGGTAGTACAGAAGTACCAAAATTTTCAAAGATTGCCCGTACTTATTTATTACATGCAGGAAAGTTAAACTGGCAAGAAATCAACCCTGATATTTTTGGTTCAATGATCCAGGCTGTTACCAATGATGATGAGCGTGGTTCATTGGGAATGCACTATACCAGTGTGCCCAATATCCTAAAGGTCTTAAATCCTTTATTCCTTGATGATTTAAATGAACAATTAGAAGTTGCTAAAGAAAGTCCTTTAAAACTTCTTAATTTGCGTAAGCGTATTGCACGTATTCGTGTATTTGATCCAGCATGTGGCTCAGGAAATTTTCTTGTAATTGCTTATAAACAGCTTCGTAAAATAGAAGCTCTAATCAATGAATTAAGGAATGAAAAAGGGCGTGCTACGGATATTCCTCTGACTAATTTTCGAGGAATTGAAATTAATAGTTTCCCTGCTGAAATTGCTCGATTAGCACTTGTAATTGCGGAATATCAATCCAACGTTCAGTACTGTGGTCAAATCGAAGCCTTGCAAACTGTGTTGCCATTATCAAAAGAGAACTGGATTATTTGTGGTAATGCTTTACGTTTAGATTGGTTAAGTGTTTGTCCTCCAGCAGGCAGCTCAGTAAAAGTTATTGCTGATGATTTGTTTGAGGCTCCATTAGAGCAGACTGAAATTGATTTTGAAAATGAAGGTGGGGAAACCTATATTTGTGGTAATCCACCATATTTGGGAAGTAAGAAACAACAGAAAGAACAGAAAAAGGATTTAGAAGCAGTATTTAGTGGGGTTACATCAGATTGGAAAGTTTTGGATTACGTTGCTGGTTGGTTTTTCAAAGCAGCTTTGTACTCAAGAAATACTTTTGCTAAAAGTGCATTTGTAGCAACCAACTCTATTTCCCAAGGACAGCAAGTATTCGCATTATGGCCATTAATTTTTAAATGTAACTGTGAAATATTTTTTGCTTATAATTCTTTTAAATGGAATAACTTGGCAAGTAATAATGCGGGAGTATCAGTTGTTCTAATAGGAATTTCACCTAAAACAAGTGCTGTAAAAAAAATCTTTGAACTAAGCTCGGATAATCAAATTACATCAAGAGTTGTAGAAAATATAAATGCTTATCTTATTGATGGAAAAGATTATTTCATTGAAAATCGCAGGAATCAGATATCTAAACTGCCAGAGTTTGATAGAGGTAATTCTCCTACCGATGGTGGTTTTTTATTATTAGATTTGGAAGCAGTAAAGAACTTAGGCTTATCTGAGCAACAAAGAGTAACTTTTATACGTAAATTTGTTGGATCTTTAGAGCTAATCAGAGGTGTTGGACGTTACTGTTTGTGGATTACCGAGGAAACATTAACTGAGGCTAAGGAAATTGAAACTATTAGTCGCAGAATTGAAGCTGTAAAAGAGTTTAGATTACAGAGTACAAAAAAATCTACAGTAAAGGCTGCTGATTGGGCTTATAGATTTGATGAAATTAAGCCACTTCCAATTACGCCTATAATATGTGTTCCTGTCACAAGTTCCGAAAATAGAGAGTATTTACCCTTTGATTTGTTACCGAGTAATACTGCTATTTCTAATCTAGCATTTAGTATGCCTTGTAATGAATTATGGATAATTTCACTGTTAGCCTCTAGGATGTGTATAACTTGGATAACTGCAGTAAGCGGTAAGCTAGAAACGCGTTTAAGATTCTCTAATACGTTAGGATGGAACAACTTTGTATTACCATCTTTAACTGAAAAAAATAAAGCAGATTTAACTCGTTGTGCTGAAAATATTTTATTAGCACGGGAAGCACATTTCCCTGCAACGATTGCAGACCTTTATGATCCAGAAAAAATGCCCGAAAACTTACGTGCTGCTCATGAACAAAATGATGAGGTTCTAGAACGTATTTATATTGGCCGTCGATTTAAGAATGATACAGAGCGTCTTGAGAAACTATTTTCAATGTATACCGAAATGACTTCAAAACAAGTAGGAAAGAAATAAGCATGATAACATCAGAAAATCCAACAAATAAACGGACTGTTCCTGCTGTTTCTATCAAAACTGCTTGCACAGGGGTATCAAACAAAGCAAATGAGCTAGGCATGCGACCTATGCAAGAACGTGCCTTTGAAAACCGGGGGGAACAATACTTATTAATTAAGTCTCCACCTGCTTCAGGTAAATCACGTGCATTGATGTTCATTGCCCTAGACAAGTTAGCCTATCAAGGTATTCAACAAGCTTTAATTGTTGTTCCTGAACGTTCTATTGGAAGTAGCTTCGCAGATGAAGAACTGACTAAGTACGGTTTCTGGGCAGATTGGAAAGTACAACCACACTGGAACTTGTGCAATGCTCCAAATGCCGATGATGAAAAAGTTGCTAAATCAAAGGTAAAGGCTGTCGGTGAATTCCTAGCGAGTGATGACAAAGCATTAGTTTGTACACATGCAACATTTCGTTTTGCAGTAGAAGAACTTGGGGTTGAAATTTTTGACAATCGGCTGATTGCAATTGATGAATTCCACCATGTAAGCAGCAACCCTGATAATAAATTAGGTAATCAATTAAGCCAGTTTATTGAGCGTGATAAAGCTCATATTGTGGCAATGACAGGTTCATATTTTAGGGGTGATTCAGAGGCTGTACTCTCTCCGACTGATGAAAATAAATTTGAGACTGTTACTTATACTTACTATGAACAATTAAATGGTTATAGCTATTTAAAAGCACTCGATATTGGTTATTTCTTCTATACAGGAAAATATACCGATGCTGTAATGAAAGTATTAGATCCTAGCCTAAAAACCATTATCCATATCCCAAACGTCAACTCCAAAGAAAGTACCAAAATTGGTAAACATCTTGAAGTTGAACATATCATGGATGAGCTAGGCACGTGGAAAGGTGTAGATGATGAGACAGGATTTCATTTAATCGAGATCACGACCGAATTTGGTAATAAACGTACTCTAAAAGTTGCAGACCTTGTAGATGATAGTGATGCAGCTAAGCGTTCCAAAGTATTAACAGCACTCAAAAATCCTACGCAGCGTTTTAATCGTGACCATGTTGATATCATTATTGCCTTAGGTATGGCTAAAGAAGGATTTGACTGGATTTGGTGTGAACATGCTCTCACTATTGGTTACCGCAGTAGTTTGACGGAAATTGTGCAAATTATTGGTCGTGCTACACGTGATGCCGAAGGTAAATATCGTGCTAAATTTACCAATTTAATTGCTGAACCAGATGCCTCAGAAAAACTTGTGGTTGAGGCAGTCAATGACATGCTAAAAGCGATTGCTGCAAGCCTATTGATGGAACAAGTACTCGCCCCTCGTTTTGAGTTCACGCCCAAAGATCAGGGTGCTTTAGATGGCTTTGATTATGGTGAAGATGGTTACCAGAAAGGTAAAAATAATATAGGTATTAATGATAAAACTGGACAAGTCCATGTTGAAATCAATGGCCTTAAAAAACCTGAATCTGAAGAAGCTAATCGAATCTGTAAGGAAGATTTGAATGAGATCATCACAGCCTTTGTACAGAATAAATCAGCAATCGAACGAGGCTTATTCGACCAAGAAAATATTGTTCCAGAAGAGCTAACACAATTAGCATTGGGTAAAATTGTTCAGGAAAAATACCCGGAGCTAGAAGCTGAAGATCAAGAAGCAGTTCGTCAACAGGCAATTGCAGCTTTCAACTTAATTCAACAAGCAAAGAAAGAACTTAAACAAGCACAGGAAACGCTTGGCGGAACTACTCCCCAATTTACAGATCCTGATAACAAACCTGAATCAAATTTAGCCTTTATTCAAGGCGTAAAGAGGTTTATAAATGTCAGAGATCTTGATATTGACTTAATTGATCATATCAATCCATTTGAATCAGCTTATGCTGTACTTTCAAAAGCAATGGATGAAGCTACCTTAAGACAAGTCCAAGCACATATCTCAGCTAAGCGTATCAACCTAAGCCCTGAAGAAGCAAAAGAATTGGCAATTCGAGCTGTACAGTTTAAAAAAGAGCGAGGTCGTTTGCCTGATATTAACTCTCAAGATGCTTGGGAAAAAAGGATGGCAGAAGGTGTTGCAGCTTTTGCAAGATTCAAAGCACAAGAAAAAGCAAAATCTGGTATTTGATAGTGGACAATAAGTGATGAAACGTCTTTCAGATGAACAGATTCTAGATGAACTAGAAATCGAACTTGAGTTAGAATCTACTAAGACTTTAACTCCGTTAGAAGAACGTCTATTTTCTGGGTTTGAGGAAATTAATGTTTTCTATGAAACTCATCACCGAGTTCCATCCCTTAATGATGATGCAGATATCTTTGAAAAATTATGTGCATCTCGTCTTGAAAAAATTAAACAGAACTCTGCAATGAGTTCTGTTGTAGTCCATCTCGATAAATTCGAACTATTAGGTTAAACAAGGTAAATTTTATGGCTGATATTTCTGATGATGATTTGCTATCAGAATTAGGTATAGATTTAGCACCAGTAAAACAGGTGACCTATACAGCCAAAGAAGAGCGCCTAATTTCTGGGTTTGAGGAAATTATTCAATTCTACGAAAAAAATGAAAGAGTTCCATCGAACTCAAATGACGCTGATATTTTTGAACGTCTCTATGCTGTCAGACTTGATCAGCTTAGGAAATTGCCTGAAGCCAGATCTCTTTTAGAGGAATTTGATCAATATAATCTATTAAATAGTTCTACTTCCGAACCATCTAATATGCCTAAATTAGAGGATGATGACTTACTCTCTGAATTAGGAATTGAAGTTGAAAGTGAAGATAATATTCTGACACTACAACATGTTAGACCACAAAAAGAACGCGAAGCAAGTGAGTTAATTGCGACTCGAAAAGTTTGCCTAGACTTTCCTATATTTAACGAAGTTTTTAAACAAGTTGAAAAGGACCTAGAACAAGGTCTCCGTTTAACAAAACCTTTTGGTAAAGATGCAAGTATTCAATTAAATGATTTATTCATTTTAGATGGACAAATTGTATATGTAGCTGAAATAGGAGAATATTTCAAAGCTCCGAATGGACAAAATGACGCTAGAATGAGAGTGATATACTCAAATGGTACAGAAAGTAATTTGCTAATGCGTTCTCTGAAAAAAGCTCTATATGATGATATAGCTGGGAGACGGATATTAGTTACAAAAAATGTAGGACCTCTATTCAATTCAAGTAATTTATCAGAAAAAGATACTGATATTGAAGTCAAAAGCGGCTCAATATATGTGTTACGCAGCCTATCTGATAATGAGTTTATCAAGGCAAATAGACATGTACTACATAAAATTGGAGTAACTACTGGTAAAGTAAATAAGCGAATCACAGAGGCTAGAAAAGACCCAACCTATTTGCTCGCTGATGTTGAACTTATCGCAACTTATTCACTTCATGAAAATATTGTACCCCAAAGATTAGAAAAGCTTATTCATAAAGTCTTACAATCAGCGCAGCTTGATATTGTCATTGAAGATAGATTTGGAAACCCTGTTAAGCCTCAAGAATGGTTCTTAGTTTCTCTTAATATTATTAATGACATTATTGATCACATTAAAAACGGTTCTATTGAGACTGTTTACTACGATGCAGAAAAAGCTCAGTTAATTTCCACATCTGAATAGCTTTTTTTAAGATTATTTTCTTTATAGAGTAAACTTCATCATATAAAGTAATAATTATATTATGCAAGTTTTCACTACTCATTACTAACAATAATGTCCATAACTATTTTCATTTAATATAAATTTGTTTGTAAGTTAAATGAAGATATCTATATTCTTTTCAAGGGGCTAGGGATATAAATTTTTAGAGATATTTTCTAGAATATTTACAAGTTTATTTGGCATCAACCACATTATTTAGCTCATATGCCCATCATCAACACTAAGGAGGTTCACTAATACAATTTCTAATCATCATCAATTATCCTCCAACTTCTACGATTATTAAGAAATGGGAGGATATGTAGCTAGATTACGATTATGTTGATTGTCATTAGAATCAGATTAGGTATTAATCCATCTTGATCCATAATTTTGCTATTGATAATGATCAGCAGAGAGTAACTGGCGGATTTCACTTGCCATTTGAGGACTGCGCCAAGGGAATAGTACTTTTAAGCTATAGTTAGGTTTAAATTGATCTCTTGTTCCAATATTGACTTGGAACTCCCGCTTCATTGGTGTTCGATATTCACGCTGATTAACATGTGTTCCCATCATCGGGTTACTGATCACGGTAGTGGTGGTTCTGAAGCGATCTTCAACCAAGTTGTAATGACCTACAGAGGTAATGTAATCAAAAGGATATTTAACTAAACGTTGATCAGGCTGATCAAACAGGATGATGGTTTTATCCTGACTGTTAATCCAGACTCCACGATTTTGATAATTAAAGGTTTCACCCTGACGTTTCAGTTGCCCGGTCATCCCATCAAAGAAAGTATTTCCATATTGATAGAGGTAGTAGATGATCACAAACCAGAATAGATCAAAACCAAAGAAGATATATGCAAAAGCGCCAAAAGAAAAAATCTTGGCAACAATTAAAAAGATCACAATCGGTAAGACTACACACTTTAAAAATAGCTTGGATTTCTTTGGGTAGTTTTCGATTGGAATGATTTTTGGTTTGGTTAATTCAGTCATAGTTATTCCCACACATGTTTAATGCAATAACTCACAATCACAAGGAGGACATAAAAATAGGTATTTTTTATAGGCGTGACTTAGCCATCCACCTTATGAATTGTTCTATTTAAAAATGTTGCTTTTAATACAGCTAATTAAGAATTAGCTCTGTATTCCCCATTGTCTGAAATAACGAGGCTGAGCATGTGGCGAGGCACAGATGAGAAAAAATGAATGAGACATGATAAATTCCTATATGCGAATAAAGGTTCTACCAAATCACTGTCAAATGATGGTGGTAGAACAAAGAGGGGGTTGACAGACTGGGCATATAGAACCAGCACGCACGAAGCGTCCCCCTCCCGTTCTACCGCAAAGGGGGAACACGAGGGTTTCGCACATAAACCCACACTTGAAAAAGTATGAATCAGGTACGCTATACGCCACGGCCTGTCAAAACCGACTGACAATTTAGGTCAGCAAAGGAATGATAGTTTTAAGCAGCCGCTCAGTCAATTACTTTGATTCTTAGCTCAATTAGAAAGTATCTTGATCATCGAATTAATCACTTATTCTTCATATTTAGGGTCAAAATTAATCCGAACTTTTCTTGCTCATCGGTTCATTTAACTTAGTAATACTTAGTCCATACTTGTGGGCGTTGTATTGCCACACTACAAACTGTTCCAATAGCATAGCGTTCTCTTTTTCCAATCTTGCATTCTTAGCTTCCAAAGCCTCAATTTTAGTTTGAGCAATTTTTAAACTAGCAGGCAATTTCTGTGTTGAATTATTTTTAACCTGCGTAGCTTTGGGTTTTTTGCATTGATCATAGGCATTCTTTACCCGCACATATTTCTGTAAAGTTTGACGAGTTGGTGCAGGCACAAGTTCGAGCTGTAGCTCAATGGCCTGACATAGCCGCTCCCAAGTCAATTTCTGATCTAAAGGCCAATAATCAAGAAGCTCAACAATATTCTCGATGTCTTTATCGGTTAAATGCTGTGCCATATCAAATCCATAAATCCATTTGCAATGCAGGACTGAGCAAATGTGGTTCGTCCTCTATCTTTTTCCGTTGAGTATTCTCAATAACGGGGATACGTTTAAGACCTGCTTTTTGATACGCTAAATCGAGATGTGTAACATCTTCAGAAGGGGGCAAACTCAAAGGTGTTCCATCGGGAATGTTTGGATCATCCAGTAGAGCAATCATCTGTTCACAACGTTTAATTGTAAGCTCTCTAGTGTGCAACCAGACCGTTGAACCAGTAACATTTTTACTAACAGCCTCCTTATCCTTTGCCCATAAGATTTTTTCTTTTCTAAGTCGATCTTGAAGCCGTTTTTTCTTTTCATCATCCCCCTTAATACAGACATGCTCTGTACAATTAAGACAGTTTCTATACTTTAGGCAGGGTTCATCAATATAAGAATGTGTACAAAGTCCAAACTCGGTAGTATGCATGGACAATGTTGTTTTGGTATTTAGCTCTTGCAGAGTTCGAGGTGTAGCTATTTGGAATGTAAATGTACTATCAGTATTTACTGTACCAACCTCATTTTTCTGCATCTCAATTAAGCCATAATTACGATCTTCAACCGAAGTATGGTCATATACTCGATTTTGCTTCATATCAGCCCGCCCTGACCATTTAGCGAGTAACATGCTATCCATTCCATTGGTATTTGCTATCGTATTGAGAAGATGCCTAAATTGATGGGTAGACACACTGTAGTCACCATATCCCCACCGTTGGAAAATGGATTGAACATTTACTAACTCATCACGTCCTTTCTTCTTTTTTTTCGTGGGAGATAAATCCTCATTTAAAGTATCAATATGTGGCATCCATAATTCTGAAAAAATGGTTAATTTATCACTATGAAATTGGTTTGCGAAACTACAAAATAAAGCTTCTGACCACTTAACCTTAACTCCATTACCAGTTTTAAAAGGTACATAAGGAAAGCCTTGGGGTAGCCTCCTTCGCAGAATAATATTTAAATCATTCAGACTGACTTCGTAATCACTAATAGGAATATCACGAGTTATTAAAAATTGTCTTCCACTGTTATTTGCTTGACGAGCATCCAATAGTGACGCATCAAAGCCCATTGCCATCAATACTTCACTACGTTTTAATAATTGATGATCCCGCACATCAGGACAAAGCTCATGTCTTGGAAATTTATCACTTGTTTCAAGCAAATATGCTAAATGTCTAGGCTTTTCTGACATCTTAATCAAACGTTCAATAGCCCGTTTTACCGTTGGGATCATGACACTTGGAATGTATTTAATGTCATGCCCATAATTTTTCTGTGCATACCACCTAATACCTAATACTGTCTCAATATTAGAACCATCTGCTGTAAGCCCTAAACTGCTCTTAGAAAGCGTTTGGACTTCTTCCTCATGGATACAATTATGCTTTAAGAAAAATAGCTCTGATGCTCGTTCTGGCGCAGCTAGAAGCAAACTCACAGCACTGGTGACAAAAATATCTCTATCAGACAATTCTGAATCTTTCCGTGAGAAAATATCAGCTAATGCAAAAATAGCATCCTCATCAGGAAGTTTAGAAGCTCGATGTTCCTCTGACTCTGCATCTAACACAATTGATTTTTCAGAAGGCTTTTTAATTGGATTTTTCCATTCTGGTAAAACAACTATTTTTAATTGGCGAAGAAAATCCAATAGAATCTTTAATTGTCTACCTACATGGTAAGCAGAACTCGCTTTATAATTTACTTTTGCATTTTCAGCAGCCAAGTCAAAATCGGCAATAGCCAATTTAGTTAAATCAACTTCACCATATCGGTCTAAGCATATTTGTTCTATTGCCCGAATTGAAAGAATTGTATCTTGGGTTTTTAACTTACCCTTAATTTTCTGATACTTAACATACGCTTTGGCAAATTCTAGAATTGAATGATGCAAAAGATTTTCAGATAATCTATCTTTGGATGAAATACCCGTTTTGACAAAGTTGACTTCACCTTTCCAATAATTCTCATCAAATCTAATATCTTCATTTAATTCTGATAACTGTTTAACAAAATCAATAAACCGCTTAATTTCGGAATAAGGAGATTGAATTTTGTCAGATGGGAAATATATTAAATCATCCATGATTGAACTCCTCACAAGCATCAATTACTTGCTGAACGGCAATAATTGTTCGGTCATTCACAGCAGCGACCTCAAGGCTACACCCCATCGTAATTAGATCATCCCGTTCTTTAATTAATTGCTCTAGAACCAGATGATGCGGTGCATTTGCCCAAGGCATAAACTTGCTACACAGATAACATGCGATTGGCGCATAATCGTTACAGTATTGATGCGTACCACATGAGCCAACGTCACAATCCTGTTCTACACAAGAAATTCGATTAGCATCTTTAATTTTTGATTGGGCCTCCATCTCATCCTTTACAACTTTCCCCTGAAAAGCATCTGCATATTTGCGTAAACTTTCATCCATGATAGATGAAATTTGTTGAGCAATTTCAGGAACACTTTCTACATAGCAGTGTGCATTCTGGGTATCATGATGATCTAACAGCTTTGCAATAACATTCACGCCTGCTTTTTGCCTAGCAGCATTTGTTCCAAGCGTATAGCGAAACCTATAAGCATTAACAAATATTGGCTTACCTGTTTCCCTTGAACGAACACCAAGCTTTCTTACCGCATCTTTTAATTTTTGAGTTAGTTGAACCGTAGGCAAATGAATAATTTCATTCGGTAAAATCTTCAAAATTTCCTTTTCATCGCCCCAATCTAACTCTGTTAATTTTTCAAGATCATAAAATAATGGTAGTTCATCAACTTCCTGTTTTAATAATTCTCGATTAATTGCATTACTCAATGTTTGTTCCAGAATCCGAATATGCTCAAATAAAATTTGAGCGATACTTTCACGAATTCCAACTTCACTAAAAGCAAATCGGAATCCACTAGCACCTCTAACTTTAGCTCTCGGAATGTTAAGTATATGAACTTCATTTTTATCATTAAAATTATACTTATCCGATACGTATAAGTCTTTTATCTTTAATCCTGCAATTTGGATTGGTCTTCTACCAGTCGCACAGAAAATACGAATTAAAGCAGCCTCGTAATATGAAATCTTATTTTCTGCTAAATATTCGTTGGTTCTAGTGATAATTGCTTGAAATTCAAAGGGGCTAAATGGGCCTTCATCTGGATCAAGGGAAAGGACTGCTACTCCTTTGTCATTGCCACTTAATCTCCATGAATCTATTAAATCGTAAATTTCACCATCTACTGAGGAATAACCCAAATCATAGAGTTTTTTTAAAAAAACTCTAAATTTTGCTAACTTATATTCGTATTTTTTATCATTATAATAGTTTTTATATTCTAAAATTCCTTTTAAAGTAATTTCTGACTCTCCCGTCAGATCGGGATACTTAAGTGCATAGCGGATCATTTCTGTAGCATGTGTGCTTGAGCTATATTTAGCAAAGTGTATAAAGGTATTTAAAACATCAGACCTAACTTCCTCCGAAAATTTCGAGAGATTCGACATATTTACTTGCTGGTTAATATCTAACACCCATATATCATCATAAATATCAACTTTATAACCTTTAAATGAGGTAAAGGTATTTTGTAATTCATCGAAACTATCGATTTGGATTGATTTATTCATTTTCATCCTCAAATTTTTCCTGGATAATTAAACCAAACTCTACGGCACGCTTATTCTCTGCACGCCTTGAATATCTTCTTGCGCTTTGTGAGTTAGGTATCCACCCCATCAGATATGCACGATCATTTTCAACTTGTGATTCTGTGGTTTTGCCTGTTTCCACTAGGATTTGTGACTTCTCAGAAAATTTATCATTCCAAGTATGTCTAAATGCATGAGCATGTACATTGAATAGAACAACTTTAGAAATTTCATAAAATATTTTATCTAAAGCATTGATTGATAAAGGCTGGCCTTTATTTGATAAAATCAAAAAGTCTGTTAGCTCTGCATTAGGTACTGTTGACCTATAATTTAAAATATAAGTTTCTAATTTTTTCTTCAGATTTTGATTGACTGCAATTGATCGACTTCTAGTTTTAACCAAAGGTTGATATAACCTAGAATCACTTACATCATGAGGATTACGCTTAATAGTAAGATACGATGTACCACCTTGAGAAAGGGTTATATCTGTGATCTTTAAATTTAATAATTCACCTTTACGACATCCAAGATATAAAAACAAATAGATAATTAGCTCATTTCTATAAGTAAGATAATCTGATGTCCAGCTACGATTCTGATTATCAGGATCAATCGTCTTGAAAATTTCATTTAATTGATCACTATCAAAAGATTTGTATTCAGACTGAATATCCATGGACTTACGAGGTCTACGAGATTTTAACAAACGTTTTGTACTTGTTATTGCTGATGAATGAAGATGCGTCTCAAACCATCCAATATATTCAGCAAAATTAGTTAACCGCCTATATATTAATTGTTTAGATACATAGTCCTGAGTAACAACCAATTTTGCTCTAGATCGCTCTTTATTTTTACTTTTTGGAAAACTTATGATCTTTGTTTTTGAATCTGCTCCACCTAATCGACTGCGACTGAAATTGGTTAAATTTACTATAGCTTCTATTTCGTTTAGTTTTAAAAAATCTTTACTTTTTATCCTTTGTTCCAAGTCAATTCCTAACTTATCCAACAACTGAAAGAGCAACTTAATATCTTCCAAAAAAGCAGAAATTGTATTGATTGATTGACCACGATTTCTTAAATGAATGATCGTGTATAAATTTGGATAAGTCATAGGAACACCATCACTATTCAAAAGAACAGCAAATCTCTCTCCACTACTCATTACAAATCTTTTAACAGACATCATAGTTAAATTTAACAAAATATCTAAGTATTAAATATCATAAGATATAAGTAAAAAAATTTACAGAACCATTTCTGGTATCTGTAAATTTTATTTGTAACTAACTGCTAATAAAGAATAATTTAATAAACTTTACAAAACATAGTCTCTAGGGTGTACTAGAACGGTAAGTCGTCATCTAAGTCCGCAGGTGCTGCAGCCGGTTGAGGTGCTGCTTTTGGTGTATTAAAACCATTACCTGCTTGAGGGCTACCCGCATAATTGCCTTGGTTGCCGCCGTTAAAGCCGCCATTCTGATTGTTATTATTGTTATAACCCGTGTTTTGGTAGCCGCCGCCTTGATTATTATTGTTGTTAAAGCGTGGTTGATTAAAATCGCCACCGCTTTGCTCACCTTGCTGACGCGTATCAAGCATTTGCATCTGGTCGCCACGGATTTCAGTGCTATAACGTTCCTGACCATTCTGGTCTGTCCATTGACGTGTACGCAATGAACCTTCGATATAAACTTTTGAGCCTTTACGTAGATATTGTTGAGCAATTTCCCCTAAACGGTTATGCAACACGATACGATGCCATTCCGTTTGCTCTTTACGTTCACCCGTACTTTTGTCCATCCACGACTCACTCGTTGCAATCGAGAATTGAGTGAGAGAACCTCCGTTCGGGAAGGTTTTTGTTTCTGGATCTCGTCCTAAAGTACCTACTAAAATAACTTTATTCACACCACGCATTAGCTGTCTTCATCCTATATATTTATATGTTTCACTTTATAAGAGTTATGATCAAATGGCTACCTCTTTGCCAATCAAGTGCGTTAAATCTTGTCGCCCAGCATCATCTATGCACTGTTTATCGACTTTAATATAAGCAACTTGTTGTTCAGGCATCACCACGACTTCTTCAATACCACGAATTGCCAAAAGTTTTGAAGTCCATTCGTCAGTTTGTACCGTCTGAGGTAAAGGCAATACAATTGAGGATAGATATCTTGGCTGTGCCAATCCAAAACTAATCAGCAGCCATATTATAGCAATCCCAGTCAACACACTCCACCCGAGCGCAGTATTCTGCATCATCAAAAGTTGCCCGCCCAAGGTACCACCAAAGAAAGCGCCGAGGAACTGGCTACTGGCATTCACCCCCATCGCAGTCGCTTTTGACTGGATCGGCGCGGCCTTAGACAACCATGATGGCAATAACGCTTCCATCACGTTAAATGCAATAAAGAATAGGCCTAATCCAGCCAGTAACACGTATTTTGATTCATAGCCAAAAATCAGAATCAGTAAGCCGCCGATAATCCCTGCAATTGCGGTAAGGAAAATGCCACGCATCTTGCGATATTTTTCCGCGATGATGATGCTTGGAAAGGCAAAGAATAGGCTGATAACCAAGAGCGGCAAATAGACTAAACCATGCTTTGCCAATGGAATTCCTGCATATTCAATGAGCTGTGAAGGCACATAAATAAACATCGCAGTCAGCAATAAATGCAGTGCAAAAACAGAGACATGCAGACGATTCAGCTCGCCCATCTGGATGACTTGCTTCAGCTGATTCAGATAGCCCTGCTGGTAGTTTCGATGATGTCGCGTGACTTTAGGTACAAGCAATAGCATTGCAATCGCTGCCAAGCCCATAATCGTGGTCACAAAGAATAGACCAGAAATACCTACCAGACTGGTGAGCCACGGTCCCAAACTGAAAGCCACCACAAAAGACATTCCAATACTCATGCCCATAGCAGCCATGGCTTTGGTACGTTGTTCTTCTCGTGTGACATCTGCCAGTAATGCCATCACCACCGCTGAAACTGCACCTGCACCTGCAATGGCACGACCAATAATCACGCCATAAATGGTGTCCGATAAACCTGCAATTGCCCCACCGATTGCAAACAGCAACAGTCCAAGCACCACCAGAGGCTTACGACTAAAACGGTCTGCCAGTAAGCTAAATGGAATCTGTAAAATTGCCTGTGTTAAGCCATATACCCCGACCGCAAGACCAATTAAGGCTGGCGTCGCATATTGATAGGATTGTCCTGCCACTGAAAAGACAGGAATAATCATGAACAAGCCCAACATGCGTAAGGCAAAAATGCTACTTAAGGCAAAGGTTGAACGGCGTTCTAAAGCATTCATTGTTGATAAGACACTATAACTGGCTCAGCGAATTATAAGCCATTCGCTTGCAAAGGTTGTAAGTTAGATCATGAAAATCACAATCTTTCTTTAGGGAAAAAATAAAGGAGCGACATTCGCTCCTTTACTTAACATAGCTGTTCAAGCTGAAAACAAGCTTAAGAGGCCTGATGTTCCCGCTTGCTGTACTGGATCGAGGCAATCACCGCCCAGACAATAAAGGCCACACCGATCAAGCCGGTCACGATTTCAGGTACGTGCAAGCCAGTACCGCTAGCGATCATGATAAATGCCAAAGCACCAATCGCATAATGCGCGCCATGTTCAAGGAAGATATAAGCATCCAATGTGCCTTTCTCTACCAGATAAATCGTCATCGAACGGACAAAGATCGCACCAATCGCAAGGCCTAGCATGATGATCACGACATCGCTGGTAATCGCGAAGGCACCAATCACACCATCAAAACTGAATGATGCATCAAGTACTTCGAGGTAAAGGAAACCACCAAAACCCGCTTTCACTACACCTGTCGCTGCGCCATTTGAGTCATGAGTCACAGCATTGCCATTTTCATCAATTTCAGGTTCGCCACCGAGTAAATGACTCAAAACTTGTACACCGATATACACCACGATGCCCCAGATACCCGCCATAGTCACGGCCAAACGAGATGATTCTTCTACGTTTGCAGCCATAATAATCATCGCGATCAAGGCAAGGAAAACCGACATTGCAGGCACGCTAGCCAAATGCGCCAGTTTTGCTTCTAACCATTTAAACCAATGGGTTTCTTTGCCATCATCAAAGAAGAAGTTCAGGAATACCAGCAATAAGAACGTTCCACCAAAGGCTGCAATTTCAGCATGATGCTCCATTAAACGTTCTGAATAGGTTTTTGGATCATTTAAGGCCAATTTTGCAACTTCGATCATGCCCATATCTGCCGTCACGGCAACGATCACTACAGGGAAAATCAAACGCATACCAAATACGGCAACCAAGATACCAACGGTTAAGAAAATCATCTTCCAGAAATGATCCCAGCCACGTAGAACCGAGGCATTTACAACCGCATTATCAAACGATAAAGAGACCTCCATTACCGCCAGAATCGCAGTAATCGTCAAGGCTTTGAGCATGGTGGCTACGCCTGCTTCAGGCCCGTGCGTATAGCCCCAGTAGGCCGATAGTGCAAGACACACGACCGTAAAGAAAATTGAGAAACGAAAATGCTTCATGAGCAGCCTTTTATTCAAATAGTCGGGTTATAAAAATGTGTCTATTGTAGGCGAGTTTGAGTGGAAATAGACAAAAGATTGTTGCACTTATTTTGAAGAAAATTTTATCTCCAGCAGACTCTGCTATAGTGCTGGCAGGTTTATTTATCGTGTTTTTTAATAGGTTCAATCCATGACGTTTTCTCAAGATGTTTGGCAACGTAATCAAGACTTATATCAAAAAATATTAGCATTGCCTTTTAATCAAGAACTTGCAGCAGGGACATTAGATCGTAAAGTCTTTTGTCACTATGTCATTCAAGATGCGCATTACTTATTGGCCTATGGTCGTGCACTGGCTGTGGCTGCGGCAAAAGCCTATGAAGCCGATGATGTGATCCAGTTTTCTGAAGCAGCAAAAATCGCCATTATTGTAGAACGCAGTTTGCATAATGATTTTATGCAGGAATTTGATGTGAGCAAAACCGAGTTTGAGAGTACGCCGCTTACGCTTGCTTGCCATCATTACACTTCTTTCCTTACTGCAACAGCATGGTCAGAGAGCTATCCTGTCATTTTGGCTGCCTTGCTGCCATGTTTCTGGATTTATGCCGAAGTGGGCAAAGACATTATCAACCAATCTGTTGAAAATAATCCGTATCAGGCATGGATCGACACCTATGCAGGTGAGGAATTTAATACCGCAGTACGTAACGTGATTGCAACTGTAGATAAAGTGGCTGCACGTTGTGATGAGGATACCTTAGCGAAAATGCATGCCGCCTATACGATGGGTGCAAAACTGGAATGGTTATTCTGGGATAGCGCCTATCAGCAACGTCAATGGCTAGGCCTGGATCAGGCTTAAGTCCCTTCCCCTGCACTTTTCTCTAGACATAAAAAAGCCCCAATTAAGGGGCTTAGTCGTATATCGTATCGTCCGATATACTGTATGAGGCTCATCTCAAACTGGGCGCATTAAAACATAAATCCGTCCAGTTGCCTACTTATATCTCTCGACTAAAAAACATTCACCACAATTAAAGCAATCAATGCCGGTACAGCTTGAATGTAAATAATCTTCTTGCTGGCAGTCAAACCACCATAGATTCCAGCGATCAGCACACAACCCAAAAAGAAATTGGCAATCGTAATGGCATAGCTTGCAGGTGCAAGTAATGACCAGAATAAACCTGCTGCAAGAAAACCATTATACAGCCCCTGATTTTGTGCCAACACTTTGGTGAGCTGTGCTTTTTCCAGACTATTGCCAAAGGCTTTTAAACCATAAGGCTTGTCCCACAAAAACATTTCCAGCACAAGAATATAGACGTGTAATAAGGCAATGAGTCCAATCAATAACGATCCAATCATCTGATTATCCTTTTTATAATGACGACATAGCGAATGAAACCAGCCTCACGGCTGGCAGTGATGATTTAACTTAGGGCTTCAACAAGACTTTACCTTGACGAGCGCCTTGGGTTGCCTTGAGTGCAGCAGTTTTGATTTCGTCAAAGCTAAAGACACCTTCAACAGGTAGAACCAGTTTCTTTTGCGCTGCCAGTGTCAGAAGTTCTACAAATAATGCCTTTTTACGCTCTGCTGGCATTTCTTTACTCACCACGCTTGCCCAGAAACCTTTTACCGTCGCCTGTTTAAAAATCAGGTCACCCGATGAAATCTGCATGGTTTCGCCTGTCATGCTACCAAATGAAACCAACAGACTATTTTCACTGAGTAGATTCAACATTTCACCACTGGCACTGCCACCAATTGAATCTACTCCTGCAATTAACGCTTGATCTGCATGGATGGCTTTGACTTGCTGTTTCCAATCGTCCTGATCCGTTGCCACCACATGCTGGATGCCGAGTGCTTGCATTTCTGCAATCGCATCAGTACGGCGAACCAGATTAATAACTTGTAACCCACGTGCTTGAGCAATCATTGCAACCGTTTTACCGACTGCACCATTTGCCGTGTTCTGAATTAACCATTGACCTGACTGTACATTCACAAAATCCAGTAACATCAAGGCGCTGATTGGCATGCCGATCAATTGAGCTGCTGTTTCATTATCAATCGCATCATTTAAGGGAATAATGCCATGTGCAGGTGCAATAAAATATTCTGCCCAACTGCCATGTACACCAGCAACTGCAACACGTTGGCCTAATTTACTTTCATCAACACCTTCGCCTACCGCATCAACAATACCCACCGCTTCGCTACCACCAATGGCAGGGAGTGTTGGTTTATAGCCATAGCTACCACGCACAGTCCAGACATCATGGTTATGCATAGGAGACATGATGGTTTTAATACGAACCTCACCTGCTTTAGGTTCAGGCTGTGGCATTTCTGCCTGCTGTAATACATCTACAGGTTCACCAAAACTTTGATGGATAATACTTTGCATGGTTTATTCCTTGGTCGGTTGTAACAGCTGTTGTGTTGTTTCTAAAGCTAAATGTAGCGGCGCTTTGTCTTGAGCCAACTTGGTCATCAGGGCCGCACCCAGCCATAATTGATACATCACCTGCGCTGTTTTAAATGGGTCAAGATGTAGTGGAATGGAGCCTTGTTGTTGCCCTTCTTGCAGTAACAGTGCCACTCGCTGTGTCAGTCGATGTACGCCAAGATTGAGAATCTCACGCATGTCCTCAGATAAATCTGCAACCTCTGCACCTAATTTCACAATCAGACAATTCTCTGCCCAACTGCCATACACAGGATCATCAATCCATGCCTGCCATAAAGCCATCAGGCGTGCATAGGCATTTGGTTCAGTCTGTTGCCAAAGCTGCTCCACCCGAACTTTATAGTCCGCCATGTACTGTTCCAGCAAGGCACAGCCAAAGGCTTCCTTAGAAGCAAAATAATGGTAGAACGACCCTTTCGGGACATCACAGGTCTTGAGAATTTCTTGCAAGCCGACCCCAACAAAACCTTTACGTAATACCAGTTCAAAGCTGGTATCAAGAATGTGTTGTCGAGTCGCTTCACTTTTCGTTGATCGTTTCATAAGCACACTATAAATTAATATTAGACCAGTCGTCTAGTAATTTGTGTATTTTTATTCTCCCTCTGTTTATCGGTAGTAATCTGCGGCATTGAATGCTAAAAATACAAGGCATATTGCATAAGACAAATGTGAACCAGTTCATTAACCGTCACAATTTGTCGTTTTAAATATTTTTATACCACTTGAACAATTTTAAATCGTTATCATATACATGTTTTCATGTTCAGCTTATTGAGATGTATTTATGAGTCAAAGTCATATCCGTATTCGAGGCGCACGTACTCATAATTTAAAAAATGTGTCACTCGATATCCCACGTGACAAGTTTGTGGTGATTACGGGACTTTCTGGCTCAGGAAAATCATCCTTGGCCTTTGATACCTTGTATGCCGAAGGCCAGCGCCGTTATGTCGAATCACTGTCGGCTTATGCACGCCAATTCCTGTCACAAATGGAAAAACCTGAAGTCGATTCGATTGAAGGTTTATCGCCTGCGATTGCGATTGAACAAAAATCAACGAGTCATAACCCACGTTCGACCGTCGGTACCATTACTGAAATTTACGACTATTTGCGTTTGCTCTACGCACGTGTCGGCACGCCGTATTGCCCTGAACATGATCTGCCAATGGTGGCACAAACCATTTCAGAAATGGTCGATGCCGTTAAAAGTCTGGAAGAAGGCACTGCTTTGATGTTGCTTGCGCCTGTGGTGCGTGAGCGTAAAGGTGAATACACCCAATTATTTGAACAGTTACAAGGCCAAGGTTTTGTTCGTGCTCGTGTCGATGGTGAAATCATTGATATTGATACCCCGCCTGAACTGGACAAAAAGAAAAAACATACCATTGAAGTGGTGGTCGATCGTTTTAAAGTGCGTGACGATCTCGGTAACCGTATTGCAGAATCGTTTGAAACCGCATTACGTCTAGGCGGTGATATTGCGGTTTTATCATGGATGAATGGCGAACATCCTGAACGCGTGTTTTCGGCAAAACATTCTTGTCCAGAATGTGACCGCGCCGTAGCTGAACTTGAACCACGTCTATTTTCATTCAATAACCCATTCGGTGCCTGCCCTGTCTGTGATGGTTTGGGTACGCGTAGCCATTTCAGTTCAGATAAGCTGATTCCAAATCCTGAAATCTCAATTAGCCAAGGTGCGATTCGTGGTTGGGACAGACAGCGCCCGTATTACTACACCATGCTGCAAAAAGTCGCAGATCATTTCGGTATTGATCTGGATGAGCCTTGGAATAAATTCGATAAAGATACGCAAAAGAAATTCCTGCAAGGCACAGGTAAAGAGAAAATCGACCTCAGTTATATTGATGAACGTGGTCGTAAGCACAGTCGTGTTCAAGCCTTTGAAGGGATTTTGCCGCATCTGGAACGTCGCTATCGCGAGACAGAATCGAATTATGTCCGTGATGATCTGGCACAATATCTGTCGAATGCAGCGTGTGATGCCTGCGGCGGTTCACGTTTGAATGAAATTTCTCGTCATGTTCGTGTTAAGGACAAGACCATTGCTCAAATCACCAAGATGTCGATTGGTGATGCGGAAAACTATTATCAAGACCTGAATCTTGAAGGTGCTAAAGGTGAAATCGCCGATAAAATCTTTAAAGAGATTCGTGAACGTTTACACTTTCTGGTCAGTGTTGGCTTGAATTATCTCAGTTTGGCACGTTCAGCCGAAACCCTTTCAGGTGGTGAAGCGCAACGTATTCGTCTGGCTTCTCAGATCGGCGCAGGTTTAATGGGTGTGATGTATGTGCTGGATGAACCTTCGATTGGCCTACATCAACGTGATAATGACCGCTTGCTACAAACCCTGATTCGCCTACGTGATTTGGGCAATACCGTACTGGTGGTTGAGCATGATGAAGATGCCATCCGCGCTGCTGACCATATTATTGATATCGGGCCAGGTGCAGGTATTCATGGCGGTGCCGTGATTGCGGAAGGAACTTATGATGAATTGGCCAATCATGCCGACTCGCTTACAGGTCAATATCTGTCAGGTAAATTGAAGATTGAAGTACCGAAACAACGTACGATCTCACCTCGCCCAGATGAAGTGATCAAACTCTCTGGTGCCAGCGGACATAACTTACAGAACGTTGATCTGACTATTCCATTAGGCATTATGACCTGTGTGACTGGGGTGTCTGGTTCTGGTAAATCAACCTTGATTAACCGTACCCTATTGCCTTTAGCTGCGACTCAACTGAATGGCGCAACAACACTGACTGCTGAAAAATTTGACTCGATTGATGGTTTACAACATTTGGATAAAGTGGTTGATATTGACCAGAGTCCTATTGGTCGTACCCCACGTTCGAACCCTGCAACTTATACGGGTTTATTCACGCCGATTCGTGAATTATTTGCACAAACACCTGAAGCCAAAGCGCGTGGTTATAGCGCAGGTCGTTTCTCGTTTAACGTGAAAGGCGGCCGCTGTGAAGCGTGTGAAGGCGACGGCATGATCAAAGTCGCAATGCACTTCCTGCCAGATATGTATGTGCCTTGTGATGCTTGTCATGGCAAGCGTTATAACCGTGAGACTTTAGAGGTCGGTTATAAAGGCAAGAACATTTCTGATGTCTTGGAAATGACTGTGGAAGATGCCGCTGAATTCTTTAGTGCCATTCCTGTGATTCATCGTCGTTTAGATACTTTAACTCAAGTCGGTCTTGGCTATATCCGTTTAGGACAAGCAGCGACCACCCTTTCAGGTGGTGAAGCACAACGGGTGAAGCTGGCACGTGAGTTGGCAAAACGCGATACGGGTCGAACCTTATATATCTTGGATGAACCGACTACAGGTCTGCATTTCCATGATATTGCCAAGTTACTCGACATTTTGTATGAGCTACGCAATAAGGGTAATACCATCGTTGTGATTGAGCATAATCTGGATGTGATCAAGACCGCTGACTGGGTCATTGATTTAGGCCCTGAAGGCGGTTCTGGTGGTGGTCAAATCATTGCTGAAGGTACACCTGAGCAAGTGGTTCAAGTTGAGATTTCACATACAGGTCGTTTCTTAAAGCCGATGTTGAAGTGATTTAATAAGGGAGGTTAAGTTACTATATAAACTCAACCTAGTGAACTTATAGATTATGACAACAAGAAAAAAACTAGCAGATAAAGACCTCAAGGCATTATGGGCTTTATCTGCAGGTAAATGCGCAAACCCATCTTGTAACCGAGACCTTATTGAGTCTACTACCCGTCACTCATTAGTAGTGATTGGTGAACAAGCTCATATAATTGCACATAGCATAGATGGCCCAAGAGGTGAAAAAAATCAATCAAATGTTAATATAGATTCACCTGAGAATCTAATTCTTCTATGCAGCACTTGCCATACTTTAATTGATAAAGCAGAACAAGATTACCCCTTAGAAAAACTACAAGACTGGAAAAAAGAACATGAGAATAAAGTAAAATCAATATTTAAGGACAAAAAATTTGAAAATTTAAAGAATTTAAAATTAGAAATAAAAAAGCTTTTAGATGAAAATCACTATTTATTCAATGAATATGGCCCATCCTCAGAAGTAGCTCAAAATTTACTTTCTAATAGCGTTGAGCTATGGCATAAACATATTGTTGAAGATATTTTACCTAATAATCGTAAAATTATTAATTTAATAGAAACTAATATAGAATTATGGACTAATCATCTAGTTTTTATAAAAATGAAAGCACATGTAAATGCATATGAGCAGCATTTCATCAAACCTATTGAAAAGTATCAACTTTTCCCAATTGAATTCTCTGAGTATATAAATGAGTAAAGCATTTAACAACTGGAATGTCGAATATTGTCGAATAACTTTTTTAGAAAGAGTCTTAAAAAATCATGAAAATATTATTAATCTTAAAAGAAAAAAGGATATTCTTTTCACATTTGAGCGTATCAAACAAAATGATTCGTTAAGTTTACTTTGCTTAGACAGCTATGTTTTTGGTGAAAATGATCTATATCAAGTTCTAGAGGAGTTCCCTGAGGTTGATATTATTTGTATTGGTAGTATTTGGAATTTTTATACGCGAGATGCAAAAATACTAGCATTAGAAAAAAAACTAGGCTTATATCGTGTTGATGAAATTAAAGGTGGCATACATTTTGATAAATTCTGGTTGTACCATAAAAAAGATGACGAAGGAAGTCCAAGATATTGCTTTGGATCACTCTAATGATTTACATTGCGTCATTGGTTTTGGATCTTTCTTTCATGGTAATCATCTTTTCAAGGATATCGATATACTCTTTGTAGGAATATCAAATGATAATTTCAAGCTTTATAAGACCTTAAAAAAAAGAATCTCAAAATTAAGTGCAAAATTTGGAATTAGTTTCGATTTTAACTTCCTTACAAAACAAGAATTTTCTGAGAATTTATATTTAGATATTATCAATAACACCCATACAATGATCTATACCAATGAATCAGATTAAATATCAAATACTTAAGAGTTTTTTAAAGGGTAGTAAAGTTTAGTAAAACTAAAATACTTAGAGCTTAAAAATATAAATTTTTAAATATCCACCACATTCTTCCCTTTTGCCTTCGCTTTTAACAGCGACTGATCTGCTTTTTCTAACAACGCTAACCAACTATTTGCCCCAATCGCAATACCAATACTCACCGAAACCTGAATCTCTTTAGCCATACTCTGAATCACAATATTTTCCCGAATAACACCTAGACGAATATTCTCTGCAATGGCTTTGGCCGCGTCCATTTGAATATTTTCAAGAACAATCAGAAACTCATCACCGCCATAACGCACGATCAGGTCAGAAGCCTGCACATTGCGTTTAAGCTGATCTGCAATCATGGTAATGACCTGATCTCCGACAATATGCCCGTACTGATCATTTACAAACTTGAAATTATCAATATCAATCGCGATCACACACGTTTGTGATAAGCCCTCAGGTTTAGCTTCCAGCGCAGCAATATATTCTTCTAGTGCCAATCGGTTTGCCACGCCTGTCAGTACATCAGAATTCGCGATTTGCTTTAATTGCAACTCCATCGTATCGCGCTGTTTCAACATACCTTTGAGTTTATCGATGGCTTCAAACAAGGAAAAAAACTCTTCCTTATTTTTGGTCATATGAGAAAGCTCATCAGAAGTCCCCGAAAGACGCAAAATCATGTTTCGTGCATTGATTAATGGACCAAATACCCTTCTCTTAGCATAAATCATGGTAAAGATGGCAATCAGCAACGATAAACTGGAAATACACAGGGTAAAAATAAACTGCAGTTTTGCACGTCGGTTTTGATCTTCTGCAACTTCAATACTGTCGTTCAGAATATAATTCTGCAAATCCATCACTGTGGTAAATTTTCCGACCATTTGATCGGTCAATTCCGTCCCTGAAATAAAATAAGCTTCATTATTTTTACTTTCATCCAGTAACTGCGAAATGATGGGGAGTCCCTTATCCAGAAATTCTGTTTTTACCCGTAAATAGAGTCGAACATATTCAGGTGATTTTGATTGTTCAGGCTGGATGGTATCAATCAGCCCCCAAAGATAAATGGCTTGGTGCTGAGTCTGTAATGAACGCGCCCGATTCTCATCAGAAATTTTCTCATCAAATGTCACGGGCGCCATAATATTTGAAGCCACACGACCTGCCTGATCCCGCATATCGGTCAAAATCAGGATCGAGGTGAAATAGTTCGACATTTTGCTATTTTTACTATTCGACTGAACCATCAGCCATTTTAAAAGCTCACGACTTTCATCCCAAACATCAAACATAGATAGAATAGCGCGATCAAACTGGATCGATGTTCGCTGATCCTTCGGAGTATCCGCATACGCATCCACGACAGTGCGTGCCTGAGCCAATTTCGTCTTAAGATCTGTATCTAGGTCCTCGGCAATCATTTCAAAACCATTGTGTTTTAAAACTTCAATGGTCCGATCAATTTGCATATCGACCAGCTTTCGATATTCCAGCAATTCCTTACGATTTTCAGCCAGATCTTGAGGTTGACTCGACATCACCTTATTTGACGGCGCACGCTCTTTGGAAATTTTATTTGCGGTCTTGACCAAGCTACGCAAACTAATGATTTCGGTCAGTGTTTGATTTGTTCTTATATATTCTTGATAACTATTAATAATTAAAGGAATGGAAAGATAGGAGATCGAAAAAATAATAACGAGCATGCAAAGAAATAGGCGCCGACTAATTTGCTCAGAACGTAATTTCGAGCTTTTTAAGTGTTGCCCCATTAACACACCTGACTATTTTTCAAAAAAAGGTCTCGATTGCATTTTAAACAGATAATAATTTTACCTGAATTTTAAATCACACGACTACGATTATGCCGAGTTTTTTGTGCGTATTAAGCGATAACAGCAAGACTCTCTAGATTTCCAAGTAAACAATGAAAAGAAATATTATTTATTGAGAATAATTTTTATTTATATTTACTGAATTAAATTATATTGATCGTGTTTAAAATTTAGAATATAAATGATAAAAGTCAAAAAGATAGCTAGTATTTTTAAATTAATTTAAGTCAACTGATCAGCCCAAATTCACCTTTTACTTTTAAATATCATTTTATTTTTGATCGAAAAACCCTATCTTTAAAATAAAAATTATCAATTTCACAAATTACTTTCCAAAGAACATAATTTCATCAAGCACTGAGATTCTTTGTTTTGCACAGAAACCCTCAAGGATGTTTTCTCCCCAATGTGAAACATCCTTTTCGAACCCAGCTTTATCTTAAAAGCTGGGTCTTTTTTTATCAGAATTTTATTGGGGTAATAAACCTAACTGTTGTAAAGCTTGATAAACAATGGCTTTACGCGCATCCGCATGTTCTGCTTTTTTCATTTCCATATTCAGCGAAAATGCTGTGACTTGACCATTTGGTTGTTCGACCCAACCTGTCCACCATCCGACTTGAGGATGTACATCCATTCCCCAACCGCTTTTGGCATAAATTCTAGTTCCCTGAACATTTTCGATCAACAACATATCTCTGACTTGCTGCTGTGTTGAGGGATCAAATGGAAGTTGCTGTTTGGCTAAGGCATAAGCAAATTTTACTTCCTCAACTGGCGTAATCTCCAAAGGCCCCACTAACCAAAAATTATCAACTTGCGCCCCTATATTTTGATTACCGTAGCCAACCCGCTTTACTTCACTTGCCATTAATTCTAGACCGATACGGCGCGCCAGCTCCTGATAGACAGGTACAGCCGAAGCCTGCATTGCCTCAGCAAGCGTTAAGTCCTTCTCCCAGCTACGAAAAGCCCGTTTCTGTCCATCCCATTTAAACACTTCATTAGGTGAGGTTTTATGGTGCTGTATACCAATCAAGGCATTGAGCATTTTAAAAGTTGAGGCCGGAATGTAACGCTGATCTGCACGGCTGAGATCATTGCCATATTTTTGAAAATTTTTGCCATCATAGGTGACCAATACACCGGTTGTCTGGATACTTTCGAATGCAGTTGCGATCTGATCCTGAGCCTGTTTATTTAAGACTAGAGGTTGAGCTTGGGACTGAATATTTTGACAACCGACCAATGTTGCAGCTGAGATTACAGTTGCACATAGCGCGAGTAATTTTAATTTTTTAGACATAATGAAAGAATTGAATAATGCGTAGAGAGTTAATGACTATAAATTGTTTCTTCTCTCGGTGCTGTAGCATTATTTATGTGTACAAATAGAAATTGCAGACAAAAAAAAGCTCAGCCTTGGGGAAAGCCGAGCTAGTAAAACATTGATGTTTAAAACATCGAAATACTCAAGAAAATGTTATGAGATACTAAAATGCAAATTAGATACCTCTTGCTTATTATTATGTGAAGTACTTCTCGGAAAGTAAAGTCGATTAAATAGATCGGAATTAAATTTCCAATCGTTTTTGTTAATTGGTTATTAAAAATCAGACTTATTGGGTATTTTCGGTTATATTAATTTGGTCAGAAGGAGCAGTTTTTTGCATACTTCATCGCAAAAAATACAAATAAGGTCATTTCAGCTCACGCTTTTAGTTGCCTTTTTATGACAAAATAAAGACCTTTATCAACGAAAAAAACGATTAAAATAATCGAACAAACCAATCAAACTATTCAACTGTGAGATAGCGATTACATTCTATAAAAAGACAAAATGTAAGCTTATCTACTTGTTAGTTATATAATTTATAAAAGGTTGACAACAATTTAATTAAACGTTCACTTTTTGCACGATGACAAGTCACATTTTGATCGCTTATCGGAAGGGCGAATTTATTACATTGACTTCATAAATTGTTACAATACAATGACTCCAAATTTACTCTTTCTTGTTTTAAAGCTGGAAATCATTATGAAAAAACTCGGTTTAGCCACTGCTCTAGTTTTAGCCATGACCGGCGCTCATGCATACCAATTCGAAGTTCAAGGTCAATCTGAATTCATCGAAGCTAAAGACTTAAATGACAAAGACTTTACTGGTGCTGCTAAAGGTACTTACTACTTCAAAAATGTAGACGCATCTAAAGGTCCTTTAGCTGAAGCGGCTTTCTTAAACCAAGCTTCTAATGTTTCTGCTGCATACAACTATGCAAAGTTAAGCGGTGATAAGGCAGTAACTGTTAAGAACAACACTTTCGGTGCAAAAGGTGAAGTTTATCTTCCTACTCCTTATGTACCTGCTTACGCAAGTGCTGCATATAGCCACTCTCAAACTAAAGCTGAAGGCGAAAAAGACAATGGCGACCGCTACTCTGTAGAACTTGGTGCTATGGTTTTACCTAACTTCTTAGTTGCTGTAGGTTATACTCGCGTTGCTGACCAAATTGCTTTAGATGCAAACAAAGCTCTTGAAAATGGCGTATTCAGTGCTGTTGCTGATTCAGCAACAATTGGTGATAAACAAGACGTTGTAACTGCACGTACTAAATACGTTGGTAACATCGACGGTACAAACATGGCTATTGGTTTTGAAACTGGTCTTGCATACGGCGAAAACCAAGCTTACGGTTTAAAAACTGATCTTTATTTAACACCTGCGTTAAGCGTTGGCGCTTCTTATGCTGAAGCAAACTTTAGCAAAAACCCAGCTAACGACAACTTCTCTCCGATCAAATCTGCTTGGGGCGCGAACGTTAACTACTTCATCACTCCAGCAATTGCTGTAGGTGCTAGCTACGTAAATGCAAATGCAGTTCATGCAAATGTGGATACGCAAACTGTTGGCGTAAACGCGAAGTTCCGTTTCTAATATTGGATTTTAGTTCTAGCGATAGAACAACGAATTCATAATAAAAAAACCAGTTCGAAAGAACTGGTTTTTTTATTCTCTGTCATTTCATAAAATGAGAGCCTAAACTCTCATTTCAACAGATTACATCTTTTTGTCTTCAATATTTAAAGCACTGATCGCCAATACAGCCTGAGTGCGGTTCTGTACGCCCAATTTACGGAAAATTGCGGTGACATGCGCTTTAATCGTCGCTTCAGAGACTTCCAATTCATAAGCGATCTGCTTATTTAATAAACCTTCTGCCACCATCATTAACACGCGGAATTGCTGTGGTGTCAATGATTGAAGACGTTCTGCCAAAGCAGTTTCATCCGCGGCTCTTGGATCAAAACCTGAATGGCTTGGTAAATTCGGTGGTAACCAGATTTCACCTTCCAGAACATGTTTAATTGCTTCACCAATATGACTTGGATGTGAAGATTTCGGGATATAGCCCATCGCACCATGTGCAATGGCACGTTGAATAATCGAAACTTCTTCATGTGCTGAAACAACAATAATCGGAATCGCAGGATATTGTGCACGGACATACACCAGAGCGGAGAAACCGGAAGCACCAGGGAGATTTAAATCCAGTAAAACTAGATCAGGTTCTGCACCATGTTCTAAGCGTGCATAGAATTCATCAACATCAGCCGTCTCCTGAATCTGTGCCTGAGGCAAACTATAACGAACCGCTTGAATCAAGGCATGTCTAAAGAGGGGGTGGTCGTCTACAATTAAAATATTCATAAGCGCTTAAGCTATCTGTAAGTACGTCACTGTACGATGTTTATTTAAATTCAATCCGTCTAAGCCTATTTTCAATTAGCGCCGAGGTCAAGCACAAGCATTGATTTATTTCTTTTTCCCGCAAAATAAATCAAATATTAATATAACTCGTTTAAATCATATTCAATTCAAAAAGTGGATGAAAAATCCTGAATAGAAACAGCCGATTAAACCCAGATTATTTTTAATTGATGCTGATTAATTGATATATCTATAAAAAAGATAAGCTTGCAGCATTTCCTTATTTTACAGCCCCCATGCCGATGTAGATAAATAAATAGCAATTCGAAATAATCTTTTTAGGCAGTTATTATGTCCAATCGCAATACGGTATCCACTCCCCTCAATATTGTTGCTGTTTCTGGTGGTTTAAATAGTCCTTCAAAAACTGAAAGTCTGGTGCAAGCCATTCTGGATGAACTCTCAGAAGCCATTGATATCAAGGTGCATTTTGTCAAACTCAGCGAAATTGGCCCTTTACTCGGTGGAGCCATTTACCGTAATCAACTTCCGCAACGGGTTCAGGATGATTTGGCAGCCGTAGAAGCAGCCGATGCTCTCATTGTGGGCACCCCTGTTTATCGCGCTTCCTTTACTGGTCTATTCAAACATTTTTTTGATTTTGTAGAACAAACTGCACTGGTTGATGTCCCTGTTTTACTGGCTGCATCAGGGGGCAGTGATCGTCATGCTTTGGTTCTTGAACATCAGTTACGTCCACTGTTTAGCTTCTTTCAAGCCCAGACCTTACCGATTGGTGTCTATGCGACTGATCGGGATTTCACCCCTGAATATACGGTCAAAAGTGAGCAATTGGCTGATCGCGTCACACTGGCGGTGGCACGTGCCTTGCCGATTTTGGAATGGGCGCCAGCCAAAGGTCAGCGTGCTGCTGTAATTAAAACCAAAACTGAACAAGCCAATCAAAACCTTGGCATCAATAAACAGATCGAACAGGCAGAAGTCTTGCCTTCAGCTGCTGTACCGAATTTGGATGCAGCCGAATCGCGTCTTCATCCCAAATCTGCAAAAAATTTAACCCACGTCGCATAAACCCTATCTCTGTGGAGGCTACAACGATGACAATAACAACATCAGCAATTAAATTTGCCTATTGGGTTCCCAATGTCAGTGGCGGTCTCGTTGTAAGCAACATTGAACAACGTACCGACTGGAGCTACGACTACAATGTGCGCCTCGCACAGGCAGCAGAAAAAAGTGGCTTTGAATATGCATTGACCCAAATCCGTTTTACGGCAGGCTATGGTGCTGAAAACCAGCATGAGTCGGTAAGTTTTAGCCATGCCTTATTGGCAAAAACTGAAAAACTCAAAGTGATTGCTGCGATTTTACCAGGCCCTTGGAAGCCTGCACTTGCAGCTAAACAGCTAGCCACCATTGACTATCTGACCCAAGGACGTGTTGCGATTAATGTGGTCAGTGGCTGGTTCCGTGGCGAATTTGATGCGATAGGCGAACCGTGGCCTGAACACGATGAACGTTATGTGCGTTCAGAAGAATTTATCCGCACCCTCAAAGGCATCTGGACTACTGACAACTATAGTTTTGATGGCAAATATTACCAGTTCCAGAATTACACGCTAAAACCGAAACCACTGCAAAAACCTCATATCGAAGTATTTCAGGGTGGTAGTTCCCGCGCCGCACGTGATATGGCTGCTCGCGTATCCGACTGGTACTTTACCAATGGCAATAGTGTGGACGAAATCAAAAAACAGATTGATGATGTACGGGCAAAGGCCAAGCTAGAAAATCGTCAGGTCAAGATTGGCGTCAATGCCTTTATTATCGCCCGCGATACCGAAGAAGAAGCCAAAGCTGTCTTGAATGAAATTATTGCTCAGGCCAATGTAGAAGCCGTCAATGCCTTTGGTGATGCGACACGCGAAGCAGGAGCAGCAGCGCCTGAACGTGAAGGCAACTGGGCGAAATCAACCTTTGATGATCTGGTGCAATATAACGATGGTTTTAAGACTAATCTGATTGGTACACCCCAGCAAATTGCGGAACGAATCGTAGCGTTGAAGAATGTCGGCGTTGATTTAGTACTTTCAGGCTTTCTGCATTTCATTGAAGAAGTCGAATATTTTGGAGAAAAAGTCTTGCCACTGGTTCGTCAACTTGAACAACAACAGGAGCATCTATTGATCGAAAAATCAGCTTAAGCGTTGGAACTAAACAAGAAGAAAAATAAAAGACATGGCACATACTCTCACCCCAAGACTCGGCTTGGGGTCTTTTATTTTAAGCCGTTGCAATTTCTCGCATCACCGTCTCGACCGAATAACGGCACCATTTGGATAACTGCTCGATAAACTCATTTAACTGTGCAGGATCAAAATGGCTGACAATCATATAACAGGCATTGCCAAGAATTTTAAAACACTCATCCACCTGCTCATATTGTTTCACCAGCAGTTCCACTTCAATAAAAGCTTGCTGATCATTCATAAACAGTTGAATAAACTGCTTATGTTCATAATGAACAGCAATCGTATAATTTTTAATGATGCCTGCATCCATGAGTTGGGCGATACGCGCACCCACCGCTTGCCCTGTACGATGTACTCGCTGACCAATGTCTTTATGGCTTAAACGCGAATCTTGTTTGAGAAGTTCAATAATTTTTAAGTCGATGGGATCAAGTTCAATATTCATTTTTCATTACGAAAGAAAACCAGCAACAATGCTTTCATCTGAATATAGCGGATTTTTCACGCTTCCCCTACTCTTGTTTTAACTTAACACTGGAAGTAAAAACGATGAAACAAGCCCTCCTGATTATTGATATTCAGAACGATTATTTTAAAAATGGTAAAATGGAACTGGTCAATCCAGACCACGCACTGGCGCAAACCAACCGATTAGAAGATTATTTTATCCAGAATAATTTGCCTATTATTTATATCCAGCATATTAGCCCAGCCACTGCCAGCTTTTTTCAGGAAAATACCGTCGGTGCTGAATTACATCCACAATTAAAAGTAAACAATCACTCGATTATTGTCGAAAAGCATTTCCCAAATAGCTTTGTCGATACCAATCTGAAAGCTATCCTTGAGCAGCATCAAGTCGAACAACTGGTGATTACTGGCATGATGACGCATGTATGTATTGATTCAGGAACACGTGCTGCCAAAGAGCTGGGCTACCAACCCATCGTGATTGCCGATGCAACTGCAACCCGTGATCTCGAATATGACGGTAAAACCGTGAAAGCCGCGGATGTCCAAACCGCATTTTTATCGGCATTAGGTTTCTTTGCCACGGTACAAAGCACGGCTGATTTTTTAGCAAATCATTAAGTAATATACATAAAAAAAGAGCGTTCGTTTAAACGCTCTTTTTCAATTTAAATGGTTTCTATCGGTTTGGATAAACCGTCGCAATCAAATGATCAACCACAGCTGGCTCTGCCAGTGTTGAAGTATCACCAAGCGTATCAAGTTCATTGGCAGCAATCTTTCTCAAGATACGGCGCATAATTTTACCTGAACGTGTTTTTGGCAAAGCTGGCGCCCAATGTAAGGCATCAGGCGTTGCCACAGGCCCAAGTACTTTACGCACCCAGTTCACCAACTCCTTACGTAGCTCTTCCGATTCTGCAACATCAGCCTGTAAGGTGACGAAGGTGCAAATACCCTGCCCTTTGATCTCATGCGGCATCCCGACCACAGCAGCTTCAGCAACCGCTTCATGTGCCACCAACGCGCTCTCAATTTCAGCCGTACCCAAACGGTGTCCAGAGACGTTTAATACATCATCGACGCGCCCTGTAATCCAGTAATAGCCATCTTCATCTCGACGCGCGCCATCACCTGTAAAATAACTGCCTTTAAAGGTTGAGAAATAAGCCTCAATAAAGCGCTCTGGATCGCCCCAAATGGTTCGCATCTGGCCTGGCCATGAATCTTTAATTACCAGATTGCCTTCAGTCGCACCTTCAAGTTCATTGCCTTCACCATCCACCAACGCAGGTTGTACCCCAAAGAATGGACGTGTCGCCGAACCAGGTTTGAGCGCAGTAGCACCTGGTAATGGCGAAATCAGAATTCCACCTGTTTCAGTTTGCCACCATGTATCGACAATTGGACAACGCCCCTCACCAACAACTTCGTGGTACCAGTTCCATGCCTCTGGATTGATCGGCTCGCCTACAGAACCAAGTAAGCGTAAGCTACTGCGATCACTTTCACGCACATAAGCATCGCCTTCGCGCATCATGGCGCGAATCGCGGTTGGTGCAGTATAGAGAATGGTAATGTTGTGCTTATCAATAACATGACCAATACGTGCCCATGTCGGATATTGTGGAATGCCTTCAAACATCACTGTTGTAGTGGCATTGCTAAGCGGGCCATAAAGCAGATAACTATGCCCTGTAATCCAGCCCACATCCGCGGTACACCAGTACACATCATCTTCTTTTAGATCAAAGATTTCTCTAAAGGTACTGTTGACATAAACCAGATAACCGCCTGTGGTATGCAACACACCTTTAGGTTTACCAGTTGAACCTGAGGTATAGAGAATGAATAACGGGTCTTCCGCTTTCATTGGCTCAGGAGGACAATGCTCATCAACTTCCATGATCGCCAAGTGATACCAGATATCACGTGGTGCATTGAACTGAATCGGGTTACCTGTACGATGGACCACAATCACATTCTGGACGCTTTCTGTTCCCGCAATCTCTAATGCGGCATCAACATTTTCTTTCAATGGAAGCAACTTACCGCCACGCATTCCAGCATCAGCAGTAATCACCAGTTTCGCTTGGCTATCTTCAATACGGCTGGCCAATGAGTCTGGAGAGAAGCCGCCGAATACAACACAATGCACTGCACCAATCCGTGCGCAGGCCAACATGGCAATCGCAGCTTCAGGCACCATCGGCATATATAACACCACACGATCACCTTTGCTGATCCCTTGTTTTTTCAGGACATTGGCAAAGCGGCACACTTCATCGTGCAGTTCGACAAAAGAGATGATCTTATGACGTGACGGGTGATCACCTTCCCAGATAATCGCGGGCTTTAATGGATTATCTTTAAGGTGACGGTCTAAACAGTTTACAGAGACATTCAATTCACCATCTGCAAACCATTCAATTTTAAAATTATCTTGATGAAAACTGGTATTTTTCACCTGCGTAAACGGCTTAATCCAGTCAATATTTTTTGCTTCTTCTGCCCAAAATGCTTCAGGCTGCTCAATCGATTCCTGATAACGTTTGAAATAGTCTGCTTCCGAGATTCTTGCCGTTTCTTTGAATTTATCAGGCACTGGGTAGATGTCTTTCATAGCTTACTTCCTTGGTCTTTTATCTCATATCCTAGATGCTCTCATCTATTCTTCTGGATATGTTTTGTTCTCTCTAGCAGTATGGGCACCATTTACAAGCGCAAACAATGCGGCTTTGGTCGTAGGAATGTTATTCTGTTACGACTAGGGGCTGTTAACATTTCACAATGGCTGAAATGTTAACAGCCCCTAATTTATTTTCAAAAATTTACTCAAAATAATTTAAATCTGAACTGCTTGTCTATGCTTTTTCTTTTTAAAATAAGTGATTATTTTGATCATTGCATCGAGCTTAAAAGATTTAATAAACAAAAGAACAGGAATCACCTATGTTTAACCCCGAAACACCCACATCTCCTCTACCGATCAATGATCATCCATTATCGCCAAATGGACGTTTTAATCGTCTGAGTTATATCGGCTGGTACGGATTATTGAGTCTGGTGTGTATGGCTGCTTTTATCGGCATTTTTGCATTCACTGGATTTTTTAGCATGAATCAGGCGAATGTTGATGCGGCTATCATGTCAGTATTTTCAGGCCTCTCGTTTTTTGCCCTGATTGCACTGTGGTTAGTGGCGCTGTATTGTCAAATTGTGTTCTTGATCCGTCGCTTACATGACCTGAATAAAACGGGCTGGCTATGCCTGATCTTATTGGTGCCTATTCTGCAATTCTTCTTTACCTTATATGTGCTACTTGCGCCAGGTACACCACATCGTAATGACTATGGTGATGTGCGTCCTTCACGTGGCTGGGAAAAAATACTGGCTTGGATCATGATTCTCATCACAGTTCTGATGATGTTTGGCCTATTCACATTTGCTTATTATTTTGCCAGCCCAGACCTTTTGGATATGCCAACACAAATGATTCAAAACACAACTGAATATTTCTAAAGAAGCTTTATATGTGATTAAGAATATGAACAGTATCACTAAAGCTTTTCTTAAACTGCATATCTAGGCGGAGATCTATCCAATTCATGAGATAAATCAGCTATGATAGAACGAATGATTTATTCTCTTTATTTGCATGCAATCATCAACTCCTTTACGACTCGATATACAGGGATTACGTGCTGTTGCCGTCCTTGCAGTAATTATTTTTCATGTTAACAAAGAATGGTTACCATCAGGTTTTATTGGAGTTGATATTTTTTTTGTTATTTCTGGATTTATCATCTCCTCTATTATTTTAAATAATAATAAAAATTTTAGCTTCTTAAACTTCTATAAAAAAAGAATAATTAGGATTATTCCAGCATATTTACTTTTACTCAGCATCTGTGCAATTGTTTCAATAATACTACTCACCCTTTCTGATTTAAGATACTTCCTTGAAAGTTTGAAATATACTCTATATTTTTATAGTAATCATTATTTTTCTACATTTGGCGATTACTTTTCACCAATGTCGGAGGAGCTCCCCCTATTACATACTTGGTCACTTGCTATAGAAATGCTATTCTACTTCATTTTACCAATTCTGCTTACATTTTTTTCTAGAAAAAAATTAAAGAAATAACAATTATATTAATTGTCCTTCTAACATTATGGGTCGAAATAAAGCTTAACAGAACCAATGAAGACCAATATTTTTCTTTACTATCAAGAATACCAGAATTTCTTATTGGAACTCTAGCCGCCCTACTCGCTAGAAACCCTATCATACAAGAAAAAAAGTTTCTAAGTTTAATTGGAATATTTATTTTACTTCCTTGCTTCTTTTTAATCCCAAATCAACACTTCCCAGGAGTATTAGGTCTAATTCCATCTATTTGCATTGCTTTAACTATTATTCAGAAAGATAGTTTTATTAATAAAATATTAGAAAGAAAATCTCTTGTATTTATTGGAACTATTTCATATTCTCTATATTTATGGCATTGGCCAATTTTTAGCCTTTTTTAGATATTATCAAAATACACAACAATTGACACTACCAACCATTATTATTGCTATTTCACTCACTTTTTTTTGTGCTTACATTTCCTACATTTTCATAGAAAATAAACTATCAAAATGCAAAACAATTTACATTTATCTATTTATAATAGCAAATTTAATTCTTCTTTCTTTTGTTCTATTTTTTGGAGAAAAAATAAACAAAAAAATCACTCCTGAACAACCAATATATCTTACCAGATATGCTGATGACAAAAAAATATGCCATGGAAAAATAGTTGAAATGTGCTTAAAACCACTCATAAAAGACCATTCAATATTAGTTATTGGTGACTCGCATGCAGCTCAATTAAATATTTATTTTGATACTCTTCAGCTTAAATCATCATATTCATTTAACATTATATCTTCAAGCTCTTGCCTCCCTATTCAAAATTTCAATATTAATAACCTTCCAACGTGGGCTCGGGCCTCTTGTACATCTCAGACTAAAGTCATTGAGTCTAAATTAAACAATTACAATACAATAATCATTGCTGGATTATGGTCAAAACATTTCAAAGACCAACAGTCTATGACAGCTTTAGATAACTTTATTGAAAAAAACAAAGTTAATCATCGTATCATTATACTAGGGCAAATACCTACATTTACAAAAAACATTAATCGAATACAGCATTTCCAAAATTTACATTTAAATCCAAAGATATCAATCGACCCATTACAAATGAAAGCCAATGTTAAATTAAAAGAAATAAGTCAACGCCATGATATAGAATTTATTAATTTTTCTAATAATCATTTTTTTAACAATGTTCCTAAATTTAATGATAAATTTATTTACTATGACTCAAATCATTTAAATGAACTTGGATCAAAGTATTATGCGGAAGCTACTGGCAATGAGTTATTAAATGTATTAAATAAATTACAAATAAATACTCTTCTTAACAGCTATTCCATAGATGATAGAAGGCGATAATATTCTATGGTTTGATTTGATTATGATGGGAAACAGAGGCTGAATTTTGCATGCGTATTCGCAAGAAATTCATTATGATTGCTTCCCTCATTGACTCCTTCCTTTGCGAAATAGAGATTTTCCTGTGGCGAATGAACAAACAACATTGACTGAAGTCGCGAGAGATACGGGTGAGCTGATTCATCAAGCAGGGACAAAAACGACCCAGACCGTACTCGCCCATACTGAAAAATATCACGATGCCTATACCACGATTGATAAAATCATGGATAGCTTCTGGGAGCGCCTGCCCTATATCGGAATCGCGATTACGGTTTTCGTTATTTTCTGGCTACTCACCAAATTATTTAAACTGTTTATTCGCAAGACTTTAGAAAATCGCAGCTATACCCGACAGAATCTGGTACTGGTGCTGAATCGCGTCGGTAGTACCTTTATTATCTTCTTCGGTTTCCTGATTGCATTGGTGATCGCTATTCCAGGCTTTACACCAAGCCAACTGATTGGTGCTTTGGGGATTGGTTCGGTTGCGATTGGTTTCGCTTTCAAGGATATTTTCCAGAACTTGCTATCAGGCATCCTGATTCTGATCAGTGAACCGTTCCGTATTGGCGATGATATTGTCGTTAATGGTATGGAAGGCAATGTCGAAGACATTCAGATCCGCGCGACTTTTTTACGTTCTCCGGATGGTCGCCGCATCGTGATTCCAAATGCGACCGTCTATACCAGCGCAGTCACGGTCAATAATGCCTATCAACGTCGTCGTTGCGAATTTGTGGTCGGCATTGGCTATGAAGATGATATGCAAAAGGCCAAGCAGATTATTATGGATATTCTGGATCACAATCTAAACGTATTGAGTCAGCCAGGATTCTCCGTCAATGTCACGGCGCTTGCAGATTTCTCAATTAACCTGACTGTACGCTGGTGGGTCAATACCACGGAAACATCAACATCAACCTCAATCAGTGAAATTCAGGAACTTGTGGTGACGGCATTTGATGAGAAAGGCATCTCTATTCCATATCCAGTACAGGAAGTGAAAGTCTATCGTGGCGATCAATCTGAACAGGCTGATTCCTCAGACAAACAAACGACCTAAAATATTTGATACGGCTGTTTCAGTCCGCAAAATTCGGTTGCCTATGCTCATTGCTTGGCAGCCGTTTTTTTTCAGCAGCTCAATTTCATACGGAATAAAGCCACCTTCTGGCCCAATAATCAGGCTACAGCCATGCTGAATCGCATAAGGCATGTGTTGTTCCGCATAAGGATGCGCCACATAAGCAGGTCGCTCGGCATTGATCCATGTCGGCAAGACATCTTCAACAAAGGGCTTAAAGCGTTTATAAAGCTGGATCTCGGGTGCAATGGTATCGCCTGCCTGTTCCAGACCAAGCGTCACATAATCATCGAGTTGTTGTAAAAATGGCGTTTGCCAGTAACTTTTATCCACCCGATAACTATGAATCAGGCTGATTCGTTCAACGCCCATCGTTACTGCATCCATGATGATACGACGCAACACTTTGGGCCGTGGCAAGGCGAGAATCAAATGCACAGGCAGTTTTTCAGGCACTGTATCTGCCTGAATCGGTCTCACTATAATGCGCTGTTCTGAAATCTCCAACACTTCGGTGAGATAACGCAATTCTTGGCGTATCCCCACTTTCAAGCTATCACCTACGTTTAATTCGAGATGCTGCCGTAAATGTTGAAGTTGGCGTGGATTGTCAATTTGCCATGCATCATTGTTAACAATCTGGTCGGGTTCAAGTAAAACAATATTCATGGCAAAGTGGTTTGTGCAAGGTAATGATCAAGTAACTGAATATGTTTTTGTAACGAACCCTGATTACGTTGCAACACCTGCTGCGCACGTTCAACCAGTTGCGTGGCTTGTGCAGAATCATCTAGACAGCTCAATAAATGCTGTACCACCTGCGCGGCATCATCACCGATCAAGATACCTTGTTCAGCAACGAATTCATCCACAATACTCTGGAAATTGAAGTAACGCGGGCCAATTACGGTGACAACATCCAGTGCCATAGGCTCCAGAATATTATGTCCCCCGCCTGGCTCATTCAGTGAACCACCAACAAAACAAGCCTGACTCAAGGCATACCACAGCCACATTTCGCCCATACTGTCAGCAAGAAAAACTTGTGTATCCGCCTCAATCGGCTGTTGCAGGCTACGGCGTTGAATTTTTAAATTTAAACTTTGGCAGACTTGATACACTTCATCAAAGCGTTCTGGATGCCGTGGCACCACGATACAGAGAAGGTTCGGATTTGAATTTAAATGTGGCTGCAACTGTTGTAGCAGACTGTGCTCTTCAGGTGCATGGGTACTGGCCAGCGTGATGATCTGCCGATCAGCCAAGTGCCATTCCTGTTTGAGTTGCTGTGCTTGCGCTACAAAATGTTCTGGCGCAGTAATATCAAATTTAATATTGCCCACCACCTGACTTTTGGCTTGATCAAGCCCCAAGCTGACATAACGTTGCTGCGTAGCTACATCCTGTGCCAGTAACCACGTTAACTGTTGCAACATTGGCTGGGTTAAACGGCGAACTTTAGCATAACCATTGGCAGATTTTTCAGAAAGGCGAGCATTTAATAAAATGCAGGGAATTTGCTGTTGTTTTGCTTCTGCAATCAGGTTCGGCCAGATTTCAGTTTCGACCAAAGCCAATATTTTAGGTTGATAACGCTGAAAAAACTGTTTGAGTAATGACTTCTGATCGACAGGCAGATAGACCGCCTGAAATAAATCTAAATAAGGTGCTTTTTGAAAAAGTGACTTTGCCCGTGCCTGTCCTGTCTTGGTGGTATTGGTCACCAGAACTGGATGGCCTAATTTTAAGTAATGTTCAATTAAGGGCTGGGCTGCATTGGTTTCGCCAACAGATACCGCATGAAACCAGATGGCTCCACTATTTTTGACGGGTTGAAATGGACCAAAACGCTCAAGACATTCTTGCTGAAACAGTGCATCACTTTCCGCCCGCTGCTTGATTTTCCAACGATATAACGGCTTGATACATGTCAATAAAAAGTTATACCAGAACGGGGTTTGCTGTACTGCGTTTTGCTGCGCCATCCGAGACCATGATTCACAATTTGATTCCCGCTCATTATGCGGAATTTAAATAAAAAACTCATGCAATTTTGGTAAATCACATGAGTCATTTTTTAAAGTTTTAAAATTTTTTAAAGTTTTAAAATTTTTTAAAGTTTTAAAGCAGATTAAGCTTCTAACTTTTCAAATACAGGATAATCGGTATAACCTTCCGCACCTGCACCATATAATGTTTGTGGCTGAAGCGGATTTAATGGTAAGTCATGCTGCAAACGATCCAGTAAATCTGGGTTTGCAATATATTGTTTACCAAATGAAACGGCATCCGCCTGTCCAGTTGCCAAAATACGTTTCGCTGATTCGGCAGTGAGGCTTTCATTGGCAATCCATACACCTTTAAATTTAGGGCGTAATTTTGGCATTAAGCTGTCTTCTGCTTCATATTCACGTGTGAAAATAAAGCCAATATTGCGTTGATCCAATTGCTCAACCACATAACCAAACGTTGCCAATGGATTTTCATCACCCATATCATGGGAATCACCACGTGGTGCAAGATGCACACCAACACGACCCGCGCCCCATACTTCAATGAATGCATCGACCACTTGCAATAATAAACGCGCACGGTTTTCAATTGGGCCGCCGTATTCATCATTACGTTGGTTGGTAGTGCTTTGCAGGAACTGATCGATCAAATAACCATTGGCAGCATGCAATTCAACACCATCAAAACCAGCTGCTTTTGCCAATTCTGCAGAATGTTTATATTGCGCAACAATTTCCTGAATTTCTTCATGCGATAAAGCACGAGGGGTTACAAAAGGACGTTTTGGACGAAGTAAGCTCACTTCACCTGCAGGTTGAATCGCGCTTGGTGCGACAGGCGTATCGCCATCCAGTAAGTCTGGATGTGAAATACGTCCAACATGCCATAACTGAACCACAATTTTCGAGCCTTGTGCATGCACAGCATCTACAATTTTGTGCCATGCCTGAGCCTGTTCTTGTGACCATAAGCCCGGGGTATTGGCATAACCTGCTGCTTTGGGACTGATGACAGTCGCTTCAGTAAGAATTAAGCCCGCATTGGCACGCTGTTGATAATATTCCACCATTAAATCGTTCGGAATACGTTGTGCACCACTACGTGCTCTGGTTAGAGGTGCTAAAACCAGACGGTTTTTAATTGTAAAATCACCTACTTGTAACGCAGAATTTAGTTCAGCCATGATCGCCTCAACTTACACTTCTTGATTTAAAGTGTTTGTTTTAAATGTTCGATGTATTGCTGAATCAAAGCTTCATTGCGGGTAAAATAGGACCATTGCCCATATTTTTCGACATTAATCAAACCTGCCTGCTGTAACACAGACAAATGATTCGACATAGTCGACTGTGCAACCTTTCCTAAACGTTCGATGTGCCCTGCACATACGCCCCGTTCGAAACTGCCACCACATTCTTGTACCGGTAAAAATTGCTCAGGCTCTTTCAACCATTGCAAAATCTGTCGACGTAATGGATTGGCTAAGGCCTTGCTTATTACATCAATATCCATAGACTCACCACGCTTCTCAACAGGCAAAGCTTTGTTCAGCATCTAAACCCAGTATATCGAACTTTTTAAATATTAATATCTATTTTTTCCGATATTAATATCATATTTTTTCGATTAACTGGGCGATGCTGAACGAGATTGCCGTTTTAATTGGATTAAAACTTATAAACCTTGCTTCAAACTTGCTTCGATAAATTTATCGAGATCACCATCTAAAACTGCTTTGGTATTCGAAGTTTCTACACTGGTACGCAAGTCTTTGATACGTGAATCGTCTAAAACATAAGAACGAATCTGGCTGCCCCAACCAATATCAGACTTTGAGTCTTCCAGCGCTTGCGCAGCTTCATTACGTTTGCTCATCTCTAATTCATAGAGTTTGGCACGTAACTGTTTCCATGCGTGATCACGGTTAGCATGTTGAGAACGCTGGTTCTGACACGCCACCACAATACCTGTTGGTGCGTGAGTTAAACGTACCGCAGAGTCAGTTTTGTTAATGTGCTGACCACCCGCACCCGAAGCACGGTAAGTATCGGTACGGACATCCGAAGGATTAATATCAATTTCGATATTGTCATCAATCTCAGGTGAAATGAACACGGCCGAGAATGAAGTATGACGGTTATTGTTACTGTCAAATGGTGATTTGCGTACTAAACGGTGAACACCACTTTCGGTACGTAACCAGCCATAAGCGAACTCGCCATCTACGCGAATGGTCGCAGATTTAATCCCTGCAACATCCCCATCAGAAACTTCCATCAATTCCGCTTTAAAGCCGTGACGTTCAATCCAGCGCAAATACATACGCAATAACATCGACGCCCAATCTTGTGCCTCTGTACCACCAGAACCTGACTGGATTTCAAGGAAGCAAGGATTTGGGTCCATCGGATTGCTAAACATACGGCGGAATTCAAGATTACCTAAAGCCTGTTCAGCACTGTCTAATTCAGCCTGTACATCGACAAGCAAGCTTTCATCATCCGCTTCAACAGCAAGATCAAGCATCGCTTTAGCATCATCGAGCTGTTCAGCAAGACGATCAAATACACCAATGGTATTTTCTAAACTGCCCTTTTCTTTTGCGATAGCTTGAGCACGGTTTTGATCATTCCAAATCGCAGGGTCTTCTAATTCTCTTAAAACTTCTTCTAAACGTTCAACTTTTAGATCGTAGTCAAAGATACCCCCGTAGTGTTTGGCTACGATCAGATAAATCTTTCAATTGGACTAAATACGGATTAATTTCCACGCGTGTTTTCTCACAACTTTTTCACTTAATCCGCTATTTTAACATAACTGTTTTGGTCGACACAGCACCCTTATTTTGGCTTTATTTGTTTAAAAAAATAATATTTCAAGTTAGCTATTCAGTATAAACAATTGGCTAAACTCGCCTTATTTGAGTTTAAATTGCTTAACAATTCATCTAAATTTGTCTTAAAAATAGCCATAAACACAATCTCTCCTAAGTTTTAATAATTCAAAACAATTCAAATTTATAATTAAATATCAATAATATGCTTTGTCAATTTTACAAGTCACTTACATTCGTACAGTCCACTTACGTTCCTACGATTGACGCTCTTGTTATTTCAATTAGACTGGGAGTTGTAACAAAACATGTAATCAACATTCATTTGGTTCATTATCTCAAAAGGGGCATAACCATGAAAAAATTAGCAATTGCATCAGCACTACTCTCTGCTTTAGCAGTAACAGGCACTGCTCATGCTTATCAAGCTGAAGTCGGTGGTTCTTATACCTATAAAGACCAAGATCGTTTTGGTGATAATGATCGTTTCAGCGTAGATGGTAAGTATTACTTTAATCCAGTACAAACACGTAATGCACCACTTGCAGAAGCAGCTTTCCTTGACCGTGCTAGCAACGTGAAAGCACAGTACGCTCATGAAGAAGATGATGCATTCAAAAACAACCAGTATGGCGCAGGTATTGAATACTTTGTTCCAAACAGTGATTTCTATTTAAGCGGTAATATTGGCCGTGAAGAAATCAAACCAAATTCTAAATATGCAACTGACGAAGACAAATTAAAAATTAACCATTACTCAGGTGAAGTTGGTTACTTACCAGCTCCAGGCTTATTAGTTGCTGCGGGTGCAAAAACTGTTGACGTAAAAGACGGCGACCGTGAAACTAGCCCAACACTTCGTGCCAAATATGTAACTCAAGTTGGTCAAAATGACGTGAACTTGGAAGCTTACACTGCTTTTGGTGACAACAAAGAAGTGAAATTAAAAGGTGATTACTTCATCGACAAAACTTTAAGCGTTGGTGTGGATTATCAAAAACTTAAGTATGACGACACAATCGTTAACTCAAATGAATGGGGTATTTCTGCGAAGAAATTCTTCAATCAACAAGTAAGTTTAGAAGGTCGTGTAGGCTTCGGTAACGATAAATCGTATATTGACAATGACTACACTTCATTCGGTCTTCGTGGTGCATACCGCTTCTAATACATGAAGCCCAGTAGCAACACACAAGAAACGCCCTGAATATTCAGGGCGTTTCTTATTGGGCCAGTTTTTTTAACAGCATCAACTTTTCTTTTGCTTATACTTTTATTCCCTCTTTAAGAATTGACGCTTTCAGATTTTTGAATACACTACAGCCCGTAACAAAATTTGTATTCTTTTTAATCGAGGGGAAGTAGCAATGAAAAAATTAAGTCTTCTTACAGCACTGATCAGTGCATGTTTTGCAATCAATGCCCATGCCTATCAGACCGAAACGAAGGGATCATATGAACGGATCAACATGGACGATGGCAAAGGAAATAGCGCTGTCGTTACAGGAAAATATTATTTTAATCCCGTACAAACCCGTAATGCACCTTTAGCAGAAGCAGCTTTTCTGGATAGAGCATCCAATATTGGCGGCGGCTATGCCTATAGCAAACTGAAAGATGACGAAGGTTTTGGTGACCTACAATTTAACATCTTAGGTCTGCAAGGTGAGTTCTATATCCCGGATTCTCAATTCTATCTGTCTGGTGCTTTACACCGTACCAATGTTAAAACAACTATTAATGGAGTGGGTTCTCACTCTGAAAATGGTCATGGCTATCATCTAGAAGCGGGTTTTCTGCCAGTTCATGGTTTATTACTTGCGGCAGGTGTTGCAGATCTGTCAGATAGTATTGATCCAATACAAATTGCTCAATATGGCTTTATGACGAATATTGCCAACTCTGCCATTGTTTCTGAAGAAAAGGATGATACTGCTATTTCCTTACGTGCCAAATATGTCACGCAAGTGGGCGGCTACTACACCAATTTTGAAGCACTCAGCTATATTGGCGATGAAACAACATATCGTTTAGGTGCAGATTTATATCTTGATCCAACTTTGAGTATCGGTATCTCATTTGCTGATTCGACGCTGAAAGATTCAGACAGTATTTTCAATATTCGTGCGCAAAAATTCCTTAATCCGCAATTTGCTGTAGGTGTCGGTTATACCACGACAGATGGTGCAGACTCATATGGTCTCAATGGAACAGCTCGTTTCTAATCACAACCTATGAATTTAAAAATCCGCTCTAATTGAGCGGATTTTTTTTATTGTTTTAAATGGGCGATTTGCAATTGCAGACTGGTATTGCCATTAAATACATTACGTTCCAACGTATAAACCAGATCGACATAACCCAACATTGGATCAAATCCAAAACGATCTTTTGCATTAAAGGCAATGGCGTCCACAGAATGCGGCCCGACAGCCAGTTTCAATTTCAGGTGCTGCTCTTTCAACCAGCGATAATCAATGACTTTGAAACGTCCTTCAAATTGCGGTAATGGAAATTTTTGTCCCCACGGCCCCAGTTGCTCGATCCAGTCCAGCGTACCTAAATGCAGATCGACATCGGTCAACTCACCGTCGGTCCACAAAGTCGCCTGAAATAAATCTTCATCCATCTCTGCAATTGACCGAGTAAATACGGTTTTGAAGGTATCAAAATTTTCTTTTTTCAGGGTCAAACCTGCTGCCGCAGCATGACCACCAAAATGACTGACCAAATGAGGATATTGTTCAGCCACCTGCTCGATGGTATCGCGGATATGAATACCTTCAATCGAACGTGCTGAACCCTTGATATGTACACCATCTTCATCAGGTGCAAACACCAGACTCGGACGATGGAACTGTTCCTTTAAGCGCCCTGCAACAATTCCAATCACACCCTGATGCCATTGTTCATCAAACATCACCAATGCGGCAGGCAAATGCGTAGTCTCCAGTTGAATATGTTGCAAGGCTTGCATCGCCTGTTGCTTCATCTCACCTTCAACCTGACGGCGCTCGATATTCAATTGATTCAATTGCTGCGCAAGTGGATAAGCCGTTTCCATGTCTGCCGCAAGCAGACATTCGATCCCGATACGCATGCTTTCCATGCGACCTGCGGCATTAATGCGAGGCCCGACAACAAAACCTAAATCTTGTGCTCGCAGACTAGCAGGATCACGCCCAGCAATATCCAGTAAAGCTAAAATACCCGCACGACATTGATGTTGCTGAATTCGCTTTAAACCAGCATCAATCAGGATACGATTGTTATAGTCCAGTGTTGCAACATCGGCGTAGGTTCCCAATGCCACCAGATCCAGATACTGCGTGACCTTGCTGGTCGTTTTACCTTGCTGAGTACGTAAACTTGCCAATCGAGCCAGCACATAGAAGGCGACACCTACCCCAGCCAGTGCTTTACTGGAAAATTCGCAACCTAGCTGATTTGGATTCACAACCGCTTCAGCAGTTGGTGTAGGTTTAGTGGTTAAGTGGTGATCGGTAATGATCACCTGCATTCCCAATGCCTGTGCCGTTTCCACGCCTGCATGGCTGGAAATACCATTATCTACGGTGATCAAAAGATCAGGCTGATAACTTTGCTGGGCCAGTTCTGCAATTGCTGGAGTGAGTCCATAACCGTATTTAAAGCGGTCAGGCACCAGATAATCCACTTTGGCGCCCATTTCTTTTAAAACCAGCACCATCAATGCAGTACTGGTTGCCCCATCCGCATCATAATCCCCGACAATCACAATCTGTTTTTGTTGATCGATCGCCTGATCCATCAACTCAACTGCCGTCTCCAAGCCTTTTAGTGCTGGAGGTAACAAGTGTTTCAGTTTTAGTTCAAGCTCTTGTTCTGATTGCACGCCCCGTCTTGCCAGAATTTCAGCAATAAAAGCAGGCACGCCCTGAAACTGTTCAGGGCGTGTAATTAAAGGTCTTTTTTGAATTTGAATCTGCGTCATTTATGGCATCAAACGTTGTAGGGCCCAGTGATCATTTTGTTTTTCATAACTCAAACGATCATGTAAGCGATTTGGTCGCCCCTGCCAGAACTCATAATAATCAGCTTCTAAGCGGTAACCGCCCCAAAACTCAGGTTTATCCAGTTCAGCTTGGGCTTGGCTCTGTAATTCTTGAAAGCGTTGTTGCAGTACTTCACGACTCTCAATCACGCCACTCTGTGGTGTGCTGATATGCGCTGCGATCTGGCTATCACGCGGACGTTTATGGTAATAGTCAGTCGATTCCTGTTCAGAAATCTTTACGACTTTGCCGCCAATCCGTACCTGACGTTCCAGACTAGGCCAGTAAAATAACAATTCAGCATAAGGATTTTCAGCAAGATCCAAGCCTTTCTGACTGTCATAATTGGTATAAAAGTCATAACCCGCTTCTGTCGCGCCACGCAACAAAACCGTACGCACATGCGGGCGGCCTTGTGCATTTGCTGTTGCTAAAGACATGGCATAAGGTTCATGCAAATTCGCTGCAAGGGCATGATTAAACCAGTTTAAAAACTGCAAGTGAGGCTGCTCACTCACTTGGGTTTCATGTAATTCACCTTGCTCGTAACTTAAACGTAATTCACTCAGGTCTTTAATCACATCATTCATGCTGGAACTCTCTTAAGCAGCTTGGGCGTGAGCACGTACCGCATCAGCCAAATGATTGGCCAGTGCTTCAACTTCTTGTTGCTGATCGCCTTCCACCATGACACGAATAACAGGCTCTGTACCTGACTTACGAATCAACAGTCGACCACGGCCTTTCAGTTGCTGCTCTGCTTTTTCAAATTCTGCAACCAGTGCAGGAATCGAGTATGGATCAATCATATCCTGTAAACGGACATTCACCAAAACTTGCGGGAACAGTTCAAAACCTGCAACCAGCTCATGTAGAGCCTTACCTTGTTCAACCATTACGGTTAAGACCTGAAGCGCAGCAATGATCGCATCACCAGTAGTACTCTTATCCAGCGTTAAAATATGGCCTGAAGGCTCACCACCTGTCACCCAGTTGTTTTCTTCTAACGCCTGTAACACATAACGGTCACCCACTTTGGCACGGACAAAGCCAACTTCAGCCTTTTGTAAGGCAAGTTCCAGTGCCATGTTGCTCATCACAGTGCCGACAACACCTGCTGGCTTGTGGCTTGCCTGTGTCGCAAGGATATACAGGATATGGTCACCATCAACCAATTGACCATTTTTATCAACCATCACCACACGATCTGCATCACCATCAAACGCAATACCAAGATCCGCCTGATGTTCGATCACTGCTTTTTGCAATTGTTCAGGATGGGTTGAACCACAGTTTTCATTAATATTTAAACCGTCTGGCTCATTAAACAGTGGGATAACTTTCGCACCTAATTCACGGAATACTGATGGGCCTACGCTATAAGCAGCCCCATTGGCACAATCCACCACGATTTTTAAGTTACGTAGGTCAAAATGGTATGGGAATGTCGATTTACAAAATTCGATATAACGACCATTGGCATCTTTGACACGTACGCTTTTACCTAGATTTGCTGTGTCATCAATAATCAGGTCTTTCTCTAATTCCTGATTGATCTGATCCTGAATGGCATCAGGTAATTTCTTCCCTTCGCTTGAGAAGAACTTAATCCCGTTATCGAAATATGGGTTATGTGAAGCTGAGATCACGATACCTGCATGCGCATGTAGTGCACGCGTTAAATGTGCGATCGCTGGTGTCGGCAAAGGCCCCAACAGATGCACATAAACACCTGCCGCATTTAAACCCGCCTGTAATGCAGCTTCCAGAATATAACCAGATAAACGTGTATCTTTCCCTAATACAACTATCGGCTTACTCTTAGGACTATTTCTTTTTAATACTGTTCCTGCGGCAAAACCTAGTTTTAATGCGAACTCTGGGGTAATTGGCATTTGTCCAAACTTGCCTCGAATTCCGTCAGTACCAAAATAGCTCATGTTTTACTCACTTTCTTATCTTTTATATGGCCTGTAACCATATCTTTCTTCATCTTGTTCACTTTACACCAAAACAAAAAAAACCGTCAGTGTACTGACGGTTTTTCGATCGGCAAAATTACCAAAAATCAACCAACTCGATAGTTTGGCGCTTCCTTGGTAATAGTCACGTCATGCACATGCGATTCAGACATACCTGCTGAAGTAATTTTGACAAATTTCGCATTTTGACGAAGATCTTCAATCACAGATGAACCCGTATAACCCATTGATGAACGTAAACCGCCCATCATTTGGTGTACGATGTTACCCATTGGACCTTTATATGGAACTCGGCCTTCGATCCCTTCTGGTACTAATTTCTCAGCACCCGCTTTAGCGTCTTGGAAGTAACGGTCAGCAGAACCAGATACGCCTGCCATCGCGCCTAATGAACCCATACCACGGTATGCTTTGTAGTAACGGCCTTGGAAGAATTCAACTTCACCAGGGGCTTCCTCGGTTCCAGCTAGGAGTGAACCGACCATAATCGTGCTCGCACCTGCGCCAATCGCTTTCGCCATGTCACCCGAGAAACGGATACCACCATCGGCAATCAAAGGAATCTGATCTTTCAGTGCATTGGCAACGCTATCAATGGCAGAAATCTGTGGCATACCAATACCAGCAACAATACGTGTCGTACAGATCGAACCAGGACCGATACCCACTTTAACTGCATCTGCACCTGCATCAAGCAATGCCAATGCTGCATCACCTGTTGCAATGTTTCCGCCAATCACTTGAACTTGCGGGTAGTTTGCTTTTACCCAACGTACACGTTCAATTACACCTGCTGAGTGGCCATGTGCAGTATCAACGACAATTGCATCGACACCCGCATCAACTAATGCTTCTACACGGCTTGGTGTTTCAGCACCTGTACCGACAGCAGCACCAACACGTAAACGGCCAAGATCATCTTTACAGCTGTTTGGATAGCTTTCAGCTTTACGGAAGTCAGTGACCGTAATTAAGCCTTTCAGCTCATGGTTTTCACCAATCACTAACACTTTTTCAATACGATGCTTTTGTAGCAAAGCTTGAATATTTTCTTTTGATTCGCCTTCACGAACAGTCACCAAACGGTCTTGACCGGTCATGATGTTGCTTACAGGCTGTTCAAGATTGGTTTCAAAGCGTGTATCACGTCCTGTGACAATACCCACTACTTTGCCATCTTTTACAACAGGCACACCGCTAATATTATTCGCTTGAGTGATCGCGATAAGTTCACGAACTGTTGTCTCAGGTGTCACGGTGATTGGATCTTTCACCATACCTGCTTCAAATTTTTTCACACGACGGACTTCAGCGGCTTGTGCTGCAATATCCATGTTTTTGTGCAAAATCCCCATACCACCGTTTTGCGCCATTGCAATCGCCATACGTGATTCAGTCACTGTATCCATTGCAGCAGAAACGAGAGGGATATTAAGTTGAATTCCGCGAGTTAAACGTGTCTTTAAGGAGACATCTTTTGGGAGAACAGTTGAGTAGGCAGGAAGTAATAAGACATCATCGAAGGTTAACGCTTCTTGAACGATGGTCAGCATAACAATCTCACTGGTAATTTCCGTGAGCTATTATAAACAAATTTCGATGTGATTTTCATTTTCTATGATGAAAATAATTTCAATCATTGCTTAAAAAGCTGTCTGATGGATGCTTATTGCTTCCGAATCCAATAAATCCTGTTAGCAAACCTGATCGAAATTATCATTATTTTCAGAGGACTGCTGCTCAATCGTGACCAGTGGAATCAGATTATGGGCCAGCCGTGCTTTGTTACAATGTGAATCGGCAATCTGCACTTCCTTGCAACTTGAACTCCGAAATGGATAGATGGAACAACTTACTTGCTGTCCCACTTCGCCTTGCAAGGCCACACATCTAACTTGTGCCTGATTGGTTCCCTTCATACAGGAATAGACTGCTGTAAGTGGTTCAACCATGTGCTCAGGGATTTGTTCCGCCTCGGCCCAATAGAAAGAAACACGGTAATTTGCACAGCACGCACCGCAACTGACACACGCATCTGGTGTCGCAATTTGAGACAACATTTTCTTAAGATTCTCGTTATCAAATTCAATCCTTTATCCGATGATATCCTAAGAAAATTTATTGGTGGCGACAAGAGTGCTGAATCAGCAATTTATGTATTTTTCAGTCATTCTCCAGACTTAGAATTTAGCTCATTTCAGTCGGCAAACTAAAAACATATTCATTCATCAGATCTACGCCACATTCCAGCGTTTCGATCCAGTCTAGAAATTGATTGATCATCTCTTTACCAATAAAAGCGGTCCCGTGCTGTGGCACAATCATCTCCAGATCCATCTGCCGAACCATATTGACCCACAAACGAATCACTTTATTGGAACACATATAGCGCTGATGAAAGCCTTTCATTTTTTTGATATGCGCATCAAAGTCAGCAATTGGTAAGCTGGCATCGTCAACAATCGAAGCCCCCATATCCCCTGAAAATAAAATTTTTGCAGTAGGGTCATAGAACTGAAAGTTGCCAACTGAATGCAGGAAATGTGCAGGCACGGCAACAATGGCAGATTCGCCCAAAGGAATGATTTGTCCCGTATCCGATAACTCAATCAGGCGTTCTTCCCAATTGCCTTTCATACGATCACTCATAAAAGCAGAGTTCAGATGCGGTAAAAAACGTGCCCACAGTTTAGAGGCCACGACTTTGGCATCGGTATACACCAACCAGCGTGGCATCGAAGTAATAATGTCAGGATCTTGGTGTGAGGCCATCACATAGTCCAGATTTTTCAGTTTGGTATAGCGATTCAGCTCCATGGTTAATGGCACATAGGTCAAGTCACCACCTGGATCTAAAACTGCGGCCCGATCATGGTCAATAATTAAAAACTGATTGGCCTGAATGCCTTCCCCTTTGACCAGACTGGTAAAACTGATGCATTTGTGTGTGCCATTATCAAATAATATTTGTGATGTTGTTCGTTCGAAACTCATAGCGACCCCAGAAAAATTCTTTAAATATGAAATATTTTTAATTCCATAATAAAATAATGGGATTTGATTTGGGTTTCAATCTGATATTGGATTTTTATCATGATTTATAAAACAAGACCCATCACATCTGGATGGGTCTTTAAACAATAAATGCAGGGAAAAATTAAAAGAAATAATGCTGAACCAAAGTTGAAATACCCACCACCAAGAAGATTGCGGCACCAATTTTATGAATCAGGGAGATCGGTAATTTATCTGCCAGCTTATCGCCGATAAAGACCGCAGGTGCGTTGGCAATCATCATACCAAACGTTGTTCCACACATGACCCAGAACACACTGTCAAAACGTGCCGCTAACGCCACTGTTGCAATTTGAGTTTTATCACCAATTTCAGCCAAAAAGAATAAGATGAAGGTTGCACCAAAGACGCCGAATTTCTGCCATTTATTAATGCTCTCACTTTCATCACCCAACTCATCCGGGATCAGCATCCAGATTGCCATACCGATAAAGCCGAGTGCGAGAATCCATAACAGAATTTCAGGGCTCAGGACGGTCGTAATCCATTGACCTAAGACAGCCGAAATACCGTGGTTAATGGTGGTAGCAAGCAAGATCGCAATTAAGATCGGAACGGGTTTACGGAAACGTGCAGCAAGTAATAATGCAAGCAATTGCGTTTTATCGCCCATTTCAGCAAGGGCAACAATTGATGTGGAGATGAGGAATTCATACATAGTTGAATGCTCTGGCTAGCAAAATATACCGATGACCTACCCCTCCTGCTAGCCAAAATCAAATAGATTGATGCAGAGTGGTAAATCAAAGGTCTTGCCAACAAAAGCACAGCTGAAAAGCTGTTCTTGGTTCTTTGCTATGATGACCATGTTCTGTTGAACAATTATGTTGATCATCACCTCTTTACTTTGCGTAAAGAGCGGCTACTCCCCAATGAAGTAACGCCATTCTATCAAACAATAAAATGCTTTTGAATCGTTAAGCCCAAAATTTTTGGTAACCCCAGACCAAGATACGGACAAGCCCCAGAAAAAATGCCAGATAGGCACTGAGACCAAGAAAACCAAAACTGCCCCAGCCACTTGCACCACCGACATGCTGTGCCTGATATTCCATTGCCATCACCACGGTCGCGACCAGCACTTCCAGTCCCATGACGGCGTACATGACCCAGTCCCAGGGAAAATGTAAGAAACTCACCCATAAGCCCATCAATACAAAAACAACCAGCAATAATGGCAACATTACCCGATAAATCATCAACATCCTTGCTCCTGATCTCAAAGAAATTTCTTATAGATAGAACCGTATTCTAGAGAAAAGTATTTACAAATAAAGCCACAATTTTGTCATCCTAAAAACAGAAAACCCCGCTGATGCGAGGTTTTCTAGATTCAAAAGATATTAGAGCAATAAGCTACGAATATCTTTGAGTAACTTGGTCAGCTTATTGGTAAAGCGTGCTGCATCTGCACCATTAATCACACGATGGTCATAAGACAATGACAATGGCAACATTAAGCGCGGATCAAAGTCTTTACCATTCCATACAGGCTGCATGGTTGCTGGTGAAATACCTAGAATCGCAACTTGTGGCCAGTTCACCAACGGCGTAAATGCAGTACCACCAATACTACCTAAGCTGGTAATCGTGAAGTTAGCACCTTGCAAATCTTTCGGTGACAATTTGCGGTCACGCGCTTTCTGGCTCAGTTCAGCCAGTTCTGTCGCGATTTGCTTAATTGACTTCTGGTCAGGATTACGCAGCACTGGAACAGTCAAACCATCTGGGGTCGCCACAGCAATACCCATATGAATTTCGTTACGTAACAATACTGACTTCTGATCATCAGCCAAATGGCCTGCGAAATAAGGTTCTTCTTTCAGCAAGTGCGCAACTGCTTTGGCAATAAAGGCCAAAATAGTTAAGCTCAGACCCTGCTTTTTAAAGCCGTCTTTAAGCTCTCCACGCCACGCTTCAAGCTCTGTGATATCAGCCAAATCGAACTGGGTGACTTGAGGAATAAAGTTATTCAATGACAACTGCGGTACAGATACTTGCTGTAAACGCGTCATTGCTTTCACTTCACCGCCACCAAATGCACCAAAGTCTGGCAACTTCGGTAAGCCCGAAGCCACTGGTGCTGCTTGAGCAGAAGGTGCTGGCTGCGCTGTCGTGAGACGTGCTTTTACATAAGCAAAAACATCGTCCTTCATTACGCGACCATGTTCACCTGAAGCCTTCACCTGACCAAGAATAACGCCTAATTCACGTGCTAGTTTACGCACGGCAGGGCCTGCATAAACCTTCGCATTTTCTGCTTCTTGCTCTTTGGTCAGCTTCTCAGCTTGCGCTGGCGCACTTGGTGCTGCTGTCTCTGCTGCCTGTGGTTTTGCTGGTGCTGCTTGAGCAGAAGGTGCAGCGGCTGGTTGAGCTTTTGGTGCTGCTGGAGCAGCGGCCTGACCACTCACCTCAATCGTTGCCAAAGCCACGCCTTGACGAACCTCTTGATTAGCAGAGACATGGATTGCTTTCACAATCCCTGCTACTGAGCTTGGCACTTCAACAGACGCCTTATCTGACTCAACCACGCATAGGCTTTGTTGAGCTTCAACACGATCACCGACATTGACCAAAATTTCTGAAACAAGTGCTTTTTCTACACCTAGATCTGGTACTTCAATTTCAACATTACCTGTTGAGGTATTGCTTGCAGCTGGTGCTTCTGTAGTTGCGACTGGCGCTTCTGTTTGAGCAGAGGCTGCTTGCGGTTCAGATGACGTTGCGGCGCTCGCAGTCTTGACCTGAATCAATACCACGCCTTCTTTGATGCTATCGCCTTCTTTAATCTGGATCGCTTCCACAATCCCCGCAACCGAGCTTGGTACTTCTACAGTCGCCTTGTCCGATTCAACCACAACAATACTTTGTTCAGGTTCAATCTGATCACCAACTTTGACCAATACTTCTGCAACTAACGCTTTTTCTACACCAATATCTGGAACTTTTACATCCACAACCTGGCTTGCTGTCGCTGTTGGAGCGGCAGCTGGTTGTGCTTTTGTTTCAGCTTCGACAGGTTTTGCTTCTGCTTTTGGCGCTTCCGCTTTCGGTGCTTCGTTCGCAGGGGCTTCAGCAGCAGACTCAGACTCTAGTTCGATCAATGCGACGCCTTCAGTAACTTCATCACCCTGTTTAACCAGAATACTTTTTACGATACCTGCCGCAGTGCTTGGTACTTCTACCGTTGCCTTATCTGACTCTAAAACCAGAAGACTATCGTCAACTGCAACATGGTCGCCTACTTTGACCAAGATTTCTGCAACGAGCGCTTTATCTACGCCAATATCAGGTGCTTGGATTTGCATGATTATTTCCCCTCACCTGTTTGTGTTTCATTGTATTCAGCAACGGCTTGAACTTCTGGATGCGCTTGTGGTGCCCATGCAACTGGACGATCCGTATCTAACTCAAAGTTAGAAATTGCATCTTTGACTAAACGTGCGTCTACTTCACCTTCGTCAGCGAGTTTTTTCAAAGTCGCAACCACGATATGCGCAGCATCAACACCAAAGAAACTACGTAAGTTTGCACGTGTATCTGAACGACCATAACCATCTGTACCTAATGCAACAAATGGACGACCATCTGGAAGATATGCACGGATTTGTTCGCTATACGCACGCATATGGTCTGTTGCTGAAACAACGATACCTTCTGTACCACGTAACTGTTTAGATACCCAAGACTCTTTCACTTCTTCAGTCAGTGGGTGTAAACGGTTGTATTCTTCACATGCCATACCGTCACGTGACAACTCATTGAAGCTTGTTACGCTCCAAACATTTGAGTGAATCTGGTATTCATCACGTAAGATTTTTGCAGCTTTAATCACTTCACGCAGAATAACGCCTGAACCAAGCAATTGAACCGTTGCTTTTTCATCTTTTTCGAACAAGTACATACCACGTTTAATGCCTTCCTCAGCGCCTTCTGGCATTGCAGGATGCTCGTAGTTTTCGTTCATTACGGTTAAGTAATAGAACACACGCTCTTGGTTCACATACATACGTTGTAAACCGTCATGTACGATCACAGCCAATTCATAACCAAAACATGGATCATAAGATACACAGTTTGGAATCGTGTTCGCCAAAATATGTGAATGACCATCTTGGTGCTGTAAACCTTCACCGTTCAATGTGGTACGGCCAGCTGTTGCACCCAACAAGAAACCTTGTGCCTGTGCATCGCCCGCAGCCCATGCAATGTCGCCAATACGTTGGAAACCGAACATTGAGTAGTACATGTACATCGGAATCATTGGCAAGTTATTGGTTGAATAACTGGTTGCCAACGCAGCCCAAGCGCTCATCGCACCCGCTTCGTTAATCCCTTCTTGCAACATGTGACCGTCACTTGCTTCACGGTAATGCATTAACTGTTCTTGGTCTTCTGGGGTATATTTTTGACCGTGAGCGGCATAAATACCCAACTGACGGAACATACCTTCTAAACCAAATGTACGTGCTTCATCTGGAACGATTGGAACTACGCGGTCTTTAATTGCTTTTTCTTTCAGTAAAGCAGCAATTAAACGTACCATCAGCATCGTCGTCGATTGCTCTTTACCACCAGAACCATTTAATACAGCATCAAATACAGATAATTCAGGAATCGCTAAAGTTTCACTCTCTTTACGACGTGCAGGTAGGTAACCACCTAATGCTTCACGACGCGCCTTCATGTACTTCATTTCTGGAGAGTTTTCACTTGGGCGGTAGAATGGAAGCTCTTCTAACTTATCGTCTGTAAATGGCAAGTTGAAACGGTCACGTACATATTTCAAAGAGTCGATCTGCATTTTTTTGATTTGGTGAGTTTTGTTCACCGCTTCAATTTCTTCAGATAAACCATAACCTTTAACCGTTTTCGCAAGAATAACGGTTGGTTGACCTTTGGCTTTCATTGCTTCTGCATAGGCAGCAAAAACTTTGTACGGATCATGACCACCACGGTTAAGATTGTCGATATCTTCATCGCTTAAATCTTTTACAAGTTCCGCAGCTTCTGGGTACTTGCCAAAGAATTTCTCACGTGTATATGCACCGCCTTTCACTTGATAGCGTTGATACTCACCATCAACTGTTTCATCCATAACCGCTTTTAAAGCGCCTGAGCTGTCTTTTGCAAGAAGTGGATCCCAATGACGGCCCCACACAACTTTAATGACACGCCAGCCCGCACCACGGAATAAAGACTCTAATTCTTGAATAATTTTACCGTTACCACGTACAGGACCATCTAAGCGCTGCAAGTTACAGTTCACGACCCAAATCAGGTTATCAAGCTTTTCACGACCAGCAAGTGAAATTGCACCTGTACTTTCTGGCTCATCCATCTCACCATCGCCCAGATAAGCCCAGACTTTACGATCTTCTTCTTTGATCAAGCCACGATTCATCAAATATTTTTGAATGTGCGCCTGATAAATCGACATGATTGGACCTAGGCCCATCGATACAGTAGGGAACTGCCAATAGTCTGGCATTAAATAGGGATGTGGATAGCTTGGTAAACCGTTACCGCCAACTTCACGACGGAAATTACTTAACTGTTCTTCGTTTAAACGACCTTCAAGGAAAGAGCGTGCATAAATACCAGGCGCACAGTGACCTTGGTAATAAATCATGTCGCCGCCAAAGTTATCGCTGTTTGCGCGGAAGAAATGGTTAAAACCAACGTCATACAATGTTGCAGACGATGCGAAACTTGCAAGGTGACCACCGAGGTCATCGCCCGTTTTATTCGCACGTAATACCATTGCCAAAGCATTCCAGCGAATCAATGCGCGGATACGGCGTTCCATATCCTGATCGCCAGGCATCGCTGGTTGCTCTTCAACTGAAATGGTGTTGAGGTAAGGTGTGTTTAAGCGCTGGATTGGCACATGTTTCGCAATTGCCCGTTGATAGAGTTTTTCTAGTAAGAAAGCAGCTCGTTCCGTGCCCATGTGTTGTAATACAGAATCAAATGCTTCTTGCCATTCTTGGGTTTCTTGCGCGTCAGAGTCGCCATAAAACGCCATACAATTCACCTTTTCCCTTAAGTTATTTGTCGACCCTATTTTTATCATGTTTTGCTTTATAAGGGGTATGGCCTTGGCTGAATGGAAAACGCCTTATTATTTTCTGACAAAATAGTCATTGACCGAATTGAAACAAAACACATAAAAAATCGCCAATAAAGGCGATTTTTCTGAATATTTATATACAACTGTTAACAAATTACATTAAGGCAACATTGCGAGGTAAGTTGATGGGTTTTTGCGTTGACCATCTTTCACAACTTCAAAATGTAAATGTGGGCCAGTACAACGACCCGTACAACCAACATTGGCAATATGCTCGCCTGCGCTTACACGGTCACCCGCATTCACGATTAAACGTGATGCATGTGCATAGCGAGTGATATAACCATTGCCATGATCAATTTCAACATATTGACCATAACCTGTACCCCAGCCTGATTTAGTCACGACACCAGGGCCTGTTGAATAAATTGGTGTACCTGATGGTGCAGCAAGATCCAGACCAGAGTGATGGCGAGTTGAACCGAGCAGAGTACGGTTGCCCCAAGAAGAACTCACACGTCCTTCTTGTAAAGGATGACTTACCAACCAAGAATAACCCGTGTTGGCAGAAAATGAAGGCGCATTATCCTGAGATGAAATCGCTGAACGACCGTATTTTTTCTCGATCGTCGCATTATTCAATTCAATGGTTTTTTCACGTAATTTAACCGATACATTCGAAACGGCTGGCAAATCCATATCAGCAGAATGAGTATAAGAACCTTGAGCCAAGGTTTTTGATAATTGCTCTAAACGGTCATCACCTGTTGACTGGCCAATGTTCTGGTAGTCTGCAAAAGCAACCGAAGCAGCTGAAGCAGCCAATGAAAATGCGAGTAAAATACGACGCGTATGATGCATAAAAAACCTCTTGAAACCGTCCTTCAAACGTTCCTTTATCATCTCTTCCTTGATAACAGCTGAACCAAACGCTTAAGATGGACACATTACCTCCGAGGAAGTTCTATGTCTGAGCCTAACAACGTTTTCCAACAGAAAGGACAACACATAAAAACTGGAAACTTAACGTTTCTGACAACGCAAGTTACACAATGGAAACAACTTACGAAAATTATTCAACCGTTATTGCCCCAACCAGAGCAATGGCAAGTTGTTTGTTATCAACATGGCGTTTTGATCATAACTGGTGAAAATCAGGCCATGATTAGTCAACTCAGCTATTTACAAAGCAACTATGTTGCGCAGTTAGCTCAGCTCGAAGGACTCAAGGAATTACGAAAAATCCAAGTTCGCTTAAGAAACAAAAAGGCTGTCTCTCGTGAACCCTCTCCCCCAACAAAAGCACTTACATCAGAGACCCAAGAGCAATTGCGTAGCGCCGCTGAATATGTGAGCGACCCTAAGCTTAGCCAAGCTCTACTACGTTTGGCAAGCAATAAAAAGTAAACTTCATACATTAAGTATCGAAATACATAATTATATTTTGTGACAAAATTCTCATTTTCATTTGTTATAATATAACATAGCCAATAAAAGACAAGGACTTATGTCACACTAACATAAGGAATCGGACAATCATTCTCGTTATTAAATGTTACAATTTCATAGCTGCTTGGATCATTTTGAACATTGCGTAATAACTGATTATTCAAAGCATGACCCGACTTATAGCCATCAAACTTGGCAATAATCTGATGTCCGAGCAAATACAAATCGCCTACGGCATCTAAAATCTTGTGACGGACAAACTCGTCGGCGAAGCGTAATCCTTCCTCATTGACCACACCCGTATCATCTACACCAATGGCATTATCCAGACTTGCACCCAAGGCCAGATTATTGGCTTTGAGATAATCCAGATCTTTCATGAAACCAAACGTTCGCGCTTCACTTACTTCATACACAAAGATTTCTGTCGAGAAATCAATCGTCGCTGACTGGTATTCTTTGGCAAAGGCGGGATGATCAAAATCGATGGTGAAGTTGAGCTGAAAACCTGAATGTGGCGTGAAAATCGCTTTTTTATCATCAATTAAAGCTTCAACTGGCTTTAAAATGCGGATGAACTTCTTTGGCGCATCCTGCTCTGCCAGCTCACCTTGCATGAGAAGATAGATAAACGGCCCTGCACTACCATCCATAATCGGAACTTCTGAAGCAGACACTTCGACAATCAGGTTGTCGATTCCCAATCCGGCAATCGCACTCATGACATGTTCAATGGTTCCCACTTTAATGTCGTCACGCACCAGATTTGAACACATAAATGCTTCTTGGATCAGCAAGGCATTGGCTGGGATATCCACTGGGGGATTTAAGTCGATACGGCGAAAGACAATACCTCCATCAATATGGTGTGGAACAAAATTGATCAGCACCTTTTGACCACTGTGCAAACCAATCCCGCTCGCTTTCACCACACGCTTGAGAGTACGTTGTTTCAACATGCCATACCAACTTCATTTGCAAAAACCGATATAACTTAGCATATTTTGCCATTTTAAAAAAATAAAAAAGGAGGCAATTAATTGCCTCCTTTCTCTAAATAACTGATTTTATTATTTACGTTGCTGATTTTTCAGGTAGTCTTGGATGCTCATTGGCGATGAACGTGGCGTAGAACTTGCTGTAGCACTCGCTGGAGCATCTACATTTGCACGTTTACTAATCGCTGGAACGTCGTCTTCATCAACAGGTTGTTGTGCCACTTGAGAAGCGCTGATATGCGAAGCTGCAGTACGTCTCTTCTGATCAACTTCACTTGCATTACGCGTTAAACCAGTCGCTATAACCGTAACACGAAGTTCATCACGTGCATCTGGATCGAATACCGTACCGTAGAAAATTTCACCTTCATCAAGATCGACAATCTGGTTCACGACATCTGTAATGATCTCAGTTTCACGCAAGGTAATATCATCGCCACCAGTGATGTTAATCAACACACCTTTCGCGTTGATAATATTCACATTATCAAGCAATGGGCTACGGATCGCCTGTTCAGCTGCCTGACGGGCACGATCTTCACCACGGCCTAAACCAGCACCCATCATTGCATAACCACGTGTACTCATCGCTGTTTTCAAGTCAGCGAAGTCGAGGTTAATGTGACCACGATTGACCACAAGGTCAAAAATACTGCGAACTGCGTTCAACAATACATCATCTGCCTTTTTATAGGCATCTTTCATTGAGATATCGCCATATACGCTGAGTAAGCGCTGGTTCGGAATAATAATCAATGAATCAACATGTGCTTCTAAGGCATCAATGCCTTTTTCAGCAGACTTTTGACGGCGACGGCCTTCAAAGTTGAATGGGGTTGTCACCACACCAACTGTCAGGATACCCATTTCTTTTGCAACTTCAGCAACAACTGGTGCAGCACCTGTACCCGTACCACCACCCATACCAGCGGTTACGAAGACCATATCAGTCCCTTCAAGGTGCTGACGGATCACATCACGGCTTTCTTCGGCTGCGATTTGACCCACTTCTGGATTCGCACCAGCGCCTAAACCACGCGTACTTTGTTCACCCAATTGAATTTTGAATGGCGCGTTCATGCTGTCCAGTGCTTGTTTATCTGTATTTGCACAAACGAACTTTACACCTTGAATATCTGACTGTGCCATGTGTTGAACAGCATTACCGCCACCACCACCCACACCAAATACTGTGAAACGGGCTTGACCGTTGCCATTGTCTAGTTCATCTTCTATAAATTCAAATGAGGCCATGACCTTTAGATTTCCTAATATTAATGGCAGTTACTTCAGCCCGTTACTGCCCTGATTTTTAAACAACTGATGTTTAGGATGCTGTTCAATAATCACCAGATTGTCAAGTACAGTGGGTGATTTAGAACAACTTCCTAACAAATTTTCCCAAAAATAACTACAACTTAAAAGATGGCCTTTAATTTGCTATTTAATGCATTCCAACCATTGGCAACCCGATCAACAAAACTACGATCGCTGGCCTCTTCTGGTTCTTCAACCGTATCTTGCAAATCACTCTGGCTAAACATCAACAGACCTGCCGCAGTAGCGTACATTGAACGACGCAATGCTGGTAAGTGCTGATCATCCGCATACACTTGCAATGGAGGGTTACCCAGATGCGCAGATACGCCTAACGTACGACGCGCCAAATTCACCATACCTTCAATTTGACACGCATCGCCAGTCAGTACCACACCATGATATAAACCATGAATTGCACCACTATGCTCCAGTTCTTCACGAATTAAGCTAAAGATTTCTTCATAACGCGCAATGATGATTTCTGCAAGTTCAATACGACTGATGGTTTGTGTGCCATCAATGCCTTGTACCTGAATCATATGATCTGGTTTTACTACACTAAGATCGACGCAGCCATGTAAAATCTTGATGCGTTCAGCTTCTTCAGTCGTGGTTTGTAAAACAGCTGCAATATCACGGGTCACATTCTCACCACCACGTGGCAAGGTACGTGCTAAAGCCAATCGACCATCCAGATAAACTGCAATATTGGTAATACCTGCACCGATATCAACCAGACATACACCATATTCTTTTTCGTCTTTTAGCAAACTTGCTTCAGCCGTTGCCAAGCAAGACACCACCATTTTCTCCACCCCGATATTCGCCCCTTTCATGGCACGATCAAGGTTTTGCATGGTGCTGATTGGCATCATCATCAACTGATAATGACCTGTCATGCTATGTGCAGACATATTCACAGGATTTTGCACCCACTCAGCCGAATCACCGAGTTCAAAGCCCAATGGAACAGCGCTGGCAAGATAATAATCAGGTGATAAATGGCTGGCTTTGGCCAACTCTAATGCGCGCACCACTTCATTTGTCGTAATAATATGATCGTGGTTGGCTACAGGGGTACGACCTGATGCATAAAAACTTTGTAATTCAGTACTCGGGATAGACACCCATGCGCTATGAATACGGCACTCTGCCATATCCTCTGCTTCGGATACTGCATTTTTAATCGCAGCAATGACCTTGTCCAAGCTGACAATCTTGCCTTTAACCATGCCTCGGTTGCGAGCAGTTGCCATGCCAATGACCTGTATCTTATCCGGTGCATGGACCTTACCAATCAAAACTGAGACTTTATGAGTCCCAATATCAATCGCAACAACTGAGGGAACAGCTTCACTCATTACTTCAATACCATATCTTTAGTGTTGTTTAGGACCACTGCCCTTTATTTTAAGCCACGTATTATGGCTTTGCCTGAATTGCCCCTGCAAGGCTTGTGTCATCAATCGTTACAACTAACTGACCGTTGACAATCTTTGGCGGAGCTGCATTTTTCCATTGAATGGCCAAACCATTCCGGTAACGCAGGTCAATTGCCGTGATTTTCGACCATACAGGTTTTAGATCTGTTTGTGCCAAATGGCTTAAGCGCTGGAGCTTGTTCATGGTTTGATCCTGATCCACGATAATCCGTAAACCTGAATCAAACTGCATAAACCAGGTCATACGCTCAGTTAAATACAGTTCTTTTAATCTTAAATTCGCTGGATGAAATAATTGGTTAATTTCATTATAGCGACGCATCATCATTTTGGATTGGCTGGCTGGCCCATGTAACAGTGGCAAATTTGGATGTGCTTGAGGAACAGCCTCACTAAACACTTCACCATTATCACTAAGCAAACGCCCTGTTCCCCAACGTGCAATCGCATGACGCGGCATCACCCGCACCCGAATTGCATTTGGCCAAGCTCGTGATACCACTACATGATCAACCCAAGATACTTTTAACGCCTGATCCCGAATCTGCTCTAAATCCGAAGTGAAATAATTATCTTTAATGACAGGATTTAGGTATTTAACTAATTGCTGATTTTCAACTTCAGAATTGGTTCCCACCACCTGCAACTCTGCAACTTTGGCATCCGTCATGACTTTATATAAGCCAAACAGACCTAATGTCAGTACAGCGAATGCAATAACAAGTAATGCCCAGCCCCCCGCATTCACCATCTTTTGTTTAGGCGTAGGCGGTTTCTCGTGAATCGAGCTAATGGCTGGTCGCGTTTTGCGACGCATAGATGCAGGAAGTTGAGCCATAAATAATTAAGCCGACTTTGCTAAAGTTTGCTCTAAAATCGCAACACAGAGCTGATCAAAATTATAACCAACGGCTTGCGCTGCTTTTGGTACGAGAGAGTGGCTGGTCATGCCTGGAACGGTATTAACTTCCAACAACCAGAAATTACCCTGTTCATCCTGCATCGCATCAATACGGCCCCATCCTTCGGCACCCACGGCCTGAAAAGCACGTAAGCACAATGCTTGCAAGCTCTTCTCTTCTGCTTCGCTTAAACCGCAAGGAATGCCATATTCCACATCATTACGCTGGTACTTTGCTTCATAGTCATAAAAAGCAACGTCTGCTGGTGGTTGTAAACGAATCACGGGCAAAGGCTGACCATTCAGGAATGAAATCGTGAATTCACGACCTGTAATCCATTTTTCAGCCATAACCACAGCATCATGTTGGGTCGCTTTTTCAATAGCCGCAGCAAAGTCTTCTGCTTTCTCAACCTTACTCATGCCAACACTTGAGCCTTCATGTACAGGTTTGATAATGACAGGTAGACCCAATTCAGCAATCACCGGATCAAGATCGGTGTCTTTGGTGATAATGCGGTAAGGCGCAGTCGGCAAATCACTGCCTTGCCAGATTTGCTTGGTTTTGACTTTGTCCATACCAATTGCAGAACCTTGCACGCCAGTACCGGTATATGGAATATTCAACCATTCCAGTACACCCTGAATTTGGCCATCTTCACCGCCACGACCATGCAATACGATAAAAGCACGATCGTAACCCACCAGCTCAGTCACACTACGATCTTGCGGATCAAATGCTTCTGCCTGCACACCCGAACGCAACAATGCATCTAAAACGGCCTGACCGCTGTCCAATGACACCGCACGCTCAGCCGATTTCCCACCAAATAACACAGCAACTTTGCCGAATTTCGCAGCATTTGACACGTTTATATCCTTAAAACTGTAAAACTTTTAATATTCAAAAAACAAAATTATTGGGCATACAAACGATGCTGAGCCAATTCTACCGAAATTGCACCCACGTTACCCGCGCCTTGTGTTAATAACAGGTCATTAGCTTGTAACACTTTTTGTAAAACGCTTGGTAAATTCCCTTCCACTGGATCAACCAGAATCGGTTCCACTTGACCACGCAGACGAATACTACGCGCCAAAGCACGGCTATCAGCGCCCACAATTGGTTTTTCGCCTGCTGAATAAACCTCTAACAATAACAATTGATCGACTTGTGATAATACATCCACAAAGTCATCAAAACAGTCACGCGTACGGCTAAAACGGTGCGGCTGGAACAACATCACCAAACGACGATCTGGATGGCTGGCACGTGCAGCCTTAATGGTTGCTTCAACTTCTTTTGGATGGTGACCATAGTCATCCACCAATTTCACCATGCCCTCGCCAACTTCATATTCACCTTGAACCTGGAAGCGACGACCAACACCGCTAAAGCCTTCTAAGGCACGGCAAATCGCACCATCAGAAACGCCTTCATCGGTTGCCACACCAATTGCAGCAAGCGCATTTAGGACATTATGCAAGCCAGGCTGGTTGATAGTGACACGTAATGGCTCACGGTCTTTACGCAATACCGTAAAGTGCGAACGCATGCCTTCCTGAGCTACATCAACAGCACGGATATCGTTGTCTTCATTGAAACCGTAAGTTAATACCGGACGGCCTACACGCGGTAAAATCTCACGAATATTGGCGTCATCACCACAGACAACTGCCAAACCGTAGAATGGCAGGTTATGCAAGAACTGGATAAACGTATCTTTTAATTTATCGAAGCTGCCTTCATAGGTATCCATGTGATCTGCATCGATATTGGTCACAATGGCTGCCATCGGCTGCAAATACAGGAATGAAGCATCCGACTCATCCGCTTCTGCCACGATAAAACGGCTTTCACCCAGCGCAGCATTGACCCCAGTGCTATTCAGCAAACCACCGATCACATAAGTTGGATCAAGGTTTTCTTCCGCCAACATGGTAGTCAACAAACTTGTGGTTGTCGTTTTACCATGTGTTCCCGCAACCGCGATACCATGACGGTAACGCATCAACTCACCTAACATTTCCGCACGGCGCACAATCGGTGTACGTTGTTCAATTGCAGCTTTAATCTCTGGATTTTCAGGATCAATCGCAGTCGATACCACCAGCACATTGGCATTTTTAATATTGTCTGCCGAATGGCCGATAAACACCTTGATGCCATTTGCTTCGAGTTGAGCTGTCGTTTTCGACGCTTTAATATCTGAACCTGAAATCTTATAACCTTGGTTACTCAATACTTCAGCAATACCACACATCCCCGCACCGCCAATACCAACAAAGTGGATATTTTTAATACGGCGCATTTCTGGCACTTTAATCAGCTTTTTGGCTTGGTTTGGATTTGTAGGAGACATAGATAAACTCGAATTACAATTTTTTAATCAGATCAACCACATGCTGCGTCGCATTCGGTTGTGCTTGTTGACGTGCTTTAATTGCCATTTCAGAGAGTAGCTGGCGATTGAGCAAACTGGCAAATAACTCATCTAAAACAGCAGGTGTCATTTCTGCTTGTTGGCAAATTTTTGCAGCACCTGCATTTGCCAAAAACTTAGCATTTGCAGTCTGGTGGTCATCCACCGCAATAGGTAAAGGAACAAAAACCGCTGCCAGACCCGCTGTTGCAACTTCTGTCACAGTCAACGCGCCAGCACGGCAAATAATTAAATCAGCTTCACTATACGCTTTGGCCATATCATGAATAAATGGCTCAACCTGAATATTTAATTGCTCAGATGCACCTTGATAAAGTGCACGCGTCGCATCTTGCTTATTTTGACCACATTGATGAAATACATTCAGCGGTACACTGACCTTTTTTAATGCTTCTGGCAAACGCTCATTTAACGCTTGCGCCCCCAATGAACCACCCACAATTAAAATATTTAGTGGCAATTGTTCCTGTTCACGAGTTTGGTAACGCCATGATGGATTCAAAATCGCAGTGATTTCAGCACGCACAGGATTTCCTGTAGTCACCACTTTATCACTACTTGGGAAAGTATCTGGAAAAGCCTGACATACGGTTTTCGCGATACGTGCCAGTTGGGTATTAGTAAAACCTGCAATCGCATTTTGCTCATGGATCAACACAGGAATACCCAGCAAACGTGCAGCCAAACCACCTGGCCCAGCGACATAACCGCCGAAACCAGCGACAGCATCAATTTTCAGCTGTTTCATATAGCGCATTGCGCTTAAGGTTGCTTTTAAAATTTTAAATGGTGCACTGAGCTTACGTAGCAGACCATTGCCACGTACACCTTGAATATCAATCTGATAAATTGGAATATTTTGATCTTTGAGTAACCGGTTTTCCATTCCCGTCGGGGTCGCCAACCAAGAGACCTGACAGCCTTCTTGTTGCAGTTGTTTGGCAACAGCAAGCGCAGGAAAAACATGTCCACCTGTACCAGCGGCCATCATCATGACATGTTTGGGTTTGTTCTGTGGTGAATTGGTCACGGTTTAATTCTTCAACTCAAAAAAAGGTTATCGTCTATTGTTTTCGAGCGTTATTTTAATCCTAAAGCTTCATTCACGAAAAGCGAATTTCACTTGTTTACAACAGAAAGCTGAGCTTTTTTCGATTCTTTGTTAAAAACTAGAGACTGCCGATATCTAAAAGCCCATTTGCATCCAAAATTCGAGTAAATACAAACGGGCAATTTGGTCAAAAAATAAGAATTATTTAATTTTTAAGCCCAGCTTCCAGCACTGCAAATAAATCATCTGCAATCGAGGTACCGAATTGTGCATCAATCTCGCGGATACAGGTTGGGCTGGTCACATTAATTTCAGTCACATAATTCCCGATCACATCCAGACCAACGAAAACCAAACCTTTTTCACGTAAGAATGGGCCAACTTTTGTTGCAATCAATTTATCATTTTCAGTCAGTGGACGAGCCTGTCCTAAACCACCTGCCGCCAGATTACCGCGCACTTCACCATTTTGTGGAATACGTGCCAGACAATATGGAATCGGTTCACCATTGACCATCAAGATACGCTTATCACCTTCTACAATTTCAGGAATATAACGTTGTGCCATGATCGGACGTGTACCCATTTCTGTGAGCATTTCCAGCGTCGAACCGATGTTTACCCCATCTTGGTACAAACGGAAAATGCCCATGCCGCCCATTCCATCAAGGGGTTTCACAATCACATCACCATGTTCTTTGATAAATTCACGAATCAGGCTTTGTTGAGACGTCACCAAAGTGGGAACTTGTAGTTCTGGGAACTGGGTAGCAAATAGCTTTTCATTGCAGTCACGTAGCGATTGCGGCTTATTGATAATCCACGCACCTTCACGCTCAGCCTGTTCCAGAATATAGGTGGTATAGACAAAATTCATATCAAACGGTGGGTCTTTACGCATTAATACCACATCGTAATCCGCTAATGACTCTTTGCGCTTCTCACCCAACTCGTAATAATGATTGTAATCTTCGAATACTTTCAAAGGAGAGATCAGACCAAAAGCTTTGCCTTGGTCGATATATAAATCGTGCTGTAATGCATAACCCAATTCATGTCCGCGACGGCTGGCCGCCCATAACATTGCCATGGTTGAATCTTTTTTAAGATTCACAGTTTCAATCGGGTCCATCACTACAAGTACACGCATAATCTGACGCTCGTATTTTTAATCTTGGCAAAAAGTATAACGAAGTTTACTGATGATGTTTAAACAAGTTATGTAATTATTAAATCTAAAAAATTCTAATTTATTCAAATCACTAGATTCTATTTATTTGAATAAACGATTTTCTTATGGATAAAAATTACTGGCAAATGAATCGATCGCCAGTAATTTGTAAAACATCAAATTTTAAATTCAACTTAAGCCAAAAGTTTTTGAATATCTTTGGCAATTTTTTCAGGTTTGGTGATCGGCGAGTAGCGTTTTACCACCTCACCATTTTGATTAATCAGGAATTTGGTGAAGTTCCATTTAATACTTTCACTCCCCAGAATCCCCTTGGCTTCAGAAGTTAAATATTGATACAAGGGATGTGCTGTTGGGCCATTCACATCAATCTTGGCAAACATTGGAAATGACACGCCATAATTACGCTGACAGAAGCTGCCGATTTCTTCGTTACTGGATGGATCTTGATTGGCAAATTGGTTACATGGGAAACCCAAAATCACCAGTCCTTGTTTTTGATAGTCTTGATATAACTTTTCCAAACCTTCAAATTGTGGCGTTAGACCACATTGACTAGCGGTATTCACGACTAATAATACTTTACCTTGATAATCAGAAAGCTTCTTTTGCTCGCCTTCTAACAGTTCAGCCTGAAAATCATAAATTTTGCTCATAGGTGTTCTCTCATCTACCCAATGGTGGAATTACTCAAAATAGTTTGCTTAATCATTCAGCTTGCTTATTTAATATTGCACACAATTATATTGTGTACAAGTTAATTATGCACAATGTACTTTTTAAACAATCCAATTTATACTGAATGTTCAACAATCAAGTCGAGCAAAAAACATCATGGCTGAAGTTTCATTTTTGGATAACCAAGTGTGTTTTGCCATGTATTCCGCGACCAATGCCATGATTCGCCAGTATCGTCCGTTGCTTCAGGAATACGATCTGACCTATCCGCAATTTATTGTGTTGCTAGCGTTATATGAGCGAGACAATGTGATGTTGTCAGAGATTGGACAAAAGACTTTTTTTGATTCCGGAACGCTGACACCCATTATTAAAAAACTAGAAGAAAAACAGTTTTTAAAACGTGTCGCAGTCAAAGAAGACGAACGAATGAAAAAAGTGATTTTGCTTGAAAAAGCGCTGGCGGCAAAAGATGAGATTATCGCAATTCCGTTTAAACTCGCCTGCGCTTTAGGCATGGAGCAGAATGATCTGCAGGCAATTCATAATCTGTGCCATCGTTTTTTAAAGGGTTTGGAACAATCGAAACTCGAGTCTATGGAAAATTAAATGCAGCAGGCCATTGTCGGTTTTCATCTCGATGAAGAAGGACATTATGTTGCTGATCTCGCCTGTGGGCATGGTCAGCATGTCCGTCATGATCCACCGTGGCAAAATCGTCCTTGGGTGTTAACCGAACAAGGGCGGAATGAAAAATTAGGAGTGATGTTGGAATGTAAGAAGTGTGAGGAGATAAATGGTGAGTGCTTTTAAACCCAGATAACTAAAAAAGCCCAATATATGATTGAGCTTTTTAATTATCTTTTTAGTTTAGATATCCATTTTTCTAAATAAGAAGAAAGGTAGATTACGGATAATCATCATAATGATTGCCCATTTACCTGGTGTATACACTGTCAATTTAGCTTTATCAATTCCTTGCACAATATCACTAGCAACTTGCTCAGGTGAGGCAAGCTTTCCTTTGCCAGACATTCCAGCCGTCATTGGTGTTGCTGTTGGACCCGGCTTAATTAAAGTTGCTGTAACAGAAGAACCGATTAAAGCTAGGCGGTGTTGTAATCCTTGCAGGTATTTATCAATCAATGCCTTGGATGCACCATATACATAATTTGATTTACGTCCACGGTCACCCGCTACTGAGCCAATCACAGCCAATTTACCATGATTATGCTCAATCATATGTTTCGCAATACTCTCTGTAAATAATACAGGTGAAAGTGCATTAACTTCGATTGCCTGTTGGCATTTGAGTAAATCATTTTGACATTGCTCTTGATCAGGTAAATTACCATGAGCAATCAGCGCAATATCGATTTTCCCTTGTTGATTAATGGTATTAATACAATCCTGAATCGCTGTAGCATTTACAAAATCAACAGTCTGGAATTGGATATTGGCCTGCGGCGTACGCACCTTAAGATCATTCACAACACGCTGTAATTTTTCTTGATCACGACCCAATAAAATAATTTCACAAGGCTGCTGTTTAAGCCAAAGTCTGGCGCAGTGTTCAGCAATAGCAGACGTCCCGCCTACAATTAAGATTTTTGGTTGATTTGACATTTAGGCCCCTAATAGACGACGAGACATTTCCGAGCTGATGCCGGGATCCCGATATTTTAAAAATTCATTTAAGCGCGGATAGCCCGCTTCAAATAGTGATCTTGGCATACGAGCATCTTTGGCTAAATAAAGACGACCTTGTGCTTGCTCGACAATATGATCCAATTCATTTAACAGTTTTAACGTTTTTTCACCACGATTAGGGAAGTCCAACGCCAAAGTAACACCAGATTTTGGAAAGCTCAGTAATCCACCAGACTCACGATCACCAAATGTTTTTAATACGGCTAAAAACGAGCCCTCGCCCGACTTTTTAATCGCATTTAACATCTCTTGGGTAACTTCTTTACCGATCTCTTTCGGAACAACACTTTGATATTGGTAAAAACCTTTTGGCCCATACATTTTATTCCATTCGTGCATGGCATCTAATGGATAAAAGAATGGCTCGTAATGTACTTTTTGTGACTGGCTTTTTAACGAGTTGCCATGAAAATAGGCAAAGTTAAAGAGAGGTAAACTGAGTTTGTTCACCAATGAAATAGGAGGTGTAATTGGAAATGTTTTATCGTTAATTTCAGGTTCTGCTTGCGCAGACACACTCGCCAGATTTCCCCGCGAAAAAAGTCCTTTGGCATTCGCACCATTCATACAATCAATCCAGGATACCGTGTATTCCCAGTCTGGTTCAGATGAATCAGAGAGTGAAAAAAATTCATCTAGATTGTGATAAGGAATAGTTTCTGCATCAATCCACGAACTTTGAACCGGACGCAATTGTATTTTCGCCTCTAAAATTATACCTGTTAGGCCAATTCCACCTAAAGTTGCATAGAACCAATCTGCTCTTTCAGTCTTTGAACACTCAATAATTTCACCATCAGTTCGTACAAGTTTTATTTGCAGAACATGGTCACCAAAAGAGCCAAAAGCATGATGGTTTTTACCATGTACATCATTTGCAATCGCACCACCGACGGTAATCATCTGCGTGCCTGGCGTTACAGGCAACATCCAGCCTTGCGGGATCAATGTCCGGTGAATATCTTGTAAGGTCGCACCTGCTTCACAGTGTAAAATCCCAGTATTTAAATCAAAAGACATCAGATGATTCATGGCTGTGGTCAACCATAGAGTACCATTGCCATTTAATGCGACATCGCCATAGCTACGCCCCATACCATGGGCAATGCCTGGAAAGCCGCCATGCTGTATTTGTCTAGAGGCTTGTGAAGGTATTATTAAAGGAATAGCGTGATGTTCAGTATTAGAAAGCCTACCCCAGGCCTGTACGTTTTTCATTTATGCCTCAACCTTACGAAACACAAAACGTTTATCTAAGTAATATTTGCAAATATAGCCAATCATTAGACCGATTATTCCACCTAGGTAACGCATTTCTTTGGTTTCAAAAACGATATGAAACCCAAACTCGAAACCCCAGAAAATAATTGTCGTAAAAAGGCCCATGATGGTATAAAGAATAAAGACTTTTCCATCATGTTTGGTATTCTGTGTTTTATATTTAAAAATATATTTCTTATCCAAAATGTATTTAACAACTAGGCCAACACCCGTGCCAATAACAATTGATATAAAAATATAAAAATTTCCAACATAAATATAACTAGAAATATCTTGTGCTATAATATTGCAAAACGTAGCAACTATAGCAAACGCTGTATAAAGCAGCGCGAGCTTAATCGAGTCCATCATTTATATTTAATATAGCGCTGAAAAAAAAATGTATGATATAGCAGAAAATCGGTCATTTCTAGCAGAAATCCCAGGACTGATTAAACTAATTAGGCCAAAACAGTGGCTCAAAAATACCTTTGTTTTTGCACCTTTAATCTTTGCAGGTGAATTCCTAAACTTAGGATCTATTTATTCTGTATTATTTGCCGCTTTTTTATTTTGTCTGGCTGCTTCCGCAGTCTATATCGTGAATGATTTAAAGGACATAGAAAAAGATCGAGCACATCCTGAAAAGTCTCTAAAACGCCCCTTAGCTTCAGGTCAAGTGAGTCCTCAGAGTGCAATTATACTATTAACTCTGATTTATATCGCTTTAGGATTTTCCTGGTTAATCGCACCTAAAGTCATCTACGTGATCGCAGTATATTTACTGCTGAACTGGGCCTATACCTTTAAACTGAAACATGAGCCTGTGATTGAAATTTTCATCGTGGCCTTTGGTTTTGTGTTACGTGTATATGCAGGTGCTGTAGCTCTTGCAGTGCCAGTCTCTCACTGGATGTTTATTACAACATTAAGTATTTCACTTTATCTCGCGTCAATTAAACGTCGTCAGGAACTGATACAAAGTGGCTCTCAAGGACGTGGGGTACTTGAGCACTATTCAGTTAGTCTGATTGACCGTTTTGCAGGTATGTCTGCCGTTACAGCAATTATTTTTTATAGCCTGTATACGATGGAAGTGCAGCCACAGCTCATTATCACCATCCCATTTGTAATGTTTGGATTGTTCCGTTACTGGTTTATTGTTGAAACACTAAAAGGTGGAGAATCTCCAACCGATGTGATCGCTCAAGACTGGCAAATATTATTAACCGTTGTCTTATGGGTCGCATGTTGTATCTGGACATTATTGCCAGCTTAGTTTTATTTTGGATTATTACGTGAAGTCTTATATTTACCTTATTACCCCATTTCTAGCTTGGCTAGTTGCGGGCTGTCTAAAGTTTCTTATTAATTCAATTAAAGCCAGGAAACTGGCTTTTGGCTTAATTGGCTATGGTGGATTACCAAGTAATCACAGTGCCATTGTAAGTAGTATGACCGCGCTTATCGCTATAAAAGAAGGTATTGATACCCCTGCTTTTGGTGTTGCACTTACCCTATCATTTATTGTGTTATTAGATGCAAATAGTTTAAGACAAGCTATTGGTAAACATGCGGTAGTGATTAACCATCTGGCTAAAGATACACCTGAATACAAACAGCTAAGAGAACGTATGGGACACACAAAGATTGAGATCTTAGCTGGTGTACTGGTAGGTTGTCTGGTTGCTTATTTAGCGAGTACGTTATAAATAAAATATTAATTCGTGACTACATAACTCTAAATGTTAATTTAGTCACCAATTTATTTTTTTGTTTTATTAACCTAATGTCGGTTAATTAATAGTTATTTCAAAATTAATTTCTAGTAGTATATCTATGAACATGTTCATTAAAGGTAATGAGGGATATATTAAGTTTATTTTATATTCCCTATTCACTCTCATTATAATCTTATTTATCCATAGCAATATCTATTCTTTTGATTTCACAATAAGACTACATGACTATTTATACTCCCAGTGGGTATTTAGCTATGACTATGGTTTTGTAAGAAGAGCTTTACCCGGTGAATTACTAAGTATTTTAGGAGTAGATCCAACTTATAAACATATTCGTATAGCATCAATTCTCTTACTATTGGTCTTATTCTATCTTTTCACCCGAATTACATATAGTTTTTTCAAGAAATTAGATTTTAAAAATGAATATATTATAATTTTTTCATTATGTGTTTTTAGTTTATCCTTCTTAACCTCCCAATGGGTAAGAGAACTATCTCGCTTTGATCACATTGGTCAAATTATTTTATTGATTTCAGTTCTACTTATATTAAAAAATGTAAGAAAATCTATTGTCCTAACATTTATATTATTAACACTCCCAATAATGGCATTGACACATGAAGCGATGCTAATATTTTTCGTTCCAACTTTGGCATTTATATACTATCAAAAATATAGAAAAATAAGCCACATTTTACTGATTGGTGTAGAGTCTTTTATACTATTGGTTGCTGTAGTTATTTTTGGGAAAATGTCTACTTTCCAGGTTAACTCAATTATTGAAAGTTTCATGTATTATGACCACTTTCAACCTTATGCGGTAAGTACATCGCTACTGACATTAAAAGAAAATTTTGTAACAAACTATCAGACTTTCTTTGAAACTAAAGCATATTTAAAAATATTTTTTACATTTCTATTTTGCTCTCCTATTCTTTTATTTATTAAAAAAAGCACAAACAAAACAACTTTCCTTTTAATGTTGTTCTTTTCAGCATCTCCCTTAGCTCTAACTTTAATAGCATTTGATTATATTAGATGGATTGCATTATTCTTCTTCAACCTTTCCGTAATATTTATGTCATTAGCAATAATGAATAATATTGACAGGAATTTAATTGCATCAAATTTTATAAATTTCAAAAAACTTATATATTCCTATTCTTTAGTTTCATTATTATTAGGACCTCTAGGAATAGGAAGTACTTTTACAAATTTTTACGAAATAAACCATCCTTGGGAAAAAAGAGAGAAATGGGATCAGGACTTACTTATTAAGTTAAATGATCCGTTACCTTTATCCAATATTAGATTAAGTATTGGAGATGTCAATTCAATCACACAACTTTTCTTTTTAAGTCAAGAAGAAATCAAACAAGATAAACTCAACATATTGGTTATTAATTACTATATCGAAGCTTCAAAAAAAGGAAGTACAGAAGCGCAAAATACTCTTGGCTATTTCTATTTTCATGGAATACATACATCTAGAAACTATTGTTCTGCATTAAAGATGTTTGAGATGTCTGCCCAAAATCAAAATAAGCATGCATTGTATAACTTATCTATCATGTATAGAAACGGGATGTGTATCGAGAAAAATATTAAGAAGGCAAATAATTTATTAATACAAGCTTCTAACCATGGAAATGATTTAGCCAAATTCATGTTGGCTATCAATTATTTGCATGGAAACAATGGCTTTATTAGAAATAAAAAAATCGCTTTAAGAATATTAACCGAACTAAAAGATAAAGGAAATTTACCAGCAGAAATTTCATTGGAAGCACTTAAGCTGAAATAACATTAAGCCCTTAAACCTAATAGTAAGCCGTTCCCAAGCCCAGTGTACAGGAACGGCTTTTTTATAATTTCCCATATATCATATTAATTTTAAAAAATTATTTCCAAACGAGAATAAGCAGCAAGTTATACCCAGACAACAATTGGACAGCAAAAAAATAATTTTTCATCATTAAAGTGTAGATTAATATTTAGTATTTAATGCAAGAAATTTTCAATTACGCAAGGGAATAAAGATATGCAGAAAAAAAATGTTGGCATTATATTTGGAGGAAAATCTACCGAGCATGAAGTGTCTCTTCAATCCGCAAAAAATATTGTTGATGCGATAGATAAAGATAAATTTAACGTGACATTGATCGGTATTGATAAAAATGGAATATGGCATCTCAATGAAAGTACACATTTTTTACTAAATTCAGATAATCCATCTCTGATTTCCCTTCATCAATCAGGAAGAAATATCGCATTTATTCCTGGTAAAAATGAGGAACAAATTATTGAGTTTCAAGACAAAACGCTATCACAATTAGATGTGATTTTTCCTATTGTTCATGGAACACTTGGAGAAGATGGCTCATTGCAAGGATTGTTAAAAATGGTGAACCTTCCATTTGTTGGTTCTCAAGTCTTAAGTTCAGCTATGTGTATGGATAAAGATATAACGAAAAGATTATTAAGAGATGCAGGTTTAAATATCACACCTTTCATAAAATTAGCTAAAAAGAATAGAAAGAATATAAGCTTTGAAATCGCAAGCTCTCAGCTTGGCTGCCCATTATTTGTAAAGCCCGCTAATCAAGGATCTTCAGTGGGGGTCAATAAAGTCACTTCTCCAGAAGAATTTGAAGCAGCCTTAGAAATGGCATTCACTTATGATAATAAGGTATTGATTGAGCAAGGGATTGATGGCAGAGAAATAGAATGTGCCGTTATCGGTAACGATGAGCCTTCAGCAAGTGTTTGTGGAGAAATTGAACTTGAAGATAGCTTCTATTCCTATGACACAAAATATATTAATGACAAAGGGGCAACAGTGACTATCCCCGCAAACATACCAGATCAAATTAGCGAAAAAATTAGAGAGATATCAATTAAAGCTTATGAAGTTTTAGAGTGTACAGGGCTTGCAAGAGTTGATGTTTTTTTAACAAAAAATGGAGAGATATTTATCAATGAAATAAATACTTTACCTGGTTTTACCAATATAAGTATGTTTCCAAAGCTATGGGAAGTAAGCGGGTTAAATTACTCTGATCTCATTACCCGCTTAATAGAACTCGCAATTGAACATCATGAGAATGATGCTCAACTAAAAAATACAGTTTCTTTAGATAAAAGAGTGTAAATGTTTTAAAAATTATCTCATCAGTCTTAATCACTTTTTATAAGCTGTAGCAGTCACTCTACTTCTGCAACGGCTTTTTTATTTCACTCTCAATCTTTTCATCTTAAAACAAAAAACCTTTCACATATTTGAAGCTTGACCTCAAGCCAACTTGAGCTTTTATAGTGATTTTTTAATCAAAAAAATACGGATAGATTGATGAGTCATTCAAAGAAAACATTCCTCATATATGGTGTCAGTAAAGGCCTAGGCAAGGCCATTGTTCAAGCTGTACCAAAGCCAACAGATACCATCTATGGCGTATCTCGCAGCCAACCAAAAGAAATTCCAAATTTAAGCTGGATTTGTACTGACCTATCCAATCCTGAACAAGCGGTAAGCGATATCAAAATAGCAATTGGACAACAAAAAATTATGTGCTGATTTACAATGTCGGGATCTGGGAACAACATGCTTTTAGCGAAGACTATAACTTTGAAGATGTTTCTGCTACTGAAATCAACCAAATCATTAACACCAATATCACCACCTGTATCTTGTCGATTCAATCTCTCATTGAAAATCTAAAACTCTCCGATAATGCCAAAATCATTCTGATTGGTTCCACTTGGGGCGTTGATAATCATAATGGTAAAGAACTTGTTTTCTCCGCTACCAAATTTGTCCTAAGAGGCATTGCACAATCCCTTCGAGAAATCTTACGTGAACACTTGATTGGCGTCAGTGTACTAAACTTAGGCTACCTTGCCAGTGAATACGAGATCGACAAATCGACTCAAGCCATTTTAGAAGAAACTAAATATTCTCTGATTCCATTATCAGATGTGATTCAGGCGATTCATTTTATTATTTCAACCAGCAAAGCAGCTTGCATCAAAGAAATACTCATGCCTGCCATGCTGGATAAAAATATCTAAATTCTTAGAACAATTTGGGCCTCAGAATAGAAACTATAACTATTTCATCAAGGCGAATAAACGCGCCATATCGTATTTCCGACATCATCCGCAATCAACAGAGCACCAGTTTTATCTTCTGTGAGGCCGACTGGTGCACCGTATAAAGATTTTTCATCTTTGGAATAGAAACCATTGACTACAGTGACAGGCATGCCATTTGGTTTTCCATCTTTAAATGGAATAAAGATGACGTTATAGCCATTGAGAGGGTCTCTATTCCAACTGCCATGATTACTCACAAATGCGCCATTTTTAAACCGCTCAGATAGCTGAGTGGTATTTGAAGCAAACCATAAGCCTAAAGGTGCAACATGAGAGCTTAATGCATAATCAGGTTTAATCGCTTTGGCAACCAGATCTGGTCGTTGAGGCTGAACACGCTCATCGACATGCTGACCGAAATAGCTATACGGCCAGCCATAAAACCCTTTTTCCTGCACCGAGGTTAAATAATCAGGCACCAAGCTAGCGCCAATTTCATCACGCTCATTGACAATGGTCCATAACTTTCCAGTTTCTGGTTCCCATTGCAATCCGGTTGGATTTCGAATCCCGCTGGCAAAAATACGACTCGCCCCGGTGGCAACATCAACCTCTAAAACAGTTGCACGGCGATATTCGATCGCCAATCCATTTTCGGTAATATTACTGTTTGAGCCCACACCCACATATAATTTTTGCCCATCTTGACTCGCCAATAAAGCTTTCGTCCAATGATGATTCACCGTATCTGGCAAATCAGACAATTCAACACCTTGGTCGGTAATCTTGGTCGCATTCTCCTCGTAGTTGTATTTCATAATATTATTGGTATTTGCCACATATAGATGATTACCAATTAATTGCACACCAAAAGGAGAATGTAAGTTTTCCAAGAATTTATATTTCTTCCAATGACCATCTGCTTCTAGTCTAAGTAAAGTGATACGATTTCCCCCTTTACCGCCTTTTCCTGATGATTTTTTAACAATACCAGCAATCGCCTGTTTCGGTGAGGTCAGTGGCGCCTCTCCAGGACTATTAGATTCCACAACAAGAATATCCCCATTTGGCAAGGTATATAGTTGACGCGGGTGCTCGAGCTGATCTGCAATCTTTTCAATTTTTAAACCCGCAGCAACCGTAGGTGTTTGTTGAGCTTTCCAACCTACTCCATTCGGCACTTTCATCGGGGGAACAAGGAAATTCTGGGCTTCAGGTAATTGTGGGTCTGGGCCATATTGTGTTTGAGGATCAAGTGGTTGCCCACCAGAACAGCCGAATAATCCAACGCTAACCAAAGCTGAAAAGAAAAATGTATTTGATATTTTCATATTTATTCTCCAATCAGCTTATTTTGTATATGAGTGGATTGATATAGATAATGCAGAGCAATAAGAAGGACCGTCAGCGTTGATAGAATAATATTTGCTGGAACGATGGCAAAAGCATCACGGCTATGTATAAAGGCATTAAATGTCGCTGCAATGATGGCAAAACCATAGAGCCAGAACCCCACAACATCTGGCCTCCTTTGCTCTATAACTGGCCGAAACCACACATAAAATAGATTGATAAAACGTGGAATAATACAAAATAGTAATCCAAACGTAATACACCATGCGGCTGCCTTTGCCCATAAGACCTCAGCAGTTTTATTATAAAAAATATCAAAAATCCAACCTGCAACGAAGAAACCGAAAGGCAATGGATTCAATAACATATAAATGTAATATAGAACACCAGATCTTGGATTGTTTTTTTTCATTCAAACTTCTTCCTTTTAGATTATTTATAGGTGTTCAATAATGATTTAAGTGAAATGCGCTTATAATTTACTGAAACACCAGTCTGTATAATTTTTATCCACTATAAGTATTCTATGAAATAGCTGTCAAAATTCATCAAATACTGATTCTCAAAAAACTTTTGGTAAATAAATAAAACTGCTTCCATCGCTATGGCGAAAACAGACATTTTTGAGTTTTTTACTTAACAATAGGTTTCAAAATAAAAATAAATTCTGAGTTTTTTATGCTTTCGTAATTTTGTTTTTATTTAGCGTTACAGCTGAAGGTGATTTGTTCTTATACGATTACCGAGTAATAAATTGTAAACTCTCTCATTATGTTAAATAAAAGAGACTATTTTGTAAGATTAAATAGTCGCCTTCCGTCAAAACTTTCATTTTTTCTGATTGACCACACATATGTGAAATATTTCATAATAAAAAAGGAAGCCTCAGCTTCCTTTTTTACATCTAAAACTTAGATGCCATATTTTTCGCGATAAGCCTGCATATTGGCTAAAGCTTCTTTCTCGCCTTTGGCATCCAGATAATCCATCAAATCTTTCATGGTAATTAAGGCATGCACTGGGATTTCTAATTCTTTTTGCACTTCCTGAATCGCAGAAAGTTCACCTTGACCACGTTCTTGGCGATCTAGAGCTACCAAAACGCCTGCAATTTCAGCACCTGCATTTTTCAAGATGGTTACCACTTCACGAATCGCAGTTCCTGCTGTGATTACATCATCAATGATCCAGACTTTCTGACCTGCAACTGATGCACCAACCAACACACCGCCTTCACCATGATCTTTGGCTTCTTTACGGTTAAAGCCCCACGGTACACTTTTGCCATGCACTTGAGACAAAGCCACTGCTGTAGCAGCCACAAAAGGAATTCCTTTGTATGCTGGACCAAAAATCACACCAACATTGTCACACTGTACCAGTTTATCGGCATAGCCTTGTGCCAGTAAAGACAGCGCTTCACCATCGTTGAGTAAACCCGCGTTAAAGAAATAAGGACTGACACGGCCTGATTTTAAGGTAAACTCACCAAATTTAAGCACACCACGTGATAATGCGAGTTCGATAAAAGCTTGCGGATGAAATGACACAGGCGTTGTCATATAAGGTGCTCCAAATTCTTTAATTGAGGTTAAACAGACGTATGATACCAAAGGATAGCTATCCAAGTGATGTAAAAATTCTTCGAGTCGTTTCAATTAACGTAAATGGCCTGCGTGCTTCTGTCACCAAAGGCCTACTCGAATGGTTAGAACAGTCAGGTGCAGATGTGGTGTGTATGCAGGAAAGTCGCATTACGCATGAGCAATGGACGGATAAATTTAAGCCTGAAGGATGGTATACCCACTTATTCCCAGCTGAGCGTGCAGGTTATGCTGGCACAGCAATTTATAGTCGCCTTCCTTTCGTCTCCGTCACCAACGGCTTAGGCTTTGAACTGGCAGATACTCAAGGCCGTTTTATTTCGGCTGAATTTGATTTAGGCCTGTCACAAACCGTTCATATTGCCTCGTTATACTTGCCATCAGGATCAAGCGGTGATGAAGCACAAGCACGCAAAGATGTGTTCTTACAAGAGTACGCCCAAATACTAAAACAATGGCGTGACGAGAATAAATCAATCATCGTGTGTGGGGATTATAATATCGTGCACAAACGCATTGATATTAAAAACTGGTCAGGTAACCAGAAGTCATCTGGCGTATTGCCACATGAACGTGCTTGGCTCGATCATATGTATGATGAGTTGGGCTATGTAGACACCTTCCGTGAGGTGCGACCAGAAGCAGAGTTGTACTCATGGTGGTCAAATCGTGGTCAGGCGCGTGCGAAAAATGTCGGGTGGCGTATCGACTATCATTCATGCTCTCCAGACTGGAAAGCACGTACTGCGAATGCATGGGTCTATAAAGAACAATGGTTTAGCGACCATGCGCCCGTGATTATCGACTACAAAATACACGAATAAGTGAACACTTGTTCACTTAACCCGCTTCTTTAGCTTACAGAACTTGTCGCTTTTGTGTATTTTTATTTACCAGCTAGAACGGCATTATAGCTTCACGGCACAGGGAAGCGGTCAGGATGACCAAAAAGGGATAGGACGCCGTAGGAAGATAAAATAAACTTGATTCAAGTTTATTTGCATGGATGAGACATTGGACGTTGAAATGAGACCCGCATAATCAGGAAGATTAAATGCGGGTTTTCTCTTTTCTAGATATTAGATATTTTCTCTTCACCTTGTCGTTAGCACTTTTGCTCAAAAAGTATGATCGTTTTGATCATTTCATTACATCTTGCCCCCCTACCGATTAACTTAATAAAAAATTTCAACTGGCACATCACCTGCTTTTTACGTTAGGCTTTGATCCATATTTTTCATTCTTTCTATGGTTTTTTCACATGTTTAAAATTTATGGTATTAAAAATTGTAATTCGATGAAAAAAGCCTTTGATGCATTACAGGCAAAAGGAATTGATTACGAGTTCCATGATTACAAGAAACAAGGTATTGATGCTGCAACGCTAACAATCTGGCTAAAAGAGATTGGTGCAGATAAAGTCTTGAATAAAAAAGGCACAACATGGCGTAAATTGACTGCTGATGAGCAAGCGCATGCAACTAGCAATGAGCAAAACCTGATTGAAACACTGATTGCTCAACCAAGTCTGATTAAACGTCCTGTATTGCAAACGCCAAAAGGATTTGTCATAGGCTTTGATGAAGCAACTTATCAAGATCTATCTGCTTAAATCTAAATAAATGGCAGATATAAAAAAACCGAGTCATCAGGCTCGGTTTTTTTATGTTTATCTTGTGCTTAGTTGGTACGAATCCAGGTCTGGTTACGACCTAAAGCTGCAACGCCAATATAACCACGTAATTTCAGCTTTTTACCACCTTCGATAATTTCAGCTTTTAATTTGTAGGTTTTACCGTTCTTAGGATCAATAATTGAACCGCCATCGTAATTCACACCACCTACATTTTTAAGGCCATGTACAATGGTCACGCCTTTAAGTGGTTTGTTGTGATAAGTCCCTTCACATTTAGAGCACGCATTTTCCTGACCTGCTACTAAATATTTTTGAATAGACGCGGTGAGGGTTCCATCCTTTTGCTCAGTAAACTTCACAATCGCCTTCGGCTGTTTTGTTTCATCATCAATGGTTTGCCAAACACTGCCATTCAGCGCATCCGCTGCATTGGCAAAAGTTGTTAAACCGAGCAATCCAAATGCTAGAGCAATTTTCTTCATTTTTGTAATATCCTTAAGGGGTCTTTCAAACTGAAAGTATTGAGAAGTTCAATCAATATTGCAATTCTTGATTATGACTATTTGGTATAACCTGCGTAAGAGTGACATAGCGCACAATTTTTCAGTTTTTATCATGATGTCTAGGCGCTACTTATATTCAAGAATTTTCTTATCGGTATACCCATCTAACAATATGGAAAAATTATGAAATTTGCTACTGTTTGGAAATATTATTTTACTGAATCTTTACTTAAAGCGACGATTCGGACACCGAGCCAATTTAATTTGGCACCCAATGCTTTACGGCCGTTACTGGATCAACTCTGTCGCATATTTCCACAAAATCCAACAGTACAAATTCGACCATTACGCTTAGCGGGTGTCCGTGGTGAGGAAATTAAAGCTCAAGCTTCGGCAACACAATTAATTTTACATATTCACGGCGGTGCTTTTTTCTTGGGTAGTCTCAATACCCATCGTGCATTGATGACCGATATTGCGGCACGTACGCAAATGCAGGTGATTCATGTTGATTACCCACTCGCACCCGAACATCCTTTTCCTGAAGCCATTGATGCGATTTTTGATGTCTATCAAGCATTGCTGGTTCAAGGTATTAAACCCAAAGATATCATTATCTCAGGTGACTCTTGTGGCGCGAACCTTGCCTTGGCATTGTGCTTACGCCTGAAACAACAACCTGAACTAATGCCAAGCGGCCTGATTTTGATGTCTCCTTATCTGGATTTAACCTTAACCAGTGAATCGTTACGCTTCAACCAAAAACATGATGCATTACTGTCCATTGAAGCGTTGCAGGCTGGTATCAACCATTATTTAACAGATGGTATTCAGACAGATGATCCCCGTGTTTCACCGCTATTTGATGATCTGACAGGCTTACCACCGACTTTGGTACAAGTCGGTTCTAAAGAGATTTTGCTGGATGATTCAAAGCGCTTTAGAGAAAAAGCTGAAAAGGCCGATGTAGAGGTGAACTTTAAACTTTATACAGGCATGTGGCATAACTTCCAGATGTTTAATGCCTGGTTCCCTGAGGCTAAACAAGCCTTGGCAGATATTGCTGAATTCGCACATGCCTTAGATCGCGACTAAGCATCATCAAAATGTGTGTAAAAAATGGTCAGCTTAGGCTGGCCATTGTCACTCTTCATTCAGTTTGGTCATCATCAAATAAAAATCATTGAATATTCTGATAACAGCTTATTTTTCAAAATATTTTTCCCGTCCTGATTTGCACTAAATCCTCCAGATGCAGACTTTTTTCTCATTCTAAAGATGCTATTGTTATTTGAATAATCGTTCCTCCGTATTTTGATGACGGATATACAGTTCCTAGGAATCTCATTGCATAAAAGGATGCATGCCAATGGTGAAGATTCATTTTAATAGGTCAACTGACGCAAAAAGATGGGGCTTTAGGCTTTCTTGGGAACATCATATTGTCGTCAATTGGACCATGCTTAAAAAAAGCATTTTATTACTGATACTTGCTGCATTAATGAACCTGTTCTGGATCAGTTGGGACATTTTCGTACTCATGAATCCTGTTTATTCAGAATGGGTACATCTCAAGCTGGTCCGTTCACAATTATGGACTAGCCTGATTATGCTGGTGGTTTTGATCCTGTTGATTATTCCCTGCCATCTGTTCAGGGAACAACACTGGGCACAGGAAGTCCTCCCGATCCTCAGTGTGCAGGTCTTTACCGCGATGCTGTGCCATAACAGCTATCTGGTCGGCAGCTTTAGTCCCGCCACCATGGTGGGCTATGTCAGTGTCGTGGGTGTCGGTCTGGTGCTTTTTGACCGCCGTATGGTGTATTGCGCTCTCATTCCTGCCACGCTGGCCTTGTTCTTTTGTAATTACCTGAGCATGGTCGGGATACTCACCTACGCGCCATTATTTAACATGCAACATCTGAATCAGGTCGCCATGCATCCATTTTGGGTGGGCAGCATGATGTTTTTCCTAGTGCCCATCTTGCTGGCCTGTTTATTTCTATTTGAAATTTTACTGACCCAATGGCGTACTCGTGAAATGACCATTCAGATTTTAAGTCGTCTTGATCCCCTGACCAATGTCCTGAACCGGCGCAGTATCGGGAGTTACTTAGAAAGATTACATCAGCAGCCTGATCAGCAGTATTCAATTGTGCTGCTCGACTTAGATCATTTTAAAAATATTAATGATCACTTCGGACATAGCATGGGAGATCAGGTCCTGATTCAAGTCGCCCAATGTCTGGCTACCCATCTCAGAGAGCAGGATATTATTGGGCGCTTTGGTGGGGAGGAGTTTATTTTATTGCTGCCCAATACCAATACAGCTCAAGCACAAAAGGTTGCCGAGCGCTGCCGGCAAGCCGTATCACAATTGCGTTTTATCACCGAGCATAAGCAAGAATTCAGTATTAGTGCCAGCTTCGGAATTAGCAGCTCACTCAGTGCCGATGAGCCACATCTGATTATCAGTCAGGCAGATCAGGCCCTGTATGCTGTAAAAGCAGCGGGACGCAATCAGGTCAAAATCTTTACCGATCTGATCACACACTAGCAAAGTGAAGGCAGTGATTTGCCTTCACTTGAGCCCCAATCAGGCTTTTAAAAATTCTTCCCGATGTTGGCGATAAGGCTCATCAAAAAGCACAAACGTCTGTTCTTGCTTGGCTTCAGCAATCCATTGTTGTACTGAAGGCAAAGCCAATATTTTCTGCATATAGTTTTGGCTAGAAGCCGAGATGGGTAATTTATAACAGTCGAAACGCATCACCACAGGTGCGTAAAATGCATCAGCAATACTGAATTCGCCACATAAAAAACTGTCATCATCTGGACGTTCTGACCAGATCTGATCAATTCGGGCAACATCAGCACGTAATTGGGCGTGCTCTGCCCATAACTGCTTGCCAATATGCGTTAGCTCAGCTTCGACATTCATCGGACAAAGATTACGTAATCCCTGAAAGCTACTGTGCATCTCGGCACTGATGCAACGCGCTCTGACACGCAGGGTTTTATCTTGCGGCCATAAGGCATGTTCAGGATGTTGTTCTGCCAGATATTCACAAATAGCCAACGTATCCCAAACCACCAGATCACCATCCACAAGTGCAGGCACTTTTCCCGTTGGATTAAGCTTTAGAATTTCTGTTTTAAACTGACTATCTGCTTCAAAACTATCAAACTGAATCAACTGTTCCTGAAATGGAATACCAGCCTGTTTCAATAAGATCCATGGACGCATTGACCAGGTCGAATAATTTTTATTGCCAATCAAGAGCTGATACATATTTATTATTTTCCTTTAAATAAGGCGAGTTGTTGTAATAGCTCAGCTTTCTGGAACGCACCAGTTAAGCGTAGCGAACGGATTTCTTGTTGTTGCTGATCGAGGAATAAATAGGTCGGTGGTCCCAAGATATCCCACTGCGCTAAAAGTGCCTGATGCGATGCATCATAGTGGCTTAAATCCAGTTTGATTAGGTAATAACCCGATAATGCCTGCTGGACTTCGGCATCTTTTAAAATACGATGCTCAATCGGCTGGCAAGCGACACACCAATCTGCATAGACATCGATCACGATACCGCGATCTTTGGGTGCATTGGCGAGAATATGCTGAAATTCATCCGCAGTTTGTGCCACATGCCATTCAGCAAGTTTATCTGCCTGAACCGAGCTGAGACTTTGAATATGCTGGTATTGATTAAAAGCCAATGCGGGAATGACTAAAATCAGCAATATCGCATACAGCCATCGCAGCTTGGATTTCTGCCCAAACAGACGATAAACCGCATAGATAATAAATGCCAGCCCGAGAATTAAACTCAGGATTTGAATCGCTAATTCTGGCAATAAAGGGCGAATAAAATAAAGACTCAAGGCGAGCATTAAGAAGGCAAAAATCACCTTGATCTGATTCATCCAGTCGCCAGCTTTCGGTAAGGCTTTAGCGCCCAATACACTTGCCAAAAGCAAAGGTATACCCATACCAAAGCCAAGCGTAAAGAGTAATAATGCACCTTGCCATTGACTCTGTGTTTGCGAAATAAATAGCAAAACCCCAGCCAGTGGTGCAGTCATGCATGGCCCCACCAACAGCGCTGAAATCATGCCCATTACACTGGCACCCACCAGCGTGCCGCCTTTTTGATTGGATTGCATCTGATCCAGTCGATTGACCCAACGCTGTGGCAATTTCAATTCGAACAGGCCAAACAGATTGAGAGCAAACACCACAAACAATAAGCTAAATGCAATCAATGTGGCGGGTTGCTGTAACCAGCGCTGAAAATTCAAACCTGCTGCGGAAGCAATCAAACCCAGTACCGCATAGACCAGCGCCATACTGACCACAAAGGTCAGTGCAATTGACCATGCTTTAACACCTTTATTGTCACGTACGATCAACGAGGTCAGGATCGGTAACATCGGTAATGAACACGGCGTAAAAGCCAATAAAATCCCTAAACCTAAGAATAACAGGATGCTATAAGCCAGCGAATGTTGCTCCAGTGCACTTGACCATTTCTGGTCTTGAGCCATTACACCTGAATTGCCTTGTGAGGATGATGCTGCGCCTGCTTCAGCCTGTACTTCATCACTTGCGGGTTGTTGAGTATTGAATGCGCTAGATGAACGCGCCACGTCCAGAAAGCTTTTTTGGGTATTAGAACTGACATTTTGAGCACTCACCAAACCATCGGCGTCAGTCTGAAATTCAATATTTTGGGGTGGATAGCAAATTCGGTCTTTGGCACAACCCTGCCACGTCACACGATAGTGTTGTGATGCTTGAGTAGGAATACTGAATTCAGCTTGTTGATAATAAACCTGACTATGGCCATAGTTTTCATCATATTGCTCAACTGCTTTAGGCAAATTTAACGTAACAGGCTGATTGCCCTGCTGTACTTCAAATTTATGCTGATATAAATAGTAATTGGGCTGAATCGACCAATGCAAACGTGCCTGATTCGCTTGCGTCGATTCAACCGTAAATGCAAATGCCTGTTCAGGACTGAGTAAAGGTGCCGATGAATTCTCTTGGGCATAGGTCAATGACCCACATAACAACAATAACGTCCCAAGAAAATAACGCATCAATGCAACACCTTCTCCATCTCGAACAGACATTTTCATTCTCATCTCACTATTTTTCTCCTGAATCTCCCTCCCACTTATGTAGAAGTGAATTTAAGAGAATTCAGGAGCATTATTATTAGAATAAAACCGATACGCCGAAGCCACCGTTATAGCTTTTCTGATTGCCATTGAGATCCACCCCAATGCTAGCGTCCAGCTGCGTGCGATTATTCAAGGCATAAACCAGACCTGTGCCGAGGCCATATTCATAATCCTGACTTTCTGCTTTACGGTAAATAAATTCAGAGAAGCCAGATAATTTACCCGCGATCTTATAATCAATGGTTGGTACAGCTGTGACTGCCCAATCGCTGTTTTGCGCTTCATAACGCATGGTAATCGAGGTACCAATCAGGTCGCTGAACTCATAAGCAACTGCTGAGGTTAAGCTGTAGATATCATCATGGTTAGTGAACTCATCGTTACCTGTCGCAATGATTGCTTCTGCTAACAAAGCCATTGATAAGCGGTCATCTTTTAAATCAATCGCTTTTTTTAAACCAATGCTGACATCACCTAAACCATTGGTTTCTTTTTTCATGCCAGCACGCTTGTATTGCTGCCAGACTGGGCCTTGCCAACCCAATTGCAATTCAAGGCCATCTGCCAGACCTGTACGCAATAACATATCGCCATTTAAGGTCAGGGTTTTATCTTTTACCCCATCGACATTACCTTCTTGGTAGCTGACGCTCGGTAAGCTTTGTTCCCATGCCAATTTTCCAACAGGAGTAATACCTGTACCCATGCCCGCTCCAGGACGGTCAAAAGAAAAATCAGCCGCAAAAGCGCTGCTTGCCATCATCGATACGGCAATCACGCTTAAAGTTTGAAAAGTTTTCATCATGTTCCTCTTTCTCTTGTATCGGCTGGGCTTATGCGCCTAGCTCTTTTGACATCTTTGCACCATGCTGACGTAACAATTCCAGTGTTGCACGTTCTTCTGGCAATGATTCTGACCAGTCAATTTCATCAAATTCACAATCAAAGAATAATTGGCTAATTGAAGATAAAACGGTTAAACCTTCTTCATCACGAGTATTTGGATCTACTTTTTCTTCGAGTAAGCGTTGTACCACAGGTACACAAGCCGAACTTGCTGCATCCCAAAGCGGGCCATAAAATTCTTCAGCATCCCATAAGTGCAAATTGGCTTTGGCCTGAATCAGAGCATCTAAAATATCTAGATAAACTTGAAGCGATTGTTGCTTTTCTTCTTCGCTTAATGGCTGGCCTGCTTCATACGCTTCACAAATTGCTTCCCACCATGTGAATAAACCATCACAAATCAATGACACAGGTGGCCCTTGTTCAGGATCAATAAAATTCGGGTCGAGTCCTTCAGCAAGTAATGATTGCACTTGGTCTAAATCGAGTTGTTGTATGGCTTGCACCAAGGCCTGCTGTTGCTTATTTAACATGACCAATTCTCACAATATTTTTTAATGAATGTATTATGCCGAATATCCTGACAGGATTTTATAAAACCATCTAAAAAATCATGTAGAAATTTGATACAGGCATAAAAAAAGCCCCAAATGAGGCTTTTTTTATGCGTTTATCTTTACGCTTCGTCATCTACTTTGACATCTTCATCTGCATCGACATATTCTGGTAAACCACCACGGTGATGATCTTTTTTCTCATATAGATGCTCCAGACTGCGTTTTAACTTATCAATCGCACCATGAATCGAGTTATCAATATTTGTCGCTTTATGTGTCACTGCAACAGGTTTCATTCCTGCTGGACGAGCCTCAATCATACAACGTTTGTCGTGATCGCCCGTTTTATCCCCATTTTCATCACTAATATGAACCGAAAAGTGCGTAATACGCTCGCTATAACGTTGGAATTCCTGTGTAAGTTCTGCACGAACATAACTAATTAAACGTTCACTACCTTGAATGTTTTTATCTGTACGGATTTCAATATTCATAAATATCTTCCTCTCTTTTCTGTGAGACGGTGCTACAAAACTTTCTTATTCAGCACACTTTGAGCATGCGATCATTCAGTGCAGTTGTATATTTTGATTATGTAAATGCTTGTGGTCTCCTCGCTTAGCATCTGTTGATTTTCAGTATGTAAGAAGATCTTCTATAGTTCCAATATCTGTCTTTCGTTAGAAATATGCAAGCTGATTTTTGACATTTTTATTAAAACTTAAACAAAAACCACTTTAACTTTACACGACTTTATTTTTGGCCCGACCTCTACAATTATTTTGTACCTTTGGTCAAATTTGGCTTTATTTTTGCTTAATACCTTGTATGCTTTACACGCCTTTTTGGGGGGAGATTTTTAAATGCAATTGAAGCAACTTGCAGCAACATATTTATTGGTATCTACAGCAGCTTTCGCTCAGGCGAAGCCAATTTGGCAAGATTTCAGCGTGACTGGTTTGTACGGTGAGAACTATGAAGTTGTTGATGAAAAACAAACAACTGTAACACTCGAATATGCGGCAAAAGTTAAATATGCCGATGTGTTTTTCTTTATGGATCGTATGCGTGGCAGCGATGATAATAAAAGTACATATTTCGAACTCTCTCCACGTTTAAGCTTGGGTGAGATCTCAGGACAAAAACTTGCATTTGGTCCAATCAAAGATGTGCTGATCTCAACAACATGGGAAAGTAACAGCGCTGATGGTAATAATTTTGACAACTTCTTGTATGGGGTGGGTTTTGATCTCGCAATTCCATATTTCCAATATGCGAATGTGAATTTCTACCGTGCCAACAACGAAAATACGGCTGATGACTACCAAATGACAATCGCTTATGCGTTGCCATTTAAAGTATCAAACGAAGATTTCTTGGTTGATGGTTTCCTTGACTGGTCGACAGGTGAAAAAGATCACGCAAGTGAACTGAACTGGACGACACAGTACAAATGGAATGTCGGTAAACACATTTCACCAGATACACGCCTTTATTTAGGTGTTGAGCATTCAGTTTGGAATAACAAGTTCGGTATGAAAAACCGTGACGAAAACAACGTCAGCGCTTTGATCAAATATCACTTCTAAGCTTTTAAAGATGTGAAAAAAACAGCAAGGAATTCCTTGCTGTTTTTGTTGGTATCATCGAATATAAAGCTGAAATGATCTGCCGTTTTATCAACGTCTCATCTTTTGTTTTTGCCTGATTTGATGACCTGTGCCCATGCCCGTAAATCTTCCACTTGCACCTTATACGCTCGCACCCCATTTCCAGATTCGCTTTGCGACAGTGAATGATCTTGATGAGATTCTTGCGATTTACAATGCTGAAATTCTCAATGGAACAGCCAACTGGAATGATCAGGCCGTTTCTTTGACGGAATATCAGCAACGCTTTCAGAGCATGCAACAGCAACACTTTCCAATGATCGTGGTAGAAGACCTGAATACCCATCAAGTTGCTGGTTATGCCTATTACGCAGCGTTTCGTGCTATCAGTGGTTATTGTCAAAGTATTGAGCATTCTGTTTTTATTGATCCAAGCTATGCACGCCAAGGTCTGGGCAAAGCCCTCATGCAACAGCTCATTCATCTCGCCAAACAGCAAAACATGCATATTATGGTCGCTGCCATTGATAGTGAAAACAAAGGCTCTATCGTATTGCATGAACAACTGGGCTTCATTCAAACAGGGTATATGCCACACGTGGGACAAAAGTTTGGGCAATGGCGTGATCTTGTCTGGATGCAACTGCAACTCACAGAAGCCTAATAAAACATCACTTTTGTAATACGTTTCTAACGGCAATTTTTGATTTAAAATGAAAGATATACTTTATTTCAAAAATAGCCACAATGATTAAAACATCCCAACTCGGCCTATGCCTCACAATCGTACTTGCTTCAAGTGCCAGCTTTGCCGAACTATCTTTCGAGCAAGAATTGCAACAGGGCTGCGCCAAAGTGAAACAATATGCGCAAGCAGGTAAAAAGTTTTACGATCAAAAACAATATCTCAAAGCAGCCAAACAATTTGAAGACCAAGCCGCATGGGCACATTTCTGTCAGGCTAATGCGGAAGAAAGCGGTGTTCAGATCAGTGATCGAGACATTGAAATCGCCAATAATAATGTGGGATTAAGTTATGCCAAACTCGGTAAGCCGCAATGGGCCAGAGTCTGGTTTTTACGTGATAAAGACTCGAAAACCAGCCAATACAACTTAAAACAACTCCCGAAGCCCAAAGTAACTTCTGATTTACAAGGCACTTATGTTCGCGCCAATGGCTTTGGGCAATGGGACTACATCAAGGTCAGCAAAAAACAAAATAAATATGCGATTGCTTTTGATGGTTATTACTTTGGACTACGCGGCCTGATCTATGGTCCCAATATGGGGCAATTTGAAACCAGCATGCCTATCAAGTCAACGCAGGCTAACTATCGCAATGAAGACTGTGTGATTAAGCTTCAATTTGCCAATGATGCAAAACTTGGTCAAAAAATTGAAGTTGAACAAAACAATGGTGAGTCCTCATGTGGCTTTGGACATAATGTCTATGCAGGCGGAACGTTCTATAAAGTGGAAAACAAATGAGTGATCTTTACACCCAAACTCAACAAAAAATTTAAGAAAAAGTATGAGACTCGGAAACGTCATTCACAACCTGAGCAAGCTAAAGCGACTAAAGCTTTAGCGAAGCGCAAGAAGAGTTGCAATGAAGATTGAGCAGCTTTAATCATTGCTTGTATAGTGATAAAGGCCTTTGCCCTTACGAAGCTTCAACGCTTCTCAGGGCGAAACCAAAGTAGGGCGAACCGCAGGTTTATCCTAAAATTGTATATAAAACAATAAGATTCCACAATGATCACTGTTTAATCAGGCCATAGGTGGAAAATATCTTTCGAGTGTTTTAAATCGCCACCAACTCCCGAATCCCCTTCTCTGGCATCTCCTCACCCCGCCCTTGCGCAATCACCTGCCCACGTGCCATTACGGTATACGCATCTGCCAACTCTTCGGCAAAGTCATAAAACTGCTCCACCAAAATAATCGCCATCTCGCCCTGATCAGCCAGTTTACGAATCACCTGACCAATATCTTTAATAATCGAAGGCTGGATCCCTTCTGTCGGCTCATCCAGAATCAATACACTCGGCTCTGAAGCCAAAGCTCGAGCAATCGCAAGCTGCTGTTGTTGACCACCAGATAAATCACCGCCACGGCGATGTTTCATTTCATCTAATACGGGAAAAATTTCATATAAATGACTTGGCACTTTACGGGTCTTGGCACCCGAAAACTTAGCCATCCCAATTAAAATATTTTCTTCCACGGTCAAGGTCGAAAAGATATCGCGACCTTGCGGCACATAGGCCAAACCGGCACGCACCCGTTGCTCAGGAGACATTTTGGCAATATCTTTGCCATCGAGCAGGATTTGCCCTGATTTAATCGGCAGAATGCCCATCAGACATTTGAGTAAGGTGGTTTTGCCCACTCCATTACGGCCTAATACCACACTACATTCCCCGACAGGCGCGTTAAAAGACACATCACGCAGAATATGACTACCACCATAAAACTGATTAATTTGTTTCACTTCCAGCATGTGTCTCTCCTAACGCCCTAAATACTTTTCAATGACATCTTCATTGGCCTGAACTTCTGCCAATGTGCCTTCTGCCAAGATCGCACCTTGTGCCAATACCGTGACTTTTTCACTGATGGTGTCAATAAAACTCATGTCATGCTCGACCACCACAAGGGTATGATTTTTTTTCAGTTCAAGGCAGAGTTCAGCCGTGCGTTCAGTTTCAGCATCGGTCATACCTGCGACAGGCTCATCCAGCAAAATCAGCTTTGGTCGTTGCATCAACAACATGCCAATTTCCAACCACTGCTTTTGTCCATGCGACAGCAAACCTGCTGGCTTCTGTACAAATTCTTTTAAACGAATTTGTTCCAATGTTTCATCCAAAGCCAACTGCGCTTCTGGATCTAAACGAGAAAATAAGCTTTTTTTCACTCGTTTATCTCTTGGTGCAGCCAGTAGCAGATTCTCCATCACGCTAAAATTTTCAAATACTGTTGGTTTTTGGAATTTGCGACCAATGCCTGCTTCGGCAATTTGCTCGGTACTCATTTTGGCTAAATCATAGTTTTGCCCAAAAAATGCCGTACCTGTGGTTGGGCGAGTTTTACCTGTAATCACATCCATCAAGGTGGTTTTCCCTGCGCCATTCGGCCCGATAATGCAGCGTAACTCACCCTCAGCAATATAAAGCGACAGATCATTCAAAGCCCGAAATGAATCAAACCAGACACTGACTTTTTCCAGATATAAGGCAATGCCATGACTAAAGTCAGCCCCTTGTGGTTTGGCACGTCCATACCCTTCACCGAGTTGACCACCATGTTGAGCAGCGTCAATTAATACATCACTCATTTAGTCGCGCTCCTTTTTAAAACGGTCAAATATGCCAATCACACCTTTCGGCAGGAATAAAGTCACCACAATGAAAAGTGCTCCCAAGATCAATAACCATGCTTCTGGTGCAGCCACAGTGAAATAAGTTTTCACGGCATTAATTAGACCTGCTCCAAGAATCGGGCCAATCAAGGTGCCACGTCCACCCGCAGCGACCCACACTGCCATTTCAATCGAGTTGACGGGATTCATTTCACTCGGATTAATGATGCCTGCCTGCGGCACATACAACGCACCAGCAATACCCGCGATCACCGCAGACAAGACCCATGCCGACAGCTTGTACCACAGTGTGCGATAACCCAGATATTGCAAGCGATTTTCACTGTCACGAATTGCGCCCAAAACACGCCCATAAGGACGATTCATCAGTTGTCGTAAGCCAATAAAACACAGCATCAACACCAGTGCAGTGACAAAACACAGCGTGGCACGCATTGATGCAGAGGTAATGTCAAAACCGAAAATGGTCTTGAAACCAGTAAAGCCATTATTGCCCCCAAAGCCTGTTTCATTGCGGAAGAACAATAACGCTGCGGCAAAAGTCATGGCTTGGGTAATGATGGAAAAATACACACCTTTGATTTTGGAGCGAAAGGCAAAAAATCCAAAAATAAATGCGATCAGACCAGGGACCAGCACGACCAAGGCTAAGGCCCAAGCAAAATGCTCCGTCCCGACCCAATACCACGGCAATTCTGTCCAGCTCAGGAAGCGCATAAAGTCAGGCAGCCCATCGCCTGCGGATTGGCGCATCAAGTACATGCCAAAAGCATAACCACCCAAGGCAAAATACAAACCATGACCTAAACTCAGAATCCCTGCATAGCCCCAGACCAGATCTAGCGCCAAGGCGACCAAAGCCAAACACATGATCTTGCCTATTAAGGTAATCCAATAAGCAGACAGGTAAAATGCAGAGTCTGGAGACAGCAAATGTAACCACGGCAACAACAGCAACACTGCAAAACAACAGGCAATTGCGACAGTGCTATACGGTTTATCTGCGAACACAGAAGTGATTTTCATTGGCTTACTCCACAAAACGGCCTTTGATGGCAAACAAACCTTGTGGACGCTTTTGGATAAACAAAATCACAAGAACCAAGAGAATAATTTTTGCTAAAACCGCACCTAAACCAATTTCTAGCACTGTTCCACTGATACCCAGTCCGAGTGCTGCAAGTACGGCACCCCACACTTGACCGACACCGCCGACCACAACAACAAGGAAGGCATCAATAATGTAATTCTGACCAAGATCAGGCCCGACATTACCGACCTGTGCCAAGGCACAACCTGCTAACCCTGCCAAGCCAGAACCAAGACCAAACGCCATCATGTCAATCCGTGCAGATCGAATGCCAACAGCACGTGCCATTTGACGGTTTTGCGTGACCGCACGAACAAATAAACCAAAGCGGGTTTTATTGAGTAAGAACACCAGCAGCAACAACACAGCAACGGTAAACGCAATAATGGCGATACGGTTATATGGCAGCATCAGGCTTGGCGTAACTGCAATCCCGCCACTCAACCAGCTCACATTTGAGACTTCGACATTCTGCGCACCAAAGACCATGCGTACCAATTGCATCAGAATCAGACTCACCCCAAAAGTGGCAAGTAAGGTTTCCAATTGACGGCCATACAGCGGACGAATGACGGTGCGCTCAATCAACATCCCAATCAAGGCACTGACCAGAAAAGCTGCAGGAATCGCAGCCACCAAATACCAATCTACCAGTCCAGCAAAATGTGTTTTAAAAAAGCTCTGGATCACGTAAGTGGTATAGGCACCGATCATGATGAGTTCGCCATGCGCCATATTAATCACACCCAGCAGGCCATAAGTAATCGCGAGTCCCAGCGCAGCAAGCAATAAAATGCTGGCGGTACTTAAACCTGAAAACACATGCCCCGACCATTCACTGATTTGTATACGGGTTTTAATTTTATTTTGTGCATCCAGCAAAGCTGCCTTTAAAGCTGGATTCTGTTGCGGTTGGTCTAAAGTCTGCGTGATAAGCGCGAATACATCAGGACGATTTGAATCAGCCAAGATCTTCACGGCTTCAAGCTTGGTAAACTCATCAGAACTATTAAAATCCAGACGCGCCTTAAGTTGCGCTAAACGGGCTTTGACCTGATCATTTTTTTCATTGACGTAGAGTTGTTTCACGGTCGCCAGATCTAGCTCAGCCAGATTATTTTCTAAAATATCAACCGCGGCTAATCGCTGTGAGGCATCATTGGAGTTGAGTTTGACTTTGGCTTGTCCAAAATTCAGTGCCTTGCGTAAAGTATTGACCAAAGTGACTTGAGTTAAATCCGCAGGCCACTGTTCCAGTGCTTGCTGTGTAGGATAGCTGAATAGTTTGTCATCATTTTTCAGCAAATAGGTATTGCCAGCACTATCGGTATATAACTCATTTTGATCGATATACACCACCAGTTGATCCAGTTGTTCAATACTGGCAGGCCATTGATTGAGCATGGCACGACGTGTGGCAAAATCAGCCTTTACAAAGGTTTGAATGGCATCTTGAGAAGCTGTAGACGTCACAGGTGCTGTGGATGTGGCCTCTGCCCATGCTGGAGTAAATATCAGCTGCGCCATAATACAGAGCAGTGCCAAAACATAATGCTTCGCCATAGAACTCCCCTTATTGTTACGGTTTAAATAGATCAAACAAAAACAGAATGAAAAAGCCTGCTGCTAAAACAACAGGCTTGAAAAATTATTTAGGGATATACGGACTCCAAGGTTCCGCCTTGATGGTTTGCGGTGTTTTGTAGACTACATCGAACTGACCATCACCACGGATTTGTCCAATCATCACAGGCTTATGCAAATGGTGATTGCTTTCATCCATTTTGAGGGTATAGCCTGATGGTGCAGCAAAGGTTTGACCTGCCATCGCATCACGGACTTTGTCGACCTCAGTCGTGCCTGCTTTTTCAACCGCCTGCTTCCACATATTGATGCCCACATAAGTCGCTTCCATTGGATCATTGGTCACCACTTTGTCAGCATTTGGCAGTTTGTATTCGACCGCATATTGTTTGAATTTATTCACAAACTCAGTGTTTTTAGGATTCTTGACCGACATAAAATAGTTCCATGCGGCTAAATGACCCACCAATGGTTTGGTATCAATACCGCGTAATTCTTCCTCTCCTACCGAGAAAGCCATCACTGGAATATCAGAAGCCTTAATACCTTGGTTACCCAATTCACGATAGAACGGCACGTTAGAATCACCATTGATGGTCGAGATCACCGCAGTCTTTTTACCAGCAGAGAATTTTTTAATATTGGAAACAATGGTTTGATAATTGCTATGACCAAATGGCGTATATTCTTCCATGATGTCAGCATCAGCGACGCCTTTAGATTTTAAGAAAGCACGCAGAATTTTATTGGTGGTGCGTGGATAGACATAATCGGTGCCAAGCAATACAAAACGCTCAGCTTTACCGCCTTCTTCTCCCATCAAATATTCAACCGCAGGAATCGCTTGTTGGTTTGGAGCAGCGCCTGTATAGAAAATATTTTTCGATTGCTCTTGGCCTTCATATTGCACCGGGTAGAACAACAAGCCATTCAGTTCTTCGACCACAGGGAGCACAGATTTACGAGAAACCGATGTCCAGCAGCCAAAAATAACCGCGACTTTATCTTGAGTAATTAGCTGACGCGCTTTTTCTGCAAACAGTGGCCAATCTGAGGCTGGATCGACAATCACAGGTTCTAGTTTTTTACCGAGCACTCCACCATTGGCATTGATTTCATTAATGGTCATTAGCGCGGTATCTTTCAGCGAAGTTTCAGAAATCGCCATCGTGCCTGAAAGCGAATGCAGGATGCCGACTTTAATGGTGTCGCCACTTGTTGCGGGCGCTGTTTTAGCTTCCGTTTTTGTTTGTTCTGTTTTTTCGGCTGGTTTTGAACATCCAACCAGACCAATCCCCATCATGGCTGCCATAAGTACAGACATCGACATTAATTTATTCTGCATCTTTATTCTCCACACCTTGAATATTGTGATTTCTACTGGGTGGGGTTATTCAATTTTTATGCCAACACTTCAAGCATATGTTTTTATTATGTTTTAATAAATTTCACTGATGATTTTTTTGATCTTGTATACAACATTGCATACAAAAAATACCTCCTGACCTAAAATGATGCAAATTTGTTCAACCAAAATCTCTATACTTTAAACAAAGAAAAAGCCAAGCATTGGCTTGGCTTCAATCTATAGATTTTTTCGGGAATTTAGACGCTAATATCCGCTAAATTACCTTTTTGTTCTAACCAGTGTTTACGGTCAGCTGAACGCTTTTTCGCAAGTAATTTATCCAGCAATCCAGCAGTTAAATGCGCATCATCCAGATCCAGTTGCACCAAACGACGGGTATTCGGGTCCATAGTCGTTTCACGTAACTGACTGGCATTCATCTCACCCAAACCTTTGAATCGGGTAATTTGTGGGTTTTTATTGCCCTTCACCTTTTTCAAAATCGATTCAAGTTCGTCATCGTCCAAGGCGTAATACACATCCTTACCAATATCAATACGATACAGCGGTGGCATCGCGACAAATAGATGACCTTCCTCAACCAGTGTCGGGAAATGTTTTACGAACAATGCGCACAATAAAGTCGCAATATGCAGACCATCCGAGTCCGCATCCGCAAGGATACAGATTTTGCCATAGCGCAATTCAGACAAATCATCACTGCCCGGATCAACACCAATCGCAATGGCAATGTCATGTACTTCTTGCGAAGCCAAGACTTCATCCGAAGACACTTCCCACGTATTCAGGATTTTTCCGCGAATCGGCATAATCGCTTGGAAATTCTTGTCACGTGCCTGCTTGGCACTGCCACCCGCAGAGTCCCCTTCCACAATAAATAGTTCACTGTCTTCACGGGTTAAACCGACACAATCGGCTAATTTCCCTGGTAAGGCTGGGCCTGCGACAATCTTCTTACGTTCTACTTTTTTCGCCGCTTTAAGACGACGTCCCGCTTTGGCAATCGCCATTTCAGCCAGTTGCGTCGCAATCTCAGCATGCTGGTTTAACCATAAAGCAAATGCATCTTTGGCAATGTTCAGCACAATATTTGATGCTTCACGGCTGGATAGACGTTCTTTGGTTTGTCCTGAGAATTGCGGTTCCTGAAATTTCAGCGATAAAATGAAATTCACGCCATCCCAGACATCTTCCGCAGACAATTTCATATTACGTGGCAATAAATTGCGTAATTCACAGAATTCACGCAGTGCTTCAGTTACACCTGAACGCAAGCCATTCACATGCGTTCCGCCTTGTGCAGTTGGAATCAGGTTGACATAACTTTCCTGAATCTGTTCACCACCTTCCACGTTCCAGCAAATCGCAAATTCACACGCTGCACGATCCGCTTGCCCACTACTCACAAAAGCAGGATCAGGTAAAATTTCGCGATCTTGCAGTTCATCCATTAAATAGTCGACCAGACCATTTTCAAACTGCCATTCAATTTTTTCTTTATTGATTTTATCGTCATAAATAATTTTTAAACCTGCTGCTAACACAGCTTTGGCTTTTAAATTATGTTTGAGGGCTTTCAGCGCAAATTTAGGGCTATCAAAATATTTCGTTTCAGGCCAGAAACGAACAGTTGTCCCTGTCGCACGCTTTGCCACCTTGCCTTCCAAGACGGCTAATGGCGCAACTGGCTCACCTTGTTCAAAGGCCATTTGATAGAGATTGCCTTGACGTTGGACAGCAACTTCAACACGGGTCGATAAGGCATTGACCACCGAAATCCCTACCCCATGCAAACCACCTGAGAACTGATAGTTGTCGGTACTGAATTTGCCACCAGCATGTAACTTGGTCAGAATAATTTCGATACCGCTTTGCCCATATTCAGGATGGATATCGACTGGCATTCCACGTCCATTATCTTCAACTGACAACGAACCATCTTCATATACGGTCACACAAATCTGGTTGGCATGGCCTGCAAGTGCTTCATCGACTGCATTATCAATCACCTCTTGCGCCAAATGGTTTGGACGCGAGGTATCGGTATACATGCCTGGTCGACGACGAACAGGATCTAAACCAGAAAGAACTTCAAGGGATTGTGCCGTGTATTGTGTCACTTGGTCTGACTTCCTTATTGGAGGGCTGCCGATAAAAATTCGAGTACTAAAGGTAATTTTTCTTCAAAATCATCCATTGCATGATTACCACCAGCGTCAGTTAAAATCAATGAGGATGGATGAACTGCACTATAATAGCGTTGAGCCTGACGATAATCCAAGACTTCATCGCCTTGTTGCAAAAGCACGAGAATTTTATCAGCATGCTTTAACTTCGTGTCAGCAATCGATTGTAATTGCTGCAATTGATCTGTATCAAGTGTCCATGATTCAGTGACTTTGAGCGGGATTTGTTCAATGCCGAATAAATCTTGAAATAATTGCCATGGTTGCATAGCAGGATTAATCAGTACAGCAGGACAGCCATACTTTGCGACAAGGTATGTCGTATAAAAGCCACCAAGACTGCTTCCCACCAAAACCACTTTATCACGTGGTAAACTTTCGATAAGCTGAGAAAGCTGTGCAAGTACCTGATCAGGTGTCCGATTTAAATCAGGTAAATGCACATGAACATGATCGAGTCCTGCACAATATTGTTGCAATAATTGCCCTTTTATCGACATCGGGCTACTTCGAAAACCATGTAAATAAATAATTTGCATATGCACCAAAAGAGACAGTGGCTTGACTTATAGTGAAATAAATCACATTATTTTGCTTAATCGTTATGCAAATAACAATATTAAATACAGATAAGCTCAATATTGTCGGACATAAAAAACGATACTGCACTCCGTTCATCAGTATTCTAAAAAAACTACTTATGAAAGATTTAAGATGTAAGCGTTTGTTGTAGTTTATCTAAATAGTATAACGTGAATCACTTCAAACCTTCGGTATATATCAAGGATGGGGAAATCAATATGCCAAGTTTAACACCTCTGCATGAAACCTACTGCAAGTGGGATCGTACGCCCCCGAGTCAGGCAGATGTTCTGGAGGGTTTGGCCCAGCTCGTCAGTACCAGCTTAAGCGGGGTACACGAATTGGTGCAACTGGTACAAACTGAGGTATTACGGACAACGCTCGGTTTAAGTGCACAAAAAGCCAAGAATTTACAAAAACACCCGCAACTGCAAAAGTTCTACCAGTTTTCCTATGTGGCCCTACAAAAATACGGCAGTCATTTTCTTGCCCCTAATTTACGCCGCATTATCGCCAAATTCCCTATTCTGCATGACAAACCGCTGACACCGACATTACATTTTGCAGTAGGTGCATTGAACGGCATTTTTGGTGATTTCTTTTTAAAGCAACATAATCCAATGGCATTGCCGATGGTGCTTTACGACCACTATGGGTCTTTGCAGCAAGGAGAACTGACGGGCCGTGTCGTGATCCTGACACATGGTTTATGTATGAACCATCTAACTTGGTCTAACCATCGTTATGGCGGGATTGGGGAACGTCTGCTGGCTCAACGTGACAACAACACCATGTTGTATCTGAACTACAACACAGGGCGCCGAATTTCTGCCAATGGCCGTAGTTTTGCCAACACACTCGAAGATCTGGTACAGCGTAATCCACGTATTACCAGTATCGACCTGATTGGACACAGTATGGGTGGACTGGTTTCTCGCAGTGCCCTGTTTTATGGCAAGCAGAATCTATATCAATGGGTACATATGGTCGAGAACCTCGTCTGTATTGGCTCGCCACATCATGGTGCAGTACTGGAACGTTTTGGCTTTGTCTTACAGGATAAACTTGGTGCATTTCCATTTATCAGTCTGATTGGTCAGTTAGTCAATGTACGCAGTAACGGCATCCTAGATCTGCGCCACGGCAGCGTTCGTGATGATGACTGGGAACATAATGATGCACGTATTGGTTTTGCAGATGACAATCGTAAGCCCGCACCATTACCTTCGCATATCAATACTTTCCTGATTGCAGGAACTTTAGAGTTTGAGAAGCTTCGTAATAAAGCGCTCTCTGTGATTGGTGATTATTTGGTCAGTGTCAAAAGTGCCTTGGGTGAACATCCAAATCCACGTTTTCAACTTAAGCTACCAGACACACATAAAGCGGTTTTTTATGGGCTGAATCATTTTGAAATTCAGTATCACTCCAGTGTCGCCGAGCAGATTACGCGTTGGTTATATCCTGATGCGAGAGAAAAAGTGGAAGCTGGAGTACAGACACATATGATCAATGTACCAAACAATTATACCTTTGATGACTTAGAAGGGATTGTTGAGACCTAAATAAATAAGCCCAGCTTTATAGCTGGGCTTATTTATTAATGAAAGATTTTATTCTTTGAATTGATCGTAAACTCTATATTTAAAAATATTCCGGATTAATGTTTCTTGAAATAAATATCCATTAAGCGCAGATACAATATTGCGATCATTCCCTGACTTTGCACAAGATAAATTTACATCTACTGAGTCTTCTACTCTAAAGTCTTCTTTTTTAAGCTTTGCACGATCTATTTCTCTGGAATATGCGAATGAATTATTATCATTATAAATCATAATAAGATCTTTCTGATTATGCTTCAGATAAGACCAGTAAATATAATAACTCTTATTTTTATATAAAATATGATTACATGTTCCTGTAGACATCCAGTTTTTATCTTTTAAATTAAAACCAAGTTCTTTTACTAATTTTTTATTATCTTTATTAAAGCTATTTTCCCCAGATACTAGGACATTCCGTATCTTCTAAAACTTTTACTTGTACAGCAACTTCATTCCAATATTTCTTGCACTGTGCCATTCTTTCTGCATATACATAACCTGTGGTTAATAATAAACTTAATCCCATAATTATCTTTTTAATTTTCATGACTCATATTTCCTTAAAATCCATAAATCCTGCTTTAAAATTATATAAAGATTATTATACCTTATAATCACGTCAAAAATTTCATCTAAGAGTTATTGCCAAAATGAAACTCATTTAGATAAACCCCCTAACTTCTATAGCTCTCTCTGCAATAATACTAGTTTAATTAAATTTAAAAAAACCCGAAATATAAATCCTATATTTCGGGTTTTAGGGAAACTAAATAGTTGTCTCTTATTTTTTAACCACACTATAATTTCTAAATAACTGCCATAAGCAGATCAATAAAATCAAACTGAAATATAAGAAAGACCACACTGGTAGTGATTGTCCCAAGAAAGTCCAGTCCACCACCGCACATTCACCCGAACCCGAAAGTACTTCTTGCAGTACAGTTTTCATTGGTAAGGCATCAACCAGATAATCCAGACCTGGACCACAGCTTGGCACTTTATCTGGCGGTAAACTTTGCAACCAGACATGACGTGCTGCCACGCCAACCGACCAGCCAATCGATAAGGTCGCCAAGAACGCATAAAAACGTTTGAAAGCACTTGAAACAGGGTTATGAATAAATGCAACCAGTGCAATTAATCCCATTCCAATCAAGCCAAGGCGCTGGAAAATGCAAAGCGGGCAAGGATCCAAACCTTGCACATGTTCTAAATACAACGCAAATGAGATACCAATGATGCTCGTCAGTACCAACAACGCACTCACTAAGCGGTAATTCCAACGCATGGGAAATCCTCTAAAATATTAGGGTCTGCTGACCTGTTGCTCGTTCAACAGGCCCTAGCGATATTGTGCAAGATATTGTTCAAAACTCATGTCGTTATCTTGTTCAAGTTGCGCCTGTTTTTGCAATGAAGTTTGCGCTAATTGCGCAAAGTATTGTTTGGTTTCTTTACTCAGTGGATGCTGGTCATAGTGATCGACGTGTTGCTGCGCCATCACACTCCCAAAGTTCCAGGTTCCACCATGTTGTAAGGTATCTGCAATCACATGGGCTGAAAGTGTTTCTTCAACATGGTCCAAACGCTGCTGCATAATCTGGATCGCATCCTGATAAAGATGCGTATCTTCCATTTGATCTAATAAAATCGCGCAACCTTGAATTGCATTTAAATGACGTTGTGCCCAATCTTTTAATGCAATCGAATTTGAGCCTTCTTCAATATGTGCATCTGCTGCACGACCACGATTGACCACTTCAAGTTGATTACGATCAATCTGTTCCTGCTCTTCCGCAAATAGATCTGGACTGTCATTCAATAAACAGTAGAGCGCTAGACTTTCCAGAAAACCAGCCGAAATCTCGTCAATACCAATCGCGCTATATGGGTTCACATCCACAGCACGCAACTCAACATAACCAACACCACGGTTTTTCAGTGCCTGAGATGGTGTTTCACCTGCTTGAGGCACCTGTTTTGGACGAACCAGACTGTAGTATTCATTTTCGATCTGGAGCACATGATCATTGATCTGAATTGGCTCACCCTGCTCATCATTTAAACCTAAATCGGTAAATGCAGGATAAGGGGTATGCACGGCTTTCTGTAATCCATTCAGATAATCATGCAAGTCATTGTAGTGAATCCCCAGTTCTTTCTGTGCCGAGTTCTGATAACCCAAGCGTCCCATCCGCAAGGCGGTCGCTTCTGGTAAATATAAAGTTCCTTTTACCAAAGGCTGCAAATGATGTTCACGACCTGTCAGGAAACAGCGACATACCGATGGACTCGCGCCTAACATATACATGACCAGAGGAATTAAGCGGATAAAATTCCGGATCAAGCCAAAATAACGATGACTACGATAATCTTGCAGGCTGAGCTGTTTTAATTGTTCATCTTGCTCATGCTGCTGTAAGGCAATAAATAACTGGTCAGGGAAAGATAAATTATAGTGAACCCCTGAAATGGTTTGCATACGGCGACCATAACGTACCCCCAAACCACGGCGGTAAAGCGTTTTAAAACGACCGATATTGGAAGAACCATATTGAGCTAGTTTAATATTTTCTTCGTTATCGTCCAGCATACAAGGCATGGATAAAGGCCACAGTCGTTCGCCTTCTTCCAGTTGCTGATGCACGACACTATGAATATCACTTAACTCATTTAAAGCTGCGGCAATCGTCGTTTGAGGAGTGGTAATAAACTCCATCAAGGCTTCTGAATAATCGGTGGTGATATGTGGATGTGTCAGTGCCGAACCCAAAGCTTCTGGATGATTTTTTTGTGATAAAAATCCATTACTTTGCATACGTAAACTTTCACGCTCAATCCCGCGTAACATCCCTTTTAATAGCGATGCATCTACCCAAGTTGGTATCACAGAGGAAGTAAGTGTGCTGGGTTGATTCATATTATAGGCTCGCTTATTCAAGATCAGCCGACCACATAAAAGGTAGCGACTTCGTCGACCATACAGACATCATGACAATGCCAATCCCTTCGACTCAGCCAATTATAACGACAATTATGATCTAGTCATCTAGGCTCTGTTAACATTTCATAAATGCTTGTGACAGAAATCCCTGTTTAGTTTGGCAATTTTTATCACAATCTTGTTACATAAGACACGCTGAAATTGTGATTTTATTGAAAAATAAATCTTCTAGAGGAGGCTCGCCCATGCAAGCGCAAGACATTCTGAATTTTTGGTTTGACCCTGACCACCGCTCACTCTGGTTTGCCAAAAGCGATGATTTTGATGCAAAAATTCGCGAGTCATTTCAAGAGATTCATCGTCAGGCAGCTCAGGCGGAACTTTGGTCATGGCGCAAAACCCCTGAAGGCCGTTTAGCTGAAATTATTGTACTTGACCAGTTCTCCCGAAACTTATATCGAGATCAGGCACAGGCCTTTGCTTACGACAGCCTGGCCCTGGCACTGTCACAAGAAGCGATTAGTCTACAATTAGATGCTCAACTCAGTCCTGATCAGCGCTCATTTTTATATATGCCCTTTATGCATAGCGAATCCAAACACATCCACGAATTTGCATTAAAATTATTCCAACGCTTAGGCAATGAAATTAATTTAAATTTCGAGAAAAAGCATAAAGTGATTATTGATCGCTTTGGACGTTATCCGCATCGAAATAAAATTTTAGGACGAGCCTCAACGCCAGAAGAACTGGAATTTTTAACACAACCGAATAGTAGCTTTTAAGTCGATCTCCCTCGGCACTGAACATAGGAAAAGCATATGAAATCTTTATTAATATGCACACCGCTCCTTGTCGCACTGACATTTGCAGGGTGTGCAACGGTTCCTTCCAAACCCAGAACATTTGACCAGCTCGGTCAATTCACCGCTTATCCGTTAAATAACAAAACTTACCGTGTCGGTTTTCAGGCGGATAACAATTTGAGTTATGGTACAGCAGAGGAAATTACCTTGCTCAAAGCAGCGCAAACCACCGTTAAAAATGGTTTCCGTTATTTTAGTGTGGTGGATGACCCAAGTAATGCCCGTCATAAAGCACCCCGTCAGGCTGTGATTTATCCGACGCCGTCGTATTATCCATATGGTTACTATCGTCGTCACCCAGCCTTTTGGCCTGATCCATTCTACGATACCCCACAAGTGGTCAATATTGATCCAATTCAAGTGTCGTATACTATCGAGTGTTTCAAGACTCAGCAGCAATCGCCAGATGCCTTTGATGCGCAACTGATTTTGCAATCTTTGGGGCCAAAATACGGTTTGAGTCCAACAGGAGAAGTGTTGCAGCCGCCTGCACCACCTCAAAATAAAAAGTAAGTTAAAAGGATGGCTCAATGAGTTCAGTCGAAGAAATCCACGTACCTAGCCTACAAAGAAGTAAATACTTCGCCACCATGGCCCTGATTATTGCCGTGGTGTCATGGATTGCTTTAATGGTTGCGGCGCATTTTCTCCCTGAATATAAATGGCTCATCCATATCTTTATGCTGGGCGCAGAAGCAGGCGTGGTGGGTGGCTTAGCCGATTGGTATGCGGTCACGGTCTTGTTCCGTAATCCCTTTGGCAGAATGCCTCTACCCAAATTATTGCGTGACCACACCGAAATTATCCCACGTAACAAAGCCCGTATTGCCGAGTCGATGGGACGTTTTGTGCAGGAAAATTTCTTATCACCACAAATTGTAGAACGTAGCTTACAAAATGCCGATATCAGTTTGGCCGTTGGACAATGGTTAGCCAATCCAAAAAATAATCAGCATGTAGTGCAGATGATTCAGCACACCGTGCCAAGAATTTTTGAATTTGTTAGCCAAGATCAAATTGCGCATTTTGTCCAGAATAACAGTGTGCAATGGGTCAGAAGCACCAAGGTCAATAAGCTGGCCAGTGAAATGCTACGAGCGGTGCTGGAAAATGATTTCCATCAGGATGTATTACAACGCGGACTGGATCTGGCACATGAGTGGATGGTATCTCATCCTGAAGAAGCACGCGATTTATCACGTAAACTGTTTCAAGAGCTTGGTGTCTGGAAACTAGCCAAAGGCGCTAGCTGGATCGGGATTGATGTCCAGCAACGTACCATTGACTCGCTGATTGAAAAAGTTGAGTCGATGCTGGCCAATCCTGATCATCCGTGGCGTCAGGATATTGAAACAACCACACATAATCTGATGCTGGAACTGGCAGATACCGAAAGCGAAGCCAGCCAACGTTTAAACCGTGGCAAAGATGCATTGCTGGATAGTCCGCAAGTATTGAACTTTATCAGTGGTGCGGTCGCGATTCTATGTGATGCGATCAAGGCCGATTTAATGCAGGAAGATTCAGGAATTGCGACTAACTTACAGGCGGCGATACAGCAACTAGGTGAAAGCCTGATTCAAAATGAAAAAGTACGTCATGTGTTAAATGAAAAAATGATCGGCTTGGCGACCAATTTCAGTGAGCAATACAGCGACAAGATCATTCGTTATATCAGTGAACGCATCCATGAGTGGGATTCACGTGAAATGATTGCCAAAATCGAAAGCGAGGTTGGCGGTGATTTGCATATGATCCGTGTTAACGGCGTGATTGTCGGGGCTTTTATCGGTTTAGCACTCGGTGTTATACGTGCTATTGTGGAAAATGTTTTGTAAATAAATCAAATCGTAAAGTTCTCTAGCTCAATTTAAGTTGGGATCAACTATCGTGACGGCGGCATGGATGCCGCCCGTAGTGCTGCGGCCTCAAGGATGGGCCGTCAGCACTACAAAGGATTTTTGTTACTTTTCATCCTTGAAAAGTAAAACATGCCTATGCAAATTACATATAATTTCTCACAGCATATGAGGCTGTGCAGAGTCATCGTAAAAAAGAAATTAGATATTAAAAAGGACATCCGATGTTGCAACTTCAGTCAAAACTCCCAAGCCAAGGCATTACCATCTTTAGCGTAATGACTGAACTCGCACACCGCCTCAATGCCCTCAACCTGTCACAAGGCTTTCCCGATTTCCCAGCTCCACCAGCATTACTTGAAGCGCTTAGCCAAGCTACACTCTCAGGCCATAACCAATATCCACCAGGTGATGGTGTGCTGGCTTTACGAGAACAACTCGCCACACAATTTTTACAACGCGATCAAATACAACTTAATCCTGCCACTGAAATCACCATCACGTCAGGCGCAACCATCGCGATCTTTTGCGCCATTCAAGCCTGCATTCATGCAGAAGATGAAGTGATCATTTTTGATCCTAGCTATGACAGCTACGCCCCAGCGGTTCAACTGGCTGGGGGAAAATCCATTCATATCAACTTGGAAGCACCCTCTTTTCAGGTGGATTGGCAAAAAGTCAAAGACAGTATCAATGCGAAAACCCGCATGATTATTGTGAATACGCCGCATAACCCAACGGGTGCAATCTGGTCAGAACAAGATTGGCGACAACTGATTGAACTGATTCAAGATAAAAATATTGTGGTGCTATCAGATGAAGTCTATGAACATCTGGTATTTGATGGACAAAAGCACTTTAGCGCACTGCAATTTCCTGAATTACGCGAACGCAGTTTTGTGATTGGCTCTTTCGGTAAAACCTACCATGTCACAGGCTGGAAAACCGGTTATTGTGTTGCCTCTCCGCAGCTGATGAGTCTGTTCCGCCAGATCTATCAGTTTGCCAATTTCTGTGGCAATACCCCTTGCCAGTTAGCCCTTGCCCATTACATGCAACAGCACCCTGAACATATCCAAGAGCTACCTCATTTTTATCAGGCAAAACGCGATCTGTTTAATACACACATTCAAGACTCACGCTTTCAATTCCTGCCTTCCCAAGGCACCTATTTCCAGAATCTGGATTACAGCAACATTCGTCCAGATCTAAATGATGTTGAGATGTGCCAGTTCCTTGCGGAGCAACACAAAATCGTGGCGATTCCCATTTCAGTATTTTACCGACAAGCGCCAGAATCACTGCGCTTGATCCGATTCTGCTTCGCCAAGACTGATCAGACACTACAACGTGCAGGTGAAATCCTCCTACAGTGTTGATCAACAAAAAATAAACCGAACGATAAAGTTCCCAGCATCGCTTATGATGGTATGTTGAAAAAATAGATACGCTTCAGGATGAAGGGTGAAGGAAACTGAATGACTCCACGTCAACCTCTGGTGATGCAACCAAATCTCTGGAAAACATTTTTTGTGTTTCTGGTGCCTTTGATTGCCACCAATATTTTACAAAACCTGTCGGGAACGATTAATACCATCTTTGTTGGTCAAATGATGGGCGTAGATGCGATTGCGGCTGTTTCCGTATTCTTCCCGATCCTGTTCTTTTTGCTTGCCTTCGTGATCGGTATTTCTGCTGGGACAACCGTACTGGTGGGACAGGCCTGGGGCGCACAAAACCTTGAAAAAGTCCGCTGTGTAATAGGTTCGACCTTATTTATGACCATGATCGGCGGATGCATTATCGCGGTGCTCGGTCTAGTATTTGCCAAGCATATTCTGGAATTATTGGGTACAGATCCAAAGGTGATGCACCTCTCCTTGCCTTATGTGCAATGGATGCTGGTCGGTAGTCCGCTGTTGTTTGTTTATATTATTTATACCTCGATTCTTCGCGGTGTCGGGGATAGCGTCACACCCCTGATTGCCTTAAGTCTGACCAGCCTGATTGGTCTAGCCGTAACGCCAGTTTTACTGAAAGGTTATTTTGGTTTCCCTGCATTGGGAATCGTCGCGCCCGCGATTGCAACCATTATGGGCTATGCCTTTGTGCTGATTTTCTTAGCCGTTTATCTGAACCATAAAAATCATCCATTAAAGATAGATCGCCAATTACTGCAACATATCCGCCACGATGCCGAGCTCAGTAAATTAATTCTAAAACTTGGCATTCCAACAGGCATTCAGATGGTCACGACGTCACTGGCGGGACTGGTGATTATTGGTCTCATTAACCATTACGGCGCGCACGCCACCGCTGCCTATGGTGCCGTGAATCAGGTGCTGAACTATATTCAGTTTCCAGCCTTGTCGATTTCAATTGCTGCCTCGATTTTTGCGGCTCAAGCAATTGGTGCAGGTAAACCTGATTTATTGGCCAAAGTGACTCGTACCGCTTTGGGCATGAATTTCTTGTTTACGGGAACATTGATTGTTCTGGCCTATTTATTCTCAAAATATTTAATGGCGCTGTTTATTACTGATCACAGCGTAATTGTATTGGGACAACAATTGCTCTTTATTGTGTTGTGGTCAATTTTATTTTTTGGCGCCAGCGCAATTTTTGCCTCGATCATGCGTGCCAGCGGTACTGTAAATATCCCGATGCTGATCAATATTTTTACCATTATCCTGATCGAAGTACCCTGTGCCTATTGGTTTAGTTCATTGTGGGGCTTAACGGGTATCTGGATTGCCTATGCGCTGTCCTTCGTGAGTCTGTGCATCTTCCAAGGTTTTTATTATCAATTCTTCTGGAAGAAATCAAAAATCAAAGTCCTGATTTAACCTGAGCGCGAGGCTGAATATGGTACTCGGAAACGTCATCTACAACCTGCGTGGTGTAAACAAAATAATGTTTTTGCGATATATTTTAATAAATCCAAGAATAGAACAGGTTTTGTAGATGACTATGGTTTTGCCTACTTTTGCCAAAACAAAAGTAGGGCGAGCCGCAGGCTGATCCTAAAATTGGGTGAGAACATGGCAAGATTCCACCAAGCTAATCATTTTCAATAGATTAGAGAGGAATTCAACCGAACTCAGATTGTTTAATATCTGCTTGTTCTGACAGATATAAAAAAGCCATTCACAAAGAATGGCTTTTTTATGCTGTAATGACTTACATCATCTTGGTTGCAAAGGCTGCAATGCGTTGATAACCCGTTGGGAATAAACGCTGGAAAGAATCCACAATACGTGCATCCGTACCAATTAACAGACGGCGTTTATCCTTCTGCACTGCATTCAGAATTTGACGTGCAGCTTCTTCTGGCGGCGTACGCAGGAACTTATCAAATTGCTTGATTGATTTGCTCGGATCCATGCCCAAACTCTTCAAGCTGTCATTCATTTTCGCTGCTTTAGCAATATTGGTACGAATCCCGCCTGGGTGTACACAGAGAGAGCTGACACCGCCCTTCTCAATATCCAGCTCCTGACGTAATGATTCAGTGAAACCACGTACTGCAAATTTGGTTGCGTTATATGCAGATTGGGTTGGCTGCGAAGTTAAACCAAAGATACTTGAAATATTGATGATATGACCATCTTTGGTTTGTTTGATAAATGGCAGGAATTCTTTGGTGCCATACACCACGCCCCAGAAGTTGATGCCTACGATCCACTCCAAATCTTCATAGCTTGCACCTTCCACGGTCGAGCCAAGTGCTACACCTGCGTTATTGAAGATCATATTAACCGAACCATGATCCTGTACCGTCTCTTGCGCCCACTGTTTTACCGCATCACGGTTTGACACATCAAGTACTTTCGTCGTCACAGTTACAGGGTATTGCTTCAATAATTCAACGGTTTGTGCCAAACCTTTTTCATTGATATCACTTAACGATAAATGACAGCCTTGTTTCGCTAACAAGATCGCCAGTTGTTGTCCAATCCCAGAACCAGCACCCGTGATCGCTGCGACTTTATTTTTAAAATTTTTCATTGCCTATCCTTTGTGTTGCGAATGATATGCACAATATTCGCCCCAATCATGCGTTGTCATGTGCTGTTTAACCTGTAACCAATATAATTTTGACAATACAGGTTGTCAATATAGTACACTCAAGCTTTAAGACAAATGGCAATAACCGACACCTAACATGTCATAATAGGCCTATTTACATTCTTGATCGAAGATGTTTAAAAGAGACAAGGCATATTTTCAAAATTTAGTTATGCTAGATCAACAGCACATGGCAGCAATGTAAAAAAGCACGAAATATACGATTTAGAGAATTTTAGGGAACGGTTTTTCAATGGCAACTCAAGAGCAAGCGACAGACAAGAAAAAAAAGACAGCAGTGAAAGAGCGACAATTCAAGGGTCTTTCTTTAACTGAGCGCAAAGAAGCACGTCGTGAAAAACTGATTGAAGCGGGTATTGCGACTTACGGTACACATGGCTTTTTCTCGGTGACCGTTAAAGATGTCTGCAATGAAGCCAAGCTGACTGAACGCTACTTTTATGAATCATTTAAGAAAAGTGAAGATCTTTTTCAGACTGTGTTTCTAAAAATGATCGAAAAAATGCAAACCTGTCTGACTCAGGCTGTACTCATGGCAGCACCTGAACCTAAAAATATGGTGAATGCAGGCTTATCAGCACTCCTGAACGCCATTAAAGATGATCCGCGTATGGCACGGATTATCTATATCGATGCCATGCTGGTTCAGGACCTGCATAATCAAGCCACGATTCAGGAAACCTTGACTCAGTTTGACCGTATTATTCAAGGCTTTGTGATGATTACCATGCCCAATGCGCCGCAAAGCACCGAAGAAGTGTCTTTAATGGCAACGGGCTTAAATGGTTATGTGACCCATATTATTATTCGATGGGTCTCAGAAGGCTTTAAACAGCCGCTTGCAGATGTGCTTTCAGCTTGTTGTGCTGTGTTTTTGTCCTTTATCGAAACAACATCTCAAAAAAATTAAAATCGTTTTACAGTTTTGTGACATGAAAAGCACTTCCATGACAAATTGATTAACTCAATGAATTTACTTGCTTTATACCTAGGCAAGTTGTCATCATTTGGTCATTGCGCTGCCCCACAATTGTCACAATTTATTGCTAAATTCGACTTTATTCCCTCTTTTGCAATGATATTGTCATAATTAATCTTTGTAATAAGCCTGTCATAACAACAAAACGGTTAAACCGTTACGGAATTTAAGGGTATTGCGCTGTGAAAGATGACTATATTTTAATTGTCGATGATGAGTTACCGATCCGCGAAATGATCCATACCTCTTTGGATATGGCAGGCTTCCAATGTTTACAAGCTGAGGATGCCAAACAAGCGCATCAGATTATCGTTGATCAGCGTCCTGCACTTATCTTGCTGGATTGGATGTTACCAGGTGGTGTGAGTGGTGTAGACTTATGCCGTCGCCTTAAACGCGACGAGAACCTGTCTGAAATTCCTGTAATCATGCTCACTGCACGCGGTGAAGAAGACCATAAAGTTCAAGGTCTTGACGCAGGTGCAGATGATTACATGACCAAACCCTTCTCGACACGTGAACTGGTTTCCCGTATCAAGGCGGTATTACGTCGTGCCAACGCACTGAGCGGTGAAAAAGTGATTGATGCCAATGGCTTATTGCTGGATCCTGTCAGTCAGCGTGTTAGCTTTGGCAATAGTATTTTAGATATGGGGCCAACAGAATATCGTTTACTGGCCTTCTTTATGACTCACCCGGAACGCGCTTATACACGCGCCCAGTTACTTGATCAAGTGTGGGGTGGCAATGTCTATATCGAAGACCGTACCATTGACGTGCACATCCGTCGTTTACGCAAAGTGTTAGAACCTTTTGGTGTTGACCGCTTTGTCCAAACGGTTCGTGGCACAGGTTATCGCTTCTCGACACGAGCAGATTTAGCAGTAGGTTAAAAATCTTTTATGTATGAACCTTATCCCGTCCCTGAACTGGCACGTGAACACCAGCGTTTTCGCTACAGCAGTTTATGGACGTTTGCAAAACAAGATTTAAGACTGTTACTTTTTTTCTTATTGATTGCAAGCTTAATTGGATTTGGGGTTGGATACTTTTGGAGCTGTATTTTTATTGCTTTTGTGGTGTTTTTCGCCCTGCAGCTCCGCTCGCTTTATCTGGTCAATGAATGGATTTCAAACCGCCCCTATGATGTCCCGCCCAACTTAAACGGGATCTGGGGTGCATTACTGTTCAATGTTTATCGTGCACAACGTCAGGAACGCATTGTTCAAGCGGAAATGGTTGGTCTCATTGACCGAGCCCAGTCTTCTCTGGTTGCTCTGGCAGAAGCCGTGGTTCTGATTGATGACCAACATCAAATCGAATGGTGGAACCCCGCAGCCGAAAAGCTATTGGGTATTAGTCCCCTCGACCGCGGACGTAACTTATTGTCGATTTTACGTCAGCCAAGTTTCATTGAATATTTTAACAACCCAGATCAATCCCCTGATGGGATTCGTCTGCAAGCGCAGATGGAAGAAGAGCGTTATGTGCACGTCAAACTCACCCGTTTTGGGGGAGAAAGTCGTTTATTGGTCGCACATGACACCACGCGCGTCCATAATCTGGAACAAATGCGTAAAGACTTTGTCGATAATATTTCACATGAATTGCGTACACCGCTGACCGTACTCAGTGGTTATATCGAAACCTTTACCGATCAAGATGACATTACGCCGCGCTGGAAACGTGCTTTTACGCAAATGCAGTCCCAGACCAAACGTATGAATGCCTTGGTCAATGATTTATTGTTGTTATCAAATTTAGAAAATAATAAGAAAGTCGCAAAAAATCAGATTATTGATATGGCAAATCTAATGAACCAGATCTTTGATGATGCGCGTGCTTACAATCTTGATTATGGTCATACTTTAAATTTGGATATTGATAGCCATTGCGACCTAATTGGCTCAGATATTGAAATTGCCAGTGCTTTCAGTAATTTAATTACCAATGCAATTAAATATACGCCGCCTGGTGGCATCATTACCATTGGTTGGCATGAAGCAGGTGACCATGCCTCTTTTACGGTACAGGACAACGGTATCGGGATTGATCCAAAACATTTACCACGCCTGACTGAACGCTTCTATCGCGTTGATAGCGCGCGTAGCCGTCAAACTGGTGGTACAGGTTTAGGACTTGCCATTGTAAAACATGTACTCATGCAACATGGCGCACATCTAGAGATCACCTCTAAAGAAAATGAAGGCTCAACCTTTACCGCGATCTTCCCCAAAGAACGTCTTTATCGAATGCTGTAAATGTTTAACTTCAATAAAAAAGCCGATCCTTCTCGATCGGCTTTTTTTAATTCTGGATCATTCCAATCAACTACTTGCTTTCGCATTGAGCTCTGTCGACTCGACTAAATGACTTGGCAAGCCAAAAATATGGTCAAAGAAGTAATTATAAACAAAGGTATAACATGGGATCAGTACCATCAAACTGAAGTCCAGCAAGAATGCTTTGACTAAACTGATTTGCATCCACCATGCGATCAATGGAATCAAAATCATGACCAGCACAATCTGGAATCCAATCGCATGCGCAACACGTCTCAACACGGTACGCTTTTTCGACGTTTGAGTTTTTTCCCACATCTCAAACACGTAGTTATAAAAAAAGTTCACTGTTACGGCGATGACCGCAATTAAAATCGACAAAGGCCCTGTATGGCTAATGGTGGTACCTGAAAGTACTGCCAGCACCATTGCACAGATAAAAAAGCTAAAAACTTCATAGAAAAAGACGTAGGTGACTCTTCTCTTGGTTCCTTGCATTACAACACCTTGAAATAAATAATGAGTGGATTTTACGCTTTAATTTTGATAAAAAAAGTCAATCGTTATCAGTACAGCTGACAAGTGAATTAAGATGAAATTGACCAGTGAACAACTTGAACTGATTCTTGAAATTATTGATCGTGGTAATTTTTCGGCAGCTGCCCGAGCACTGAATCGGGTTCCTTCCGCAGTCAGTATGGCGATTGCTAACTTAGAGGCAGAATTAAATTTAAAATTATTTGAACGCAGTAAAAACCATCTTGCTCCCACTGAAATTGCTTTGTCCATCGAGCCCCATGCCCGATTGATTGTGACTAAATTGCGCCAGCTAGAAATGCATTTAACTGAACTTTCAACAGGACTGGAAACCCGTATCGCGATTGGGATCGCTGCAGACATCAACCAGAAGCTGCTCTTGGCTGGTATTGAACGTTTGATGCAACGTTACCCACTTCTGGATATTGAAATGGTCAGTGCGCCACAACAAGAATTAAAAGCACGTTTACATCAAAATGAAATTGATCTTTATATTGCCTATAGCTCATCCGAACTCGACCTGAATGAACGATTCCGACTGCTCGGAACTGAAAAATTTGTCGCGGCGGTTTCACCGAAAGATGCACAACAGCTTAAGGATAATAATAAAAATGAACTCACCATGCTCTCTGAACTCAGACAGATTATTGTGGCAAGCAAACACTATCCCCTACCAGATAGTCGCGTTCTGGTTTCTGATTCTTGCTGGTATACCGATAGTTTATTTATGGCGATTAATATGGTGGAACAAGGCTTCGGATGGGGAAATTTTCCACTCTCGATCGTGCAAGAGCATTTTGCGAAAGGCAGTTTGATTCGACTCGAATTTCGTGACACCACAAATCGACTGGATATGCCGATTCATGCAATCTGGCCGAGCCACAAACCTTTAAGTCAAACGACTCAGATGCTCATCGAACTTTGGACAAAAGAAATCAATATTGAATAAAAAAAGCCCGACATCCTGTCGGGCTTTTTCGTATTCCTTTCACTAGGCACAACTCCTGTCATACCTCACGTCCTGATGCCTGAACTTATCATTTTTGTTTTATGTTCTGGAACTTCCTGTTCCTGATGAGTTCATATTAGGCAATTCAGCCTAGGTTGAAAATGGGACATTTCCTCTAATCAGTGTAAGCAAAAACGTACATCAGCATGCTCTCATCTCATTTTTCCAATTAGTTATAATAAAAAGAGAATGCGAGCACTTCTCTAATCTCCTGCCAAATCAGCCTGCTGCGATATCACCTGCACCCCCATATAGCTGTCATAACTCTGCGCCAATAGACAAATCATCACAAAGGCAACTAAGGTCAAAATCTGCTTTTTCATTCTCATTATTTGCTACCTCATTCAAGCATCTATGAAAAAGGTATAAGATTTTTCCCATCTCATCTAATATAGAAAAAACCAGCACTGATCTAATTTTGAGATATGTGGACATTAAAACAATTTAATTATCTAATCACGATTGTAGAAACGGGTGGTTTTATTGCCGCCTCAGAAAAGCTGTTTATTGCCCAATCCGCCCTAAGCAGGCAAATTAAAAATTTAGAAGAAGAACTAGGCTTTGAAATTTTTGATCGGTCCGAGAAAAAAATTAAACTGACCACTGCGGGAGAAGCACTGTATAAAAGTTTAAAAACCAATATTGATCATTTAAAAAGTTCAATTGTTAGCGCCCAAAGTATCAGTCGAGGTGAAGGCAGAATTATTAAAATTGCGCATTCCAGCAGTATCGTACTTGACCACAATAAACTCGAAATCTTCAAGCAGCTCTGTGATACCCATAACATTGATATTGAGATGAATACCTTATCATCCGAGTTACAACTGGAATATTTATTGAATGGCAGTATTGATCTGGGTTTTATCCGCCCACCGATTTACCATAACCTGAATGACGTAAATGCTATCAGTTTATATTCCGCGCCATTGTATGTCGCTGCCCATATTTCAGACCCATTTTTAGGTGAAAAAGAACAGATTTCGATACGGGAATTAGCGTCATTGGATTTTGTTTCTGTACCCCATAAAGCGCGTGGGGGCTTAAGTTATTTGGCCGCCAACTTATGTCTGGTCAATGGATTTTCGCCAAAACGAAGCAGAATTTATTCAAGAAAAAGATCTCAACTTGAGCTGGTTGCTAATGGCTTTGGAATTTGTATCGTGCCTGAAGAATTTAAAGTGATCCTGCCAAGTAATGTCAGGCTTATCCCAATTCAAGATGAAAATACGTTGAGTGAGGTCAAACTGATTTGGAGAAAGGACAATGATCTGATCGTGAATAGCTGTGCTGATGCGATCCATGCTTATTACAGTTCACAATAAATAAAAAAGCCCGACATCCTGTCGGGCTTTTTCGTATTTCGTTACTAGGTGCAACTCCTGTCGTACCTCACGTCCTGATGCTCAAACTTATCATTCTTGTTTTATGTTTTGGAACTTCCTGTTCCTGATGAGTTCATATTAGGCAATTTGGTTTAGGTTGAAAATGGGACATTGCCGTTAGTGGATGTAAGCAAAAGCGTACATGGTTTTTATGTTATTCATTAAATGAAAATTTCACCTTCTAGATATAAGTGACACTCTCCCGCGATCTCTATGCGGTCATTCTCAAGTAACTTGCAATACAGTACTCCACCTCGTTTTGATGCTTGATAGGCAATAATATCTTCCTTTTTAAGTCGCGACTGCCAAAGTGGTATTAACGAGGTATGCAACGAACCTGTTACAGGATCCTCATCTATTCCCATAGAAGGCGTGAAATAACGGGAAACGATATCAAACCCACTCATTTTTCCCTCTGTGGCATCATTTAAAGCAGTAATTGCAACACGTCGCCCACCCAGAGTTTTGATTAAATCAAAATTAGGGTATTCATTTAAAACAGCCTCTGTATTTTGATAGATCACGATATAAGCCTGTGGATTGACATATACCTCAGCAATGTCTTGGGACAAGCTCTCTTTTAATGCTTGAGGAATCTGTTCCATTCGACTTGGGATCTGTACAGGAAAGTTCATTTTGATCCTGCCATTTGCACCGCGAGTGATGAAAAACTCACCCAAGTTCGCCACATGAAATACCAACGATTCAATTTCAGGTTGATTTTTAAAAATAATAAAACTGGTTGCTAACGTGCCATAACCACAAAACTGCACTTCTTGTATCGGTGAAAACCATTTAATTTTATAGTTTTGATCATCAATTTTCCTAGCAAAACTGGTCTCAGATAAATTATTTTCTAATGCTATATTCTGCATTAAACATTCATCCAGCCACTCTTCCAAAAGAACAACCGCAGCAGGATTTCCTTTAAACAACTGATCACTAAATGCATCAACTTGATAAATTTTCATTCTAAACAACTATAAATTTTTCCAATAAGATACTCTTCATTACGAGTAATAACGTATATTTTTGATATGCAAAAATTGCTCATTTAAGATTTTTGGATTTAAAACTATAAAAAATCAAAATCTGCTTTAGATAAAAACTGGCTAATCTTATTTTCTCATCGCTGTATCATCTCCGTTCAAGATTTGATTAAAAAGACAGCTAAAATGCAATTTTCGATTCTTGTCAGTATGTTTATCTTTTCGTTAAGCATGTCCATTTCACCTGGGCCAATTAATATTACAATTCTTTCAACCAGCTTAATTCACGGTTTTAAGAAAACGCTCCCCTTTATCTCAGGCGCAACGCTCGGCTTTACCTTACTATTAATAATTTTAGGCTTTGGTTTTAGTCAAACGATTAGTCATTATCCTATTTTTTTCAAAATACTAGAATGTACAGGTGCTTTATTTATTTTTTATATTGGTCAGAAAATTATGTTTTCTAAACCAGAGATTGAAGTTGTAAAAAATATCTCTGTTGCCAGTTTTACAGATGGATTTCTATTACAGTGGCTCAACCCTAAAGCATGGATTGCATGTCTTTCAGGTATATCTTTATTTTCCTCACCAATCAGTTATTTCCCCCTCATTCTATTTATTCTTATTTATTTCGTTATTTGCTATATTTCTTTAATTTTGTGGGGAATTTCTGGCCACAAATTATCAAAAATATTCACTAACACCTCCAATATCAAAACTTTAAATTTTTTAATGGGTGGATCTCTCATCCTTTTTGCAATTTATATGTTACTTAAGATATTTTGGATTAAATGATTCATATATTTTTTCAATTAAAGCATGGGCAATTCCATTCATCGGGATATTGGCGGGCCAAACCGCATAGACACTTAAAGGTTCAAGCTTCCACGCTGGTAAAACTTGTACAACTTTCTGTTGGTCAATGTCTGACTGAGTCAAGTAATCAGGTGGTGCAGCCAATCCTGCATTCAATTTTACCAATTGATAGGAAGCCTCAACATTATTTACGTAAATATTGGGCTGATATGAAATTTCTATTTCTTCTTGAGTATCTACATTCCTTAAAACTCTATTATTTTTTCTCATGCTCAACCCTATCCACTTCATATTCATCAAGTCTTTAGGATGATTAATACTTGGATATCGTTTTAAAAAATCAGGGCTTGCAACAATACTGCGAGCTAAAGAAAATAGATATTTCGCTTTAAATGAGCTATCTGGTAATTCACCAATTCGAAAAGCAATATCAACATTATCAGCAATAAGATCTGTCCGGCTATCATCGCAAGTAATATGTAAAGTAAGATCTTTATATTGATCACAGAATACCGTGATACATTGCATAAACTCTCCATGAATAAAGACTGCAGGGATCGAGATATGAAGCTGTGTTTTTTTAATAATAGAGCGTTGCTTAAAATCTAAAATTCCTGATTCATATGTTACTAACATGGCCTGAGCCGTATCTAGAAGCTTCTGACCATCATGTGTTAAGGTCATTTTCCTTGTATTTCTATAAAATAAAGCACACTCTAAATTTTTTTCTAGTTTTGTTAGATGTAAACTCACAGTCGCAACAGATAATCCTAAGGCTTTAGCGCCTTTAGAAATTGATCCAAACTCAGCAATTTTCGCAAAAATAATTAAATATCTTATATCTTCAATCATATTTATCTACGGAGAATAATTTTTCGAGATTAAAATATAATCATACACGTATAGGATTTCAAAAAGACTTTTTTCTCACTATCACAAACCCAGCGATAAGTGCACAAACAGCTAAAACAAGACCTAAGTTCTGAACAAAACCTGCTATAGCCAACATCACACCCAGTAATAAATAGTAGGTCAATCCCAATATCGCGCCAGCTGTTCCTGCATATTGCCGATAATCAGTTAATGCAGTACTAAGTACATTTGGAATAACAATACTATAAGCAATCACAATCCCCATCATCGGGGCTAAAAACCAGATAGAGTCCTGTAAAATAAAGACTAACATACTAGATAATAAGGCGAGCAGACACGTATATCGAATTAACCCTTCAATCTTCCAGCCATTCATTAACATCCTGCGATTGAGAAAACTCCCCACTAAAGAAGAAATAGCCAACACTCCTCCTGTCCAGCCAAATTCACGTGCGCCCCAACCCAATCGCTCAAACAGAAATGGAGCAAGACTGTAATAGCTAAAAATCATTGTGTTGAACAATGAAATTAACACAGCACTTTTCCAGATTCCTAAATCCTTTAACATAACGGAACCCAGTTTAAATAGCGCTGGCCTCGCCATTGTTTGTGGACGAGTTTCGGGTAGCACTACCACTGTAAGTATAAATAAGCATATAGCTAAGATTGCCAATCCAATAAAAACACCAATATGTCCATAAAAAGAAACGATCCAGCCACCACTCATTAAACCAAAGACCGGACTGATAGCGAGTGCAGCTCCCAACACAGAAAATACACGTGCCAAAGCATTTGACTCATAGCTATCGCGTAAGATCGTTTGCACTACAACTGATCCAGCAGCAGCACCTAAGGCTGCAACCATACGAGCCAGCAATAGGATATTAAAATCAGTTGTAAATATTGCCAGCACTGCACCGCATGCATAACAGACTAATCCCAAAAGCATTGCTGGGCGGCGGCCGATCCAATCGCTTAACCAGCCCCATAATGCGACACCGATGGCAAAAGCAAAGAAATATACGGAAAGCGTTTGAGAGCTTTGTTCATGACTCACATGAAATGACGAGGCAATACTCGGTAAAGCAGGGCTATAAATCGTTTCTACCAGTTGTGGAAACATGATTAATAAAATTAATAACCATAACGGTGGCTGTTTCTTAATTTGCACAATTTTTTGTTTACTGACTGAGTTCCGCCTATTGTTGTGAAAATGAATTGGTCTGATTACAATAATTCAGACTCAAAATATAAAAAAACGGACAAGATGGCGAAAATCAGCCCTACAACTAGCTTTAATGCCGATCATTTTTATCTTCCTGTGGTGGGCATCGCTGCTGATATGCCTGTACATGACTCGGGCCAGCACAGTCATAGGCGACATCAACTCCTGTTTTCTGCAGCAGGCTGTATTACGATCGAAATGGAGACAAAGGTTTATTTACTTCCTCCCGGGCGGGCAGCATGGATACCAGCAGGTGTGTTACATCGTGCAATAATGCGCGGGGTGATTGCCTATCGCTCTTTATACTTCTCAATGGATTTACCCCTGAAACAAATTCCACTACAGATTTTTGCGGTTAATCCACTTTTGTTTGAAGTAATTGAACGAATGGCATTTTGGCCTTGGGATATGTCTGCGGAATCTCAAACCAGTCTTTTGACCGTATTTATGGAAGAATTAAATACGGCACCAAAAGAAAACTGGGGATTATTATTTCCGCAAGATCGTCGCTTATCGGTCTGGATAGAGCGTATTCGTCAAGGTGAATTGCCTTTACGGTTAAATATATTTGCGCAACAAGCTGGTGCTTGTGAACGCACCATTAGCCGAATATTTATAAAAGAAACAGGGATGAATTATCAAGACTGGCGTCAGCAATGGCGAATATTGAAAGCCATCGAAAGGTTAGCTGAAAATGAAAGTATCAGTGAGATTGCTCAAGCGCTAGAATTTAGCAGTGACAGTGCATTTATCGCTTTTTTCCGTCAACATACGGGCGTGACACCCACCTGCTATACCTCATAACAAAGTCACAAACTGAATGATCCAACAAATAAAAAAGCCCTTTAAATTTTAAAGGGCTTTTTTATAATTTTATCGATTAAACGGAATGACCTAAACGCTCACCCATCACCACTGTCGAATTGGCTTTAAACTGCTCTTCCCATACCATTTTATCTTTTTCAAATAAAACCACAGCGGTTGAGCCAAGATAGAAGCGACCTAATTCCGCGCCTTTATCCAATTGCATTTGATGATGTTGCAATTCAACACGACCCGTCGGTTTGACCTTACCCGTTGCGACTGTTTCAATACCAGCAACAATCATTGCACCCACCAGAACCACCGCCATACGACCAAGTTCGGTATCAAATAAGCAGACCATACGCTCATTACGCGCAAACAAGCCCGGTACATTCTCAGCAGTCACTTGATTGACCGAGAATAATTCACCTGGGATATATAAAGTTTCGGTCAATGTGCCCGCCAAAGGCATATGCACACGGTGATAATCTTTAGGTGACAAATAAACCGTAGCGAATTGCCCTTCATGGAAAGGCTTCGCCAACTGCGGATCACCAATCAATTTTTCCACTGAAAAACTTTGACCTTTGGCCTGAAAAATATCACCCGCTTCAATTTTACCAAGCTGTGAAATTGCACCATCCGCAGGACAAACAATACTATCCGCTTGTTCATCAATACCGCGTATACCTTCTTTGAGTGCACGGGTAAAAAATTCATTAAAAGATTTATAGTGTTGCGCATTGCTTTGTTCAGCAATACTCATATCAATCCCGTATTTTGCTTTAAACGCCTGAATAACAGCAGTTTTTACCAAGAGATTTTCACTTGCGGCAACCTTGCCAATCACACGGCTGAGTTGATGTTGCGGCACAAGATTTTGTGCTTTGATAAATAATTGTTTTTTTAAATCTGCTGCAAAGCTCACAACGGTGACTCTCCTGAAATAATAGGACTATCGAGGCGATTGCCCCATTCACTCCACGCACCATCATAGGCTTTAACTTGCCAGTTCAGCAATCTTGCCAGAATATACGCCAAGCCCGAACGATGGTGAGACTGACAGTACACCACCACAGGTTGTTGTAAATTAAAGCCTAATTGTTCTAAACGTTGTTGTGTGCGTTCAAGCGGGTGTAATTTTAGATGATTTTCACGATTAAGGGCAGTACTCCACTCAAAATGTAACGCATTTGGGATGTGACCGCCGCGTCGCGCAGCTAAACGTAGACCTGTATATTCATCATTACTGCGGCAGTCCCACAGTTGAATATTCTGTTCTTCGACTTGCTTCAACAATTCCTGATATTCAACCCGATATTGCTGAACGGTGTCTAAATCAATTTGCAACAGATCCGCAACAGGTTTCACTGAATCGACTTCAGCCGTCGTCGGCAATCCAGCGCCCAACCAGCCATGAATCCCCCCATTAATCAGACTGGTATGATGAAAACCCAGACAATGTAAATTCCAGATTAATCGTCCAGCCCAAGCACCACCTTCATCGTCATACACCACCACGTGATGTTGCGGTGAAATATTTAGCTTCTCAATTAAAGCCTGTAATCCTTCTAAATCAGGTAACACGCCATTGGCTTGTTCTTGTTGTGCAACCAGATATTTCGGTTGTAAATGAATCGCATGGGGAATATGCAGTTGTTCATAAACCGATGCCCGGCTTAAATCGACAATACGAATTCGCTCATGTCCTAAATAGGATACGAGTTGTTCAGGTTCAATCAGTAAATCAAGTTTAAAATCTACATCAGTCATTGTTATGCTGTTTTGTCATCCGCCTTATGCGTAATTTTAGCATAGCCGACTTTTTATCTTTGTCTGATTTTTTGCATTCATTTAGCAGAAAAGGAGATATAGCATAAAGCTAAACTAGGATGAGTCAAAAATTAAGAATTTGCTGATCATCGCGGAAGTTAGGCTATATTACTTTACTGTGAAAAAATTTAATGGTGCTAAGGCGGCATGGATGCCGCCCGTTGAACTGCGGCATCAAGGATGTGCCGTCAGTTCAACAAATGCCTTTGGTTACTTTGGGCAAAACCAAAGTAACTCACCGAAGGTCTATCCTGAAAATTGATGATAATTAGGTTAGACACCGCAATGCCTCTACTCAACGTCCTCAATCTCAAACACCTGACGCAAATACGCCAAGAACGTATCATTATCAGTCATCGTTTTTCCTGGGCTATCCGAAATCTTCGCCACCGACTGACGATTACACTCCACCAGCTTCAACACAATATTCAAAGGCTTTTGCCCCATATCATTGGTCAAATTGGTGCCGATACCAAAGCTCACCTGAAAACGGTCTTTAAAATATTGATGCAATAACCATGCTTTTTCCAGATTCAGCCCATCACTAAAGGTCAACATCTTGGTTTTGGTATCAATCTTGAGTTTACGATAATGCTCAGCCGCCTTATCTCCCCACTCATACGGGTCACCACTGTCATGACGTAAACCATCAAACAGCTTGGCAAAATACAAATCAAAATCGCGTAAGAATGCATCCATGCCGACCACATCAGTCAAGGCAATCCCGAGGTCACCCCGATATTCTTGTACCCAAGCTTCTAAAGCCGCTTTTTGGAAATTACGCAAACGTACATCAAGGGCCTGAAAAGCTTGCAGGAATTCATGTGCCATGGTTCCAATCGGGCTAATCCCCAACTGTTTCGCCAACAGCACATTACTGGTTCCACGAAATACCTTTGGTGCCGCAGTATGAAATGCTTGCACTACATGTTTTTGCCATTCAAAGCTATAGCGACGGCGTGTTCCAAAGTCAGACACTAAAAATGGAGGTTCATTCTCTTGTTGTTCTTGTGCGTAATGTTGTAGTTGCACCAGTTTTTGCTGTAAACGACGTTCGCCTTCTGCCAGAACCTCATCACTACGAATACGGCGGAAATACAGTTCATTGACAATCGCCAGGACAAAGATCTCAAACATCATGGCCTGAACCATTGGCCCTTCAATACGAATATCAAGACGACCCGCCTCATCAATACTGGCCTGAATAAAGCGACGTTTTAACTGGAAGAGTTCCAGATAATCAACAAAATCACTTTTAATAAAGCGTAACGAGCGCAGATATTGAAGCTCATCTTCAGCAAAGCGCAATTCACATAGCCAGTCGAGCTGCTGATTCAAGTCATCCAGAATTTCAACGAGTGGATAAACCGTATCTTCGAGATTTCGACAACGGAATAGATACACACTATGCGTTTGTGGAAACTGATGTAACACCACCTGCAACATGGTGAATTTATATAAGTCGGTATCAAGTAAAGATTGAATAATTGGTGTAGACATGACTGACTAGGATCTATTCTCGTTCAAGCATTAAAGCACACTTTTGCACAGAAATGAGTCTGTCGATTGCAATGGATGATTTTTCACGAAAATAAACCATTGGCAGCTTTTTAAATTCAATGTGTTAGCTAAACCAGATACTATTTTTCTTGTAACGGCTGGATTTCTTTTAAACGTTGTTGCTGACCAAATTGTAACGCAAATTGTTCTGCCGTGAGTTGACCTGTTTTGGCAGCATTGACATCACAATCCACCTGACGCAACTGCTTGGCAATACTCCACTCGGCTTTCACGATTGCGCCCATCAGTGCGGTATGCCCTCGTTTGTCTCGGAGACAACGATTGGCACCTTGTTGCAGCAACAGTTTGACGGCATCTTTCTGACCGTAATAACTTGCCATCATTAAAGCGCTATAGCCAGATTTATCCTGAATATCAATCGGAAAACCATGCTTTAAAAACTCTTGCAGGACTTCAATATTTCCCACTTTAGCCGCAGAGAAAAACAGCTCAATGACTTCTGCTGAACCATTGTCCTGTGAAGATGGCACTGCGGCATAGACCGAAGTCCCCACACTGCTACAAAGCAGACAAGCCGCAAACAAGATCGAACGTAAATGAATCATGAGCATTCCTCAAAAATCTGAACAAGGAGTGCCTGTAACACTCGCCCTAGGTGCAGGAAAGGCTATTGAGGTTACAGGACTTTCTGGGGGTAACATTCAGGCACCTGTTACCACATCAACAAAGCCTTTATTCGTCTTTCAACTGAGCTGCTTTACTCTGTACATTTTTAAGATTTACGCCCACAGCTTTGGCCAAACGCGTTCCATAATCGGCATCGGCCTTATAGAAGTAAGAGACCATAATGCTTTTGGTTTCTACATCTTTAACTTGGCCTAAATCAGCCGCAAGGTTACGAATCAGGTCATTCTTTTCCAAGGCTGAATAACTGCGATATAAATCACCAGCCTGTTTAAATGGCTGTTGTTTCTGAATCGCCTGTTGCATGACGGAACCTTGCAACGGCGTTGCAACTGCACGCGCAATCTCAGTTGATGGCTTCGGCTCAATCGTACTTGGTTCATAATTCACATGGGATTCAGTTTGTCCCATATTCATGAAGCCTTCCTGATTATTGTTGTTCACAGCCACACGCGGACGATTCACTGGAATTTGCTGGTGATTGGCGCCCAAACGATACAACTGTGTATCTGAATAAGAGAAAATACGACCTTGTAATAAACGGTCTTCCGATGGCTCAATACCCGGAATTAAATTGCCAGGCGCAAATGCTGACTGTTCTGTTTCCTGGAAGAAATTCTTCGGCATACGATTCAGCGTCAAGGTCCCGACTTTCATTTCAGGGACTAGCTCATTCGGCCAGATTTTGGTTGCATCTAATGGATTGAAATCAAATTTATCCAAATCTTTTGGATCAAGCACCTGAATGTATAAGTCCCATTTCGGATAGTTTCCTGCATAGACATTTTTATACATATCATTGGTCAAGTGGTTCCAGTCACGGCCCTGTACTTCTCGTACCTGATCCAGATTCAGCCCTTTTACCCCTTGCTTAGAACGCCAGTTAAATTTGACGTACTTATACTCACCCTTGTCGTTGTATAACTTGAATGCATGCACGCCAAAGCCATCCAGCGTACGGTAGCTTTCAGGTGTGCCCAAGTTTGAATAGACATAGGTCAACATATTGATCGACCACGGCTGGCTTTTTAAGAAATCAAAAATGCGGTTAGGATCCTGAACATTGGTCACAGGATCAGGCTTCATCGCATGTACAAAGTCAGGAAACTTGATCGCATCTCGGATAAAGAATACAGGCAAGTTATTCCCGACGAGATCCCAGTTCCCTTGCTGGGTATAAAACTTCACAGCAAAGCCATGTGGATCACGTGCAGTTTCTGGTGAACCTTTCGGATGAATCACCGTAGAAAAACGAACAAATACAGGTGTGGTCGTACCTGCTTTAAACATAGAAGCGACAGTTAAATCAGACAAATCTTTTGTTGCGACAAAATCACCGTATACGCCTGTACCACGTGCGTGTACCACACGCTCAGGAATACGCTCACGGCCAAAACGCTGTAATTTTTGAATGAGCTGCACATCTTGCAACAAGGTTGCACCATTTGCGCCAGCTGTGGTTGAGTTCTGGTTGTCACCGACAGGCGCACCATTGTCTTTTGTTAAAGGAGCTGCATACGCGGTGCCTAACGTTGCTGCCATTATTGTGAATAAAAACGTTCGTTTAAACATACTGTTAAATCCAAAATCAAATACCTTTCCTGCACGGGGACTATACAAAGATTTTAACAATAGATAAAAAAGATAATTTTAATAAAACAAATCGAAAAATAAGATCAAGCATTCGAAGGCTCTATTTTGCACTCCGCTGTAGGGTCACTAAATCTGCTAGACTGCGCAACTGACTGAACATTTAATCTTTAATTCTTATGCGCGCACTAATTCAACGCGTCCTCGAAGCGAAAGTGGTGGTTGAGGGCGAAACTACAGGTGAGATTCAACACGGCTTACTGGTATTTTTAGGTCTGGGTAAAGAAGATACTTTAGAGAAAGGCCAGAAGCTGATTGATAAAATTCTGAAATACCGAATTTTTGATGATGAACAAGGCAAAATGGGCTGGAATGTCAGCCAAGCAAATGGCGGGATTTTATTGGTCTCTCAATTTACCTTGATGGCACAAACGCAAAAAGGCTTACGCCCAGACTTTGGTCCAGCGATGCCACCAGCCGAAGCCAAAGCACTTTATGAACAGCTAGTGGAATATGCCCGCCAACAATTCAATAATGTGCAAACAGGAATTTTTGCAGCAGATATGAAAGTTCATTTAATTAATGATGGGCCAGTGACCTTTAATCTGGACGTTGAATAATTCGAGCACATAAAAAAACTCCCGATTTGGGAGTTTTTTTATGACATTTTTATTTGCCTGTTTTTTCTTTAATAAATGCACGTGCCTGACGGATTTTTTCTTTTACTGGTTTTGGTACTTTAGGTGGAATCAGTTTTGCAGCTTGGTTAAACCACACCAATAAGCTAAAGTCCCCTTCCATTTTAATGCTGCCGTCCTGCATCCCTGTCATAAATGCAGTTGGGTCGCCTTTCAGTAAGGTTTTTACGCCTTGCTCACTTGAAGCAAATTGCAAAATAAAATCAGCTTGTTCCGGGTTACCTGCCACTGTATCAATTTTGCCACGGTTCACAATAATTTGACGCGCAAAACCTAAATCCGTACCAATCTGAATACGGAACTCACGGTCATGAACCAATTCAATAAACTTCGGGCTAGTGCGTGCCAATTGCTTCATACGTAACGCCAAACCTGCCACTAATAGATCAAGTGGATCAGTGCTTACATCAACGATAGGTAACTTAACCACAGGTAAAGAAGAAAGCTTCATGACATTTATGCCTACAGTATTATGATGAAAATTAAGACAACTGTATCCTAGCACAATTGTAGAAAAGTCGGAAAAAGCTTTGTTGCAGAAAGTTAGTGCAAAAAAGGCATGCTGAGCATGCCTTTGATGTTGTTAAAATTATTATAATTTATCTGCTAGAACATTGTTGCTGATCATCCTTATAAACAGGTGTATGTTCAATATACTGACGATTTGCCAGTTGTTTTTGTGCTTGTTTATCTTCACGTAACAAAATAAATGTAACCGTAATCATCGCGAAGCTCAATGCGGTGAGATAGCTATAGGCGACTGACATCTCGAATATGGTTTGCGCACCAAAGCGTACCACTTCTAACAGTCCCCAGCAGAGCATACCTGCCAACATAAAACCTAACCAACGACGATAAGGAGAAAAGAAAACAGCAATAATTGCGACAGCGATTAAGCCAAATCCAACCAACATGGTGAAATTCGCTGCTTCCATAGAAACCTCCGTCTTAAAAAGGATGGTCTGCAATTGTGTCCAGACCTCTATATTGTTCTGTAATCTCAAACAGTACTTGGTGTTGCATTAACGTCTTTATGCATTATGGAGTGTTTTTTTTAGAAAAAAAGAGCCTGAAATTAACCTTACGACATAAGCTGTCGCAATATGCTTTTGTAATTACATTTTTTAAAATTACAAAAGTCCCGAATCTCCATATAGCATCAATTGCGGCGTGTCATTACAAAAAACTATCGATGTTTTAGACCTTAAAAAAACTTTTTTCAGAAATTTTTTATCGTTGTTTTTCTATACATTTAGACATAAATATGACGGAATCGTGACGACTTAAAAATGAATAAAGCCGCTTCAAAAGCGGCCTTATTTGAACCCCAAAATCGCTGTGTTAAGCGCGATTCAGGTCTTTATCATGCATACCTAACAAGTACAAAACACCATCTAAACCCACACTGGAAATTGCTTGATTGGCATTTTGGCGAACCAAAGGCTTGGCACGGAATGCGACACCGAGCCCCGCAATCGAGAGCATTGGCAAATCGTTAGCACCATCTCCAACGGCCATCGCCTGTTCTAAGGAAATCCCCATTTTCTCAGCCAATTGACGTAGTAGCTCAGCTTTACGTGCACCATCGACAATCGCACCTTTCACTTCACCTGTCACGATGCCATTTTCAACATCGAGAATATTGGCATGCACCTCATCAATTCCCAGTTTTGCTTGCAGATATTCAGCAAAGTACTGGAAACCACCTGATAGAATTGCGGTCTTATAACCTAGCGCTTTCAGTGTTGAAATCAGACGCTCTGCCCCTTCTGTCACGGTCAAACGTTCTGCAATTTTAGGTAAAACTGACGCATCCAGACCTTTTAATAAAGCGACACGGGCACGGAAACTTTGCTGGAAATCCAGCTCCCCAAGCATGGCGCGCTCTGTAATTTCAGCCACCTGTTCACCAACTCCAGCTTCTAAGGCCAACTCATCAATTACTTCTTGCTCGATGAGGGTTGAATCCATATCGAAACACACCAGACGGCGATTGCGGCGATACGCATTGTCTTCTTGTACAGCGACATCAATATTCAACTCACCTGACAAGCTCAGGCAGGCTGCACGCATGGCTTGTGCATCTAACATCTGCCCACTCAATCCAAATTGGACACAGGCCCGACGCGGGAAAGGACTCTCAGTATCCAGCTCTAAACGGCCAGATAAGCGCGTGACGGTTTCGATATTAAAACCCTGACTCGACACAATTTTTGTGACCGCTTGCAAATGCGCAGCCGTGAGTTCTGGGGCAAGTGCCGTCACGATATAGCGTGTTCGGCCACCTTCACTCACCCATTGATCATATTCTGCGTTGGAGATTGGTTTAAATCGCACTGTTAGGCCAATATCATGTGCTAAAATCAGAATCTCTTTCATTGCCAATGCAGTAGCAGTCTCATTATCTGATGCAACAACGATCCCTAGGGTGAGTTGATTGTGGATAACGGCCTGACCTACATCAAGTATTTGCAAAGAATGTACGGATAGTACCTGCATTAATCGAGTAAACTGATTCGGTTGATCTGGTCCTAGAAAGGATATAAGAATGATTTCTCGCATGAATTGACTCGTGGTTGAGCGACAACTATTGTATGTAAGAATCATAACATAACCGAACCTAAATCTATTTGCCTTGGAAGTTTAACTTGAATGCGCCTCGCCAAGGGCTATTTGCTAGCCTACTGATCGTAAGTTTTGCATTGCATACCTTTTTATTGGTGATTGCAACGACACATCAACTCAATGAAAACCGCGCCAGCCAAGGTCAACTGATGACAAGTCAGTTAGTGGCAGATACGCTTTCCGAGCTGGAACCTGCCAACACCGTTTCATTGGCTCTGGTGGCGAATCGTTATGCCACCAATCCAAGTGTTGCTTCGATTCGTATCCTGGATGCCAATAAGCAAGTCCTTGCCACCAGTGGTATGTCGAAAACTCGCCAAGGTGAAGTGTTTGTTCGTGATGCATTGCAAAATGAGAAGAAAGTTGGAACGGTTGAAATTACCCTCATCCAGCCAAGTATCGGTGAAATCTTACGTACCCAATGGTTAGCGATTTTAGTCTCGTTATTTATTCACGCCTTGATCTGGCTGGCTTATCGTGCCATTGCCCGTCCAACGCGCAGTGAATACCTAGCTCGTATTAACCAAGAAAATCATCTTAAGCATGAAATTCAACGTTTAACTCAGGCATTGGCGCTCGAAAAACAAAATACGGTGACACTGGTTGCTCAGGCTCAACAACAGGCCAAAGCGCAAAGCAAGGTGCGCGTCGAGAAGCGTCCAACAGAAGCAGTTCAACTGGATGATCAGGCATTGGCTTTGAACATTCAGTTCTATGATCCGAAGCAACTTCTAAATAGTGTCAATCAGTCTGTTTCGGTGCCATATTTTAAACTTTGCCAGCTATTCTTGGATAAAAGTATCGACCTCTGTGCCAAGCATTATGAAATTGATGCCGCTAAAATTCATGTCACCCAAGAATTTGATAGCGAAGGTGCAACTTTGACCACTAACACGGAACAGCCACAAGCGCTAGAATGCCTGATGATGGTCGGTGCCGTGTTCCAGCTGTTGTCTGATGTATTGTATAAACGTTACCGTGAAGATAAACGTTTTGCCTTGCAAACGCGTGGTGCGGTTGCTGGTGCGGTAGATGCCATGCAACTGGATGCGGTTGAAGCAGCGAAACGCTTGACTCAACATCTACATGCCAAAGAAGCGGCTTTATACCTCAATCATGATCAGCTTAAAACCATCCAAAATAATTATGAACTGGTGGCGATGCCGAATCCAAGCAACATCATGACTCGCCATGCGTTCATGATTAATGGCATGAATGAAGCCTGTGCAACTGTGGCACAGACACTGCGTACTGAAATCTTGATGGGCAAAAAAGCCAAAGCCGCCACTGAATCCTGATTCAAGTGCTACATCTTAAAATAAGGCTTTGTTTCACGACAAAGCCTTATTTTTTTCCTGCTCAAACGCCTAAGAAAATGAGCCTAGAAAGTTCACAACAGCAGCTCCAGATCAGGCCAATATCTGCTTTTGCAGATGACATATTTGAATTGATCAAGAAGCACAGGCGAAATTTTTTAAAATGCGGTAAACTATGCCAGATTTATCGAATACTAGAGCCTTAAAAGGCAACATCAAAGGTGAAAGCGAATGCCGCTGAGTCGTGTTGAAGAGCTTGTCGCAGATATTCGTGCAGGCAAAATGGTCATCCTGATGGATGATGAAGATCGTGAGAATGAAGGTGACTTAGTCATCGCTGCAACGCATGTTCGCCCTGAAGATATTAACTTCATGATTACCCATGCACGTGGTTTGGTCTGCCTGACTTTAAGCCGTGAACGTTGTAAGCAACTCAACCTGCCATTAATGGTTGATCAGAACGGCGCACAGCACGCGACCAACTTCACGCTTTCAATTGAAGCAGCAGAAGGCATTAGCACAGGTATTTCAGCAGCTGAACGTGCACATACCATTCGTACTGCGGTTGCTGCACATGCCAAGCCAAGCGATATCGTACAGCCAGGGCATATTTTCCCATTGATGGCACAACCAGGTGGTGTACTACACCGTGCGGGTCATACCGAAGCTGGTTGTGATTTAACCCGTTTGGCTGGCCTTGAACCTGCATCAGTGATCTGTGAAATCATCAATGATGACGGTACTATGGCGCGTCGCCCTGATCTGGAAGTCTTTGCAGAAAAGCATGGCTTAAAAATTGGGACCATTGCGGATCTGATTCATTACCGCATGACCAACGAGCAAACCGTTGAACGTTTGTCTCAAGAGACCATTGAAACTGAATATGGTACTTTTGAGCTGTATAAATACCGTGAAATTGGTAACCCTGATATTCACGTTGCCTTGGTCAAAGGTGAACCGAAACAGGGTGTTACGACAGTTCGTGTACATGGTTTCAGTCCAATTCGTGACTTGTTAAAGCTGAATAAAGCAGACGGTTCACCCGCATGGAATCTTGATCTTGCAATGAAAACCATTGCTGCAAGTGATCGTGGTGTACTGGTCTGGATTGGTCAGAATCATTTAGAAGATTTAGGCCCAGCTTTAAATAGTTTGAATCAGCCAAAACCGCTGAAATCAAATGCCGCGCTTTCTCACCAATATCAGACCATTGGTGTCGGTGCACAGATTTTACGTGACTTGGGTGTTGAGAAAATGAAGTTGTTGAGTTCTCCACTTCGTTTCAATGCCCTGTCAGGATTTAATTTAGAGGTGGTGGAATACATCACTGCCGATCAAATCACAGCAAAATAATCGAGGTTGCTATGGCAATTCGCCGTATTGAAGGTTTATTACATCTCGCAAGCGAAGGTCGTTATGCGATCTTAGTGGGTCGTTTCAACAGCTTCGTGGTTGAACATTTACTTGAAGGCGCAATCGACACTTTAAAACGTCATGGCGTTTCAGAAGATGCGATTACGGTTATTCATGCGCCAGGTGCATGGGAACTGCCAATCGTTGCGAAAAAATTAGCGGCTTCAAATAAATTTGATGCCATCATTGCATTAGGTGCAGTGATTCGTGGTAGCACACCACATTTTGATTTTGTTGCAGGCGAATGTGCAAAAGGTTTAGGTGTGGTTGCACTTGAAAGCACAATGCCAGTGATCAATGGTGTCTTGACGACAGACAGCATTGAACAAGCAATTGAACGTTCTGGTACGAAAGCAGGAAACAAAGGTAGCGAAGCTGCATTGACTGCAATCGAAATGGTTAACTTATTAAAGGCAATTTAAAGCATGTCGCAAACACTTCAGGCCGCTTATGCAGCGAAACGCAAAGCACGTCGTTTTGCTGTACAAGGGATTTATGAATGGCAAATGAGTCATAACCCTGTACATGAAATTGAAGCACGTACGCGTGTTGAAAATGCGATGCACAAAGTTGACCTTAACTATTACCATGAATTGCTCACTCAAGTGGTTGCTCAACATGAAGCCTTAGATGAGTTACTCATCCCGGTACTTGACCGTGAGCTAAATGCCCTTGATGGTGTAGAGCTTGCAACTTTGCGTTTAGGCGCTTATGAACTACGAGATCACCTCGAAGTTCCGTATCGTGTTGTACTTGATGAAGCAATTGAGTTAGCGAAACACTTTGGTGGTGCAGACAGCCATAAATACATCAATGGTGTATTAGACCGTCTTTCATCAAAACTTCGTGAAGCTGAAAAACAACAAGCAAAATAATAGGCTTGATGTTGTATGGCTGAGTTTTCCATTATTGAGCGCTACTTTAAGCGTACATCCAATGCAGATGTAAGTTTAGGCATCGGTGATGACTCAGCCATTGTCACCCCCCCTCCTTCACAACAATTGGTGATCTGTGCAGATACACTGGTTGCTGGTCGACATTTCCCCCTAGATACGGCTCCCCATGCTATTGGCTGGAAAAGTGTCGCTGTCAATTTATCTGATCTGGCTGCAATGGGTGCAAAACCCCACAGTATTTTACTGGCACTGAGCTTACCGACTGTTGATCACGACTGGCTGGCTGGATTTAGTCAGGGGCTTTTCGATTGCTGCGATCAATTTGGTGTCAGCCTGATCGGTGGCGATACCACTCAAAGTAGTCAACTCACCATCAGTGTGACAGCCTTAGGCTGGATTGAACAAGGCCAAGCCATCACACGTGCAGGCGCTCAGGTTGGTGACTATATTTGTATGAGTGGGCAAGTTGGAGATGCAGCCTTTGGATTGCAGCATCTTGGTCATGCCCTGCAACGACGTCTGGACTACCCAACGCCACGCTGTCAACTTGGCCAACAGCTGAAAGGTCTGGCATCCAGCATGATTGATGTGTCGGATGGCTTGGCTCAGGATCTGGGTCATATTCTGAAAGCATCCAATGTCGGTGCAAAATTACAGCTTGATCAACTTCCGTTAGATCCATCACTAAAACAACTCGATCTGCAACAGGCTTGGCATTATGCACTTGCAGGCGGTGATGATTACGAATTATGCTTTACAATATCACCGCAAAACTTTAAGGAACTGTCGCGACAACAATTAGATGTTCCGATTACAATAATTGGCGAAATTACCCAACAAACTGGATTGTTATTTGAGTATATGGGCGAAGCATGCCCGTTACATGTTCATGGATACCAACACTTTGCATAAACCTCCCATTCACTTTAACCAAATGTCTTGGTTTGACCGTTTCATCGTTTTTTGCGGTGTCGGTTTCGGTTCTGGTTTAGCACCTAAAGCACCGGGTACATTTGGTTCGGCCTTTGCACTCCTGTTTACGCCACTATGGGTATATCTCGGTCTGTCTGCCAGCATCGCTGTGGTCATTTTAATGTCATTGATTGGCATTTATATCTGTGGCCATACAGCAAAAGTGATCAATGTCCACGACGATGGACGTATTGTGTGGGACGAGTTTGCAGGACAATCCATTACCCTGCTCCCTTTGCTTTATTTGCAACACGTGAACTGGTTATGGGTCATTGTTGGATTCGTATTATTCCGTATATTTGATGTCTGGAAACCATTCCCGATCAGCTGGGCAGATCAGAAAGTTTCTGGCGGCTTCGGAATCATGCTCGACGATATCATTGCGGGACTTTGGGCAGCACTCTGTATTCTTATTATTCATTTTTATATTTTGACTTAAGCCATAAATTAGAGTTAGTTATGTCAACAACTGTTATTATTCTTGCAGCAGGGAAAGGAACGCGAATGCGTTCACAACTACCAAAAGTATTACAACCATTGGCAGGTCGTCCACTGCTGGGTCATGTGATCCAGACGGCAAAAAAACTGAATGCGCAAAATATTATTACCATTTATGGGCATGGCGGTGAGTTGGTTAAACAAAGCTTTGCTGCCGAGCAAATTGAATGGGTCGAGCAGGCTGAACAGTTAGGCACAGGTCATGCGGTTCAAATGACTTTACCGGTACTACCGCAAGATGGAATTTCCTTAATTCTCTATGGTGATGTGCCACTCGTTCGTCAGAGCACGCTTGAACAATTGTTAGAAGCTTCGAGTCAATCTGGTATCGGCATGATCACCCTGAATGTTGAAAATCCAACAGGTTATGGTCGTATCGTTCGTCAAGCTGGCAAAATTCAGGCCATTGTTGAACATAAAGATGCCAATGAAGAACAGCGCCAGATTCAGGAAATTAATACAGGTATTTACTGCGTCAGCAATGCCAAACTGCATCAATGGTTACCAAAGCTCTCTAATAATAATGTTCAGGGTGAATATTACCTGACGGATATTGTGGCAATGGCAGTTGAAGATGGCTTAGAGATTGCGTCTATTCAGCCTGAGCTAGAATTCGAGGTTGAAGGCGTCAATGACCGTCTGCAACTAGCGACCTTAGAGCGTCAATTCCAGCAACAGCAAGCCAAAGAATTGATGCAACAAGGTGTTCATCTGATTGACCCAAATCGTTTTGATTTGCGCGGCAGTCTCAAGTGCGGTCAAGATGTACAAATTGATGTCAATGTCATCATTGAAGGTGACTGCGAACTTGGCGATAACGTCCACCTCGGCGCTGGCTGTATTTTAAAGAATACCCGTATTGCAGCAGGTACCAAGGTTCAGGCCTATAGTATTTTTGAAAATGCGGTAGTTGGAGAAAATACCCAGATTGGGCCATTCGCGCGTTTACGCCCAGGTGCTAATCTTGCCAATGACGTGCATATCGGCAACTTTGTTGAAGTAAAGAATTCAAATATTGGTCTTGGTTCTAAAGCCAACCACTTCACTTATCTAGGTGATGCGGATATCGGTGCAGGCTGTAACATTGGCGCAGGCACGATTACCTGTAACTATGATGGCGCCAACAAACACCGTACCATTATTGAAGACAATGTATTTATTGGAACCAATAACTCATTAGTTGCACCAATCAAAATCGGTCAGGGTGCGACCACAGGTGCGGGATCTACCTTAACACGAGATGTGGCTGAGCGTAGTTTGGCTGTGGAACGAGCAAAGCAGTTTGAAAAAGCGGATTATCAACGTCCCCAAAAACTGAAAAAATAAGAGGATAAAATTATGTGTGGTATTGTTGGTGGCGTTGCTGAACGTTGTGTAACCGAGATTCTGATCGAAGGTCTAAAACGTCTGGAATATCGTGGCTATGACTCTGCAGGTTTAGCCTTGCTCAATAAACAGCAAATCCTGCGTGAACGTCGCGTGGGTAAAGTGGCTAATCTAGCTGAAGCCGTAGCAGAACAGCAGTTAACAGGTAATGTGGGTATTGCACACACACGCTGGGCAACACACGGTAAACCGACTGAAAACAATGCGCATCCACACGTTTCTGGCAATGTAGCCGTTGTACATAACGGTATTATTGAGAACTACCAAGAACTTAAAGATGAATTACAAGCTTTAGGTTATGTCTTCACCTCTCAAACAGATACAGAAGTTGTTGCGCATCTCGTTAATGAAGCACTAAAACAAACTGATAGTCTGCTGGAAGCGGTACAAAAGATTACACCTCGCCTAAAAGGGGCTTATGCACTCGGTATTGTACATACAGCACATCCAGATGAGCTGATTACCGTGCGTGAAGGCTCTCCACTGGTCATTGGTGTGGGGATTGGTGAGAACTTTATCAGTTCAGACCAGTTGGCTTTGTTGCCTGTGACCAATCGCTTTGTTTATTTAGAAGAAGGCGATATTGCACGCTTAACCCGTAATAGCATTGAAGTTTTTGCAAATGGTGAAGCGGTTGAACGCCCAGTCAAAGAATTAGATGCAACGGTTAGTAATGCTTCTAAAGGCGAATATAAGCACTTCATGCTCAAAGAAATTTATGAGCAACCTGAAGCGATTCAGCAAACTATTTCTCAAGCATTGAATGGCAATAGTTTACGCGAAGATTTCTTAAATCATGCCGATGCAGATTTCAGTAAAATCCAGCAAATTCAAATCATTGCCTGTGGTACCAGCTACCATGCGGGTATGATTGCCAAATACTGGTTCGAACAATTGATTGGCGTGCCTTGTCAGGTTGAAATCGCAAGTGAATTCCGCTATCGCACACCTGTCATCGTTGCCAATACGTTATATATCTGTATTTCTCAATCAGGTGAAACCGCAGATACCTTAGCTGCATTACGTGAAACTCAAAAACGTGCCAAAGCTAACAACATTGACATCACGACAATGACGATTTGTAACGTCGCAACGTCATCAATGGTGCGTGAAACAGATCACCATTTACTGACGCTGGCTGGCCCTGAAATTGGTGTGGCATCAACCAAAGCCTTTACCACTCAGCTTGCGGCATTGATGTTGTTAATCCTGAAAATTGGTCAGGTGAAACAACGCCTTTCTGATGCGCAACTAAATGAAATCACTACTGCTTTATGGCACTGCCCGAAAGTCATTTTAGATACCTTGCAAGGTGATACTGAAATTCTTCGCTTGTCTGCGCTGTTCGTGGAAAAGAATCACTGCTTGTTCTTGGGCCGTGGAACACACTTCCCAATCGCACTTGAAGGCGCATTGAAATTGAAAGAAATTTCATATATTCATGCTGAAGGTTATGCCGCAGGTGAATTGAAGCATGGCCCTCTTGCTTTAGTTGACAACGAAATGCCTGTGGTTATCTTGGCACCGTATGATGAAATGCTCGATAAACTCAAATCGAACATGGAAGAAGTACAGGCACGTGGTGGTGAATTATTTGTTTTCGCGGATGAGAACAGTGGTATTCATGGTAAAGACCGCCAACACGTTGTACATATCCCAGCCGTTAATGAATGGTTAGCGCCAATCGTTTACAGCGTACCAGTACAATTATTGTCTTACCATGTTGCTGTTTTACGTGGAACTGATGTCGATCAGCCACGTAACCTTGCCAAGAGTGTAACTGTAGAATAATAAAATTATTAACTCTACACAGTTAATAATCAAAAATAGCCCAGACATATTGAATAAAAAGTATGCTGGGCTTTTTTATAAATGAATCACAGAATAGCGTAATCAAGTTAAGATAAAGATCATCAAATAATCCAAAGTAAATCATTAATAAGATTCAAATTTTGAATTTCATAAAACGTAGAATATACCAATTAATTCAGCGATCGATAACACGCTAAAACAATCTTTGCCAAAAGATGAACAGGGCTAAAATCCAATCTATGTGTGCTCTCAGTATCTCTAGTGAGAACAATATAGGGAAGAATAAAATCTATCCCTCTCATAAATCATCTTTGCCTTAGATATTTTTTATTACATTCGTCAACATTAAAACTTCAAATTTTCCAGATATTGATAGTCAGAATTTTTGCACTTCGTTATAAATACTTTAATAGATAAGCTAAAGCTTTAAATTGATTTAATTAAATAAAATCAGTTAATTAGAAAACTCTAAAAGCATATTTAGCTCAACCCGTACTTATGAAAATCTAACACTGACAAAGCCTACGAATAGGAAATGGAGAACCTTATGGCTTTTTTAAACACAAATCGATAGGGAAATAAATTTTATTTCCTCTTAGATGCACTATAGATAGGGATGGTCTTGATACAAAAAATTAAGCCACAAAAGTAACCGGCTTTTTAGCCCAGTCGTGCCTAATTTTCTGAACAGCTCTTCACTCATCGTGAACAGCCCAACCTCTGTACTATCTATTTTAGCGAATCTAAATCTATAGTTATTTAAAAAATAACGATTTTCCTTTTAATATCAGGATTAAAATATGAAACTTGATTACGCTGAATCTTTAAGAAAATTCTCTGAAACTTTCAATCTTTCCAAGGAAGAAACATCTAAAGGGAATGATCAGATCCCAGGTGGTTTTAGTCGTAGGACGTTTGCCTATGGCCCGCATGCAATTTTCGCTGAGCGAGGTGAAGGCCAATATGTTTATACAATTGAAGGTAAAAAACTACTCGATCTTAATAATAACTTTTCGACCAATGTCACTGGTCACAATCACCCTGAAATTCTCAAAGCTATTCAGGAAGTCCTGAAAAAGGGATTCTCATTTGGTAATCCTGTAAATTACGAGTTAGAGCTCGCCCAACTCCTATGCCAACGAATTGATTCTATTGAAAAGGTTAAATTCTTCTGTTCCGCTAGCGAGGCATGTTTGAGTGCGATCCGGATTGCCCGAGGATACACAGGAAAAAATAAAATAGCCAAATTCGAAGGAGGTTATCATGGATTCTGTGACGATTTAGCAATTTCTGCACATCCAACACCCGCTAGTTTTCCAGGCCCAGACTTCCATCCAAAGCCATTACCAGATTCAGCAGGGATCCCAACCTACAAAAGCGATAATGTCATTGTATTAGTACAAAATGATTATCAAGCATGCGAAAGTATTCTTCGTAATCATGCAGATGATGTAGCTTGTGTCATTATGGAATTGCAGTCAGGCGCAGGAGGTGTCGTTGAGCTTGATAAGGAATTTGTTGCTCGTATTCGAAAGCTTACTCAGGAGCTTGGCATCCTTTTAATCATTGATGAAACCATGACCTTACGTGCAGCTAAAGGAGGACTACAGAGTATCTATCAAGTCCATCCAGATCTTACTGTAATGGGTAAAATGATTGGAGGTGGGCTTCCTATTGGTGCTGTAGGTGGTCGTCGCGAAATCTTCCGTGTTCTAGAAGAAAATCAAGTGCTTATTTCAGGCACACATCATGGACACCCACTTTCATGTGCAGCCGGTAGCGCTTGTTTACGAGTCATGAATGATGAAGCTTACGAGTATTTGAATCGTATGGCAAAAAGAATCAAGGATGAACTCAATCACTGGGCGAAAGCATCTAATTATCCTTTTATTGTTTATGGTGCATTTTCAATGCTAGGGTATGCATTTACCAAAGAAATTGGCCAAGAAATCAAAACTCATCGTGACTATTGGCATAAAATTGATGAAGATTCTATGAATACTTATGCATTGGAAATGGCAACGCAAGGCTACTTTCCTGTGCATCGTGGACAAATTGGTCTTACATTACCCATGACCGATGAAGATATCAGTGGATATATCGAAACCACTAAAGCAATTATCCAAAAAATGCATGAATAAAGCCAAGTTATAAAATAATAGACATCCATTATTATCTTATTTGATAAAATAATGGATGTTGTTATTTATAGCCCAAATCATCTCGAAAGCTCTAATGTTGTTGAGGGTAATTCTCCAAATAATCCTTTATAATCTTGTGCAAATTGAGAAAAATGCCAAAACCCCCAATATGAGGCAACCTGACTAACCGTCGTTTTTTCTTCATTGGCTAATAGCATTTTTCTTGCACAATTTAGCTTCCAGTATTTTAGAAATAAAGATGGGCTACACCCTATAATAATTTCAAAATAATTTTGCAAGGTTCTTCTAGATGTATTGGTAACCTTACAAAAGTCTTCAACTGTAATTGGCAGATCGCTATTACTTTGTAAATAATATAGAATTTCTTTAATAACCCGTTCTGCTTTATTCTTAGCTTTCTTATGTTCGAGCTTGTCATTCCTAATGGAATTTATATATTCACAACCAATATCAGTAAAATCTGAAATAATATCTTTTTTAGCTACCTCATTTAAAACAATATTTTCAAATGCGTTAAATAAACACCTAATTTTATTATAAATTTTATTATTTAGTTCAGTATTTCTGCTTAAACTCATCATGTCTTCTAATTGTTCAATATCATCACCGACCAATGATTGCAGTGGTATTTGCAACGCATAGAACTTTGATTCTTCAGGTGTTTTTATCAAAATCTCTTGATTGGGCCTAATACTAATAATATCTGAATTTTCTACTGTATGTCCTAGACAAATCGCTGGAGATTGAAAATTTCTAAATATACCTATACATAAAACCCCTTGCTGACAGCATCCTTCTTGAAATACTGCAGTTGATAGCTTTTCCTCATAAATTTCTATATCACCAAGCCAGATCTTACTTAGATTACCAATGAACTTTCCAGAAGATACTTGGTGATAAGAAAACTCCCAATCTTCTATCAATTTTGTATGATAATAAGGATCTATATGACCATTATGAGATACATATCCAAATTCCAAATTTTCTTTCATTGCAATTTCCTTTTTTGCAAATAGTCCTTGATAGCAAAAAAATACCGCCCCAATGAAATAAACTCTTATTCTCTACCTTGCCCTGTTCCTTTCATCCAAAAGAAATTTTTAAATTTATATAAAAAAGAGATGAAATTATAAAAATCATATATTTGCACAAGAAATAGAAATGTTTTATCTAATATTAATTTTATATAATTAAAGCTTTCATCTCTTGGTTAAAATTTAACACATGCACAAAATTCGTTCAAAATCTATATTTCATCATTATTGTATAATTTAAGTTTCTTTTGTCTAATTAATAAAAAATAATTGTCCTAAATCTTTGTATTTAAAATACTTTCTATATAAGAAATAAATTGTATTGCTATAAATTTCTTATAATTTACAGCAACACGATTTTCAAATAAATAACTACAGCACGCCCTTAATTATTTTTATTTTTCAAATGTTAAGAATAAAACAGAACAGATTTACGCAATATAGCGTGTGGTTTTATGATTCAGCAGAATAATCGAATTTAAAATAATGACACCCATAATTGAAACCAGAATCAACTTCCAGTCTACAAACAGCAATGACGTGAGCAAGATTGCCATATCAATGCCCAACTGCACTTTACCTGCCGGGATATCGAAGCGTTCCTGTAAATACAATGCAAGCAAATTGATCCCGCCTAGACTTGAACGATGTCTAAATAAAATCAGGAAACTGACGCCCATCAAGACATTGGCAAAAATGGCTGCATAAATTGGATTAACATCAGAAAGATGAAAAAAATGGGGAATGATTGCAGAAAAACCTGCCAGTAAAGCAACCGCAATAAAGGTTTTAACTACCAAGGCCATCCCCATTTTTTTATAGGCAAAATAATAAAATGGAATATTGATGAAGAAAAATAAAACACCAAATTTAATGTCGGTAATATAGTGGAGGAGTAAAGACAGACCTGCTGTTCCTCCCGTCATAATGCCCGCTTGTTGCAATAAGGTCATGGCAAAAGAAAGGATAAATGTACCCGTCAACAGCGCCAATGCATCTTCAACTTTGGAATGTTGGTCAATTATAGGCACGACTGGACTGACCAGAGATACATTTTGCTCGGTATTCATAAGGGTAAAACTCAATCACAGAACAGCAGAAGGGAGAGATGCCTTCCAAATAAAAGGCGGCATATTTGATCATTTTTATTGAAAATACGCAATTTATTCTTATATTTTCGCCATAAATGCAATTTATATTCAAAATAAGCCATTTAATATAAACAGCTCATTTTCAGTCAGTCATGGCTTTCTGATCCATCTTTCATTAGAAATCAGCTATTTTTATTTAATTGCGATTCCATTTTCTTTGAGCTTTTCCAAAACAATCGAGGTATTCAGGTTGCTGACACCAAAGGTCTGGGAAGACAGGATGCCGATCAACTTGACCATTTCATCAAGATTTTTAACCGCAACTTTCAAGGCAAAATCATAGCTCCCCGTCAGTTTATGAATATCCTTAACCGCTGGCTCATTGAGAAGGAACTCAACGAAACGATCATGCGTGGCATCATGATAATTCTGTAATTTCACTTCAATAATGCCCATGATCGGCGCTGGATCAGCACTCAGCGCAATTTGTGCATAATAGCCAGTGATGATCTTTTTCTGTTCGAGGTTCACTCGACGGCGTGAACATTGGGAAGTCGACAAACCCACCAATTCAGCGAGTTCCTGATTGGCCAAACGTCCATTCATTTGTAAATGATGGATAATTTTCTGATCAAAATCATCAAGTTCGACTGTCATAAAACGCTCAATTTTGCCTTAAGTCATGGTTTGACTGATACGGATTCATCAGTTTTCAAAGTTTAACGCCTTTCGCTCAGGCAGCTCAAGCTTATGGCAAAATTGCACTCGACTGAATGCGTTGAATACCCTCTGCCTGCATACTTTGCCATGCACTTTGCAATGAGCCATTTAAATCAATTGCTTTGCACGCATCTTCGATAACATAGGTTTTAAATCCCATTTGTGCCGCATCCAAGGCAGTCCATGCCACACAAAAATCTGTGGCTATCCCCACGATATAAACCGTATCAATTTGATGTTCTATTAAATAGCCCTTCAAACCTGTCGGTGTTTTGCGATCTGCTTCCATAAAAGCAGAATAACTATCGATATCGGGATGAAAACCCTTACGGATAATCAATTGGGCTGTCGGAATATCAAGAGCTGGATGAAATTCGGCATCCTGTGTCCCCTGCACGCAGTGCTTAGGCCACAATACTTGGGTTCCATAAGATAGCTCAATGGTTTCAAAAGGCGCTTTATTTTCATGATTATCGGCAAAGGAAATATGCTGCTCTGGATGCCAGTCTTGGGTAAGCACCACCATTTCAAACTGGCGGGCCAGTTGATTAATGACTGGAATAATCTGATCAGCGTCAGTGACTGCCAAGTTTCCACCTGGGGTAAACCCGTTTTGTACATCTACAACAATGAGTGCGCTGTGTTTCGCAAGTGTATACATATTGTGTTTCATTCTGGATTGCTCGCTCCTTTCTAACATACGCTGCTCTTTATCGTCTGGCTACTTCGACCTGAACTTTTCTTAACATGAAAATTATTCAGGTAAAAGTTGAATTAAAGTTTTCGGCTGTTTGACTAAAGCATATTGTTCTTATGCCGCTGATCAGTCATAATTTGCATAATTGTCATTCAATCGAATTCATTATTGGACGACGAATCAAAATACTGCAACCATCCAATATTTCGTTTCAACTAATTCAATCTCGGATGGGAAAATAGGATAGTTTTTTAAAATGACTCAGCTAGCACAGAATATTCAAGGCTCAATTGTCGCACTCGTCACCCCTATGTTTGAAGATGGTCGCGTAGATTGGAAGAGCCTGGAGAAGCTCGTTGAGTGGCACATCCAACAAGGTACACATAGTATTGTTGCTGTTGGCACAACGGGCGAAGCCTCAACATTAAGCATGGAAGAACATACACAAGTCATCAAAGAAGTGATCCGTGTAGCCAATAAACGCATCCCGATTATTGCGGGTACAGGTGCAAATTCAACACGCGAAGCAATTGAGCTGACCAAAGCAGCAAAAGAACTCGGTGCAGATGCAGCCCTGCTCGTTACGCCATATTATAATAAACCAACACAAGAAGGCTTATATCAACACTACAAGGCGATTGCTGAAGCAGTTGATATTCCACAAATTCTTTATAATGTTCCAGGTCGTACTGGTGTAGACATGCAAAACGAAACCGTCATTCGTCTTGCTGAAATTAAAAACATTGTTGGGATTAAAGATGCAACAGGCGATGTACCACGTGGTCAAGCCCTCATCGAAGGTTTAAAAGGTAAAATCGCCGTATATTCTGGTGATGATGAAACTGCCTGGGAACTGATCTTGCGTGGTGCGAAAGGTAATATTTCGGTTACTGCCAATGTTGCACCAAAACAAATGAGCGAAGTTTGTGAAGCTGCATTAGCGGGCGATCAAGCAAAGGCTCAAAGTCTGAATCAGCAAATTGCAAATCTACACAATATTTTGTTTTGCGAATCAAACCCAATTCCTGTGAAATGGGCGTTGCATGAGATGGGATATATCAGTACAGGTTTACGCCTGCCATTAACCGCTCTAGCAGAACAATATCGTGAACCTCTCCGCACAGATTTAAAAACTGCGGGAATTATTTAATACGAGCAATTTATGATGCAATTACGTCTTGGTGTTGTCCTAGTCATTTCAGCTTTAAGTTTGGCTGGTTGTGGTCGTTTTGCCCTCAATAATCATTCTTTAGATTATAAAAAAGCGCAAGCGCTTGAACCACTCAAGTTCCCTGAGAATGCAACGGTAAGACCATTTACGCCATTGTATCCAGCACCAACGGTTGACCCGCTTGCGATTCAACATGCACCAACATTTGAGAACAAGACGGGCAAACGTTATGCGTTACCTCGCCCAGAGGCAGCGCAAACTGCAACCACGACAACTGAAGCAACAGCAACCAGCTTAGGTCGTCCACAACTGGTGATGGATGGGAATAAGAACCCATTACTTAAAGTGGATGGCCCGACTGCAACTGCTTGGCAATATGCTTTTGCGACCGTCAGCAGCCTCAACTATAAAGTCATCTCTCAGGCAGATCATGGCTATGAAGCGACTATTAAAGTGGGTGAGCAAAACTACCTACTGAAGCTTACCGCTGTTGGCTCAAGCAATACCATTGCACTGTTTAAACTTGATACAACCTTTGCAGACCCTGCGGTTGCAACGGAAGTATTAGCCCAGATTTACCAAAACTGGCCAGCCTAGTCGTTTACTAGGCATTTTTTTCAAAAGGTTCCCTCATGTTAAAACAAACCTTGCTCTATACTGGTAAAGCAAAATCTGTATATGAAACAGATAACGCTGATCACCTGATTTTAGTCTTTCGCGATGATGCCTCGGCATTCAATGGCGAAAAAATCGAGCAACTCGATCGTAAGGGCAAGGTCAACAACCGTTTTAACGCCTTCATCATGGATAAACTGGCTGAAGCAGGCATCGAAACCCATTTTGAAAAATTGCTTTCTCCAACTGAAGTTCTCGTAAAAAAACTTCAGATGATTCCTGTTGAATGTGTCATTCGTAACTATGCTGCTGGTTCACTTTGCCGTCGTTTAGGCGTTGAAGAAGGCAAAGAGTTAACACCGCCAACATTTGAATTATTCTTTAAAGATGATGCTCTTGGCGATCCAATGGTGAATGAATCTCAAGCGATTGCTTTAGGTTGGGCGACTGCTGAACAGCTTGAAAAAATGAAAGAACTCACTTACCAAGTAAATGATGTGCTTAAAGCATTATTCGACGCTGGTAATATGATTCTGGTAGATTTCAAACTTGAATTTGGTGTATTCCATGACCGTATCGTACTGGGTGATGAGTTCTCTCCAGACGGTTGCCGTTTATGGGACAAAGACACCAAGAAAAAACTTGATAAAGACCGTTTCCGCCAAGGTTTAGGTGGTGTGGTTGAAGCCTATGAAGAAGTTGCGGCACGTTTAGGCATTAACCTAGACGACATCTAAGCTGAGCTTAGATCGCATAAAAAAACCGAGCTAAATAGCTCGGTTTTTTTAGGTCTTTAATTTTTTGAATTCTGATAAATGAGCTTACCTTCTTTATAAGTCGCCACCACTTTGATCTTTTTAATCTCACGGCTTGGAATAGTCAGCGGATTCCGATCCAGAATTACCAGATCTGCCAGTTTGCCTTGAACTAAAGTTCCCTTCTGTTGATCTTCAAAATATTGATAGGCAGCCCAGTCCGTCATCGACTTCAATGCCAGATAAGGACTTACCCGTTCATTTGCGCCCAAGACATAATCACTACGGGTGGTACGATTCACAGTCGCATCAAGCATCATCATGCTACTTGGCGGTACCACAGGCGCATCATGATGTTCGGTAAAGATCAGATGTTTCTTTAATGCTGTTGCTGTAGGAGAAATACGTGCTGCACGCTGCTCACCCAGTGTCTGTTGACGATGCCAGTCACCCCAATAAAAAGTATGCAGCGAGAAGAAGGAAGGAATAATATCCAGCGCTTTAAGTTGATCCAGTTGATCATCACGAATCGTTTGTGAATGAATCAGCACACTTCGACGATCTGCTTGACCCTGCTTTTGGGTCGCGTCTTTTACCGCAGCAATAAACTGATCAATTGCCGCATCGCCATTGGCATGTGCAAGCACTTGCCAGCCTTGTTTGAAGGCTAAATTGATATAATTCTTCACCTCTTGATCATTGCTGATCGCCGCATAGCCTTTGTAGGTTTTATCCTTGCCTTCAGGCGGCACCAGATACGGTTGTGTCAGCCAGGCGGTCTTGCCCTGAGGTGAACCATCCAGACTGATTTTAACCCCACCAATACGAAAATGGTGATCATACTGACGACTGCTACCGTATTTGAGCATATAGTCCTTGCTGGTGGTAATATCTGGATAAGACACCATATCAATCGGCAACTGATTTTGCTGGCCCAAGCTCCGCCACATCTCAGTCGTGCCCTGATCTGCCCGACCTTCCTGTACCGTAGTGAAGCCATTTTTCACGTAAGCATCAATGCCTTTCTGTGCAATCTGGAACATGACAGCGGGCGGTACATCTTTAAAAATCGAACCGATTGCAGTAAAAAGTGCCGACTCCTCAAGGACACCATTCGGTACGTTGGAATTGGCTTCACGGCGAATCACGCCACCCGCAGGATTCGGCGTATTCTGATCAATTTTTAGCAATTCGAGTGCTTTATGATTCACAGAAGCCAGATGTCCAGATTGATGCAAAATCATCACAGGCTGATCTGTTGAGACGCGATCAAGATCGGTTGCGGTGGGGTGTCTTTTTTCATTGAGTTGTGCATCATCATAGCCATTGCCCAATATCCAGCCGCCCATGGTCTGAATCACTTCTGGGTGCTGCTTTTTCCATGTATTCAGCACATTGACCAATGAATGAATATCCGAGACCTGCCCATCTGGTTGCGGATATAGATTGGCGACCATCTGGTGAAAACCCACCATATTCACATGGCTATGGGCATCGATAAAACTTGGCAGCAAGATTTTGTTTTTGAGATCGATGACTTGAACGGTTTTATCAGCCAGTTGTTCCGCCTGCTGTTTACTGCCCACAAAACGGATGATGCCATTCTTGACCAGCAAGGCCTCGGCATATTCTGGCGTATCACCACTCATGGTTAAAATGGGGCCGCCATAAAACAGTTTTTCGCTGGAACTGACGGGGATGGATGAAGTTGCACAGCCTGATAGAACAATTGAAAAGGAAGTGACCCATGCAAATTGATGCAGATGGTTACGGTTCATATTTTTAAACCCATATTTTTATTATGCCTTTTCTGATTAAAACTGATTCTGGCCCGAATAGAAAGCATTCACTGATTATTTTTGTAATGTTTGTTCAATTTTTTAAGGACTATGGCACAGAATCTGATCTTATCCTAAAGACTAAAATAATTTAGCCAATTTATTCGATACCTTGATTGCAGCATCGTCAATGTAACGGCTATAAAACTGCGCCAAAACGATACTCACCACCATCGTAAACAGGCTCGCCAGCAATCCTGCATTGAAATAAGAGAACGCCAGCTGCACATGCAAAAGATTGAAGAATGGAATACCCAAGGCATAAAGTATTGCCAAGTGAATCAGATAAATTGAAAAAGACACTTTACCCAGAAACACCAAGACACGTCGATCAAAAAACTGGGCCAGCCATTTGCCTTTTAACACAGCATACACAACCAGAAAGCCACCAAGAAAATTCAGATAATCGTAAGTTTGTTCGCCCAGAAATGACGTAAAAAACTGATAACTCGAGCTGCTATTATGTGCTCCACAAAAATAGAGACCGAACAAGAACAAGAGTATAGAAACAGCCGTCCCTAGCTCTGCCGCATACAGAAATAGCCCCATTCCCAATATAAAACTGAGAATGCCAAGTAATACGGTCTGCGAAATCATATAAGCCGCAGCAACGCTCAACAGCAAAAAGAGAGCAGATAAAATGGGCAATTTACTATATAGATAACTTGCCAGATAAATCACCAATGAGCCAAGCAATTCAATTTGCATGGTCCACAAAACCCAGTTATAGCTTGAATCTCCAAACAGAAATGCACCAATACTTCCCTCATAGAGGGCCGTCTTGAGTTGAGGATGAGGATTGGCCAAAGCAGCCCCCCATTCTGAAACATGCGAGACATCAACGGGCACAAAACATACCAGATAGGCCACAATACAAGAGACAAACGCGGGAATGGCCAAACGCGGATAGCGTTTAATCAATGATTTTTTCAGCTGTGTGGCGGTATTTTGTTTTTTAAAACTGGATAGGGTTAGGACAAAACCACTTAAAACGAAGAAGACAAAAACTGCGCCCGTGCCCGAATAAAAGAAGGCCAATGGAGAATGATGTAATTGTGCAAAAACCTCATATTGAGGCACGCTACTCCAGCCAAAATTATGCATTTGGGGAAAGAAAGTTAACGATAAATGTGACAACACAACGGCGAGACATGCCAAGCCTCGGATACTTTCCGCTGCATTAATTTTGTTTGTGGTCATGGTGGAGCTTTATCATCCTTGATAAGCGGGGATGATGCGACCTTTTATCCAGAGTGTCTAGTGGTCACTTACAAAAATATCATGCTCGATACCAAGTCATGACATGACTCAGACTTTCTGATACGCCGTACCATCTTTTGATATTAACGATTTAAATAATCTCTTAAATAATGCGCGGTATAAGACTCCTTATTTTCTAATAACTGGCTCACTGGCCCTGCAAACATCAGTTCTCCGCCCTGTTCACCCGCCAATGGTCCAATATCAACAATCCAGTCTGCCTGTGTCATGATTTCCAGATTATGCTCAATCACAATGACGGTATTTCCCTGATCAACGATGGTATTGAGTAGCTGGATCAGTTTAACCGTATCAGACGGATGCAATCCTGAGCTCGGCTCATCCAGCACGAAAATATTATTGGTCTGATCAAGCTCACGGCTGAGTTTCAGACGTTGTCGTTCTCCCCCAGAAAAGCTATTCAGGCGTTGACCAATGGCAATATAGTCCAGACCTAAATCAATCAGGGTCTTGAATTGTTGCTTCAATTTAGGCACTTCAAAAAAATCATAAGCCTCTGCGACCGTCATTTTTAAAGCATCGGCAATATTCTTATCTTTATAAAGATAGTTGAGTACCTGTTCTGCATAGCCTGAACCATGACAGACCTCACAGACCATTTCGACATCATCCAGAAAGGCCAACTCAATTTTCTCAATACCTGAACCTTTACACTGCGGACACGCCCCTTCACTGTTAAAACTAAACAGTTTCGCGCTGACCTTATTCTGTTGCGCATATAACTGGCGAATGCTGTCCAGTAAGTCCAAATAAGTGAGTAGATTTGATCGGATCGTTGCGGTAATGGCAGATTGATCAATAATTTTTACTTCGGGATATTGCTGCGGTAAGACTTTACTCATCAGCGTACTTTTACCTGAGCCAGCAACACCTGTTACCACGGTCAGACAATTCTTGGGAATATCGACACTAATATTCTTCAGGTTAAAGAGCCGCGCATTTTTTATGGTGATTTTTTCCAGACTGCTTCGTGCCACCTGTTTATATTGATTGGGGCGCTGGAAAAACTGCCCTGTTAAACCAGAGGAGCTTTTAAGATCAGCAAAACTACCCTGATAAATGACTTCGCCGCCCTTTTGTCCAGATAAAGGCCCCATATCAATCACATGATCCGCAATCCTGATCAGGTCTGGATCATGTTCCACCAACAGCACACTATTGCCTTTATCCTTAATTTTTTGAATGATCTGGATGATATTTTCCAGGTCTTTAGGGTGAAGTCCAATGCTGGGCTCATCGAAAATATAAAGCAGATCGACCAGACTATTACCCAAATGTTTGACCATTTTTATGCGTTGCGACTCCCCACCCGATAAGGTGTTGCTCACGCGATCCAGTGTCAGATAACTGAGTCCAACCAGATTCAAATAATGAAGTTTATTACGAATTTCATGTAATACCGTCTCCAGCTTTTCATTCTCGATCGATTCGATAAAGCTCAGCAATTTAGCCACCGACAATGCAGTACAGTCGGAGATATTTTTACCTTGAATCTTGCAGCTCAGCGAAGTCTGATTCAGACGCTGCCCCTGACAAAGACTACATTTTTCGACAGTAATAATCTTGTCCAGAATATTGCGATAACGGTTGCGCTCTTGTGCTTCACCTTTTAAGAAATTTCGCTCAAAACGTGGAATCAGGCCTTCATATAAAGCAGTTTTTCTCCAGTCTTTACGAGGATGACGCGGTTTATGCTGCGCTGCATTTAAGAAAAGCTCCCACTCTTCCGCATCATAATCCTTTAGCTTTTTATCTAGATCAAAATAGCCCGAGTCGGCATAACGGGTCCAACGCCAAGCATGCGGTTGATAGGTCGGAAAGTCGATTGGCCCTTCATTTAGAGATTTCTCTAGATCCAGAATTTTATAGATATCAATAGTCTGTTCCAGACCAATCCCGTCACATTGTGGGCACATGCCATTGGGGTGATTAAATGAAAAAACATGAGAGTACCCGACAAAAGGCTCACCCATGCGTGAAAACAACAACCTTAAATTGGCATATATATCGGTAATGGTCGCGATAGTTGAGCGGATATTTCCAGTCAAAGGCTTCTGATTGATGATTACGGGAACATTCAGATTTTCAATTTTATCGACATCCGCCACACCAAAATGCTGTAAACGGTTACGCACAAAACTATCCTGTGTTTCATTGATTTGTCGTTGCGCTTCGGCACCAATCGTTTCAAATACCAGTGAAGATTTACCTGAACCTGAAACGCCCGTGAATACAACGATTTTATTTTTGGGAATTTTCAATGAAATATTTTTAAGATTATTTTGTCGCGCGCCGTAAATATTTATTGTTCTACTGCTCATCTGCCGTCTCGCTGTTCTCTTTAAAACCACGATAAGCCAAAAAAAATGTGAGAGATGTATCTGTTTTTATAAATAAATGAAATTGATGTAATTGAGTGCTGGATATTCAAAGCCGTGAATATCCAGCGCTATAGAAGCAAATGTGATTTATTGTTGCTGATCTTGCTGCCAACGACGCTGTTGTAAACGCTCCCCTTCGACTTCACGTTTATTCAGGGCTCGCTCATAGAGCTTGGTACCGCGCAATTCAGGTGGCAAATATTCCTGTAATACAAAATGTTCAGGATAATTATGCGGGTAGAGATAATCGACACCATAACCTTGCTGTTTCATCAACTTGGTGGGGGCATTGCGCAGATGTAAAGGAACAGGCAAGTTCGCGGTTTTTTCTGCCAGTTCCAAGGCACGATTTATCGCCAGATAAGTACTGTTACTTTTCGGACTGGTCGCTAAATACACTGCGCATTGACCCAAAATAATCCGTGCTTCTGGCATACCCACCGCCTGCACTGAACGGAAACATTCACCCGCCAGCAATAAGGCATTTGGGTTAGAGTTACCAATATCTTCCGATGCAGCAATCAACATACGACGTGCGATAAAGACTGGATCTTCACCACCTTTCAGCATACGTGCCATCCAGTACAATGTTGCATCTGGATCACTACCACGAATGGATTTGATAAATGCCGAAACCAGATCGTAATGCTGCTCACCCGATTTGTCGTAACGCGCAATATTTTGCTGCGCAACTTTAACGACAATCGCATTGGTGACCATATTTTCAACATCAGGCTCAAAGGTACTGGCGATCAGATCAATCAGATTCAGCGCCTTGCGTGCATCACCTGCTGCAAATTGAATCAATGCATCATATTCTTCGATATGAATAAAACGTTCTTTTAAAAACTTATCCGTTTGAATCGCTTTATTCAGTAAGGTTTGAATGGCATCTGCATCCAGGCTGTTCAGGGTATACACCTGACAGCGAGACAGCAACGCACTGTTCACCTCGAAAGACGGATTCTCCGTGGTTGCGCCGATCAAGGTGATTTTGCCTTTCTCAACGGCATTGAGTAAGGCATCTTGCTGCGACTTATTGAAGCGATGTATTTCGTCAATAAATACCACAGGCGTCAATAGATCACCGCTTTCAGCAATCACTTCACGAAGCTCTTTCACGCCCGTATTCAGTGCTGACAAACTCACAAAAGGACGATCAACCGCTTGGGCCAGTAATAATGCGATCGTGGTTTTTCCTACCCCTGGCGGTCCCCAGAAGATAATCGAAGGCAAATGCCCTTGATCAATCATTTGACGTAAGGGCGCATTTTCGCCCAGTAAATGATCTTGTCCGATAATTTCTGACAAATCACGAGGACGTAAACGTTCAGGTAAAGGAATATGCGTATCTGACATCATCAATGGCTTTATGCTGTTTTATCCTAGTCTATTGTGTCTGACACAAATCTACAATTTGAATCTGCACTCACTGCGTCATTCTATCGCGCACTGTTTTGCTGAATCAGTTGCTGTATCACGTTGTAGCTGGCTTTAATCCGTTCTTCATTGGGGAAATTGGTATTGGCCAACATCACGATCCCAATCTTTTGTTGCGGGATAAAAGCAGCATAAGCACCAAAACCATTGGTCGCGCCGGTTTTATTAAAGAAGGTCGCTGCTGGAGCAATTTTTGGCTGCGCGATTGGCGTTACCGCATGGCTGCTGGAGTTGCCCTGTAATAGCGTTTCCAATTTCGTTGGATAAGCATATTGCTCCCAACCTAAACCCTGTGTCATTGCGCCTACTTTAAAATAACCCACATGCGTATTTTCAATGCCTTTACGCAGTGGTTGTTTCAACTGCTGCGGATTGATTTGTGCATCCAGAAATTTCAGCATGTCAGCGCTACTACTTTTCACACCATAGGCTTCAGCATCAAACATCCCAGGCGATACCCGCATGGCCTGATCCGCTTTATAGCCCCATGCATAGTTTGGCATCTGCTGCTCAGGGACTTGAATAAAACTTTGTTTGAGACCTAACTGAGGAAAAAGTGTTTTTTCTAACAATTCGGTATAAGGCTTTTTCATTGCCAATGCAGTGACATAGCCCATCAAGCCAATACTTGGGTTGGAATATTGACGCGCAGCGCCGATGGTGGTCTTCGGCTGCCATGCCTGAAAATACTTGACCATCTCCTGTTGCTGAACCACCTCATCAGGGAACTGCAACGGAAAACCGCCCGCAGTATAAGTGCCCAGATTCAACAAGGTGGCACGATTCACAGCACTGTTTTTAAGTTCAGGGAAATATTTGGCAGGATGGTCAGACAAGGAGATTCGTCCTTGTGCTTGTGCATAGCCTGCTAAAGTTGCATTAAAGGTCTTACTCACCGAGCCAAGTTCAAATAAGGTATTGTTGCGAATCGGCTGTTGGCTCTGTTTTGAAGCCATCCCATAATTCACAAAATAATGTTGTCCATTTAAAGTGATCCCCACCGCCATTCCCGGGATTTTGTATTGTTGTAAAAGCGGTTTAAATTGCTGGTCAACAATAGCTTTTACTTGCTGCTCGCTGAGCTGTTGTGCCCAAAGGGGTGCACTGCAAGACAGAAGTCCTGCAAGTACACATAATTGTTTCGCAAGTATAGAGAACCGTTTTGAGTTTGGCATGGATGATTTCACTTTAAGTTAATAATTAAGAGGCAGTTAGTTTGAGTAATTTGGCTTGCGGACCATCCTCAATGACCCAGATCGAACCATCTTGAGCCTGATGTAAACCACGAATCCGCTGTTTCATATCCAGTCTCTGAATCTCTTTCACAGGTTGCGATTTTAAATCCACCACCACAATGGCTTTGGAAGATAAGCCACCGATGAGCGCTTTATGTTGCCATAAAGGGAACTGCTGACCTGAATAAATGATCATGCTGGAAGGCGAAATTACAGGGGTCCAGTCGATTTCAGGCGCTTTAAACTCGGGACGGGTGCTGTGATCTGGGATCGGTAAACCTGAATAATGATCACCATTGGATACTTTCGGATAACCGTAGTTGGCACCTTTCAGGATCAGATTCAGTTCATCACCGCCTTTAGGCCCCATTTCGACCACCCAGAGCTGCCCTTTCTCATCAAATGCCATGCCGAGTGGATTACGATGACCCAGTGACCAGATTTCAGCAGTGACGCCACCTTGCTGCTGAAATGGATTGCCATCCACAGGGGTGCCATCATCGTTCAAGCGCAACACTTTGCCGAGATTACTTTTTAAATCCTGAGCTGGATCAAACTTCTGGCGCTCTCCTGAACTCACCCATAACTTTCCATCTGCACCAAACAGCATTCGATGTCCGTAATGTCCCTGACCAGAGACCTTCAGCACTTGCTGCCAGATGGTTTTTAAATCGGTCAGTTTGGGTTTCTCTGGGTTGGATAAATCCAGCTTGGCACGTGAAATCACCGCGCCGTATCCACCATTTCCTTTGCTGGCATAACTTAAATAGAGCCAATGGTTATTCTGAAAATCGGGATGTAAAACCACATCGCCAAGTCCGCCCTGCCCACCATAACTTACCGAAGGAACACCTGAGACATTCAGGCTAGTCTTGGTTTGAGGATCAAATAATTTTAATTGTCCTTTACGTTCTGTAATCAACAAACGCTGATCAGGCAGACTGGTCACCGCCCAAGGCTCATCAAATGAAGCCACCGTCTCGCTACGATAGGTCTGCTTAGCCGTATTGGTTGAGTTTTGCTGCTCAGCATTTTGATCAGGGGTTTTAGAATTGGTATTGTTCGGACCACAGGCCAACAAAAATAAAAAACTGCTACAAACCAAAGGTGTTATCAATAATTTCTTCATTGCTTATCTCCCTCTTTATAAGACTCATCTTACGGAGATATGCCAGTCAAAATACTGTAAAAATGTTGTTTTATGCAAAGCATGTTTTAAACATTTAGTGAAATTTTCAGTTAGCGGACCCAGCGCACGATATAGTCTTCGATCTGCTCTTCATCAATCTCGCTTTCAGAGATGCAACGTCCTGCGGCAGATTTCTTGGCTCGGATCACGCTCTGACGAGAACCGGTATTTAAATAATGCCATGAGGGTAAATTCTTGCCTTCACTCAAACGACGATAGGCACAGCTCGGCGGTAACCATGAGATTGTTGTGAGCTGCTCTAATGTGAGCTGGATGCAATCTGGTACTTGCTGCTGACGGTTAGGATAATCTGAACAACGCGCTGTTTTACAGTCCAGCAATTTGCATGACACTTTGGTATAGGCAACTTCGGCAGTCTCCTCATCTTCCAGTTTTACTAGACAACACAAACCGCAGCCATCACACAATGCTTCCCACTCAGCCTCATTGAGCTGATCAAGCGAATATTGTTTCCAGAAGTTAGGACGCAGTTCGAGGGACATACCAGTTGTTTCTATTTCAAACGAGTGTTTGATTATAGCATTGCTGTCCTATGTCTTGCTTTTCAATCTCATTTCTAGCTTAACATTTCTTTAAGTATTAAACATTTGAACCACAGAAACACCACATTTTGTTCAAAAAACCCACGCTATATTAGATTCATAACGAAAAATTAGGAGGACACGACATGTTCCGTTGGGCCATTATTTTTGCTGTAATCGCACTCATTGCCAGTTTATTAGGTTTTGGTGGGGTTGCTGGTTTATCCAAAGATTTCGCTGTGATCTTACTGGTTGTCGCCGTGATCTTAGCCATCGTTGGTTTCATATCCAGAGGTAAAGTCTAAGGATTTAACCCGACTTAATAAAAAAGAAGAATCTCCGTATTCTTCTTTTTTTATGCCTGTGTAAGACCAAGACGCTAGCATTTGTTGTTTGACGATATCTTCAATTTTCTTTTTTTATGCTTTAATCAATGCATTCTAAAAATACAGATCAGGATTATAGAATGAGCTTTACAGTCAATACTCGTGAAATTGAATACACTGCACCAGATGGTCAACGCCTGATTGGTTATTTCGCAACACCTGTCACTGATCAACCCGTTGCTGGGGTGATTGTTGCACCTGAATGGTGGGGCCGTAATGAATATACCGAACAACGCGCGCGTGAGCTGGCAGAACATGGTTTTGCCGCGCTAGCAATTGATATGTATGGTGATAAGAAAGTTACAACGGCTGTACCTCAAGCTTCAGCATGGATGAATCAGACCTTTGAACAGCCAGAGACCATTGTTGATCGTGCTCAGGCAGGTCTCTCAACCTTGGCTGCTCAACCAGAAGTCAATGCTGAAAAACTGGCGGCAATTGGTTTCTGTTATGGCGGAAAAGTAGTGCTGGATTTAGCGCGCTCAGGTGCACAGATCGAAGCTGTTGCAACCTTCCATGCGGTTTTAAGTCCAAAAGCGCCTGCTGAAAAAGGCAAGGTCAAGGCTGAGATTTTAGTTCTGCATGGCGAGCTAGATAGCATGGTAACTTTGGATGATGTTGCGAGCTTCCGTCAGGAAATGCATGATGCTGAAGTCGACCACGAGGTTATTATTTTTGAAGATGCCAAGCATGGTTTTAGTAACCCGCTTGCTGATGAACGTGCCAAAGCCAACAATGTTGACTTAGGTTATAACGCAGAAGCAGAGCGCCAAGGGCTTGAAGCAATGTATGAGCTGTTAGATAAACATTTGAAGTAATCAGTAAATGATTTTTCAAAACCTAAATCCCCGTCAACATCATCTTGATATTTAAGCTCGTGCAAAGGCGGCATCCATGCCGCCTACCCAAAAAACAAATAACGACTGAAATTTAATAAAAGTTTGAAATACTTTGCTATCTATACACTGTTTATGTTTCAACAGAATTTTAACAGCTCAGAAAGACCTATTTCCGCTATACTACTGCCCTGCTTTTTATTGACCTGATTCATGTCTGATTTCTCATTTTCTGATGCACTACTTCGCTGGTACGACCAACACGGTCGCCACGATTTACCTTGGCAAATCGCCGATGATCCTTACAAGGTCTGGGTCTCAGAAATCATGCTGCAACAGACCCAAGTCAAAACTGTACTGCAATATTTCGATCGTTTTATCGAACGCTTTCCAACCGTGGAAAGTCTGGGACAAGCCAGTTGGGACGATGTCGCCCCCTATTGGGCAGGACTTGGTTACTACGCCCGTGCCCGTAACCTGCATAAAGCTGCGGGGATGGTCAGTCAAAAAGGTAAATTTCCAGAAACACTAGAAGAGTGGATAGAACTCCCAGGCATTGGTCGTTCAACTGCGGGAGCATTGATGTCATTGGGCTTACGCCAATACGGCGTGATTATGGACGGCAACGTAAAACGCGTTTTGGCCCGTTTTCTTGCCATCGAAGATGACCTATCCAAACCACAGCACGAACGGGCGCTCTGGCAAATCGCAGAAGAGCTTTGTCCGCACCAACGTAACCATGATTACACACAGGCAATTATGGATTTAGGCGCGACCGTGTGTACCCCGAAAAAACCACTGTGTTTATATTGCCCAATGCAACAGCATTGTCAGGCCTACCACCAAGGTGTGGAACAGCAACTTCCATTTAAAAAAGCCAAGAAACCCGTTCCGGTCAAAACAGCCAATGTGTTACTGATCCAGTCTGGTGATGAATGGTTGTGGCAACAACGTGAAGCCCACGGTCTGTGGGGCGGATTGTACTGCCTCCCTATCATTGAACAAGCAACCGAATTACAACAGATTGAGCAGCACTTTAAACTGCAAGCTCAAGTATCATCTTTGCAGATTAGCCATAGCTTCACCCACTTTACCTGGCTGCTGAATGAACAGCTGTTCCACGTGGAACACGATCAAAAAGAACAGCTCAGTATTGAACTCAACGGCGTATGGCTGAGTCCAGAAACAGCAATTGCCAAAGGTATTCCCACGGCTATGAAAAAACTGATTACAGCAAAGAAAAAAGCTTAAGTGACCTCACTGCTGTAGATCAAAATATAAGGAGTTTTTGTGCGTCATCCAATTTCTTATACGCTGCTTGGTGTGTTCATTATTTTACTTTCAGCTTGTGCCACAGCGCCGAAAAAACCAGCACCTTTGCCCAATGCACAGGTTAATAAGCTGAAAAGCATGCGCTTGGATAGCCGCTTGCCAGTTCCAGTAAAAGGCGTCAGCCGCAATGAATTACGAGATACTTGGGGCGCTGCACGCAGTCAAGGACGTAGCCATGAAGGCATTGATATCATGGCAGAGCGCGGTACGAAAGTGTATAGTGCGACCGAGGGCTTAGTTGCTGATTTACGTAATAATAATTTAGGTGGAAAGGTGATCTGGATCATTGGTCCAGCAGGTTCGTGGCATTATTATGCTCATCTTAACGGACATAAGCGTGGTCTCAATGTCGGGGACTATGTTCGCAAAGGCGACCTGATCGGTTATGTGGGCAATACGGGCAATGCGCGTTATACCTCTCCACATTTACATTACGGAATTTATTTAAATGGCAAAGGGCGTGGTGCAGTCAATCCATACCCATATTTACGTTAGGAATCTACAATGTCTGAAGCATTGATTGAACGGCTGGTTGTATTTGCAGAGTCGGGCAACCAGCAAAAAATCATCCTGAATGGCACCAGCTATCAAGGCTGGATCATGGAAATTACTGAAGATGCCTTGCTCATCAGTACAGGTTTTGCCGATAAATCAGGGAAAGACTTTTGGCTTAAATTTGCTGATTTAAACAATGCAGAACTGTATTATTGGGATACTCGCCCAAATGAATGGGTGGCATTCAAACTTTAATCATCATGTACACATAACAATAAGGAGCATCAAATATGTCAACTCAACGCTGTGGCTGGTGCTCCGATGATCCGCTCTATATGGCCTACCATGATCAGGAATGGGGCAAGCCACAACATGATGAAGCACATTTATTTGAAATGCTCTGTCTTGAAGGTCAGCAAGCAGGACTTTCTTGGATCACGGTTCTGAAAAAACGTGAACACTACCGCACCCACTTCTTCGACCATCCCATCACAAAAATTGCTGCACTGACAGATGAACAACTGGAACTCAAGCTCAGTGATGCAGGTTTAATTCGTCACATTGGTAAACTGAAAGCAATTAGAGACAATGCGCTGGCTTGGCTTAAACTCAAAGATGAAGTCACAGATATACCTGCTTGGCTATGGGGTTTTGTGGATCATCAAACCGCAAATAATGATGTAGTGAATTATCGCGAAGCCCCTGCCCAAACAGAAATAAGCCAGAAATTATCTAAAACACTCAAAAAGCGTGGTTTTAAGTTTGTAGGCCCGACCACCTGTTATGCTTTTATGCAAGCCGTTGGCATGGTCAATGACCACGAAAATCATTGTCATTTTAAATAATCAAAAATCATCGCTTTTCCTTCTATAGGAGTTCCTTGAATGAGCAATAACCAGATTCGTGCTTATGCAGCAATGCAGGCTGGTGAACAGTTAGTTCCTTATCAATTTGATGCGGGCGAGTTACAGGCGCATCAGGTTGAAGTCAAAGTCGAATATTGTGGCCTGTGCCATTCCGATCTATCTGTCATTAATAATGACTGGCATTCATCCGTCTACCCTGCGGTCGCTGGACATGAAATTATTGGTACCATCGTTGCGCTTGGTTCTGAAGCGAAAGGACTTCAGATCGGTCAACGTGTTGGTATCGGCTGGACGGCTGAAACCTGTCAGGCCTGTGATCCATGTATTGGCGGTAATCAGGTGCTCTGTACGGGTGAAAAGATTTCAACCATTGTCGGGCATGCAGGTGGTTTTGCCGATAAGGTCCGTGCAGGCTGGCAATGGGTGATTCCGCTGCCAGAAGCATTAAATCCAGAGAGTGCAGGCCCGCTACTGTGCGGCGGTATTACTGTATTTGACCCTTTGCTGAAACATAAAATTCAGGCGACCCATCATGTCGGGGTGATTGGAATTGGTGGTCTCGGCCATATGGCGATTAAACTGCTCAAGGCGTGGGGCTGCGAAGTGACCGCATTTAGCTCTAGCCCAGACAAGACCGATGAATTGAAAGCCATGGGTGCAGATCATGTGGTGAATAGTCGTGATGCACAAGCCATCAAGGCACAACGCGGCAAATTTGATTTGTTGCTCAGTACGGTAAATGTGACGCTGAATTGGCAAGCCTACCTCAGCACGCTTGCAGCGAATGGTAGTCTACATTTCTTAGGCGTAACTTTAGAACCAATTCCTGTGTCGGTGGGAACGCTCATGAATGGAGCTAAATCAGTCACCTCCTCTCCAACAGGTTCCCCTTTGGCACTGCGCCAACTTTTACAGTTCGCAGCGCGTAAAAATATTGCCCCACAGATTGAGCTATACCCAATGTCTCAACTCAATGAGGCAATTGAACGACTGCATTCAGGCCAAGCGCGCTATCGTATCGTTCTAAAAGCAGACTTCGACTAATTCAGACTTTTTCGCGTCCAGTCCGCCAATTGCTGTATGGCTTGGCGGATTTCTACAGTTAAGGCATGTCCCGCATTTAAGCGTAAAAAATGCTGATAGCGTCGGTCTTCTCCAAAAACTTCCCCCGGCACGATATTAATGCCCTGCTCTTGCGCCAGATAATAAAGCTCCAAACCTGTAATACTCGCTGGAAGTTGCAGCCATAAGGCATAACCGCCCTGTGACTGACTCAAGGCAATTGGAATCCCCTGAAACACCTCTAAGATAAACGCTCGATACTGCTCCACCTGCTGCATAAGCTGAGGTCTTAAATGATCAAGATGCTCCCGATAACCACGACTATAAATAAAATCAGCCAGTCCCAACTGTAAAGGCGTATTCACCCCCACATTATTCGCCAATAATTTCGGTCTTAAATATTGTAATTGTTGTCCCAAACAGAACCAGCCAACACGATAGGCGGCCGATAAAGATTTAGACACCGATCCACACCAGATTACATAGCCCTCCTGATCCCAATAGCGTATCGGCAAAGGTCGCTCCTTCTGGAAGCTGCATTCCCCATAAATATCATCTTCCAGAATAAAACACTCATACTGCTGAGCCAGCTTGGCGATGTGCTGCTTTTCTTCATTGGTCAGGCAATAGCCCAATGGATTTTGAAAATTGGCAGTCATCAAACATAGCTTGGCACTGCCCTGTTTCATAAAGAATTCCAACCGCTCCAGATCAATGCCACGATGGTCGGCTGGAATTTCGATAATCTTGCGTTTCAGACTGGCCAGCATTTGCAACTGACCATTAAAGGTGGGCGTTGGAATCAGAATGCTATCGCCTTGTTTGGTGATCTGTTGAATCAACAGCGACAACGCGGGCATACAGCCATTGCTGATAAAAATATCGTCCGTCGCAACATAGATACCATCTTCGCGCCAATGATCCGACAAGGCCTGCCGCAACTGTTGGTGTCCCTGTTTATTGCAATATAGAAAATCTTCTGGCTGACAGTGTTTCAGCGCACGTTGCAAGGAACGGCGTAAGCCATCCACAGGAATCAAATGTGGGGATAATTGAATCGCACCCAAAGGCGTTAAATGGTTCTGGATCGAAGCGGTTTGAATCTGATTTTGCAGGTCTAAATTTGAAACTTGCCGAATCATCGATTCAAAACGTGGGCTATCAGGTACAGGACTTTGATATTGCCTTGAACTGACGAAATAACCCGATTTGGCTTTGACATAAATCAATCCTTTGGCTTCCAATAATTCATAGCATTGCTGTGCCGTACTCAGGCTAACACTTTGCAGACGAGCAAATTCCCTTAAAGAACTGAGCTTCTGCTGAGGTTGTAATTCATGCTGATAAATCTTATGCGCCAGTTGTTCTGCTAAACGTTGATATTGGAAAGTCATCTCTGTACTGCTTTTTTATAAATTTCTGTATCTGTATTGGTTTATACAACACCGTTAAGCTATAAAAATCAACAGCCAAAGGATAACATCATGAAAAATAAAATCTTATTTATACTCAGTACAATTCTATTTACGGGCTGCGACTTCTCGGCTCAGGCCAGCTATCCACAACAACAGGTTTGTAAATCTCTCTCAGAAGGTTACTTACGTATGCAAAATCAAACCACCTATGAGTTATGGAGAATGGAAAAGCGCGATGCTCCAGAGCAGACCCGTATCATCAAAATGACTTATAAAAAGCCAAATGAAAATGGTGTGATGCTGCCAAGTCAGTATTTACCGACCATGGAACTGGAATGCCGCTTACAACAACAGCATATTGTGGTGTCAGTCATTCAGGCCACTGGTGCGTTAGTACCCGTCCTGAATGTACAGCTGCAAAATGATGCTATTGGCAAACCGAAAAGCCCTGACTTAATTGCTCAGTCAAAAATTCAATAAATAAACGGACACGTTTCGGCAAATGCTCTTGCTGATAATACACCGCATGGATGCGTTGATAAGAATGTTCGATCTGGTCTTCAAACAGTGCGACCAAATGCCCTTCATTCAAGTCTTTCCAGATCTCAAACTCTGACAGACGAGCAATACCTTGCCCACGCAGGCACAATTGACGAACAGTTTCTCCACTTGATGCCTTGATTTTAGGTTGCGCCTGAAAATATTCCCCTTCAATTTTCAGAGGCCATTTATTGATATAGGCTGGTCGGGTAAAGCCAACAACATCATGTTCAAGTAAATCTTTCGGCTTTTGAGGAATGCCTTTACGGCTTAAATAATCGGGACTGGCAACGATATAAATACGACTCTTACACACCAGTTTGGCATGCAGACTGGAATCATGCAGTTCCCCAAAGCGGAAGGCAACATCGGTTTTATGTTCCAGTAAATCAATCACCAGATCATTACTGTTCAACTCAATTTCAATATTGGGATAGCAGCGTCGGAATTTATGGACCAGTGGCGTAATCACATGCAAAATAAAAGGCGTCGCAGAGTCAATCCGAATGAGTCCAGAGGTGTCCTGATCGGATTTTTGCAGTGCTTCTTCCGCCGCATTAAGATCGCTCAGAATCTTGCGGGCATGATTAAGAAATTGCTGCCCTTCTTGCGTCAGTTTTAATTTGCGGGTGGTGCGTTCTAACAGCGTCACCTCAAGCTTGGATTCCAGACGGCTCAGTGAACGGCTCAGTCCCGATGCAGTTTGTCCCAGACGTTCAGCAGCAGCGATAAAAGAACCAGTATCGACAATGGTCATAAAGGCTAGAAGTTCTTCTACGGTTGATTTCATCACCGCCTCTCTATTATTGATATTTAGTCAACTGTATTTTGCAAATTCATCTATTTTTTAGCAACAATAATCATCGCAAAATGACAGCCATCAACAAAATCGCTCCTTAGAGCATGAAAAAAATCAGGTGAAAAATATGCGTATCCCTCAATTTGGTTTAGGTACTTTCCGTCTCAAAGATCAAGCCGTGATTGACTCGGTTAAAACAGCGTTAGACGTCGGCTATCGTGCCATCGATACCGCACAGGTTTATGAAAATGAAGCGGCTGTGGGTCAAGCCATTGCTGAAAGTGGTATCGTACGTCAGGACATTTTCCTCACCACAAAAATCTGGGTCGACAATTTTACGGAAGATAAGTTTATTCCAAGCCTAAAAGACAGCTTGCAAAAGTTGCGTACCGATGCAGTAGACCTGACTTTAATTCACTGGCCTGCTCCACAACTGGGTGTCTCAATTCCAACCGTAATGCAACTGCTTCTAGAAGCCAAACAGCAAGGTCTGACTCAGCAAATTGGAATCTCGAATTTTAATATTGCCTTGACCCAACAAGCGATTGACAGTATTGGTGTAGAACACATTGCCACCAACCAGATTGAACTCAGTCCATATTTACAGAACCGCACCTTGGTCAACTTCCTGCGTGAGCAAAATATTGATGTGACCTCTTACATGACTTTGGCTTATGGCAAGGTCTTAAATGATCCCACCCTACTTGAGATCGCTGCACAGCATCAGGCAACCAGCGCACAAGTGGCATTGGCTTGGGCACTACAAAATGGCTTTGCTGTGATTCCTTCATCAACCAAACGTGAAAACCTGATCAGCAACCTAAAAGCACAAGACTTAACTTTAACTGCAGAGGAAATGCAGTTGATTGCCCAACTGGAACGTAATGGTCGAGAAGTGAGTCCAGAACCATTTGCGCCTGAATGGGACAAATAACATGAGCAGCCGCATTAACCTGCCCTTGCTGGCTTTGGCGATTGGTGCCTTTGCCATCGGCACCACCGAGTTCTCACCCATGGGGCTATTGCCCAATATCGCCAATGATCTAGGCGTATCGATCCCCAGTGCGGGTATGCTGATTACGGGTTATGCACTGGGCGTAATGCTGGGTGCACCGATCATGACCTTATGGTTTGGTGGTTTTGCGCGTCGTAATGCATTGATTTTGCTGATGGCAATTTTTACTGTCGGTAATCTGATTGCAGCATTTGCACCGAACTATATGAGCTTAATGGGCGCTCGACTAATTACCAGCCTGAACCACGGCGCTTTCTTCGGAATTGGCTCTGTGGTCGCTGCCAGCGTGGTTCCTGCCAATAAACAGGCCAGTGCTGTTGCCACCATGTTCATGGGCCTGACCATTGCCAATATTGGTGGTGTTCCACTGGCAACTTGGGTCGGACAAAATATTGGTTGGAGAATGTCTTTCCTCGCGATTTCAGCCCTAGGTGTCATCACCATGCTGTCACTTTGGAAAGCCCTTCCTGTAGGATCTGTCGGACAAAAACCAAATGTAAAAATGGAGCTGAAAGTCCTGACCCGTTTACCTGTAGTACTGGCGTTGCTGACTACGGTGTTCGGAGCATCAGCGATGTTTACGCTCTATACCTATATCGCACCAAGTCTGGTTGAGTTTACCCATGCCTCACCGACCTTTATCACCATGATGCTGGTCTTGATCGGGATTGGTTTCTCAATCGGTAACCATTTCGGTGGCAAGTTTGCAGACCTGTCTATCAACAAGACTTTGATTGGTTTCTTAGGTTTATTGATCGGATTGATGCTGATTTTCCCAATCCTTGCTCAAACCCAAGTAGGTGCAGCACTTGGTTTGGTGATCTGGGGTGCAGCAGCATTTGCCATCGTACCGCCATTACAAATGCGTGTGATGTCAGTGGCACATGAAGCCTCTGGCCTTGCGTCTTCCGTGAATATTGGTGCCTTTAACTTGGGCAATGCGATTGGTGCCGCAGCGGGTGGCGCAGTATTAAGTCTTGGTCTGAATTACACTGCGGTCTCAATGATCGGTGCTGCGCTGGCAGGCATTGGTTTAATTCTGGTTTTCATTCAAATGAAACTAGCAGCCAAACCAGCCGCTCAGCTACAACAATGCCCACAAGCCTGATGGTAATAAAAAAGCCTGAATTCAATCAGGCTTTTTTATTATTTCAATAAATCTGGCAACTTTGGTTGCGCATAGATCGGGTTGAGTACTTCTTTTTTCATTTTCATGAGCATCTGATACGGTTGCTGTTGCACAAACATATTCACAAAGCTCAATGGAATCGAACCTGCTGGATCGGCATATCCGCTGGTGGTCACTTTTACCCGATTATTCGGTAATTTCTGGAAAGTCCAGTCACCCGCATATTTGCTTAAACGCACCACATCAGGTTGCTCAGGATAATTGTTCTGAATGGCATTGTTTTTAATGCTAATGCTGCCATCCGCATTCTTGGTCATTTTGCCTTTAATCACCACATCGCGGTCTTTTAAAGGAAATGGAAAATCCAGCACCATATACAAGGTAAACTCGCCTTTCTTGTCATCGCGAGATAGCATTTGCGCCTTCCCCACATACGGCACCCATTGTGGCGTACGCTCGACATCGAGTACCACTGCAACGGCACGTTCCAGCGGCACATCATAAATCGTTTCGGCTTTATATTGAATAATTGGATTATTTTCTGTCTGGTAGGTCCAGACCTTAATATTATTACGATGCAAACTCAATTTGGCAGTATCTGATGCAGCAGTCACCGCAAAACTGCTGATACTGAGTAGTGTAGCAAGGACGATATGTTTTTTATTCATGTCATGCTCAATTGTTTTAATGATGGCAAGAGCCTGCTTCACTTCTACTGAAAAGAAAGCTCAACAAGCTCTTTTATAGTACAAAAAAGGAACGTTTTATACTTCAATCTCGTTAAAGCCTAAAACATCTTTCATATCGTATTTACGTGCTTCACGGCCAACTACCCATGCTGCTGCACGAACCGCACCTGAAGCAAAGTTCATACGGTTGGTCGCTTTATGGGTGACTTCAACACGTTCGCCTTCACCAATAAACATCACGGTATGTTCACCCACGATATCGCCACCACGAATGGTTTCAAAGCCAATGGTTTGACGGTCACGCGGGCCGGTATAACCTTCACGTCCATACACCGCAACCTCTTTCAGGTTACGACCTAAAGTATCTGCAATCGCTTCACCCATCATGAATGCAGTACCTGATGGTGCATCGACTTTATGACGATGGTGCGCTTCAATGATTTCGATATCTACGGTATCACCAAATACTTTTGCAGCGAGTTCCAATAATTTAATCGAAACATTGACTCCTACTGAATAATTGGCAGCGTACACCACGGGTGTATGCGTTGCTGTTTCTTCAAGGAATGCCTTTTGTTCATCTGACATACCCGTGGTACCAATCACCATTGCCACACCCGCTTCACGGCAAAGCTTCAAATGCTGTTCAGTGGCAACAGGTGCAGTGAAGTCAATCACTACGTCACAATCCTTCAGTACTTCACTCAAACTTCCCACGATCTTGACGCCGATGTTGCCAATACCTGCAAGTTCCCCTGCATCTGCACCCACCAAACTGCTTTCTGGACGTTCAACTGCGGCTGCAAGCTGGTAGCCTGCCTGTTGTACCGCTTGAATCAAAATGCGTCCCATGCGTCCGCCTGCACCCAAGATCCCAATGCGTGGAGAAGTTGACATAATTTTTCCCAGTCTTTTATTTAAACAATTCAGCTACTATAGCAAAACTCTGTGCTCGCGCTAAAAATTTCCCATAAAAAAACCTGCCGAAGCAGGTTTTTTTATGAATGCCAATTAGTCAAACAGGCGATCAAAGAATGATTTTTTCTTTGGAGACGAAGCATGGCCATCCCCATCAAAAGAAGCTTGTAGCTCTTTCAACAATTCACGTTGGCGACTGTTTAGATTGACAGGCGTTTCGACCACAATACGGCAGAGTAAATCACCGACCATGCTGCTACGTACAGGGCGAACACCCTTACCACGTAGGCGGAAAAGTTTACCTGTTTGTGTGCCTTCAGGAATTTTCAAACTCACGCGCCCTTCTAGGGTCGGAATTTCAATTTCTTTACCTAATGCAGCATCTGCAATGCTGACAGGGACATCCATATATAGATCAGCACCATCACGTTGGAAGATTTCGTGTTCACGTACCACGACTTCAACGTATAGATCACCAGCCTGACCATCACGGATCGCTTCACCTTTACCCGTCAAGCGTACGCGGTCACCATTATCCACACCAGCAGGAATGGTAACTTCAAGTGTTTGCTGACGGTCAGCAACGCCTGAACCATGACAGCTCTTACATGGGTTCTTGATGATTTTGCCTTGACCACGACAGGTGCTACAGGTTTGCTGAACCGAGAAGAAGCCTTGTTGCATACGCACTTGGCCTGCACCATGACAGGTACGGCAGGTTTCGACATCATTCGGATTTTGAGAACCTTTACCATCACAGGTTTCACATGGCGCTGGCGCAGTAAACGTAATGGTCTTTTTCACACCTTTGACTGCTTCTTCGAGCGTCAATTCCATCACATAGCGAAGGTCTGAACCACGGCGCTGACGTTGTTGCTGACGGCCACCGCCACCGAACGCACCACCGAAAATATCGCCGAACTGGCTAAAGATATCCTCTGCACTAAAGCCACCGAAGCCGCCACCTGCCCCACCGAAGCCACCTTCAAAGGCACTATGCCCAGCACGGTCATACATGCTGCGCTTTTCTTCGTCAGAAAGCACTTCATACGCTTCTGCCGCTTCTTTGAACTTTTCTTCAGCTTCTGCGTTGTCAGGGTTACGGTCTGGATGATACTTCATCGCCAACTTACGATAGGCTTTCTTGATCTCATCATCACTTGCGGTTTTCGAAACGCCTAAAACCTCATAATAATCACGTTTAGCCATGGTTGGCGATGCTCCTCACGGAATTTATTCAAATCTAAAAAACAAATAGGCTCTGCTGACTTTTTTTATTTCTAAAGTCAACAGAGCCTTAATAGGGGCTGTACGATAAATTTACAAGGTCTAATTCAATAAAAAAGCAGTAAAATTAAAAAACTGCTTTATTTTTAAAGTATTTAGCAATGCCTTTTAGCCATGCATTCAATAAAAATAACCAGGCAATCGAACTAAAGACCACACCTGCAACGGTCATTGCAGTTACCCAGAGTGCGCTATCCCATGCAAAAAAGAACAATGGAATAAACCATAGGGCAGCAAAAAAGGCCATCAAGATAAATAACAGCACATTACGCATAATCCACAGTGCATGCGCATGTATCCATACTTCAGCATTATCCACAATCGCAACTTTTCGTGCTAACAGGTACGCAAACGCTGCAAACACGATTGTAAATAATGCAAGAAACATGAACACGTAAGAAATCGCCACATAGCGGCGATGCTGCTCAATATTGTCTTGCCCCATGCTCTATATCACCTCATTCACAGCATTGTGCAAAATTTGTCATGCAATGAAATTCAATTATTTTTTGGTCTTAAAATATAGGTGCTACTATATTGAAATTTTCAATATTTCGCACCTTTATTCACAAAATAATTACGATAGTTATGTTGTTTTTTTGACCTTAAACCATGCTGCATAAAGTGCAGGCAGGAAAAACAGGGTTAATAAGGTCGCAACAATCAATCCGCCCATAATCGCAACGGCCATCGGACCAAAGAAAATACTGCGTGATAACGGGATCATCGCCAGTACGGCAGCCAGTGCGGTCAGGACAATGGGGCGGAAACGGCGCATGGTTGCATCAATGACTGCATCCCACGGAACATGTCCCGCCTGTATATCCTGCTCGATCTGATCAATCAAAATGAGCGAGTTACGCATAATCATGCCTGACAGTGCGATCGTACCGAGCATTGCCACGAAACCGAAAGGTTTATTAAATAGCAGCAGGAATGCCACCACCCCGATCAAGCCCAATGGTGCTGTCAGCAACACGATGGTTGCCCGCGACATACTACGCAGCTGGATCATTAATAAAGTCATCACCACAGCCAAGAACAATGGCATACCTGCATTAACTGAGTTTTGTCCCTTCGCGGACTCCTCAACGGTACCGCCCACTTCCAGTAAATAACCACTTGGCAGGTCTGCACGTAAGGTCTGCATCTGCTCTGCCAACTGTTGCACCACAGTCGCAGGTTGCAAGTGGGTACGAATATCCGCACGGACGGTAATGGTTGGCAGGCGATTACGATGCCAGATTAAACCCTCTTCAAAACGGGATTCAATTTTTGCAATTTGCGCTAACGGCACAGTGGTGCCTTTGCTGGTCGGTACCGCCAAGCTCGCCAAAGAAGCCACTTCAACCCGTTCAGATTTATCACCACGTAAGCGGATTTCGATCAATTCACGTTTTTCACGATATTGATTCATCACCGACCCAGTGACCGAGGCATTCAGGAAGTTCGCCAGATCAACACTAGACACGCCCATTTGACGGGCACGATCCTGATCAATTTCAATCGCAATGATTTTGCTTGGCTCGCCCCAATCCAGATGCACATTGGTAGTGTTTGGATCTTCACTCAGGACTTTTGCCACTTTCTGTGCCCATTGACGTACTGTGCCGAGATCTTCACCCGAAACACGATATTGCAATGGATAACCCACAGGTGGGCCATTTTCCAGTAACGACACCCGAGTACGCACTTGAGGTAATAGCTGCTTGATTTGTGTGTCTAGAGAACGACGGATTTCATCTCGATCATCTAAAGACGAAGCCAACACCACAAACTGGGCAAAGCTGGCTTGCGGCAATTGCTGATCCAAAGGCAAGTAGAACCGTGGTGAACCCGTCCCGACATAAGCCACATAATTATCAATGCCTTTTTGTTTCGACAGGAATTGTTCTACCTTATGCACGGCCTGTTCCGTCGCAGTCAAAGATGCACCTTCTTCCAGTTTTAAATCCACCAGAATTTCAGCACGATTGGATGGCGGAAAGAACTGTTGCGGCACCAGCTTAAACATCGCCACCGACAACACAAAAATCCCGACTGTGACAGCAATGACGGTTTTACGATAGGTGATACAGATTTCGACCACACGGCGGAAAGACTGATAAAACTTGGATTGGTAAGGATCATGGTGTTGCCCATGCGCCTCCACGATAGGCGCAGGTTGCTTACGCAATCTTGCCCATAATCGAACATACCAAGCAGCTTGCTGCTTCTGTTTGGTAAAATCAGGCAGTAATTTTTCCCCCAGATAAGGGACAAATAATACTGCGGCAATCCATGACACGATTAAGGCAATGGTCACCACCTGAAAAATAGAACGGGTATATTCCCCTGTTCCAGATTGGGCAGTTGCAATCGGCAAGAAACCTGCTGCGGTAATCAGGGTACCAGTCAACATCGGGAAGGCCGTGGTTTGCCATGCAAAACCTGCTGCTTTGAGTCGACTGTAGCCCTGCTCCATCTTAATCGCCATCATTTCAACCGCAATAATGGCGTCATCGACCAGCAACCCGAGCGCCAGAATTAATGCACCCAATGAAATCTTATGTAGTCCCACATCGAACAGGTTCATGCCTGCAAAGGTCATGGCTAAAACCAGTGGAATAGAAAGTGCCACCACCAAGCCCGTACGGAAACCCAGTGAGAAGAAACTCACCAATAAAACGATAATCACCGCTTCCGCGAGAACTTTTAAGAACTCCTGAATACTGCGTTGTACCGCCACAGGCTGGTCAGACACTTTTTGCAGTTTCATGCCCAAAGGTAAGCTTTTTTGCAGACGGTTAAATTCGGTTTCAAGATTTTTACCTAGCGCAATGATGTCACCACCTTTACGCATCGAGACCGCAATCCCGATCCCGTTCTCACCCATAAAACGCATGCGTGGCTGCGCAGGTTCGCTAAAACCGCGATAGACCTCGGCAACATCACCCAGTTGAATGGTTCTGTCACCGACCAGTAACGGCATTTTTTTCAGGTCATCGACACTATGTAAATGTCCACTGACCCGAATTTGAATACGGTCAGTCCCTGTTTCAAAGAAACCCGCACCCGCCATATCGTTTTGCTTCTGAATGGCTTCCTGTATCGCGGTGACAGGCACACCTAATTGCACTGCCTTGGTATTGGACAATTCAATCCAGATTTTCTGGTCTTGTAGTCCCACCAGATTAACCTTGCTGACATCTTTGACCCGTTGCAATTGCAGTTGCAAACGATCGGCATATTCTTTCATTACCGCATAGTCAAAGTCTTTGCCCGTCAGTACATAGATGTTGCCGAAGGTATCTCCAAATTCATCATTAAAGAAAGGCCCTTGTACACCGCTTGGCAATTGGGTCCGAATATCATTGACCTTTTTGCGCACGTTATACCAGACGTCTGGAATGGCACTGGACGGTAAACTGTCTTTAGCCACAAAAGTCACCAAGGACTCACCTGGACGTGAATAGGCCATGATGCGGTCATACTGCCCTGTGGTCATCAACTCCTTTTCAATTCGATCTGTCACCAGCGTTGAGACTTCTTTTGCGGTTGCCCCCGGCCAATAGGTCTGCACCACCATCACTTTGAAGGTAAATGGCGGATCTTCACTTTGCGAAAGTTTGGAATAGGACATTATCCCAACGATGCCGAGCAGCAGCATAAAATAAAGGATAATGCCCTTATTTTTGAGTGCCCATTCTGAGAGGTTAAATTTCATGTTTAACCTCCCGTTTTGACACGAATGTCGCGGTTATCACGATCAACGGGATGAATTTTTTGCTGGTCCCGTAACAAATGCACGCCACCTACCACAACCCAGTCGGTCGCTTTTAAGCCTGAAAGGACGGGTACACTGTCACGACCATAAGTCCCTAAAGTCACAGGCACTTTACGAATGGTTTGATTGGCATTCACCACCCAGACGTAGGCTTGCTGATCATTGGCAGTAACACTGGATAAAGGCACACTCAATACATTATTGTCTTGTGCCACGAAGAATACTCGCGCACTTTGTCCAAGTTGAATACTGGACTGCCCTTCCAGCAAAGAAACTTTCACGGTAAAGGTTCGAGACTGATCCGCTGCTGGAGAAACCTCACGCACTCTGGCAGCAAAACGTGCTTCAGGTTGCGACCACAAGGTGACCCATGCTGGCTGTCCTACTTTAATGGTGCTGACCGCCTGTTCAGGCACACCAAACACCACTTCGCGTTCACCATCAATGGCTAGCTGGTAAGCAGCCTGCCCTGCCGCAATCACCTGTCCAATCTCGATCTGACGCTGGGTAATCACCCCGTTCTTATTCGAGATAAGCTGGTTATAACCCGTTTGATTGGACGATACTTCATAGTTAGAACGGGCTTGCTGTAAGCTTGCCTGTGCAGATTCATACTGATTTTTGACGGCATCAAATTGCGAACGGCTGACCGCATTGACAGGTAATAGCTGCTGATAACGCTGATATTCTTCTGCGGCAATTTTTGCAGCAGCCTGTGCACTTTGTAACTGTGCCTTGGCCGCATTCATTTGCAATTGCGCATCTTTTACATCCAGCTTCGCCAGCACCTGTCCAACTTTGACCCGATCCCCGACATCGACATAACGTTCGGTGATCTGTCCCCCGACACGGAAGGCCAAAGCAGTTTGCTGTTTCGCCTGCACATCCCCTGCATAGCTTTTTTGCTCAACATGGTTGCCACTCGGCTGAGCCACCATGACATAAGGAATTTCCTCAGTCTTGGGCACCTCTTTCTGGCAGGCGCTGAGGACGACACTACTGACAATGACGAACCCCAATATGATACGATTGATCTGCTTCATCTGTTTGCGCTCTTATTCAAATTGATTTTTAAGGCGTGATATGAGCATTATCATAGATTGTTTATTTTTTAATTAATATACTCATAGGTACATTAATTAAAAAATAAATCTACCCATCTGATTTTTAAATTGATTAAAAGAGAAAGATAACGTGCAAATCCATAGTGGTCGCCCTAAAGATTTAGAGAAAAGAGCCAAAATTTTACAGGCCGCAAAATCTATTTTTTTAAAAATGGGTTACCACGCCACCAATATGAACCAGATTGCCAAAGAAGCAGGTGTCACCAAACTTACGGTGTACAATCACTTTCAGGACAAGAACAATCTGTTCATGTGCGCGATTCAAGAAAGCTGCGAAGAATCGATTCGAGCCAAACAGTTTGAACTGACGGCGGACTCTGATTTTAAACAGGCCTTGCTTCTCATGTGCCAGCGGGCTTTAAATATTATTTATCTTCCTGAAGCTCTGAAACTGGATTGTGTCCTATTTGAACTGGCGGCGGAACAGAGCCCCTTAACCCGACAGTTTTTTGATGCCTCACATACCCGCATGTGTCATGTCTGGTGTGATTTTTTTGAGCAAGCCATCGCGTTTAAATTTATTCAGGCAGATGAACCGATCAAGCAAACTGAACTGATTATTTCCTTGCTGCTAGGAATTCGTCACCAGCAAGTGTTACTGGATTTAGCGCCTGTTCCAACAGCGGATGAAATCGATCAGATGATTCAGCATGCAATCGAGATTTTTTTGCTTAAATATCAGACTAAAGTTTAGATAAATTTCACATTTTTTTACGTTCTGCTCTTGGATTGTCTTTCAATCGCGCTATAGTCGAATGAGAACAACAGGAGAATTAGAATGATTCAGCAAATCACTGCTCCACTACGTGAAGATGTCCGCTTACTGGGCAACTTACTGGGAGAGACCTTAAAGCAACATGCTGGGCAAGATTTGTTTAATCAGATTGAGCAAATTCGGGCATTAGCCAAAGGCGCACGTGACGGCCAGATCGAAGCAGAAAAACAGCTAGAACAACTTTTCCTCGGTTTAAAAGATGAAGAGATTTTACCACTGACCCGCGCTTTCTCACATTTTCTTAACTTTGCCAATATTGCCGAACAGTACCATGTGGTACGAAGCCGTCGTCAGGCCGAGTTTGATGAGCAGGCGCCAAGTCCTAATCCACTCCCGCATTTGTTTGAAAAATTCAAAAGTCAGCAGATCAATGCACAACAACTGTTTCAGCAAATCTGTGATTTAAAAATTGAACTGGTGCTGACAGCCCACCCGACCGAAGTCAGCCGTCGTACCTTAATTCAAAAATATGACGACATTACCGATTGTCTTTCACAATTAGATCAGCAAAAGCTGACCCCGAAAGAACGCCAACAAACCATTGCAACGCTCAAGCAACTGATCAGTTCAGCGTGGCAGACCGATGAAATCCGTCAACATCGCCCAACCCCTGTGGATGAAGCGAAATGGGGCTTTGCGACGATTGAGCAGTCGCTCTGGAATGCCGTACCTAAATTTGTTCGCGAACTGAATGAATTGTCTCAACAACATTGTGAACAAAGTCTGCCACTCAATGTTGCACCGATTCGCTTTGCTTCGTGGATGGGTGGAGACCGTGATGGCAACCCGAATGTGACTCATCAAGTTACGCAAGAAGTCTTGTGGTTGTCACGCTGGCAAGCAGCAGATCTCTATCTGCGTGATATTGAAAATCTGCGTTGGGAATTGTCGATTCAAAGCTGTTCCGACGAACTGACGCAAGCTTTGGGTTATGAACATCCAGAACCGTATCGTGAATATTTACGCGAAACCCGCGAACGTTTAAAAGCGACACGTACATGGTTGGCCCATCGTCTGCAAGGCACTGAAGCAGCAGATGACAGCAATATCATCAGAACCAAAGATGAATTACTCGCACCGCTATTACTGTGCTATCGCTCATTGATCGACTGTAATATGGCTGAGATTGCCAACGGACAATTACTCGACTTTATTTATCGGGTGAATTGCTTCGGAATTGAACTGCTAAAACTCGATATCCGTCAAGAATCGGGACGTCATCGCCAAGCGATTTCCGCCATTACTGAATATTTGGGTCTAGGCAATTTTGAGTCATGGACCGAACAGGCACGCCAAAACTTCCTGATACAGGAACTGCAAAGCAAGCGCCCATTACTGCCGAAATTTTTTAATGAGCCTGAAGGTAGCCTGATTCAGCATTCCGATGTACTCGAAGTGTTTGCCACCATGCGCACCTTGGCAGAACAGCCACCTGAAAGTCTGGGCGCCTATATTATTTCGATGGCAGAATATCCAAGTGATGTGCTGGCAGTGTTGTTACTTCAAAAAGAAGCGGGCATCCAGCAGCCTCTACGTGTGGTGCCTTTATTCGAGACCTTGAAGGATCTCGATGGCGCCGCCAAAACCATGAATACCCTGTTCAATATGCATTGGTATAAACAGCATATTCAAGGCAAACATGAAGTCATGATTGGCTACTCCGACTCCGCCAAAGATGCAGGCTTTATGTCAGCCAACTGGGCGCAATATCGTGCTCAGGAAGAACTGACGGCGATTGCCAAACAGCATGGCGTACAATTGACCTTATTCCACGGTCGTGGTGGTTCAATCAGCCGTGGTGGTGCACCTACCCAGCAAGCTTTGTTCTCTCAACCACCGGGTTCGATTTCTGGCGCGATTCGTGTCACGGAGCAAGGCGAGATGATTCGCTTTAAATTCGGTCTGGAAGGCATTGCCCTGCAAAATCTGGAAATCTACACCGCAGCGACTTTGGAAGCGACCTTACTCCCGCCACCTGAGCCGAAACAACAATGGCGTGACCTGATGAATCAGATGACGGATTTATCGGTGCAGGTTTATCGCCAAACCGTGCGTGAAAATCCAAATTTTGTGAGTTATCTACGTACCGTTACCCCTGAGCTGGAATTACAGATGTTGCCGCTCGGATCACGACCAGCCAAACGTAAAGTCAGTGGTGGGATCGAGTCCTTACGTGCCATTCCGTGGGTATTTGCATGGACACAGATTCGCCTGATGCTACCAGCATGGCTCGGTACTGGCACCGCGATCAATCAAGTTCACGGGCAACATAAAAACACGCTGGATGAGATGCTTGAACAATGGCCTTATTTTCAGACATTGATTGATATGCTGGAAATGGTGCTGTCCAAGTCCGATGCAGATATTGCGCTGTATTATGAATCTCATCTGACTCAAGATCAGGACTTAAAGGTTCTTGGTGTCGAGTTACGTCAACGCCTGCAAAATGCGGTCGATACCCTACTTCGCCTGAAAGGTGAATCTAAACTTCTGAGCAATAATGAAGTGCTGGATCAATCGATGCAGGTGCGTAAACCGTATTTGTTGCCTCTGCATTTATTACAGGCTGAATTGATGAAACGTCGACGCCTCTATCTGGCCGAGCATCAAACTGAACACAGTCCAGTGGATCATGCCTTGATGGTCAGCATTGCAGGTATTGCGGCAGGCTTGCGTAATACGGGCTAAACATTATTTCCAAAATTGCCATCAACACAAAAGACCGCTGTTGATGGCAGAATTGGCAAAATATGCCATTTTCATAAAAAAATTTGAAAAAGTTTTTAAAATTATTTTGAAAATAAAAGAGTTAATTTTTTAAAATGTCTAAGCAAAATAAATAATAATTCCACTAGCTTATTTTGAAACAAATTTTACCAAAAGGTAAAAATACAAAGTCCTCACGCCTGATCTGGCAATATTCTCAATGACTTATAGGTGAAAGCTCGTTTTAAGACAGGGTATCATACGCGCTGATATCAAATAATGAGTCTAATTTATGTCCAGTTGGTTTCCAAAATGGCAGCCGTATCAGGGGACGGTCGATCATCGCCCTGTTGCGACAAATGAATATTTACCGCCCTTACAAAGCGCGGTACTGGGGGTTCAACACGCATTTGCAATGTTCGGCTCAACCGTACTTGCACCGTTATTGATGGGTTTTAGCCCGAACCTTGCCATTTTAATGTCAGGGATCTGTACCATTCTGTTTTTCTTTATGACAGGTGGACGAGTTCCGAGTTATTTAGGCTCAAGTTTTGCTTTTATTGGTGTGGTGGCAGCAGCAACTGGTCATATTACGGGTTCAGGTGCTAATCCAAACTTATCAGTCGCATTAGGCGGGATTGTGGTCTGCGGTATCGTATATGCCCTGATCGGTTTTGCGGTGATGCTGACAGGAACTCGCTGGATCGAAAAACTAATGCCACCTGTGGTCACAGGTGCGATCGTGATGATCATTGGTCTTAACCTTGCGCCCGTGACCATCAAAGGGGTTGCAGGTCAGCCTTTTGAAATGTGGATGGCATTAACCACCGTACTGAGTATGGGGATCATTGCGGTCTTTACCAAAGGGCTATTACAACGTTTATTGCTATTGATTGGCCTTTTAATTGCCTATGCAATTTATGCCATCGCCAGCAATGGTCTGGGTTATGGCAAGCCGATTGATTTCTCCCAAATCTCAGCGGCGCCATGGTTTGGTGTCCCAAGCTTCTCACATCCTACTTTTGATTTGAATGCCATTCTGATCATTGCACCTGTGGCACTGATTTTAGTGGCAGAAAACTTGGGCCATATCAAGGCCGTCGGAGCAATGACTGGCGAAAACCTCACCCCACAACTGGGTAAAGCCTTTGTTGCCGATGGTGTTGCAACCACGTTATCAGGTGGCGTGGGTGCGCCGGGTATGACCACCTATGGCGAGAATATCGGGGTGATGGCGGTTACTCGCGTTTATTCAACACTGGTCTTTGTGATTGCAGGTGTATTTGCAATTATTCTAGGGCTTTCACCTAAGTTTGGTGCAGTCATCAGTACTATTCCAAATGCGGTACTCACAGGTGCATCGATTGTTGTCTTTGGTTTAATCACCATCGCAGGTGCAAAAATCTGGATCGAGAATAAAGTCGACTTCTCAAACAATAAAAACCTGATCGTGGCTTCAGTGACCATTATTTTAGGTGCAGGTAACTTTGAATTATTGTTTGGTAACTTCAATCTCGGGGGTATCGGGACTGCAACTTTTGCAGCGATTTTCCTGAACCTGCTGTTTAATTTAAAAGATAAAAACTAAAATATTGAAGGCAGCCTCCAAGCTGCCTTTTTTTCATCTTGCACTTTTAGCCTATCTTTATCTCGCTCAGTTTTAGTATGATGGCCTTTTATATTTCAATACGTTCCGCTCATGCGTTTCGATTTCTTTGATTTACAACTGGTTCTTCATATTGTGGCAACAGGCAGCCTGACCAAAGGCGCCGAGCTTTCTGCCATTTCCCTGCAAGCTGCCAGCGAGCGGATTAAAAAACTCGAACAATATTTTGCAACGCCTTTATTTATTCGACAAACAACGGGCGTTGAGCTGACCACCGCGGGACATGCCTTGGCTGAGCATGCCCGACGTCTCATGCAGCAAAAAGATCTACTTGAACACGACATGCAGCGCTTTCGACCCACTACACCTGAAGCACTGACTTTATGGTGTAATTCGTCTGCACAAAGTGAATATTTACCGCCCCTATTACCGCAATATCTGATGCTACATCCCGAGATCAATCTCGACTTACACGAAGCAGAAAGTTCTGAAATTGTTGAAGCATTGACTCAAGGCGTGGCGCGTTTAGGACTGGTCTCCAGCTTTTTTGATACGCGTCATTTGCAAACGCAGGAATTTGCCAGTGATCCATTGGTGCTGATCTGCCCAGCTCATCATACCTTGACCCAGCAAACGCAACTGAATCTGGTCGATGCCTTAAATTATGGTTTTATTGGTCTAATGCCCCATCATTCTTTGCAACAATCGATTGAAACTCAAGCCAAGCTATTGGGCTTCAATATCCAGTATCGCTTACGTTTACCCAATTTTTCTGCCATTGCAGAGGTCGTCGCCAAAGGCGTGGGGATTGCGATTATGCCCGCGCGCGCAGCACAGCGTTTGCAGCCAGAGTATGATTTTCATGCGGTACAATTACTGGGTGCGTGGGCGAACCGTAAATTGCTGTTAGCAGCACAGGATTTCTCTCAGCTGCCACAAGGCTATCAATATTTTGCTGAATTTTTGATGCAAAATCGCCCCTCTTGCTGAATGCGGTTAATGCGCAATCATATATAGCCCTAATGCCATTAAGCCCATAAAAAATAAACGGCGAAAACGTTGCTCATTGAGTTGATAACGGATTTTTTTACCCAGCCACATCCCAAATAAGGCAGCAACTAAAGCCACCGCAGACAGTCGATAATCCAGCGTGATACCAGCCATCGGATTGTGATGCAGGAAAAAAGCCAAACAGAAGGTGGAAACGGTAAAGGTCAAACCTAGCGCCTGTACCAGTTCATCCCGTTTCAAATGTAAGGACTGCAAATACGGCACCACTGGAATAATGACCACCCCTGTTGCAACGGTCACTGCACCGCCAATATAGCCAACAATAGGCGACAACCAGCGCTCATATTTAGCCAAATGAGGTAGTCTTTTCACACAGAGGCCATACAGTCCATATAAAGCCAACATACAGCCCAATAAAATCTCACTGCTGTGCCCATGACTCTCGCTTAAAGTCGGTAAAAAGCTCCAGATCGAACCCACCACGATTCCAACCAGTAAAGTCCAGAAGCGGCGGATAAACAGCCACACCCGACCTTCGGCAAACAGTTGCCAGATATTAGTGACTATTGAAGGCACAATCAATAAAGAGGCAGCCTGAAACGGACTCATTGCGATGGTCAGTAGCCCCATGGAGACCGCAGGAAGGCCCAGTCCGATCATGCCTTTAATCATACCGGCAAAGGCAAATACTACGATAATGATGGCTAGAAAAGTCACGCTTTAACTCCGATTTTGCATCGAAGCTATGCTACGGAAAAAACCGTCGCTTGCCCTATTCTTATTTTTGGGAGCAAGCCTCAATCAAAAGTTGAGGCCATTTTATATTTTTCTTCCAGCACATTACTGAGAATACTTTCAATCATCCAGACTCGATACAGACTATTGAAGACATAGCTGTGTCCATCAATCCTTAACTCCAATACAGGGAAATCAGGCTGATGCTTCTGCTGGCACAATTCATCATTTTGTTTTAACTGTGCGTCGATATCCTGTTCGGTCACCTGTTCAATGCCCAACCGTCTCTGCATTCGTTGAAAATGGGCTTTAAATGACAGGTCTTTGCCTTGTGTCCAGACCGATTCCAGAATCTCATGGATACCGTCGACTTGCTGCTCTTCTGGCACACTATAAAACAGTCGTGCCATTTCATAAGTGGCTTCTCTGGTTGGTCGGCAGAATGGGGTAAATGCGACCTGTGTCCGTTTCGAGACACGGGTTGCCAGACTCCAGTCAAACCAGTCTCGACCGTGATAACTGAGCGGATAAACCTTCAACTGGATATTATAATAATTGGCCAGTTCTTCCTTGATATAAGCCAATAATAACCAGCTCATCGGGTCTTCAAGCGCGATATACAGATCCAGTTCCGGATGCAAGGCCTGCACTTCTGCCAAAGCCTCACCATCGTTAATTAAATGCTCGCGCCACTCGATATGGTTGATCAGGAAAATCGGATTGCCAGTCAGTAATTTCTGTTGTTTTAAACGGCGTGTCAGACGAAGTAAGTCATCAACCGCCTGATATTTACGTTCACCAAATTCAAAATAACTGGCGATCACAGGTACATCTTTGAAAATACGCTCGGGATAATTTTGTGGTTTTTGATGCTGGGAGGCCATTGCATATAAGGTACGCAATTTACCATATTGCTGCTGCCACAACATGTGGAAGACATCTTCAAGCAAATGTAAGAAGTTTTGTTCTCTGAGGGGGGTATTTCTTAGAATTGTTTCTGCTTGTTGTAATGCTTCTGCACTCGGTATTTCAGGGGTTTCATCGAAACCAAAGCGATGCTGCTTGGCAAGGATCTTCGCATCATTTAAACAGTAGCTTTGCCAGTCTTGCTTGGACATGCCATTCGGAGGCTCTGCATCTTGCCTCGAAATAATGACTTTTAAGGGTTTGAGTTCATCACTCAGGATTTCATTGAGCTGATCAAGCTCTTGCACCGCAAGATAGCTATAAACATCGTCTAGACGTAGGTAAATACTTAAACCCTGTTCCGTAGGTAATTCCGCTTGACGAGAAGGTTTCTGGTAGAACCAACTCGATCGTATGGGATCAAACCAACGACGTAACAAAGACATGTCGATAGCCTCTAATGGTCATAAATTGAGATATGGGTAAGTTTGCTCAAACCTGAGTCAGAACAGGTGAGCCAATAAGTATGTTCAGTATCTTATAAAATGAGACAAAAGTCCCCCTTAATTGAAAGAGGGACTCAAAGGGATTACAAAACTCGTACTGCGCCTTTGGCTGCGCTGGTCGAATGCATTGCGTAAATCTTCAATGACTTAGACACTTTACGTTTACGTTCTTCCGCAGGATGCCAGCCTTTCGCGTCCTGAACTGTACGGCGATGCGCCATAGTCGCATCATCGATATCCAAGTGAATGGTACGGTTTGGAATATCAATCTGAATGGTATCGCCATCTTCAACCAAACCAATTGCACCACCCTCAGCCGCTTCTGGAGAAACGTGACCAATCGACAGGCCTGAAGAACCGCCAGAGAAACGACCATCGGTAATCAAGGCACAGTCTTTACCCAAACCTTTCGATTTCAGGTAACTGGTTGGGTACAACATTTCCTGCATACCCGGTCCACCACGTGGGCCTTCGTAGCGAATGACTACGATATCGCCTGCCACGATTTTATGATCCAGAATCGCTTCTACTGCCGCATCCTGACTTTCAAAAACGCGTGCTGTACCCGTGAATTTCAGAATTGATTCATCCACACCTGCGGTTTTTACGATACAGCCATCTAATGCGATATTGCCGTAAAGCACAGCCAGACCACCATCTTTAGAGAAAGCATGTTCAGCATTACGAATTACGCCTTTCTCACGGTCACCATCTAGAGTTGAATAATAACGGTTTTGCGAGAACGCGACCTGCGTTGGAATACCGCCCGGTGATGAACGATAGAATTCGTAAACATCAGCATCTTCGGTACGGATAATATCCCACTTGTCCAAAGCATGTTTTAACGTTGGTTCATGTACAGTTGGGCATGACGTATTCAGCAAGTTGGCACGATCCAGCTCACCCAAAATCGCCATGATCCCGCCCGCACGGTGTACATCTTCCATATGTACGTCTTGTTTTGCTGGTGCAACTTTTGACAATACTGGAACCTGACGAGACAAACGGTCGATATCATCCATGGTGAAATCAACTTCGGCTTCGTGCGCCGCTGCAAGTAAATGCAATACGGTATTGGTTGAACCGCCCATTGCAATATCAAGCGTCATCGCATTTTCAAATGCCGCCTTGGTTGCAATTGAACGTGGCAAAATGCTGTCATCATTTTGTTCATAATAACGTTTTGCCAGTTCAACCACTAAACGACCAGCTTTCAAGAATAGCTTCTCACGGTTGGCATGCGTTGCCACGATTGAACCATTACCCGGTAAAGATAGGCCCAATGCTTCAGTTAAACAGTTCATTGAATTCGCGGTGAACATACCAGAACATGAACCACAGGTTGGACATGCTGAACGTTCAAAAGCCTGAACTTCTTCATCGGTATAGCTTTCATCGGCTGCAACCACCATAGCATCAACCAGATCAATGGCCTTTTCATCGCCACGGAATTTCACTTTACCCGCTTCCATTGGCCCGCCAGACACGAACACCACAGGGATATTCAGGCGCATTGCTGCCATCAACATTCCCGGTGTGATCTTGTCACAGTTCGAAATACACACCATCGCATCGGCGCAGTGTGCATTGACCATGTATTCAACCGAATCGGCAATCAAATCACGTGATGGCAGTGAATACAGCATCCCGTCATGACCCATTGCAATACCGTCATCGACCGCAATGGTATTAAATTCTTTTGCCACACCACCAGACGCTTCAATTTCTCTCGCAACAAGTTGACCTAAATCTTTGAGATGCACGTGACCTGGAACAAACTGGGTAAATGAGTTGACCACCGCAATAATTGGCTTGCCAAAATCTTCATCTTTCATACCGGTCGCACGCCATAAACCACGCGCGCCCGCCATATTTCTTCCATGTGTTGATGTTTTTGAACGATAATCAGGCATTTTGTATTCCCAACAAGTTTGTGCTCGAGACGAATAGGACATTCGCTCTGGCGAAATGATACTGAGCTCTCTGCATCATACTACAAGTTATCGTTTAACAGATGACCAACAGGCCTATCTTTTTTTGTACAAAAGCAATTAATCCACCTAATTAGGGACTCATCACTTTTTCGCTTATAATTTGAAGCAAGTTTTAGTTGGATTGTCTTTGTGAAAATCATTTTTGCTGGTACGCCTGAATTTGCGGCAACCGCATTGGCGGCATTATTAAAAACATCACACCAGATCATTGCGGTTTATACCCAGCCTGACCGTAAAGCAGGCCGTGGGCAAAAACTCACCCCCTCTCCTGTTAAACAGTTAGCACTTGAACACGGTTTACCGGTTTATCAGCCTTTGAATTTTAAAGCATCGACAGAAGAAGGCTTGGCAGCTCGACAAGAACTTGCAGCCCTTGGCGCAGATGTCATGGTCGTGGCCGCTTATGGCCTGATCTTGCCACAAGCAGTTTTGGATACCCCGAAATATGGCTGTTTAAATATTCACGGTTCATTACTGCCACGCTGGCGTGGTGCTGCACCGATCCAACGTGCCATTGCGACAGGCGATGCTGAAACAGGCATCACCATCATGCAAATGGCTGCTGGTCTGGATACGGGCGACATGATGTATAAAACCTATTGTCCAATCACAGCCGAAGATACTTCTGCCAGCTTACACGATAAACTGGCAGATCAAGGCGCCGAAGCGATTTGTACCGTGCTTGAATCCGAACAAAGCTTACAGGAATTCATTGAAAAACGTGAAGTACAAGATGAAGCGCTGACGGTCTATGCACACAAACTGGTGAAAGCAGAAGCACGTATTGACTGGAGCCAGAATGCGGTACAAATCGACCGTAATATCCGTGCCTTCAATCCGTGGCCTGTGGCGTTTATTCAACTGGATGAAAGCAGTGCCTTACGTGTCTGGGGTTCCATGCTTTCTCAACATCAAAAAACTGATGCACAAAGCGGTGAGATCCTTGCGATTGATAAACAAGGCGTTCACGTTGCCTGCGGCGACAATACCGCGGTGTGCCTCACCAGTCTGCAATGGCCAGGTGCTAAAGCCCTAAATCCTGTACAAATTGCCCAAACTCAAAAATTGCATATTGGACAAATTCTCCCATGAGCCAATCATCTACAAAAAATTTAAATCTACGTGCACAAGTGGTCAAAACACTTTTGGCCGTTCAAAATGGGCAATCTTTGTCTTCTGTTCTGAATCAACATATCAATATCGTTTCTGAACGTGACCGTGGTTTATATCACGAACTTACTTTAGGCTGTTTACGCCAATGGTTTTCTTTAAAAGCAATTACCCTGCCATTGCTGACAAAACCGTTAGACAATGAAGCGCTAGAAAGTTGTTTATATCTTGGTTTATATCAAATTTTATGTACACGTATTCCTGTACATGCGGCGATTTCAGAAACGGTGAATGCTTCTAAGCAACTCGGTTTTGAGCCAATGAGTGGTTTGGTCAATGCGATTCTGCGTCGTGTTTCACGTGAAACAACTGAATTTGAAACAGCATTGAATAATACGCATGGTTTACCAAGCTGGTTATTCAAGCGACTTAAAAAAGATTGGCCTGAGCAAGCAGAGTCTCTATGCCAAGCCTTAAAACAAGTCGCACCACTGACCCTGCGCATCAACGAACGCCAAGTCAGTCGTAACGAATATTTAGAGATTTTGGACGAAGAGCAGATTGATGCTCGTCCTTGCACGCTTTCAGATGTTGGTATTGTTCTCGAGCAAACGGGCAATATTACCCATTTACCAGGTTTTGAAGAAGGTGGTTTTTCGGTTCAGGATGAACATGCCCAATTGTGCGCGACGCTTTTACCGAACTTAGATAATAAAGTTGTTGTCGATGCCTGTGCTGCACCAGGTGGCAAAACTGCGCACATTCTTGAGCGCTTTACTCCTCAAAAACTGATTGCGCTTGATCATGATGCCAAACGTTTATTGCGTGTTTCTGAAAATTTAGAACGTCTTGCCTTAAATGACAACAATGTCGAGATTATTACCGCTGATGCGACCACTTGGCAGACACCAGAACCCGTCGATTGTATCGTCTTGGATGCGCCTTGTTCTGCAACAGGTGTGATTCGTCGCCATCCCGATATTCGTCTGTTAAGACAATCAACCGATATCGCGCAAACGGTGGCCTTACAGCAACAGATTTTGCAGCAGATGTGGCAACAACTCAAAGTTGGCGGTACTTTGCTGTATATCACCTGCTCGATTCTAAAAGCTGAAAATGAGCAACAAATGGCGGCTTTCTTTGCGGAACATGCAAATGCCGAAGAAATCAAAATTGAAGCGGATTGGGGCATTGAACAGCACTATGGTCGTCAATTACTTCCTTCTGCACAATCAGGCGATGGTTTCTATTATTGCCGAATTAAGAAACTAGCTTAAGCAAAATAAAAAAAGCAGGCTTTAGGCCTGCTTTTTTTGAATCTGTTTTTTAAAGCGTATGATGATCTTTCACTTCTTCCAGAACATCATCAAGTTCTTCTGGATTTTTCATCAGATGCAGAATCGATAAAGCCAATCCGCCCCATAAAAATACCATTGAAATGATCATCATCACAATTGCTGAAGTATTCATATCGGCTCTCCTAGCGATCTTTGATTCTACTGAGTACAAGTGCAACGACAGCACAGAAGATTACGCAGCCCCATCCAAATATACCTTGTAAGCTCATGCTATAACTATCGTAACCGTTTTTCACCAGATTAAACACGGTCATGCTTAAAGTCGTTAACAAGATCAACGATGTAATTACGGTTAAGGTGAAATCCCAGCCTTTGCCTAATTGAATGGTCGAAATACGGTTCACGTGATCACGCAGTTCACGCAAGGCAGAACGTTTAAACCAGGCAATACTAATAATTGAAATCAACGCACCACCAATAATACCGATGTTATTGATGAAGTGATCCACGATATCAACCAGTTTAATCGCATTCACACTTGAAAATAGGATGACTGAAACTAGCGCACTACCACCACCAATAATGGTTACGGCTTTAGTACGACCCCATTTCAACTTATCCTGCATTGCTGCAATTGGCACTTCCAGAATACTCACCATTGAAGAAATACCCGCAACGAAGAGTGATGAGAAGAACAATAAGCCAAATAAGTCAGCACCAGCACCTAAGCTTGAAATGATTTTCGGGAAAGCGATAAACGCTAAACCAATACCACCACTTACGACATCGTGTACTTCTTTACCAGCAGTATGCGCCATAAAGCCCAACGCAGCAAAGATACCAATACCTGCCAAGATTTCAGTTGATGCATTGGCAAAGCCAACGATCAAGCCAGAACCCGTTAAGTTGGTTTTTGGTTTGAGATAAGAGGCATAAGTCACCATGATCCCGAAGCCAACTGACAGCGAGAAGAAAGTATGACCATAAGCCGCTAACCACACTTTATAATTCATCATCGCAGACCAGTTCGGGGTAAAGAATGCATTTAAGCCCTCTGCCGCACCCGGTAAACGTAATGACTGAATCACCAAAATGGTAAATAGAACGAAGAGTAATGGCATGAAAATCTTATTCGATAATTCAACGCCTTTTTTAACGCCGCCATATAAAATGATTAAAGTGAGCGCCCAGATCCCAACAATTGGCCAGAACAAATGACTCACGAATTGTAGATCAAAGCCTGTCGCTTTCGAGGTCTGCAAATACGTATTGAAGAAGAAACTTTCAGGATCACTGCCCCATGCCTGACCAATCGAGAAGTACACATAACTCCCCGCCCACGTCAGTACGCTGGCATAGTACAAACCGATGATGATACACACACAGACTTGCCACCAACCTAGCGTCTCGCCACCTTTGAATAACGCACGATACGCTTTTGGTGGAGAGTTACGCGCACGATGACCTGTGGCATAGTCTAAAAAGAGAAGTGGTAAACCAGCGGTAATCAACGCCAGTAAATAAGGGATAAGAAACGCTCCGCCGCCATTTTCATAAGCGACATACGGGAACCGCCAGATATTACCTAAACCTACAGCTGAACCAACAGCTGCAATAATAAAACCAGATCGTGATGTCCAGTTTTCACGAGAATCTGCCATAAAACACCTAAATTTGTCCTGCTGACCTTCCATGCTGCTTTCAGTTTTTTATTATCCAACAGACATGAAAATGCCATAAAAAATCTTGTTTTGTTTGGATGAAACTTCAACCTTGTGAGCTTCTTATTTTCAAGACCAAACAAACAAAAAACCAAACCATCTTCCTTAAAGATTGGGCATTGTTTTTCTGCTTTTAATAGCCGAACAATACCTGTTTTTATTTATTTTTACTGTAAATTCTGCAAGAAAATATCAGCTTTTCAGAACAATTGATTATTTTTCAACTGCCTGTAAATTTGACCTTGCAGTCAATCTATAAAAATCAAGTACATAAAACAGGCAAGCCAAATCCTCACCACGCTTTTCCTCCTCTATTGCTTAATTGCTAAAAGTCTTTGTTCTTGCATATCACGGATAGCTGAATGGATGCCTTCGCGACCTAAACCAGAATCTTTTACGCCCCCATAAGGCATATTATCGACGCGGAACGTCGGGACATCATTAATGATGACACCGCCCACATCCAGATGATCCCATGCATACAGCATTTTATTGAGATTTTGCGTATAGATGCCTGCCTGCAAACCAAAGCGGCTTTGATTAATGGTCGCGATTCCCTGCTCAAATTCCTTAAATTTTTCTAAAATGGCCACTGGGCCAAAAGCTTCATCTTTATAAATTTCCAGCTTGGCATCGACATTTTCCAGTAACACAGGTTCAAACAAAACACCTTGTAAACTACCACCAAGCAGGACTTTCGCCCCTTTCTTCTCAGCCTTATCAATCCATTTTTTTAAGCGTAATGCTTCCGCCTCTTTAATCATCGGGCCAACCAATGTGGTACTTAAAGCAGGATCATCGGCTTTAATTTTTTTCAGTTTGGCGATGAGTTTCTTTTTCAGCTCAGCATAAATATCTGCATGCACTAAAATTCGTTGCACACTGATACAGACCTGCCCTGCATGCCCATAAGCAGCACTTATCAAGCGATCAACCAAGGCATCATCAATACTTGTATCCGCATCAATCAGGACTGCTGCATTACCACCGAGTTCCAGCGTGACTTTCTTGCGACCTGCCCGCGCCTTCATATCCCAACCGACCTGATCTGAACCCGTAAAGCTGAGTAATTTAAAACGATCATCGGTGACTAAAATATCTGCTGCCTCACGATTACAAGGCAATATCGACCAAGAACCTTTCGGCAAATCCGTTTCAGCCAAGACGGCCGCAATCTTTAAGGCACTGATCGGGGTAAAACTGGCAGGCTTCAACACAAAAGGACAACCCGCTGCAATCGCAGGTGCAATCTTATGTGCCACCAGATTGAGAGGAAAATTAAATGGACTAATTAAAGAAACCGCACCAATCGGTACATGCTTCACCATGCCACGAAACTGCGCGGCAGCGGGTGTGACCGCCAAAGGGATTAATTGCCCATCATCGAGCTGCGTCACCGCATCTGCGGCCAACTGAAAAGTATTAATTAAACGTTCTACTTCAGCACTTGCTGCACCACGTGGCTTGCCACCTTCTGCAATCAGAATCTCGGTCAGCTCATCCCGCAGTTCATTAAAACGCTTTACACAATGCAGTAAGATTTTTTGTTTTTGAAACGGTTTTAAGGCTGCCATCTCAGCTTCAGCCTTCACCGAAGCCGATATTGCTTTTTCAAGCACTTTAGCATCGGCCAATGCGACTCGTGCATAAACAGTATTATTATACTTATCATGGACTTCAAGCCATTGACCTGTTGTAACGGCTTTCCCAGCCACATAAAGCGGATAATCCACCACACTTTGTTTATCCGTCATTATTATTTATTCCTTTATAAAAATTTAAAATTAGACTACTGCATATTTACCAAGATCACTATATGATTCGCCCATTCATAGGTGAATTCACAACAATTCATTACTGTTTTCGATATTAATTAGGATAATGCAATGAAATTATTAAAAATATCAATGCTTGCTTTAGGAGCGAGCATTTGCGGTCTGGCGCAAGCCGATGTTATTGGTGTTAAAGGCGACCTCAGCTACTGGAACTACAATGGCGAAGCCAATATGGCCGACCAAAGCGCTGCGCCTGATCAGGATCTTAAACGTAAAGGTTCAGCTCAAGTATCCCTTGCTGTTGAGCATCCAATTCCATTGATTCCCAATGCAAAAATCCGTTATGTAAATTTAAAAACAGAAACGGATAATAAAGTTGCAGGTCAACCTGTTTACGACCTCAACATCGATCATACCGATTTCATTTTATACTATGAAATTTTAGATACGATTGTAAATGCTGATGTCGGTTTAGGGGCAACGAACTTAAATGGTGATGTCAAAACTCTCAACATCAGCAAAACAGATATCGATAAAACTGTACCTGTGATCTATGGATCGGCGGGGGTAAAACTGCCATTTACAGGCTTGAGCGCGAAAGCAGAACTCTTATATAGCAACTTTAATGATGCCAAAATCACGGATGCTCAAGCAGAATTACAATACAACTTTATCGACAATCTACTGGTTGATGTTGGTCTGAAAGCAGGCTACCGTATTTTGGATATCAAGCTAGATGACTATGAAAAAAATGACCTTAAATTTAACTTTAAAGGTCCTTATATTGGCTTAGATGTACATTTCTAAGACCTAAAATATATAAAAAAACGGAATTTTATGATTCCGTTTTTTTATGGAAAATGACTTCTTCCTCATTCATGTACGCCAAAACGTACACAGATCGCAGCCATTGGCGAATATCCCTAACTCAACTTTTCGCCTATTATACAAATCATAGAGAGACAGGAAGTCTCATTGAGAATAATAAGACGCACAGGAAGTGGTCGTTAATAGGATATCAACGACATAAGCTGAATATGAAGAAGCCCCGTCAGGATGACGGGGCTTCTTTTTATCTATCATTTTTATCTGTATTTTAAAGACTTTTTAGGTAGGCAATCACTTCACTATGCTCCGCCATTTCTGCAAGCTGTAGCGCTGTATATTCGCTCTTATAAGCCACATTTGCACCTTTACTCACTAACAGCTTTACTACCGCTAAATGATCATTCTCGGCAGCCGCCTGTAACGCGCTATAACCTTCATCATCGGTCTGGTTCGGATCTATTCCCTCTACCAATAGCTGCTCGACTTGTTCCTCATCACCTAAAGATGCCCAATACACCAGTTCAGGCAAATGCAGTTCGTCATCATTTTCAGGGAGCGGAGAGAAAGTGTTGAGTTTCATAATGAATGACCCGTTTTAGTACTAACCACAATTAAAACTTAAATTTGGTAGTGTATCTACGATTAAATTTCCATTCTCAAATAATACTTACACTCTCGCCACGACTTATCAAGATCATCCTTCAGACAGGAGAGTATTTGGTGACCATTATAATACTCTTGTAAGACCATCCCAATCGTCAACTATTGGCATTCTGTCTAACGGGTTTAAAACCTCAATCTCCGCAAGAGTAAAATCACCTCGACCAAATTGACAGCAATAGCATGCCGTAACAAAGTTAGACTGCTCATTCTTTCCACCACGCCCATATGGATCTATGTGATCTAATGAAGATGCTAAAGCGTACAATGCGGAGTTTCTTTGAGATTTAATACTTATCCAGTGCTTCTCTATTTTAAATACGTTCGAGAAAATTGTTCTTGCTTGTCTCGAGATAACTTTTATTCCGCAAAATCGGCAACGCCATCCATCTCTTAAAAATATTACATTTTGCTCTACTTGAGATGGCATTCTAGTTGGATCGCGCATTGAAATAGGAAGTCGCTTTGGTAAATTTGTTTGTCGATGGATATCAAAACTCAGCTTTCCAACTATACTTTGCGCATATTCGGTAATTTCAGGAAAATTTGCTTCAACTATCAATAAATTAGCGAGTCGGTAATTTTTTAAAATGAATGCATCCGCTGCTGCATCCAATAACTTTGCTGCAAGTTCTAATTCTTTAATTGGTTGTCGTAGAGAATGTCTCATATTATCGCCTAATATGTAAATTCAGCATGAGCAAGTAAGGGAAAAAGCTGCTCTATTCAAATTGTTATCTTAAGCAAGAAAAAGAAGAGTATGAAGTATTTTTAGTCAAATCTAATCAAAATAAGTGGATATACAAAATTCCGCGCGCAAAAAAACACCCCCTCTGCGTTAGCGGAGGGGGTGTTTAGATTTAAAAGCTGGCGATGACTTACTCTCACATGGCAAGTGCCACACTACCATCAGCGCTAAGAGGTTTCACTTCTGAGTTCGGGAAGGGATCAGGTGGT
>NZ_JSZD01000015.1:0-241144 GCF_000788125.1 Acinetobacter sp. neg1 | reverse complement strand
TGCACAGATCGTTGCAATCGCAGCAGTTAAAGTTGTTTTACCATGGTCAACGTGACCAATTGTACCCACGTTTACGTGTGGTTTATTACGTTCAAACTTGGCTTTAGCCATGATGATCTTCCTTTATAAACTGCTCATGAGGGTCGCCCATGAGCACTTGGTTTTTAACTAAATTTTAGTTGGGTAATATAGTAATCGAAAGATTACTCGTCGTCACCTTTTTTACCGCCAGCTTGGAACTTAGCGATGATGCCTTCCGCAACGTTACGTGGAGTTTCAGCGTATTTAGCGAATTCCATAGAGTAAGTCGCACGACCTTGAGACATAGAACGCATTTGAGTCGCGTAACCAAACATCTCAGCAAGTGGTACTTCAGCTTTAATAGCTTTAGTTCCGCCAGGAAGATCGTCCATACCTTGAACCATACCACGACGACGGTTTAAGTCACCCATGATATCGCCCATGTAGTCTTCTGGAGTTTCTACTTCAACTTTCATGATTGGTTCAAGAAGGATAGGATCTGCTTTCATGAAACCGTCACGGAAAGCGTATGAACCTGCCATTTTGAACGACAATTCATCAGAGTCGACATCGTGGTAAGAACCGTCGAATAATGTCGCTTTGATACCCACAACAGGGTAACCAGCCAATACACCATTCTTCATACGTTCTTGAATACCTTTGTCAACCGCACCAAAGAATTCTTTAGGTACAGTACCGCCGACAACTTCTTCAGCGAATTCGTATTCTTTACCAGCTTCTTCAACATCCATAGGCTCTAAACGAACATATACATGACCGAATTTACCTTTACCACCTGTTTGACGAACAAATTTACCTTCTTGTTCAACAGACTTTTTGATGGTTTCACGGTAAGCAACCATTGGTTTACCAATGTTCGCTTCAACGCTGAATTCACGCTTCATACGGTCAACGATGATGTCAAGGTGAAGCTCACCCATACCAGCAATAATTGTTTGACCAGATTCTTCGTCAGTACGAACGCGGAACGATGGATCTTCTTTAGCCAAACGACCTAAAGCGATAGACATTTTTTCTTGGTCAGCTTTAGTTTTTGGTTCAACAGCCAATGAAATTACTGGCTCTGGGAATTCCATACGCTCAAGTGTAATGATGTTTTTCTCATCACATAATGTATCACCAGTAGTAACGTCTTTAAGACCTACACACGCTGCGATATCACCTGCACGGATTTCATCAAGATCTTGACGTTCGTTCGCATGCATTTGCACGATACGACCGATACGTTCACGCTTAGATTTAACTGGGTTATAAACCGGATCACCTTGTTTAAGAACACCAGAGTAAACACGTACGAATGTTAAGTTACCTACGAACTTATCGTTCATGATTTTGAACGCAAGCGCAGAGAACGGAGCTTCGTCAGATGCTTCACGAGACGCTTTAGTTTCGTCTTTGTCGTCAAGGATACCTTCAATTGCTTTAACTTCTGTAGGAGAAGGCAAGAATTGAATTACAGCATCCAACATACGTTGAACACCTTTGTTCTTGAACGCAGAACCACAAAGCATAACTTGAATTTCAGATGCTAATGTACGAGCACGTAAACCAGCGATGATTTCTTCTTTAGAAAGATCGCCTTCTTCTAGGTACTTGTCCATTAACTCTTCAGATGCTTCAGCCGCAGCTTCAACCATCTTAGTACGCCATTCGTTTGAAGTATCAACGAGGTCAGCAGGAATTTCACCGTATTCAAACTTCATACCTTGAGACGCTTCATCCCAGATAATCGCTTTCATTTCGATGAGGTCAACTACACCTGTAAATGTATCTTCTGCACCAATTGGCACAACGATAGGTACAGGATTACCGCCTAAACGAGTTTTAACTTGCTCAACAGCACGGAAGAAGTTTGCACCAGTACGGTCCATCTTGTTCACGAATGCTAAACGAGGCACTTTATATTTGTTTGCCTGACGCCATACAGTTTCAGACTGAGGTTGTACGCCACCAACTGCACAGTAAACCATGCACGCACCATCAAGAACACGCATAGAACGTTCAACTTCGATTGTGAAGTCTACGTGTCCCGGTGTATCAATTACGTTGATACGGTGTTGTTGGAATTGGTTAGCCATACCAGACCAGAAACAAGTTGTAGCAGCAGAGGTAATTGTAATACCACGCTCTTGCTCTTGTTCCATCCAGTCCATTGTTGCTGCACCGTCGTGTACTTCACCAATTTTGTGAGATACACCTGTGTAGAACAAAATACGTTCTGTTGTAGTTGTTTTACCTGCGTCAATGTGCGCAGAAATACCGATGTTACGGTAGTTACTAATTGGGGTTTGGCGAGCCATGATGTCTACATTCCTAAATGTTATATTTAAAACAGGACGCATCAATTAAATTGATGCGCACGAATATCCAAGCAGGCAACTTAAATACCCGCAAAGCCTCCACTTTGATAGAGAGCGATGTTGAATCGAGCTGCGGTACGCATGAATATTCTCCTGATTAGGGACTGTTTTATCCGCTTAGAAACGGTAGTGAGAGAATGCTTTGTTGGCTTCAGCCATACGATGCACGTCTTCACGTTTTTTGATCGCTGCACCTTTACCTTCAGCTGCATCAAGCAACTCACCAGCAAGACGTAAAGCCATCGTTTTTTCAGAACGCTTAGCAGCAGCATCTACTAACCAACGCATAGCTAGAGCAGTACGACGGGATGGGCGTACTTCCATAGGTACTTGATAAGTAGCACCACCAACACGGCGTGCTTTTACTTCAACCATAGGACGAACTTTTTCAAGAGTAGTCTCGAAAAATTCAACTGGGTCTACTTTGTTTTTTTCTTGAACGCGGTCTAAAGCACCGTAAACGATACTTTCAGCAATAGATTTTTTACCATCTTGCATTACGTGGTTCATGAATTTAGCGATTGTTTGGCTGCTAAATTTTGGATCTGGAAGGATCTCACGAGCAGCGACTACGCGACGTCTTGGCATTTTAATACACCTAATAATATGACACTTCAGGATAATCCAGCAGTTTGTACAAGTGTCATGTACACGACGCTGGCCTTACTATACGTCGCTTGAATTACAAATCTATGAAGAATTCAAACAAGCGAAACGCTAAAGGAATGCTTGGGCTAGTTTCCTAGAATTACTTCTTAGGACGCTTAGCACCATATTTAGAACGTGACTGGTTACGATCTTTAACGCCAGCACAGTCTAAAGAACCACGAACGGTATGGTAACGTACACCTGGTAAGTCTTTAACACGACCACCACGGATAAGAACAACACTGTGCTCTTGTAGGTTATGACCTTCACCACCGATGTAGCTAGATACTTCAAAACCTGAAGTTAAGCGAACACGGCAAACCTTACGCATTGCTGAGTTAGGTTTTTTAGGTGTAGTAGTATAAACACGTGTACATACACCACGACGTTGTGGACAAGCCTTCAACGCAGGAACTTTTGATTTTTCAATCAAAGTCGTACGACCCTTACGGATCAACTGATTTGTTGTTGCCATTTGGCAATTCTCCCGTTATTAAACAACCTTAAAAAAAGAAAAGAACCTCTTTTTAAGGGCACATAATTGTAAGCTAAGAAGTAAAAATGGTCAACATTGTAAGTGCTGACCATTTCTTGGGTTTGTTGTGTTTTGATGTCTAGAACATCACACCATAATTAGCTATGTTTGGTTGAAGCAGGTTCGACATCAATGGATTTCTGTTCAGTCGTAAGTTCTGTTTCGCTCTCGTCAAATGTCTCGTCTTGCTCTGCCTTCAACGCGGGTTGCTGTTCCGTATGTTCATGTTCAACCACATGCTGTTCTGCAAGTTGTTGAATTCCCTCTTCTACTTTTTCATCCACTGGTGTTTTGGGCGCATCTGTATCTTTGGTCTGAATCGACACATTGGTAATCACATCATTTTTTGAGGCCTCAGAAGTTAAGCCTTGCTTAGCCTCCTCCCCAGTTGCATTCAATAAACGCGGCGTCGCTTTTTTCAATAAAGCTTCCGCTTTATAATAGGCATCTAATGGAGAAATATTTTCGTTCGGATGTTCATTTAAATAGAAACGTGCCGCACCAAAAATAGATTGTGATTTATGTCCGACATCTTCCAGCAATCGCCAGCTATAAAAACCACTTAAAGCAGCGCCAGCCACAGGGGTTAATTTACCCATCACGGACACCTGAGGAACACGGTTTAACCATCCAAATTTAAACTGTCCTTGTTCATCTACCAGCCATTTTTTGACTAAATCAAAATCATTATTTGATCCAAGCAATTGTTGGAACTGTTGCAGGTCATGCGTTTCCAACATCGATTTCAAGGCTTTTAATGCAACCAACAAGGTTTGTTTTTCAGCAACCAGACTCAAATCAATCTCTTTAAAGATGAAAGCAACAATCTCTTGATCATTCTCTTCTGACAAATCAAAGCCATGTGAACGTCCAGTCTGATAAATGGTTCGCAAGGTCAAAACAATCGATGCAGGAATATCAATAGCCGCGCCCCAGACACCTGTTGCACCTGTCACAGCGCCCTGAACGGCTGCCAACAATTTATTTTGTTCAATAAGCGCCTGACTCAAACGTTGCGAACGACCTGTATCTTTGGTGAGTTCCATAATGTCCTTCACCCCTGCTTCTTCAAGGATTTTCTCTGTCAGGGAACTATTCGAACTAAACTCATTCAACCACTGGAATAAATAGTCAGATGCTTTTTCACCCAAATCAGGAGATACAAAAGACGCAATACTATTCACACGCGTGTAATGACGACCGAGGAACTGATGTGAAAGTTTCGGGAACTGCTGACGTAACATTTGTTGCGGACTTTCGTATTTTTCCACTTCAAATGGACTTTTAAAACGCGCTTTTCCTTCTATTGTATGAGATGAATTTGCAAGATCAGCCCCAGAGGTGATTGGCGCCACTTGCAGTTTTTGTAATTCTGAACTGAGCTTTTTAGCCACTCCAAAGGCTTGTGCAAATAAACCTGAAGATTGCTTGTTTTTAGATTTTGTCATCAAGTACCTCTGTTGTGTAATGTGTGCATTTCTAGGTAAATACTAGGTTGAATGCAGATTTATCTCAACTTTTATGTGTGTACTTTCATTACGTTTCGTCACCATAAGTGCAATATTTACGAATATTTACACAACTGGAAATAGGCATAAAATTTGCCATAAGAAATAAAAAACCTTTCTGCTATCATGGTGTCATTCACTCATAAGCCATTTTAATCGTTATTTTCTCCTGATTTGTATTCATAGCGAGATGCACAGGGCTTAAGTATTACCATAAAAGGGATCTGTAAATGAAACGTGTTGTAATCACTGGTATGGGCATTAACTCATGTATCGGTAACTCTTTAGAAGAGGTCACTCATTCTTTAAAAAATGGAATCTCAGGCACACGTTTAAACCCAACTTATGCAGAACTGAATTTCAAGAGCCATGTTAGCGCTGCAGCTGAACAAGATTTTGATGGCATTGATCGTAAACTGAAACGCTTTATGGGCGTTTGTGCGATGTATGCATACAATGCAGCCGTTGCAGCCGTTGAACATGCTGGACTGAAACAAGAAGATTTGGCAAATAACCCACGTTACGGTATTGCTGGCGGTTCAGGTGGTAACTCAACTGCATCTGTTGCAGAAATGATCAAACTGTTAGAAGAAAAAGGTGCGCGTAAAATCGGTCCTTTCTTCGTGCCGCGTAACATGTCAAACACCATTACTGCAAACGTAGGCGTTGCATTTAAACTACAAGGTGTTGCTCACTCGATTACCAGTGCATGTGCAACCTCTGCCGATGCAATTGGTTATGCCTACAACCTGATTCAATTAGGTAAACAGGATTTGATGCTTGCTGGTGGTGGTGAAGAAGATCACTGGTCACAAAGCTTATTATTTGATGCGATGGGTGCATTATGTTCAAAATATAATGACACACCAGAAACTGCTTCACGCCCATATTCAAAAGACCGTGATGGTTTCGTGATTGCTGGTGGTGGTGGTTTCGTTGTACTTGAATCACTTGAACATGCACAAGCGCGTGGCGCAAACATCCTTGCTGAAGTGATTGGTTATGCAGCAAATAGTGATGGTGCTGACATGGTTGCACCAAGTGGTGAAGGTGCAACACGTTGTATCATCATGGCATTGGATGAAGCAAAACAGCATGGTGTAGAGCAAATTGACTATGTCAACACACATGGTACTTCAACACCAGCGGGTGACGTAACCGAACTTAAAGCAATGGAACGCGCATTTGGTGAAGGTCAGGTTCCTCCACTCAGTTCAACTAAATCAATGACTGGTCACAGCTTAGGTGCTGCTGGCGTTCAGGAAGCGATTTATTCTGTATTGATGATGCAAAATGACTTTATTGCACCAAACATCAACGTGACTGAGCTTGATGAAGGCGCACAAGGTTTCGATATTGTACTTGAAAAACGTGATGCAAAACTGAATACTGTAATGAGTAACAGTTTTGGTTTTGGCGGTGTTAACGCCTGCCTTATTTTCAAGAAGTGGGATGCATAATCCTACTTAGTAGGATTATCGATGGATGCACCTTCTGATGCTTTCTTGTGGGTAAAAGCATTACATATTATTGCCGTGGTTTGCTGGTTCGCTGCATTGTTCTACTTACCACGCCTTTATGTCTACCATGCCATGAGCGAAGATGCCGTTAGTCATCAACGCTTTGAAGTCATGGAACGTAAGTTATATCGCGGGATCATGTGGCCGTCTATGATTGCCACATTAATTACAGCCCACTTTCTGGTCGACTGGGGTGATGCAACCCGACATTATCATGAAGCCTTATGGTTTTATCTCAAGGTCGGTCTGGTCGGTCTTTTGGTGATTTATCACCTAGTGTGTGGTTATTACCGTAAAAAGCTCATTGGCAATGCCCACTACAAAACACATAAGTTCTGGCGCTTCTTTAATGAAATGCCAACCTTGATCTTATTTGCGGTGGTTATTCTCGTTGTCGTAAAACCTCAGTTCTAACTGAGGTTTTTTTATTCTAGAATAAATACCATCATTTTGTTCACACTTGAATGTCAGATGATCAAAGCACTTCAACAGCCTATACAACAATTAAAAAACCGGTTCATTGCTAACTTAATCGTTTATCTCAAAATGAATCAGTTCAACTATCGCGGCTTAACCTCTGGCGAGATTGACATGGCACGCCCAGTCTTTGGCGACCTAATTAATTATGCACAGATCAAAATTTTTAATATCCCCTATTTACCTTGGCAACCCGTAAATATTTTTATGGCGCCGAATGGCAACTTATTTGTGCATCAAAAATATTTTAGTGCTGATTATTCAAAGTGCTCTCTTCCCTTACAAGGGATTTTTATCCATGAGCTGGCCCATATTTTACAGTTTCAGCAACACACCAATGTGATTATTAAAGGTGCAATTCTTCAACTGGGTTATTACCTCAGTTTTAAGCACTACGATCCTTATCGATATCAATTCAAACCCGATAAGGCCTTCTCCAGCTACAACATCGAACAGCAAGGAGATATTGCACGCGATATTTTTTTCAAGAAAATTCCCAATATTATTCTGAGAAAATAAAAAAGCCCTGTCATTGATATACAGGGCTTTTTAAGTTAGACCATCGCAATTGGTATTATGCAGCTGTGCCTTTGCGAGTTTCATTCGTAGGTTCATGATCGACATCCATATCAGTTGTAAAATCTACACGCATTGCATCCTTAACAATGGTACCCATACGTCCAACACTAATCGCTAAACCTAAAGCGATGATTGGCAATAAAATTGTTGAAGTCATAATCTCTCACCTCACTTCATTCAAAAGAGAATCTAATTTTTAAGCTTGTGGCTCTTGCTCACGGAACATGACTGTACCAATACGACCAACAACAACAGCTAAACCAAACGCAACAACTGGAAATAATAAAACTGACATATCTACCACCTCTTGATTTGAGTGTTGTAATACACCTGAGTGATCTCAAAGTGTATAACCCTTCACATTAATCAGGATCATAGCAGTGCACAAATGTACACTCAAGTGTAGCAAAGATATTCCCGATAAACGGTATATAAAACACCCAATAAAAACATAAACATTTGAAATAAATATATTTTTAATTAAGTACAGTTGTTTTTATTTTTTCATAAATTTTTAACAGGCTTATTAAAGTCACTCTTTTTATTAGAAATTTTAGACGTTATTTAAACTGTCACTGAGACGTCATGTCCATGTGCGAAGCTGACATGAAAAAAACTTGATGTGGTTATATTCAATTTATTCACAATCATGCACCATAACTACCTAAACATTGAGAAATGTTGCTTTTTCATACAGAAAAACTCGTTATTTTTACGCAGAAAAATGTGCATTTAGTATATATTAGTAAACTTGTCATTTTTCTTTAAGATATAAAATGTTTGGCGCCATGATATACAATCGTTTTTAACAACTATACTTATATAAATCAAAAACTTGTGTATCAAAACTTGTTAAGACTTAGGATTAGGTTTGAATGAAAAATTTTAAAATTGCCCTTGCTCAGTTCTCTCCGCATATTGGCAATGTTGACTCAAATACTCAAAAGATGATTGAGCAAGCAAATTTAGCGAAACAACAACAGGCTGATTTGATCGTCTTTCCAGAACTTTCAACCATCGGTTATCCAGCGGAAGATTTAATCCTTCGCCCAAATCTTCAAAAACGCACTCAAAAAGCTTTTGCTCAGTTAAGTGAAGTAAAAGACATCGTAATGGTATTTGGTTTTGTGCACCAAACAGAAGATGGTCATCGTTATAATTCTGCTGCGGTGATGAAAGATGGTCAGGTATTGGGTATTTACAACAAACACAACCTGCCAAATTACGGCGTGTTTGATGAAAAACGTTACTTTCAGGAAGGCCACCAGCACCTTGTTTTTGAATATTTAGGACACAAATTCGGTGTCTTGATTTGTGAAGATGTCTGGTCACTCAACACGGTTAAGCAACTTAGCCAACTTAATGTTGAAACCGTACTGGTCTTGAATGCTTCTCCTTATGAAGTAGGTAAACCACAACATCGTATTCAGACGCTGAATGAATTGGCGAAACAGTTGCACTTGAATATTGTTTACGTTAACCAAGTTGGCGGACAAGATGACCTGATTTTTGATGGTTCTAGCTTTGTAAGCAACAATAATGGTCAACTTGCATTACAAGCGCCAAGTTTCCAAGAATCTGTTCATTTTGCTGAATATGATGCTGAACAAAAACAGTTCAAAACTGCTGAAGCCATTCCAGCTTTAGAAACCTTTGCTGAAATTTATCAAGCATTGGTCATGGCAACCCGTGACTACGTGCAACGTTCAGGTTTCCCGGGTGTTATCCTCGGATTGTCTGGCGGTATCGACTCAGCATTAACAATGGCGATTGCTGTTGATGCAATTGGTGCAGATAAAGTACAAGCCGTCATGATGCCGTATACCTACACCTCACAAATGAGCGTAGAAGATGCGACTGAACAAGCGCGCCGTATGGGCGTGACTTTCGGTATTGCCGAGATTCATCCAATCGTGAATAGCTTCATGCAGACACTATTCCCGTTCTTTGGCAACTCACCTGCCGATGCAACAGAGGAAAATCTGCAAGCACGTACTCGCGGCACTCTGCTCATGGGCTTATCAAACAAGTTTGGTAATCTTGTGCTTTCTACGGGGAACAAATCTGAAATTTCGGTAGGTTATTGCACCCTTTACGGTGATATGGTTGGTGGCTTCTCTGTACTTAAAGATGTCTACAAAACCATCGTATTCGAATTGGCTAAATACCGTAATACACTGGAAGAAACGCCAGTTATTCCTGAACGTGTAATTACCCGCCCGCCATCAGCAGAACTTCGTCCAGATCAAAAAGATCAGGATTCATTACCTGCTTATGATGTACTTGATGCTATCTTGTATGCTTATATAGAAGAAGACCTCAGCCAGGCCGATATCATTGCTAAAGGTTATGAAAGCGATGTTGTCGAGAAAGTAATTCGTCTGGTTGATCGCAATGAATACAAGCGTCGTCAGGGCGCGATTGGGCCACGTATCAGTTCACGTGCTTTCAGTCGTGAACGACGCTACCCGATCGTCAACGGATGGACCGCGAATGACTGAAAAAATTGTTTCTGAAAAGTCACAATTACTTGCTCAAGCACTTTTGCTTGAGCAAGTTAAGTTTTATAAAAACCACCTTACAACACAACTTTCTGCTGATTTCTTTCAGCAATTTATTCAGCTCTTTCTGCAACATGCACCCAACATACAACTCAAAGAAGTAGTTGAATTAGCGCAAATTCAGGCCGTTGTGAAACGTTATGCCTTTGAAATGCAGCTTGGCGCAGGTTTACTGGAGTTTATTGGAGAAATTGCGCAAAGACTGCATGTCTTTTCCCTACAATCATCAGCGCAATTACAAGATGTATTTTCAGACCATCAATTTGAAATGTGGCTCTCCAAATTTCTGGAACTTGAAAATATCCGCCATTATTTAAACCAGTTCTTAAAAGAAAGCCCTTCTATTCAGCAGTTGTGCCAATACATTGCAACGACGACTTTACAAAACAAGTTACCTAAATTATTTACCCAATCAGATGAAGAAAGAATTTCCGAAAGTAAATATGAGTGGCAACAAAAATTAAAAAGCTTTTCTCACCGTCAGCAGCAGCGTATCGAACAGAAAATCGAGGAAAGCATTGCCAGATTTATTCAAGAGCAACTGGCTGATCTCAGCCTGCTTTCCAATGATGATCTAGAAAGTCTGGCGCGTAATGTCTGGGATGATAATAAAGCAAAACCTTTATCAGAATATACCAAACAGGTGACTCCACTGGATGTGGAAGAATTCTTTGTCATGATCTATGAATACTGGAAAGAATTACGCCAGTCTTCTTTCATACAGGATTTAATCCTCTATGGTGTCAAAGTCTTTTATGATTTTTATAAAGATGAAAGTCTTGCAGATGTCTTCGCTGCAATTGGCTTGGAAGAAGCAGACCTGTTGAATGAAGCGGTACGTTTTTATCCAAAAGTTGTGGTCGCGTTAGATGAACATGATGTACTCGAACCGATCATTACCCTCATTCTGAAACCATTCTATGAAAGTTCCGACACGCTCGCGACGATCGAAAAACACCTATAAAAAATAAAGCCTGTAAATCAATTCAGCATTTACAGGCTTTTACGCATCTCATTCATTATTTTATATCATACAGATAAAAAGAAACCACGCAGGAGCGTGGTTTTTAAAATGGTGGCTATGACGAGACTTGAACTTGTGACCCCCGCATTATGAGTGCGGTGCTCTAACCAACTGAGCTACATAGCCGTAAACTGTGTGCGCATTATCTAGTGTTACTTCTGATGGGTCAAGTCTATGATCTTGAAAATAGAAGATATATGCACGGTTTTTGCACAAAGATCTTATCAATTGTACATTTTTTAATTCAATATCCATTCTGGTCGAAATTTCTGTGCAATCTTCCTGCTTGAACTTCCCACAACACAGCTTTTGAACTTAGTGCTTTTCCTTATACGATGTGTAGGAACAGCCAATGCATGCCAGCATAATCATCATAATGGCCAGAACCTGATAAATATTTAATGCTTCACCTAAAATATACCACGCAGCCAAAGCACTAATCGCAGGTGAAGCACTGAGTAAAATCCCAAAAACATGTGCTGCCAGTTGCCTCATCGCCATGATATCCAGTAAGAAAGGAATCATGCTTGAGAACAAGGAAACAAATACACAAGTAAAGAAAACTTTATAGGAACTCATTACTAAATCTAAATGCTGGACACCAACAGGGAGAGCAAATAAAGTCGCGACTAGCATCCCGACTGCCACAGAACTTCCACCAGATGAAGCCACCCGTCGACCATAAATAATATAAAGCCCCCAACAGACAGCCGCACCTAACGCAAAGCACATGCCGAGATAACTAAAATTCTGGTTAATTCCGCCAAATGGCAATATCACTATGCCTATAAGTGCACATCCTACCCACAGCAGATCCTGCTTGCGTTTGGACATCAACATCGCAACAGCCAAAGGCCCTAACACTTCAATTGAAATCGCAATACCAACTGACATATAGGAAAAAGCTTTATAAATTAATAGATTCATGCCACTCACGAGCATGCCGTAAATCAGCAAATCACGCCAGTTGGTCTTCCGATAGAACAATTGCCACGGCCTGAAAATAATAAACAGAAGAATAGCGGACAAGCCAAGACGAACCAGCGCGACAGTTTCTGCACCCAAAACAGGAAATAACGTTTTGGCTACGGCGGCCCCCACCTGTACAGATATCAAAGATAAAGAAGCAGCAAGAAAGGCCATGCCTTGCCTAGAATCCAGTCCCACCATGACCATACTCTGCGATGTAGAAATGCAATTTTAATTCACACATCCACGTTTAATTCTGCGATTTTATGCAAGAATGTGAGTAAATTACTCTATATTTTTCTTAGGATGAGAGATTTAATCGTGTCAGACATTTCATTGGATCAGTTTGATTATGCAATTTTAAGGCAACTACAACACGACAATAAAATGTCGCATCGAAAAATTGCCGAATTGGTGAATCTATCTCAAGCTTCAGTACAACGGCGTATTGCCCGACTTGAAGAAGAACAGGTGATTGAAAAAAATTGTGCCGTGCTTAATCCAAAAAAGTTTGGCGAAAAGATTACTTCAATTATTGAAGTCCGTTTAGCAGAAGACCGTTCTATTGTGATGGATCGGGCCAAACAATATTTTGCCAATGTCGATGAGATTCAGCAGTGCTATTTCGTCAATGGGGGCGTTTCTTTTATTATCATTATGATTTCAGACACCTTATCTCACTTTGAAGCCTTGGTACGTAAACACTTTGCTGATAATCAGGATGTCAAAACCTATCGGACGCTGATCGTTTTAGATCGGGTGAAAGTCGGATTAGAATTAGCCATTTAAAAACAACAGATAAAAAGAGACCACGCAGGAGCGTGGTCTATAAAATGGTGGCTATGACGAGACTTGAACTTGTGACCCCCGCATTATGAGTGCGGTGCTCTAACCAACTGAGCTACATAGCCGAAAACTGTGGGCGCATTATCTTAACTTTCGCTACACACGTCAAGCACAATTTTCAAAAAATTTAAGAAGTGGGCCTATAAGCCGGGTTCTGTCGAGGACGATCATTCCTCTAGGCGTACAATCACTCATACGCTCAAGCGACCTACCCGAATCCAGCACGGGCCGTGCCTCAGGATTCCTATTTGGTCTTGCTTCAGGTGGGGTTTACCTTGCCGTGAACTGTTACCAGACACGCGGTGCGCTCTTACCGCACCCTTTCACCCTTACCTCACGAATGAGGCGGTCTACTCTCTGCTGCACTTGCCGTCGGCTTTCGCCGCCCAGGCGTTACCTGGCACCTTGCCCTTTGAAGCCCGGACTTTCCTCCCCTGTTTCAGTCACGGAGACCTCCACAGCAGCGACCGTCCGGCCCACTTCGTGGCGCATCTTACCAAAGTTCGCTGTTAATTGCTCGCATTTTTTTGCGCAGTCAGTTTTTTATATTTCTCCATCAACTCATCATGAGATTCCACATGTTGAGGATCCAGAGGAATACAATCGACTGGGCAAAATAACTGACACTGTGGCTGATCATGATGTCCAATACACTCGGTACAGAGTGCTGGATTTATCTCATAAATCAGCTCACCCATATAAATGGCGTCATTGGGACAGACAGGTTCACAGACATCGCAGTTAATGCATTCATCTGTAATATATAAAGACACGTTACCAACCTTGTTGATGTTTACGTTCAAAGGCCTCGACCACAACGGCAGGCACAAATTTGTTTACATCACCTTTTAAACGGGCAATTTCTCTCACCAGTGTCGATGAAATAAATGAATATTGCTCAGATGGAGTTAAAAATACCGATTCAAAATGTGGATCAAGCTGACGGTTCATATTCGCCAGTTGAAATTCATATTCAAAATCTGAAATTGCTCTTAAACCACGAAGTACTGCTGTCGCACGCTGTTCACGGAAGAAATTGACCAACAAGCCATCAAAACCAACAAACTCAACATTGTTCAAATGACTGAGTGATGCTTTTGCCAATTCAACACGCTCTTCTAAACTAAATACCGGATTTTTATGATGACCAATCGCAATGGCAACTACAACTTCATCAAACATTTTTGATGCTCTTGCAACCAAATCAACATGTCCATTGGTTATTGGATCGAAAGTCCCCGGATAAATCACACGTGTTTTAGACATGCGGTGTACTCTAGTGAATGAGATAAGGTGCGTATTTTAACAAATCTTCAGCCTAAACGCGAAATTCCTAAACATTGGAAAAAGATTGCATTTTGCGGCACAATAGAAGCAATTGTGGAAGTTTGAATTATGGCGCAAGCAACAGTAGTTAAGAAACATAATGGTGGCACGATTGCTCAAAACAAAAGAGCGCGCCACGATTACTTTATCGAAGAAAAATTTGAAGCAGGCATGTCCCTCCAAGGTTGGGAAGTAAAGTCTCTACGCGCTGGGCGTATGAGCTTGACGGAAAGTTATGTCATTTTTAAAAATGGTGAAGCCTTTTTATTTGGTTCACAAATTCAGCCGTTATTGTCTGCATCAACACATGTGGTTCCAGAAGCAACGCGTACCCGTAAGTTGCTCTTGTCTCGTCGTGAGCTGGAAAAACTATTAGGTGCGGTGAATCAAAAAGGTTATTCGTGCGTACCATTGGCATGTTACTGGAAAGGTCATCTGGTCAAGCTTGAAATTGCACTGGTAAAAGGTAAGCAATTACATGACAAGCGTGCGACCGAAAAAGATCGTGACTGGCAACGTGATAAAGCACGTATATTGCACAAATAAAAAAAACCTCCAATCAATGGAGGTTTTTTATTTTAATCTTCAACTTATACGTGTTTGAGTCTTAACTCTGCCAAATATTGGCCAAACTTGCGTGCTGTTTCCAGATCACCTTCGGGTGGGGTCACTTCAACACTGGCATTGTCAGATTGCGTCATTAATCCTAAAAAACTCGACATGCGGTTAATATCGGATTGACCACGTCCAGTCGGCATAAACGGTAAACCCGCCCATAACATGCCATGCTGCATTGCAAATAAATTAATCTGCTGCAACACAGCCAGCTTATCACCACTGAGTCCACCGCCATTGGTAAAACCAGCAGCCAGTTTGCCTTGCCATGTACGTGCCAACCAGCGTTTAGACGAATCTTCCATAAACTGTTTCAAGGCAGAGGTGAGGCTTCCCATATACGTTGGACAGCCCATAACAATTACATCTGCCTGATCAAGCAAGTCCCATTGAGGTGCAGCCACAGACAACAGATGCACTTCAGCACCCGCCTGTTCTGCCCCTTGAGCAATGTATTGCGCAACTTTGGCTGTATGCCCATAAGGACTGTGATAAACCACACAAACTTTAACTTGGGGAGTAATTTGCTCAATAACAGACATGGGAAATTTAAAAAACCAATGAATTAGATCAAGTTTAACATTTTTAAATGCGACAAGGCCAATCGACAATACAATGACGGCAATTTATTGCATAAATACAAAGCTTGCCATGCGACCCGTTTTGGCATCACGGCGATGAGAAAAATAATCCTCAGCTTGCTGATACGAGCATTGATCGCCACCAATAATAGTTTCCACGCCTAAACGCTCTAAAATAAAACGTGCAATGGCATAGAGATCTGCCTGATATTTACCCTCAGCCTGACCTGCAATAAATGCAGATTCCAGCTCAGGATATTTCTCACAGAAAGCAGCTTTGACCTCTGCCCCAACCTCAAAACAAGGCTGGCTAATGGCTGCGCCCAACCATGCCCAAGTCGGTTGGGATTTCATTTCAGCAACCGTATTTTCCACAATTCCTGCGGCTAATCCGCGCCAGCCTGCGTGTAGATTGGCAACTTCTGTACCTTCGGCATTTCCCAATACCACAGGGAGACAATCGGCAGTCATCATCATTAAGGCATGGCCTACACGTTGTGTGACTAGACCATCGCCTTCAAGAGCAACGAATGGAACTTGTTCATTCACGGTATGACAAATAGTGCTATGGGTTTGCGTCATCCAGGTGATTTTATCCACACCGAATGCAGACAATTGGTTCAGCAAGATCATACGATGTTGCTGGACGCGCTGTGCATCATCATTGACATGCAAAGCCAAATTAAACCCAGACAGGCTTTGATTCGGCGTTGCGACTGTTTCTGGATGTGCAATGCGTGTTTGCCCAACAAAAACACCTTTAGGCGGACCTTGTACAAATTCCATAAATATCTCCTGAGCTATATTTCCTACCCTCAACCTCTCCCTTGCGGAACTATAATCGTTCCTCATCTCCTAAAAGAAGAAGGAGCTTAAAGTACTGTAGGGCATTAAATTCACGACAGTCTCCCTCCTTAAAGAAGGGGGACTTAGAGGGAGGTAGCGCTTTACTTAATAGGCTTCATTTTCACTGCGAAGCACTTCAACCAATTGAGTAAAGTCTTCTGGCCACGGCGCTTCAAACATCATTTCTTCGCCTGTACGCGGATGCACCAAGCCAAGTTTGGCTGCATGTAAAGCCTGACGCTTAAAGCTACGTAACATATCTGTTAATTTCGCTGAAGCACCTGCGGGGAAACGCACACGATTGACATACACTGGATCACCGACCAAACCATGTCCCAAATAGCTGAAATGGACACGGATCTGGTGGGTACGCCCTGTTTCAAGCTGTGCCTGTACACGAGTAAAGTCACGGAAGCGCTCTTTCACATTATAATGTGTCACGGCATCACGACCGCCCGGTAAGATCGCCATTTTGACACGATCCACTGGATGACGTTTGATCGGCTCATCAATGGTGCCACCCGCAATAATATTGCCATACGCAACCAGATCATAAACACGGTAAACCGTTTTCTTAGCCAATTGCTTACTGAGTGAAAATTGCGCTTCCAGATTTTTAGCAACCACCAGTAAGCCACTGGTGTCTTTATCAATACGATGTACCAGACCAGCACGAGAAAGTTCGGCAAGTTTTGGCTCATGATAAAGCAATGCATTTACTAAGGTACCTGTCGGATTCCCTGCACCTGGGTGCACCACCATGCCCACTTCTTTATTGATCACGATGATATCGTCATCCTCATAGACAATATTTAAAGGAATATTTTCAGGCTGGCTTGAAGTTTGCGCTTCAAGTTCAACTTCAAGCGTGAGTAGCTCATTTCCCTCACAGCGATACTTTGGCTTAACAATGTTACCATTTACCAACAGATGACCATCTTTCATCCATTGCTTGAGTTTTTCCCGCGAAAACTCGCTCCACACCAATGCGGCAACCTGATCAATACGTTGCCCTAAATAGTTTTCATCGAGTTGAATTTGCAACGATAAACGTGTTGCAGTTGAGTCAGAATTATGATTATCTGCATCGACAGAATCTTCGAGTAAGAAATCTGTTTCAGAGATGTTTGAATTGGAAGATTGTGCTGAAGTCATTTGATGATCGGTACAAAAATGGTTTAATAGCACCATTGTAGCTCATTGCCCAGAATAACAGAGGAGTTTTTATGTCGCTACCACGTTATAAAATTACGGTGCTTGCACTATCTTTAGGTGTAGCGTCTGCATTTGTGGGCTGTAGCAGCAATCCAAGTAAGAAAGAAGTGGTTGATAAAGGACCACAATCAAGTGAACAAGTTTATTTCGAAAAAGCGCAAAAATCACTTGAGCGTAATCAATATACCGATGCGGTTAAATCACTTGAAGCGTTAGATACCTACTATCCAACGGGTCAATATACTCAACAGGCACAGCTTGAGCTTCTCTACGCGAAATTCAAACAAAAAGATTATGAAGGTACGATTGCGCTTGCAGAGCGTTTTATTCGTTTAAATCCTCAACATCCAAATGTTGATTATGCTTACTACGTTCGTGGTGTAGCCAACATGGAAATGAATTACGACAGCTTGATTCGCTACACTTCACTCCAGCAATCACACCGTGATGTGAGCTATGTCAAAGTGGCTTATCAAAACTTTGTCGACCTGATCCGTCGTTTCCCAAGTAGCCAATATTCAGTTGATGCCGCACAGCGCATGAAATTTATTGGTCAGGAACTTGCTGAAAGTGAAATGAATGCAGCACGTTTCAATATTGAACGTAAAGCATGGTTGGCTGCTGCTGAACGTGCACAATGGGTGATTGAACATTATCCACAAACTCCGCAAACACCTGAAGCTTTAGCAACTTTGGCATATAGCTATCAAAAACTTGGTGATCAGGCGACTTCTCAACAATACGTTGAAATTCTAAAGCTGAACTATCCAAATTTAGTTAAATCAAATGGTGAAGTTAATTTACGTGCAGCACGTAAAGAAGGTAGCTGGGTCAATCGTGCGACTTTAGGTTTATTAGGACGTGAGTCTCAAACTGTAGAAGTCAAAGACGAAGCAAGTGGTGAGTCTGAACAACGCAGTTTAACCAACCGCTTAAGTTTTGGTTTACTGGGCAAACCAGCGACTGAACAATCCGCTGCGCCAGCTCCTGAAGCGCCAGCAAGTGCAGAAAAGCCAAGCTGGAAAAATCGTTTAAGCTTTGGTCTATTAGATAAGCCAGAAGCAAAAACAACGGCTGAGGATGATGCTGCAAACTAATTTGCAATCATCTGATACACCAAACAGGCAAGTCTCACTTGCCTGTTTTTTATTTTATGCAACAATGATTCCTGACATTTTTTGCACTGCAATACTGCAATAATGTTTCACTCCCTGTCTGAAATGGTTAAACACACATGGCAATTCCACAGCATACGATTGATCAAATTCTAGATCGAACCGACATTGTCGATTTGATCGGTCAACGTGTGAAGTTAAAAAAGACGGGGCGTACCTACTCTGGCTGTTGTCCATTTCATCAGGAAAAATCGCCTTCTTTCCACGTCTATCGTGACAAGCAGTACTACCACTGCTTCGGTTGTCAGGCCAATGGGAATGCCATCCGCTTCCTGATGGATATCGACGGTCGTAACTTTGTTGATGTAATGAAAGAGCTGTCCAATAAGACAGGTGTCGACCTCCCCAAAGATAATCACGACAATAAAAAACTCTCTTATAAACGTAGTCCACAACAAGCCGCTACACCTACACCTCAGCCAGTAAAACCAGCACCAGAAAATCCAGTCGCACCACCTGTAGTCGATGAATTTATCGATGGACATTTTGTCGATATGGATCGTGTGATGGATGATCCTTTTGCCCAGTTTGATCCATCATTCAACATGGATGAACAGGTACAGGAAGGTAATCTTTATGATCTGCTGGAAAATGTGGCGCAGTTTTATGAACGCCAGTTACCAAATAGTCAAAAAGCTCAACACTATTTCAGACAACGCGGTCTCTCGGCACAAACCATTCAATTCTGGCGTTTAGGTTATGCACCAGAAGACTGGCAGCATCTTGAAAAAGCTTTTCCACAAGATATTGAAGGCTTAAAACAGCTCGGCCTGATTCGATCGAGTGACAGCGGTCGGGATTTTGACTTATTACGTGAACGGGTTATTTTCCCGATTCGTGATCATAAAGGTCGTGTGGTCGGTTTTGGTGGCCGTGCGCTCAATGACGAAATTAAACCCAAATACATTAACTCGCCTGACTCTGAAGTGTTCCATAAAAACCAGTTGCTTTACGGTCTATACGAAGGCCGTAAACTGAAAGCCAATGACTGGTTGATGGTGGAAGGCTATATGGATGTGATTGCCTTACAGCAATACGGTATCAATGGTGCCGTCGCAACACTTGGAACGGCGAGTAATGCAGATCACTTAACCACGTTATTTAAACAAAATTCTAGAATTACCATTGCCTTTGATGGTGATGCCGCAGGACAAAAGGCCGCGCGACGTACCTTGGAAATCGCACTGCCACTACTCAATGATGGTCGTGAATTAAAATTCTTTGTTTTGCCCAACGAACATGATCCTGACTCACTGATCCGCCGTGAAGGTCTGGAAAATTTCCAGAAATTGCTACAGCAAGCGCCCCTGTTATCTGACTTTGTGTTTGCCCATTTAACTGGACAGCATGATGTCAGCACACCTGAAGGCAAAAGTCTGGTGATGGGTGAACTGCGTGAATTGACTGAATTATTGCCTAAACATGGTTCATTTCGTTATTTGTTGAGTCAATCTTTCCGTGAAAAGTTAGGATTAGGAAAACGTTTTACCCCACAAGTCAGTCATGATGCCTCCTTATCTTTTAACATTCAGACCAAAGATGAAGATTTCGCGGTGGCGATTTTGATGCACCACCCCTTCTTGTACATTCATTTTGAAGAATTACGTGCGGTGATTGATCAAGATGAACTGTTGGCAAAAATTTTAGCTGTATTGAATATTGTCTTTGATGAATTGCCTGATGATCAGGAGCTGGCGACCTATTATGTGCTGGGTGCATGTAGTAGTTATAGTCATGAGCTGGCTGATATTATGCAACGCACCAATATTCAGTCATTAACTCAGGCGCCTGAAATTGCAGATAAACTTGCCAAAGAATACGCATTGGGATTACAAGAAAAATATCTGCGATTAAAACTTAAATCACCCATTTCTTTGATCGAATCGCGCAATTTACGTCAGCAATTAAATGAACTGACCAAACAGATTAGTTTGCGATTGCTATCTTAGCACCGCAAACTTACTGTCTCGGTTTACGTTCGTGCTCGAACACGTCTTGTAAATGCTGCTGTAGCCACTCGAAATAATCAGGATTTTCTGCTTTAGCAGCTTCTCTTAGCAAGATTGAAGTCGGATGCATTAACTTTTGCGTTAAACGATGCGCAAACTCCTGTAACACCTGCTCTGCGGCATGACCATGCTGTAATGATTCCATCGCATGAGCCAGCTCTTTTTGGCTTACTTCTTCGCTATGCTGGCGATAGGCCTGAATCGTACCACTCGCCTCTTTAACTTTTTGCTGGGTCATCAATTGGGTTGCCAATTGATTGACCATAATCTCGGCTTCAACCGCAGCTTGACGACGTTGTGCCAGATTTTCATCAATCACACTTTGCAAATCATCAACGCCATACAAATACACGTTATCCAGTGATTCAACTTTCGGGTCAATATCACGTGGCACGGCCAGATCGACCATGAGCATCTGTTGATAGCGGCGTTTTTTCAATGCCGATTTGACGTCTGAATATTCAATCACTTGATGCAAACTACCTGTACAACTTGAGATAACGTCTGCTCGATGCAAATTCTGTGCAAGTTCCGTAAAAGGAATAATTTCAACATCGACCTGATGGGCAATTTCCTGTGCCAGAATATCTGCACGTTCGCGGCTACGGTTACAGATCAGAATCTTCGCTACACCCATTTCCGCAAGGTGTTTAGCAACTAAACTATTCATTTCCCCCGCAGCCACAACCATCACAGTCAATTTTTCTGGACGACTAAAGACTTGCAAGGCCAACTGGGCAACCGCATAACCCATTGAAACTGCATGACTTCCGACAGAGGTTTCAGAACGAACCCGCTTGGCTGCATAAAAGGCATATTCAAAGACACTATTTAGCTCAGGTGAAACCGTTTCGGCATCTTTTGACAGCGCCAGAGCACTTTTCACCTGCCCTAAAATCTGAGGTTCGCCCAGCATCAACGAGTCTAAACCACTGGCAACACGCATCAAATGTGTAACAGCCTGAGCATTCTCGTAACGATAAACATGATGAATTAACTGTTTTACATCAATATTATTCACTTGGGCCAGCCAGTTCAGGACGCTATCCGCATCTTCTGTCATGGCATACACTTCGGTACGGTTGCAAGTCGACACCACCACAAGGTCATTCAAGGATGACTTCTGGTTTTGTTCAAGCAATAGCGCAGCTAATCGCTCTGCATTGAAAGCAATTTGTTCACGAAGTTCAACAGAAGCTGTTTGATGGTTGACACCCAATGCAAAGAAAGACATATCAGATCATCATTTCGCTAAATTTATGTTATTGTGCAACATCGGTGTCATAAAAAGCATTACTTTGGATCAATAAAAATTGCGTCAGCTATATCGCCGTACCCTTTTTAGCGGCAAGACGATTAGACGGTATTCTACCACAATCTTGTTGTTAGGTAGCATGAGCTCTTATGTCTCTGCACAAGCAATACACGACATGTATGCAGAGAACAGCTTTGAAAATGCTTTACAACAGAGCATGGTTGCTGAATTTTCTCTTGCTTATGATGATATTGCAACCGCTCTACACAATTATACTGTGCTTGCGATTCGTAGTAATTCAACCACAATCAAGCAGCGCGCCTTAGATGTTGCCTTAGAATATAATGACTTACAGTCTGCCTTAGACATCGCAACGCATTGGGTTGAGCAAGAACCTAAAGATGTACCCGCGCTATTTTATTTATCGCATATCGCACTCAAAACGCATGAGTACGAGCTTGCGGCAAAAACACTGGATAAAATTTTAAATATTGATCCAACTGCTGATCTGGAAGAAATTTTAGCCGGGATTGCCCCCGAACAGGCACAAGACCGCGAAGTCCTCTTAAATGCCCTGCGTGCTAGCGAAGAACGTAATAACCCTTCTATTCTTGCCTTGATTGCAGGTTTAGAAGCACAAGATGGCTTATACGAGCAAGCGCTCAAAAATATTAATCGGGCCTTACGAAAACGCTCAAAAACCACCAGTTTCATTTTAATGAAAGCCAATCTGCTCATGGCTTTGCAAGATGATGAAGAAACACAAAAATGGTTTGCAAAGGCAAGTCGAAAAAATAAAAACAATATTGATATTCGTCTGGCAGAAGCACGCTATTACATTCAAATCAATCAGCAACAGCAGGCTTTAGACAAACTTGAAGATATCATTAAAGATCATCCTAAAGCGGAAGAAGCCCTGTTTATTGCAGGTTTGACCAGTATTGACTTGAAGCAATATGAAAAAGCCGAGCAATATCTGGTAGAGCTGCGTTCATCTGCCAAATATCAAAATGAAGCCTATTACTATCTGGCAATCAATGCTCAGCGCAAACAGCATTATGAAACGGCAAAGGCTTATTATCGTCTGGTGGATGGCAGCCTTTATATCGTTTCCCGACGTAATATGATTGCGATTTTTGAGAAACAGGATCAGTTGAATGATGCCTTACGCTTCCTGACGCAGGAACGTGTTAACTATCCTCAACATGCCAGTTTCCTGTATCAGGCACAGGCCGATATTTTAAAGAAAATGGATAATAAAAAGGCTGCTTTGGCTTTGCTGGATGAAGCCATCAAGAATTTACCTGATGATCCTGAACTGATTTATGCTGAAGTCTTGTTACTTGATCCATATACAGATCGAGACAAACTCGACAAAACCTTGAAGCAGTTGCTCATTCTTGAACCTAATAGCCCAACCTATCTGAATGCGTATGCTTATACGCTGGCCTTGCAAAACCGTCGCCTAAAAGAAGCACGTAAATATGCAGAGCTGGCGCTGGACTTTGCCCCTGAACAGGCATCAATCCTCGATACACTGGGCTATATCGCCTTCTTGCAAAATGACTTTGATACTGCTGCCAAAGTTTTAGGTCAGGCTTATTCACTCAGTCAAAATGTGAATATTGGCGTTCGCTATGCCAAAGCATTGTATATGCAAGGTGCACTCACGCAATTTAGCGAGGTGTTACAGCAATTGAAACAAAAACATGCCAATGCCCCACAATTACAACAGCTTGATAGCTTAATCTTACCCATCACTGTAAAAAAGAGTTAAATCCATGCGCGTGTTTTCAAAATTATGCTTTGCCGTGTGTAGCAGTAGCATTTTATTTTTAACGGGTTGTCAGAGTTTGAGCCAGCCGAATAAAGTGATGACTTCTCCACAAGTACAAGATGAAAATAATTTTAACCTGCAAGGCAAGATTGGTGTGCGCACACCACAACAGTCTGGCAGCGCATTTTTCACGTGGGTACAACAACAAGATCAATTTGATATTGAATTAACCGGTATTCTCGGCGTGGGGAAAACCCAGATTGAAGGCAAACCTGGGCAAGTCACTTTAAATAGTGCTAAAACGGGCTTGATTACGGCAGCAACACCAGAAGAATTACTTGAAAAAGCAACAGGTTGGCAAGCACCGATTATGCATCTTGCTTACTGGATTCAAGCGAAACCAGCAACTCAGAATGCTCAAGTGAGTAAAGATGAGCAAAATCGTCTTAAACAATTGATTGAAGATGGCTGGACAGTAGATTTTAGTTATAACGATGCTCAAACGCTTCCAAATAAACTTTTGTTGAAGCAAGCACTTGCAGAAGGTAAAGAAAACCGTATTACAATGGTGATTCAAAACCGATAATTTTTTAGATTATTTTTTATGATTAGAGTGCCTTCCCCAGCCAAGTTGAATTTATTTCTGCACATCACAGGTCGTCGTGAAAATGGTTACCATGAATTACAGACCATTTTTCAGTTGATTGATTTATACGACTGGATGACTTTTGAACCACATGCAGAAGAAAATATTCAGATTGAAGGTCTGGCAGAAGTACAGCTCGAACAGAATTTAATCTATCGCGCCGCACAGCTCTTACGTCCGCATGCAAAAAAACCATGTGGACTGAATATTCGGATTGAAAAAAATATTCCGATGGGTGCTGGGCTGGGTGGCGGTTCATCTAATGCTGCAACAACCCTGATTGTACTGAATCAGCTCTGGCAATGTGACTTAACTGAACAGCAACTTGCCGACTATGGCGTGCAACTGGGTGCAGATGTCCCGATCTTTGTTTTTGGTCGTAATGCATGGGCAGAAGGCATCGGTGAACATTTATCATTCATAGACTTAGCTCAAAAAAAATTCATAATCCTGAAACCTGACTGTTTTATCAGCACTCAACAGCTTTTTTCGCAAAAAACATTGACAAGAGACTCTAAGATCACTAAATTTTGCGCCTATCAGATAGAACCTTCTAATTTTGGAAATAACTTTGAACCTCTGGCTCGACAGTTGTATCCCGAAGTAGATGAAGCAATGCAATATTTAGATCAGTTTGGTCTAGCAAAGCTTACAGGTACAGGTGCTTGTGTTTTTATTGAAGTAACCAGTGAAATGGATACAGCGCAAATTTTGCAAAACTCGCCTTGTAAATCTTACTTGGTCAACAGTTTAGCAGAGTCTCCGTTAAGACATTTCCCAGTTACACGTTAGGGGCGTCGCCAAGTGGTAAGGCACCGGGTTTTGATCTCGGCATCCGTTGGTTCGAATCCAGCCGCCCCTGCCATATAATAGATTGTTTCCAAATTACCCGTTGGAAAAATTAAAAATTTTTCCCTTGCGCTCGGTCGAAGCATAGCTTCGCTTAACCCTCGCTCAGGTGCTTCATGCCCAATCTTGTCGTTTTTAGTGGAAGTGCTCATCCACAGTTCGCCCAAAAAGTCGTAAGCCATTTACATATCCCACTCGGTGCTGCTTCTGTAAGCAAGTTCTCTGATGGGGAAATTTCAGTTGAAATTACTGAAAATGTTCGTGGTAAAGACGTTTTTATCGTTCAATCTACTTGTGCCCCTACCAATGATAACCTGATGGAAATCCTGGTAATGGCTGATGCTTTGCGTCGTGCAAGTGCTGGTCGTATCACTGCAGTAATTCCTTACTTCGGTTATGCACGTCAGGACCGTCGTCCGCGTTCTGCCCGTGTACCAATTACTGCTAAAGTTGTTGCAGACATGCTTACAACTGTTGGTATTGACCGTGTGGTAATGATTGACTTACACGCAGACCAAATTCAAGGCTTCTTCGATATCCCGGTTGACAACATTTACGGTACGCCAGCATTACTTGCTGACTTACGTCAACAACAACATCACAATCTCGTTGTGGTTTCACCTGACGTTGGTGGTGTTGTTCGTGCCCGTGCTGTTGCTAAACAAATGGGTGATATCGATTTAGCAATCATCGATAAACGTCGCCAAAAAGCAAATGAATCACAAGTGATGCATTTGATTGGTGATGTAAAAGATCGTGACTGTGTCATCGTTGATGACATGGTAGATACAGCAGGTACGCTTTGCAAAGCTGCCGATGCACTGAAACAGTTTGGTGCTCGCCGTGTTGTTGCTTATGCAACTCACCCTGTTTTATCTGGCAAAGCCATTGATAACCTTCGTAACTCTGTCATTGATGAATTGGTTGTTACTGACACCATTCCTCTTTCAGATGAAGCATTGAGCTTAGGCAAAATTCGCCAAGTTTCTGTTGCTAGCATGGTTGCTGAAACAATTCGTCGTATCAATAACGAAGAATCTATTAGCGCAATGTTCGATAGTTATCTATAATAGCCCAGCTTTTTTCTTAAACCCTAGCTCGCTAGGGTTTTTCTATCACTAAACTGGTCGCAAGTTTAGTTACTTAAACTCCAATGAGGATATGCCCATGGCAAACTTCGTATTAAACGCTCAAGCACGTGAAGCTGCACTACAAGGGAAAGGTGCGAGCCGCCGCCTTCGTCACGCAGCACAAATTCCAGCAATCATCTACGGTGGTAGCGCTGAGCCTGTAACAATCACTTTAGAGCTTCGTGAAATCACTAAAGCTTTAGAAAACAACGCTTTCTTCGAAGAAGTTATCGAAATCAAAATCGGTGACAAAGTTGAAAACGTTAAAATCCAAGCGTTACAACGTCACCCAGCTAAAAACACTCCTATGCACGCTGACTTCAAACGCGCATAAGTGTTAAAGGCGTAAATTAGTGTCAAATATTTCGCTAATTGTTGGTTTGGGTAATCCTGGAAAGGAATATACCCAAACCCGCCATAATGCAGGTTTCTGGTTCGTTGAACAGCTTGCAGACCGTTATGGCATTTCCCTAAAAGCTGATCCAAAATTTCATGGATACAGCGGTCGTGGTCAAATTGAAGGTCATGACGTTCGTTTATTACTTCCTACCACTTTTATGAACCGTTCTGGTCAAAGTGTTGTCCCTTTCGCCAAATTTTATCAGGTTGCACCAGAAGCAATTTTAATTGCCCATGATGAGCTGGATATGGATCCTGGCGTAATCCGTTTAAAAACGGGTGGCGGACACGGCGGACATAATGGTCTCCGTGATATCGTTCCTCATATTGGTGCTAATTTCCATCGCTTACGCATTGGAATTGGACATCCAGGTTCCAAAGAACGTGTTTCTGGTCATGTGCTCGGCAAAGCTCCTAGCAGTGAACAAGCTTTAATGGATGCAGCAATTGATCATGCCCTATCAAAAGTGAAAATGCTTGTTGATGGACAAGTTTCACAGGCAATGAATCAAATTAACGCTTACAAATCCGCTTAAACTGAATTGTTGATCAATCACGCTTGCCATATTGCATTTTTAAGCGCAAAATGCGCATCAAACCGCCCATAGCCCGCGGAAAACGTGACAAGTCAACCATAAGATATTGATCTTAGGTCTTACTCAGGAGACGCTAGCCATGCTATCTCGTTTATTAAAATGTAAAATTCACCGTGCAGTTGTGACTCATGCAGAGCTTCATTATGAAGGTTCTTGTGCAATTGATGGCGTATTAATGGACTTAGCAGGGATTCGTGAATACGAAGAAATCCACGTATGGAACGTCACTAATGGCAAACGTTTCACCACTTACGCAATTCGCGGTGAAGACGACTCAGGCATCATTTCAGTGAATGGTGGCGCAGCACATCAAGCTGATGTCGGTGATTTAGTGATTATTGCAACTTTCGGTGACTTCACTGAAGTTGAAGCAAATCTTCATAAACCACGCCTCGTTTATGCAAACCCAGACAACACAGTGAATCACACAGCAAACTGTATTCCTGTGCAAATTGCATAAGCAATAAAAAAAGATTCCCAAAAAGCCATGCCTTGCCATGGCTTTTTTATTGGCTCAACAAATATGGCCTCCCTACATACAAAAACACTTAAAAATCAGCTCATGTTTTACGCAACCCCACTTGTAAAACCGTGCTAGGCCTTATTCAATAAATAGACAATAACGATAATTTGAATAATATGGATATTCTTAACATCCTGAACAAAACAGCACTGTTTAATGAGCTCGATCACAGTGCCTTAGCCTCCTTAACAACGCATTGTCATATTCGTTATTTACAAACAGGACAGCAGCTTTACTGTGTCAATGATCTGGCTGATCATGTTTATGTGATTGCTTATGGACGTATAAAATTCACCACACCTGCGGGTCTACTGACCTATTATGGGCGGAATGAAATCGTGGGTGAAACAGGTGTTATTTCTAACCAGCCTCATCATGGTACAACCAATGCAGTACGTGATACTGCACTGGTCGGCATTCCGCAACAGCAATTCATTGAGTTTATTAATCAGCACCCTAAAGTATTATTTGCCCTATCTCGTTTGATTATTCATCGATCCCAACCTGATCAGCAACTCACTCATGCCATGGGACATAGTCGTACCCTTTCCGTCATCCCTGTTTCTTCACAAATTCCAGCCACTCACCTTGCAGAAAAGCTAACAGAACATCTACAACGTTGGCCACAAGTCCGTCTAGTCACAGCCGCGCATGTCGATGCCTTATTTGGAGCAGGATTTAGTCAAACCCCGCTCGACTATGGCGCGGATGATCTTCAGCTTCGCCAATGGTTAGCCAGTCTGGAAGAAAAACATTGCTATGTACTATATGCCGCTGACAGCAATGAAGATGAATGGTCTAAACGCTGTTTACATCAGGCAGATCGTATTTTAATTCTGGCAGAAGCCAATCAAACCCCAACCCATACCAAATTAGTTGAGGTGTTAAATCAACATGACTGGCAAAGCCCTATCGAGTTAGTACTACTCCGTTCTGAAGGTGATCCTTCCCCACATACCCTGATCTGGAAACAGCTCTATCATGCCCGCGCCCATTATTTTATTCATCCTTGGGCTCAGGCTGATATCTGTGCGGTTGCCCGTCAGATTTCCAGTCAAGGCGTCGGTTTAGTGCTGGGTGGTGGTGGCGCACGGGGTTTTGCCCATATCGGTCTGATTCGTGCACTGGAACAATTACACATTCCGATTGATATTGTTGGTGGTACCAGCATGGGCGCCTTTGTTGCTGCCCTTGTGGCTTGTGGATTTGATAGTGTTGAAATGACCCATATTGCTTATGAAACGTTTGTGGCACGTAATTATCTCAATGATTACACCATGCCACGCGTCTCATTGATTCGGGGCCAACGTTTCCATAGTCGCTTGCATGCCATTTTTGGACATCGGCGAATTGAGGAACTCCGACAAACCTATTACTGCATTTCCACCAACCTCACCACAGGTCAAGCAGTGATTCATGATCAAGGTGAACTTGCGACTTGGGTCGGAACCAGTATGAGTGTACCCGGCGTTGCGCCACCTGTGGCTTGGCATGAAAACCTGCTCTGTGATGGAGGTGTGATCAACAACCTTCCCACCGATGTGATGCAAAATCTGGAAAGAGGTACCATCATTGCCAGTAATGTCAGCTTACATGATGATATTCGAGTGCCGGGTATTGGTCTGGAAGAACCCGATCAAAGTGCGCTACTCAACTGGAATAAAATTATTAAAGATAAGCTACTAGATGCCCCCAAACTGGCAGAAATCTTAATGCGCACGGCAACTTTAGCCAGCGATACCATGATTCAAACCGCAGCGATTGAGCGGGCAAATTTGCATGTGCGTATGCCCATTGCTGGCATTGGCATGTTTGACTGGCATAAACTTGATGAACTGGTTGAACGTGGTTATGACCATGCGCTAGAAATGTTAGTCCCGATTCGAGAAACCCTTCCCTATTCTTGATTGAAGCATTACGATCCAGCAACAGATGACTGAATCTGGTAACGATCTAGTAAAGTATCTAAATAGTGATACGTTTCCGGATCTAATTGCTGCATATAGCCATCTAGAATACGGTGACATTGCCGCTGTTTATCGATCGGCATACGACGCATAATATCGAAAGTCACCTCCCACTGTGAACGCAATAATGACGCATAAGCAATATGATGCAGCACCTGCTCATCAATTTGTGCAATTGCCAATGCGACCGCTTCCCTTGCCTCATCTTGCATATAATTGACAATCACCAGCATATCCGCCCATAAATCACAACGATCAGCCGCTTCCACAATGCTTTGGATAATTTCAACACGTCTTAAGGCTGGCAAATTGGCAACAAAATCTTGTGCATGTGCAGATAAACATGCCACCACAGGCAACATATCTTCCCACAACTGGTCTTCCTGAGTGGCCTGAATAATGGCATTGATCACAGGCTCACCTTGCTGAACAGCTAAATCACCTAGCTCCTGCTTGAGCCCATAACTGATGTAACTCATCAAGGCCAATACTTTGGGCCACAACAAACGCTGTGCGGGATCACCAATAATCAATAAAGCCTTTTCAATTCTCTCTCGGGGTAAGACATGCACCAAATGATCAATCTGTTCCCTTGATTCAATATAAAAAGCGATTTCCAATAAATCACTTTCATTCTCTACAATCTGCGCCACATCCTGTAACACCGCGTCAGATAACATACTGACAAAACGCCCTATGGTGACAAAATCCCGTTGTTCGAGCAGAACTTGGGTAATATCGGCAATCTGATGAGTCGTCAGGTAACTCAGTAGCTCTCTCGCCAAGCGTGGATCCAGATACACCGCAATTGCTGCAATCGTTTTTGCAGGTAAATGCTTGGCAATACGGTATGAGCTTTCAGTGGAGAGATACACTGCAATTTGCGCCACAATAAAAGGCTCTAAAAAATGCTTCACCCAGAAAATACTGATCCAGCGTGGCAACCAGTTCACCCATGTTGCTAAATGACGAAAACGACTTTTTTGCTGGCTTTGCAATAACTCTAATATCGCAAAACGAAATTGCCTGAGGTTTTCAGGGGCCAGAACCTGCATAAAGGCCAATTGTTGCTCTGGTACATTCAGGATTCGGGCAAGTTTAATGATTTCGGCCTGCACAGCGAGACGTGTCATGACATGGCTCCATCATGATTTAGGCTTAAATAACCAGCGTAGAAAAAAAGGGATTTGATACAGCCGTTGATTCATTTTCTGATCTTCATTTTCTATGGTTTGGCGTAATTGCTGATTGAGCCAAGCCAAATCCTGTTGAGGCAATTGTGAAAATGCTTTTAGACTCATGACAGGTCGATGTAATTGTTGTGCCAGTTGTTCTAATTCGGTTTTCTCCGCCTTTTCCATATAGCGCTTACTCCGCATTATTGTTGTTTTATCTTTTCAGTGTATGCCCAATTCAAATGGATTGCCAGTTTCAAAGATCATGAGAAAAATTTGCGCTACGTCTCAGCAATTTTCTTCATTTTTATAGAACGATACATTCTATAAAAAGTTCCCTTTTCACTTAAAAATCTGGCTATAATCGAAGGACATCGCTTCAGGGCGGGGCGAAATTCCCCACCGGTGGTAAGTCAGGCATGACCATAAAATGACCTGATCAGCCCACGAGCCTGTATATATTTTTATATACTCGCAGATTTGGTGAGATACCAAAGCCGACGGTATAGTCCGGATGAAAGAAGACGAAACCACCGAAACACTCTTTTGGGTTGTTTTTGTGCACGCTTATTTTTACATCAGTCCTGAAATGTTCAACCGTATCCTATTTACGAGAGCGTTTCATTATGTCCAGTTTAATCCAACCCGAACTTTTCTTTTCAGCCCTTTCTCCGGCTGAACAACGTATTCAACAAGCTTTAGAAGATATCCGCCAAGGCAAGCCTGTTTTGGTCATGGATGATTTTGATCGTGAAAATGAAGCTGACCTGATTATTGCCGCTGAGACCTTAACAGTCGAAACCATGGCACAAATGATTCGTGATGGTTCAGGCATTGTATGCCTATGTTTGACTGAAGCACAGGCAGATCATTTAGAACTTCCACCTATGGTAGTTGATAACTCAAGCCAATTTAAAACTGCGTTTACCGTGACCATTGAAGCTGCTCAAGGCGTAACGACAGGTGTATCTGCAAAAGATCGTGTGACGACAGTTTTAGCTGCAACTAAAGATGGTGCTGTTGCCAGCGACCTGAGCCGCCCAGGCCATGTTTTCCCGCTACGCGCACGTGAAGGTGGTGTTCTGACCCGTCGTGGTCATACCGAAGGTACGATTGATCTGGCTCGTCTGGCAGGTTTAAAACCTTCTGGTGTCTTGTGCGAATTGACCAATCCTGATGGTTCTATGGCATCAGGTATTCAAGTGCTAGCCTATGCTCAAACACATGGATTAACCGTGATTAGCATTGAAGAACTGGCTCAATACCGTTTAAAACATAATGTCTGATGAGATATGATAGAAAAGCCTCGAATGATCGAGGCTTTTTATTGCGTTGTTTTTAAGAAACTTTTCGTTCTGCATTCAGTTCAGCCACCGTTGCAATTAACTGGCTAAATTGAGAAATTTGCGTTAACGGCTGTGCCTGAGCTAACTCATCTGCCCGACCATAACCATAATTAACGGCAATGGTTTCAATTCCATTAACACGCGCACCAATAATGTCATATTGGCGATCACCGACCATGATACATTGCTGGGCATCTAAATGTTCTTGCTCAAGAATATAGGCTATCAAATCTGCTTTATTGGTCCGCTCACCTGTCAGCTCGCTACCATAGATTGCTGTAAAATACTGATCTAGCTTGAAATGAGCCAAAATTTGTTTGGCAAAGACTACAGGCTTAGCCGTTGCAAGAAATAGTCTATAGCCTTCCGCCTGTAATTGCTGCAATGTTTCTGCGACTGACGGATAAACTTCATTTTCGAATAGACCTGTTACTGAAAAACGTTCACGGTAAGCCAGTAATGCCTGCTCAGCCAGCTCATCATCTTGGGTATTCAGTAGTTTTGCCAAAGAAGCTTTTAAGGGCGGACCAATCGTCCAGTCCAGATCCACATCATCAGTCAAAGGCTGACCTAACTTTTGCAAAGCAAAACGAATTGAACCATGAATTCCTGTTTTAGGGTCAGTTAAAGTCCCATCTAAATCGATTAGAATATTTTTGATCGTCATTCGTTCAATCTCTTGCAGCCTTACACAACATAGTCGAGAGTTTCTCGAAACTTCCCTATACTACCGTATATTGAAGACTAAAAGGAAATTGCAGTGCGTCCGACCGTGCTTTGTTTTTCAGGTTTAGATCCATCTGGCGGTGCTGGCTTACAAGCAGATATTGAAGCAATTGGACAAAGTGGTGCGCATGCAGCGATTGCATGTACTGCTTTAACCATTCAAAACTCGCAGCAAGTATTTGGCTTTGAAGCCACATCAAAAGAATTACTGCTCGCACAAGCCAACGCCGTGGTCGGTGATTTACCAATTAAATGTGTAAAGTCTGGCATGTTGGGCACAACCGATAATATTGCTGCACTGGCGGAATTTTTACGCGCTCATCCCGACTATTTATATGTACTTGACCCTGTGCTGGTAGCCAATAGCGGCGGATCGCTCGGCGATCAGGCCACACTGGTAAAAGCCTTTGTCGAGTTAATCCCTTTAGCAACTGTAATCACGCCTAATACGGTTGAGCTGAGAGCTTTAACTGGGATTGAAGATATTGAACAAGCAACAGAAAAGCTGTTCGAAATGGGTGCCAAAGCCATTTTAGTCAAAGGCGGTCATGAAGACACGCCAGATCACATTCGTAATGTCCTCTATGCTGAAGGTAAAATGATTGCCGAAAGCCGTTGTCCACGTCTGGAAGGTCAATATCATGGTTCAGGTTGCTCTTTGGCAAGCTTCATTGCAGGTCGTCTAGCACTCGGTGATCCATTAAAAATTGCCGTTCAACATGCAGAAACTTGGTTATTTGGCGTGCTTAAGCAGGCTGAAACACCTGTACCCAATGGGCAAAAGATTCCAAAACGCTTTTAAGCGCTCCAGAAATCGTTAATTTTTTCAAAAAAATTTTATTAAAAAAGGCGCATCAAGCGCCTTTTTTATATTCACAGATTATTGTGGAATACGTAAAACTTGTCCTGGGAAAATATCATCTGCATTTTTAAGTAATGGACGATTCGCCTCAAAGATCTTGTTGTACTGGTTTGGATCGCCATAATATTCTTTTGAAATCTTAGACAGGTTGTCACCTGATTTCACTGTATAGAATTTACTTTCTGGCTCAGGCGCTTCTACAGTCATCTGATCATCCACTTGCGCTACATGATCAATATTACCAACTGCCAATACGATCTTTTCTTTATCTGCCTGACTTGTTACCTGCCCTTTAATCGTTGCAGTATCCGTCGTGCCGTTATACGTTACAGATAAGCCTTCAACCCCAAGACCTAAACTTTTAATTAAACCTAATAATTTATTTGCAATCTCTTGAGCTGATGGTTCAGCTGGTGTTGCTGGCGCAGCTTGTGGCTCTGCTGGTGCTGTATTTTTCTTACCGATACCTTTAACAAAATCAAAAAGACCCATTGTTATTACCTCTGTAATTATTAATCTCAAATCGTCAAAATAGACTTACTTTAGTTATACCGAAAAAAAAAGTGACTCAAGTTTCAATTTAAGGCGGTCTTGTAAATATATGTATATCCACTAAAACCAAGAGATATTTATTCTCTTTTCATTTCAGGACATATAAAAAAAGCCACCTGACGGTGGCTTTTTTATCATGCAAGATGATTAACCAAGTTTCTTAGTTACGTAATCGATTGCAGATTGAACAGTTGTGATTTCATTTGAATCTTCATCTGGAATCGTGATGTCAAAATCGTTTTCGAAAGACATTACAAGTTCAACCAAATCTAAAGAGTCAGCACCTAAGTCATCCATGAAAGATGCTTCGTTTTTAATCTCTTCAGCACGCATACCTAATTGTTCAGCTACAGCTTGTTTGATGCGTTGTTCGATATCGCTCACAGGAATTCTCCTCATTGCTTGTGGCGTTTTAATTTGCCACTAGTTTAATTGAATATAAAAATTTTTAAAAGTTTATACATCGCCAGTTAGGCCATGTATAGACCACCATTTACGTGTAAAACTGTACCAGTAATGTAACTAGCCTTATCGCTGGCAAGGAAACTCACTGCATCAGCAATATCTTGAGGTTCACCTAGACGATTTAAAGCTACTTGATCAGTCATTTTTTTACGAATCTCTTCGCTTAACTGATCAGTCATTTCAGTGGCAATGAAACCAGGTGCAACACTGTTCACTGTAATCTGACGGCTACCCATTTCTTTAGCCAAGCTACGACTGAATGCTTCAATCCCTGCTTTTGCTGCCGAGTAGTTCGCTTGTCCAGGGTTCGCAAAATGTGCAACCACTGAACTAATATTAATAATGCGGCCAAAACGTGCTTTGGTCATGCCTTTCAATACACGCTTAGATAAGCGGTATACGGCTTTCAGATGAATATTGAGAATGTCATCCCAGTCATCTTCAGACATACGAAGCAGCAAATTGTCTTTGGTAATGCCTGCATTGTTAACCAATACCAGTACCGAACCATATTTTTGTTCGATATCTGAAACCAGTGCATCAATCGCAGCGCCATCACGCACGTCAAGTACAGCACCTGCGCCATGTTCAGCAAAGCTTTCTGTCAGCTTTTGCGCGCCTGATTCAGAAGTTGCGGTACCAACCACAAAAAAACCGTCTTGAATGAGTTGCTGTGCAATTGCAGCGCCAATACCACGGCTTGCTCCTGTCACTAACGCAACTTTTCGTTGTTGTGTCATGCAATTTTTCCTTCTGCCACTAACACTGCGTTTAGGGCATCTTCCATACGTGCTTTGCTATCAATGGCAAATGCTTTTTCTATGTTCGGTAATCGCTTTGCAAGATTACTCAATACCGTACCTGGTCCACATTCAACCATGTACTGGATACCCTGATCTTGCAGATATTGCATGGTACGTGTCCATTGAACCGACTGGTACAATTGAGCTGTTAATGCCTGACGTAACTGAGCAACATCTGTCGCGATTTCCGCGTTGACATTTTGTATTACAGGAAGGCATGGTAGCTCAATGGCAGTTTGTTCCAAAGCTTCAGCAAACTTTTCTGCTGCTGGCTTCATCAATGTGCAATGTGAAGGTACTGAAACTGGCAATGCAATCGCTTTACCAGACTGCTCTTTTGCTTCAGCCATCACCTGCTGAACCAATGCAGCGCTACCAGCGATAACAACTTGACCTTGTGCATTGTAATTTGCAGCTTCAACAGAACCTTGGCCCGCAGCAGAAACCTTTTCACAAAGTTCAACCACTTTGTCATCTGCCAAGCCAAGAATTGCTGCCATTGCGCCTTCACCTTGAGGAACAGCGCTCTGCATTAATTTACCGCGTAAATGAACCAGTTTAACCGCATCAGCTAAAGTCATGGCCTCTGCCGCAACAAGCGCACTGTATTCCCCTAAAGAGTGCCCAGCAAGGTACTTTGGCACAATTCCACCCAGTTCTAACCACACACGCCATAAGGCAATGCTTGCAGTTAATAACACAGGTTGGGTATTTTCAGTCTGGTCTAAACCTTCACCGCTCTGGGCAATATGCCAAAGATCAAAACCGATTGCTGCTGATGCTTCTGCAAATGTATCTTGAACGACACTAAATTGCTCTGCTAGTTCAGCCAACATACCTGCTTTTTGTGAACCCTGACCAGGAAAAACAAATGCTGTTTTTGTTGCTTGAGCAGCCTGCTCAAGTCGCTTAGTCGACATATAAAAATCCTTAAAATGGTCTATCGCCAATTTCATCAACACTCATGATTCTACATGAGAATGACAACAGACTCTTTTCCGATGCGGCAATTTACCATTGATTAAATCGTTTTTTAATTGCGAAAAACAACAAAAAAGGGAGCTTTCGCTCCCATTTTTTCTATACTTTAAGCTAACGCTTAATGCATATGGTTCAATTATTCAGCATCAGCTGCTTTAGCGAATAATTGACGACCACGGTAAATACCGTCTTTAGTCACGTGGTGACGACGATGAGTTTCACCAGTAGTTTGGTCTACAGATAATGCATTCTCGGTTAAAGCGTCATGTGAACGGCGCATGTCACGGCGAGAGCGACTTTTACGGTTTTGCTGAACGGCCATGATGGCTCCTTACAAAGATCGAAAAAATGGATCAGAAACAAATTCAGTTGTCTTAACTCAACATTATATCACAAATTATGAGTTAAGTTTACCCTTCAAACTTGCCAAAACATCAAACGGGTTATCCCGTTTCTCTTCGACAACGTCCTGAATGGCAGGTCGATGTTTATGCTCACAAACATCATGCTTGGGAGATAAAGGCATCAACAATAACAGTTCATCTTCTAGTAGTGCGAGCAAATCAATCGAAGCAGGTGTATCAAAATCACCTTTTTTCGAAGACTCGCTTTCACCTAAAACGATGAAATCAGCATCCTCATCCAAGCGCTCTATCAGTGACTCATCATCGATCAAAGCTAAATGAAAATCTGAAACAAGTTCAGTTTCAACAGTATCCAGACAACGCTGGCATTCCATTGGAACTTTCGTTTCAATACGTCCATCTAGCCATACAATGCGATGATATGCATCCATTGATAGCTTACAGTCTATGTTGATCAATCGATCATTAATTGATCCAACAGCTTCACGAGCGATACGAGCAAAGCGAGACAATGGCAGTGTGCCTGACCATGTAAAGCCCTGTTCAGCCCATTTAAACGGCTCAATCTGTGCCGGAAAGGTATTTGCTGACATAATTAAGGCGGCAATTCTACAAATTCATCGGTACTCTGTCAAAGATTAAGATACAATTTTGCACTTCTTTAGACAGAACTCGGGGTAAATTAAGCAATGCACCTGTTGCAGCCGCAACTTGAAGTAACAACTTCATTACTTGTAAGCACCCATTCAACCTCTGCTCCTGCATTAACGCCAGATCAAGTGCAACGCTCATCTTGGCAAAAGTTAACATCAGAACCAGAACAGGTCGATTGGCTTATTTTACACTTTAATCACTGGTTTTCCCACCATAATGTCACACTAGTTAAAGGTGATTTTGAACCAGAATATTTCCCGGCGGAAAATGGACAGCCTGCAAGAATCCAATTTGCCCATGGTTTCTTTAATAGTGCGCTACATGAAATTAGTCACTGGAGCATCTCTGGCGCGCAGCGCCGCCTATTGCCAGATCTCGGTTATTGGTATGCCCCAGATGGGCGGACTGCTGAGCAGCAGGCGCTTTTTGAACAGGTTGAAATCAAGCCACAAGCAATTGAATGGCTGTTTGCAAAAGCTTTTGGTCGGAAATTCCGTGTCTCTTTAGATAACTTGACGGGCGATGGCGGTAATGGCCAGCGATTCAAAGATCATGTTTTTGCCCAGCTACAAGATTATTTTTCAGGTGAAGCCAAGTTACCACGCGACGCTGCGCATTTCATTCATTACATCTGTCTGTGTACCCGTCATGGCCGACCGTTACAACTCGATGAATTTAAACGTGAAGACCTTGATTAAAGGACAAAATTGTCACATCTAATGCTTGCAACTTGACCGCAACCCGCTTCATACTAAATTTAGCCATATAGATCAGGGAGTTCAAAGATGTTGCATTTACATATTCATCCCGAAAATCCACAGGCACGCTTAATCACACAAGCAGTGGAACGTATTCGTGCTGGGGATGTGGTGATTTATCCGACAGACGCAGCCTATGCAATTGGCTGTCAGATCGGAAATAAAAATGCGATGGAACGTATTGCGCAAATTCGTGGTCTGGGGCCAAAGCATCAATATGCAATTATGTGCTGTGACCTCTCTGACATTGCCACTTATGCCAAAGTCGATAATGCCATGTATCGTTTATTAAAAAATAATACACCTGCAGTCACGACGTTTATTTTGCCCGCGACCAGCGAAGTACCAAAACGTTTAATGCATCCCAAGAAAAAAACCATTGGCCTGCGTATTCCAAGTAATCCTGTTGCGCAAGCGTTATTAAAAGAACTCGGTGAACCGTTGCTAACCAGTACTTTAATTTTGCCCGATCAAAAAGATCCCCTAGATGATCCATACGATATTGAAAATCAGCTCGGTAAACGGATTGATGTGTTTATTGACAGTGGTTTTGGAACTTTATCAACCACTAGTATTGTAGATTTATCAGGAGAAAATCCTGAAATCGTGCGTCGCGGTGTTGGTGATGTCAGTGCTTTTGAATAAGTACTGACATCTATTTCACTCTTATACGCTTAGGCATAAGGAAAGTTTGGACATTCAGCCAGAATTTGACTTGCGCTTTGTATTTTTTGGCCTGATTCGTTAAAAACTTCGATTTGAAATGAGAATCGATCTTCAATTAAAAGACCATAGATTTTGCTTCTGCCACTTTGCTTCAGTGTTTGAAAGTTTTTCAGAAAAGCACAACTTTGTTGTTTAAGCTGTGCTGCACTCACACTTTGACTATCCTTATCACTTCTGAGTTTCATCCTTACCATAATCTTCGGGTAATGATTGACTGCGCGAATCTCCATCCCCCATTTAGACGCAGTGGGGTTTGTATGGTGATTAATCTTACTGACGATCATTCGGCCTAAATATTGTCTTAGCAGCTCTTTCTGCACTGAAGGGTTATTCCAGATAATAAAATTACCAATCAGAACAATAACCAAGGTCAGCATCAGGCCGACAATTATTTTTCTTTTCATTAAAGTGGTGTACCGCAATATTTCTCATTAAAACGAATGATCAAATTCAGATTTCAAAAAAATCTGATAACCGCTGTTTCTGGAATCCCTGCGCATCGAAATTTTCAGGATTTAACCACTGGAGATAACTCTGTTCTAGTGCAGGCCATTCTTCGTCAATGATTGAAAACCATGCTGTATTGCGGTTACGACCTTTGCTGACCCGATCATGGCGGAATAATCCTTCATATTGAAAACCAAAGCGTAACGCGGCTGCTTTAGAGGGTGCATTACAGTCATCACATTTCCACTCTACCCGTCTATAGCCCTGCTTGAAACATTGTTGTAAAAGTAGAAATATCGTTTCAGTCGACGCTTTTGATTTTTTCATCTTATGCGAGTAATAGACATTGCCGATTTCAATCGCACCGTGTTCCAGTCTTGGTTGTAAGAGTGCAATCCAGCCTTGAACCTCACCATCCACTTCAATCAGAAAATGTGTAACACCCTGAAAGCCAAATCGTTGTTCTAAAGTTTGTTTTAATTGATCTCTGCTCTGGGGCGCAGAATAAGGTAAATAGGTCCAGCATGATGCATCAGGCTCGGTCTCTACCGCATGCCAGATATCATTTGCAGTCTGATCGGAAATTTCACCTGTAATACGAATCAGTTTAACGTATTGACCTACGAGATCTTGCTGAATAAGTGAACATGGCTGGTGATCAACATCAAGGCCAACACTTTGTCCAAACGAGTTCTGTTGTGTTTTTAAATATTGTTTCATAGCGATTTATAATTGAGCAGAAATCATGATTTTCGCTGCTCATTTAAGCATAACTTTATTACATGACCTAGATGATCACGTATAAATATAGAAAATACCCTGAGAAGTTTAAGGTTTTTGTAAGTCAGCAATTTATTAAATTGGGGATTTCGATTAGAATAGGCGTGCTCTTGGTAGCATGTGCCCTTTCTTGCACAAAAATTATATCTTTTCATGCTTTTGAAAATTCGCGTGGCTTATAACGGTAATGAACCAAATTCTCCCCTCTCCTTTGGAGTCCACTCCTTCCATTCGCGTGCTTGACGAGTGGCAAGAAGTCATACCTGAAGATTTGTATATCCCGCCTGCCGCGTTTGAAATTTTACTGGAACAATTTGAAGGTCCTCTGGATTTTCTGATTTACCTGATTCAAAAAAATGGTTTTGATTTATTACAAGTTGATATTTCACCGATTGCAACCCAATATCTGTCTTATATGGACAGTATGAAGTCCTTGAATATCGAACTGACGGCTGATTATATGGTGATGGCCGCGCTTTTGGCTGATCTAAAATCACGCTTGTTATTACCGAAACCGACTGCTGTTGATCAATTTGAAAAAGATCCAAAACAAGAATTGATTGACCGTTTGGAAACGTATTTACGCATTAAACAGGCCGCTGAACGATTGGGGCAAATGCCAATCTTCGAGCGTGATACCTTTAGTGCCAATGTCAGTATTGGACATATTGCGCCGATTTATGAAGGCTATGATGTAGCTGCCTTACATGATGCCTTATTTTGTGTGTTTAACCGTCCTGAACCGATCACGCATGTGGTCGCGCAGGAACCGGTATTGCTAGAAGAACGTATCGCCTTTATTGAAAGTCAGCTCGCGTTAGGTGAAGCCTTGAGTTTTATTGAATTATTAAATCCCAAGCAAGGTCGTATGGGGATGGTGGTTACGTTTATGGCAGTACTTGAACTTACACGTCAGCAAAAAATCCAGATTATTCATACAGGAATTGAAGCTCCGTTGACTATTCAGGGAGTTGCCGCATGAGTTTAGATCAGTTAGAACAAAGTGAAAGCATGTCTCTTGAAGACATTCATCATGATGTTTTATTGCAAATTGAAGCCATTCTATTCGCCAGTGACTCACCAGTCTCAATTGCCCGTCTAAAAGAAGCGTTTCAAAACCAATATAATAAGCAGCAATTACGTACATTTGTGCAGCAATTGGCAATGTTGCAGCATGGTCGTTCAATTGAATTAATTGAAACGGCGCAAGGCTTTCGTTTTCAGGTACGTGCGAAATATCGCAATATCATTGCGCAGGTCTGGCCAGAACGCCCAACCAAGTTATCCCCCTCTTTACTCGAAACTGTCGCAGTGATTGCTTATCATCAACCTGTAACACGTGCCGATATTGAGCAGATTCGTGGTGTATCTAATAATAGCCAGATTTTAAGAACACTTTTTGACTGGAACTGGATTAAAGAAGCCGGTTTCAGAGATTTACCCGGAAGACCTGCGTTGTTGATTACAACGCCCCAGTTTTTAAATGCTTTTGGCTTAGCGTCGCTAGGTCAATTGCCTCCCCTGCAGAACGCCAAGGAAGCATTCATGGCTCTCGATGCACATGCGCCGAAGTCTTGAGAAGGTGAACTGTTGATCATTATGTCTAAGGTTGTGCTGTCATGAGTGAAAAATTACAAAAGGTTTTAGCGAGAGTCGGGTTAGGCTCGCGTCGCTATATGGAAGAAGTCATTGCTGCTGGTCGTGTCAGCATCAATGGTCGTATTGCCCAAGTTGGTGAGCGTATCGAACCCACTGATGAGCTTCGTATCGATGGTCGTAAAGTACAATTCCAAATTGAAGACGAAATTCGTCGTCGCGTTTTAATTTACTATAAGCCAGAAGGTGAAATTTGCTCGCGCAATGACCCTGAAAAACGTCCAACTGTATTTGATCATTTACCACAAATTGCCAATGACCGTTGGGTCATGGTCGGTCGTCTAGATATTAACAGTACTGGTTTATTGTTATTCACAAACGACGGTGAACTTGCAAACCGTTTAATGCACCCATCAAACGAAGTAGAACGTGAATATGCCGTTCGCGTGATGGGTGAAGTTACACCACAAATTCGCAACAACATGTTGAAGGGTGTTGAGCTTGAAGATGGTCCTGCGAAATTTGAATCATTCTCTGAAATTGGTGGTGACGGGATCAACCGTTGGTATCAAGTTGTGGTTAAAGAAGGTCGTAATCGCGAAGTACGTCGTATCTTTGAATCACAAAGCCTCAAAGTAAGCCGTTTATTACGTACTCGTTACGGTACCGTGATTTTACCGCGTGAATTACGTACTGGTCGCTGGATGGAACTGGATAAAACCGACATCGACAACCTTGCGAAATCAGTTGAATTAAAACCACGTCAAGGTACTGGCTTGTTTGGTATGGCAAAACGTCGTACTGAAAAAATGGCTGAGAAACCATTGGCTGCACGTCGTGGTGGTTATTTACGTCAACAACGCCGTGATGATGAACAAGATCAGTCACAGCAACGTTCTGGCGGTAATAGCAACAATAACAATGGTCGTAAAACCATTGGTTTCAACAAAGGCTTTAAAAAGTTTTAATCCTTTGGTCTGAAATAAAAAAACGCTCTGATCAGAGCGTTTTTTTATGACTTTAGTTTAATAATGGACAATCCCTTGTGGAATGGCATTCAGCAACTTCTTGGTATATTCATGTTGTGGATGCAAATACAGTTCATCAGAATTGGCAATTTCAACCAGTTCGCCATGATTCATCACCATCACCTGATCTGAAATATATTTCACCACCGATAAATCGTGTGAAATGAAGATATAGCTCAACCCAAATTCATCCTGCAAATCTTGCAATAAATTCAATACCTGTGCCTGCACGGATACATCCAGCGCGGAAACTGATTCATCACAAATCAGGATTTCAGGCTTTAGGGTTAAGCAACGTGCAATTGCGATGCGTTGTCGTTGTCCGCCAGAAAACTCATGTGGATAACGATCATAGGCTTGCGCAGGCAAGCTAACACGTTCCAACAATTCTAGCGCTATTTTCTTACGTTCCGCATCATTTTGCCCAATGCCATGAATTCGCATCGGTTCTAACAAAATCTGTCCAATGGTAAAGCGTGGATTGAGGGATGCATAAGGATTCTGGAAAATGATCTGAATCTTGCGTTGGTACTGACAAAACTCTTTCTCACTCATGGCAAGGATATCCTTTCCGCCAATCAGTGCCTGCCCACCCGTTGCTTTATGCAAACGCATCAGCAGTAAACCGATGGTAGTTTTTCCTGAACCCGACTCTCCCACCAATCCCAAAGTTTTGCCTTTTGCCAATTGGAAGGACACACCTTTTACGGCCTGAAATTCATCTCTCCCCCATAAACCTTTACGGCTATAAAAAGATTTCTTGAGATCTTTAACCTCTAAAATAATCTGTTCATCACCCTTCAGACCACGAGAACGCTGCTTGAGATTCAAATCAGATAACTGGCTCACTTCCACCCATTGTCCATTTTCCTTCTTCATAAAATCACTGGTCACAGGTAAACGGTAAGGCCGTGAAGCCAGCTGCGGACGACAATGTAGCAATGCTTTGGTATAGACATCCTGTGGCCGTTCCAGCACTTGCTCGACAGGGCCACATTCACGAATTTCCCCGTGACGCATAACAATCACTTCATCGGCAATTTCCCCGACCAGTGCTAGATCATGGGTAATAAACAACATCGACATCTGGTGACGTTGTCGTAACGATTCCAGCAAATCAATGATCTGTTTTTGAATGGTGACATCCAAGGCCGTGGTTGGCTCATCGGCAATCAGCAATTTTGGTTCACAGGCAATCGCCATCGCAATCATGACCCGTTGCTGCTGCCCGCCAGAAAGCTGGCTTGGATAAGCATCTATTTTGGTTTCAGGTGCAGGAATGCCGACTTCTCGTAGCAATTCCAGTACCCGCACTCTCGCTTCCTTCCGTCCCATATCCAGATGAATACGCAGCACTTCGGCAATCTGATCGCCCACGGTAAATACAGGGTTCAACGATGACATCGGTTCCTGAAAAATCATGGCAATCTCTTTACCACAAATCTTGCGAATTTCACCTGCCGATAAATGCAGTAAATCCTTGCCTTCAAATTTGATTTTACTTTGTGCTGCAATTTGACTCTGACCTTTCGGCAATAAGCCCATCACCGCCAGTGAAGTTACGGATTTACCGCTGCCAGATTCACCGACCAAAGCCACCGTTTTATTTTTAGGAATCGAAAATGAAATTCCTTTTACGGTTTCAATCCACTGTTTATTTTCACCTTTAAAGCTGACTTGAAGATTTTCAACCTGTAATAGCGGTAGTTCATTCTGATATTGCATATTTTCGCTCTCCGCTATTTCAGTTTAGGATCTAAAGCATCACGCAATGCATCGGTGAACATCGAGAATGCGGTGACCAACACAGCCATTGCAATGGAAGCGGCTGCCAGTTGCCACCATTTCCCCAAAATCAGTTCACTTTGAGCTTCATTCAGCATACTGCCCCAAGACACCACACCGACTGGCACACCAAAACCAAGGAAGCTCAGAATCACTTCCGATTTGATAAAAGACACCACCAGAATTGAAATCTGCACCAAGGCAATATGACTCACATTGGGAAAAATATGTACAAACATACGGCGTAAATGACTGACGCCAATAGCTTTTGCTGCAAGCACATATTCACGCGATTTGTGCTTCATATATTCGGCACGGATCAAACGGAATACCCCCGTCCAGCCAGTCAAACCAAGAATGAGGACAATCGACAAAATGCCTTTTTGCTGGAGTACAGCCGCAATTGCCAACACCAGTAACAAATAAGGAATTGAGGTGAAGATGTTGTAAAACCAGTTCAGGACATCATCGACCCAACCACCGAAATAACCAGCAATCGCCCCCAAAAAAGTACCAATCACCACGGCCAATACTGCCGACAACAAGCCAACCAGAATCGACGTTTCAGCCCCTTTAATGGTTTTTAGCAAGATATCTTGCCCCCATTTATCGGCACCAAAAGGCAAGGTACTTTTTAATTCCTGTTTTTGTTCCAGCAAATTTCCACCCAGTTGCTGATTGATTTGCTTCATATCCTCAGCTAACGGGTCGACCATACCATAATCATCGATGTAACCACTTTGCTGCTCACTCTGGATCTCGGCATTCAATTGCTGGATCACATCTTTCAAAGGATCAACTGGATTTTCAGGCAAGCTTTCTGTGCTCTTCGCCGCTTCTTTCACATGGGAAGAATCCGCATCTGCCCCCAAAAAAGTCGGTGGCGCATAACTGACCGCAACTTCTTTATTCCAGTTTGATGCAATCACACCTGTCATGGACAAAGCCAGCAGGATGAAATAAAACAGCACCACAATAAATGAGACCACCGCAATACGATCTGATTTCAGTCGCTTTAATGCCAATTGCCATAATCCTGTCGCAGCAGTGGATTCATCAGAAGATGCTTTGCTTTTAAAAATTGTACTGAGCATTGTCATCCCCTCTACTTCAACTGAACACGAGGATCGAGGAGCTTATAAATCAGATCGGCGATCAGGTTAAAAATCATGGTCATTGCGGCGATATAAACGGTAATCGCTTTGATCACAGGAAAATCACTACGCTCTACTGCAATAATAATTTCTCGCCCGATACCTGGAATCCCGAAAAAACGCTCAATCAAGAATGCACCAATTAATAAGGCAGGCAAGCTAGCCATGACTTCAGTCACAATTGGAATGGATGCGTTTCGGAGCACATGCACACCCAATACGCGCGACTCGCCTACGCCTTTGGCACGAGCAGTACGCACATAATCCTGATTAATCTCATCCAACACAAAACTGCGATACAGACGTAAAGTCGGCGCAATACTCACCACCAGCATAATTAGAATCGGCAATAATGCGTACTGGGTTAGGTTTTCACTGAAATTATCACTCCAGCCCTGAACAGGAAACCAGCTCAGTTGGTACGCCAACACATATTGAAAAACAATGATATAAACCAGAATACTGATCGACATTCCAATGGTGCACAGCATCATAACCATACGATCTGTCAGTGAGCCACGTACCGAAGCGACCGCTAAAGCCAAGATGATTGAAATCACAGTCTGTAAAATGGTCAGCGGGATCAATAACGTCAGCGATGGTCCTAAACGGGTCAGAATAATCTGTGAGACCGATTCACCAGTACTCCAACTCACACCATAATCAAAGGTCAGAATCTGTTTAATAAAAATCCACAACTGCACGTAGTAAGGTTGATCTACGCCTAACTGTTTACGGATGTTTTCAATTTGCTCTGGGTTAGACATCTTCCCTGCCAGAATATATGCAGGATCGCCCCCCACCCAGTTAAATAAAAAGAAAATCAGCAAAATAACACCCAACATGGTCGGGATCATTTGCCATAGTCTACGCACGACATAAGCAAGCATAATGGCAAATCCTTATTTGACCCGTTGACCTGTAATTTCACTAAAGAAGGCTTTGTTATCTGGTTCTCTGCCCAAGAAGTCCTTGACCAGTTGCGCAGCGCTCTTCTGGCTGCCCTGTGAAAGAATGGCTTGGCGATAGCGTTGACCGACTGCAGGATTGTTCAGGTTATCTCCAAATGCCGACAACATATCCAGCGCCAGAACTTCTGACCACATATAGCCATAGTAGCCCGCCTGATACCCCATTAAATGCCCAAACTGGCCTGGAAATTCTGAGCTTGGCACATAGCCCAATGCCGTTGCCGATTCCATTTTTTTCCAGACATCCATCGGCTGTACTTTTAAGGCATCTGCGCCATGTAAAGCCATGTCATATTGCGCATACAGGGTTTGACGTGCATAACGCATACCGCGTCCATAATTGTGTACCGACTTCAGACGTGCGATTAGTGCATCATCAACTCGTGGACAAGCGGGATCACAATAGTCAGCAACTTTCGATAATGTTTCTTTACGACGAGCCCATTCTTCATACATTTGTGAAGGTGCTTCAACAAAATCACGTTCTACAGAGGTGCCTGACTGACCTGAATAACGGGTTTTCGATAAAATGCCGTGCAGCGCATGACCAAACTCATGGACAAAGGTTTCTAATTCATCGCTATTTAGCCCTTTGCGGTTAAAATTAGTGACCAATACTGAAATCGGCTTACGCTTGCTTAAAGTACTACCGCCATATACGCCCCATACAGCCGCATGACCATATTTGCCTTCACGCGGAAATTTATCCATATACAGGCCGCCCAGCACTTCACCTGTTTTCTTATCCGTTACATCATAATATTCAACTTCATCTTGCCATGTATCGACTTTGGCAGGCTTGAATTCGATGCCGTATAAGTCAGAAGAAATTGCAAATAACCACTTCTGAGCCGCAAGCGTCGGGAAATAATCACGAAGCTTTTCCTGATCAATCTGGTATTTCTGTTTACGTAACTTTTCGCTCCAGTAATTCACATTCCAGCGATTAATTTCTGTTTTTTCAATCGGCGTGTTTAAGGTTTTGGCTTTAAAAATTCGTAGTTCTTCAACTTCTTTTTGCTCTAAAGGCGCCACAACTTTATGCACGTCAGCGAGAAAGTTATTTACTGTTTTTGGCGTTTTCGCCATACGTTTTTTTAATGCCAAATCTGCATAGCTTGGTTGACCAAATAACTGTGCCAGTTCATAACGTAAATCAATAATCTGCTTGAGTAAAACGAGATTCTTTTCTGTGCCACGACGGGTAAAGGCAGTTTGATAACGCTTGCGTGCATCATCACTGTCTGCCAACTCCATGAAAGGTTGGTACTCAGGATACTCAAATCCTAATAAATAATTGCCTTTGTCATTTTTCTTTAAACCTGCAATGTAACTGTCTGGCAAGCCCTTCAGTTCCGCTGGAGTAAACTCGAGCTTTTCAGGATTATCACGAATATTACGAGAGAATTCTTGCGAAAGTTTCGTCAATTCATCAAAAATATTTTTAACCCGAGTTCTCTTTTCAGGCGCTAATTGCACACCAGTATCTTCAAAAGCATCGAGGATGTCCTGACGATATTTGCGATCAATTGCATCTGCTGCTGTAGTATTTTTAATTCGTTGATACAGCTTTGGATTCTGATAGATTTCTGTTTGGAGCTGGTTCAATTTAACTTCACAGTCTTCGGCAGCTTTACGCAATTTCGCATCTGGATCAACATTGCTATATAAGCTGATCGGACCTGCAAAATCTTCAAATGTTGCCATCAGTTGATCCCACTCAGCCAATACTGGCCCAGCCGCAGACTGTGGCTTCACAGATTGTGTTTCGAGTTGAGCAATACGCTGTTGTAATTTTTCTAAGTTCGCATCACACCATTGAGCGCTAGCTGCTGTTTTTAAAATAGGTAAGGTGGTTCTTTCAGCCCAGATACTCTGGCTCATCCCTACAGTTGTCATGGATAACAAAGCCAGACTCGACAATTGCAATATTTTTTTCGCCATTTTTTCTCTCCAATTTGATTTGTTTGTTATTTCTTATCTTGAATATCGATGTACATCCACTCTGCTGGCAAGATAGGATGCTTTTTATAGCCCAGCACACGAGGCTGTGCGACCACAGTCCGGTAACGGGTCGACATGAATTGTACGGGTGAGTAAAACTCTAAAAGACGTGACATTTTGCGATACAACATATCGCGTTCAGGCCCATCATCCAGTTTGAGTGTTTGCTCATATAAACGGTCATATTCTGGTAATTTAAAGCAGGTATGATTGGTTGCATGAATATTTTTGCCATAGAACAACTGCATAAAATTATCGGCATCAGGATAATCAGCAATCCACGCTGAGGCTTTGAACATGGTCTTACATTGTTTTTCAGCCTTTAAACCTTCCGCAAAAGGCACTGGCTTGGACACCATATTAATTTTGATATTGCCCAAATCCTTCTTGAGTAACTCAGCCATTTGCATACTACGGGCACTGCTGGTAGAAGGCATAAACTCAATCACCAGCGGCTTGCCATCAGGAAATCTTCGCCATCCATCTGCACCGACTTTATAGTTATAACGATCCAGTAACAGATTGGCTGCCTTCACAGAATAAGGCACACTGCTTTTATAATCAGGGTCATGCCCTGCAACCCCATAAGGGATCGGAGACTCCAGTTTTTTGGCATTGCCCTTGGCTAAAATGCTGATAAATTTTTCTTTGGAAATTGCCATAGACATGGCACGGCGTAATGCAATTTTATCTTTACCAAAACCGCCGACAACAGGATTCTGGATATTCCAGTATAAATAATCAATAGACGGATCTGGGATACGTGACAATTGAACGCCCTTTTTGGCTAACTCGGGTTTTAGACTTCCATCTTGTTGTATGGCTTGTGCTGGTAATTCGCCATCCAGCGTAAATAAATCCAGTCCATCTTTTTGAAATGCTAACCATCCAGATTGTGATTCTTCAATCACTCGAATATCAATCACACCGATCTGTGGCATTTTTTTGCCTTGCATTTGCTGGACGATTTTCTGCTCATCTGGACTGCTTGCTTTAAAATTCCAGGTAAAACCACGATAATCAGGATTCGCCTTTAGAATAATCCGTGAACCTGGCGTCCAATGTGCCAACACATAAGGGCCTGTTCCTACAGGATGCGCCATCGCATAGCCTGTTGTTTTATCCCGATAATGCTCAATCACTTCTCGTGCTACTGCACCTGTCGGTTGATGGGCAAGCAGCATAGGGAAATTATGATTCGGCTCTTTTAAGCGAATCACCAAGGTATAACGATCAGGTGTCTGGATGCCGCTGACTGGTTGATCATAATTAAATTTTCCCGTTTTACTGGCCTGTTGAATTAAGGCATCCATCCCGTCAATTTTATCTTCGAATAACCAACTATTCGGCGAACGTAAATTCGGATCAAGTAACCGCTTATAAGAATAGGCATAGTCTGCCGAGGTCAATTCTCTGCGCTTGCCTTTAAACACAGGATCAGAAGCAAAATAAATCCCTTTCTTCAATCGAATGGTATAGGTCAGACCATCTGCACTCACTTCAGGTAAAGCAACCGCAGTATTGGGAACCAGTTTTGCTGGGGATGCTAAATAATCATAGGTATAGAGCGTTTCAAAGACTGAATATAAAATATGAGCAGAATAAAGGTCTTGTACAGCTACAGGATCAAAACCTGTTTCCGCAACAGGAAAGGCATAACGTAATACTTTTTTGGGATCTGCTGGACTCTTGGCGATTGCTGTACTGACTGCACTCGCAAATGTTGTCCCCACTAACAGTGCCAACCCCATACGTGATATAGAAAGTTTAAAATTTTGCTTCATCAGGTATACATCACTTATTTTTGATTTGGTTCAGCAATATCCAGATATTGCCAATTGCTATTCATAATAGGATGAGCCTTGAATCCCTGCACTTCTGGCTGAATCAACCAGTTGCGAATACGGGTATCCTGCAAGATCCAGATATTGTCTGCTTCAATTTGACGACTCATTTTTTCATAGAATGGCATGCGTTTTTCAGGTGGTTGCTGCATCGCCTGCTTATATAAATTGTCATAAGCGACAGATTGATAGCAGGACTGATTGCCACGTCCAACATTTGGGCCATAAAGTAATTGAGTGAAGTTTTCCCCCTCTGGGTAGTCAGCATGCCAAGCACCGCTCCACATCATGTATTTACATTGCGATGAAGCTTTTAAGTTATCCGCAAAATTACTGACTTTAAAATCAGAACGTATTCCAATTGCATCCAGACTTTTTTTCCAGAGTTCCGAATACATCACTTTTGCCGAACCGGTTTCCGTATTGATTTTTAACGTCAGCGGCTTTCCATTTGGAAGATTACGATAGCCATCTGGGCCTTTTTTATAACCGAAATGATCCAGCAGTTTATTGGCTAATACAGGATTGTAAGCAATGCTACTACGGTAATTTGGATTGTGCCCACTTACGCCTTCTGGCACCAGCATTTCTGCTTTCACCGCCTGTCCCTTACGTAGTATGCGAATATATTCATTCACATTAAAAGACAGCGCGATGGCACGTCTTAATGCCACTTTATCCAGACTGTTTCCGCCCACCACTGGATCACGCATATTCAACATAGAATAGGTAATCTCAGCCTCTTTATTGGCATAGAGACGAATACCCTGTTTCTGCATCGCGGGTTTTAACTGGTTATTTTGATCCAGAACTTTGGGTATGGCATTTTCTGTGACTTTATCAAAATCAAGTTGCTTGGATTGAAATGCTAACCAGCGAGACTGTTCTTCTTCGATAATGCTGATATTGACCTTGCCAATTTGCGGCATTTGCTTGCCGCTCATTTCCCTGACCAGTTGATTGTCCCATTCTGTACCTGAGGATTTGAAATTCCAGACAAAGCCTCGATAATCAGGATTGGCCACCAACTCAATTTTACTGCGAGGTACATATTTACTTAGCATATAAGGCCCCGTACCTACAGGGTGCATCGCAAGACGATCTTTATAATATTCAACAACTTCACGTGCAACTGCACCAAATGAACTATAAGCAAGAATATAAGGAAAGTTATAATCAGGTTGAGTTAATGTGAATTGAATCGTATATTTATCTAATGCTTTAAGACCTTCTATCTTGGTATCATAATTAAACTTTCCAGTTTTCTTGGCTTGTTCGACCAGTGCATTGGCACCCACAATTTTATTATCAATAAAAGAAAATGATGAGGCATGATTTTTAGGATCTAAAATACGTTTAATGGAATAAACATAATCTTCGGCTACCAGCTCCCTGCGCTTGCCTTTAAATGCAGGATCATCCGTAAAATAAATCCCTGATTTTATTTTAAAGATATAGACTTGCCCATTTTTCTCAATAGTCGGCATTTTTTTCGCTGTTGCAGGGATCAGTTTAACTGGATTTGCCAGATAATCATATTGCACAAGCCTTTCAAAAATTACATCCGCCACATTCCCACTATAAAAATTGAAAGTTTTAACCATGTCAAAACCATCATCTGGTGCTTCAAAAGCAACCCGAAGGACTTTATCCGCTTGAGCAGGTGTTTTTGCATAAACATTTGGCATGAATGCAATCACGCTGGATAAAACAGTGACCGTAAAAAAAATAGACTTCAAATCGATACTCACATCATCGTTTTTTAATAAATACTAGACTTTCGCATAGCATTCAACACCACTACCGTTTCTCTTACCACGATTCAAATCCAAAATTTTTATCAAAAAATCATTTACTTAATAAAAATTTACCATTTGGAAAAATTAAACCATAAGAAAAAATGCTTCATAGTTGAAAATTACCTTGCTAATTTCATGCCACTTTTCAAATAAAAAAATCATGATTATTTTTTAACCAATTCCTATTTAAAGCAAATCTGGTTTTCAGGCATCTTAAATAAAAGTAACTTTATGCCAAATCATATTTTTTTATATTATTTCCTATTTCAATGAAATCAGAATAATAAAATACATGTTTTATTGAAATAGGAAAGTATTTGCACTACAAAAAAGCAAAAATAAAACTTTATGATTCATTTTAATGCATCATCTGTGAACATTCATTTTGTAACTTTATGACAACCCTCCACTCTCTTCATTATTTTTGTTTTTTTAATATTTAGTAAAAATATGAAAAGCTTATATATAAAAACTAAAACACTTTTACATAATTTATTCTACATTAAGCGAAATCTAAAAATAGGGCTTGGCACAGGTCTTGCTAAAACGGATTTATCTAATTTTAGAGTGGCAAACCATTTAGGGGTTCAATAAACAATGAAAAAAGCCAACTTCGCTGCACCAGACTTCACACAAAAATCGGGTAAAACCCTGCTTAAACTCAGTACATTGAGCTTAAGTATGCTATGCCTGACCATGGCACATGCGGCCGATACGGAAACCACCACTGAGGAAAAACCAACCAAGGTTGTTAAGGTCGCCGTAACAGGATCTTCGATCAAAGGCGTTGCGGCACAAAGCGCCTCGCCTATTACAATTATTAAAGCCGACGACCTTGCCAAGCAAGGGGTGACCACTGTTGAAGAAGCTTTAACCAAAGTCAGTGCTAACCAAGCAGGTTTCGCAACCGCTCAGAATGTGGGTGCAAGTAATACCGAAGGTTCATCTGCCAATTTACGTGCCTTAGGTACTGATAAGACCTTGATTTTATTGAATGGTCGCCGTTTAGCGTATAGCCCATTTAGTACATCAACGACAAACCTGAATATTATTCCAATGGCGATGGTTGATCGTATTGAAATCCTCCGTGATGGAGCTTCTGCAATTTATGGAGCAGATGCGATTGCAGGTGTAATCAACTTCATTACCAAAAAGTCCTTTGAAGGATTAAATATCAGCGCGGGTTTAATCCAGCCTGAAGAAAGTGGCGGTGATAAACAAGATGTCTCAATATTTGGTGGCTATGGTGATTTGGAGGAGCAGGGTTTTAATGTGATGGGCGTTATTGATTACCGCCGTTCAAATGACATCATGGCAAGTGATCGTAAAGCCAGTAAACGAGGCGGACTTCTTCCTGAATTGGGAATTGATGCAAGTTCAGCCAATGGTTTTCCAGCCAATTTTCGTGATCCAAAAACAGGAAAACTAGGCAATCCTTATGCAAATACACAATGTAATAATGCTCCAAATACCGTTTCAGATGGTGAGCTGTGCTATCTAAATACGCAAGCATTGATCGGTATCGTTCCAAAATCAGAAACGATTTCTGCACTCGGACGCGGCACATTCAAATTAAATGATAATTTTAATGCTATTGGTGAATATATTTATTCACGTAACGAAGTGACAACGTCTATTGCGCCTGATGTTTACAGCCGTTCGGTTACGCTTCCCTCAACAAGTCCTTATTACCCAGGAAATGGTATTACTCCTGCTGTCAGTGGTTTAAGTGGAGAACCTTTAGAACTTTATTTACGTTCACAAGCGGGCAATCGTGTATCCAATCCTGTCAATGAATCACATCGAGCGCTACTTGCTTTAGAAGGTGAAGCGTATGGATGGGATATCAACACGGGAATCTCCTATGCACGCAGTGAAGCAACAGATGGTTTTGCTGGCGGCTATCTCAATCAGAGCCAAGTACAGGCTGCTTTAAATGCAGGGAAACTGAACCCATTTGGGCCAAGTGCAGATCAAAATATATGGCAATCATTCGAAGTTAAGGGAGATACCAATAAAGGTACCCTCACTGCAACGACATTTGACTTTAATGTCAGTCGTCCAATTTTTACCCTTCCCGCTGGCGATGTTGGTTTTGCATTCGGGGGAAGCTTTAGTTCTCAGGATTGGAAAGCAAATGTTAACTCAGAGATTGTGAGACAAGTTCCTGGAAGTGGTATTGATCCAGATAAACCAGAAAGTAAGGGTAAACGCGATATCACCGCCCTCTTTACTGAGCTACATATCCCTGTTACCAAAACACTAGAAGCCCAACTTGCTGCTCGTTATGACAAATACAGTGATTTTGGTGATACTTTCAATCCCAAAGTGGCTTTCCGTTGGGAACCTTTAAAACAATTAATGTTCCGCACCTCCTACAGTACAGGTTTCCGTGCACCAAGTTTGTATGACATCAATGCACCTCAAAGTAAAACCTATACAGGAGCAAAATACGATGATCCTGTGCTTTGCCCAAATGGACAAGCAATCTCAGACCAATATAAGACTGAATGTAATACGCAATTTTATCGTACTCAGGGCGGAACCAAAGGCTTACAACCCGAAGAATCTACCTCGATCACGGCTGGTTTTGTAGTAGAGCCGATTAAGAATCTGGTTTTCTCTGCCGACTATTACAACATCAAAATTGACGGTCTGATTAATAGTATTGGTGAAGCCATGATTTTTGGTGATCCAGAAAAATATGCAGATCGCTTCATTCGTGGAGAAGATGGCCGTCTCCAATATATCAATAGTGCATTAACCAATATGGGGGGTGTTAAAACCCAAGGGATTGACCTTGCCCTAAATTACCTCACTCCAATGACGGTAACAGGCCGCTTTGGCTTCGGAATCGATGGTACTTATATTATTAAATATGACCGACAAGAAGAAAAAGGTGGCGTTTGGGACAGCTATGCAGGCAAGTACGATGATCCTGCAATTTTACGCTGGAAGCATGTTGCAAATATAAATTGGAGCTATGAAAACTGGAAAATGGTATTCGAGCAAGAGTTCTACCGAGGTTATAAAGACCAGAATGAAACGGGTGATGATAAATATGACAACCACCGTGTCAGTGACTATACCTTGTACAACGTTTCAGGAACCTATAAAGGCTTTAAAAATCTAGAGCTTACCGCAGGTATAAAAAATATATTTGATGCAGAACCATCAGCATCGAATGTATTAGACAACTTCCAATATGGTTATGACCCTCGCTATAGCGATGTAACAGGTCGAGCATATTTCCTGAGAGGCACCTACAAATTTTAATAAGTTTCTCCACTGCAACATAAATTGCTTATGTCGCAGTGGTTCACCGTAATCCTCTGATTCATCAAAAATTAAAGTGGTCTGCATCAGTTTTTAAATTGATGCTCTCCTCCAAACAACGATGAATCCATGATTGCAATTTCAGGAGTAATTATGGGCATCCCCTTTTCTGAGAATGAAAATCAACCTGCCAAACGCCTAGTTGGTATTGGTCTGGTGTTATTTCTACATCTCATTATCGCCTATATTCTGATGACAAGTTTAGCGACCGACTTTACCAAGCCTGTCGATAAGCCTGTAGAACTACAGATTATTCAGGACATCAAACCACCACCTCCAAAACCAGAGGAACCAAAACCAAAAGAAAAGCCACCCGAGCCACCGAAAATGGTAGAGAAAGTGGCAAAAATACCAGATCAACCAAAGCAGGTGGAGAAAGCCACGCCTGTGCAAAAACCGGCACCAGCGCAACTAACCCAAACAGCAGTTGCAACACCAACGCCTGCCCCCGCAACACCAAGCCCGAGTCCAGTTGCAGCGCCTGTCGCATCAGCCGCGCCTGCTGCTCCTGCCAAACCCGCAGGGATTTCACGTGGTGTTTCAGAAGGTGAAGCGGGTTGTCAAAAACCTGAATATCCGCGTGAAGCCTTAATGAATGAGGAAGAAGGCACTGTACGTATTCGTGTATTGGTCGATGCCTCTGGCAAGGTGATTGACTCAAAAGTTAAAAAATCGAGTGGCAGTAAAAGTTTAGATAAAGCAGCAATCAAGGCTTATAGCCTGTGTACTTTTAAAGCAGCCATGAAAGATGGTGTACCACAACAAGAATGGTACGAAATCGAATATCCATTCACGATTTCCTAAATAAATGCATTGAACAAACAAATTTTTGGAGAATTTTTAGATGAAAAACACAGCAAAACGTATCTCACGAATCGTAGCAATTGGCCTCATCGCAGGTACCACCTTACTCCCAGTTGCAACAGTGTGGGCAGATGAAACCACGCAAACCACAGCAGTAACCAGCGTCAGTGCAGATGCTACAAACCAAGCGGCACCGACACCACCGCCATTACCAGCAACAGCTGAAAAAGTACATAACCCTTATGGTTTAGAAGCGCTCTGGCGTGAGGGTGATTTGGTTGCAAAATCGACTTTATTTATCTTGGTACTGATGTCGATTGGCACGTGGTACATCATTCTGTCTAAAGTCTTTCAGCAAAGTAAAATCAAGCGTCATGCCACTGAAGCTGAACGTAACTTCTGGGAAGCAGAATCTTTAAATAGTGCGGCCGACAGCTTAAATGCAAACAGTAGCTATCGTTATATTGCAGAAAAAGGCATTCGCTCGACCAAACATCATGACGGCACTTTATTAGAACGTATTGATTTCAATACCTGGGTGACCATTTCAATTCAGCGCGCCATTGAAAAGGTACAAAGTCATCTCAGCAATGGCCTAGCCTTTCTTGCAACGGTTGGTTCAACAGCGCCATTTGTCGGCTTATTCGGAACGGTTTGGGGAATTTATCACGCCCTTACTGCGATTGGCATTTCTGGCCAAGCGTCAATTGATAAAGTGGCTGGCCCTGTGGGCGAAGCATTGATTATGACTGCAATTGGTCTTGCGGTCGCAGTGCCTGCTGTACTGGGCTATAACTGGTTAACTCGCCGTAATAAAGCAGTGATGGACAATGTTCGCTCATTTGGATCAGACCTACATGCCGTACTCCTCAGTGGTGACTTAAACGGCAATCACCCAAATCGTGATTCTAAATAAGGAACACTACTATGGGCATGATGATAAATTCAGATCAAAGTGATGATGATGTGATCGGAACGATTAACACGACACCGCTAGTCGACATCATGCTGGTGCTGCTGATTATCTTTTTAATCACAGTTCCAGTGGTCACACATACAGTTCCGGTAAAACTCCCTGAAGAAAAAAATACGCCTTATGCCACGACACCACAAAATATTCAGCTTTCAGTGAATAAAACAGGCGATATTTTCTGGAATGAACAACATGTTGCAAACAAAGAAACTTTGCTTGCAAGGTTACAGGTCGAGGCACAAAAACGTCCGCAGCCTGAAGTTCATATTCGTGGCGATCAACTAACCCATTACGAAGCAATTGATCAGGTGATTAGTACGACTCAGCAAGCGGGTATTGGCAAAATTGCATTTGTCACCACTCCACCTGCGACTTCGCCATAACAGGAGGAATCACACATGGGTATGAATGTGGGTTCAAAAAATGATGAAGAAGATGTGATGCTCGACGTCAACATGACACCTTTGATTGATGTCATGTTGGTGCTGTTGATCATGTTCATTATCACCATCCCGATTCCGAACAATGCCATTAACATCAACTTGCCAAATGGTACACCGCCGCCGCCAACAGATCAGAAACCACCAGAAACCATTAACCTACGTGTCGATGCACAAGGGCATATTTTCTGGAATGATCAAGCGGTGGCTGACCGTCAGGCACTTAAGGCTTTATTCGAATCTGTGGCTCAAAAAGCCGATCAGGATCAAATTAAATTTAAACCTGATGCTCAAGCGGAATATAAAAATATTGCGATGGTGATGGCGCTGGCTCAACAAACCAATGTCACTAAAATTGGCATCGTCAGTAATAACTAAATAATAAAAACAAGAAATTATTCCAATAATGAGAGTTTACTCCTGCGCTAACAAGTTCGCTTGTTGGCTTTTTTTTATTTTATTTCACTGATCACTATCGGAATCAGCTTACTGCTCACTTTATAGCCTTGTGGTTTGTTATTGCAGGTATTCCCTGTAACTGTAGTCTGAATCACATAAGGCGAATAAGGCATCACATTTAAATAGCCCGAATTATCCCGACCAGTTCGGCAATCCTCTGCACCTAACTTGTCGTCATAGCGTCCTTCATAGGAAGATTCTTCGACCTCTGCAATCAGCTTACTCGCCCATTGATTTAAATAAACTAGACTTTTACTCGATTCAACTGTCCCCTGACCTGAACCTGCACTTTCAATTTCCACCAGTTGAATCGGTTTACCTTTATAAACAGTGGAATGTACTGTGAAGCTATTCGATTGACCACCAAACGCTTTTAGGATTCTCGCCTGCTTTAATTTCGGACGGGTTAATACATAGCCAGCCCAAAAATTCCGTCCCGCATTTTCAAAACTCACGCCAGATAAATAGGCTTCTTCACCCGAAATCAGTTTTACGGCTTCGGTAGAATCAATCTGAATGGCTTGAGGAGGATTGGCATTTGAATCTTGTAAGTTGGTGATCCAACTGATGATGGTTTTATCTGGCGGTACAGCAGCATGGGATGCTGAGACTGTCATCAAAAAACCAAATAGAATGGATAGAGCAAATTTATTTTTCTTTTTCATTTGAGGCCTTACTTTTATTTAATCGAAACTCTCACATAAAATATGATACTCGGAAACGTCATCCACAACCTGCGTGAATTTTGCAATATATTATTTCTGCGAGATAATAAAAACAAACCCAAAAAGAGAACAGGTTTTGTGGATGACAATGCCTTTGCCTACTTTGGGCGAAACCAAAGTAGGGCGAACCGCAGGTTTATCCCTAACCTTAGCTTGAACTCGGCATGACTCCGTGAAGAGCCACTATTTTGATTCGAAGTGAAATTTAAGTTATTTAAACTTTTCCAATTCAATCCATTGAGCATCAGGAAAATGCTTCGCTAGATAAGTTTTCAAATAATCAGCCGTATCTTTTGAAATAATCGGGTCTTTCGACTCATCCTTTAAGTTATACACCAAAGCATGCAAACACAAACCACGCTGCTTTAAAGCCTCTAAACTCAACAAAGTATGATTAATACTGCCTAAACGCCCAGAAGTCACCAAAATCACAGGAAATTGATGCTGCACAATATAATCAATGGTCAACAGTTCTGTGGTTAAAGGTACCATCAAACCACCCGCACCTTCCAAAAGTACCACATCAAATCGCTGGGCAAGATCTTTAGTCGCAGCTTCAATCTTGGCAAAATCTAAATCTCGCCCATCCAAACGCGTCGCTAAATGAGGTGAAGCCGGATATGTAAAAATTTCAGGCATGGTCAGTTTGTCATGATCTTCCTGAAACCAGCCACTGCCCATAATTTCACGATGTTTTTCGATATCTTCCGAGATCTCGACATTACCCGTTTGCACCAACTTCTGGGTAATAACGCGCTGCCCCTGTTCTGTCCAAAGCTTGGCGAGATAGCCTGTGGCATAAGTTTTACCAATCTCAGTATCAATACCACTGACAAAATAAATTGCTGCACTCATGCTGCTCTCCGCGCAATCACATAAATCGGATGATAAGTCAGGTGAAAACCCTGCTCATCATAAAACTGTTCATAATCTAAATAAAATTGTTGCAAGGATTGCTTGGTCCAGCGATGTGACTTTGCGGTTGCCGTTACACCTGTCGCCTTTAAATGCTGCAATATCGATTTCGGATGATCAAAATAACGCTGCTTATGATCTTGTTGTATAAATAGCACTTCAAAACTTTGTTGTTCAAGCTGCTGTTGCAAACTATCCAAATCGGCATAATTTAAACCTTGTCCTGTTAACTGCTTAATTTCAGTCAAATTGTCAGGGCCGAAGGTAGAAAAACAAAAATAGGCATTCGGTTTTAATGCAGAATGAATCCGCTGCAATAAAGCAGGTAAATCAATCATCCATTGCAAAGCAGAACTTGAGATCACCGCATCTAATCCACTAGGTAATTCAAGCTGTTCAATATCACCGATCAACCAATTGATCTTGTCGACACTTAAATAATGCTGCTCAACATCGTCATACAAGTCATTTAAAAACAGTTGCTCAACTTGAAAATGAGACTGAAACAAATGGGTTAAATTGCCTGAACCGCAGCCAATCTCAAGTACAGAAGCTAAAGATTGCGGACAATAAACTTTGAGATATTCAAATAGCTGTGCACTAATCTGCTTTTGTATGACCGCATGCTCAACATAGCTTTGTCCTGCTTTGGCAAAACGCTGCGCAACGAGTGCTTTATTGATGCTCACAAACACTCCACCAATTGTTCCAATTCATTTTTTTGTACCATAGACGTTAACGAGATACGTAAACGTGAACTATTCTGTGGTACGGTCGGTGGTCGTACCGGCATCGCATAAAAACCCTGTTGCTGGACAAAGCGTGCCTTTTCAATTGCAGCTTGGCTTTCCCCAACAATAATCGGAATGATATGACTGCTGGATGGGCTTGAAAAACCTTTTGCAATCACCGCCTGCTGTAAATATTGACTGATTTCAGCCAAATGCTGACGCTGTTGTTGCATGTTCAAAACTTTGTTAAAGATAAAATCAGACCATGCCATCGAAATTGGTGGCAATGCGGTACTAAAAATCAGTGGACGCATTTTATTAATGAGATAGTCACGGATGATTGGATCACAAATGATATAGCCACCCACAGACGCAATCGCCTTACCAAAGGTTCCAACTAAGAAATCAATCTGATCCAGCACGCCATATTGTTCGGCACACCCCAGACCTTGCTCACCTCTTACGCCGATGGCATGTGCCTCATCCACATACAACATGGTTTTAGCAAAGCGTTGTTTTAGCTGAGCCAATGCCGCTAAATCAGTCTCGTCACCATCCATACTAAAGATACTTTCAGTCACCACAATAATGCGTTCAATTTGCTCATCTTGATGATACTTCTGCAATAATTGTTCCAGATGCTGCAAATCATTATGTCGGTAACGTACATATTGAGCGGTTGATAACCGAATCCCATCAATCATACTGGCATGCACTAATTTATCAGCCAGAATCACAGTTTTACTATCCGCCAAAGCAGGTAGGATGCCGATATTCATGTGATAGCCACTGTTGAATAATAAGGCAGCACGACCAAATACTTTACTTAGGCTATTTTCAAATTGTTCATATTCTGCAAAATTGCCTGTAAGCAACCGTGACGAAGATGAACTAAATAGCGCTCGTTCGATTTTCAATGTATCGAGAAATTCTTCTCTTAAACTTAAATCAGCAGCCAAGCCCAAATAATCATTGGATGCCAAATTCAACATGGTCCGATCTTGGATGGTAATCCACTTTCCCTGCTGTTGATTTGACGTAAATTGACGAAAATTTCCATGTTGTTTGAGCTGGTCAAGCTGCTCGGCATAATGATCAAGCAAGGACATTGGTATTGACTCCCTGCATATTTCTCACCACTTCAATCAGCTGTGCTAATAAATAGTTCAGTTCATCATTGCTAATCACATACGGCGGCATCACATAGACCAATTTTCCAAATGGACGTACCCAGATACCACGTTCTACAAACTGTTGCTGTAAGGTTTTCATATCAACATTGGCGGTTAACTCCACCACCCCAATCGCCCCTAAAACCCGTACATCTGCAACATGGTCAAGCTGAGCTAAATCCGTTAATTGTTCAGCTAGAATCTTTTCAATCCGTTGAATATTGGCTTGCCAATCTTGCTCTACCAATAATTGTGTACTTCGCAAGGCAACCGCACAAGCCAATGGATTCGCCATAAAGGTTGGGCCATGCATAAAGACACCTGCTTCACCACGGCTGATGGTTTCAGCTACCTGCTTGCTGGTTAATGTTGCGGATAATGTCATATAGCCACCAGTCAAACCTTTACCGATACACATAATATCGGGTTCAACTTGTGCATGTTCCCAAGCAAACATTTTGCCTGTACGCCCAAAACCTGTTGCGATCTCATCAAAGATCAACAATAAATTATATTGCTCACACAAAGCTTTGGCTTGACGTAAATATTCAGGATGATAAAAACGCATGCCGCCCGCACCTTGTACAATCGGCTCAATAATCAGTGCAGCAATGCTATGATGATGCTGTTCAATCTGTTGTTTCAGTTCCTGAATATCTTGAGGATTCCATTCTCCATCAAATCGACTTTGTGGCGCGGGTACAAAAATTCGATTCGGTAAACTCGTGCCAAAAATCTGATGCATCCCCGTGACCGGATCACATACAGACATCGCATTCCAGGTATCGCCATGATAGCCCGAACGGGTAGTAATAAAATTGGTTTTCTCTGGTTTGTTCAGTGCTGTCCAGTATTGCACTGCCATTTTTAAAGCGACTTCAACTGAAACCGAGCCTGAATCAGCATAGAAAATTTTGTCCAAATTTGGCGGCGTAATTTTTAATAATAATTTGCCTAATTCAATTGCAGGTTCGTGGGTCAAACCACCGAACATGATATGCGCCATTTTCTGTAATTGATCTGAAACCGCTTGGTTAAGTTCAGGATGGTTATAGCCATGAATCGCACACCACCATGATGACATGCCATCAATCAAGGTTTTTCCATCCTCTAGTTCAATAGTCGCACCATAAGCACGTTTGACTTTAAAGGTTGGTAGTGGATTTAACATCGAAGTATAAGGATGCCATATATGTTCTAAATCAAATAAATCGGTCATCCTTTACCTCATTTGTTGCTATTTCAAAATTTACCATTTGCCTGATCACACTTTTCGATACTCGGAAATGTCATCTGCAACCTGAGCAAGCCAAAGCGATTAAAGCTTTGGCATAGCGCAAGACAAACGATGTGCATAGTTCACACTTAAGCAAAGCTTTCGCCTTGAGGTACTGCAAAGATTCTTAATCTTTGCAGTACCTCAGGTTTTGCCTACTTTTCCCGAAAGAAAAGTAGGTCGCCGAAGGCATATCCTGAAAATGGATGAGTACTCGGCACGATTCCGTTAGATCTATAAAATAGGTTTTATCTTAAACTTGTCAAAATCTAAAATAAATTGCGAGAACTCTCAATTCAAACAAGATTAAACCTTCTCATTCAGAAAATCCTCAATTATTTGCACAGTCTGCTCAACCATAAAGCATGGAAAACCGTGTGAAGCCCCTTCAATAGAAACGATAGATAAATTGTTTGCAGATAAATCCTGAATATTTTGCATAACTTGGTAAGGAACTAAAGCATCATGCTCAGCAAACACATGCAACTGCCTACCCTGATTATTTTTATACATTTCAACCAGATTTAATTGCTCCAGCAACTGTAATCCCTGCTTTAATAGGGCAATCGGTTGTGGACGAATCAATTTCTGCATGGCTAAAAAGTCTTTTTTTGCGGAACTTGCACCTTGACACACCAATAAGCCAAATCGTTTTAAAGTGCTAATCGCATCCTGTTCAAATGACTGCTTAAACTGCATAAAGGTTTCTACAGGCATGGCTGCTGACCAATCTGATTGAACAACAAAACAAGAATTCGACGCTAAAGTGATTAACACTTTCTGTTGAGCATATTGTTGTTGTATTTGATTGACCAAGATTGTTGCCAATTGTCCACCAAGCGACCATCCGACAATCACATCAAACTTCACGGCAAGTTCGACATGCTGTTGCAACATGTCATCATCCAGCGCATTAAAGATATTAATCCGCTCAACCACATGTCCTTGTTTCTCTAAAGCTTCATGTAACGGTTTTAATAATTCGGCACCACCGCCCCATCCTGTAATCAGTAAAATCTTTTGTTCCACACTGTTGCCCAATTATTCAAACTTGCTCCGAAGTATAACCTGTTTCTTTCTCATCATTATTTTCCAAATCGATCAATAATCTTGTTGGAATGATTTGTTCCCAATGCTGTTTAAATTGCTGATGATATTTATCAATTTCAAATGAACTGTTTTTCGCGACCTGTTGCGCCTGAGCAATATCTTTAGCTCGCGTATAGGCAAGTAAATAATTTTCTCCATTCAACTCAAGTTGAAACCACGATTCCACTTTCACACCTTCAGCTTGAAGCGTTTGAATTACTTCTACTTTACGTTTTTCAATTTCTTGCTGCCAAGCCTCAACCTCTGCCTGTGTATTTGTTTTTAATTTAATAAGAACCGCACCAACATCCATTGATTTTCCTTTTCTTTTTAAATAACCAGTCGATTTTTAAATTTACTAACCTACGTATGATTACACTTTGAGATCAATATGATAAATACAGTAAAGTCTAAAGCTTCAACACCTTGCAGCTCACTTTTCAATCAAAACATTTAGCCTCTGCACAGCACAAACCGCTTTATTTTCCAAATAAAATACTACACAAAATGGATAGAACTCAAAAAAAGTGGATAGATCTAAAAGCTGAACCACGCTTCAATCTTAGAAAGTTTTTATTTATTAGCCAAAGCTAAAACAGCGATAACGAACTATTTAAGTCGCTTGATCAGTTCTTCTAAAAAATAAAAAACTCAACGCAATCAGGTAACCAAAATACTCAACAAGGAAATGATGTATTTCAGGCAATTAATTTTCACCTGCACAACAGTGTTAACAGTTTTTTTAATTTAAGGGAATAAATATGAAAACAATTGAAGTTAATACGATCATTAATCGTGATCATTTATCACCACTCCAATGGCTAGTGTTTGTACTGGGTTTCCTAGTATTTTTTTTCGATGGTCTTGATACAGGCATCATCGGTTTTATTGCACCTGCTTTACTTGATGACTGGAGCATTACCAAACCTGAGTTAGCACCTGTATTAAGTGCAGCACTGGTAGGGATGGCAATTGGCGCAATTATTTCAGGGCCAATGGCGGATAAGTTTGGACGCAAAGGCGTCATTGTGTTTACTACACTGCTATTTTCTATATTTACGATTCTTTGTGGGTTTGCGTCCTCTACACAGGAATTGATGATTTATCGTTTTATTACAGGTATCGGTTTAGGTTCTGCTACCCCCAATATCAGTACCATTGTTTCAGAATACATGCCTGCAAAACGTAAAGCTTTTCTAACAGGGCTAGTAGGTTGTGGTTTTATGTTAGGTATCTCTTGTGGGGGCGTATTATCGGCTTATTTATTAGAAGGTTTGGGTTGGGCTAAAGTTTTAATTTTAGGAGGGATTACACCATTATTTCTAGTGATCGCCCTACTATTCAAACTCCCTGAATCCGTACCCTATCTGCTGAAAAAAGGACAACAACATAAAGCCCGACATATCTTGGCAAAGATTCAAGGACAACCTTTTTCCGAGAAAGTAAACATTGAACTAGCTCAAGTTGATAAAAATAATTCTGGAAGTCCTATAAAAATTGTTTTAGGTCAATATCTATGGGGATCCGTTATGTTGTGGCTGTGCTGCTTCATGGGACTGTTAGTGTTTTATTTATTAACCAGCTGGATGCCAACGATCTTAAAAACAGCTGGATTCAGTACACAACAGTTTAGTTTAATTGCATCTCTCTTTCCCTTAGGTGGTGTGGTTGGTGCTGTTATCTTGGGCTGGTATATGGATAAGCTCAACCCAACTATAGTGATAAAATATGCATATCTCATGGCTTTTATTTTGTTTATTGTTGCGGGTTTCGTTAGCTCCAGTATTTTATTACTAGGTATCAGTATTTTCTTAGTCGGTATATTACTGACAGGGGCTCAGTCTTCAATATTACCGCTCGCTGCACTTTTCTATCCATCCGTTTGTCGTGCAGTAGGCGTATCATGGATGCATGGTATTGGTCGCCTCGGAGCAATTCTAGGCGCCTTTTTCGGTTCTTATATATTTACCTATGAAATCAGTCTTGGTGGTATTTTCTATCTTCTCTCATTACCCACTTTTATTGCCTTTATTGCACTGAGTTTAAAAGCCAAAGGACAAAAGCCTAAAACTGAAACAGCTTTAAATATCAATGTATAAGGTAGAAAAACCCAGCATACCAATAAGCTGGGTTTCATTGATCTGACCAAGATCAGTGATTTTTAGTGAAGTGAATTGCAATAAAGTAAAACAATTGGCCTAAATTCTAACTTTATTGATGCATGTTCCCAACTCACTATGCATTGTCGAACCAATCAAAAAAGTTCTATAAAGAATTTCCTAACACATTTAGGTTTTAAATTTGCTACAGTAAGCCTATTACACTTTGAGAATAGAATGATGAATACGATAAAGTCCAAAGTTCTAGTAGTATGCAGTTCACTTTTTCTACTCGCTTCACCGACCCTCAGTACAGCACAAAATACGCTGTTCTCAAAGCAATATACTGCACAAAAAGAATGGGTTGGGCAATCTGCACCAGACTTCAAATTACAGGACCAAAATGGCAAATGGCATACCTTGAATCAATATAAAGGTAAATGGGTCGTACTTTATTTCTATCCTAAAGATAACACTGCAGGATGCACTCAAGAAGCCAACCAATTTAAATCGCTGTACCCACAGTTTACCAAATCAAATGCCGTGGTACTCGGTGTGAGTCTGGATGATGTTGCATCTCATCAAAAATTCTCAGAAAAACTCGGTTTACCCTTCCCAATCCTTGCCGATGATAAAGGTGAACTTGCAACTAAATTTGGCATTGTTCGTAACTTGGGGATCACCAAAATTGCCAAACGTGAGAGTTTTCTAATTAGTCCTCAAGGCGCAGTAATGTATCACTATACTAGCGTTAATACCCAAACTCATGCAGATCAGGTATTGAAGGATTTAAAAAGCTTACAAGTTAAATAGCAGCATTCTTTATACTTTGTCTGGCAATTAAATCTCGTTTAGAGCCTTATTTAAATTGCTCAAAAATTTTGGGCAATTTCTTCCAATATTCTTAAAGCTTTTGTAATGAGCCAAATCTTCAAGGCATATCTTGGTCAGAAGACCATCCACAATCTCTCAATATAAGAATTTGTTTATTATAGTAATTTATTAAAAATCACATTTAACATATTCACTTAGTTGCTATTCTAAATAGATGATCTATTACAACAACGCTATCGTATTAAATAAAAAATAATCTAAAATGCACGACAATTCATTCTTATTCTTATATTACTGATTTAAAAAGAAAGAGCTTACTCACATTATGGCAAAAAAATTCTCTACCACGACAGATATGTTTAGCCCTGAACATGGCTATCTTGGTTTTCTTCTCAGACAAGCAGCCCATACCTATCATTTAAAAATGGAAAAAGCATTATCAGACTATGGATTGACTCCCCCACAATTTACTATTCTAAAAATTGTGTCTGTTTACTCAGGTTGCTCTAATGCAGAAATTGCACGTTATGCATCGTTAACGCCACAAACGGTCAACTTAATGATCAATAAACTAGAAAAATTAGAGTTTGTTATAAAAAGTGCTCATCCTCATAACAAAAAAGTGCAATGCATTGAAATTACGAAAGATGGTCTACATATTTTAGAACAATCATCCGATGCGATAGAACAACTGGAAGCACAACTGGAACATCATTTTTCCTCAGAAGAAATTTACACATTGCGTAAATGGTTCGCTTTCATTCAAAAATAAGGTTAACTACAGCTATAGAGTTTGATTTAGACTTATTATTCATCCATATATCAAAAACTTATCCATTATTTTAAGTCAAATTTTATAGAAACTATGCTTAAAACCCTATAGACATACTCACCCTCAACATTTTAGACATAAAAAACCATATTTTTTAACTTTTTAGTTTCTACTCCATTGCCTAAACATGCCTATAAAAAATTAACACCAACATGAAAAACCACTTCATTATAATTTCTCTTTAATTAACAACAAAATATTTAGACTGTTTTTTAAATAAAATTCTATCTCTCAACCATTTTTACCCACTTACATAAAGATATATTTTTTTTGTTCCCAGCATTTGAAATATTATCAGCATGCTGATATCTTAACTATCTGGATGATGGATTTTCAACCAAAAATATTATTTACTCTTATTTTAAACAGGATGTTTATTATGATTAAACCTTATGGTGTAGTCGGTTTAGTGCCAACGATCTGGGGAATTAAAACCCGTGCAGATATAATGAAAAATATTTCACATTTAGAAGAATTGACTGCAGGTGCATTATGGCTAAGTTCTCTAGACTTACCCGTCAAACTATTAGTTCTCCCAGAAGGTGCATTACAAGGGTTTAATGATGAAGCATTAGATATACCAATTGCTGATTTTCTAGAAGACGGGGCTATAGAAATTCCAGGCCCAGAAACTGACCGCTTAGGTAATTTAGCTAAACATCACAATGTGTTTATTATGGCTCAAGCAAAAGTCAAAGATCCTGAATGGCCTGGCATTATGTTTAATGTAGGATTTATTATTAATCCTCAAGGCGAGATTATTTTAAAACATCATAAAATGTCTGCCCTCTTACCTTGTGAGCGTTCAGCTTCACCACATGATTTATTTGATGCCTGGGTTGAAAAATACGGTTATAACTTACAGTCTTTCTGGCCTGTCGTTGATACTGAAATTGGCCGTCTAGGTATCATGATGGCCATGGAAGGTAACTTTCCTGAAAATGGACGCGGCCTTGCAATGAATGGTGCCGAGGTTGTCTATCGAGCTTCTTTGCCAACACCATTTACAGAAAATGATATCTTTGAAATTTCGAATCGTGCCCGTGCACTTGAAAATAATATGTATGTCGTTGCACCGAATATTGGTGGGATGTATTTAGATCAAAATACCCTAGCGCCAATTGATTGTGGTGGAGGCTTATCTAAAATAGTTGATTATAAAGGTCGCATTGTGGGTAAACAAAGCGATACAAATGGCTCAACCTATGTTTCTGGTGTCGTTGATATTGAGGCTTTACGTTATCACCGGACACATTCTCAAGTTTCCAACTGGATGAAAGACATACGCACTGAATGTGCCCAATTAATTTACAAAGAAAATATTTATCCAAAAAATCTTTATCTTCATCAGGCTCAAAGTAACCACGCAGACTACAAAACGCAGGTGATTGAACCACAAATCCAGAAAATGTTAGATCGAGGTATTTGGAAGAAAAGCAGCTACGATCTATAAGTTAACTAAGTAACTGGAGCTATATCTTAGCTCCTTTTTTAATCTTTTAATTTCACCTAGATTCTACCGAAATGCCTGACCGATCCTATCAGCCTATTGAAAGCTAAATCTTGAATTATCATGGAGTTTTAATTTTTAGATAAGCTGATTGAAAAAATAAATACTTAGCTAAAGGAACAAGCTATGTCTCTAAATCTTTGTTATGGAATCCAATCTTTAGACCCTTTGTCAAATATGCATTTTTCTCAAAAATCACTCATTTGTCAAAATACAGATTTATCCGAAACTCACCGTAATGTTTCTCATATTTTTAAGCCTCATCGCTTAAAGCCCTGTTCGTCTTCTTCAACAGTTTCGTCATTACATCATCTCCAATATGGAAATTTATCCATTAGCCGTCTTGAATATGGTTTAGATGTTTATATTGAACCTGACAGCCTTACGGACTTTTACTTAATTCAGATCCCATGTCATGGTTATGCAGAAATTGAATATGAACAACAAAAGTTTATTTCTTATCCGCAAATTGCAGCCTTATTATCACCAGACCTGCCTTTACGTATGAAGTGGAAAGCAAATTCTCCCCAAATGGTTTTAAAAATTTGTAAAAATAAACTTCTACTCCACTGTCAACATCATCTTGCAAATTACAGTTTAAATGCTCCTATTTTTGCTCCCCAATTAGATTTATCCAATATCAATGGACAATATTTTTTACAGCTATTTCATCAGTTATTACAAGCAATTAATTCAGAAACTCACCCTTTAAATCATCCATTAGCCATGCAACAGTTTGAATCAAATATCTATAATGCATTGTTATATGGGCAATCACACAGCTATTACTCTCAGCTATACCATACTCAGGATAAATATATTTCCCCACATTTTATAAAATTAGCAAAAGATTATATCCACGACCATTTAAATGAAAATATCAGCACTGAAATATTAGCACACCACGCTGGTGTAAGTGTACGAAGTTTATTTTTAGGATTTCAAAAATATTTAAATATGACACCTATGCAATATTTAAAAGACCTACGTTTTAAAAAAGTTCATTCCGAACTCATTAAAGGTAATCAAAGTATTACAGATATTGCCTTAAAATGGGGATTTACCCATTTAGGACGTTTTTCTCAAGAATATAAAAAACGTTATGGTTATACTCCTTCTGAAACTAAACAACATCTTAGCTTTTAAAAGACAAAATATTCCTTTAATGTAAAAACCAAAAGAGAGTCGCTATAAAAAACCTCTTTTGGTTTTCAATAAAAATAATGATAAAACCTTCAGCTTCCAATTATCAGGTTTAGTTTATTCACATAAATACTATCATTATCCAATCAGGTTAAATTTATAGTTGCCCATTTTAACTCGGTCAATGTTTCAACATCGATATCAGTCCCTTCACGACCAAACCCACTGTCTTTTACACCACCAAATGGAACATGAGGCTCATCCAGTATGGTTGGGGCATTGACATGCACCATGCCAGCTTCAATTTCTTGCATAAAACGAAATGCATGATTTAAATTCTTGGTAAAAATCGCAGAAGATAACCCATAGTTACTCTTATTTGCCCATTCAATTGCCTCATCTAAGCCATCGATTGAATAGACTGAAGTCACTGGACCAAATGTCTCCTCTTGAAATACTTTCATGGTGTCATTCACTCCAGATAAAATCGTCGGTTTACAACGATTTCCAATCCATTCTCCACCTGTGTGAATTTTTGCACCTTTCTCAAAAGCATCCTGAATATGATGCTGTATGCGATCACGTTGGCGTTGTGAAATAATCGGGCCAACAAAAGTATTTGGGTCATCTAAATCGCCCAAAGTCAGTGCTTCGGTTTTTTCAATAAAGCGACTTAGAAATTTTGCCTCTATTTTTTTATCAACATATATTCGGCTTGAAGCCATACATGCCTGTCCCTGAAAGAAAAATTGACCAGAAACGGCAGCATCTACCGCGCCTTCAATATCAGCATCCTCAAGAATAACTAAAGGACTTTTCCCTCCTAGCTCTAACAAACAACGCTTCATGCGTGAACCGCACAATTCGCCAATATGTTTCCCTACACGAGATGAACCCGTGAACATCACCGCCTTAACAAGCGGGTGAGTTGTTAGGCTATCCCCTATTATTGCACCTTTACCTGTTACCATATTTACAGTACCTGGTGGAAGGCCTGCTTCGTGATACATATCAACCAATAAGCTAGTAATCATAGGCGCTTCTTCAGAAGGTAAAAGTACGACTGTATTGCCTGTTGCTAATGGAGATGAACTAAGTTTGGTACTTTTTAATAACGGTACATTAAAAGGCGTAATGGCCCCAACAACTCCAAGAGGCTGACGCATCGTTAATGCGAAGCGACCAGCATTATCAGAAGGCAAGGTTTGCCCATTAATACGTCTGGCGATACCTGCAGCCGCGCGTAGACAATTTATTGCATATTCAACTTCATACAATGCTTTACCTATCGGAGAACCCACCTCTTTGATTAAAATATTCACAAAATCTTTTTGATATTTTTCTACCAATAAAGCAGTTTTCAGTAAATATTCTTCTCGCTCTTTTGCCAGACTATGACGATATGTTTTGAATGCCTCATGCGCATTGAGTACAGCATATTCAATATCATTCTTTTCACCTTCGGCTACTCTGGCAAAAATTGAATCATCTTCTGGATTTAAATCATTAAAGTAATTATTTTTGATCGGTGTAATTCGTTTACCACCAATCCAGAGATCAATTGTTTCTACTTTATTTTGCAATACTTTTTCCATTCGCTATTTCCCTTGTATAAATATGATGCATTACATTTTTCCAACCATATCAATGCATGAATAAAAGGAACTCTAAATCAGCAAATACATTTCATTCATTTAAAGTCCCTTGTTTCACTAAAGTGTTTGAGGGTGCTCGGCTGCAATGCGATATTTTCCCGCATGGAAAACCAATGGATCACCCTGTGTCTGTCGGTAATGTTCGATTTCACCGATAAAAATTAAATGGTCACCACCTTCATATTGATTCACATTCCGACATACCAGCGTAGCCAAGCTTTCTTCAAGGATCGGTAGCCCTAAATCACACATCTGGTGGGCAATATTTGCAAATTTGTCTTCGGCACCTTTGGAAAAGTGTCCTGATACATCATGCTGTTGATGACCTAATACATGAATCGCAAAATGTGAAGCTGCCACAAAGTCAGGTAAGCTGGGTGCAGTTTTAGATAAGCTCCATAAGATCAAAGGTGGATCTAAGGACAAGGAAGAAAATGAGTTTGCAGTCATGCCAATCTTGCGTCCATCTTGGCCTCTTGTGGTAATCACAGTGACGCCTGTAGCAAACTGTCCAAGTAAATTACGAATATTGCGAGGCTCTTTACAATTTATTGTTTTTAAACCTAAATCAGTGGCTGAGTACGTCATGCTGAACTCCCCTTTTAAGCTACACAATTAAGTTTAAATTGCATTAAAAACTGTTCGCTTGCTGTTGAGTCAAACCACCACGGAGAGAAACCACGAGGGTCATCAAAATTATTCACTATATGCGAAGCAATACTTTGATTTTGGGAAGCAGCCACTAAAGCCTCGACCATTTGTGGTTCTGGTGGGCGCAACATACTGTTCGTCCAATTCACGACATCTTGTGCATAATCCCAATAGCGCTCAAAAGTTTGAGTCATCCATGTCTCATCAAATACCTGATCACCATGAGATAAAATTGCCTCATAATAAACTTTGCTACACTTGGCTGCGTTATTTGAACCTTGTCCTGTAATCGGATCATTCACCACCAATGCATCAGCCATTCCAAAAACTTTTTTGCCTGAAGCTAAGGTCAATACTGGATGACGTACGGTCGGAGTAAAGCTTCCTGCAATACATCCACCATCATCAGTCAGCTCTACTTGACGACAACGTTCAGCTTCCCATGGCAGATATTTTTCTAAAATTTCTAAACTTTTTGCTAAATGTTGGTCTGGTGTTTTCACATGCTGCCAGCAATCCATTGGGCCATTTGGAATCCCTTCAAAAACCATGATTTCACATGGCCCACTCGTTGTCAGAGCTGGAAAGCAGAAATACTCACCTACTCCGGGAATCAGGTTAAATGCAACGCGAGAGTATGGAGACATCGGCTTCATACCCTTTACATAGGTCAAAGCCAATGCACGTTGAGGTTGTTGAAATGGGCTATGCTGATCATTGCGTTTAAACTGATTAACAATCTCGCCTTTACCAGCAGCCAGCAACACCAATTCATATTGATCTGCCAATTGCTCTAACTCGGTCAGCCCAATATCCTGAATGACGAGACGACCACCTCGACGTTCAAACTCTTCCATCCATACAGGCATTTTGACACGTTGATCTACAGACTGTGCGTAACGTTGTAAACGGGCACTCCAACTAAAAACCTTTTCTTTCTTATCAGGCTGAACCAACGTAATACTGATTCCTTCAACTGAAGGACACTGCTCCTCCCATTGGTTTAGTCCCAAATCCCGTTCAGTTTGTAGGGCTGTATGAAACATACATTGACTCGACATGACTTTGCCATTTTTTACTTGTTCGGCAGTGCGATTGGTATATAAACTCACTTCATAGCCTTTATCCAAAAGCCCCAGACCGAGTTGTAAACCTGCTTGACCAGCACCAACAATTGCTATTTTGCGCATGTGTTTATTCCTTATTCATTCCATGAAAAATCTTTATTTTGTTTAAACTTGAGATGCTTTAACTCAACTCTATTCAGCTGGCTAAACGCGGGATAGCAGGCCGATTTTGTTCTGGTCCCATCACGCTGTAGCCTCCATCCACGGCATAATCTGCCCCTGTTACGAAACTCGCTGCTGTAGAACTGAGGAATAACACCACATTGGCAACTTCCTCGGGATGACCTAAACGTCCGAGAAGATGATAATCTGCCGCAACTTGATCCGCTTTTTTACGATCCTGACCACTGACCTCTGCAATTACACGAGACCACGTCCAACCTGGGGAAACAGAATTTACACGTACCCCATCACTCGCAAAATCCATTGCCATACTTTTAGTTAAAGCTTGCATGGCTGCTTTTGAGACGGGATATAGCCATCGTCCTGTTTGTGCACACTGAGCAGAAATTGAAGTGAAATTAACGATAGAACCCTGTGTTTCTTTAAGATCGGAATACACGGCTCGCGTTAACTCAACAGCAGAAACTAAATTGATATCTAAAGCTTGTAGCCAGTCTTGTCGACTAGACTGAAAACCATCATCTAAATAAGTACAAGCTAAATTAACTAAAACATGAATTTGTCCAAATTTTTGTTGGACTTGTTCAATGGCTTTTTTCAGTTGTTGATCATCTGTTAAATCTGTCTGGATAAACAAAATCTTGCCAGTATGAAGATCTGCTATTTGTTGTCCTGTTGCGTCAATATCAAGAATAGCAATCTTTGCGCCTGCACGGATAAATGCGTCTACTACGGCTTGCCCTATTAGCGTAGCGCCACCGCTAACGACGATCGTTTTTCCTTCAAAATCAATATTCATCATCTTCTCCTTAAGCTACAGATTTACTTTCGCTTGAAGACCAAGATGGCATCAAGGTATTTGAGGCTAAGGATTCATCAATGAGTTTTTGTGCTGTTTCAACACCAGCAACGGGTAAACCTTGTGGATTTAAAATCCCTAATTGCACAAGAACACTGGCTTGATCCCAATAAATATGTTCATGACATAGTTTTGGTCCACGGAATTTTATTATTCCAAGCATCGGAATTTGAACCTTTTTTCCTGTTGGAGCGATACCTGGAATTAACCAGTCAATTTCTTCATCATGAGTAAAACTCATAATAAATTCATCGACCACCTGAGTTGCTCCAACTGTACGGGAAATTGGAGTCAGACTCATATCTTTGGGATTTTGATGTACAAAATGATATTGGTAAAAACGAGATAATTGTTTGTATCCCACTCCACCAGTCATTGTCGGGATATGGTTAACATAAGGCTCTGCAACCATGGTCGCCATCGTTGCAGGAACGTCTCTGGTATCAAACTCATGACGGATATGCTCTTCCCAGAGTGCCGCCAGATCATAAGATGGCCCAATTGTTTTACGTAACGCAGTTATCGTTCTTTCATGCGCAAATTGTGCAGCAACTTTATTAAAATGCTCACCTGCTGGACGGGCAAAAGCATGGTCAACTTGAGGGTAAACATAAACCTCTGCTTTAGCCACTTTCTGCAACGTGTTTTGGATGGTGGTACGGACATTTTCTGGGCAGAACTGATCTAGTTCAGCGATATGTAATACCAACTTTCCTTGAATATTCTGGCTTTCATCCAATGCTTTTTCGATGCCCACCCCATAATACGCCACCGAGCAGGCAAGCTCAGGAATACGACAGGCAGCTAAATAAGCAAGTTTTCCACCTAAACAAAAACCAATCACGGCCTGTTCTACGTTGGTATCACAAACATCCAGAGTTTTTAAGAAATTGAGGCTATCTTGAATATCCTGAACACCTAAGTTTTCATCAAACAGTTGATATAACTCAAATGCGCGTTGAAAATCTTCTTTCCCATAACCTAATTCAATTTCAGGCTCAATTCTCCAATACAGGTCGGGTACTAAAACGCTATAACCTTCTTCTGCAAGTAAATCTGCCTTTTCCCGCATCGCCTGATTTACACCAAAGATTTCCTGGCACAACACAATACCTGGACCTTTACCATCTACAGAAGTTGCCAGATAAGCTTTAAATTGATTACCAGTCGCTGTTTTTACTTGAATATATTGTCCTGCCATGTTCTTCATCCTTGCTGGTTGTTATCCCTATCATGCAAAGATTAAAATCAGTTAAACAGGTCAATATCTGCAATCTCTATCCAGAAATTGCAAATTTTATTGGCAGAAAAATAAACTAATTTTTATAAACTATTCACCATTAATCCTTTAAAAATCAATCCCAACTGAATCGTCAATCGGGTTTTGATCAAGTGTAAACACCGTCCGTTGATATGGAATGCCTTCCAGATCATAGACCTGATAAACACAATCAAATAACAGCTGTAAGTCTTCGCTACGATCCATTGCCCGTGCAGTCAGAAAAATTGGGCTGACCGCGCCATTGTCCAGAATCGGAATATAATTCAAATGGGGAAAGCGAATGGTATCAGCACTAGCAGGAATCACACACAAGCCTTCACCCGCTGCGACCAAGCCTAAGGCCAATTGGATTTCTCGCACTTCATGCATATTTTTCGGCACTAAACTATGCTCAGCAAAGATATTCAGGAGTTGAGTCGAAAAATTAGGCTTTGGAGATGTGGGATACATAAACATCTTTTCATCAATCAGATCAGCCAGATAAACCCCTTCCGTCCGCTGCGCAATCGGATGGCTGGTATGTGCTGCCACAACCAAGCGCTCTTTACGCAACAAAATCCGCCTGACTGCTGGATCACTAATCCGCAAACGCCCAAAGCCCACATCAATACGGCCCTCTTTTAAAGCCTGTAACTGCTCCGTGGTGCTCATTTCCACCAATTGAATATTTAAATGAGGTTGCTGCTGCCGAAACAAATAGATGATTCGAGGTAATAAGCCATACAGTAACGATCCCACAAAACCAATCGTGACACTGCGATCGATCAGTCCAATACGTTTCGCCATACTCTTAATTTCTTCAGCATTAGACAAAAGTTTAACGGCGTGCTGATAAAAGAAATGCCCAGCAGGTGTGGTCTGTAATGGTCTACTTCCACGCTCAAACAATTGAATACCCAACTCACCTTCCAGATTCTGGATCTGTCGGCTCAAAGGCGGTTGAGCAATAAATAATTTTTCTGCTGCCTTGGTAAAGCTTTGTTCTTCAACAACGGCAACAAAATACCGTAAATGACGTAATTCCATGCGGTTTCCATACCTTTAAGATATATAAAAATATAAATTCAGTCTTAGACAGAGTTTAATCATTCTTTTAAGGTATAGACAAGAGATAAACCGATGAAATATGAATCGCCCCGCTGAGATTGCTGCCCCGTATTCATCATTATCGGTTCAAGTGAAAAGACGCACACAGAATTTAACCCTTTAGGATATCGAGAGACTTTTGAAAGCATCTCGATGACTTCCACAGATTTGGAAAGTCGGAGAACGGACATGCCACGTATTCCTGTAATCAATACCAGCCACCTTGACCGTATTGATGAACTACTTGTAGACAATATCGACACAGGTGAATTTAAACTTCATCGCTCAGTGTTTACCGATCAAGCCTTATTTGATCTTGAAATGAAATACATCTTCGAAGGTAATTGGGTTTATCTTGCGCACGAAAGCCAGATTCCTAATAACAACGATTTCTACACCACCCATATTGGTCGTCAACCGATCATTGTTGCCCGCAATCGTAATGGCGAACTGAATGCCATGATTAACGCCTGCTCACACCGCGGCGCACAACTCTGTCGTCATAAGCGCGGTAACAAGGCAACCTATACTTGTCCTTTCCACGGCTGGACTTTTAACAATTCGGGTAAATTGCTCAAAGTCAAAGATCCAAGTGAAGCGGGCTACTCAGATTGCTTTAATCAGGATGGTTCGCATGACCTGAAAAAAGTTGCCCGTTTTGAGAATTACAAAGGCTTCTTGTTTGGCAGCCTCAATCCAGATGTACCTTCGCTTGAAGAGTTCTTAGGTGAAACCAGCAAAATTATCGACATGATTGTTGATCAATCTGACCATGGCCTAGAAGTGCTACGCGGCACCTCCTCTTATACCTATGAAGGAAACTGGAAACTAACGGCTGAAAATGGTGCCGATGGTTATCACGTTTCAGCAGTGCACTGGAACTATGCCGCAACCACGCAACACCGCAAAGAGACACAAGCTGCCGATAACATTCGTGCCATGAGTGCTGGCTCTTGGGGCAAGCAAGGCGGTGGTTCTTATGGTTTTGAAAATGGTCATATGCTGCTTTGGACACAATGGGCCAATCCTGAAGATCGTCCGAACTTTCCGAAGGCAGACGAATATACCGAGAAATACGGTGCAGCGATGTCGAAATGGATGATCGAACGTTCGCGCAACTTATGTCTTTATCCAAACGTGTATTTGATGGATCAATTCGGTTCGCAAATTCGTGTGTTACGTCCTATTTCAGTCGATCGCACTGAAGTGACGATTTACTGTATCGCACCGAAAGGTGAAGCCCCAGAAGCACGCGCACGTCGTATTCGCCAGTATGAAGATTTCTTTAATGCCTCAGGCATGGCTACCCCTGATGATTTGGAAGAGTTCCGTGCCTGTCAAGCAGGTTATGCAGGCATCGCGCTGGAATGGAATGACATGTGCCGTGGTTCAAAACACTGGATTTATGGTCCAGATGATGCAGCCAATGAAATTGGTCTTAAACCGATGTTGAGCGGGATCAAAACCGAAGATGAAGGCCTCTACCTAGCGCAACATCAATATTGGTTGCAGACCATGAAACACGCCATTATCGCAGAAAAGGAAATCGCAGCTCAAGGAGAAAACGCATGAGCAATCAAGACAAAACCAGCTTGGAAAATATTGCCCAGTTTCTCTACCGCGAAGCACGTTTTTTAGATGATGAACAATGGGATGACTGGCTCAATTGCTATGCGCCAGAAGCGAGTTTCTGGATGCCAGCGTGGGATGACAATGATCAACTCACTGAAGATCCGCAGTCAGAAATCTCACTGATTTATTACCCAGATCGTCAGGGTTTGGAAGACCGAGTATTCCGTATCAAAACTGAACGCTCCTCTGCCACCATGCCTGATACCCGTACTTGCCACAATATTTCCAACGTTGAAATCGTAGCGCGAGACGGAGATAAACTCACGGTTCGCTTCAATTGGAACACCTTGAGCTTCCGCTATAAAACTACCTATAGCTACTTTGGCATGTCACGTTATGTGATTGATTGTTCGGGTGAGGAAGCAAAAATCCTGAGCAAATATGTGGTGCTTAAAAATGACTATATCAATCAAGTGATTGATATCTATCACCTCTAAAAGAATAGGTCTCCTCAGTCAAACGGACTGTTGGCTGAGGTCCCAAATTTAAATTATTTTTGTAGGATCTCTCATGTCAAACCACAATGTAGCACTTCAATTTGAAGATGGTGTGACACGTTTTATTAGTGTCGCGCAAGGTGAAACCCTGTCCGATGCGGCTTATCGCCAAAAAATTAATATTCCTTTGGACTGTCGTGACGGGGCTTGTGGCACCTGCCGTGCCTTCTGCGAATCTGGTAGTTACGATATGCCAGAAGAAACGTATATTGAAGATGCCTTGACGCCTGAAGAAGCGGAACAAGGTTATATTCTAGCGTGCCAATGTCGCCCAAGCTCAGATGCCGTCTTTCAGATTCAGGCCTCCTCTGATGTCTGTAAAACTGAAATTCAAAGTTTTCAAGGGACTTTGGCTCGCGTTGAAAATCTATCTGATTCCACCATTACCTTTGATATTCAACTGGATGAAGGTCAACCCGATATTCATTTTCTTGCAGGACAATATGTCAATGTTGGTATTCCAGCAACAGGTGAAACCCGTTCATATTCATTTAGCTCCAAGCCAGGTAACCGTTTAACAGGCTTTGTGGTTCGTAATGTACCAAATGGCAAAATGAGTGATTTCTTGAGTAAAACCGCTCAAGCGGGCGACAAGATGACCTTTACAGGACCATTCGGTAGCTTTTATCTGCGTAATGTCACTCGCCCTGTGCTGATGCTCGCAGGCGGTACGGGCATCGCTCCCTTTATGTCGATGTTACACGTACTGGAAGAAAAAGGTTCTAACCAACCTGTGCGTTTAGTGTTTGGCGTGACCAACGATTTTGATCTAGTCGCTTTGGAAAAATTAGCTGAATTACAAGCGAAATTCCCTTGGTTTGAATATCGAACTGTCGTTGCACATCCTGACAGTCAACATGAACGTAAAGGCTATGTCACAGGACATATTGAGACTGAATGGCTAAACAAGGGCGATGTCGATATTTACCTATGCGGCCCTGTGCCAATGGTCGAAGCAGTCCGTGGCTGGTTAGATGCGGAACAAATCAAACCTGCCAATTTTCTGTTCGAAAAGTTCTCTGCGAATTGATGATTACTGGAGAATTAACTTATGTCTCAAGCACAAAGATTTAAGCATAAAGTGGTGATTGTGACTGGCAGTGCTCAAGGCATTGGCCGTGGAGTTGCACTACAACTGGCTGCCGAAGGTGCGCAACTGATTCTGGCAGATCGTTCTGATTATGTCGAAGAGGTATTGGCTGAAGTAAAAGGATTGGGGGCTGATGCCATCACCATTCAAGCCGATCTTGAAAGCTTTGCAGGTGCACAAGCGGTTGTTACCAAAGCGATTGAACATTTTGGTCGAGTCGATGTATTGATCAACAATGTCGGTGGCGCAATCTGGATGAAACCTTTTCAGGAGTTTTCGGAAGAGGAAATTATCAAGGAAGTGAATCGCTCGCTGTTTCCAACGCTTTGGTGTTGTCGAGCAATATTGCCCGAAATGATCAAACAACAAGCTGGTGTGATTGTGAATGTTTCCTCAATTGCGACTCGCGGGATTAACCGTATTCCCTACTCGGCAGCCAAAGGTGGCGTTAATGCACTCACAGCATCGCTGGCCTTTGAACATGCCCAAGATGGAATTCGCGTCAATGCGATTGCCACAGGTGGAACTGAAGCACCACCTCGCAAAGTGCCTCGCAATAGCAATCCACTGAGTCAGAATGAAAAAGACTGGATGCAACAGGTCGTCGACCAAACCATAGACCGTACATTTATGGGACGTTATGGCAGTATTGAGGAACAGGTCAAAGCCATTGTTTTTCTTGCATCTGATGATGCATCTTATATCACTGGCAGCGTCATCCCAGTGGGAGGTGGAGATCAGGGTTAGTCCTGATCTTTTTCGTTTCAGATGTGCAAGGAGGCCATCACCGAATGACAACTTTACTCAAAACATTAAAACAAGATTGTTCTATTTCAGCTACGGTTGCAGGCTTTCTTGCCGTGCTAATTTCTTATTCTGGCCCACTGATCATTTTCTTTCAGGCAGCGCAACGCGCCAATGTTTCTACAGACATGATGGTGTCATGGATTTGGGGCATTTCCATCGGTGCGGCAGTTGCAGGGATTTATCTCTCAATAAAATATAAAACACCCGTCATTACCGCTTGGTCTGCACCGGGGACGGCATTATTGGTCACGTTATTTCCTGATATTTCACTGAATGAAGCGGTCGCGGCCTATATCACTTCTGCAATTGTGATTTTTCTGATTGGCATTACAGGCTGTTTCGACAAACTACTGAAATGGATTCCTCAAGATGTTGCTGCGGGAATGATGGCAGGTATTCTGTTTCAGTTTGGAATCAATCTGTTTACTGCTTCAGATAGTATGCCTTTGATTGTGTTTAGCATGCTGATGGTATTTCTGATTGCAAAACGGCTGATGCCTCGCTATACCATGATCTGGGTATTGGCAGCCGGAATCTTACTCAGTTTATTTTTGGGAAAAATGAATCCTGTTGAAGTCAGTTTTGATCTGGCAGTTCCACAATGGATCAGTCCAGAATGGTCATGGAACTCCACCTTAAATCTGGCACTCCCCTTGATTATGGTCAGCCTGACAGGTCAGTTTTTACCGGGTATGGCGATCATGAAACTGAGTGGTTATGACACGCCAGCCAAACCCATTATCAGTGCAACCAGTATTGCCTCTTTAGCGGTTGCCTGTGTTGGCGGTATTACCATCGTCCTCGCCTCGATTACCGCGGCCTTATGCATGGGTAAAGATGCACATGAACTAAAAGAAAAGCGTTATATTGCTGGGATTGCCAATGGGATTTTTTATATTCTCGGCGGACTGTTTGCTGGCAGTATTGTCATGCTGTTTAGTTTATTGCCAAAAGAACTGGTTGCGGCTTTGGCAGGCTTGGCCTTGCTGGGAGCGATTGCAACCAATATCACGGCTGCGATGCAAAATCCTCAACACCGTGATGCTGCACTTATTACCTTTCTCGCCACTGCTTCTGGGATGCATTTTCTAGGCTTAAGTTCGGTGTTTTGGGGGATCTGTATTGGCGTTATTGCTCATCTTATTCTCACACCAACCAAGCATGCAGCTTCGACTTAACAACTAAATTACACTTCTTACGCTCTATTTTTCCAGAAAACTCAGCTTAGACGTTTTCTGGATTTTTGCATTTAAAAAGCTAAACTCAAAAATACTTAATACGAAGATAAAACGAATTTCACCTTACATTTTAACGCTTGATAAAATAACCCGATCATTGAATAAAAACATTATTTATTCATTAATGATTATTCATCCAAAAATATTTAAAAATACCACTTTAAAATGACCAGTATTCTCGTATTTTAATATTTCACACCAATTCACCATTTTATATCTCAGCATAAAAACAAAAACCAAAACCAATATTTTTCAAATACTTAAACGATAAAAACCACAATACTTTAATAACATAAAGATATATCAATTAGGTTTTTGACTCCGACCCAATAACAAAATAGCTTAATAAAAAATAACCTGTACTTCACAAATCGGAGGTGAAGCAATGGACACGAACAAGGTCAATATTAATGACATTATTGATAAAGCCCGTTTTGCGGCTTTTCATTGGAAAGTCTTAATTTGGTGTTTAATCATTATTATTTTTGATGGATACGATCTGGTGATTTATGGTGTGGCACTGCCCTTACTGATGCAGCAATGGTCACTGACTGCCGTACAAGCGGGTTTGCTTGCCAGCGCAGCCTTATTCGGGATGATGTTTGGCGCCATGATTTTTGGCACGCTCTCAGACAAACTGGGCCGTAAAAAAACGATTATGATCTGTGTCACCTTATTTAGTGGATTTACCTTCCTCGGTGCTTTTGCCAGTAATCCAGTTGAATTTGCAATTTTACGTTTTATTGCAGGCTTAGGTATTGGTGGTGTGATGCCAAATGTCGTGGCTCTTATGACTGAATATGCGCCTAAAAAAATTCGTAGTACCTTAGTTGCATTGATGTTTAGTGGCTATGCCATTGGTGGTATGAGCTCTGCCTTACTGGGTGCATGGTTGGTCAAAGATATGGGCTGGCAAATCATGTTTTTAATTGCAGGCATTCCACTGTTACTGTTGCCTGTGATCTGGAAGTTCCTGCCTGAATCTCTGGCATTTTTAGTGAAATCGAATCATCACGATCAAGCCAAAATGATCGTCACTAAAATTGCACCTGAAACTGAATTAACCAGCAATACACAACTGGTTCTGAATGAAAGCACCACCACGGAAGCCCCTGTCCGTGCCCTATTCCAGCAAGGTCGTAGCTTTAGTACTTTCATGTTCTGGATTGCCTTCTTTATGTGTTTATTGATGGTCTATGCATTGGGAAGCTGGTTACCCAAATTGATGTTACAAGCAGGCTATTCTTTAGGTGCCAGCATGTTATTCCTATTCGCACTGAATATTGGAGGCATGGTGGGTGCGATTGGCGGCGGTGCACTGGCAGATAAATTCCATTTAAAACCTGTGATTACCAGTATGTTTGTGATCGGTGCGGCTGCCCTGATCCTGCTTGGTTTTAATAGTCCACAATTTATTTTATATAGCTTGATTGCGATCGCTGGTGCCGCAACCATTGGCTCACAAATTCTCCTGTATACCTTTGTCGCTCAATTCTACCCGACGGCATTACGCTCAACAGGTATGGGCTGGGCTTCAGGCATTGGACGAATTGGCGCGATCATTGGCCCTGTCTTAACGGGTGCCTTGCTCACCTTTGAACTGCCTCACCAAATGAACTTTCTCGCGATTGCCATCCCAGGCATTATCGCTGCACTTGCCATCTTTATGGTTAATTTAAAAGCCTCAGTGGCAGCACAATCTGCACCGAACTTTAATACACAAGCTTCACTGACTCAGCAATAAAAATAAGTGCGCCGAGGACTGGCGCACCCACGTTGGATATGGATTATGACTTTATTACCACGCTTTAAACCACATGGCTTAACGATCTCTACACTGCTTGTGATGGGGAGCTTTTACAGCCCGCTACTCGCTGCCGCAGAATCGACTCAAACTGCTCAAGATGAATGGAAATTTACCCTGAAGAATGCCTATATCAATCGAGACTTTGATAATCCTAATCTCAAAGATACAGGCAGTTGGTCACAAGCAGCCTCCTTATTTTATAAATCCAAAATGCAGGAAACACCGCTGCATATCGCAGATAAGCCGATCACCATTGGTGCAGATGCTTCGGTGCAATATGCAGTGCGCTTAAGTAAAGATAAACATGTCGCTGATACTGTTCTGCCTTTTGATGTTCAAACACAATCACAGGCATCCGACTATTTAAAATATGGCGCGACCCTGAAACTAGGTTATGACAAAACCTTATTAAGTGTGGGCGAACTCTGGCTAGACTTACCTGTAACTGCGGTGGATGCCAGTCGCCAGTTACTCACCTCTTATTGGGGGACAAATTTAAAATCGCAAATTTCTGATCAGTTGTATGCGGAAATCGGTCGGGTTGAAAAAGTATCGCCACGCAACGAAGAAGATTTTAAAAAGTTCTCCTTTACCGCGAATGGCAAAACCGTTTACTCGGATGGCCTAAATTATCTGGATCTGCGTTATCAACTCACACCATCATTGAAGGCAGAATACTATTTTGGCAATTTAGAAGACTTATACAACAAGCATTATGTTGGATTAGAACATCAGTGGAAACAGCCTAATTTTAGTCTCAGTTCTAAGTTTAAATATTTTAATGCCAAGAATGATGGTCACAACTTCGATATCGATGCTCAAAATATTGGTTTGCTTGAAATGCTGAAAGTGAATAATCAGTCTTTTGGTATGGGTTATCAACAAATTATTGGTGAGTCAGCTTATCCGTTACCTGATGGTTTCTTGCCTGAAACTTATTTTATCAACTGGAACGCGACAGGCTTTTTTAAAAAGAATGAAAAGTCTTATCACCTGATGTATGGCTATGATTTTAAAGATTATGTGCCAGGTCTAAATGCAATGGTGAAATATGTCTATGGACATGATTTTAAAGCTGCCAATGGTGAAAAAAATCATGAATCTGAGTCCAATCTCATTCTCAACTATGCATTCCAACAACCTTATCTTAAAGGTGTTTCGCTACAATACATCCGTATTGATTATGATGTAAAACATGGCAATGACTTTGGTGAAGATCGCCTATTTGTGAACTACAGTAAAAAGTTTTAAACCTTCATTTCAGCATTTTTTCAGATCAAATTAAAAAGGGAACTTTATTGAAAGCTCCCTTTTTAATTACTGCATGTGCAGCAATTTATTAGATTTGTGATTGAATATAATTTTGTAGACCAATCAATTCAATTAAACGTAATTGCTTTTCTAACCAATACGTATGATCTTCTTCTGTGTCAGAAAGCTGCTGGCGTAACATATCACGGCTGATAAAGTCGCCTTTCTCTTCACACAGTTTGATACCTGTCGCAAGTTTTTCACGTACATGATATTCAAGTGCTAAATCTGCCTTTAAGCAGCTCACAACATCTGTACCAACATTGATATCTTCACGATTCATATTCGGTTGAGCACCAAGGAACAAAACACGACGAATGATTGCGTCAGCATGAGATGCTTCTTCCTGCATTTCATGGTCGATACGCTCATAGATCTTATTCAGCCCCCAATCTTCGTACATTCTTGAATGAATTAAATATTGATCACGAGCAGCCAATTCACCGCCAATGAGCATATTTAAATAGTCGATGACTTCTGGATTGCCACGCATAATACTTACTCCTATCGAATGACAATATTATGGTCAAGTTAGAACAGAATTGCAAAAACAAATATGTGTAAGTTTATGATTTTTATAAAATTAAAATGAGAAACATACGCATTTACAGTTCGAATTGACTGAATTTATGTAAATAAAATAAGCCTTTGCATATCATTTGTCACATTAAAAAGAGATAATTCTATTGAAAATCATTTGTTTGATTTTTTGTAACCATTAGCAATGCTTCTTATTTCGCCGATGTTTTAATCAAAAAATCATAAAAAATGACTGCTCAGCTGTTGTTTGTTTAAGCGAAATTCGGTAAATAACAGCAATCACAAAAACATAATGTGGAAACCACAATGGATAAAAGCAAACCAATTTTGGTCACTGGCGCGACGGGTTATATTGCAGGCTGGATTATCGAACGTCTGTTGAATCAAGGTCATACAGTTCATGCAACTGTACGTGACCCATCAAAGAAAAATAAGATCCAGCATTTGTATGATCTGGCAGAGCAATCAGCGGGACAAATCCAGTTTTTCAAAGCAGATTTGCTTGAATCAGGTTCATTTGATGAAGCGATGAAAGATTGCGAGATCGTGATTCATACCGCATCGCCTTTCGTTGTCACCAATTATAAAGATGCCGTTAAAGACATCATTGAGCCTGCGGTGAAAGGCACAGAAAATGTTTTGAACAGTGTTAATCGCACTGAATCAGTTAAACGTGTCGTACTCACTTCAAGCATTGCCTCAACCTATGGCGATGCAGTTGAGATTCAAGACACTGCCAATAATGAGTTTGATGAAAATCACTGGAACACAACCAGTAGCGAGACCCACCAGCCCTATCCTTATTCAAAAGTCATGGCAGAACGCAAAGCTTGGGAAATGGCCGAGCAACAAAACCGTTGGGATCTTGTATGCATTAACCCGGCTTTAGTGATGGGGCCATCCCTGACCGATGCGAGTCAGTCAGGTAGTATCGAAGTATTACAACAGTTCGGTAATGGCACCACCTTGTTCGGCGTACCACCAATGTGGAATGGGATTGTCGATGTTCGTGATGTTGCCGATGCACACGTCGCTGCGGCATTAAATCCAAATGCACATGGCCGCTATATTATTTGTGGTGGAACATTAAGCTTATTGGATATGGGCAAGGCACTTACTCAGAAGTTTGGCTATAAATTTCCATTCCCGCACTTTACTGTGCCAAAAACAGCCTTTTCTTTTGTTGCACCGATCCTCGGCCATTCACGTGAATTTGTAAAATTGAATATGGGTTATCCCATCTATTTTAATTCACAACGTAGCGTGAAAGATTTAGGGATTGAATATCGCGATGTGCGCGAAAGTGTCTGTGAACATTTCCAACAATTGCTGGATGACGGCATTGTAAAAAAATATATTTGATTCAAAACAATATATTCATTCAAAGCTAATTAAAACTTGGTACTCGGAGACGTCATCCACAACCTGAGCAAGCCAAAGCGACTAAAGCTTTGGTGAAGCGAAAAGCAACAACCGGCGTAGTCTATACTCAAGCATAGCTTTCGCCTTGCGGTACGGCAAAGATGATAAATCTTTGCTATTCGCACCTCAGGTTTTGCTTACTTTGGGCAAAACCAAAGTAAGTCCAGCTGAAAGCTTATCCTGAAATTGAGTGTAAACTCGGCAAGACTCTGTCAAGATAATTATTTCCCAGTCTCAGGATTTAATTAAATAGTCCCATTCAACTCACATTCATTGAATGGGCTTTTCTTGGTAGATTAAGCCTCGTATTGCGCCAAAAATTCCAAGAACTCTTGTTCATTCATCACGCGAATATCTAACTTCTGCGCTTTATCCAGCTTACTACCCGCTTTCTCACCTGCAACCACACATTTGGTTTTACTGGACACACTACCACTGACACGTGCACCTAAAGCTTGAAGCTTTTGTGTCGCCTCATCACGTCCCATGGTTTCCAGCGTTCCAGTCACCACCCAACTCTCACCATTCAAGGGTTGGCGTGTTGGTGCTGTTGGTGCATCCCAATGAATACCTGCTGCCATTAAACGATCGAGTACCTCAATGTTATGTGGTGCTTGGAAGAAATCAGCAATCCATTCAGCAGTAATATCACCGACATCAGGTGTTTTCTTGAGTGCTTCAATATCCGCTGATTTCAGAGCCTCAAGCGTCTGGAACGTATTCGCCAGCATACGCGCGGTGGTCTCACCCACCCCACGAATCCCCAAAGCATAAATAAAGCGTGCCAAAGTAGTTTTCTTGCTTGCTTCAATCGCATCAATCAAGTTCTGAACCGACTTCTCACCCATTTTCTCGATGGTCAATAAGGTCGCACGATGTTCATGCAAATGATAAATATCAGCCACATCTTTGAGTAGGTCGAGATGCAGAAGTGACTCCACCCAACGATCACCTAGACCTTCAATATCCAAAGCTTTACGCGAAACAAAGTGACGAATTGCCTCAATACGCTGTGCTGCACAATACAAACCACCTGAACAACGTGCCAATGCTTCACCTTCTGGCATGACCACAGGCGAATCACAGACTGGACAATTTTCTGGAAGATGCACCATCTCGGCATCCACAGGACGAAACTCCGCCCAGACCTTCTCGACCTTTGGAATCACATCGCCAGTACGGTAAACACTTACGGTATCGCCAACACGTACATCTAAACGGTGAATTTCACCAATGTTATGTAAGGTCACATTCGATACCGTCACGCCACCAACAAAGACTGGCGCTAAACGTGCAACAGGCGTTAGTGTGCCTGTACGCCCCACTTGCCAGTCAATATTTTCCACTTTGGTGAGTGCCGCCTGCGCTGGGAACTTATAGGCCGTTGCCCAACGCGGTTCACGACTCAGGAAGCCGAGCTGTTGCTGCTGTTTAAGGCTGTCCACCTTAATCACCATGCCATCAATTTCAACCTTGAGATCTGGACGTTCTTGTTGAATCTGTTCATAGCGTTGTTGTACTTCTTCAATCGAAGCACACAGGAACTGACGTTCTGCAATTTCAAAACCAAACTTGGTCAACCAATGCAGACTATCGTGCATAGTCTCCAGTCCATGATTCGGTATACACTGCGCAATTCCATAGGCATAGAACGCCAATGGACGCGAGGCTGCAATATTCGGATCAAGTTGTCTTAAGCTACCTGCCGCAGCATTACGTGGATTCGCAAAGGTTTTATCGCCTTTGGCTTCCTGATCCGCATTGAGCTTTTCAAAGCCTTGCTTCGGCATCAACACTTCGCCACGTACTTCTAGAAACTGTGGAATCGCCTGATGCTGACTGGATAATACTTTCGGCAGATTCCGAATAGTTTTGACATTCTGGGTAATATCTTCGCCTGTCTCGCCATCGCCACGAGTGACACCACGAACTAACACACCATTTTCATACCACAGTGAAATCGCTAAACCATCCAGTTTCAGCTCTACTTCATACTGCACTTTCTGGTTCGGTAAACGTTCATCAATACGACGGGCAAAAGCAAACAGGTCTTCCTGATTAAACACATTGCCCAATGACAACATTGGCACTGCATGAGTGACACTTTCAAATTTTGATAAGGCTTGACCACCCACTTTATTGGTCGGGGTATCCGCCTGAATACAGTCTGGATATTGTTGTTCTAAAGCTTTCAGCTGATGAAATAAATGGTCATATTCACTGTCTGAAATGGAAGGTTGATCCATCACATAGTAAGCATGATTATGTTTTGCAATCAGTTGAATTAACTGACGCATTTGCTCAATAACTGAGTTGTGTTCCATTTAAATTTCACCATATAAAAGGGCGGAAAAACCGCCCTATAACTTTTCACTGAATTTATTATAAAAGATTCATTAAGCTGTTGCTTGATTTGGACGATAATCAATCACGTGATGACGCCAATGTTCTTTTAACTGCGGCGTAAATTCCAGATTATTTTCATCATAGACCTTACCATCGACTTCACGCGCAATTAAACCCGCAATACTGGTCATCATGTCATAACCCGTAACGGCCTTGCTATTTGGTAATGCCAAGAAGAATGCAAGACCTTGCACCTGCTCACCAGATAAGGTTTCCAGATCAAAACCAGCTGGGCCATTATCCGTCATACGCAATACCGAGAACATCAAGGCACTTGGTTCATCGGTATTTTCATAACGATGGAAGCACGACATTTCACCGAAACGTAAGCCATATTTTAATAAAACTTTGAGCGCTTTATCGCCAGATAAGGCACGGCGTGGATTCGGATAAACATTCAAAGCAATGATCTGCTCTGCGGTGGCTAAAGCACTTTCATCGTCGTAGCGTTGTTGTTCGTGTAAATGCACATCCAAAATATTACTTTCGCCATCAAACTCTTCAATTGCGACCGTTTCGATATTCGGGTTCAAGCTGAGTTCTGCTTCGGTTTTATTTTCCTCAGCTTTCTCTGTAGCTTCTGCATTTTCAGAGACGATTGTTGTTTCTGCTTCAGCAGTCACGGTCTCATCTTTTTGAACAGTTTCAGTTTCTACAACCGCTTCAACAGTTTCTTCTTTAGCCACTTCTTCTGTTGAAACCACAGCTTCTGTTTTTTCTGCGGTATTTGCAGTCTCAACCGTTTTTTCTACTGGGGTCTCTGCTACAACCGCGTCTGTATTCAGACTTGGTTCAACACGTTCAGTTGTGGTGACCACTTCATCTGGCAAAACTTGATCTCGTACATGACGAGGGATGACAGGCTGCTGACTTTCAGGATTAATATATAAATCCGCTTCTAATGACGGCTCGACTGGTTTCGGTTTTCTTAAAAGCATCATTAAACCAACGAGCATAATCACAACGGCGATAACAATGCCTATTATTGTATTCATTTCCATACTATGACTCCGCAACTAACCCGTATTCTTTTGCCTGCTCTAAATCGACAGTCACTAATTTTGATGTGCCTGGCTCTGGCATGGTCACTCCCAGTAAGTCAGTTGCCATTGTCATCGCCAATTTATTATGTGTAATGTAAATGAATTGCACCTGTTCAGAAAGCTCTTTTACCAAATTACAATACCGCTGAACGTTGGCATCATCCAAAGGCGCATCAACTTCATCCAAAACACAGAATGGTGCAGGGTTTAATCTAAAGATCGCAAACACCAGCGCCAATGCGGTCAAGGTTTTTTCACCGCCCGATAAGAGAGCCAATGAACTGTTTCGTTTACCTGGTGGACGCGCCATCAATTTCACACCAGATTGCCAGTCATCTTCAAGACTTAAGCTCGCTTCCCCGCCATTAAAGACTTTAGGGAAAAGGACTTGCATCTCTTGATTGACCTGATCAAAAGTGGTCATGAATAGCTTACGGGTTTCCTGATCAATACTTTTCATGGCATCTTTCAGTTGATCAACCGTATTCTGCAAATCCTGCATCTGATGACTGAGTTCATCAAAACGCTGTGATACTTCCTCATATTCCTGTGAAGCTGCCAGATTGACCGCACCAATTTTTTCGAATTGCTGCTGCGCTTTTTCCAGTTTCTGTTGATGATCTTTAATTTCAATCGACAGATCAGATAAAGCTTCTGCATTTAACTCTTTCAGTTGTTCCAGATAATGTTCACGATCCGATTTGGCTGCCTGCCAAGCCAAACGCTTTTGCTCTAACTGTTCACGTACCTGCTCATCTTTTTGCTGGGCTTGATGACGCTGTTCAGTCAACTGCTGCTGTTTCTCTTGAATCTGATTCAGTTCAAGTTGCCATTCATTCCAGTTTTTTTGCAATTTTTCAGTTTGATGAAATTGTTCCTGAAATTGTGACTCTAAATTTGGCAATTCCAGTTGAATCGGATCAACAAATTTCTTTGCCTGTTCAATTTGTTCAATAATTTGATGATACTGCGTTTTTAAGAATGAAATATCTTTCTCTAACAGCTCAATTTGCTGATTGGCCTGAGATGTTTGGCGACGTAGACTTTCACGTTGCTGTTGCTGCTGAAGCAACTGTTGTTGTTGCTCGTCCAATTGTTCATTCAGGTTTTCTACCTGAAACTGCAAGGTTTTATAATTCGGCAATACCGCTTCTAATTTGAGTGCAAGCGCATGTAAATCAATTTCCAGATCATCACGCTGCATCGCATCTTCTTCAAGCTGTAGATCCAGCTGTTTGAGTTGATCTGCCAATTGCTGTTGCTGCAATACAAAAGCCTGCGCTGTACTTTGCAATTTGGCAATTTGCACATCTAACTGTTGCAGCTCTTTCTGTTTTTGTTTCAGACTTTGCTGCTGTTGCTGTAACTGTTGTTGTTGCTGTTGCAAGGTGTGCTGCTGTTGAGAAAATTGCTGTTCCAACTCAAGCAGCTTAGGTTGTTTCTCCGCAAGTTGCAGCTCAATTTCCTCTAAACGCACTTGATGGCTCAACATACCTTGCGCACTTTGGCTATCTTCATCGTAATGCAGACCAATCACCCAATCTGCGCCAACATGATAACCATCCAGCGTTAAAATCGACTGTGTCTGCTGGAGTTCTGCTTGATGCGCTAAAGCGATTGCCAGATTCTCAGCTACAGCAACATTTGCCCATAATGAAGACCGTGGGGCTTCAATCCAGTCGCTTAGACAGGTTAAATGTTGAATTTGAATACCTTGTTGCGTCGCTGACTTTAATTGTCGAGCCACGCCTTCTTGGAATGACTGCTCATCATCCAGTAAATGCGCTTGTAACCATTTGGCTAAGAACTTTTCAATGATACTGGCATGGCTTTTACCTTGCGCGGTTAAACGTAGGCTTTGCATCAAGCGAAGCGTATTCTGCTGATGCTTTGGACTTTGTTTCGCTACCAGTTGATTCAAATTCTTTTGTTCAGCCAGTAAAACTTGTATTTCGGTTTTAAGCGTCTGCACATCCGCCTTATCCAGCTGTTGTTGTTCTTGTTGCGCCTGTAAATTTTGCTGTAGTTCTTCAATAGCGGCTTCCAGCTCAACGATCTCTTGATGAAGTTGTTGCTGCAATTGTTCCAGTTGTGCCTGTTCTTCATCTTGAACCTGCGCTCGGATCTGACCACTTTGCGATTGTAGCGTTTGCTTTTGCTGTTCGATTCGCAACACATTTTTGGCAAGCTGCTCAATTTGCGCGGCCATCTGCAACTTTTGCTGTTGTTGCTTATCGACCTGTGCTTTGAGCTGTTCAAACTGCTGTTGTGCTTGTTTTTGCTGGGCCTGAACATCACTCACGTTTTGTTCGGCCGTTTGTGTTTGCTGTTCTAATGCCAGCAATGTTTCATTTTGCTCATCAAACTGGGCAGATAAAGTTTCGATCTGGAGTTCAGACAACTGTAAACGTTCTTTGGTCTGTACTTTCTGCTGTTCAAGCTGTACCAGACTACTGCTATTCTGCTGGAATAGGCTCTGCTTTTGTTCCAATGTCATTTTCAACTCAGCCAGTTTTTTCTCTGCCTGCTGCCACTCCTGTTGCAATGGCGAAGACTGCTGAATTAAGCGCTGAAATAAAGCACTGGTCGCTTCCAGATCATGTTCAATCGTCTGTGATTCAGAACGAACCAATTTAAATTGTTCGCCCAATGCCGTCATTTCAACGGTATATTCTTGTTGTAATTTTTGGCTTTGATTGGCTTGGAAAGACAGAATCTCAATTTTTAAAGTACGGATCTGACCTTCTAAGGTTTTGTATTGAATCGCAGCTTCAGATTGACGCTTCAAGCTTCTCAGCTGTGATTTTAGTTCCGCGGCAATGTCATCTAAACGTGCCAGATTTTGTTCAGTATGTTCTAAGTGCTGTAAAGTCTCGCGACGACGTGCCTGATAACGCGATACTCCAGCGGCTTCTTCAATAAAGACCCGCATTTCTTCAGGCTTGGCATCCACCAGACGGTTAATCATGCCCTGTTCAATCACCGCATAAGAGCGCGGCCCTAAACCTGTGCCCAAGAAAATATCGGTAATATCACGACGGCGACAACGCGTACCATTCAGGAAATACTCCGACTTCCCTTCGCGCGTCACCTGACGACGGACGGCCAGCTCATTATAGGCGTTATACGCCCCACCCAATTTGCCATAGGTATTGTCAAAACGAAGCTCAACACTGGCAACACCGACAGGTTTACGCTTGGCTGTCCCTGTAAAGATGACATCCTGCATACTGCCGCCACGCAATTGACGTGCGTTGGACTCGCCCATAACCCAGCGAATCGCATCAATGACATTGGATTTACCGCAACCGTTCGGCCCCACAACCGCAGTTCGGTTCGCCTTAAAATTTAATGTTGTACTATCGGCGAAAGATTTAAAGCCTGAAAGTTTTAAACTACTTAAACGCATACTGCCCTAACTAGCGGCGTGAGCGTCTAGCCCAGGCCAATTCAATCTGTTTCATACGTGTCAGAGATTCCAACACAAGGTTACGCAAGTGTCGACAAAAATCTTCCATAAATAAAGCAGCTTGTTGTGATTTTCGGATCAAAATAGCATCAATCACCAGCTTAAACAGCGTAAATGACTCTTGTAACTCCCGACGTGAGGTATTCAAGGTAAGAAAATAGCTACGGCGCAATGAAGGCAACAGTTCTTTATAAAATTGCATGAGGTATGGATTTGCCACCATTTCATGTTGTTCAGCTAAATATTTAAAGATTGCATCGTAAAATTTTTCAATGTCCCCAGCCCTGACGAACTCCACCAATTGATCCAGTAAAGCTTGTAAATGCTCAGCTTCATTGACACGCCAAGTTTCACTAATGCGTTGCACGATATGCCCCAGAACCATCACATTGGTATCAAATAGCGCTTTAACCTGTTGCGCCGACATTTCAGATACAATCGCACCACGTCGTGGAAAAATCTCAATTAAATAGGTACGTTCCAGTAATAACAATGCTTCACGGACAGAACCGCGACTGACATCTAATTCTTTCGCAATGCGCAACTCTTGAATACGTTCGCCTTCAACCAGCTCACCGCTAATAATTTGTTCACTAATATATTTTGCAATCTGTTCAGAAAGACTATCAGCCTCTTCGAGATTCATGAGCGCCTCGCTATCTTTGTTATACGCATTGTCCAATGCTATTTACGCTTTTTTGTTTTAACTGATCTCACCCTATAAATTCTATATCATTGTCTGACAATTTTATTGCTTTTTAAGCCAATCGTCCTGAAAAAGCACCTATCCATTCTCAAAATAGATGAAAAAATCATTTTTTCTATTTTTATTATCAAATATTTATATTTTCCATGAGTCGCCAACCATCCATCTGATCGGAAAATAACTTTATGGAATAAATCACAAAAAATATTATTTATATTAAATCAATCGCAATTTAATCATGGATGAATACGCACATAAGCATCTTCATCCATTCTTGAAGTTCATGACTAACGAAACAAATTAATATCTACATCAGCCCTTTGTAGATGAAATAACACCCAACCACCACCAGCAAGCCTGCAAAGCATTTTTTCAACATGGCTGGCGATAACAGATGAGCAACCTTGGCACCGAATTTCGCGGTGATAAAGCTCATGACACTAATGCCCAAAAAAGCATAAACATGGACATAGCCAATGGTATTCGGTACTTCAATCTGTTCTTTCGCACCAAACCACATAAAGCCCAATGCACCTGCCACAGCGATCGGCAATCCACACGCTGCCGAAGTCGCCACTGCTTTTTGCATCACCACACCATGACGATTCAGATAAGGAACGGTCAAGCTACCACCACCGATACCAAAAATCGCCGATGCCACCCCAATGCCACCACCTGCAGCCAGTTGTAACGGTGCAGATGGCAAGTGTCGATTTGGATCAACCACGGCATTGGCCCCTTTAAACATCTTATAGGCCATCCAGACTGCAAATACACCGATCACCAGTTGCAAATGTTGTCCTGACATCAAGTCGGCAATACCAGCGCCCAAAAATGAGCCTAGCACCAATCCCGGTGCAAGATTACGGAACACAGGCCAGAGCACTGCACCTTTCTTATGATGCGCCGTTACCGAACTGATTGAAGTCACGATAATGGTTGCTAACGACGTACCCACTGCAATATGCATAATGACATTCGGGTCATAATTCATTTGCGTGAAGACAATATATAAAATCGGCACAATAATTAAGCCACCGCCTACGCCAAATAGCCCCGCAGCAAATCCGGCAATTGCACCAATCAGCAAATATATGATTAACTCCATAAACAAATGACCACGCTACTTGTAAAAATGATGGATGATTTCGCAACCCGCCAGCTTCAACAATTATTGAACGCAAAAAATCAGTTTCCCGAAGTGGTTTTACTCAAGACCACCACGACATCAACCAATGATGATATGCGTGAAATTGCAGAAAAAGGCATTACGACAGGACTGGTTTGCAGTGCGCAGCAAACACAAGGTCGAGGTCAACATCAACGACCATGGTCCTCTCCTGAAGGAAACATTTATTTAAGCACACTGATCCAGACCAAGACAGCACTAGACGGTCGTCTGGCATTGGAAATTGCGTTAAATATTCTACAGATGCCGAGCTTACACGGTCTTCAACTACAAGTGAAATGGCCCAACGATTTATATAGCCCTCAAGGGAAATGGGGAGGCATCCTGGTAGAACCGCTTTCGACTCATCAAGCCATTATTGGGGTGGGCATCAACTTAACCACGCCACCTGTGGAAAATGCTGACCAGCAAATTACCTCATTACAAATGCTCGGTTTAGATCCAATCGACCGAATCGGGTTAATTGCTGAACTCTATACGGCAATCCAACAAGCTGCTCAATGGTTTGAACATGGCAGTTATAATCTGGCAGAACGTTTTAACCACCACGCGATTTGGCTCAATCAGCACGTGGAATTTGAGCATACCAAAGGCAAAGTTCAGGGACTGTTCCAAGGTATCTCCAATGAAGGCGCGGTATTGATCAAGACCGATCAAATCCAGCAATTCTATCAAGGTCGCTTACGTCTCGCTTCAGTTTGAGAATAGGAAGAGCTCATGAAAAGTTTATGGCTTGATATTGGAAATACCCGTTTAAAATACTGGATTACACAGAATGATCAGGTGCTTGAGCACGCAGCCGAGTTACACCTGCAATCTCCTGCAGATTTATTACTGGGTTTAATCCAGCATTTTCGTCATCAGAACCTGACGCAGGTCGGTATTTCTTCCGTACTCGATTCAGAGAATAATCAGCGTATCCAGATGATTCTCAATATACTGGATATTCCGATTATCTTTGCCAAAGTTCATGCAGAGTATGCTGGTCTGAAATGTGGTTATGATGTACCAAGCCAGCTCGGGATTGACCGCTGGTTGCAAGTCTTGGCAATGGCAAAGCCAGCTGAAAACTTTTGTGTGATTGGTTGCGGGACGGCCCTGACCATCGATCTGGTTGAAGGATTGCAGCATCTCGGCGGTTATATTCTGCCAAATCTCTATCTGCAACGGGATTCTCTGATTCAGAATACCAAAGGGATCAAAATTCCAGACTCTGCCTTTGATAATTTAAAACCGGGTCATAACACGGTCGATGCAGTCCATCACGGTATATTGCTCGGTCTGATCAGTACCATTGATCAAATCATGCAGCAATCCCCGAAAAAGTTGATCTTAACAGGTGGTGACGCCGCTTTATTTGCTAAATTCCTCAGTCATTATCAACCTCAAGTTGAATCGGATTTATTGCTACAAGGTTTAAAACACTATGTTCAGCTAAATTCAGCCTTGAGTAAGGTTTGAAGTGCCTGCAATAACTGTGGAAATTCCTTAAAGCCATCTTCTGCACGAAAATGTCCAGCCTGAGCAACCTCAATCAGCTGGGCATTGAGCAAGTTTGAAAATTTAAACATCAATGGCACAGGAATTATCGGATCGTTGCTGGAAAAGAATACCAGACGTCGCTGAATATTGGCTCTCAGAATGCCGCTCTCAAACTGGGCATTTTGAATAAAGGCATTAAATTCTGGATGTTGAGCAATCGGGTCATTAAAACCAGCAATAAAAATTCCCGCTTTGATGGTCATTTGCTTCAATTTCTGAGCCAAAAATCGTGAGAGCGCCACACAAGAAAGCCCATGTGCCACCACGATACTTCGCTCATTCAGCCCTTTTAATTGCGCTTCCAGACAAGTTTGCCAAATCTCTGCTTCTGGATGACTGGCATCTGCAAGAAATACACGCTCAACCCTAAGCTCATCGCTTTTCAGTTGTTGTTCTAACCAGCCATACCAATGCTGATCGGGATCGGAATTTTCACAATGCAGAATAAATACGCTATTTTTTGAATTATGTGACATATTTAACACTATTTTTCAATAAAAACATAAACTTAGAAATCTATATTGCGCTTTTTTAATTATTCTTAATATTAATATTTTGTATCAATTTTATACAATACCACTCAAAATATAGGCATAGAAAAAGGCGCATTACGCGCCTTTTCAGGAAGTCGATAGAACTTACTTTTTCTGGTCATTACTACCAAATAAAGGGCCCATACCACCACCGCCACCAAATTGTTTTTGCATATTGCCCAATGATTTTAACATTTTGCTCATACCTGATGGATTCGCAAATTTCTTCATCATTTTCGCCATTTGTGCCTGTTGCTTGATCAGTTTATTCACTTCAGCAACGTCCATACCACAACCGGCAGCAATACGCTTTTTACGACTAGGGTTAATCAGATCAGGATTACGACGCTCTTTGATCGTCATTGACTGAATGATGGCTTCCATACGCTTTACTTGCTTTTCAGGATTGGCTTTTTCAATCGCGTCCTGAATACCCGCATTGCTCATGCCTGGTAATTTGTCTAGGAAGCCCATCATGCCACCCATTTTACTCATTTGCTCAAACTGCATCAGCATATCTTCAAAGTTGAAGTTGCCGCCTTTTTGCAGTTTTTTCGCCATTTTCTCGGCTTTTTCTTTGTCGATTTTGCGTTCAACTTCTTCGACTAAAGAAAGGACGTCACCCATACCTAAGATACGTTGTGCAACACGATCCGGATGGAATGGCTCAAGTGCATCCAGTTTTTCACCAATACCCAAGAACTTGATTGGCTTACCAGTAATGGCACGAACTGAAAGTGCTGCACCACCACGTGCATCACCATCCGTTTTAGTCAGAATCACACCGGTTAAAGCTAAAGCATCATTAAATGCTTTTGCAGTATTGGCAGCATCCTGACCCGTCATTGCATCAACAACGAATAAGGTCTCGGTTGGTTTCACCGCCGCATGTAATTCTTTGATCTCGTCCATCATGTCTTCATCGACATGTAAACGACCTGCTGTATCGACAATCAGAACATCAGCAAACTGGATTTTCGCCTGCTCAATCGCACGATTCACAATATCAATCGGCTTTTCAGATGCTTCAGATGGAATAAAGCCAACACCGACTTCATTCGATACTGTTTCTAACTGCTTGATCGCTGCTGGACGATAAACGTCGGCAGACACCGTCATTACTTTTTTCTTTTGGCGTTCTTTTAAGAAACGTGCCAATTTTGCAGCAGTCGTGGTTTTACCTGCACCTTGCAAACCGGCAAGAAGCACAACAACTGGTGGTTTTGCACTTAAATCTAATGTTTCATTTGCCTCACCCATCATCTTGGTGAGTTCATCATAGACAATCTTTACAAATGCCTGACCAGGAGAAAGCTGAGTCATGACTTCTTGACCGAGCGCTTCTTCCTTAACCTTCGCGATAAATTCACGAGTTACAGGTAACGCCACATCGGCTTCAAGAAGTGCCATACGTACTTCACGTAGGGTATCTTTAATATTGTCTTCGGTCAGCTGCCCTGAGCCAGTAACATTTCTTAAACTCTGTGTGAGTCGTTCTGTTAAGGTATCAAACATTGCGAAATCCGCTTTAAATGGCTAGTTGCAAAAAAATCTTTCTTAAAATAGAAAATTTATGCATAAGATGCTATAGGATACTGTAGTTCGAAGCGAATTTATATCTTATATGGTGAATATTATTCATCCTCCTAAAAAAGGTTTGACATGATCAGTCTCCCCTTGGTTTACACAATTTTGGCACTTATCGCCTATACCAGTTCATTCTGGTATTTGTTTATTCGTTTAATGTCAAAACGTACTCCAAATCTTTGGTGTTATGGCTTGATGGTCGGTTTAGGACTGGTGCTGCACGCGACTGTCCTTTCCCAAGACATGCTGACATCTATTGGGGTGAATTATGATGTATTCAACCTGATGTCCTTCACTTCTGGACTCATGTTGGCACTCAGTCTGATCCTAAGCTTGATTCGCCCAATCCTGCCATTGAACCTGATTGGAACACCTGTAGCCGCTTTTGGTTTAATTCTCGGCTTCGCTTTTAGTCAGCCAAATCAAATTATTGAACAACATAGTTTTGGTCTGGACTTACATATCATTTTGTCCCTGTCTGCTTATGCTGTGCTGCTCATGGCAACCATTCATGCTGTTCTGCTCTGGTTTCAGGATCGGGAACTAAAAAAGAAACAAAAACGTCGTATCTGGGTGAATTTGCTTCCACCATTTCAGGTCATGGAGTCATTATTATTTGACTTGATTATTACTGGATTTGGCCTGCTTACAGCCGCATTATTGTTCGGCTTCTTTACCATTGATAACTTTTTTGCCCAACATCTCGCACATAAAACTGCATTTAGTATCATTTCATGGTTCTTATACGGCGCATTATTGATCGGACATTACAAGTTTGGCTGGCGTGGACGCAAAGCAATTCGTTTCACCATTACTGGTTTTGTCTTGCTAGCAATAGGCTTTATGGGCAGTAAATTTGTTTTAGAAATGATATTAGGACGTTAAGCTTTTCTACGCTAATAAAAACTAGACAGCCTATCTGAAAATGCGTATAACGCTGTTTTCGCTTAACTAGGTAAAAATCGTGAAACTTGTACTCGCTCCGATGGAAGGTCTTACTGATCCAATCATGCGTGATGTGCTCACCCATGTTGGCAGTTTTGATTGGTGCGTGACCGAGTTTATCCGTATTACCGATAGCATTCAGCCAGATCATATCTACTATAGCTTTTGTCCAGAACTGAAAAATGGCGGTAAAACCGCAGCTGGCACGCCTGTACATGTGCAATTTCTGGGCAACAATCCTGAGATGCTCGCTGCCAATGCAGCCAAAGTGGTTGAACTGGGTGCGCCTGCGATTGACCTGAATTTTGGTTGTCCTGCCAAAACAGTAAACCGCCATCGTGGGGGTTCTGTGTTACTGGATGAACCAGAAACCGTACATCTCTTAGTCAAAGCCGTTCGTGATGCTGTACCTGCACATATTCCAGTTTCAGCAAAAATGCGTTTGGGCTATCTTGATGAAAATCACACTTTGGATAATGCCCATGCCATTGAAGATGCAGGTGCGAGCTGGCTCACCGTACATGCACGCACCAAAGCAGATGGTTATACCCCACCCGCCTATTGGGAAAAGATCCAACCGATTACCGAAGCATTAAAAATCAATGTTATTGCCAATGGTGAAATCTGGAACAATGCCCATGCCAAAGCCTGTCTAGAGCAATCTCATTGTCAGGATTTAATGATTGGTCGGGGTGCGGTGACTACACCAGATTTAACCTTATGTATTCGTCAAAATATGGATCAGGCGATGCTGTCTTGGCCTGAATTGGTTGACCTGCAGCTACGCTTCCTAAGCGGACAATACAAGACCGAGATTGGCATGGTTGGACGTTACAAGCAATGGCTCGGTATGATGACCAAGGCGTATCCTGAAGCCCAGCAACTCTGGGGACAGGTGAAGAAGATCAAACAGCTCGAAGACATCCTTCAGTACTTAAAGCAAAGCTAAGGCTGAAATTCGATTTTAAATTAAAAAAAGCGGCCTAAGCCGCTTTGGAAAACCCAAAATCAATTCAAGATTACATTCCACTCACTTTCATTTTTAAATTCGTTACGGAAGCCCCTGTCATACCAATATTTCCAATCGAAGCATTTGGTAAATTATTAAAGACACCTGACTGTTGGGCTGCATTTGAGCCCAACAGGACATTATTCAACTGTAAATCAAACTTGTCTGTTGTACCTGCATTGCCAAAAATAATCCCGCCCTTATCAGCTCCCTCTGTACCATATACGCCAGCATAGAAACCTTTAAGCCCAAAAGGACTACCATTATGTCCTGTCAATTTAAAGTTAAAACTTGCACCAACAGCGGTCGTTGCTGCATTTCCAGAGGTTGTATAATCAGAAACCAGCATAATATTACAACCATTCCCTGAACCACAGATGGACTCAATTGCGCCATCAAACATAATCATATGCCCTTGTGGTGCCGCGCCCAGCTGGATATTCATACTTGGTTTATTTGATGCAAAAACGATATCGATGCCACCTACACGCAACAGTTCTTTAACATCACTTTTAAGTAAAGTCCCTGCCGTAAAAATGGAATTACGTGTATAGCTACTTCCATTTAAATTAGAAAGCGAATTTGATCCGGCGGTATAAATAGAGAAAGGTGAGATTCGAAGTCCTGTAATACTATTATCGAAAGTCAAACCAATATTCGCAAAAGCGCCCTTTGCAGCAGCATTCCCCTTATCTGTATCAATGGTTGCTTTCAAGCCGAAAGTGGTCTCGGTACTGCCATTTAATCCCGATACTTTTACAGGCGCTGCAACAGCTTGTCCTGCTACACCAGCAATCACCAGACCTGCACGACCCGTATAGCCACCACTTGGCAGACCATCATTATCAATGATTGCCATTTGATTGAACTGGACATTGGACTGTACACCAATGGTCAAACCGTCTTGTCCAGTCATTGCTGAAAGACTCTGATCATCCATCGGCTGCATCGCCATTGTTAATGGACTTAACAATAATAATGACAAACACGCTAGTTTCTTGTTTTTATTCATTGTCCTCATCCATAGACAAATGTTTAAAATATATACTACAGCTTAACATAACCCACTCACCGCACAATCACTTTATCGTTAGACAGATAAGTGGAAGCATCTACTGTTACACCATCAAATGCCTTAGTTTCGAGGCATAATTGAAAATTGGCTGGTTAAGCGTCCACCAGTAATTGCCATTTCACCTAAACGCTGAGCACCTCCACTCGGGCCATAAAGGTTAATATCTCGAGTTCTAAAGACACCGTCAGTGGTACGATTCGGGTTAAACGTTAGCCCAGCATTAAAGCTGGCTACCCCTTCTCCTGAACTATCTCGACTGATCTTAATGGCATTGTTAAATGCAACATCACCCTGAATATTATCTAGGCCTAAAGTTGAACCATCCACAGGATCACTAATTTGAATCGTGTTATTGCTTGCTGCATTTAATTTAAGATCACCGACAATATTCAAGGCATTGCCTGTGCCATCCGCTTTATATTCGTTATTTGGAATAAGAGACAGATTCATATCTCCGCCGATACGAAGTTTTAAACCAAATAAAACATCATTACTCAATGCAAAGTTATTATTGGGTGAAACGCCACCAGTATAAGTCGCACCTGGTAAGTAACCCGCAGCGACTTCTGCTGCCATCACGATGAGCATATCTTTGAGTGTCGCGTTAAAACTGCCATTTTCGAGACCGAGACTTCCCGTTCCTTTTAATAACATATCAATATTACGTAATCCCATGTAATAGTTTCGAGCGCCATCAATTACCAGAATAGAAGTGGTTTTATTTCCCAAAGCCTTGTAGTTGCTATCACGATCTACGCCTGTGGTACTCATACCCAATGAAAAACCCAATCTTGGCGTTTCACCAGTGCTTCCAACACTATGTTTCACACCATTTTTATCAAAATAGAAAGCCTCATTGGCATTCACCTTAGTACCATACATTGCCATATTGGCATTCAAGTTATAAAAAGGTAATGCTAAGCCCCAGTTATTATCCGTGTGATTGGTAATTGGTGCATATCCACTTTCAGGGTTACTGGTTGCACTGTTGGTGAAACGCCCACGTCGAGAAATTGCCTGAAACTCTGCGCCCCGAATTGCCACAAGCAGACTATAAGGATTTGTGGTACCTGTTTGGGTATGAAGACTTTGCGTATAGTCCACATCTCGGGTTAAGAAACTACCATTACCAAATTTAGAAGTCTGGAAAACATAGTTTGCTGGTAGAAATACCGAACGGGCATCAACCAGATTGATATATACATTCCCTGTATCAAATGAGCCTCGGCTACCTAACTGTAAACCCGTTAAATTACCGAATTCAAAACCATAGGTATTTAATCCTGCACCGCCAATTTCTAACGTTGTCGCCTTTCCGTCACTCCCCAACATGGAGTCATTATCTTTAGTAAATTCAGCCTTCATACGGAATGCAACACCCGTTTTCCCCATAATGGCATTTCCGTCAGTGGTGCTGCCGAGAATATTGGTTCCCTCAGGATTGCCATAGCTGCTTCCATAAGCAGGATTCGCTGCATTACTTGCATTAATACCACGTAACTGTAGAGAACCATTAATCATACGACCATTGGCTCCGACACGAATTAAGCCTTTAGCCTTATTATCAGGACTGGCTTGCTGATTTAACGGCGTATTGGTTGCATCCAGCGTATAAGGAGAAGCTGGATTTGCTTTTTTATTCAATAAAAACTCTAAATTTAATCCAGCATTGGTCGCTACCCCACTATCTGCGTATGTTCCAGCTGTAACATTGCCAGTATCTTTAACACGCGTAAAATCGACATAACCATAATCATTCGTCGGTGTTTGGGTCAATGAAGCATTCGCTGCATTGCCAGTAAGTAATGCATTATTGGTTTGTAGCTTGATTCCTTCAACAGAATCGACAAACATCACGCCTTTACCCAAGAAGTTAAAATTCAGATTTTTCAGAACTAGTTGATTCAACTCATTATTTGAAGTCTGCCCCAAATAAATATTGGCATTTTTAAGGCCTAACTCTAACGAAGCCTGACTACTTTTACTAAACAGTCCGTCCGTCGTTTTAAACTTCAAGTCCAGCGGTGATGTTGTTTGAATGGCTAAATTACCAATATCACTACTACATCTATTGGTGTCACAAATCTGAAATGAATCAATCGTTATAAGAGACGGATTTGAGGATAGCTCTATGTCTAGGCCCGTTTTATTGCCATTGCTACCAGTATTCAGCTTATAGGTTGTCCCAAGCGGATTACCTAACGCATTTTGCTGAATGTTAAAATTATTAGCGACTGCTTTTAAGGTCGTGCCCGCTGCATCAGAACTTCCTCGTCCTGCATCATCCTGCCAAAAAAACTGATCTACATGGATCTTGTCATAGGTGGTTTCAATATGAACACCATCTTGTCCATTTACACTACGTAAGGCACTATCATCCAACGCTTGTAAGGCATAAGCAGAATGACTAATAAAAAATATACTTGCAGCTAAAGTATTGAGTGCAAAACTTATATTCCTAGCATTTTCATTATTTTTTTTCATCGCTTCAATCCTTTGAAATTTATATCCGGTTAGCAACGTGGATGGCTTGCATCGCAAGAAAACATCATTACATTTCCTTGAATCGCCAAATTACCATTCATTTTTAACCCCATAAATCCCGTTTCTTTATTACGGTCATACACGGAAGGATGATCTGCAGCGTATGTCGGTGCTTTTAAATAGCCATAGCCATTTGCTGGCGGTGTAGTCGGATTATTCCCTTCGACCAGTTTTCCATTACTATCATAGTAACTGGTAAAATCATCTTGCTCGATGGCAAGGGCATTAAAACCAAAATTACGGATCAAAATCGGCTTGGTTGGGTCAAAGCTTAATTGCATTGCTGGTTTAGTTCTTGCAGCTCCGCCATCATCGTTATAAATCAGGTCGACACCATCCAGACCTAACTTTTGCAGATCAATGGTTCCTTGTATTCCTTTAAAGACCAACCAGACTTTATTCGCTGGATTAGCTTGTGTCGGATCACTAACAGGCTGATTACCATTTCGGACAAAACGTTTATTGACCGAAATCCCAAGATGACAAAAGGCCAAGTTTTCACACACACCACCCAGACCATTATCAAACTCATATTTTCCAGTGGTACTGTTATAAATCTGGTTCAATGATAATTTGAGAGATAAATCCGCCCCTGCCTGACCTTCAACAGCCTGTAAAGCTTCATTATCCAGACTTTGTAATTCGGCATGCGTTAACGTTGTGGCTAATACAAGAAGTAAAGTTGTGATTTTTTTCATCGTATTACTCCTTTTATAGTCCAGTTGTCGTAATTTTAAGATGCTGAATCAAGACACCATCAATCACAGCCGAGCCCATATTATTGATTGGCGAAGCAGTATTTAATTTATAAGTATTAATATCCGCATTTGGTGTGGTTGAATACCAACGCCCATCTACAATACGTGCATCTGGCAATGCTCCAGTAGTTGGCACCACAAATTTTTGATTATTATTCCCTGCATCTTGCCGTGTATAACCAGTATTTAAAACCGATGGATCATAAAGTGATGTACTATCAATGTTGACCCAGTTTACGCCGCTGGTTGAATCAAATCGCAGGCCGTAATCACCATTACTTCCTGTAGCTGTACCACCGCTGGTGCGATATTGCCAACGATAACCACTACAGAATAATCCTGAACAACCAACACTCGTCCGTTGTTGATTTTGTAACTGATAGAAATACTGATCTTTTGATACTGTGCCTGAGTTTAAAGACCCAAAAGAAATACCAACTGCATCCTGTGTACTATTTCCTTTAAATGCCTGAAGTGTTTTACCACCGTCATTACTATAGACAGTACCAATGCCAATACTACTGTGTGTAGCATTTGAACCCTGATAAGTTTTTCCACCCAAGCTGATATTGCTACCACATTGATAAACGTTACAGGTAGACCCTTTATAACTTGTATCTGCACCTGTGTAATCGGTATAGATTTGCTTATAAATACTTTCTTTATTCGGAATACGTGCAACTTCCAGACTGAAGTTCTTACCATCTGAACCCAAAATCACAGGCTGATATAAATTACCCAACACCAGATTGGTATTTAGGTTATAAATAAAAATCCCTTCATTTGCATCAAAACTAGGTGCATTGCCACCTTGAATAGCAGGTGTCGATAAATTCGCGGTATCTGTTGTTTCTCGAGTACTTAAACGGAGTACACGATCATTTAGGCCTGTTGGTGCAGTCCAGTTACCCGTTGATGTTATTTTAGTCGTCTGACTACGGATACGATACTCCGTCACTCCTGTTCCACCAGGGTTACTGGTTTGTCCTGGGCTATAACGAGGTGTCCAGATGTCTGTACCTGACCCGCAAGCGGTACAAGTTTCGCCGGCATTCAGCGTAGGCAAGGTATCTGTTTTTGTAGAAGTAGGCGTATTAATCGTCATGCCTGCTTTTAAATTAGCACCATCCCCACTATTGAAACGAAAAATACCAGATAAACCTAATGTGTTGTTATAAAAAGGGCTTAAGCCTCCCGTGCTTCCTGCACCATTAAGCGTCTGGAATATTTTTACATTACTACCATTTAAACTAAAACCATTCCATATCCCTTGCAAACGCAGACGATTCGCACGAGTAGGATCAATACTCGTGCCGACTAAACCAGCATTATTTCCATACTGGAACTGGTCCGCGGCACCATCAGCTTTATTGGGATTGCGAACAAAGGCATCCGCCCATAAGCCAAGTTTTAAGTTATAAGCATTTGCACCAACAGGATCCGCCCCAGTTTTAATCACAGTAGGAGCACCCGTACCTGTTGCATTATCATTATAATATTCATACAAAGGTGCTTCTAAAGCCATGTAGGTGACTTGCCCTGTATCGGTATTCGGTGTACTGCCATCTGGCGTAAAAGTAGGAACATTGGCTTGCGACTGAACTTTTAAGATCCATGGATTACTTGCCGATCCCCAGCTACTAATTGCATTAATCGCATTTCCGGCAGTATTTAAACCTACGCGTTCATTATTATTGTTTGAACGACCTGCATTTGAGGCAGAAAGCGCCAATCCGTATAGAAATAAATCGGCTTTACCTACTGCGCGGTCCCCCGCATCTACACCACCACTTTTATTTGTATCTGTTGCTGCAAGGGATAAAGGCCCGACTGGAACATAGTTAATATAACCCGTATCTAATTGGCGATTAAGTAAATCTGTGCCTGTTGTGGTATTTTTTTCACCCTGAAAAATCATATATGTATTTTGTGGGAGTAGCGCGATGCCTTCACCCGTCGTTTGGCTTAAACCTTCATCGGAGAGTTCTTGTAATGCAAAAGCAGATTGACTGATACATAGTCCAATAAAACTTGCTAAAACAGTCTTTTGAAATGAATCCATATGGAGTATAGCCATCTTGACCTTCCTAAATACCCGATGCTCCGCACCTACGTTATATTTTTTCTTTCATCCTTCTGAGTGATTTAAAAACTGCTTCCTAGCATCACTCAAGCTATAGACGAATCATGTCTATCTCATCACAATTTATTATGCCGAATAATTACACAAATGCAAAACAAACTGGCTAAATGTTACATTTTTCCGATGAGTGTATAGATGAAAAGCAGCCGAAGCTGCTTGAGTTATTTTTCGAATTAAACTAACAGAACTTCAAAGTACCATAGCAGTTCGGCGTAAATTTTTGGGTGGCTAATTCTAAATTAGTTAAAGCCATTTGTGGGCGGGTTGCATTGATTAAATCAACTGTACCAACAGGAATATCACCTCCAAATAAGCAATCTCCTGCAAGATTATTACCACATTGAATTCGCCCTTTATCCGTTTTTAAATAGTTACTCACTTGTCTAAATGCTTCATTGAGAGTTTCTTTAGGAATATCAACATTAAAAGTAGGTTGAATAAATCCGATATCGATTGGATTGGTAAATTCAAGCCACCAGCCATTTTGAGAAATAGATGTATTCTTCGTCCATTGAATATTTTGAGACTGTAAAGAAAGTGACGCTGCTGTGCCGTTTAGATTCGCTTTATGGAAATAACCTAAGTCCTCACTAATCGCCACATCAACCATTAAATTTTGAATCACCCCAGTTACATTCTTATTGTTTAATGGAACATCAACAAAGCCTAATGCTCTAGCAACTGCATCAATAGTTCCAGTTAAAGCAATATCTCTAACTGCAGCAGTTGCCGTTAAATTCGCACTAGTTATACGTTTTCCTGTAATTTCTTGCTGTTTTAAAGTTAAATCACCTTTTAAAACATTACTACCGCTCGATTTATCACGAAGATTTAAGTTATAAGCAGTTGTTGTAAATGGAATATTTCCAATGCCAAACAATGTACAACATACTTCGCCAGAAATAGCATTATATCCATCTGACTGTTTTAATGTGCCTTTTGCCGCCTCTCCTGCAACTAGACTTGTTCCAAATCCATTTACATTGGCAAGACCTGTTGTCGCGGCAATCTGCATATATCCACTGAGTGAGTTAATCCCACTTTTAGCCGCACCATTTTCCAGTCCAAATGTAATTAGACCAAATGCTTTTTCTGCACTTAAGTTCAGCCCAACAATTTGACGAGTTGAAGCTTTATCAGGGTTCTTGATTGCAAATTCAATAAAGGGATTAGTTAAAACGGCAGATGAGCCGGCACGTGCTGCACGATCAGCCGCACTATCGGTATTGGATGTAGCCGAATTGCCTAAACCACTCAAACTCAAATAATCAATATCGATATCACAACCGCCAGCGCCATTGACTCCGCCACAACCCAACTGAAGTTTTTTAATATTGACATTGAGTTCCATTTCAGCTTCTAGGCCTAGCTTATAGAAACCAATGGTTTTATCTCCACCAGCGCGCTTTGCTTCCTGATTTGCCAAATCAGTTGGTGCGACATAAGACAAACTCATCAATGCTTGGCCTGTTGCTGCTGACAATTCACTATCGGTCATACTTTTCAAAGTATGTGGAACTGCATAGGCCACATTACAACACCAACTCATTACCCCTAGAAAAAATATAGATGAATATCTATTTTTCATCACACAATCCCTTTATTTTCTAAAACTTAGATCAATTAAACATCAACCTAAGTTTTACTTATAGGCAAATTATCAAAAATTCTGCCTCCCCCATACGCAATATAATCAAAATATTGTTAAATAATAAGAAACTTCCGATGAAACTCTCCAATATTTAATTTTTGGTCTATTAAAGGGGCATTCATTTTTATAAGTTTTTATTTAAAACAGCACGTAAAATATTAGAGTAATAAATGAATAGACAAATAAAAAGCAGCCGTAGCTGCTTAAATTTTTTAAGATAAAACTAGCAGAACTTCAAAGTACCATAACAGTTCGGCGTAAATTTTTGAGTGGCTAACTCTAAATTCGTCAACGCCATTTGTGGGCGGGTTGCATTGATTAAATTCACAGTCCCTGTTGGAATCGTATCACCCAAAAGACAATTTAATACTCCAAATGTTCCACAATTAATCGGATGATCTGTCAAATATTGAGATACTTGTGAAAATGCTTCATTGAGCGTGGCTTTAGGAATGTCAACATTCAAGGTAGGTTGGATAAAACCAATATCGATTGGATTACTAAACTCTAACCACCAACCATTTTGTGAAACAGATTTATTATTACTCCATTGAATATTCTGTGATTGTAACGAAAGTGACGCTGCTGTCCCATTTAAATTCGCTTTGTGGAAAAAACCCAAATCTTCACTAATCGCAACATCAACCAGCAAGTTCTGGATGGTACCTGTTACCTGTCTATCCAGATTTAACCCGATCGCTTTTGCCACAATATTCCCACTTAGGTCAATATCACGTACCTTTGCAGTAGCAGTTAAATTGGCACTGCTAATTCGCTTTCCAGTAATCGCTTGTTGCTCTAAGGTTAAATCACCTTTTAAAATATTACTCCCCGTTGCTTTATCTCTAAGGTTGAGCGCATAAGAGGTTGTTTCAAAGTTAATTGTAGGTACGCAAAGAGCTGGAAGACTACATACCTTACCTGTAATCGGATTATAGCCATCTGACTGATTTAAGGTCCCTCTTCCCGCTTCCCCAGACACTAAACTGGAGCCAAACCCGTTTACATTGGCAAGACCGGTTGTCGCAGCAATTTCCATATAACCACTGAGTGAGTTAATACCAGTTTTCTCTGCTCCATTTTCTAGGCCAAAGGTAATTAAACCCAAAGCTTTCTCTGCACTTAAATTCAGTCCAACAATTTGGCGAGTTGAAGCTTTATCGGGGTTTTTGATTGCAAATTCAATAAATGGGTTAGTGAGAACTGCAGATGAGCCAGCACGTGCTGCACGATCGGCCGCGCTATCGGTATTGGAAGTTTCAGAATTACCTAAACCACTTAAACTCAGGTAATCAATATCAATATCACAACCGCCTGCCCCATTCACCCCACCACAGCCTAACTGAAGCTTTTTAATATTCACGTTCAGTTCCATCTCAGCTTCTAGACCTAACTTATAGAAACCGATGGTTTTATCTCCCCCAACGCGCTGTGCTTCTTTATTGGCTAAATCAGTAGGTGCGATATAGGACAAGCTCATCAATGCCTGCCCTGTCGTTGCAGACAGTTCACTATCCGTCATGCTTTTCATTGTAGTAGAAGTTGCATATGCCGTACTTAAGCAAGAGCCGCCTAACAAGAGCATTGCCAAATGAAGAGACTTGAACTGTCGCATAACCGACCTCCGTGTTTAAAACATCCATACATGTTTATTTTTATCGCGTATTTATATGATCACTATAGATTCCAAATCTATATTTTTTCTGTGATTCTGTACAAAAAAAAATCAAATTTATTAGATTGTATCTTATTTTTTTTAAAATGCTAGGTTCATTTATCTGAACAATTTAACCGATAAAAAAATTGAATATTTTTAAAGTATTTAGCTGAAAAAAAACTCACCGCAATTGGGTGAGTTTTTTAATATTTAGGTCTTCGGCAATGTCACACCAGTTTGACCTTGGTATTTACCACCACGATCTTTATATGAAGTTTCACATACTTCATCACTTTCAAAGAACAACATTTGTGCAACACCCTCACCCGCATAAATACGCGCTGGCAAGTTTGTTGTATTCGAGAATTCCAGTGTTACGTGACCTTCCCACTCTGGTTCCAACGGCGTAACGTTTACAATAATCCCGCAACGTGCATAAGTTGATTTACCCAGACATACGGTTAACACATTACGTGGAATACGGAAATATTCAATCGTACGCGCTAACGCGAATGAGTTCGGCGGAATGATACACACATCAGACTCAATATCGATAAAGCTTTTATCATCGAAGTTCTTAGGATCTACAATTGCCGAGTGGACATTGGTAAATACCTTGAACTCACGTGCACAACGGACATCATAGCCATAGCTCGATACCCCGTAAGAAATCAACTTTTCACCGTTTTTATCAAAACGAACTTGATTTTCCGCATAAGGTTCAATCATGCCGTGTTTTTCGCTCATTTCACGAATCCAACGATCAGATTTTATAGCCATGACTTTTTATCCAAAGACGAAGTTAATAATTGGCGAGTACTTTAACTTAAAATGGTATTAATGAAAACAACACCTCTAGCCTTAGCGTCAATAGAGGTGTGAATTTTATAAATTGCTGAGCGCTGAATAGCTAATCGGGATCGCAAAACTGACCAGCACGATACATGCGGTACGTTGTAATTTCGCTTGAGAGAGCCAGTTCACTTTATTGGTTGCCAGCATTGCACCAACAGAGATCCAGAATAAGGCTATCGGAAGAATAAGCCCGACAAATGTGCTCATGTGCGCCATATAAATGTCCTGACTTTTCCATGCAGCAGCGGGGAAAATAGCTGAAGCAAATAATAAAGCCTTAGGATTGAGTAAGGTTGCACAAAGCAATTCTTTCGGGCGAATGGTCGGTTGGTTTAAAACCACGTCCTGATTCGCTGTACGCCACAACTTTATTGCAAGAAAAACGATATAAGCCGCACTCAATAATTTCAGAAATATGGGTAATAAAGGTAAAGTCGCTGACACTTTGCCAATCAGCATTCCCCATGCAGTAATGGCAATAATATAACCGACAGCTTCCGCTGGAATAAGCAGTAAAGATTTACGTAATCCGACCTGAATCCCTGAAGATGCAAGTAAGGTATTGGTTGGACCAGGAGTCAGCAGAATGGTTATCACTAAACCAATAAAAAACCATGAAATCATTGAATGACCTCACTAAGAGAGATTTTCAGATTAATCCAATTACACAGCTATAGCAAAAAAATAACTGTAAGGACTTATGACTAAACCCCACATAAGCTTTTATTTTATCTATATTTTTAAAATTACAAGTAGCACTAACTCAACAGTCACGGGGATAAGTCTGGATATTTAAGATTCAAATTTTAGAGACGGCTTGATTATTGTCTCAACCACCCTCAAATACACAAGGACATAATTTTAAGTTTTTGCTAAGCAATTAATGTTATTTTATGCGCTATTCCCTTCTCTTTCTTGTTACCTCTCCATGATTTATGCCTAAGAAATTTTTTCATAAGTGGCTGCCTTCTTCGGAAAAAGTCGCTCGTCTAAAATTTATGAAGATTTTTGGTGAACGCACCTTAAATCCATTGCTTTGGTATGTAAATCGCCGCTCTATTGCAAAAGCCATGTTTATTGGCACTTTCTGGGGCATTTTACCTGTTCCGTTTCATAGCGTATTTATTATCCTGACTGTGCTCTGGTTTGAGGTCAATTTACCAATTGGATTGTGTATGGCGTGGTTAACCAATCCCTTTACAGTGGTACCGATTCTTTATTTAGGGTTCTGGTTTGGGAGTAAGATTTATCACGTCAATATGATCAATAAAGATATGTTGCTGGGGGTTTTACATCAAATTCTAAACTGGATCAAAAATTTTGGGCATGGGCATATTGATTTTAGCCTAGCCAAGATTCTGGTTTCAGGGCTGATGATTGAAGCCATTTTATTTGCAGTTTTATTTTATGCAGCGACACACTTACTCTGGCGTTGGAGTGTGATTCGAAGCTGGAAAAATCGTGAGAAAGAGAGAAAAGAAGAAACCATCTAAATGGTTTCCTCTCAACAAGAATATTTATTTCGTTGCTGCTTTGGCTTTCATATATTGCTCAGCCACATCAAGTGCGTATTCCTGACAGGCTTCACCTGTCGCTGGGTCATAGGCACCATTATTCGTAATGTTATTGGATAAAATACGAATACCGAGGAATGGTACTTCGAATTGATGTGCGATCTGTGCCACTGAAGCAGCTTCCATTTCTTCTACCGAAGTGCCATAAACGGTATGGAACTGCTTGATGCGATCAAGCTCGTTATTCCATGTATCTGCCGAACCAATCGTGCCTTCCACCACTTGCCCTTTAGTGTAATTGGGTTTTGCCTTATAAGCAGCAAGCAAGAGTTCTTTGTCCCCTTCAAATTTACGGATCGCGATAGGCTCAGGATCAGATTCATCATCGGGTAATACATCAAAAGCTTCATTCCACTCTAATGCATTTGAACCACCGCCAACTGGCTTATTCGGTGTTTTAAATGCACCGATATTGGTGGTGTATTTGCCTAACACAATATCAAACACATGTAAATCTGGATCATGACCACCAGCTGTGCCCTGATTAATAATCGCAATCGGTTTGTAATGCTGAATCGCAAGTGCAGTGGCAGCAGCAGAATTACTCATGCCCATACGTGTCTTGGAAATCACCACAGGATAACCTTTATAGGTCCCCTTCCAGAACACCCACTTACCGATAACTTCTTCTGTCACATTGTCTAATTTTGATGCCATTTTTTTTGATTCGACAGGTAATGCACCTTGAATCACGATCGGCTGTAATTTCGCTTGCTCTTGAGGTTGAGTCGAATTTGAATTGCCATCACCATTACACGCACCTAAAAATAGAGCCGTACATACACTGGCAATACCGATAAAATATTTAACTTGCATCATTAACCTGTCTTAAAAAAGAAACCCTATACAAAGCAAGTAACGTACCTACTTTGCTGTAAAGGCGAGTTTTGAAATGGTCTAAATAAAAAGTGATTTGCTTTAGAAAGCAAAAACCCAACATCAGCATGTTGGGTTTTCTGTGTAATTAGAAGATACGTTTATCGTCTTTCTGGCGTTTTGGCAGCTTATCCATTTGTTGTAACACCGCTTGTGCAATATTGAGATAGCTTTCCGCAGCCGTATCTTTCGCAACTACGCTTGGCGTTCCCTGATCTGCATGCTCACGAATTTTCGCATCTAAAGGAAGACGTCCAAGTAATGGAATCTGATATTGCTCAGATAATTGATCTCCGCCACCTGTACCAAAAATCTGTTCTTCATGTCCGCAATTCGAGCAAATATGGGTCGACATATTTTCAATCACACCAAGAACAGGAATATTCACCTTATTGAATAGCTCAATCCCTTTGGTCGCATCCATTAACGCTACATTTTGTGGGGTCGTTACAATCACCGCACCCGTGACTGGAATACGTTGTGCCAAGGTCAGTTGAATATCGCCAGTACCAGGCGGCATATCGATCACCAGCACATCCAGATCAGGCCATAAAGTCTGGTTGAATAACTGCATCAATGCACCCGTTGCCTTTGGCCCACGCCAAGCCACAGGCGTATTATGCTCACCAATTAAATGACCAATTGACAATACCGCCATACCATAGGCATCTAAAGGCACAAAGTGTTCATTTTCAATCAGTGGGGTTTTGCCTGCATTGCCCAGCATCGTTGGAATACTTGGACCATAAATATCGGCATCCAGCACCCCAACTTTTAAGCCAAGCTGCTGTAGAGCCAATGCAAGGTTTACTGTGGTGGTTGATTTACCAACACCACCTTTACCTGATGAAACCAGAATCACATTCTGAATACGTGGATGTGCAGCAACATCGCGCTGTTGCGGTGCAGCTTTTTGAATCGGAGGATTATTTGGATCTGCTTCTGCTTTTGGTGAAGCATCCATCACAGGTGGTAAGTTGTTATTTTCTGCTTTTGGCTTTGATGAACAGCTGTGTCCCGCCTCACCATGCGCTGTATGTTTTTGTTGAATAATGTGTAGGTTTAATTCCTGAATGCCACATTTTTCCAATGCTTCTGCAAGCTCATCATGAATCTGTTGTAAGTGGTCTTTTTCTTGAGGAAATGTGTTAATCGTCAGCTGTAAAATACGACCTTGTACATTGACCTGACTAATGCGATCTTTGAGCGCATTTTCTGAATGCGGTAACACATAATTTTGTAGAACTGTTTGAATCTCGTCTTCCTTCACTTCTTGTGCTGGTGAAAAAACAGATTTTAAGGAAGAAAGCCACGACATTTTGTTTACTCCAAAAACAGATCAACATAGCATTGAGTTCGCTTAGTTTAGCAGTATTGAAGAATCCACGCTCCTCTCAAAGCAGATAATTGCTCATTTTTTATAGTAACTTTTCTGCTTTAGATTTCTCTGCCCGACAACGCAGGTTTTTTGGAAGGAAAAGTTGATATTGATAAGCGTATAACTGGATCATCCGTCTCATGGTGAGCCATATTAGACAATTTTAAATTTCGTCGAATAAAAAATCCCCAAACATAGCGTGGATATGTTTGGGGAAGTCTTTCATCCTATTCGCAGATTAAAATCATTAACCTTTGAATTTATTGATGGTATCCGTTGCCGCTTTCTTTAAATCATCCAGCTTATGACTAGCCTGAGCTTTTAAATCATCAAATTTTGCCGCAGCCTCATCTTTCAATTCAGCGGCTTTGGCTTTGGCATCATCCAGTTTATGACCTGCTTCTTCTTTAAAGTGATCAAATTTGTCTTGAACCGCATGCTGGGTATCTTCAAGTTTGGCTTTGATATCATCCACTTTATTTGAAACAGCTTCTTTACCTTCAGCATTTTGTTCAGAAACATCTTTCTTTAAATCATCCAGCGCTTTCTCGCCTTTTAACTTCAATTCCTCTGCAGAATGCTTTAAGTCATCAACTGCTTTTTCACCTTGTAGCTGAGTTTCTTTTGCTTTGTATTTTAAGTCATCGCCCAATTCAGCAGCTTGGTTTTTTAATTCATCAAGTTTTTCATTTGTCATGGTATTTCCTCACTATAGGTAAAAAAAACATATCGTTTGGAGCAATCTTAGTTATACCGCGTTTAAAGCTGTTTTTTGCTGATCGCTGCAAATTGAAACAAATGGGATACAGGAAGATTCAAATAATTGCCGAACGATAAATTATTTTATTTCTAGATATAAAAATCATATAAATGAATAACATCCTGTCTAGCTAATAAAATCCTTTTGCAAAATCTCGTAGAGTACATGCCAACTGAGCGGATGATCTTTAGCCAAAGCAGGATGCTGAAATTGAGTGACGTATTTCATGTTTAATTTTTGCATGACCTTTTGTGATTTCGCATTGTCCACCGTGGTAAAGGCCACCACTTTGTCCAGTTTTAATTGATCAAAAGCAAATGTAAGCGCGGCTTGAGCAGCTTCGGGTGCATAGCCCTGCCCCCAATAAGCCTGATCTAGCCGCCAACCGATTTCTACACAGGGCGAAAAAGAAAATTGTGTCGGTTGATCATGCAACCCCGTAAAGCCAATAAACTGCTGATTGTGCTTTAACTCAACCGCCCAGAAACCCCAGCCTTGCGTGTCGATTATTGATTTCATTCGATCAATCATGGCATCGCTTTCTGCTCGGGTCAGGAGTTTAGGAAAGTACTCCATCACTTGTGGATTGCTACCCATTGCGGCAAAGGTTGCATAGTCCTCTGCTCGCCATTGTCTGAGACGTAATCGGGCTGTTTCGATCATTTTTAGAACCAATAAATGTGTATTAAAAAGTATTAACAATATAAGGAGATAGATCGGATATACTGCTGCAAATATCTCAATCATAGACCTTGTCGTCAAAATTGCCTATATGAATGAAAATGAACTTCTAGAAATTCAACAGGAACTTCAGGCCCAAGAAAAACGCTTGAACTATATTCTTTCAAGTAAAAGAAGAATCCAGAATATGATTCTGTCTTTTGAAAAGGATCTGGCTGAACAGTTAATTCCTGTTATTGATCAAATCAGTGATGATAAAGCGCCAGTTGAAAGCAGTTTAGCGCTGACGATCTGCTGGAAATTTTCGAAAGCCGAGTTTCCTAAAACGGAACATTGGTGCAGCGAACTCAGCATTACTGACCTTGAAATCAAAGATCAATTTACTGTGGCATTAAAAGCACAGGCATGGTTAGGTATTTTGGGTAGTGATGAACTTTGGCAAACGCCGATGTGTGCTGAGATTACGCTTGATCCAAAAACAGATGGTTTAAAGCGTTATCACATTCATTTCCTTTCCAAAGGAAAAGTCATTTCGTTAAGAAAGAACTCTAAGCACAGCGTAACAGTCAAGCAAATGCAAAGTATGTAATCCTTCGGGATACATACTTTTTTTATCTAGAATACTGTTATAAAAACGCCGTTTATTAGAATAAAGTCCCCTTAATATACTGATATCTCTTAAAAATAACTATTCTTTATCTCCTCCGTACTCATCCATTTAAATGATTTAAATACAAATAGAGAAAGCTTGACCAACCCAAGCATTAAGCGGCTGAAAAGATTTCACTGAATCCCTTGTGCAAGTCGGGGTCAAGTCATGTAAAATCATCTGCCTTGCAAATACGAATGAGAGAACAATATCCGTGCGTAAAATTTTAGTCACCAATGCCCTACCTTATGCCAATGGTCCTATCCATATGGGTCACTTACTCGGTTATATCCAAGCAGATATTTGGGTTCGTGCAATGCGTGCAATGGGCCATGATGTGACTTATGTATGTGCGGATGATGCTCACGGTACAGCGATCATGCTACGTGCTGAAGCAAATGGCATCAGCCCAGAACAGCAAATTGCCAATGTTCAGAAAGAACATATCCGTGACTTTGATGGTTTTGGCGTGCATTTCGATCACTATGATTCAACCAACAGTGATGAAAACAAAGCACGTTCAGAAGAAATCTATATCAAAAACCGTGAAGCAGGCAATATTGCAATTCGCCCTGTTACCCAGTTATTTGATCCTGAAAAAGGCATGTTCCTGTCTGACCGCTTCATTAAAGGCACATGCCCGAAATGTAAGTCAGAAGATCAATACGGCGATGCCTGTGAAGTCTGCGGTACAACGTATAACGCCACTGAACTGGAAAACCCACGCTCAACCTTGAGCGGCGCAACGCCGATTGAGAAATCATCGGATCACTACTTCTTTAAACTTCCAAATTTCTCAGAATACTTACAGAAGTGGACGCGTGATCAAGGCCGTTTACCTGTTTCGATTGCCAACAAGCTAGATGAATGGTTTGAAGCAGGTTTATCGGATTGGGATATTTCGCGTGATGCGCCTTATTTTGGTTTTGAAATTCCAGATGCGCCGAACAAATATTTCTATGTTTGGGTTGATGCACCAATTGGTTATATGTCGAGTTTTGAAAACTACATCAAAACCAAACGTCCAGATCTAAGCTTCGATGATTTCTGGAAAAAAGACAGCGATAAAGAAGTTTATCACTTCATCGGTAAAGACATTGTTTACTTCCATGCGCTGTTCTGGCCTGCAATGCTTGAAGGTGCGAACTACCGTACCCCATCAGGTTTATTCGTAAATGGTTTTTTGACCGTGAATGGTCAGAAGATGTCGAAGTCTCGCGGTACATTCATCAAAGCTGAAACCTATTTAGAACATTTAAATCCTGAATATTTACGTTACTACTTTGCATCTAAACTTTCTGACAAAGTTGAAGATTCAGATTTAAACTTGGATGACTTCGTTCAGAAAGTGAATTCTGACCTTGTCGGTAAAGTGGTGAATATTGCCAGCCGCTGTGCAAAATTCATTAACACCAACTTCAATAATACCTTGTCGAACACATGTGCAGAGTCTGAACTGGTGCAAAGCTTTATTGATGCAGGCGATTCAATTGCGCAAGCCTATGAAGCACGTGAATTCTCGGCAGCAATTCGTGAAATCATGGCGTTGGCTGACCGTGCAAATCAGTACATCGATGAGAAAAAACCGTGGGCACTTGCGAAGCAAGAAGGTCAGGAACAACAAGTTCATGATGTGTGTTCGGTGGGTATTAACTTATTCCGTCAACTTGCGATTTACTTGGCTCCTGTATTGCCAACGCTTGCTGCACAGGTTCAAGCCTTCTTACAACTTGAAAGCTTTGACTTTGCATCACGTCAGCAGATCTTAGTTGGTCATGAAATTGCGCAATTCCAGCCGTTAATGCAACGTGTTGATGCCAAAGCTGTTGCTGCAATGGTGGATGCCTCTAAAGATTCTTTAGCTGCGGCGGCAGAAGCGCCAAAAGTAGAGAAGAAAAAAGAAAAGAAAGCTGAGAAAAAGCCTGAGCCAAAAGTAGGTGAAGCTGAAATCATTGGTATTGAAGATTTCATGAAAATTGATCTTCGTGTAGCAAAAGTATTAGAAGCAGCAACTGTTGAAGGTTCTGATAAATTGCTGCAACTGACTTTAGATGTGGGTGAAGCTGAACCGCGTAATGTGTTTAGTGGTATTCGTGAGTTTTATCAGCCAGAAGACCTAAAAGACAAATTGGTGGTGATGGTGGCCAACCTTGCACCACGTAAAATGCGTTTTGGTATCTCAAATGGTATGGTACTTGCCGCAGGTAATGGCGAAGGTGTTTGGGTGATTTCACCTGAATCTGGCGCAAAACCGGGTGATAAAGTGTCTTAAGGTTTTAAAATGCTAGACAAGAAAAGCCTCTACTGATGTAGGGGCTTTTTTATTCCCTTATAACTTCAAAATTATAGTTTTTTAACACATGAAGCTATTAAAAAATTAATAGGTGATGCTTTAGAGAAATAATCTAAATTATAATTTCTTTCAGCTGCTTGTAGACTTCTCAAACCAATAGCTGATGACCAAGCCAACCAATCTGATTGTCCTGTTTTTAAAAAATCTAATCTTATCTCTTTTAAGCCAAAACTGTTGACAGGAATTTCTAATATTTTAGCTTGAGCTATCTTATAATTATTTGAAAGCTCATATATTTTTATTAATAATTTTCCAATCGAGCTTACATCAAGTAAGCAATCTTCAACTAATTTTCCTAACCAAAAGAGTTCATATTCTAAAAATAAGTGTTCACTTTCCAAGTGTTCCAATAATACATTTGCTAGAAGTTCTTTATCTATAATTCTTAGCGATACTGAGTAAACTTGTTTAATTAAATTTGGAAACTTCTTTAAAATTTCTGGTAATACAATAAGAAGATTATCACTATAGTCTTTTAGGAAAGATAAAATTAATTCGGCATCTTCTTCCTCAATTTGATTGTCTTTTAATAAATTTAGTAATTGTTCAATTTGTGCCTCATTTAGAGCGAGGGTCGTTTGTTCTGACTGGTGTTGATCACTCACTTCAACTCCTGAAACTAAATCATCTAATCCATCAGTCGATATAACAGCCATCAATGCTTGCTTTACAGTAGACAATGTAGCCCTAACTTCTTGATATTCATTATTTAAAGATGTTTTTGTAGGATTAATATTTAATCCTTTACTGCCTAATAGCTTTTGGATTTTAATAAAATCTCTCTTTAATACATTTTGATCATTATCAAAAAGAATAAAATCGTCCATGAAACGAATAATTTTTGATGATTTCAATTCATGATTTAAATCAATATATTTCAAAAATTCATTGCCTATCATTTTTGAAGGATAGATCCCATGAGGCATAAAATCAACACTTCTACCCGAATTGATTTCTCTACAGAATTGTCCAAAGAATATACTATCTGTCTCACTAATGTTCTTAGATGCAAACCAATGACAAACATCATGATGATACAAACTATTGAAATATGAAGCGATATCAAATTTTAAGTAATATGAAAACTCTTGCTTTAGTGAATTCAAATCTGATTTAAAACTAGCATACGCCTCATGAACTTTTATTGCTTCTCCATTTTCAAATTTATAGCCAAAACACTTTCGGTCTTCACTTACAGCGCCTCTAAATTTTGTACGATTACGATAAATCACGTCATAAATAAAAAATTCAGCAATAGGGTCTAGCTTAATAGTCCTTCTTAAATGATTCTTAGGCTTAGTTGCATATACTTTTTGTTGTGATAAAAAGCTATGTTCAGTCATTTCAGAATTTAAAATTTTTTCGTAAACATATTTATTAATTTCCTCTGAATGATTTTCAATTAGAATTAAGTTTGTATTTAATGGAAATAGGGTTGAAGGAAAATCTTGTTTATAGAATTCTATTACATTGCTCATTTGACACTTCGATTATTTAAACTAGATAATATAATGCCAACACTATACATAATATATTGATAAAAAATGAATATATTCAAAAACTTTCTATTCAATCTCACCCTAAGCACAGCAGCCATAACTACTCAAGCTGCTGAACCCAGCACCACACCAACCCAAAAACAAGTCGCTGGCTTCTATCAATATCAGGCTGGTGATGTACAAATCACTGCCCTGCTCGATGGCACTAACTTTATGTCGCCAAGCTTGTTTAAAGATATTTCACCGCAACAAGTCCAACAAATCCTGAAAAAGTATTACGCAGATCAAGACAAAGGCGTACAAACCTCTATCAATGCATTCCTCGTCAATACAGGAAAATCACTGGTACTCGTCGATAGCGGTGCAGCCAGTTGTTTTGGCCCACATTTAGGTTCAATCCTAAAAAATCTGGTTGCTTCGGGCTACAAGCCAGAACAGGTCGATACCATTTTACTCACCCATTTACACCCCGATCATGTCTGTGGCATCAGCAAAGATGGCGTTGCCAATTTCCCCAATGCAACCGTGTATGTCTCTAGTGACGAAGCCAATTATTGGCTAGATCCCAAACAAGCAGCCAAGCTGCCAAAAGACAAACAAGCAGGTTATGAAGGAACCGTAAAGCACATTAAGCAAGCTATTGCGCCTTACCAAGCCAAGCAACGTTTTAAAACTTATAAGCTCGGTGATGAAATTCAGGGCTTTAAAGTCATTAACACGGCGGGACATACTCCCGGTCACTTTAGCTATGAATTAAAAAGCAAAGGAGAAAGCGTGGTCTTTATTGGAGATATTGTACATTCACATACCGTGCAATTTGATCAACCCAAAACTGCGATTGAATACGATATTGATCCTAAGAAAGCAGTGGCAACCCGTTTAAAACAGTTTGCTGATTTCGCGAAGAATGGACAAACCATTGCTGCACCACATTTACCATTCCCGGGGATTGGACATATTTATTCAGCAGATGGTAAGAGCTATCAATGGATTCCTGTGCATTTTAAAGATTAAGCTGAATCAGCGAATTTTAGGCAATAAAAAAGCGACCTTCTTGGTCGCTTTCTCTATGCCATTATTTCATTCCAAAGATCAGCTTTAATCCCAACAGTGTCATCACACCACCAGCGATACGATCAAACAACGATTTAGATTTTAAATAAACTTTACGTGGCCCTTCTGCTGACAGCGCAACAGCCACCAGCGAATACCAACCCGCGTCAATAAAGAAGCACAACATTGGTAACACCACATAGTAATAACTTGGAATTTCTTTCGGTAATAATGCAGTAAAAATACTGGCAAGAATAATGGCAATTTTCGGGTTACTGAGCTGGGTAATGAGCCCTAAACGGAAAGCCTGTGCATAACTCATGCGCTTCACAGTACCATTCACCGCTTCCATCGGCTCTTTGGCATGCTTGATAATCTTATACGCCAGCCAAAGTAAGTACAGTCCACCAAATATTTTTAAAGCGATATAAGCCGAAGGCACGGCCAATAAAATTGCCTGTAAACCCATAACCGCAAGCAAACCAAACAACGCTGCGCCCGTGCCTGTTCCTAAAGCGGTAAATAAACCATGTTTACGTGAAATCGCAATTGAGTTCTTCGCTACATAAATAAATGTAGGGCCTGGGCTAATCGCACCCAACATTAAGGCCAACGCAATTGAGCCTAAAATCAATAACGATTCCAAGATAACCTCTAGATTAGAATAATTTTCAAGCAATGATTTTACTTAAAAACAGGATGCAGGTGATAGATAAATTTTGATTTGCTGTCTCATTTTATCGCTTTAACTCAATATTTTTGAGTCGATTCCTTATCATTTAAAACTTATGCCCGACTCAAAACCAGATACATCACTTCACTACGAAACGAACCATCTGCCTGAATCTGATAATATTGACGTGTCTGATCAGAAGCTTTGTGCTGCAAATCCCGTATGGTCTGAACCGCATATTCTGGTGTTTTCATCCGTTCAGTCCAGCTCTGAAACTCTAAATCTAAATGTTGTTTTTCAATAATTTCTAGCGTAAATCCTGCATATTCAGCAAAACGTGCCCATTCTCCTAAACTATAATTACGCACATGACTTGGATCGCGAATCGTTTCAATCGTCTGAAAAAAGGTATCCAACACAGGATTCGAATTTCCTAAAATATCAACAATAATCACTTTGCCTTGTTGCGCTACGACACGATACATCTCACTCATCGCTTGTGCAACATTCTGCCAATGATGTGCTGAATAGCGGGTAATAACGCAATCAAAACTTTGGTCTGCAAAAGGCAATGTCTCGGCTGCACCCTGCTGAGTCATAATATTATCGAAACCTTGTTGTTGGGCCTGTTCAGCAACCAATTCCACCATCGACGGCGTTAAGTCGTAGGCAGTCACCTGATCTACAAACGGCACAACTTGATAGCTGACATGCCCACCGCCACAGCCCAAATCCAACACTGTTTTAAACTGATGTAACTGGATCAACTGCTGCATTTTCTGAAATTCAATCCCCTGCGCATGCACAGTACTGCTTAAATAGGCCTGAGATTTATCTTGATATTGCTGTTGATTGACTTGATGCTGGCTGGTCATGTTTTTATCCTTGCTGTGCCTGTCTCTATTTAAAATAACCAAGCACAATAAAAAATAAAAATGATCAATTTTAATTTAATTAATAAAAATAAGTTATCAATTAAATCCAATCAAACTTGCCGCAACATTGATCGCGACCGCCAAAATGACCGTATTAAAGATAAATGCCAGTACACAATGAAAAATATTTAAATGCCTAAGCGATGAACTGGTAATGGACACATCTGCTGTTTGTGCAGACGTACCAATGATATAGCTGAAATAAATAAAATCGAGGTAGTCGGGTTGATCTGTCTTGGGAAAATCCAGCCCCGCTTCTTGGTGACGGCTTTTTGCCAGGTAATAGTCATGGGCATAGTGAATCGCAAATAAAGTATGCAGCAATAACCAAGTTGAAAATATTGTGCCAATGGTCAACAGAATCAGTGCACTTTTTAAAATCGGAAAATCTTTTGGCACATGACTGAGTTGCACCACGATCGAAATAAAACACACCACGATCGCAATCAGCACCACCGTTAAAATCACCCACTTCCCTTCATCCTGTTGCTGGGCACGTTTTAAAATATGTGTTGCATCCAGATGCCACATCATTTTCAAAATCAGGAATAGATACAGCCAAATCGCAATATTCCAGCCTAACTGCAAGCAGGTGGCCCATTTCCAATCAGTAAAAAAATGCAATACCGCATAGATCAGCAAACCTAAGCTAAAAGTTGCAGAGAGATATGGACGATGTTTTATCCCCGTTGCAAAACGTTGTACAAATCCCTGCATACTTCACCTGATTGTCGTTTTATTCATGATTGATTTAGTCTTATTTTTTAACACTGTATGCACTTAGAAAAGCACCTTCTATGATGGATTTTACCTAAATTAAACAAAATAAATTTCTGCTACATATTTACTTCGGACAAAAATGTCCGTTTAATTCACATTAAATATTCCACGAGCTTTGGTCATGGTAAAACGTCAGCAATTGGCGGCTCACAATCGTGATGAACTCCTCAATGCCGCAGAGGAAGTTTTCCGCAAGCAAGGTGTGCATGTGCCTCTACAGGCCATCATTGATCATGCTGGTGTTGGGCGGGCAACTTTTTATCGTAATTTTGCCGATCGTAAAGCCTTGATCGCAGCTTTGCTGGAACGGGCCATTACCCGTTTGGAGCAAAAGGCGAAAGAATTACTTATCTTTAATGATGGTTTTATCCGCTTAATTGAAAGCCATATTGAACAAATACCTCAACTCGTCGTGCTGATTGATTACTGGCGCATTATTGATCGTGAAGACCCAATCATGCTAAACATTTATGAACGACGGAATAAAGCGCTACAGCCTCTGATTGATCAAGCGATACAGCACCAATTATGTCGTCCTGATCTTACCCCTCAAGATTTCGGTATGATTACAGGGATTTTAGGGTCATCATTTCAGGGACATCAGGCGAGCGATCAGCTAAGACTGGCAAAACGCGCAATAGAATTATTATTAAACGGTATTAAAGTGTAGGTCGAGGAATAAAATGGATAAAAGCCCTCGCTATCTAGAGACTCCCCCAGATTGGACTGCTGAAGAGCGCCCAGCCTTACCGGGTTCGCCTGCAGCTATTGCGCATACCCGACCAAAACGTATTGCCTATTTTATTATTGGCCTGATTATCAGTATCGCGGCAAGTCTCAGTAATGGTTTTATTATTGCCAATTTGCCCATCTTTCAGGGTGAATATGGTTTAACACCATCACAGGCAGCATGGCTTCCTGCATCTTATGTCATGGCCAATGTCAGTGCCAACCTGATTCTGTTTAAAGCTCGGCAACAATATGGCTTACGCCTGTTTTCAGAACTGGGATTACTGGTATTTATTGGCGTACTGGTTCTGCATCTCTTTGTACAAACCTATGAAATGGCACTCTTTGCCCGCTTTATTGCAGGCTTGGCCGCAGCGCCACTCAGTTCACTTGGCATGTATTACACCATGCAGGCCTTTGGCAAAGCAGATATGGCCAAAGGGATTTATCTGGCTTTCGGATTTCAGCAACTGGGATTGCCATTGGCATGGATTCTTTCGCCATTCCTACTCAAAGCAAATCCGTGGGATGTGATTTATACCTTTGAATTAGGTCTGGCCATCTGTTGTTTCGCAATGGTTGTTTCACTCAAATTGCCACGTAGCTTACGTCTGCAGGTCTTTGAGAAGCAGGATTTCTTCACTTTTGCTCTATTGGCACCGGGTTTTGCCTGTCTGTGTATTGTCCTCACCCAAGGGCCTATTCTGTGGTGGTTCGATAGCCCGTGGCTGGCTTATACCCTGATTGTTGGTTTCTGTCTGATTGTATTGGGCCTCACCTACGAACATTATCGGACCAATCCGTTGATTATGACCCGCTGGCTGGCGGCTGGCGATTTACTCAGTTTCGTGGTCAGTGCCTTTGCACTACGCTTACTGATGTCAGAACAAAGTTATGCGGCGGTGAATTTTTTGAAAACCATGGGTATGGGGCCGGATCAATTTGTTCCCTTATATGTGGTGATCTTTTGTGGGACGATTGCTGGTTCAGTGTTTAGTGCTTTGACCTTCCATCGCGAGCGGCTCATTTTAAATTTGTTCCTTGCTGAAATCCTGATTTTCATTGCCTGTGCACTGGACTATCACCTCACCAGTGATGTGCGCCCAGCCAATTTCTATCGCAGTCAATTTTTAGTGAGCTTTGCAGGTGGCGTGTTTATCGGGCCATTACTATTGATGGGCTTTATGCGCACCTTGCAGCGTGGACCTCAATATGTCTTGACCTTTATTATTCTTTTTTCAGCCACACAAAACTTTGGTGGTCTGGTCGGTTCATCCTTCTTTAATACTTACCAGCAACATCATACTTATGGTTATAAAGTCGAGATTAACAGCAATCTTAATCCGACCGATCCATTGGTCGCACAACGCTTACAGACTTATCAGCATAGTGCAATGGTGACCACCAATGATCCAGTTCTACAAAATAATCAGGCACTACAAAACCTGAATAAAGTGGTGACACGCGAAGCACAGGTTCGCGCCTATAACGATGTGATTGTATTAAATGGCATTTTTGCTGTTGTTTTACTGCTATGGGGGTTATTTAAATATGTACGTAATAAGTACATGACCCGAAAAAATCTGCAAGCAGCCAGTTAACCCTTATGGTATTTGATTGAGAAAACATTATGTCTGAACAAGATAAACCAGAAAATACAAATGCTCAGAACAATGAGCAAAACCAGACGGTTCAACCTGAAAAGGCACCAGAAGCTGTGACGCAAATGCCACCGCCTCCTCCACCGCCAACCAGTAAGTTGATCAAGACCAAGCGTTCAACCTTGTGGTGGATGCTGCTGGTGTTAATTGTCGGGATTACGATTATTTTATGGGCATGGCGAATCGGGCCATTCCACTCGGCGATTGAACAGACGGACAATAGCTATGTGAAAGGTAAAACCACTATTCTTTCCTCACAGATTAATGGCTATATCAAGGATGTTCTGGTTAAGGACTTTGATCATGTTAAACAGGGTCAGGTACTCATGCATATTGATGCAACGACCTATGACCAAAAGGTGACCCAAGCTGTTTCTGGGGTAGAACAAGCAGAAAATAGCCTTGCCAATCAGACTCAAGCCATTGCCCAGCGTCAGGCAGATGTCGTTGCAGCCCAAGCTAAACTGGATCAGGTCAAGGCGCAATACGATCTCTCGGTTGCACAACTCAAACGCTATCAACAACTGGGCGATAGTGGCGCTGCCTCAAAATCAGAACAGGATAAAGCTGCGGCTGATGCACAGAATAACCTTGCTTTGCTCAAACAGGCTCAAGCCAATATTCTGGTTGCGCAAGAAGCCTTAAAAACGGCGCAAGTCGCTGAAGCAGGCTTAAAAGCGCAAGTAAATAGCGCTCAGGCACAACTGGATCAAGCCAACACCACCAAGGATTACAGCACTATTGTTGCGCCACTGGATGGTCAACTCGGTGAAGTCAATCCACGTGTAGGCCAATACGTTGCAGCAGGCACACAACTGCTCTATTTAATTCCCCAACAAACTTGGGTCATTGCCAATTTTAAGGAAACTCAAATTGCCAATATGAAAATTGGGCAAAAAGCCTATTTTACTGTGGATGCAATGAATCATCAGAAGTTCACTGGACAGGTAGAGCAGATTTCTCCTGCCGCTGGTTCAGAATTCAGTGTATTGAAGCCTGACAATGCGACAGGTAACTTCACCAAAGTGGTACAACGTATTGCTGTACGGATCACCGTAGATCCAAATCAGAAAGGGATGGAAAATTTACGTCCAGGGATGTCTGTCATTACTTCGGTAGACACCAGTTCCTAAACCTATACTGACATTTTCAATCAAATCCATTTACAATGTGATCAAGCTCTTTTTTCATGATCTAAGATGTTTGATCACATTGCTTTTCCCACTCCCTATCAGACCTTAGATCTTCCTGCGCCAGTTCAACTCACCGTGAAGCGTCTGGATCAGATTCATCCCCACATTTCGGGTAATAAGTTTTTCAAACTCAAATACAACCTGCTTGCCGCACAGCAACAAGGCTGCTCAAAAATACTGACTTTTGGTGGGGCTTTTTCTAACCATATTGCCGCAACGGCGTATGCCGCTCAACGTTTTGGTTTTCAAAGTATTGGCATTATTCGCGGAGACGAGTTGGCTTCGCAAGTCTTAAATCCAACACTACAAACTGCGCATGATTTCGGTATGCAACTGCATTTTGTGAGTCGGGCCGAATATCGACTGCGCCATGAAGCCGCGTATTTACAACAGCTACAACAACAATATCCGCAAGCTTTCATCGTTCCAGAGGGAGGGACCAATGCACTTGCCTTGCAAGGCAGCCAAGAAATACTATCTGCTCATGATCGAGAAAATCATGACGTGATTTGCTGTGCAGTTGGTACAGGTGGAACCATTGCAGGGCTGATTGAAAGCAGTTCAGATCGACAGCATGTGCTGGGCTTTTCTGCCTTAAAAGGTGATTTTCTGCAACAAGACATTCAACAGTGGACTGATAAAAAAAATTGGTCTTTAACTGATGCCTATTGTAGTGGTGGTTATGCCAAAACCAGTCCAGCGCTACTGCAATTTATGCAACAGTTTGAACAGCAATATGCGATTCCATTAGAACAGGTTTATACCGCTAAAATGATGATGGGACTTTTTGACCTGATTCAGCAGCAACATTTCCCAGAAAATACCCGTATTCTTGCGATTCACACTGGTGGTTTACAAGGAAAATTGAAAACATACTAAAAGCTGCATAAATCTTTTATAATTGCCCGCTTTTCCGCTCTTGAGTATTTCCCCCATGATCCATCAAGTTGATGTTGTTGTTTTAGGTGCAGGTGCATCAGGCTTGATGTTGGCTGCTGAAGCAGGCAAACGTGGGCGCTCGGTTGCAGTGCTTGAGAAAGCCAATAAAGTCGGTAAAAAGATTTTGATGTCTGGTGGTGGTAAATGTAACTTTACCAATCTGGATGTCGAGCCTGCGAACTATCTTTCTGAAAATCCACATTTCGTTATTTCTGCCCTCACCCGCTATACCAACTGGGACTTTATTGGTCTGGTGTGTGAATACGGAATTGAATATGAAGAACGCAAGCACGGTCAGCTTTTTACCCTAAAAGGATCAAAAGAAATCCTTGAGCTGTTACTTTCAGAATGTGATAAAGCCAAACGTGTACAGATTCAAACCCATTGCGAAGTACAGCAAGTCAAAGCAAAAGCAGACTCAGGTTTTATCATTGAAACCAGTCAAGGGACTTATCAATGTGAATCACTCGTGGTTGCGACAGGCGGTTTGTCTATTCCAACTTTAGGCGGTTCTGGCTTTGGTTATGAGCTTGCACAGCAGTTCGGACATCATGTCTACCCAACACGCGCAGGTCTGGTTCCCTTTACCTTCTCAGATCAATTTAAAGAAGTGACCACCCGTTTAAGTGGTAATGCACTAGATGCAACCTTGATCAATGAACGTCATCAATTTACCGAAGCCTTGCTCTTTACCCATCGCGGACTCAGCGGCCCAAGCGCTTTGCAACTTTCCAACTATTGGCATGTCGGTGAAAGCTTTAAAATTGATTTCTTTCCGAGTCAGGACTTCGCTCAATTTTTCAAAGAAAAGAAAAAATCTCAGCCGAAAGTGCTGTTACGAACCTTGTTGAGCGAATTTACCGCCAAAAGCATCGTACTTGAATTACAGCAATTGATCTGGGCAGAGCAAAGTGAAACTGCGATTGGCAATATAAGCGACCTTCAACTGGAGCAAATTGCATCACAGCTCCATGCCTTTTCCGTTAAACCGTCTGGAACCGAGGGTTATCGCACAGCAGAAGTGACACTGGGTGGTGTAGATACCAGCGAAGTCTCATCAAAAACCATGGAAAGTAAGAAACAGAAAGGCCTATATTTTATTGGCGAAGTACTGGATGTGACAGGACACTTAGGCGGTTATAACTTCCAGTGGGCATGGTCATCTGCACAGGCAGCAGCCCAATTCGTTTAAATACGTTTTTAATACTTACCCTTCGCTTTGGCTTCAGATGAATCAATACTTAATGTGGTTCATCTGAAGAATTAGCAGCTTCCGAAGACGGGATTTTCTGGGTATTTTCGATTGATTTCTCTTTGGTTGGGCTTGATTTCGCCACGACAAATTTGTAAGCACTTGCCAAAAAACCAACAGTAATACCTGCAATAATAATCGGTGCAAATACACGATTTGGCCTCTTCATTCTGTTCTCCTATTAACTTTTTATTGAGAGACTATGGGGACTTTATCTATAAATGAATTGCTTTTTAGGCCAAGTTTTCACTTCGACTCAATCGAATGCGCAACTTGCTCATGCCATTTCGCTCAGAATTTACAACATGTTGAACTGAGCTGGATGCAAAACGTGAGTCCTAACAACTCTGGACAGCATTACAAATAAAGGCTAAAAGTACGAATAAAAACAAAACGACCACCCTGCTTAGAGTGGTCGAATTGATTGAAAAAATCAAAGATTATTTTTTACTATTCATCCGAATATGGCGGAGTTGGTGGTGTTGGATTCGCCGGAGTATCTAATGAAGTTGGTGTCGGACTCACAGGATTCACAGGAGTCGTTGGCGCTGTTGGTGTTGGGCTCACAGGCGCTGCTGGCTTAACCTCATCCTTGTGCAACGGATTTGGTTTGTTGCCTTCTGTTTTTGCCTTATCTAGTAAATCACCAAGTAAACGCTCTGCAGGTTGACGACCACCTAAACCAAAGGCCAATGCAAATGCGACTGCAACTGAACCCAGTGTTAAACCGAATGCCAGATTAACAATAGAATCCGCAATACCCATTGCTTTCAAGCCCATCGCAATCACAAGTCCCATAATCAAGATACGGACCAGATTACCTAACCAGCGAGAGCTATTATATTCACCACGTTGAACGACATTGGCAACCACATTCGCCAGCCAGAAGCCGATCACCAGAATTACTGCACCTAGAAGAATACTTGCACCGAACTGGATAAACATGGCGATGAGTACGCTCACCTGTTCCAGCCCTAGACGATTCGCTGCTTCTGAAACAGCAAACAGCATGGTGAAGAACACGATTAGACAGCCAACCACATCTGAAACACGTGTTTGCCCAAGGAAACGTTGTACATCGAGTTTCATTGGAATTTCATCGACACCCGCACCTGAAATCAATTCAGCCACTAAACGTCCAACAAAACGCGAAACAATATAAGCCACAATTAAAATCAGGCCTGCCGCAATAATTTGTGGAATCGCGTGCATGATTTCATTCAGCATTGATGTCGCTGGTTGAGAAATCGCTTCGATACCAAGTGCTTCAAATGCCACAATTAAAGTGGTAATAATGATGACGGCGAAGACAAAAGAACCTAAAAATTTAGAGACATTTGAATTTTTAAATAGCCCTACTTTTTCAGCCTGTGTTTGTAAACCCAGACTATTACTTAAACCTTCAACAATGCCACGTACAATCTTCGCAAGAATATAACCGACAAAGATAATGACACCTGTAATAAACAGATTCGGTAAATAAGCAACGGCATCATTCACCATGTTCTGTACAGGAATTAATAGCCCTGTTAAACCGAGAATCGATAAAACAATCGGTAAGAACAGTAATAAAACCAGCCAGTAAAAAATCTCACCGATATTGCTGCTCAGTGAACCGACACCGACCTCACCGCTCAGCTTCTCATCAAGCTCGGTTCTGGCAAGTACATTGGTTAATCCTGCGCGTACCAGACGAGCAACAATCCAGCCAATAAAACCGACTGCAACAGCAGCAAACAGGTTAGGAATAAAGGCCAGAATCCGCCCGACCATATTGCTAAATGGATCACTCACACCACTGATATTTAAGACATTTAATGCACCCACAACCGCTAGAATCATGATAAACCAGAATACCAGCTTGGAAATCAAATTCTCAATATTTGGGGTACGACCAGTTGCAGACGATAATTTATGATTGGTATCAAGTTTTTGCAGTAATTTTTTCACACCTGCTGCAACCACCAGAGCAATAATCCAGCCGACCAGCAGAATTACAATTGCAGCTAAAATCGGGTGAAATTGATCCCAATAATACATTGCATCAAATCCTCCTCGGTTGGAGGGGTCATTAAAAAATTCATTCATGTTGTTATCCTTATGTTGTGTTTTTCAGTCTTGTACAGTCCACCCATGGTTGCTCTATGAACTAAGAACATGATTTATGGATGCTTCCACCATAATTTTTGTCTATTTTCCAATCAATAAATGGCAGCACTAATACAACAAAAAATGCGCAAAATATTGCAAAAAAGCTCATTGATTCACACCAATGAGCTTTTTGAAGAATTAATTCTCGGTCTTAAAATATGCTTGTCTAAGCATTCAGAACTGCCGACTGCATTTGTGACAGGATCACTTGTGCAGTTGGATTGGCTGAATGATCAGCAACCATATAAACAAGTAATGCAATCAGGAAGATTCCCACCAGAATCAAAATATAAACGGGTAATCTTCTCTTTTTGGTAATTTCTTCTTTGCTCGCCACATGGGGTTGTGGCTTACTAAAATCATGCATGATAGCAGCCCTCATCCTTATTACTTTTCAATATTTATATTAGCAATGTGCTGTGTAGCATTGTGTGAAGAAGCTTCGGACTATCGTTGCACTGGTTGCAGAACTCTACTTTTTTTATTTTATTTTTTGTTTAAAATATAGGCGGCTTTAGCGGGCAACAAAAATAAGCTATAATGCTCAGTCCCGTTTTTTAAATGTTTTGCTTTATGTCCTATAGCCAACAAAGTGTTTCTCTTGATTTGGACACTGATGTAACACATCAATGTTTTTTACATCACACACGCGATGAACATTTGATTGGAATTATTGAGTTTAATAAGCCAAGCTATATCCTGAAATGGGGTGATCTGGAATATTTTCGTCGCCGCACAGAAGAGTTTTCGGTGATGCCATTACCAGACTGTATCAATGCCATGATCATTGATATTCGTAATGTACAGCCTTTTTTAGATAATGAAGTTCCCATCTTGCCGTGGCGCTTACTGGAAGAAGATTGTCCTGTACGTCTGGTCGTTCCTCAAGAACGCCTTGAGCATTACATCGGGTTATTTGAACCGACCTGGTTAACTACAGATGTAGACACGGCGATTCAGGAAATCCGTGAATTTATGGATATGTTTGTTCACTAAACATATCCCTCCTCTCCCATTCAAATGAATCGTCTCAACCGAAGTCTGTTACCAGTAATTTTCTACGGCAATATTACCTTCACCACGACGATTCATAATTAAACCACGCAATTTTAGCGCTTCTTTGGTGTCTTCCACCATCTGCGGATTACCACATAACATCACATGACTGCTGGCTGGATTCAAATCCAAGCCAACGGCTTTTTCCAATTCACCATTGCCAATCAGCACAGGTAAACGATCATGTAATGGCGCCTCTGGATCACGCGTGATGATCGGGACAAATTTAAAGCCCGTATGCCCTTCACCAAACAGCGCCGCAATCTCTTGAATACGATCTACATAAGCCAGTTCAGACTCGGTACGTACGCTATAAACCAGATTGATGTGCTGATATTTATTCCAGGTTTCAAAATCTTGCAGCATCGATAAGAACGGCGCCAGACCAGTTCCTGTCCCCAATAACCATAAATCCTGCGGTAAAGGTTGCTGATAACGCGCAAGGGTTAAATAACCATACGAGATCTTTTCCAGATACAGCTCATCACCCACTTTAAGGTGTTGTAGATTTGAGGTAAATGCGCCATCGGGTACCACAATTGAAAAGAATTCTAGCGTTTCATCAAAGGGTGAAGACACCACCGAATAAGCACGAACCACCAGTTCGCCATCTACCATTAAACCAATACGGGCAAACTGCCCTGCGGTGAATTTAAAATGGGCTGGACGGGTCATGGTAAAACTAAACAGATTGTCAGCCCAGCGGTGTACAGATAAAACCTTTTCTACGCTAAATTTTTCAATTGACATGATTTGAACGTGGCACGAAACAGTAGGCTCATGTTAGCATGATCGAATAAATGATGGATACTCAAAACATTAAGGCTATTTAACATGCGCATGACATTACGCCAATTGGCTGTTTTCGTGGCGGTCGCTCAAGAGGGAACTGTAACCAAAGCGAGTGATGCTGTTCGTCTCACACAAAGTGCGGCAAGTATGGCCTTAGCAGATTTAGAAGATGGTCTGGGTGCACCATTATTCGACCGTCTGGGAAAACGCTTACAACTGAATGATCTAGGACGTTTTTTACTTCCTCAAGCGCTTGAGATTTTAGGGCGTTGTGAAGCTTTTGAACAAGCGGCCAAAGGCGAGTTGCAAAGCATTGATTTACGCCTTGGGGCAACACTCACCATCAGCGATTATTTAATGCCTGATTTGATGGCTGATTTTTTACAGCGTCATCCACAAGCGCATCTCCAACTGCAAGTGGGTAATACCCGTCAAATGATTGAAGCCGTGAACCAATTTCAGCTTGATCTCGCCTTAATCGAAGGTTCATGTCATTTACCACAACTGCAATGTATTCATTGGCGTAATGATGAACTGGCTGTATGTTGCGCGCCTGATCATCCACTGGCACAACTCAACCGCCCGATTACACCGGCAGATTTTTATGAAGTAGAATGGATCTTACGTGAAGAAGGCTCAGGAACACGTGAAGTGTTTGATAATGCCATTTTACAAGATTTACCAGATGCCAATATCCGTTTAACACTGGGTCATAATGAAGCGATTTTAAAAATAGTCGCAGGTGGTTTGGGCATGTCATGTATTTCCAAACTGGCGATTGAACCTCTTCAGGAAAAAGGCCAGTTAGTCATTTTAGATACGCCTTATTGGGAATTAACCCGCCCGCTTTATATGCTGGTACATCGCCAAAAATACCAAGGGCCTGGCTTAAAAGCCTTTTTGCAATTTTGCGAAGCAAAGATTTAACTTTTTAAATAAAAAAATGCTTCCACTTGGAAGCATTTTTTTATGCAGTTTGATTTAGAAGTCGAAGCTCACACCAAGTTTATAAGTACGACCTGCGCCAACTGTAGTAAAGCCACTGGTAAACACGCCATCCCAATATTTCTTATCAGTGACATTATCCACATTGGCACGGAACGTTGTATTTACTCCACCCAGTTTAGTTGCGTACTTCGCACCTAAATCAACCAAGGTATAATCAGGTAATTTTAAATTATTGTTCGCAGTTAAGTATTGGTCATCCACATAAGTCACAAATGCATTCACGCTTAAACCTTCTACATAGGGTAAGGTGTAATCTACACCAACGCCTGCGGTAATCTCTGGTGTACCCTCAATGGTATTGCCAGATATATCGACTCCGCCCGTTAAAAGTCCTTTCTTATATTCGGTATCAATATAAGCCAGATTACCGTAAACGATTAAGTCTTCCGTCACTTTACCAGAGAAACCGTACTCAACACCTTTTGATTCAGTCTTCGCACCATCTGTTGTGATTTGCTTAATATTTGCATTGTTCGGATCACGATAGCTTGTATCTGTCATCGTGCTCGGTTTTTTAATTTGATACAGCGCTAAAGTGTGTAACCAACGCTCCCCTTGATATTTCGCACCAATTTCATATTGTTTACTTTCAAATGGGGCAAATGTTTTATTGTAATTTGCATCTGCCTCATTAGATACCGTTGTACCTCGAACCAGACCTTCCACATAACTCGCATAGAATGAAGTTTCTTCACCAAAAGGTTTCACAACAATGGCGGCACTTGGAGATAACTTATCATCTTTCAATGGCGGTGCATTGGTCGTCAGCGCTTTTAAATTCATGTCTTGATAGCGCACACCTAAAATAAACTGTAGCTTGTCATCCAGCATGGAAATCTGATCACTTAAGCTATAGCTGACATAGACATCATCGGCGAAAGGTACAATAACTGGCCAAGTATCAGGCATATGCCCTTCGCTACTTGGATCATAGATATTAGTTGGAAAATAAACTTCTTTTGCGCCACGTCCTTGATGCTGACTATATTTACGTTTCAGGTAATCTGCTCGGAATGCCAACGTATGGGAAATATCATCTGTAAAAATCTGACCTTCTAAACCTGCATTAAAGGTGGTGTTATGTTCCTTTGAACCGACTCGATAATACTGTGCCAGTGCATCGCCATCCGCACCGACCAATGGACTGGTATTACCTATGCCTTGATGATTAACGGGATAATCACCTACGATCATACGGGTACCAAATAAATGCCCACGGTATTCACGCTCATTGAACCCAGCGCCTGCAAATGCTTTTAAATTTGGTAGAAGCTTATATTCTCCTGATAAGCCCACATAATTAGCACTTTGCATACCTTCTAAATGTGGGAAATAATTCAGTTTGCCATCTGGTGCTGGTAAAACACGTCCCAAAGTCGCAAAAGAGATCATTGCTGGTGAACCACCATCACGCTTATCTCGTACCGAATAAGCATCAAAGTTAATTTTGGCCTGATCGGTCGTATAGTCGAGTGCAAGTACCGCAGCCGTATTTTCATCTTCCAGCCCGTCAACAATATGTTCACCTTGTCCATAAGTCGCACTGACACGCGCACCAAATTTGTTGTCTTCACCAAAACGGCGAGATACATCAAAACCTGATTTGTAGTAACCACCATCTTCGTACATCGCAGAGACTTGGGTCAGATCCCGATCCGCACGTTTGGTTGTTGCCATCACGACTCCACCAATACTCCCGCCTGGTGCCATGCCTGCAATTAATGCATTTGGGCCTTTCAATACACTGGCAGAGCTTAAAATATCAGTCGGTGTACGACCACTTGGCGACATACCATAAGCACCATTAATATTGGCATCTTCCCATGTCACCGCAAAGCCGCGAATCATAAAGTTTTCGTTTAAATGCCCACTATTGGTGGTGGTACGAATACTTGGATCATTTTTAAGAATGCCTGCGATCGAATCCGCTTGCTTATCTTTAATTGCCTGCTCGGTATAGGACTGGATACTGAACGGCGTATCCAATACAGCTTTCTCACCGAGGATACCTAAACTGGCATCTTTTTTAAGTTTACCTGTTGCATCTGTTGCTTGTGAGTCGGCTTTCACGACAATCGTTGGCAAAACTGTGTTTTCTTCAGCCATAGCAAACATTGGTAATGCAATGAGAGATAGAAACAATATATTCTTTTTCAAGTGACCATACCCCGATAAAAATTTGATCATATTATATAAGAACAATTAACAAATGATAATAAAAACCATTAATAAAGTAATAACTATTTCACAATTTAACATTAAGAACCAATCTCGGAAATTTATCTCAAAGTCTACACCGCTATCTTAGAAACTTTATTTTGTCTTATCTTAATTTTAGTCTATTCAATAACATGTGTTATTTAAACAGTACTCTCCCTTACTACCTATGCTCCATACTTAACGTCCGAATTGACGTTCACAAGGAATACCGTCCCCATCACCATCCATTTTTGTATTAGGACAATTTTTTAAAAAGAACAATGCTTCCTCATAAGAGCTCATTTGGGAACAATGCTCTCGTCCATCACACTGGAATTGGTTATTTGCTTTAATAGATGATTCGTTCTGAAAAGATTGGACATGACTAGATTCGAGTGCCCTCTTGGTTTTTTCCGACAGCTTTACTTGCGGTAACTCACCAATAGCTTTTCGTTGTTGTTCTACAATTTTCCTTTGCTCTTCGATCAATTGAGCAGCTTTTAGTTTTTTTGATTGCTGATAGGACTGATACTTCTGAAAAACCAAACCACTCAAGATTATAATTACAATCAATCCTACGATGGTAAATGTTACTCCTTTCTTGGAAGTCTCTTGAGTACGGTTAGATAACGCTGATACAGTCAATTTTTCATTAGGAGTGATTTCAGAAATCGGGCTTTCCCTTTTTAAGTCCAATCGAACAATATTAGTTGCTTTAAATTTTCCATGCTCTTCAACAATCAGAAATTTAAGCCTTTCCCCTAGTTTCGGTTCACCAGTCATTTTGGGAAAATCAGTAATATGAAAGAAAATATCTGATGTTCTTCCTTCTACCTGAATAAAACCAAAACCGCGCTCTGAATTGTATTTTTTAATTTTTCCCTCAAGAAACATTACGTACGCTCTATTTTTATATTGCTTCTATTCTAATAAAAAAAGAGGCTAAAAAGCCTCTTTTCTCTTAATATTTAAGTGGATACCTAAATAAAGAAAGGATAAATGTGTGTATTTAGCGACGGAAGTTTGACAATAATGCCGACGTAATCGAATTATTGTGCTCAGCAATTTTGGTTTTCTTGGTTTTGGCAGGATTCGGATCAAGACGTTCAATCTTGGTCGCTTTGTATTTCCCGTCATTTTCAACGACGATAAATTTCACTTTTTCATTTCTTTTCGGCTCAGCATCGGCTGGATACTCTGAAATATGAAAAAATACATCCCCTTCAGAAGTGCCAATAAAACCAAAGCCTTTGTCTGGATTATATTGTTTAACTTTGCCTTGATAGAATTCTTGCTTCATGACATTTATCCTATTTTCTCAATGCGATAATGACAGTATATAAAAATAAAAAAGAGACTTTCAATCAATCCTCAAAACAGCTTCAGGATGAGATCAAGTCTCTTTTAAGAATGTGTCAAAAATTAGTCTTTTTGAACACTACCAAAGATTTTATCGCCTGCATCACCTAGACCAGGAACGATATAACCTTCTTCATTTAAACCTTGGTCAATCGATGCAGTATAAATGCGAACATCAGGATGTGCCGCTTCTACTTTAGCTACACCTTCTGGTGCGGCAACTAAGACCATAACACGAATATCTTTACAGCCACTTGCTTTTAATACATCAATCGCAGCGATGAGTGAATTACCCGTCGCAAGCATTGGATCAATGATCATAGCCAAACGATTCGCAACATCTGGCACTAACTTTTTATAGTAAGTACGAACTTCCAAGGTTGCTTCATCACGCTCTAAACCCAAAACACTCACTTTCGCACTTGGGATCAGGCTCAGTACACCTTCCAACATCCCAATACCAGCACGCAAGATAGGTACAATTGTGATTTTCTTCCCTGCGATACGCTGAGTTGAGACTTTCCCTGCCCACCCATCAATTTCATGCTCAACAACAGGAAGATCCTTTGTTGCTTCATAAGTCAGTAACATCGTGACTTCTTGCGCTAATTCACGAAAATTCTTGGTACTGATGTCAGAACGACGTAGTAAACCAAGTTTATGGCGAATAAGCGGATGACGAATTTCTTGAATCGACACGAGTGAGTACCTAGGTAATGTTAATCTTTGTCTATTATAAAGCGTTTTTTTACTCGGCAATAAAAAAGCCCCCAATTTTGGAGGCTTTTTTGTACAAATCAGACGATTACTGTTGTTGAGACAACATAAAGTGCAATGGAGACATGATCTCAGCCTTCAATGCGAGGTTAATCATCGGATCTGGGTAGACACCCAATACGAATACAAGTAATGCAGCAGCAAGCACCATCAAGCCACCCACTTTAGTACCCCAGTGTGCATCAGCATCAATACGTGGTACATCTGGTGGTGTCATGTACATGACAACCATCACACGTAAGTAGTAATACAAACCGATACCACTACCCACAACGATCATTGCAGCCAGGAACCAGTGTTGTGTGGTTACCGCAGCCATCACCACAAGGAACTTACCAATAAAGCCTGCAGTTAATGGAATACCTGCTAAAGACAGCATCATTACAGTTAATGTTGCAGTCAAGATCGGACGGCGCCAGAACAAACCACGGTAGTCTGCAAGACTTTGTGCTTCATCAACGTTGTTGTACGGACTAGACATTAATGCAACTGCACCGAACGCACCGATTGTGGTGAGTACATAAGTAATCACATAAACCGTCACGCTACCAAGACTTGCATAAGTCATGCTGATTAAAGCAATCAACAAATAACCGAAGTGTGCAATTGATGAATAACCGAGGATACGCTTCAAGTTAACTTGACGTACTGCAAGTAAGTTACCCACGACAATCGACAATACTGCAATGATGGTAATCACTGTCACAATTGACTCAATCAGGATCGCACCAGAAGTGAGTAAGTAACGGACAAATAAACCGATCGTTGCAACTTTCGCAGCCGTAGCCAAGAAGGTTGCCATTGGCGCTGGCGCACCGGCATACACATCTGGCGTCCACTTATGGAATGGCGCAAGTGAAAGTTTGAATGCAACAGCAAAGATAATTAAGCCTAAGCCCAATAACACCATTGGTTGTTTGATTGCAGTAAACAATGCCTGAACAGAGTCATAGAATGACAATGAACCTGTATAAGCATAGATATACGCCATACCCATCAACAACATTGCAGACGCAGTCGCTGAAAGTACAAGGTATTTAATCCCCGCTTCCAAAGACTGGCTACGTTGGTAGGTATACGCCAACATGCCGTACACAGGAATCGACATCAATTCTAAGCTGATGAAGAATGCTGCATAGTGCGAACTAGCAACCAATAACATTGCACCTGCAACTGAAGACAGCAACAAGATGTAAAGTTCTTCGCGGTTTTCCTTATAGGTCTCGATATACGCATGAGACAAGGTACAGCACGCCAAAGCAGCAATCAGAATCAGGAATTGATAGAGCATGGTAAATGGATCAACCATAAACATGCCCATCACGTTTATTGGCGCAAAGTGCCCAGTAAACATGGTGTATGCAATAAAGATTGCAGCAAGGTTTAAACCTACAACCGAAGTGGTCGCAATGAGGTTGTGATTACGTTTAATCGCAGTCAACAACATCACGACGATTGCGGTCAGTGCCACAATCATCACTGGAGCTAAAGGCATCAGCTCAGAAAAAGAAATTGTGAAGTTCATGGTTTATTGCATCTCCACATGTTCAAGTTGAGTTGCAGCCTGTTGAACAGTTTCAACAACTTCTTGTACTGGCATATAACTATTTACTAACCACTGCATGCTTGAATGTGACATATCCAAGAAGGTTTGTGGGTAAATACCTAACCAAACTAAGCCGATCACACAGATCATCAAAATGCTGACTTCACGTGCAGATAAATCTTTAAGCGGGCTGGTATAGTGCTGTTTTTGCTCTGGGTTTGGTTCACCAAACAATGCTTTGTGAATCAGGATCAGACCATAAAGACCAGCAAATACCAAGCTCACTGCTGCAATGATAGTGAAAGCTGGATAAGCTTTAAATGAACCCATAAGAATCAGGAATTCACCAATAAAGTTACCTAGACCTGGTACACCAACCAATGCTGCAACAAAGAACATCAGGAAGAATGGCAAGTATTGAAGCTGACCACGAAGGCCGCCCATTAAACGTAAATCACGTGTGTGTAAACGCTCATAAACCTGACCAGACATAATGAACAATGCAGCAGATGACAAGCCATGTGCCAACATCATGATCATGAGGCCTTGGAATGTCAGGATATTACCTGCGTAGATTGCAAGTAAGATGAAACCCATGTGCGAAATAGACGTATACGCAAGTAAGCGCTTCATATCTGTTTGCTGGTAAGCAAGGAAAGCACCGTAGAAAATACCAATCAAGCCCAGAATAATGGCGATATCAGCAAATTGTGCTGACGCTGCCGGGAAGAATGGAATTACGAAACGAAGCAAACCGTACGCAGCTGTCTTAATCAAGATACCCGCTAAATCCACAGAACCCGCTGTTGGTGCTTGCGCATGCGCATCAGGCAACCAGCCGTGTAATGGGAATACTGGTAATTTCACCGCAAAGCCGATGAAGAAACACAGCATGAATGCATAAGCAACTTCAGGTGGTAAGTGGTTCGCAACAGCCAATAAATAGTTGTAATCGAAACCGATCATGCCTGTCATCATGTATCCATAGACAACTAAGCCCAAGATACCGATTAACATGATCAAACCAGCGATTTGTGTATAGAGGAAGAATTTGGTTGCAGCGTAAACACGTGAACGACCATTCGAACCTTTATGACCCCATAACGCAATCAGGAAGTAGATTGGTACAAGCATCATCTCCCAGAAGAAGAAGAACAAGAATAAGTCAATCGCCAAGAATACACCGATCACCCCACCTAAACTCCAAAGTAAGTTTAAATGGAAGAAACCAACATTCTTTTGAATCTCGCCCCATGAACAGCCAACTGCAAGTACACCAAGTAATGCGGTTAACAACACCATAAGAAGAGATAAACCATCCACTGCCAAGTGAATGCTAATACCTAAAGTCTGAATCCATGGAAGATGGAATTCAGCCGCCCAAGTCGGGACTTTACCGCCCAACTCGTAGCTATATGTACCACTTTGCCAAAGTGCAATGCCCAAACCAAAAGTAATGAGCATACCAATTAAGGCAATCCAACGCGGTAAGTGCTGGTCGAATTTATCAACCAACCAGCAAATAAAACCAGCAATGAAAGGAACTAAAATCAGTGCGGGTAAAATTAAATTGTTTTCCATTTTATTTCCCCACAACCTGAATCACGATCAAGATCATCAATAACACCACTACGCCGAGTGACATGCTTGATGCGTATTCACGTAATGAACCTGTTTGACGCGAACTTGTAAAGCTATTACCGCCCTTCACAATTGCAGGGAGTACTAACCATAGACCATCAACTGGATCACGACCTAAAATTTTCGCAATCAATAAGTAAGGTTTTACAAATACGATGTCATACAAAGCATCAAAACCAAATGCAGTACGGCAAATATGCGCCAAACCAGAACCCAAAGAACTTTGAGCAAATGATTTAACTGCACCATACGCAAAGGCAAACAAGAAGATACCTACAGCCAGACCAACAAGGGCAACACCACTTGCTAAATGTTCAGCATGAGAAACAGCAGCTTCTAATGTTTCAGGAATCACAAAACTTGGAATATTTGCAGCCGTCAATAACTTGGCAACTGGTGCTTGTAAGAAGTAACCAATACCTGTTGACAGTGCAGCAAGAATCGCAAGCGGGCCCCAATAAGTTACACCATGAATGGCATGTGCATGCGTTTTCTCTTCGCCGAAGAATACGACCCAGATTAAGCGGAATGTATAAATAGACGTTAAGAATGCGCCCGCAACCCCTACCCAGTACAAGGTATTGTAAAGCGGAAGGTTTGCAATGGTCGATTGAGCATATACCGCACCCAAGATCGCATCTTTAGAGAAGAAGCCAACCGTTACGATTGGAAGTGCTGCCAATGCGCCACCACCGATCACGAAACACCAGAATACGAATGGAATCTTGTGACGTAATCCACCCATTTTGAAAATGTTCTGTTCGTGATGACATGCAAGAATTACGGCACCTGAAGAAAGGAACAATAATGCTTTGAAGAATGCGTGAGCAAGCATGTGGAATAAACCTGCTTGGTACGCTTCAGCACCCACCGCCATAAACATATAACCGAGCTGACTCATGGTTGAGTAAGCCAGAATACGTTTGATATCGGTTTGAACCAATGCGGCAAAACCAGCCACAAGCAAGGTCACTGCACCTGTAATCGAGATGAACTGCATCACTTCTGGTGCCATTTCCATCACAGAGAACATACGGCAGCATAAGTACACACCCGCTGTTACCATGGTCGCAGCGTGGATCAATGCAGATACTGGTGTAGGACCAGCCATCGCATCTGCCAACCATGTTTGCAATGGGATTTGCGCAGATTTACCTGCTGCACCCAAGAATAACATCAATGCTGTCCAGATTGACAATGAGGAGCTTTGCGTCATCACAGTTGCTGCATTTTCAACAATGTACTGAATATTCAAAGTACCAAACTGTTGATAAAGCAGGAACAATGCGATGAGTAAGAATACGTCACCCACACGTGTTACCGTGAATGCCTTGATTGCTGCCCAACCATTTGCAGGGTTTGAGTAGTAGAAACCAATCAAGAGATATGAGCACAGACCTACGCCTTCCCAACCCAAGAACAATAACGCAAGGTTATCACCCAATACCAACAACAACATGCTGGCAACGAACAGGTTGAAATAAGAGAAGAAACGCGCATAGCCTTCTTCACCACGCATATACCATGATGCGAAAATGTGAATCAGGAAGCCAACACCAGTGACCATACCTGTCATCAATAATGACAAGCCATCAAGGTGCAAGCTGATACCTGGCTCAAAACCGCCAACACTGAACCACGTCCATAAGTGCTGAACAAAAACGGTTTGACCGCTGCTGGTAAATGCAAGACCAGCAATTAAAGCAAATAACGCAGATAAACCGACTGAACCGACACCAATAATGGCAGCTACATTTTCAGAAAGTTTGTCACGCCCTGCCGCTAAAAGGATAAAACCAATGAGCGGGAATAAAACGGTTAAATATAATGTACTCATCCGCGCATCTCACTAGCAGCATCCACATCCAGATGATGGAAGCGATGATAAAACTGAAGGACGATCGCAAGACCGATACATGCCTCTGCTGCAGCAAGGGTCAGAATCAGGATGAACATGACTTGTCCATCTGGCTGTGCCCAAACACTACCTGCCAAAACGAATGCCAACGCAGCAGCATTCATCATGATTTCAAGGCTCATTAGCATAAATAATAGGTTGCGTCGCACCATTACACCGTAAAAACCGAGTGCAAAAAGGATGGTTGCAACGATCAAACCATGTTCTAAAGGGATGTGTCCCATTATTCTTTATCCTCTTCTGCACCTGGTTCACGTTTGCCTAAGTGGAATGCTGCAACTAGTGCTGCAAGCAATAACATCGCGGCAACTTCTACCAATAATAGATAGTGAGTAAATAGTGCTTGACCGACTGCTTTAGGGCCAACAACTTCTGTACCCATTGGCGCAGAAATTGTGGTGTATTCACCGCCTAACATCCATACAAGGATTAAGCCCAACAAGAAGCTCATGAGTGCAGGATATGCCCATGCATCTGAGGTCAACCATTTGCTTTCCTGTTCGATCGTATCCTGGCCAAGATTCAACATCATGACAACGAAGACGAACAAGACCATGATTGCACCCGCATAAACGATGATCTCAAGCGCACCAGCAAATGGCGCGCCTACGATCATGAAAATGCCTGCAACAGCAAGAAGAGAAACGATCAAACTTAATAATGCATGCACAGGATTAGTGTTGGTCACAACACGTACTGTCGAAACAATGGCCACGAGTGCCATCAAATAAAATGGCCACATCATGGTAATAAGCTCCGTACATCAACTGGTGCACTTTCTTTTTGTGCTTGACCTTTTTCTTTACCGCTTACTGCCATACCAGTGACACGGTAGAAGTTGTAGTCAGGATATTTACCTGGTCCAGAGATGAGTAAGTTTTCTTTCTCATATACCAAATCTTGACGTACATATTCACCGAGTTCGAAATCTGGTGTCATTTGAATCGCAGTGGTCGGACAAGCTTCTTCACACATACCGCAGAAAATGCAGCGTGAGAAGTTGATACGGAAAAATTCTGGATACCAACGTCCATCTTCTTTTTCCGCTTTCTGTAATGAAATACAGCCAACAGGACAAGCAACCGCACAAAGGTTACATGCCACACAACGCTCTTCACCATCTGGATCACGTGTTAACACGATACGACCACGATAGCGTGGAGGTGCAATTTGTTCACCTGGTACTTCTGGATATAAGATCGTGTCACGTTTACGCGTTACATGGCTGAACACCATCCATAACGAACGTACAATCGATCCAAAGCCAGCTAGAATTTTATACATTTTGTACTCCCTGCTGTCCTAGGCCTGATTCATCAGAATCACAGCACCAGTCACTAACAAGTTGACCAACGCCAATGGCAAACAAACTTTCCAACCAAAGTTCATCACTTGGTCATAACGAGGACGCATTAACGAACCACGTGCCAAGACAAACATCATCACAAAGAATGCTGTTTTGATAATGAACCAGAATAATGGTGGAACAAATGGAATTTCCAGATTAAATGGTGCAAGCCATCCGCCGAAGAATAAAGTCACGATCAAAGCAGAGATCAATACCACGTTGACATATTCCGCAACGAAGAACATCCCCCACTTCATACCACCATATTCTACGTGGTAACCTTCAGCCAATTCTTGCTCAGCTTCTGGTTGGTCAAATGGATGACGATGCGTGACTGCAACACCAGCAACAACGAAGATCAGGAAGCCTAAGAATTGAGGAATGATGAACCACATATCACGTTGTGCTTCAACAATCTCACGCATGTTGAATGAGCCTGCAATCGCAACCACACCCATCAACGAGATACCCAAGAACACTTCATAAGAAATGGTTTGAGCAGCAGAACGCAGACCACCGAGTAATGAGTATTTGTTGTTAGATGCCCAACCACCAAATAGCACTGCATAGACTGCGATACCCGCCATTGCCATAAAGAACAATAGGCCGATACTCATATCCGCAACACCCAGTGTAGGGCTTACTGGAATAACCATAAACGAAAGTACCGCAGTTGCCATCGCAACTGCTGGTGCTAAACGGAAAGTCAACTTATCAGCAAACTTTGGTGTCCAGTCTTCTTTGAACATGATCTTGAGCATGTCGGCAACGATCTGGAACATACCCCCCGGACCAACACGGTTTGGACCATAACGGTCTTGCCATAATGCCAAGAGACGACGCTCAATAAATGACATTAACGCAGCAACCAAAACCACCACCAGCAAGATCACAATGGCTTGAATCACTGAATAAGCGATTGGCCAGTTCTCAGCCCAAAGTGGCGTTTGACGTATAATTTCTTGATTCATGAATTACACTCCTACCGCCACAGAAACAGGCTCTGCCAATGAAACTGTTGGTGCCAGACCAATTGGATAACCGATATAACCTGTTGGTAAATATTCGATCACTTGTACAGGTAAGCTGATGCTGGTCTCGCCCGCTTTCACGGTAATACGTTGACCATCCTGAACATTTAAACGTGTCGCATCTTGCTCACCCACAGCAAACATTGCTTCAGGAATACGAGATTCCATCGCAGGTGTTTTAATGGTGAATTCGCCAGAACCAAAAATATGGTGCATTGGCACAAGACGGAAGCTTTCAGGATTCACAACCACAGCTGACGGCGCGACATAGCTACGTGCAGGACGTTTTGCTAAACGATCGAATAAACGAACACCTGAATCACCACCTTTTAAATGACCGCCCACTTCATCTTGGTATTTGTTCCAAGCTTGTGGTGAGTTCCAGCCCGCAGACCATGCGAAAGGTACCAATGACGATGCTGTCTGATTACCCACATAACCTTCCATTGAGAACGTTAATGCTGAATCAGGATCAGTCGGTTGTTTAGGCTCATGAATCGATAACGGCGCACGCATTGCTGTACGGCCAGAGTAACGACGTGGTTCACGCGCAATCTTCAAACCGTGAATACGATAACCCGCATCAGGTGCAACATCTTGAATCGCTTCAAGCACAGGAACATTCTTCACGATGTCATCAATCACATCATCAAGTAAAGTCCAGTCCACAGCTTTGCCTTTAAGACCCGTCTCAATGGCATGTAACCAGCGCCAAGATTCTTTGATCGCATATTCAGGCTTGTAGTAGCTTGGGTCATACACTTGATAGAAACGTTGTGCACGGCCTTCTTGGCTCACCACAGTACCATCACCCTCAGCAAAACTTGCTGCTGAAAGTACGATATCTGCAAGTTTCAAGGTTTCAGTTTCACTATGATCGAGTACGATCACAGTTTCAGCCTTGTCAAATGCAGCTTTCACTTGAGCCACTGGCAAACGACGAGTCAAGTCATTTTCAATGACAACGACAGCATCATAATCTTGTGCAAATGCTTGTTCTAAACTTAAACCACCAAACAGTGCCAAGCCCATTGAGTTCACTTCAGGAACAGTCAATGACAAACCTGCATGTTCACCGAGGTTTTGCGCAACTTGAGCCGCAGCTTCCATGATGGCAGGATCTTGTAAGCTGGTACCCGAGATAATCAATGGCTTTTTCGCAGCTTTCAAGGTATCCGCAATGGTTTGTGCAAATGCTTTTGCATCATCAGCTAAACCAGCAAGCGCTTCGCCTTTAACAGCAGCAGCAACCGCAAAACCTAAACGTGCGATGTCATTTGGAGATGCAACCACTTCACCTGTTGCAACATCTGCTAAACGCGTTTGCGTTGCAGCAAGGATATAAATTGGTGATTTTGCATCTTGACCAATACGTTGAACAGGTTCAGCTAACCAGTCTGGCGTACGTGTTGCAGCAGCCATTTCTTTGGCTTTATTTTTCGCAGCTTGGCGAACAGATAAAGCCATACGTGGCGCAGTTTGAGTTAAATCTTCACCCAAGATCAACACGGCATCATAGCTTTCAATTTCACGCATGTTCGGGTTATAGATGCCCTGTGTTTGCATGATTGATGCAGCTAACTCAACTAGGTTTTGGTCTTTTTGAGACATACCTGTTGAATAGTTGTCTTGTCCAACCAGTTCTCGAAGTGCGTAGTTTGATTCCAAGCTTGCGCGTGGTGAACCAATACCTAACACTTTCTTACCTTGAAGTTGAGCAATCACCTGATCAAGTGCCTGATCCACACTCACGGTCGCAACGGTTTCGCCATTGCGGAATTGAGGTTGACGTGGACGATCTTCACGGTTCACATAGCCTGTACCAAAACGGCCTTTATCACAAAGGAAGTATTGGTTGACTGAACCATTAAAACGGTTTTCAACACGACGGATTTCGCCATAACGCTCACCCGGAGAGATGTTACAACCAGAAGAACAGCCGAAGCATACGCTTGGCGCATACTGCATGTCCCATTTACGGTTGTAGCGTGCCGAATGCGTCTTATCCGTGAATACACCTGTTGGGCAGACTTCAGTCAGGTTACCCGAGAATTCAGATTCTAAAGTGCCTGATTCTGGACGACCGAAATACACACGTGAAGCATTGGCATAAACACCAAAGTCAGTACCGCCAGCATAATCTTTGTAGTAACGCACACAACGGTAGCAAGCGATACAACGGTTCATCTCATGCGCAATAAACGAACCTAACTCTTGGTTATAGTGAGTACGTTTGGTAAAGCGGTAGCGACGACGATCGTGCTGAGTCATCACCGTCATATCTTGTAAATGACAATGACCACCTTCTTCACAGACTGGGCAGTCGTGTGGGTGATTCGTCATCAAGAATTCAACGATCGATGCACGGAAATCCGTTGCTTCTTTGTCTTCAATCGAGATATAGGTATTGTCGGCAGCAGGTGTCATACATGACATCACCAAGCGTCCACGTGTGTCCTCAGGATTCGCATACTGAGTCACCGCACATTGACGACAAGAACCAACAGAACCTAAGGATGGGTGCCAACAAAAATACGGGATGTCGATGCCAAGGCTGAGACATGCTTGTAGCAAGTTTTCTGAGCCGTTGACTTCATACGATTTTCCATCGACATGAATTGTAGCCATAGTCGAATTCCTTAAGCTTGTTCTACGTCTAGAGCTGGAGCATGGGTTTTAACCTTTGCTTCAAACTCGCTACGGAAATATTTAAGTGCGCCCATAAGCGGCTCCATCGCACCTGGTGCGTGAGCACAGAAAGTTTTACCAATCCATAATTTACGAGTAAGCTCTTGTAAATGGTCGATATCTTCTTTCTTACCTTCGCCTGTTTCCAGTGCTTTAAGCGCTTTAACTGCCCAAGGTAAACCATCACGGCATGGCGTACAGAAACCACATGATTCACGCGCAAAGAATTCTTCTAAATTACGTGTAGCAGAGACCATACATTGAGTTTCATCAACCACCATCAACAGACACGTACCTAAACGTGAACCTGCTTTCATGATGCTTTCAGAATCCATTGGTAGGTCAATGTGTTCAGCTGCCAAGAAGTCAGTTGATGCACCACCTGGTAACCAGGCTTTCAAGGTCAAACCATCACGCATACCGCCAGCATGTTCTTCAATCACTTCACGCGCAGTTGTACCGAATGGAAGTTCCCAAAGGCCAGGAAATTTGACTTTACCTGATGCACCATAAATCTTGGTGCCTGGATCTTTCGACTTACCTGCTGAAAGGTTGATATACCACTCAGGACCACGCAACATGATTGCTGGCAAGTTATTGTAGGTCTCAACGTTGTTTACAATCGTTGGACGACCCCATGCACCTGCAACTTGCGGGAATGGTGGCTTAGTACGCGGATTGGCACGACGGCCTTCAAGCGAGTTAATCAATGCAGTTTCTTCACCGCAAATATAACGGCCTGCACCGGTATGAACGTGTAAATCAAAGTTCCAGCCAGTTCCGAGGATATTTTCGCCTAGGTAACCTTTAGCACGGATTTGCTCTAATGCTTCATTTAAGTATTGAGCTGCTTCGATATATTCGCCACGGATGAAGATATAACCTTGAGTTGCCTCTAGGGTATAACCAGCGATCAACATACCTTCGATCAATTGATGTGGAAGTTTTTCCATCAACAAACGGTCTTTAAAGGTACCCGGTTCCATTTCATCGGCATTACAGATCAAATAGCGAGGACCACCATCGTTTGGCGCCATCAATGACCATTTGATCCCTGCCGGGAAACCTGCACCACCACGACCTTTTACCGTCGCAGCTTTAATGACTTCAAGTACATCTTTTGGTGGCATGCTCAGTGCTTTTTTAAAGCCTGCATAGCCTTCTAGTGTTTCGTACTCGTCAGCATTACGTACTGCATCTTGTTTGCTCAAACGCCAAGTCAGCGGATGAGTTTCTGGATTACCGTCGCCATAAATTGGTTTTGGTTCAGTATTCATACATACTTCTCCAATAACTGTTTAACTGATGACACATCCACTAAACCGTGGGTATCCTCATCAATCATTAAGGTTGGCCCTTTATCGCAGTTGCCTAGACAGCAAATTGGGAGCAAGGTAAAACGACCATCTGCTGTGGTTTGTCCATACTGGATTCCCAACTCGCGCTGGAACGCTTCTGCCAAAGTTTCTGCACCCATCAAGAAGCATGCAATCGAGTCACACAATAAAATTACGTGACGGCCAACAGGTTGACGGTAGATACGGTTATAGAACGTTGCTACGCCTTCCAGATCTGCCACACTCATGCTGAGCAATTGTGCAATCGCATTCATTTGTGCGTCATCTACCCAGCCATTACGGCGCTGTACACACTTCAATGCATCCAGAGATGCAGCACGTGGGTATGGGTAATGACCAATGTGATGTTCAATCTCATGGATTTCGTCAGTAGTCAAAATCCCTTCAACATTCACACGTGGTTTTTTATCAGTCAAAATCATCATAATCGTTTACCCCTAGCGATCCACGTCAGCCATAACCACGTCAATGGTCGCCAAATAAATGATCAAGTCAGAAACCAGACTGCCGTTAATCACAGATGGCATTTGCTGTAAATGCGTGAACGTTGGCGTACGAATACGCGTACGATAACTCATGGTTGACTTATCCGAAGTGAGGTAGTACGTACTCGCACCCTTCACAACTTCAGTCATAAATGAAGACTCGCCTGCTGGCATTACAGGACCCCAAGATACGCTCAAGAAGTGAGTAATCAAGGTTTCAATATCTTGTAATGTCTTGTCTTTTGGTGGTGGAACAGCCAATGGATGATCCGCTTTATATGGACCAGATGGCATGTTATCCAAGCACTGTTGAATAATTTTCAATGATTCAGTGATTTCACGGAAGTGAACCAAGACACGTGCGTATGCATCGCCTTCATATTCCACTGGAATATCAAAGTCGAAGTTTTCATAACCACTGTATGGACGATATTTACGAACATCAAAATCGATACCCGTCGCACGTAAACCTGTACCCGTTACACCCCAAGCCAACGCAGATTTAGCATCGTATTGCGCAACGTTACGCGTACGACCAATAAATACTGAGTTTTTAAGTGCAGCAGTGTAGTACTCGTTCAAACGCTTCGGCATCCACTCGAGCAATTCTTTAACAAGCTTTTGCCAGTTGTTTGGAAGGTCGTGTGCTGTACCACCGATACGGAACCATGCTGGATGCATACGGTAACCCGTAATCGCTTCAACGATGTCATAGACTTTTTGACGGTCTGCGAACATATAGAATACAGGAGTCATACCACCCGCATCCTGAATCGCTGTACCACAGAACAATAAGTGGTTATTGATACGGAATAATTCGTTCAACATGACACGAATGACTTGTGCACGCTCAGGAACTTTAATCCCTGCCATTTGCTCAACAGCCATCACGTATGGCATGTTTTGCGCACAACCACCCAAGTAGTCAACACGATCCGTATAAGGAATGAATGAATGCCATGTTTGGCGTTCAGCCATCTTTTCCACACCACGGTGGTGATAACCAATATCAGGTACACAGTCTTTGACTTCTTCGCCATCTAACTGTAAGACCACACGAAACGCACCGTGCGCAGATGGATGGTTAGGACCCAAGTTCAGGAACATGAAGTCTTCGTCATCATTACCGCGTTTTAGACCCCAGTCTTCTGGCACAAAGCGTAAGTGTTCTTGTTCGAAATCTTGCTTTGCCTGGTCTTGCATGTACGGCGTATATTCTGTCGCACGCGCAGAATATTCTTTACGTAACGGATGACCTTCCCAATAGGTTGGTAACAAGATACGACGGAGCATTGGATGCCCTGCGAAATCGATACCGAACATATCGTAAGCTTCACGCTCGTACCAGTTGGCGTTTGGCCAAATGTTGGTTGCAGTTGGAATGCTTAAATCATTTTCATTCAACGCAACTTTGATACGGATGTCACTGTTACGCTCAAGCGATAACAAATGATAGAACACGGTGAAGTCAGATGCTGGCAAACCATCGCGGTGAACACGTAAACGCTCATCTACCGCAGACAAGTCAAACAGCATGACATAAGGACGTTCCACTTTACGGAGGAACATAAGGACTTCTTGCACGCGTGCGCGCTCAACCCAGACTGTTGGAAACTCTTCAAAAGTCGCCTGCACGTAAAAGTTCTCACCAAATTTGGTTTTGAGCTCTTCTACGATTGCAAATGCTGGGCGTGAATCAACTGGAGTTGATTCTGGCATAGCAATGTCAGTTTCAGCCATTGGCTTGGCTTCCTATTTAATACAAATTCTGGCAATTTTTCCGATGACCATATCCATCACGGGATACGTCAAAAACTCATCGTTAAAATTATTTAATATCATCCATAGAGCGTAAGTTTTTCACCGCAATACGTTCAGCATTTTTACGGTCACGTTCTGGCATCATCTTTGGCTTATACACAGGCTGAAGATCATCACCAATAACCGCTGAAAGTGGACGGCGCTCTAGTTGAATTTGGTCTTGAAGTAACATCAATGCTTGAATCAATGCTTCTGGACGAGGTGGGCAACCTGGGATGTACACATCAACAGGAATAATTTTGTCTACACCTTGAACCACAGAATAGATGTCGTACATACCACCAGAGTTAGCACAAGCACCCATTGAGATGACCCATTTCGGCTCAAGCATTTGTTCATACAAACGTTGAATTACAGGTGCCATTTTGACAAAGCAGGTCCCTGCAACAATCATCAAGTCTGCCTGACGCGGTGAAGCACGAATAACCTCGGCACCAAAACGTGACAAGTCATGTACACCCGTTAATGTGGTTGCATATTCAACGTAGCAGCATGAAGTACCAAAGTTAAATGGCCACAAAGAGTTTTTACGCCCCCAGTTCACCGCTGTATGCAACACATCTTCAAGACGTGTCATCATCACACTTTTATTAACTTCTTCCTCAAGGGGATCAGTGACAATTTGACGATCTTGTAATGGATATTGATCGGCATCCGGATTCGCACGGGTTAAAGTATATTTCATCCCGACTTACTCCTGTTCAGATGTTGAGGTAGTCGGTGTTTTAGATTTAACACGACCAGAAGACTGTGCTGGAATATGACCAGTAGGATCGACAACCAACTCTTCAATGTTATTGAATCGGGTAATGTCAGCAATGTTCATATTTGGCGAACCGATATTAGTTTTAACACCAGCAGCTTTACGGCGATCAGAAGGAGCCCAGTTGAGTGCGCCTGTTGAAAGTTCGTAAATCAAACCAATTAATAAAACTAGAATAAAGACTGCGGCAGTTGCAAAACCAACCCAACCGACTTCACGAACTGAAGTTGACCAAGCGTAGAGATAGAGGGCTTCCAGATCGAAAACCACAAAGAAAATTGCAACTAAATAGAACTTGGCAGACAAGCGGATACGAGCACCGCCCGCACCAACTACACCTGACTCAAACTGCTCTTGCTTCGCACGTCCCCATGCTTTACCCCCTAGGAGTAAGGGAACAGTGAGCATAAAAACGCAAAGAAATGTAACGCCGATCACGAAGGCAATAATTGCCCAATCGTATGGAGTAATGGCACTCATGCGGGGATAACTCCTGGCAGGCCTATTTTTAACAAAGAATGTATGTATTGGCCTTCAAATACACCAAACACAAAATTAATCCCGCCAATTGTACCTGATTTCTAATTTCTCATGCTAGTTGAAGCGCTTTAGTCTTTCGGATGATTTTGTCCATAAAGTTACTGATATATACAAGATCATGGTTAATTCACCCCTAGAAATCGAATTATCTAATCAAAGACTCTATATTGATCATTTTTTTCTTTATTAGTGCATCAAAAACATTCATCATTTCTGCGTAATGTTCCTAAATATGGCAGCACGAACTAAATCATTGCATTGATACAAATTTGTGCTGAAAATTTAAACAAAATTTACTCATCTCCCCCTCTATATTTGTATTTATCAAGCGGAGAATCCCTATTCTATTAAACAATAATTTAAACAGGCAGATCAGGCACTTTCCCCAGTTAAAAGACTGCACTGAAATCAAGTTGTCATTTCGACATAATATGTTGCAATTCAGCTAAATACTTTAATTATCTTTATACACAGCTCGAGCAATAGATCGTTATTCTAATAGAAGCAAAGAAGGAGAAAAACATGCATCTAGAATACACACACGACTCGGATTATTTCTTTTTTTCACAACTACTCATGCGTCATATAGAAAGTTATGTTCGAAAACATCCAGATGCTGATAATGCAATTTTCGATTTAAGAGATATCTATGAAGTATTTAGAGAGGATTTTGCCGCAACCACAACCAATTTAGAAAGTATTCTCAATATTGCAGACAGTTATAAGGTCGAAACCTTAAATGGAGATCAGGCACTGATCCAAGGCTATAAAATCGATATTAAAAACAATTCCCTACTCATTGATTTCAATGCCGATGCATTACACGCGCTTCGCTCAGGCAAACCATTGATCGAACCAGATCCTTCGGTTCATGAGTAAAAGTAGATGAATTGATTTAAAAGTTTTTATTTCAATAGAGCCAAGGTGTTTATCGCTTTGGCTTTTTTATGGGCTTTAAAACGAAAAAGGAATGGTACTCACCATTCCTTTTTCTTTGATTATTTCTTTAAGACTTGCTTATATCGTTTTGCGGGCCAAGTCATGATAAAACGTGCACCGCCCAGATTTGGACTCTGATCAACCTGAATGGTACCACCAAACCAGTAAGCAATACGGCTGACAATCGACAAACCAAGTCCATAACCACCCGAAGCACGAGTACGACTATCATCCAGACGCGCAAAGGCTTCAAAGATACGGGCGCGCTCCTGCTCAGGAATCCCCGGTCCATCATCTTCAACGCAGACATAGGCATTGCCATCAGCACGGATACCACCACTAATACGCACCTTATGGTCACAGTAGCGCACGGCATTTCCAACCAGATTTTGCACCACACGGTGTAGATAGCGACGCTCTGCATCGACCTGCAACGCCATTGGTGGTGCAATCAACTCGATTTCTTTTTGCGTCTTCAGTGCTTCCGTTTCCATTGCCACTTGGTCTAGAACTTCAACCAGTATAATTTCTTCGAAATCAAGAGATGGTGTGCCCTGCTCCAGTTTGGCATAGGTCATGATTTCATCAATCAGGGTATTGAGTGCTTCAATATCCTTATCAATCATATCGACTTGCTGGATGCGGTAGTTATAGTCATCTTCCTCTGCCAGCATTTCCATCCCAAAACGGATTCGTGCGACAGGGGTTCTGAGTTCATGTGATACCGCACGCATCAATTCACGCTGCGCTTCAATCAAACGCTGAATATGATCCGACATATTGTTATAACTTGATGCCAGATTTGCCATCTCATCGGTTCCTTCAATCGGAACACGTAAAGACAAATCACCTGACTTCATCTTGTTCAAGGCATAACGTACCTGACGGATTTTACGTTCAAGCGGCAGAATCAAACCGTAAACACCCAAACTCAGCAAGAATAAGCTAAATAAGGTAATCCCTGCTGAAAGCTGGAATGGCATCCAGTTAAACATCGGCACTGGGCCTAAGATCAGCACTTGTGCAGGATGGTTTGGCATTGGAGACACAATTGAAATGGTCGTGCCACGGACTGTTGCACTGTCTTTATAAAGCAAGATACTTTGATCTTGGCGTAAACGACCAATTTGCTCTGAATCCAAATTAATATCTTTAATATCTGCAATTTCAATCGGATAATAGAAATGCTTTTTGATTCGGTCTAAATATTCGCGCTCTTGTCCGGGATAGAAAATCAAATAATCCAGCACAAAAATTGGCAGCGCCTTCATCTGGCGTTCGCCAATTTTATCCACTTTGATATAGAGAAAATGCTTGGGATCGTCTTTTAGACCGATAATAATATAGCCAATCCCATTATTGGCATCATAACGAACCACCGACTTTTGCTCGGCAATGCGCTTTTTCTCGGTACGCGATAACTCTACCCGTTCCGCATCCACATAGTAGATTGGTAATTCCAGCAAATCAGATGCATCGGAAATCCAGTCGAGTTTCTGTTGTTTTTCTGGCTGGCGAGATACTCCCTCACTAATGACATAAGAAATGCCATCGGTCAGAGATTCACGATATTCTTGTGCCCGTTGGTAGTTGATAATCTGCACCAGCAAATAACAAAATGCGGCAACCACAACAACCAAAACCACCAAGCCAGCATAAATACGCAAGAATATGCTGTTTTTCAGTACTCGACTTACCATAAGCTAAATAATTCCAAGCTCATTAAAACCCCGCTTGAGCAGCCTGCTACGCAAGTCCTTAGCAGAAAGGAAAGAATCCCCCTTAAAGAAGGAGGATTCCAGGGATTTAGATCCCGTTGGTTTCTTTAACGAAGAGATAACCTTTACTACGTACTGTTTTAATACGTTTTGGATTTTCTGGGTCATCACCGATTTTTGGACGGATACGCGAGATACGTACGTCAATCGAACGGTCTTGACCGTCATATTCGATACCGCGTAAACGCTCGAAGATATCTTCACGAGACAAGATACGGCCTGCATTTGAAGCAAGTAACCATAACAAGTCATATTCAGCGCTGGTGAAATCAACCAGATCACCATTTAAAGTCACTGAACGACCACCGTTATCAATCACAAGATCATCAAACTCGATACGTTGTGCAACTTCGTCTTCAACCGTCTTATCGGTACGACGTAATAAGGCACGAATACGCGCTAACAGTACGCGTGGCTGAACAGGCTTGGCAACATAGTCATCTGCACCCATTTCTAGCCCCAGTACCTGATCCATATCTTCGGTACGCGCAGTTAACATCAAGATGGGTTGATGATAATGCGGACGTACTTCACGACAAACGGTCAGGCCATCTGCACCAGGTAACATCACATCGAGAACCACTAAATCTGGTTGCTCGCTGATAATACGACGAATGGCACGATTACCATCAGTTTCAACACCAACTTCTAAACCGTTACGAATCAAATACTCTTGTGTTAAACGCGCTAAACGCTCGTCATCTTCAACAATCAAAATCTTCGGTAACTTTTCTTCTTGGCTCATTTGTTGCCCCTAAAATCTGAGTGAATCTGTCTATGAAATCTGACAGATACATTGGTTTATGAATTGCAATATACACACGTTTACATTGTAAACAAGTAGCCGTTCACCAAACTGATACACGCTTACCCTGTTTTGTTATCTTTTTATTAAAATTATGAATTTTAATATATTTTTCAGAATTGTAAGCGTTTTTTCTTCAGGATGGATGTTTAGTATAGATTTTGTGCCAATGTTAAACAATTTGTTTCTTTCTTCGCCTATAACAATTTAAGTGTCTGTTTTTTGACTTATCCACAGAGTTATCTATAAGCCTTTTTTAATGGCTTTGTTATGCTATGTCCCTGTGAATTCAGCAGTTAAGACATGAAAAAAAAATTAGTAAAATGTCAAGGATTGATCTAGTACTAAAAATCCCGTATCTTGTGTTGAAAATAAACTTTAACCACTAAGTATTGTGTTTATCCCTCAAACATCGTGGCATGCTTTTTGCTCGATTCAAACGGTCAATGAACATAAAAATAGATGATAATGGAGCTATGCTGACATGAGCATCATCACTTCTACTCCTGGCCAACTTCAGGTCATTAAGCGCACCGGTGAGATTGCGCCATTTAATGCCGAGAAAATTTCTGTTGCGATTGGGAAAGCATTTCTAGCTGTTGAAGGTCAACAAGGTACTGACTCTAGTCGTATCCATGATCGCATCACCCAACTTACAGAAATGGTTATGAACACATTTAACCGTCGCCTACCTTCTGGTGGCACGATCCATATCGAAGAAATTCAGGATCAGGTTGAATTGGCCCTGATGCGTACTGGCGAGCAAAAAGTTGCCCGTGCGTATGTGATCTATCGTGACCAACGCGCAAGTGCCCGTCAGCAAACTGGTGCGAACCATCACCCTACTCTTCAGATCACCGACAGCAATGGCCAGCTCCAGCCATTAGATCTTGATGCGTTGACTGCAACCATCCAGACTGCAAGCGAAGGTTTGGAAGGTATTGATGTTCAAGCGATCGTTGATGAGACCGTTAAAAACTTATATAACGGCGTAAAAGAAAGCGATATCGCGACGACCATGATGATGGCGACCCGTACGCGTATCGAACAAGAGCCAAACTATACTTATGTGACTGCACGTTTATTATCAAATGAATTGGTGAGCACTGGTCTTGAATTCTTAGGTCTACCTTCAGATACACCAGAAGGCAATGCTTTAGAAACCTTCTTGAAGAAAGGTATTGAGCTTGATCTTCTTTCTGCTGACCTGCTTGACTTTGACCTTGAAAAATTGGCAGCTGCAATCAAGCCAGAGCGCTCAAACCAGTTTACCTATTTAGGTCTACAAACTTTATTTGACCGTTACTTCATTCACTCGAATGGCATACGTTTCGAATTACCACAATTATTCTTTATGCGTGTATCAATGGGTCTTGCACTCAACGAAGAACATAAAGAAGACCGCGCAATCGAATTCTATGACTTATTGTCTAGCTTCGATTACATGGCATCTACACCAACCCTGTTTAACTCAGGTACGTTACGTCCACAGTTATCAAGCTGTTACTTAACCACGATTGGTGATGACCTGTATGACATTTACGGCGCAATGCGTGACAACGCAATGCTGTCAAAATGGGCTGGCGGTTTAGGTAATGACTGGACACCTGTACGTGCATTGAACTCTTATATCAAAGGCACCAACGGTAAATCACAAGGTGTTGTACCATTCCTTAAAGTTGCGAATGATACAGCGGTTGCGGTTAACCAGGGTGGTAAGCGTAAAGGTGCAGTCTGTGCGTACCTCGAAACTTGGCACTTGGATGTTGAAGAATTCCTAGAGCTACGTAAAAACACGGGTGATGACCGTCGTCGTACCCATGACATGAACACTGCAAACTGGGTTCCTGACCTATTCATGCAACGTGTATTTGAAGATGCGGAATGGACACTGTTCACCCCTTCTGAAACACCAGACCTGCATGACTTAACAGGTGCTGAATTTGCTGAGCGTTATGCACACTACGAAGCTGTAGCAAAAGAACAAAACATGCTACATAAGAAAGTACGTGCGAAAGACTTATGGCGCAAAATGCTTTCGATGTTATTCGAAACAGGTCATCCGTGGATCACGTTCAAAGATGTATGTAACTTACGTTCACCACAACAACACGTGGGCGTGGTTCACTCATCGAACTTGTGTACAGAAATCACCTTAAATACAAACCAAGACGAAATCGCGGTATGTAACTTAGGTTCGATCAACCTTGTACAACACGTTCAAGGTGGTGTGTTAGACCGTGAAAAGCTTGCTCGCACAGTAAAAACTGCAGTACGCATGCTCGATAACGTAATCGACATCAACTACTACGCTGTTCCACAAGCGAAAAACTCAAACATGAAACACCGCCCTGTAGGTATGGGTATCATGGGCTTCCAAGATGCATTATATGAAATGAATCTTGCGTATGGTTCTGACGCAGCAGTTGATTTTGCTGATGAATCAATGGAAGTGATCAGCTACTACGCAATCGAAACATCAAGCAACCTTGCAATCGAACGTGGTGCTTACTCAACATTCAAAGGTTCATTGTGGGATCAAGGTATCTTGCCAATCGACTCTTTAGAAATCGTTGCAAAATCACGTCCAGAACGCATGTTCGAAGTGGATCGTACACAACGTTTAGACTGGGACGCTTTACGTGCCAAAGTTCAAAAAGACGGTATGCGTAACTCGAATGTGATGGCGATTGCACCAACAGCAACCATTTCAAACATTTGTGGTGTGTCTCAATCAATTGAGCCAACATTCCAGAACTTGTATGTGAAATCTAACCTGTCTGGTGAATTTACTGTGATCAACCCTTACCTTGTTCGTGCATTAAAAGAACGTGGTCTTTGGGATACAGTGATGGTAAACGACCTGAAACACTTCGAAGGTTCGGTTCAAAAGATTGCACGTATTCCTGACGAATTAAAAGCAATCTTCGCAACAGCGTTTGAAGTGGATACACGCTGGATCGTAGATGCTGCATCACGTCGTCAAAAATGGATCGACCAAGCACAGTCATTGAACCTTTACATCGCTGGCGCGAATGGTAAGAAACTTGACATCACGTATAAGATGGCATGGTTACGTGGTCTTAAAACCACATATTACCTCCGAGCTTTAGGTGCGACCTCTGCTGAGAAATCAACCATTAATACTGGTGCACTCAATGCAGTAAAACCAGCATCGGTTGAAGCGCCTGTGGTTGCAGCAGCACCTGCGGCGGTTGCAGAGAAAAAACCAGAAACTCCAGTTGAAGAAGATGGTTTTACGACAGCAGCACCAGTACCAATGGCTTGTTCAATCGACAATCCAGACTGTGAAGCTTGTCAGTAATTAAATCCGCATACGCCCTTCTCACTCTAGAAGGGCCTTGCAAGATTTAAATCTATAGAGGCATAGATCATGTTCCATCTCAGTCATAATTATCAATTTGGTGTGATTGTTCTGATTTGTGCCTTTCTAGTGTTTTATATCCCCCTCGTTTACGCGTTTTTTAAAATACGTAGACAACAGCGTAATCAAAATAAGTCTTAGGGATTGTCAGTGCCCACTGGTCACTTATAAAAAATCAATCAATAAAACTTAATTTTGCTTACACAAATTGAGCGTATAGTAAGGACATCTTCTTGATTGAGATGTCTTCATAAAAGATATAAAGCAACGAAGAGAGAATTGATATGTCTATCCTTAGTTGGGACGATTTTGAAGATGATTCGCAAAAACCGACTGCACCTGAACACAAGTCTGCGCCCATCGACACGCAAAAAACGGTTAATACGCAAGTGGTATCTGATTCAGAGCAATCATCGCCGCGCGTGGCAGCTCCACAATCCGCTGGAACCAGTACCGTGCGATCAACAGATTCAGCCGATTCGCTGGCTCGAGCATCTGCAGCCCTAGAACACTTAGACGTTGCACCAGGTTTAGAAGAACTTGAAATGGGCGCTCAGCGCGTTCAGGTTGATGATAAAGCCATGATCAACTGTCGTGCAGACTTGAACCAGCTTGTTCCATTCAAATACGAATGGGCTTGGCAGAAGTACCTTGACGGGTGTGCAAACCACTGGATGCCACAAGAAGTCAACATGAACCACGATATCGCACTTTGGAAGTCTGAAAATGGCTTAACCGAAGATGAGCGTACCATTATCATGCGTTCTTTAGGTTTCTTCTCGACTGCCGACTCATTGGTTGCAAACAACTTGGTATTGGCGATTTACCGTCACATTACTAACCCTGAATGCCGTCAGTACATCTTGCGTCAAGCATTTGAAGAAGCGATTCACACCCATGCTTACCAATACTGTATCGAATCTTTAGGTATGGACGAAGGCGAAGTCTTCAACATGTACCGCGAGATTCCAAGTGTTGCGCGTAAAGCATCATGGGGCTTGAAGTACACTCAATCTTTAAGTGACCCTACTTTCAACACAGGTACACCTGAAAACGACCAACGTTTACTTCGTAACTTGATCGCATTCTACTGTGTTCTTGAAGGGATCTTCTTCTACTGTGGTTTTACTCAAATCTTGAGTATGGGTCGTCGTAACAAAATGAATGGTGTTGCTGAGCAGTTCCAGTACATCTTGCGTGATGAGTCTATGCACTTGAACTTCGGTATCGACATGATCAACCAGATCAAAATCGAGAACCCGCACTTGTGGACTGCTGAGTTCCAAGAAGAAGTGATTCAAATGATTCTTGAAGGCACTATGCTTGAGATCGAATATGCGCGTGATACCATGCCACGTGGTGTATTGGGTATGAATGCAAGCATGATGGAAGAATACTTGAAGTTCATCTGTAACCGTCGTTTAGCGCAGCTTGGTTTACCAGAGCAGTTTGCTGGTGTAACCAACCCGTTTGGCTGGATGTCTGAGATGATGGACTTGCGTAAAGAGAAGAACTTCTTTGAAACGCGTGTAACGGATTACCAAACTGGTGGTGCGTTAAGCTGGTAAGTTTGATTATGCGTTGAACGACACATCAGTTGTCATAAACGACACAACACCTGTCATGGAACGACATGACAGGTGTCATAGTTAAAGTTTACGTTGAACAATACGCCATATTTTTATTTCTAAAGTTATAAAAACAGAATCTTTATCAAACCAAAAATTATAAAAAATTAAAGATTTTAAGCTATAACCACTCAGCTATTCTCAGCTATCATTTTTTATAAATATACTAACATCATTAAAAACTAACCAACTCTATCTTATTAAAAAATAAATTAAAATTTATCATGAATACATCTTTAAATGCATAAAATAGTTGTTTAAAATGGAACCAACCTAAAATATAAGTTAGCTCCATTTTTAAAAACTAAATTAATATAAAAGTACTTATCCGACTAATCTTTCCTTTTTTAAATTCAGGACTTTGACCATATTACCGTTTTGATATTTGTAAGAAAAATAATTTGAAGTTTGTCTTTCATGTGTAGAAATCACGACTTGATAATTTAAAAACTCATTTCTAAGAAGTTGAACAAAAGAAGCTAAATTAATTTCATCCATTGTTTGCACAGGATCATCAATCAGCAAAGTACCAAATTTAGTAGGATATACTTTATTCATAGCCAATGTAAAAGATAGGATTATGCCCGATAACTGACCTGAGCTCATTGTATTCCAAGCATCATGTTCATGTGTTAAGTTTGATACAAAGCGAATATATCCAGACTCACGTAAATTTTCAGCAGACTGTAGATATGCCCCATTCCCATCAGGTCTAGTTTGTAATATTTTACTACTATAAATATGAAAGGGTATCGCAATTTGTTTAGCAACATTTAACTCATATTTTTTTATAGCACTATTATACTTATTAAACATAGATCTTACTAATTCAAATTTTTCATTTATAATTAATTTTTTAGCTTTTAGTTCAAAAATTTTTCTAGAGTTTTCTTTTAAAGCACTTGACTTTGACTTTAAATTTTCAAATTTCAAGAAGTTAATATCTTTAATAAGATCCAAAACATCAATATTATTTCCAGAGTTATTAATAAGAACTCCATTACTCTCTGAAATATTATAATTATTTATAATATAAAAATAATCAGAATAACTCTTATTAGCAACAGACAAAGAAATTAAACTCTTGAGATACAAAATAAATGAATTAACTTTGGCAGGTAAATTTCCTCCAATAAAATTATAACTGTCTAATTTGGTAAATTGAGCAACATCTACATTCGAATTTTCAAACCACAATCTTAATTTATCCATACTAAGCCAATCATCTTTAGAGATTAATTGTTCACCTAATGCTGGCAACAAATCAGTAAATCGTTCATATTTCTCTATAAAATAAATTGACTTACTCTTGCATTCTTTTATGAATCCATCATTTAGAGCATCTATTATAATATTAAGCTCCTCTAAAGCCTCATCTTTCAACCCATCAAAAAAAATAGTTTGTTCATCATATGCAATCCAAAGATCAGATATAGAAGATTTATAATTCCCGCAAAAAGGACATTTAGAAGTTGTATTTTCAAAACTTAAATGCATTTCATAATGATTTTTTAAGTTATTCCTCGAATTAATGATTTTAGCAACTATATCTTGAAATCCAGATATTTTACTTTTTAAAACTTTATAAGAGTCTATTCTAGACTTGTATTGGAGTGCAACTCTTGGAAATTGTTTAGAAAAGGCATCAATAATATTTAATTCTATAGAATCAGTATTGGTTTTTATAATTTCTTTGTGCTTTTCAATCTTTCTTGCAAGCTCCTCAATCCAACGAATATGTCTTTCAATTTTGTAAACTTTATCATAATTTCTTATATGACCACTTTTAATGATATCTGAGATTTGTTTCCTTCTATTTAACAAAATATAATTAATATCATGATCAAATTTAATTTTTTTAAATGTATTAGAATTATTTAAAATCCAAACTAATTCATTTATATTGTTTAAATGATCATTTATATCTAAATTTAAATCTAGATTTATTTTACCACTCGGTTTAATCCCCTCCTCCAACCCACTATTAAAATCAGAAGTTAAAGCTGACTCCAATATTTTATTTTCGTCTTCGAGTTTACTTATTTCTTCATCCTGCTCTTTCAACAAATCAGAGAGTTGATTTTTTACTTTATTTAAAATCTGCTTATCATTTGTTTGATTGCTCGTACCAAAAAGATAGCTGATTTTATCATGTCTCTCATTTTCTTTTGTTTTTAAAAAGTGAAATGTTTCTTCCTGTTGAATATAATTAAAAATATCAAAAGTATCTTTTATGTTATTGTTTTTTAAAACACCTTCTAAAGACACATCATCGATATAATTAAGATTCAATAAATCTGCATTATCTTCTGGCCAAATTTTTAAAAATTTTACATCAGCTTTACAGTTTTTCGGCTTATTACTATCTTGTGTAGTTTCTTTAGGAATTAAAGCATGTATCACTAATATTGTTTCTTGATTACATACCAACTCCAAAAAAACATTGGTAGGTTTATTTAAGTCATATTTAAGTAAATGTGTACTTTTTTGTTTATTATCAGTATTAATGAGTCGGCCAATCTCACCAGTAATGCAAAGTTCAATCGCATCAAATACTGTGGTTTTACCAAAACCATTCGGACCATCAAGAATAAATAAATCAGTAGATCTAAAGTCTATTTCATATAGCCCTTCGAAAGACTTAAAATTTTCGACACTCAATCTACCTAATTTAATCATTTTTATGCCCCAAAGTTTTAACCCAATTATTAATCGAAATATCACTGGTTAACTGTAAGAGCTCTGGTAGTATCTCTAATTCTTGTTCACTTAGTGAATCTGCAATCATTTTATCTAAATTCAACAATTCTTTCTCTTCGATTTCCAGCTTCATGAATGGTAACTTTTCAAATAATTTCACTATGAACTTATACTCATCATCCTGACCATTTAAGTATTTCTCATATCTACTAATATTCGACACAACATCATTAAAATAAACTGTGAAATTTAAATTAAGGTCGTTTATTTTTAAACTTTCAAACTCTTTAGCACTATAATAAATAATTTGTTTTTTAAAAAAATATAAATCCTCCTCAACAACAGACACTTCTTTAAACAAATCTTTATCTGGTATTTCATCAGGGTGTTTAGTAGAAACTACTAAATAAGTATTTTTTTCGAAAAAATGTGTAATTTCAGTTTTCTCACCTAAACCATACAAATGGTCTTTAAAATTTGTTGCCAAAGCAACCTGAATATCATTATTTATATATTTTAATTTATCAAAATCAAGTTCTAAAAAAACTATATAATCAAAATTATTATTACTAACAACTGTGATGTTTTTTAAAACATGATCTGCCACCTTAAATTCATCAACCACAAATGAATTTAAATTATGCTCTAAAGTTAATTTATTAAAAACACCAGTCAAATCAAGCATCGTTTATTTCCTTTAAAGCATCTTTTAATGACATAAATCTAACACCATTAATGTTTGTAATTTCATTCTTTGATTCAACATTTTCTCCCTCATAAATTGCCTCCACCAATGTATTCACTTTTATAAATCTATTTGTTATTACATGTTCAGTTGCTGTTTTGGCTAATAAATGAGTTGCATCTAAAAATTTAATATTATTTTCTTGTATCCCATGTAGGCACCTAGTTACATAATACTCCCACTCATCCTCTTGCTTATTAGCAAATGATATTGTTGATGGATGAAAAACTTTATCACCAGTTTTTATAATAAAACCTGAGTGTTCCTTATTAATGCTTTGAATAAAATATAAAAAAGTATCTCTAACAACATCTTTGTTTGCGATTTCATTGTAAAAAAAAGCACATGCATTACGTTTTTTTATATGCGGTGAAAGACGAATAAACAAATCAGCATATCCTATTTTTTCACCATTAAATACAACAGATCTATATTTTTCCAACTTAATTTTTTTGTTTTTATTTAACTCTACATTTATCCCATTATTAATAAAACTTTCTATTTTTTCAATTTCTTCAAGACATGCATCCTCAAAAATTCTCATACAAAAACCTTCCCAGTACTCTGAGTCTTGCTTTGTAAATAGAATTTTTAATGGGGCAATAAACTCTGAATACTTAATTACATCTCTAGTCTCTAAAAATCCTTTTCCTTGATCTTTTTTATCTCTTATATTTTTATGTCTTTTAACAATATGTGAATCTATTATCTTCAACAACAATGCTTGATATAATAAAATTTGATCAGTTATAAAAGTTTCATCAGGTTGAGTCTTTTTTAAAATCTCTAGAATTAAATAATCTATCTCACTTAGTATTTCTGAATCACTCATTTCAAGAGTGTATTCATTTTGTGTATCGAAACCTAAAAAAATATTTAAAGTAGAGAGAGATTTTAGTCCATTAACAGTACTTTTATGGTGATCAGGCATTCCTTCATACAGATGCAACTCATTTCTCGGACTTGTTACTTTTTCAGCTGTATGAAAATATACTTTTGATGCACTAAAGGCATTATTAGTAAATGACTCAAAGTCATTTAGTAATCTTTCTAAATCACTCCTATCTATATTTTCAATTTCATTTTTAACGCTTTTCCAGTCTTTCACTAATCTATATTCTGCATCCAAATATCCCGCTTGGATTACTTCATCTAACTTATCCTTTATAACTTTGTATTTTTTTTCTTTCTTTGCATCATCATCAACACAATCAGCATAATCATAATTCAATTTTATATATTTAATAAAATCTGTTTCTGACAATCTGCATAACTTTCGATTTAATATAGTTACTATTGCACTTATATGGCTACTAAAGCTTGTCCCTTCTTTATGTTTAACCTGATGTAATGAAATATATGATTCATTATTTTTAATAGAAAAATCTTCTATCCATTCATATTCTATCGAATATGAATCAAGAAAATTATTAAATTCAACAGAATTTATATCTGAGCTAGTTAGTTTTTCTAAAATATTTTTTAAGCAAACATACAATCCAACTTTCCCTTGATAATTGAATCCATTCCAACTAGGAACAGCATCATGTAGGGAACTTTTAACATCTTCAGCCATTGAATTATCACTTTACAAAACGGTTTCAAGATACTTTTTTAATTTCACTAATTTATCCATAGTTTATAAAAAATTATAAAAAAATCAAATAACTTTCCACATTTTTGAATTTAAATCCTTTTAACATCTTTTGCTTAATATTTAAGCCTAAGAAATTAGACTTAGTGTAAAAATTGGATACTCAATCTTTTCTTTAAATTTTATACTTTTTTGTCATTTGTCATAAATTTCTCAAGAATTAAGGTGTTGATTTTTAAATGAGAATAGATATAAAAAATTATGTGTGACTTTCATATAGTAGACAATATATTGAAAAATAATAATTTTTTATAAAATAATTCTTGAGTTTTGGCTTCTATACTTATATTTTTAGATTATTAATGGTTATAAAGTAATCTTTCCATGATGAGAACATCTCAAGAAGTAAGAAGTGAACTTCAGAAACGAGGTCTATCTATTGCGGATTGGGCTCGTCAGAATGGATTCACCCCTGAACTAGTTCATCAAGTATTAAACTCAAATAGAGTACCTATTCGTGGCAAAAGTCATGAAATAGCGGTAATGCTCGGTTTAAAAGATGGAATTATTGAACCAGATTTTACTTTTGAAAAAATCAAGGAGGAAAAATAATGGGAAATTAAACATACAGAAATAAAAACGGACCCTTTCGGATCCGTTGGTTCTACACTACTCAAAGGTAATCTAGAGACCTCAGACCCCTAGTATCTTCTGTGTAGAACCATACGTCAAGTCTTTCACATCTATCTTTTTAGGTGTGATGGGCTTATTTATCCCTAGAAAACAACACTCTATGGATACATATGCTTCAAAAACATGGAGATATAATATGTCTTATCCTATAAGCCACACACAACAACATATACAGCAACTCATTTTTGAACAGATCCATTCAGCATTTAATCAAAAACCCAATATTGCTGGAACACTACATGGTCAGCGTCGTATTTATCAAGGCTGCTTAGAACGTCGAACTTCTCTTTTTCCCAGCCGTAAAGCTGGTGGTTCAGTTGCTTTAGAAAGCTTTCTGGAATTGGCTTATGCTGTACAACTAGAAAGTCATCCTGCGGTTGAATCTTATCGGACACAGGCCTTAAAAATTCCGATTGGACAAAATTTGGAACTTTATCCTGACTTTCTGATTCGTACTCAAAAAGGTGATTTTGAAGTCCATGAGGTTAAACCATCCATTCAACATCTATCCTTAGAAAGTCTTCAACGCTTTGAGAGACTAGCTTCCATTTTGGCGTCAATAAATATCCCTTTTAAGTTAGTTGATGCAAATACATTACCCCAACGCCAATCCCTAACACAATTATTGCATCTTTATTCTCGTGGCCATCTTCAGGACTGGACATCACTTGAAATTGAATTGGCACAAGACCTTTTGATTCGCTATGAATTGGATGATCTAGAACAAGCGTATAGCATTTTAGAAAAAGACCAATTGTCTCCACAACTTGCAGACTATTTGCTTTTCCATCAAATCATTCAAATCAAAAATGCCAAAAATAATCATCTTATGCTGGGAGTAGATCTATGAATACTTCCATTCCTATTCCCAGTATTGGTACTCGTTTTTTATTTCACGGTTCACAGTTTGAAATTAGCTTTATCGGTCATGGCATATGCCGATATTCTGCGATCGCTGGTGGTCGTATATTTCAAATTCCATATCATCAGTTTGAAGAATGGTATAAGTCTGGTCAGATTGAATATGATTTTAATACATCAAATTTGTTAGTTAATCCTGAGATGACAGCAAAAAAAATACGTAAATTTAGGTATATACAAGCCGCCCTATCTAAGCTACCACGCCCAACCGCAGTTCAACCATTAACGATATTAATTCAGCAGATTGCCAAAGAGATTCAAGACCAGATACCACCAAGCCCTAGATCTGTTGCACGATGGATTCGAGTATATCGATTAAGTAATCAGTGTACAGAGTCTCTTGAAAAGAAAAAATCAGGGAATCATTATTTCCGATTTTCTTTAGAAATCGAACGTCTAATCCATCAAGCCATCCAAGAAATTTACCTCTGTTCAGAGCGGCGAGATGGTAAAGATGTACTGGCGTTTATTGTTGGAAAAGCCATGGAACATGGCTGGACATCACATAAAATCCCTTGTTTACGAACGATTGAACGTCGTATCAATCGTTTAGATCCTTATGTAGTCATCAACGCAAAAAAGGGATCAAGTACTGCAAAAAAATTGTTAAAAGCTGCGGGACAATCCATCATTAGTCCAATTGTATTGGCTTTAGTCGAAATTGATACTCACTATCTGGATATCATTATTATTGATAGTACAACAGGGGGCATTTTAGGCCGCCCATTCCTATCATGTGCTATTGATGTTTATACCCGAGCCATCGTTGGAATTTACGTTAGTTTATATCCACCAAGTGCTCTAACGACGTTATGTGTGATTAGGAATATGATCACTCGATCTTATCAGGGCTTACCTGGGGGGATTCCTAGTCAAATTATCCCCGACAATGGCGTGGAGTTCAAAAATAATTCTTTTGCTCGACTATGTGAAACTTTAAAAATTACCATTACGCCATCACAGATCGGCACGCCAAATAATAAACCGCATATTGAAAGCTTCTTTAGAACATTAACTGAAGACTTAATCCAAAAATTACCTGGTACAACTTGCTCGAACCCCACAGCGAAAGGAGATTATAACGCCAGTAAAAATGCAAAAATGACACTTGTAGATATTCAAAAATATGCGGAGCAATGGATCAATGAGATTTATCACACACGTATTCATTCTGAAACCAATCGTGTACCTATACTTGATTGGGAAGGTGCCACAAAAATAGTTAAGCCAACTTCGCTTTCAGATGATGAGGCATCTGTACTATGCCGAAAACCTTACGAGCGTAGCATTAACAAGGGACGTGTCTTAATCGACTACTTGTATTATTTTTCCCCTGCTCTAGCAACCTTTGAACAACAGAAGCTCACCAAAGTGATTGTACTTGTTGATGAAATAGATTTAGGGCATGTATTTATCGTTGATCCGAATGATCCAACTAATCTCATCAAAGCTGAATGCACCAATCCTAGTTATGCACAGGGTTTGACCATGTATGCCCATCAGGAAGCACAAAAAATCAAAAAACAGATGGCTCAGGCAGATCTTAGACGTTTAGGTGAAAAGGCTAACCTTCTTGCCCGTTGGCATTTACTGAAAAAGATCCAAGAAGATTTACAGAGGAAAAAGCCCAAATTACGCCAACTAGTAATAGATTTTCCTGAAGAAATTAAAAATCTTTCAATGCCAATCAAGCCATCTCCAATCGTTGCGGAAGAACAGCAAGCCACCGATGGCTATACAGCGTTCTCTTCAATGGAGATCTAAGATGAATCATTCAATATCTATTCTTGAACGAGTTGCTCACATTAATCGCTTTATTGTACGCCATCCAGAATTTAATCACGCATTTCATGGCATCACTGAATGTATGCAAAAAAGTCAGACCTACCAAGAGCCGATTGGCAGTATTTTACACGCTGACGGTGGTCATGGTAAGACTTTGCTTTGTAGAGCCATTATCAAACAAATGCCATCTTATACAACTATCGTTGAGGGTTATGAAAAAACTATTATTCCTGCATTTTATGCTCAGGTTCCATCTCCAGCATCAGTCAAATCAGTGGCCAGTATGCTACTCAAGGAACTAGGAGATCCTAATCCAGCATCTGGAAATACGACTCAAATCTCGTTGCGACTGTGTCATTTACTGCGCCAATGTGAAACTAAACTGGTTTTTCTAGATGAGTTTCATCACCTCTTCCGTTTTCAAAAAACAACTACTAAATTAAATATTGTGGTGTGCGATTGGATTAAATCAATCGTTAATGAGACACAAATTAGCTTCTGCTTGGTTGGTCTATCACAGTTTGTTCCCTTATTAGAAATGGATTCACAGCTAACCCGACGATTTCAATATCACTATCCCTTGCATGCTCTGACAATAGGTTCATCTACATCATACGGCTCGATGTTTCCATTTCTTGCTGAAGTAGAAAATCAAATCAAAACCAGATGTGAAGTCACGTTTGATCAAAGTCTAAACTCACCCTTGATAACTACACAACTTTATGCTGCCACTGCTGGCAATCCAGCCTTTATCATGACACTTATCAAAGATAGTGTGCTATTTGCCCTTAAAGATAATCGAGAAATCATTACAACTCATGATTTCAGCAATGCATGGTTACAGGGAACGACAGCTAAAGTCAGTTTGACCAAAAGTGATCCTTTCAAGATGTCACGTAATATTTTGGCGAGTCAGATGAGGATTGCTCTATGAATTCTTATTCTTTATTAATTAAACCTATCCCCTATCCAGATGAAAGTGCGGCCAGCCTTTTAATTAGAGCTGCCGAGGCCAATGGGTTTTCTAGTGTTTATTCTCTTTGTAAAATTCAGTCAAGCAGTCCTGCCACAACACTCAGTAGTCATGTAACTCATCAAAAGCGATTTAGAAAACTACTTCATTTACTAGGCTTATCTGATGAATATGCATCACTAGCATTTGCACTAAGTGGCTCTACTCAAGCTATGCCAAGAAAATATTCTAAAATTATTTTAAAGCACAGCTTCTTTCGAAAAGATGTTCATGCTTTCTGCCCTAAATGTTTAAGTGAACAATCTTATTGGAGACGTCATTGGTTACTGCGCCCTTACACTGTATGTTTGAAACATGGCACACAGTTATACGATTGCTGTCCAAAATGTAAAAAAGCACTCAATATCAGTCGAAATAGAATTAATTTTTGTCTCAATTGTGAACATGACTTAAGAATATTACCAACTTATTCAAAGAATTCTGAGGCAATACAGTGGTTCATGGATACCATATACCATGGTGATCAAAAAATTATTAATCAACTATCAGATTATTGGTTAGCTTTAGAAAAGTTTGACTGGAAATCTAATAATATCGATGCCGATCATCAACGTATTCAAATGGCATATGAATACTTAACAAACCCCGAACAATCTAAGAAAACACTTATCCATATCATTAATTCAAGAGTTTCTAAAGCCCATCCTCAAATTCAGGCTGTCTATTTTAAAAAACAAAGTTCAATACTACGTGAATATGCAAATTCTATATTGGCCAATTGCAATCATGTTAATCAACCAGCAATAAATCACCTAAAACAGCTTTTTTCTTTGGATCAAACAAGGACCATTCTAGATATTTCCTATACTAGATTGAAAACCTTAATTCAAAAAGAAAAATTAGCCACCATAAAAAATGCTAGAGGGCTTATAAATATTAGTAGTATTGATATTGAACGGCTTCTGTTAGATGAGTCACATAAAGTACCGTTACTATGTCCACGTGTACAAAATGTTGCAAAGGGCGATCTTCTCACACTTCCAGAAATTGCAGGCCAATTGCAAATTCATAAGGAAATAGTTCGAGACCTTGGTGTCAAAGGTTGGTTAAAGCTTGATAAAAAGAAAGTGGATGGACATGTAAAAAATGTAGCACTACCAGAAATCATAGAAGAATTTAGCAAAAAATATATTTCTGTTGGAACCTTAGCTCGCCAGCTGAATGTTAATTCTACAAATCTAGCCGATAAGCTAAAGCATTTTGGCATTGAGCCTGTAGGAGGTCCTCACATTGATGGATTGAGAACAAACCTTTATCAACAAACTGATATTGAATGCATTACCACCGAAATGATCAATGACCTCAAAATTTATGAAACATATACAGGTCGTCCCTCAAAAAAAAGATTAAAAATGGTTCATTATGAATCAGATCCGACTTTATATTTTTCATTAAGACATACAAGTTCGAAATTACATATTAGCCCATCAAAAGTAGCTGTACTTGTTCAAAAGGGTATCTTAAAAAAAGATGAACACTGCCACTCAGTTATTAGAATAGAAAAGGCTTCTGTATCTATTTTGATAGAAGAGCTCAATCGTCAAGACTTTATTGCTCTAGAGGATGCTGCAAAAGAATTAGGATGTGCAATCAATTGGTTACATATTAATTGGATTAAAACAGGCTACCTAGAACTGCATGATTTTGTGTACTGGAAGTTTGTAAAGACGGACGATATAGACCAAGTAAAAGCTCTTCAAAAAGAATATATGACAGCAATCGAAGCTAGTAAGCTTTTGGGTATGCACCGCACTCACATCATTAATCTCAAAGCTCAAGGAAAAATTGATTCCATATCTTTTGGCGAATCAAATTCCTTAAATTTATATCGAAGAGAAGATGTATTAAAACTACTTAAACAGCAAAAAAATGGTGAGAGCTTGACCTAGTATACTATTTAAATCAATTATTTAGGCAGATACTAAGATTTTCCTCATCTCATACATCATAAGATAGTACCACTACCTGAAATCCAACTTTTTTATAGAAGTTAAGATGGCTTCGCACCCAAGTAATTATTTGGATGCGAATCTAATCTAAACATCAATCAAATGAGACAGTATTAAGTATGAACTCAACGATTAGTATTTGCTTCACGTTCCTCACGACGCTTTTTTAGGTGTGCAACGACTTGGTCATGTGGCACAGCTGGACGTGGGTCAGCAGATGCTTTTTCTATTTTGGCTCTAAACCATGCGTTGTATTCTGCTTCGTGGTCGGAACTATCAAATTCAGACACAATAGGGTCAAAAATAGTGCTCATGTGCTTATCTCATTTAACCTCTAGATAATACTTTAGCAGGCTTTTAAGAAAATATCCGTCGTTTACATACATTCTATCTTCTAGAAATGACTTGTTATAACAGAGTAATAAAGATTCATACTAGTGGCATGTTCCCAGTTCGATCGTTCCAATTACTTTTGCAATCAATGTATAGTCTTCTCAGAATTCGGAAAAAACGTACGCTTAAGCCGATGACAACGGTTATGACGCCCTGAACACCAGTGCCAACCTCCACCGCTGTCCTCAGGCGGCCCCCTATTAGCTTAGCGTACGTTTTCGTTCAATTGGACTTCACTCCTCTTCACCGTCTTGGTCATTACCAAGTAGCTAAGAGAGTTTCGATATCTTTTCCAATATGCCTTCTTTCAGCAATAAAATTATGAACAGCATAGATTTCAACTCGCTTATTCTTGAACTGCTCAATGTTCTCTGCAATATGAAAGCTACCAATCATTTAAAACCACTGATCTTCGGGAAAAATATTTGGTACCTCGTAATGCATATTTTCATCTGGCTCATCCGAATATGGACTATCAAAAGCATTTGCAGAAACATGGATCGTCAAATCATCTGATAATCCTTCGATCTTCTCCAAAATCTCAGGCGGACAACTTTTATCAAAGGTCAACACAAAACCATAGATCAAACCATCATCACTACTATTTTCCAGTGTGTACCATTCCAGCAATTCAAGATCTTCATCTGTTATGCCAAGCTCCGCTGCCAATCTGCTCTGAGGGCGTATCCCATACCGTAGCTCTGGGTCAACCCAATCATCATTAATGCCGCCTCCAACTTCAAGCTCGAAATCGTAAAAACCGCGCTTACCAGCCATACGGGGCAATTTCACCTGTACAACTATATCCAGAGTATCGCCACAAAACGGTTTATCATCCAGTGGCTCGCCTTTATACTGGGTTTTGGCAATCGCGACTAGTTCGTCACCACGATCTTCGATTTGTACATCCTCATAATAAGGTGTATCGAAAAATCCCGCATTAGTCTCAGCCATTACACCAGAAAGCTCATCATCTATAAGAGATTGGCAATCGGGTAATAAGACTTCAATAATATAAGTTTCCAATGTTTCATAGAGCCAGACATCTCCACCGCATAGCCCTTCATTGGCAAGCATGTCTGATAGAAGCTTAGCGAGCTCAATTGATTGAATAAGGTCATTTGGTAAACCGTTGAGTTTCGAGCGTCTGTCATTCATTAAAGGTATATCAGGAATGAATATTAATGCTTCTTCGAGCTGAACCAGTGGGTAATTCTTTTCGGCCATAAGTGCCGCATGGCTCTTATACCCGAAAAATGCCGCAACCAGCTCTCTAGCATGTGAAGCTTTTAGTTTCTCAACAGATTGGTGAGCATGATTTTGACGCAGAAAATCTGCGCACAATTTTGATAGGTCAATACTCATGGGAGCGATCCTGTCTTAACAATGCTGGGCTTTAAAGGTAGTGGTAAGTGTTTAAATCACTACGCTTGCCAGCAGGGTTAATAAAGATCAACTGCAATTGGCAGGTAGTTCAATTTGCTGTCTTTTAGGTCACTTACAGCCTTGGCAATCAGCTCCAATATCTAAGATACCAGATTGTTAGATTTTGGCAAGACGAATAAATGATGCAATTAACTGACCATGTCCAGACATGGCTACCATTATACTACTGCAACCAATCTGGCTTCTCATCAAGAAATCCTTTCACCTGTTGGTCAGGCAGTTTCATTCGTATTTCAACACTACCAGTACGTTTATAAGTTAAATGACCTTGAAGTACTCCATTCAAATCAGGATTAGCTGTGGAAATAGGTACTAATACTTTAATCATACTCGCTAAGTTTTCTATCCATTCTGATGCAGGCTTTAGTGGGTCTATGATTGTAGATAATTTAACCAATAATTGGTAAACCTGCTTAGCTGAACCTTTGATACTTAGATTTATCAACAAATTGTTATTAACCCAGCTAATAGGAACTACTATTTGTTGTAATCCATTATGCTCAATATCGTAAAGTAAAGAATTAGAAAACCCTGAAAGAAAATCTTGCATCTCAATAGAAAGGTTACTAGTAGCTCCGAAAGTTACTTTTGCCAGATTTAATATTCCATCATCAAACGCAATTGAAGTTATATTTGTAATGTCAAATTTACTACGAATGAATTTATCAATAGCACCGCATCCAGTTTCTATTATTCGTAAGAGTCGCTCATTCGGTAATACTATTGCCGACGGCTCAATATAAGATTCTTTGGGAGAATCATTGTTTGTAATACTAATAAATACAACTAATTCACTTTCTAGTATAGGCTCTTCAATATCAGTTATTGAAATATCTTCATTTGTAGTCTCTTCCAACTCTATTTCTGTATCATCTTGAGCAATACCAAGATATTCTGGAATTAATGGATTCCCTTTAAAATAATCACTTAATAATCGCTTCCAAAGATCAACTGTCATAAATCCATCAAATCTGAACAATTTCGTGTAGTCAGAGTGCTTTCCAGCTTGGTCTATCGCTAAATCAATTCTTTCTAAATACTCATCTTGAGGATAGGCTCGGATAGCGCCATCAAAATGAGTAATAGCTGAAGTACCGATAGAGTATTCTGCATGTGCATAACGACATCCATAATTCTCATCTGGAAGCCCACCAGATAAATTCTCAATTAGCTCTTCAATTTCAAAGGTGCGATACCTATCCTCTACATTTGAATTTAAGCGTGTTTCAGGTGATTTCCACCAAATTTGAGTCCTATCAATACCCTCAAAATATCTTGTTCTATCAGATGCTTTATGTTCAGTTACACCATTCGGTATTGATGAAATATCATCATTAAAATGTGGTCCCCACCAATATTCCAACTCTAATAAATTGGTGGCAGTATCAGGATGACCAATAAGATCTGGATCAAGACGTAGTCGAGGAACTAAATGAGGACTCTCTACTACTGTTTTATCAAAACTTGAAAGAAAGTATTCATTAAATTTATTTCTATGTGACAGACTACGTCTAAAAAACCTATGTGCAAATATCAATAGATTATGCTTATTATCAAGAAAAACCCCTGGTTGAACTTGCTTCATTCTCTGACACAATATTTTGTAATCTGTTAAGCCATCTTTGTCTACAAAATCGCTTGAGATATTAAAGAGTTCAGGATAGAGCGATGATGCAATATTTTTGCGAGATAGTACATATGCCTCCATCTTAAGAAACTTATCGGACTCATCAAGCTCTGATAAGTTAGCTCTTTCTAATAAATCATTTTTTAAAGTATCACTCACTTTGTTGTGATGTGATTCCCAAAAATGAGAAGCTAACTGCATTAACTGAATTTTCTCTTGTTCAGTTTCGGCCTCTTCGATTACTCCAACGACCCGAACCATATTGCTATCAATAAAGAGACCAAGAACTTGACTCCATCCATAGGGGCGGTGCATATCATGTTGTATGTGAACTGGTAGTCCAGCCGGAAGACCTGTAATAAGCCTTTTAGAATGGTGGCTTTCCTCTGCACTCATCAATGCACTTGCGGTAATTCTGAAGCCTGATTTGTTTATTTGATCTGTAGTAAAAATACCTAGTTGCCGCTTCATATGGATTGTCCGTTATTTAAATAGAAAAAGTTTTTAAACATAGATTAGGGCGCGTTGATATTTGCCGTGTGAATTTCAACCAATGAGAACAATCACTTTTGATACCAATGGTTATAAATGACTTACTCATCAGAACACACAATAAAAATGGTGATTTTTTATTTAAAATTCATACAGTTATTTTTAAAATATCCACACCCCCTAGTTAAAGGTATAGATATTTCACTTAATGAGACAGCACAAATCAAGCTTTGAATATAATGAATAAAATATAATGATTTCAAGTTATTAAAGCCAGACTTTAAAGTTAAAACTACTTAGCAGACTTCTTACCAACATGATGTAAAAGTTATTTAGGCTAGTAATTTTACGACATAAAATGACGCATCTCTAACTTTTTCTATCCCATAAATAAAACTAATGACTTAAATTAAATGACAAGGAATTAACCTACTTAATTTACAAATAAATTATCTATTTGAGGAAAACTATGCAAGAAATAAAGCCCCTTTTAGTACAGTTAAATCAACTTGAACCATTGCCAGCAAAGAACAGAGAAACGTATTTAGAAAGCCTTACCAGACGAGGCTATAAATACATGACTGCTATTACAGGAATCTTGTTTTTAATATTAGTTATACTGGCTGTATGGCATAAGACATCTCCCTTTACGGATCAAGGAAGAGAAATTGCTATATGGTTTGCTTTGTTAACTATGTTTATACCAACGATGTATATCATTATCGATATATGCGTTGGCTTAGTATCAATATTTAAATTTAAATCGCGAAGTTTTGATTGGTTGATACTTGAAATTGAACATGATAAAAAAGCAATTGAATCATTAATCAAGTACAAAAAAGAAACTCTTTTAGAAGTGCAAGATTGGCTTCAGTTAAAATGCTCCCGACTCAGTAATAGAATTTCTACATTTATTGGAAACTCGGACAAATATGCTGTGTTTTCATTAATAGGGTTAGGTTGGTCTGTATGGAAAGAATTGTCAAAAACACCATCTGTTTCATTTTCATTAACTAATGGGGACATAGTCCAAACCTTGCTGCTGTATGGTACAGCTTTTCTAACAGGAATTGCTTTAGGTGCAATGATTGTCAACTATCAAATCCAACGCTACAAATACCAATTAGAACTTATTGAATTTGCATTAAAGCAAAAAAATTAAAATGACAACTGTTGCGTCGTTCACGACCAAAAATGACAACGGTCATGTCGTTTAAAGTTGTCATTGAATGTCGTTGTGAGTTGTAAGTTATTAATTTTACATATTGCAAAATGACAACTGATGTGTCGTTCAACGTTATGCGTCACGCGACACATAAGTTGTCATTTGCGACGCATAACATGTCATTGAGCGACACATAAGTTGTCATGGATAAAAAACCGCCATAAATTGGCGGTTTTTTTATGACGTAAATAAATTTAATTATGCTTTGTTAGCTTCCTCATGTCGCATAAACTTAAATTTATTAAATTACAATCTGTTGCCTCATAAAAGATTTGAAAATAATTCTGAACTTTGTTAATTCTTTTTGGCAATTAGGGCATCCTTATATCTTTATTACTAGTTAAAGCAACAACATAAAATTTAGAAACTCCACCACCCCGTGACTATGCGTGAAGATCCTCGAAATAGAATTTCAATCAAGAGACAACGATTAATAAGAACTCCATTATAAGAAAATAAATTAGTTGTACATTATTCTTCAAGCATAGGCTTATTGATATAGAAATTATATAATTGAATAAGCTTTTCAAGATACATATATGCAACAACACCATTTTCAACTATTTTAGTAGGAAACTATGAAACTTAATAAAATATTAGTGACTTTGATATTTTCATGTTGCGTTGTATCAGCACATGCTTTAATAACAAATTCTGGTGAAACTTATGAACAATCGACTTTAAGCGTCGCAAACAAACCTATAAACTCATGTTTAATTGGGATTAATGCAACTTCTAGACAAATAGAGTTAAACAGTACTGATATTCAAGGTGTACTTCCCTTTTCTAGATCGTACAATACTTCTTTACAGTTAGGCTACAGGCCAGAATTTAGAATAGGTGATGGTAAATCCCTAGATTCGGCATTTGCAGCATCTTATCTAGAAAATAGAGCTTTATTAGGAATAGGTTGGAGCCACAATTATGATTATAAGTTAACAACATTCGGTAATGCTCAATATAATATCTATCGTCTATATATTTTGAGTTTACCCGGAGAAAACTATCCAATTACCCTTCGAAAACAGCCTAATGGGACACATAAGGTAATCAGTAATGTCAATGACACCAATCCAAGCCCAGATGTCGAGTTTAGTGTTAGTGATGATGATGGCACAAATATTACAATTAAAAGAAAAGGTATTGAATATACATTTAAAGCCTTATCTGGTTCTAGAAATCTAACCGAAAATTTTTATATTACAAAAATTAAATATCCTGGCAACAAAATTATAGACCTAACTTATACTTCTTATGTTAAAGGCAAGGAAATTATTCGTATAATTTCCGATATCTCAGATAACCTAGGCAATAAACTCAAGATTAATTACATCAATCTTGATGGATCAGATACCTCAGTTCTAGGACAAAAGTTAAGAGGACAAATTTCTAGTGTCACTACAAACTCGAATCCATTAAACCAGCAAACTGTCAATTATAACTACGAATCCTTTCAATACCAAATGCAAGGAATAAATCAAGATGGCATTATTTTAACCCAAGCAGTTTCTACTAAAAATGGAGCAGAAGTTTATAACTATAATAAAAACTATGTTCACAAAGGTTTATATGTTGATAAAGAGAGGAAAGATCCTGGTGTAACAATTCCAATTCTTTCGCAATACTCAAGACAAGGAACATTATTAAGAACTTGGGAGGCAACAGAGAACTCCATAGCAAGCTATACTGATAGATCAAAAGACTATGGAGTCTTGAAATTTACAGAAGATTACGCTCAGTTTTTAAATGGACAACCTTACTACCAAAGAGCAACTTTAACCCTTTCTCCCCCCTCATCACCTAATAACCCATTAGCTGCGGAAACATTTGAAGTTGAAAATGGTACAAATAATGATGGGCCAGCAATTGCTTATATTGCCACATCGACTAGTCCAAGTTGTTTGACTTATAATGATAAATCGATTAAGAACTTATTATTTAGGAAAGACATACGTCAGCTAGCCCGCGTTATTGATAAACACAATAATCGAACTGAATTCTATTATGACAATAAAAATAGAGTAACCAACTATGCTGAGGCTGTAGGCTCAAATAGTGCACGGACAACAATTGCAACATATACTACTGATTTTGATATTCCAAGCACCATTAAAAAAGGAGATATCACACAAACAAATACCATAAATGCTCTAGGGCAAATTACAGAATCTGTTCTAAGCTCAACACAAGCAGTAAGTGTGAATAAAACAACGCAATATACCTACTATCCAAATGGTTTGGTAAAAAGCATTAATGGCCCTCGTAACGGAACCATAGATCAGATTACTTATACCTATGATAACTATGGTAATAAGGAATCTGAGTCACAAGTGGTTAAAGGAGTTGAAAGAAAAACAAGCTACTTAAACTATAACTCTTTTGGCCAGCCAGAACGTATCACTTATCCAAATGGATTAGTCGATCAATTTTTTTATAATCTAGATGGAACAGTTCAACAAAAAATTTATGGCAGTGGAAGTACTACGGGTAATATTACAGGACAAACATGGTTATACAAATATGATGAACTGAAACGTTTAATTAATGAAACAAGTCCAGATGGAGAACTTACAATATATGATTATGATGTACTCGGTCATGTAATACAAACAAAATATCCAGATGGTGGTATACGTACAATAAAGTATTTTGGTAATGGTATTATTCAGGCGGAAGAACTATGGGATAGCAGTAAAAGTAAACTTGTTAAAGCAAGTTATCAAAACCTAGATAGCAATGGACGAATCGCTCGGACTCAATCAGGAGTGAATGGTGATTGGTTTTGGATAAACAAATTCTATGATTTAAATGGCAATCTACTCCAAAACCAAACATCTGAAGGCTTGATTGAACGATGGGAATATGATGCTCTCAACCGAAATACTGCCCATATAGATAAAGCAGGAAATTACAACCGTACGAATTATGATGCGCTAGATAATGTGATTAGTGCAACCGATGCAGTTGGTAGTGGCTCCTTTCCACTAAACTATAGAAACGGTAATGCTTTAATCAATGAAAGGAATAAAGATTTTGGTTTTACGGGTTATTATCTTAATGAAGCTGATCTGATCAACCGCATTACTCGAGGAGATGATGAAGCTCGACGTTGTGATATGCCAGATGCAGAAATTGATGCATTGGAACGAGTTGGACATAAGATTTGCTCACCCTCTGCTGGTCCTGCACCTTTTAATGCCATGTTTGATTATATTTATAGTTATGATCAAAGTCGTTTTGGTCGATTAGATAAGGTAACCACTAGTGCAGATATGGGAGTTAATACTAGCTATAGTTACGATCTATATGATCGCCCTATTAGTAAGACCCAATTAAACAAATGGGGAGCACCAGTCTTAAAACCTCTGACAATTAGCTATGGTTATAGTATTGGAGGAAAACGAAATAGCATCACCCTACCTTCAGGACGGAAAATTAATTATAAGTATGACATAGGGAATACTGGACATTTAATAAGTGTGGATGTAGCTAATACAACACTCATTAATAACATTAACTTTAATCCAGCAGGAGAAATGATTGGTTGGAGTTGGGGGAATGGAGGTCGTTACTATTGGGCAAATGATCCCGCGTTAAATGATTTGGTTATATTTGTAGTCAATCGTGATCGTAATAATAATAGTAATTTTGATTTACTCTATGGTTATGATCGAGATGGGCGGATTCGTAAGAAAACAATTGATTTTAGTAAAGTTGATGACTTTGATTATCATCCGGCAGGTTATCTAAATAGTGAAACGCGTTCTGCAAATGGCTCACAAATTTATAATATAACGTATAGCTATGACAATAATGGCAATCGTAAAACTCTAAGAGCAATAGGTACACATCAGCAAGCAGCATCTACAGTAGATTATGGTTATAACGGCAATCGTTTAAACTCATTAATTAAGAATGGTGTGAATGAACCACTGAGTTACTATAATCCAATAGGTAATACGGGTGAATTGATTGGTAGATATAGCACGGCTCAAAGTTATGATGGAGCTGGTCGCTTGGCTTGGGAAAGAGGTAACAATGGCAAAGAGTGGGATATGCGTTATAACCACAAAAATGAGCGTACCTTATTAGGAGATAATACAGGAAGTAATGGAGGACCGTGGCTAGTTAGTACAGTAAGACAATTTGTTTATGATGAAGAAAGCCATCTGATTGGGGAATATGATAGCAATGGCACAGCTCTAGTTGAGTATATTTGGTTAGATGATAAACCGATAGCTGTGATCATGGGTTCTGGTGCATCAGCGAAGCTCTACTATATTGTTAATGATGCGCAAAATACACCACGTCGTTTAATTGATCCAAGTAATGATTCTGTAGTGTGGGCATGGGATAGTACAGCATTTGGTGTTGCTCCTCCAAATATTGAGTTGGTGAAATTTAACCTGCGTTTCCCAGGCCAATACTATGATATTCATAGTGGTTTGTTTTATAACCATAACCGTTACTACAACCCTGAATTGGGACGGTATATGCAGCCAGACCCAATTGGATTAGAAGGTGGGAGTAATCCTTATATCTATGCTGGATCAAATCCAGTGATGAATGTCGACCCAAATGGATTAGAATTCTCCAATTCTCTTTACAATTTTGCATACAACACTAGCTATGCTATTAACGATGGTTTAACTTTTGGATTATGGACTAATTTTAATAATTGGTATTATGGTGGTACTGGTTTTGATGGAAACTCAGCAGGAGCCTATATTGGTGGCGCTGCTGCGATGGCATTTACAGGCCCATCTAATATTACTAAAAAAGGAGTAGGTATAGTTGCTAGCCAAACCACTGAACTTTCTTCTTTTAGCAGTAAGATGGCTGCAAATTTGAAAGACCATTTACGTCAAACTGAAAAGTATGGACAAGGAGGAGTTAAGCAGTTAGAAAATGGGAAAATCAGATATTATGGTGAAAGTATATCTCCTCGAAAAGCAGGAGAAATGACTGGTTGGCGTACCGTAAGGGAGTGGAATCCTATTACTGGGCAGAAGCGGACATGGCATGAAACACTTGATAGTTCTGGTAATATTAGACAAGTACGTCCAGAGTTTAATAATGGGACTAAAACACATTATTTGTTTGATCGTAATGGGAAATATACTGGGAAATGGTAAGATGAAAATATCTTTATTAGATATACAGCAAGTATTTAATGATTTATTAAATCATAAAATTAGTCGAGATGATGCTGAAGAATGGGCAAGGGTTAGGATGAATGCATTAGATAGCAACGAATTATTTTTTGACCCTATTACTAAAGAGGACCTTCTATGGGATGCAGTAATATATTTAAGTGGTGTTGGTTTAAAAATATCACCTGATGAATATCTGCAGGATGAATCTGCTATTAAAGAAACATTTGATACTTACTGGAATGATTAAAAGATTTATTCATAGCAGCTTTATCAATTCTTAAAACTTATCCAGTTAAAAAAGAGGAGATCAAATCTCCTCTTTTTTAACTTGTAGGAAAATGGAGCTGCTGTAAGGGCGATTACAGGGCCATCCATTATGGTGAAAATGGGCAGTTACCGCTGTAAGTAAGTTTAAATGGGATACACAGGCTCTCCAAGAAGCTTACTTGTAAAAGATATTATGGATATGCGTAATTATACAAGTACCCCAAATCGCTCTTTAATTAAGTTAATTGAAATGAATAAGAAAATGTATCTAACAGCATTTACTGAAGTTAGTAAATAAGTATGAACAATGAAGAATTTGTTGACGGACTTAAGCTGCATGTTAGAGATGCAGCAGTAAGCGATGTTATTAGTCAGTTAAAGGAACCACTTGGTAGACGTATTTTACCCCAGATAAAATTACTGTCTGAATGGTATAATTCTTTAGAGGAAGATGATATTACTAAAATTAATAGTATAATTGAATTAACTGCACATGAAGTTTTATTTGGTGTTTTAACTGTATTAGACGGTTCTAGAATTATTGATGAAGAAAAAGGACAGCTAGAGTTAATATATGAAACACATGATAAGAGAGTTATACTAAATAATTCTTCTGAGATAGGACTATATGAATTACTCAATGCTTCAAATTGATTAATATATAGCATAAAATATTTAAATTTATATCTAGTATTCCTTTATTAATTATTTTAACAGCCCTGCCTTCATCGCTAATAACTAGTGATAAAGGCAGGCATGTAAATGCTTTGATAGATTGAAGTTCTCAAAAACTATTCCAGATTTTTTCGATATTGGATAAAACCAGCATTTATAGCAATGTTGTCATAAAGCCTTCTGGCCTGCTCATTACTTTCATGCGTTAACCAGTAGACACGCGAACATTGTCTTTCAGCCGCTTTTTCATAAACGGCTTCAATCAATTTGCGCCCCAAACCTTTTACCCGCGCATTCGGTGCAACAAATAAATCCTGTAAATAGCAATATTCGCCTATCGTCCATGTACTCCGATGAAAAATAAAATGCACAAAACCAATCAGCTTCTCTTGTTCTTCAATAACCAGACAGTACATCGCTTCATCAGGATCAAGTAAACGAGAAAATGTTTTTTCTGTAATTTGAGGATCGATCTCAACCTGATAAAAAGCTTGGTATCCTTGCCATAATGACATCCAGTTTTGCTGATCTTGCTGGCAGAGCTGTCTTAATTTCACTTTATAACTTCCATTTGCTCTTCTAATTTTCAAAAGCATAAACCAGCCCTGAACAAAAGGCAGTGCCAATCCGCTTTTTTCACCAGAACCAATTTATTAACGTTATATTTGGTTAAAATGTGACACACTTCTCTAAACCATAAACGGGAGATTTTCCACCACTTCACACAATACAAATACATAAAATAATTAAAAGCGACTTGATTAGTACACTTTGAAACATTCGTTAACCAAAACACTGTCTAATTTAAAGTAAAATTCATGAACTAACTCCTCCAACGTCTGTTTCAAGGCCATCCCTTGACTGATGTGCCTTTATTGCGTCTGTATCATCATTTAAATTCTTTCTCTCTATATCGTTTGTCATATAGAGCGTCATTTAATTTTAAGGTAAATTGAATGAAAAAATTTTGGAAATATTTATTAGTACTGCTCGTAGTACTAATTATTATTGCAATTGCCTTTCTTTTTAGACCAGTTGCGTCTAAGGCAATTAAAACTGCAAATGACGAGCCGACTGTCGATGTTGTACTCATCGGCGGCGGGATCATGAGTGCCACTTTAGGTACTTACCTCAACGAATTACAACCAGACTGGAACATCCGCATGTATGAACGTCTTGATGCTGTTGCACAAGAAAGTTCAAACGGTTTTAACAATGCGGGTACAGGTCACTCTGGCTTTATGGAAATGAACTATACCGAAGAAAAAGACGGTAAAATGGACATTTCTAAAGCCATTAACGTGGCAAGCCAGTTCGAAATTGCAAAACAGTTCTGGGCTTACCAAGTCAAACAAGGTGTGCTTGAAACTCCAAATACATTCATCAACCCAGTACCGCATATTGCGTTTGTCTGGGGCGACAATGTGAACTTTATGGAAAAGCGTTATGCTGCCATGGTTCAACATCCATTATTCGCTGGCATGAAATTGAGTGAAGACAAAGCTGAAATTCAACAATGGGCTCCATTGGTGATGGACGGTCGTGATCCTCAACAAAAAGTTGCTGCAACGCGTATGGACGTAGGTTCTGACGTGAACTACGGTGCAATCACCAAACAGTTGATTGGCAACCTCGAAAAGAGTCCAAACTTCAAGCTAAGCACTTCAACAGAAGTCACTGGCATTAGCAAAAATGACGACAATACTTGGTCTGTCGCTTTCAAAGATGTGAAATCTGGCAAAGTTGATCATGTAAAAACGCGTTTTGTGTTTATTGGTGCGGGCGGTGCTGCAATCAAATTATTGCAAATGACTGGTCTTCCAGAAGCTCAACAATATGCAGGCTTCCCTGTAGGTGGTGAGTTCCTTGTAACCGACAATCCAGCGGTAACTGCAAAACACACAGCTAAAGTGTATGGCCGTGCTGATCTTGGTGCGCCTCCAATGTCTGTTCCACATATTGATACCCGTTATATCGACGGTAAAAAATATGTATTGTTTGGCCCATTCGCAACCTATTCAAACAAGTTCCTGAAAAATGGTTCACAACTTGATTTGCTTGCATCGACCAACAAGAACAACGTGTTGCCTATGGCTGCAATTGGTCTACAAAATGCTGACCTTGTACAGTATCTCGTAAGTCAGGTATTGATGTCGGATGCTGACCGTTTCAACGAGTTGAAAAAATACTATCCTGAAGCAGATCCAAAAGACTGGCATCTACAACAAGGTGGTCAACGTGTTCAGATCATCAAGAAAGAACCGGGCAAACCAGCTAAATTGCAATTCGGTACAGAAATCTTTGCATCTAAAGACAAGTCTGTAACGGCGTTGTTGGGTGCTTCTCCGGGTGCATCTACTTCACCTTACATCATGCTTAACTTGCTTGAAAAAGCATTCCCAGAGCAAACCAAAGGTGTGTGGAATGATAAATTGCACGAGATTGTCCGTTCTTATGGTCAAGACCTTGCCAATGATCCAGCATTGCTTGATCAAATCCGTCATTATTCAAGCTCAACACTTGGCTTGAACTATACGACACCTGCAAACTTGGTTCCTGCGAAAAAAGTCGAAAAAGCTGAAGCTGTTGCTCAGTAATTCTGCTTAGGAATGAGTTCAAAAGGGAGGAGTTTCGGCTCTTCCCTTTTTTGTTTTATTTTTTCTGTGCCTTTTTAAATCTATGCCTTCCGATGTAAGCCCCTCAGCTTTTGCCGCATTTACCTGTCGTGATTTCAAGTTATTGACCATCAATCAATGCTGCTTAACCTTTGCGGTTTTGATTCAGGAAGTGCTGATTGCCTTTCATCTTTATCAAATTACCAAGAATCCACTCATCCTCGGTCTAGTTGGGATCATGGATTTCTTACCCTTTTTGGCGCTCTCTTTATGGGGCGGTTATATTGCTGACCGTTTTAATCGCCAGCGTATTTTGCAGATCAGCTTTAGTATTGCCATTCCCCTTTCCATCGCTTTATGGCTCTGTTTCGATCTGTTTCAGTCGGACAAAATCACAACCACCGTCTTACTGATTTCGACCTTTAGTCTTTTATTTCTATTTGGCTGCATTCGCGGCATTTATAGTCCGTGCTTTAACTCATTACGACCTTTTGTCGTGCCCGAACATCTTTATACCAATGCCGCAACATGGACCAGCATGTGCTGGCAAGCCTGCGGTATCCTTGCTCCCGTGATCGGTGGTTTTTTGCTGGCGCATCTTGATCTAGATATTACCTTTGCTGTTATTGTCGGATTATTTATGACAGGTAGCGTGGCACTCTGGCGCTTACAAAAAAGACAATTTCCACAGCTTCAAACCGAATCGATTGCTAAAAGCCTGCAACAGGCACTGCAATTTATTTTTAAAACTAAAATTATTTTCTGGGCCATGTTTCTCGATCTTGGCTCGGTATTTTTTGGTGGCATCATTGCCCTGCTACCGATTTTTGCGCAGGATGTGTTGCATATCGGCGCTGACGGTTTCGGGCTATTGCGTGCTGCGCCTGCGTTTGGCGGCCTGATTATGATGATGATTCTAGTTCGTTATCCACCCAAACATAGACCTTGGCAGATCATGCTAATGGCCGTTGCAGGATTTGGTTGTTGCACATTGTTATTTGCTGTTACCAGACACCTCTATTTTTCTGTCGCAGTTCTCATTATTATGGGAGCTTGTGACAGTATCAACATTGTCATTCGTCAAACCATACTGCAACTTATTCCCCCCAAGGACATGCTTGGACGTATTGCTGCCATTAATGGCATCTTTGTCACGTCTAGTAATGAGCTAGGCGCATTGCAGTCCAGTGTGATGACACGCTTTTTCAGTGTGGTTCCAGCAATGTTGATCGGCGGCACGCTTTCTTTGCTCTGCGTGGCTTTAACCAGTGTCAGAAGCAAAGCGTTATTTAAATTTCGTTTTTAAATTCTTTTATATCGCTGTTTAGAAAAATCAATGTAAGTCATATGAAACACACTTTGCCCGCATCCTCTGGTGCATCTAGGTTCATTATCGTTTCCATTTTTGTATGGCTGGTACTTTTGTGCCTGCAATCCATCTATATCGTGATTATTGGCGGCAGCGCTTATCTTTTCTGGACCTCTTTTGGCTTACTGATCTTAAATGTACTCAGCCTTCGTCCAACCATCTTAAAAAACCGAATTGCCACCGTTGTGACGGCAGCCTTATTGATTTATCTGGTGCTTAACTCACTGTTTTGCACTTATCTGATTGTCGCCTTCTATTGTATTTTCCATTTATATTCCGATGAATATAAGAATAAACGTCTGATTAAACTGGTGGGTTTATTCCTGATCATGATTATTTTTGCGCTCTATCAAAGCCAGTCCCTACATGAACTAAAACAAAAATATGCGCCTTATGAAACAGGTGAAACTTGGCAACAACACGGCGCTTTATAAAAGCCATCCAATAAAAAAACCTCACATGACGTGAGGTTTTTTTATTGCGAATATTAATCTTGCGAGTCGGGATACAAAGGACGGTTTCCGGGACTAATGCGGTTGATATGCAAGAAAGTCATGTGACGTTCATACTTATCGAGAATGTCATTAATCACCTGTTCTTTGGTGTATCCCACCAAGTCATTATCCTGCGAACCTTCATACAGGAACGTTTCTAAACGATAGTAATGTTGCTTACCACGTTTGCCACGCTCACTAAAGGTCGGCGCGATATAACGCACAGGCCAGATCTGGTAAACGAAGTTATGCTCTTCTTCGATGTAAATGGTGAGATCAAGATGATACAGCGTATCACTCTCTTCCACTTCACCTTGCGTAACTTCGACACTCATGCCACGCTTGACCAGCTCATCTGCAACAGTCTGAACGGCAGGTTTACACACGCTGTCGAGCATACGTTGGGTTTCGCTACTGCCAGGATGATGCATAACGCGAGACAAACGCTGTTTCCAGTTTAGAATATCAACGTTACCCACCACAGGTGCCGCATTCAGACTGCGACTGGCTTTACGATAATCTTCTAAACGCAAGGATTTATACAGACCTGCCATCACCAGCAACATGACAAAACTAAACGGCAATCCCATAATGACCGTGGCACTTTGCAAGGCGGTAATTCCGTTTGCCATCAGCATGGCAACCGTCAATAAGCCAATTGCAGTGGCCCAGAAGATACGCAACCAACGCGGTGCATCATTATCGACATTGGAAAATTTGGTAGTGAAGTTACCCAGTACCAAAGCGCCAGAATCCGCTGAAGTCACATAGAACAGTAAACCCGTAATGGTGGCAATACCCGCAATAAAGGCAAAGCCCGGATATTGAGCCAGCAAGTCATAGAAACCATGCGCTGGATCGGTCAATACCGTTTGTGCCAGTGCCGTATTTCCATCAAAAATCACGCTATGTAAGGCACTATTACCAAAAATAGATAACCAAGTAATGGTGAACAATAATGGAATGATCAAGGTACCGCAGACAAATTCACGGATGGTACGACCACGGGAAATACGCGCTAGGAACAGACCAACAAATGGAGACCAAGCCACCCACCATGCCCAAAAGAACAAGGTCCAGCTATTCATCCAGTCTTTTGGACGGTCAAAGGCAAAGCTTTCCAGTGCCAGACTCGGGAAACGACTAATATAATCGCCAAAGTTTTGTACCAGTGCATTAAGCAGGAATTCGGTATTACCGAGGAACAATACAAACAACATCAAGCCAATTGCAGCATAAATATTGATTTCAGATAAAATCTTAATGCCTTTATTGACCCCTGCTGTCACTGAAATAATGGTGACAATTACCGCAAGCCCAATCAGGGCAATCTGAATCCACAGGTTCTCTGGTAAGCCAAACAGTACATGCAGACCATAATTGATCTGTACCACCGCGATACCACAGGTGGTCGCGATACCAAAAATGGTACCAATGACGGCGGCAGTATCGACGGTATGGCCAATCGGGCCATCAATTTTATTACCAAAAATCGGATATAACGCTGAACGGATGGTCAGTGGCAGATTATAGCGGTAACTAAAGTAACCTAACGCCATCCCGACCAGTGCATACATGCCCCAACCAGTTAAACCATAGTGGAACAGTGTCCACACCATCCCCTGACGAGCCGCCTCAAAGGTCTGACCTTCGCCAACAGGAGGATTCATATAGTGGGAGAGCGGCTCTGCAACCGAGAAGAACATCAAGTCTGTCCCGATCCCTGCCGCAAACAGCATGGCTGACCAGCTCAGTAGACTGAACTCAGGCTTCGAATGTTTTGGGCCGAGCTTAATATCGCCATAACGGGAACAGGCAATAAAGACCACAAAGACCAGATAAAGTGTCGCTGCTAACAAATAGTACCAGCTAAATTTATCACTGACCCATGCCAGCACTACATTCAGCAAGTGGTTGGCAAAATCGTTAAAAAAAATCGTAACAAGTGCAAATGTTAAAATAAGTAGAGCTGAAACATAAAAGACCACACGATTCAAATGATCTTTATTCGCTAATGTAGAATCATCAACCGCTCTTGGATTATCTGTTGCCATACAATCCTCAGGGAGTTAGAGAACAAAAAGAAAATATTCATCCACGTCTTTCCACTGCATCTTCAATGAAAAGACATTTCTGAATAAAAAATGAAAAATAAAAGTCATTACCCAAATTACAATGTTTCTGATTTTTCAGTTGCAAAATGTGATGGTGGGGTTACTGGCGCTATTACTTGCGGTGGTTGAGGTCGTAAAGCATCCTGCTTCAGGGCTTTGGCTAACCCAAACATATACAGCAAAATAATAACGGAAAATGGCAAACCACAAAGTACCACCGCGCTTTGCATGGAGTGAAAACTCCCTGCCAAAAGCAAGCCAATACTGACAATGGTAATGACCACAGACCAGAAAACTCTTAACCAAATTGGCGAATCACTTTCATTGCTACCCCCTTTCGAGGACAGATTTGCGATCATGAGTGTACCAGAACCCACAGGGGTCAAAAACAATACGAAACAAATCACAACAACAATGCCAGCAATATAGGGGTTGAATGGTAAATATTCGAGAAGCTTGAATAGAGATAAAGCTGCATCGGTCAACACCATATCACCGAGTGCTTGCTGCTTTTGATTCAAAATCAGATCAATCGCTGTATTTCCAAAAATCGAGATCCAGGCCAAGGTAAAGCCCAATGGCACCAGACAAACCCCCAGCACAACTTCACGAATGGTACGGCCTTTAGAAATACGTGCGATAAACATACCGACAAATGGCGCCCATGCAATCCACCATGCCCAGTAAAATACCGTCCATGCACCCTGCCATTCACCCGCTTTGGCATTGAAAAGATACATGTCAAAACTTTTACTAATAAAATGATCGAGGTAATCACCCGTGTTCTGCACCAAACCATTGAGTAAATGATTGGTTGGGCCAGTCAGGAACACAAATAATAATAAGGCATACAACAGACGCAGATTGATACGCGACAACCACGCCAGACCTTTTTCAATGCCAACTACAGTGGTAATGGTCGCCACAAACATCATCAATAACACCACAGCAATCAGCGTTGTATGATTATTGGGAATATCTGGTACTAAATAATGGAGGCCCGACACCAACACTAATGCGCCAATACCCAGATTGGTCACGAGGGAAATAACAGTCGCCAGAATCCCGAAGCCATCGACAAAATCACCGACCAAACCATAAATACGCTCACCAAAAATCGGATAGAGCGCAGAACGCAGTGCCAGCGGTAAATCTAAACGGAAGGCAAAATAACCCAGTGTTACACCTAATAAGGCATACAACACCCAGCCATGAATCCCCCAATGCAGGAAGCTATACATCATGGCATCCCGTGCAGCCTGAATCGTTCCGCCTGTACCTTCGGGTGGTCGCAAGAAGTGATCAACAGGTTCAGCCACACCATAATAGAGCAAGGCAATACCAATTCCTGCCGAAAAGAGCATAGACACCCACGCCAGATAACCAAACTCAGGTTTATCGTCATCTCGCCCTAAGGGAATTTGACCGACGCGCGAAAATGCCAGCCAGGCAACAAAACCTAAACACAGAATAATGACCAGCATGTAATACCAACCAAATAATTTGTTTGCCTGCCCTTGCACATAGGTCAGCCAGAACTGGCTTTGAGCTGGAAACAGTACAAACAATAGGCCAAAAATGCCGATACTGATTGCAGAGCTCCAAAAAACAAACAAATTTAAACGTATGGGTTCGGATGGGGATCCTTCATTACTTTTTGACACCATGTTCTTGCTCCTTGCAATTGGTGTATTTTTCTTAAAAAATAATGTGATAAGTCCTATTGAGTACTTACCTTCTTATCCATAAGAAGCCTTGATTTATTACTTTACATCTATTCTTGCCAAGCAAAAATTAATTGATTTTTACAGATTATACTTTTTATTGATTGAACGTTCAATCAATAAAAAGTATGATAAAAAAATGTTATGATGCTCTACATTGAGAAATGTTGAATAAAAAGCACCTTGGCAGGGCTTTAAATGGATAAGCATGACAAAGCGTAGAGTAAAACCGGAACATGTGCGACGTGAAGAAATTATTAACGCCGCATTTTATGTGATTTCTGAAGTGGGGTTATCCAATACCACCATTGCACAGATTGCAAAAAAGGCCGAACTATCAACCGGTATTGTGAGTCACTATTTTGGTGACAAGCAGGGTTTAATCAATACCTGTATGCAGGAGATGCTCAACGTTTTACGTCAGAAAACTGACCAATATAAAACCGAAGCAGATCCACATCCAGAAAGCCAGATCAAGGCCATTATTGATTCCAACTTTGATATTAGTCAGGTCAACAAACAAGCCATGCGGGTCTGGTTAGACTTTTGGTCTGCAAGTATGCACCTTCCCGAACTTGGACGTTTACAACGAATTAATGATCAACGCCTGTATTCCAACCTGAAACATTATTTCCTCATGTTGGTCGATGATAAACAACAGGCAAGCATTGCCGCCCGCGGATTGGCGGCTTTGATTGACGGATTATGGTTACGTGGCAGTTTAAGCAGTCATGACGAGTTTGACAGCCAGCTGGCACGTTCCATTGCTTACGATTATGTAAAAACGCAATTGCAATTTGCGAACAAGCCCTTGCAGGAGAAACAGAATGAGTGATGCACAAGTTCATCAATTGTATATCCACGGACGTTATGTCGCAGCGACCAGTGGTAAAACATTTACCAATATTAACCCTGCCAACGGTGAAGTGATCGCAACACTTCAACAAGCGTCACAACAAGACATTGAAGCGGCTGTTCAAAGCGCACAACAAGGCCAGAAAATCTGGGCTGCCATGACCGCAATGGAACGTTCTCGTATCCTGCGTCGTGCAGTTGATATCTTACGCGAACGTAATGATGAACTGGCTCAGTTAGAAACCCTGGATACAGGTAAAGCCTACAGCGAAACATCGACTGTCGATATTGTAACGGGTGCCGATGTACTTGAATACTACGCAGGCCTTGCGACTGCCATTCAAGGTGAACAAGTTCCGCTTCGCGAATCAAGCTTCTTCTATACCCGTCGCGAACCCCTCGGTGTAGTGGCTGGTATCGGTGCATGGAACTATCCAATTCAAATCGCAATGTGGAAATCTGCCCCTGCCCTAGCTGCGGGCAATGCCATGATTTTCAAACCAAGCGAAACTACGCCCCTGACTGCATTCAAACTTGCTGAAATCTATACCGAAGCAGGCTTACCAGACGGCGTATTTAACGTAGTACAAGGCGCTGGTCGTGATATTGGTCAATGGCTGACTGAACACCCAGTGATTGAAAAAATCTCGTTCACTGGTGGTGTCGAAACCGGCAAGAAAGTGATGGCAAGTGCTGCGGGTTCGACGTTGAAAGAAGTGACCATGGAGCTTGGTGGTAAATCTCCACTCGTTATTTGTGATGATGCCAATCTTGACCGTGCTGCTGATATTGCAGTGATGGCCAACTTCTTTAGTTCTGGTCAGGTATGTACCAACGGTACGCGTGTATTTGTACCTAAAGCCATGCTTGCTGATTTTGAAGCAGCCGTTGTGGAACGTGTAAAACGTATCCGTATTGGTGATCCAATGGCGGAGCAAACCAATTTTGGTCCACTCACCAGCTTCCCGCATATGGAAAAAGTGTTGTCATTCATCGAGTCTGGCAAACAGCAAGGCGCGAAAGTGTTGATCGGTGGTGGCCGCGCCACTGAAGGTGATCTAGCTAAAGGCGCTTATGTATTACCAACCGTTTTCAGTGATTGCCAAGATGATATGGCGATTGTGCAGGAAGAAATCTTTGGCCCAGTCATGAGCATTCTTAGCTATGAAACTGAGGAAGAAGTGATCCGCCGTGCCAATGCCACAGATTTCGGTCTGGCAGCAGGTGTGGTGACTCAAGACATTACCAAAGCACATCGCATTATTCACCAGCTCGAAGCAGGTATTTGCTGGATCAATACATGGGGTGAATCCCCTGCGGAAATGCCAGTAGGTGGCTATAAGCAATCAGGCGTAGGCCGTGAAAATGGCTTGACCACACTGGGTCATTACACCCGTATCAAATCTATTCAAGTTGAGTTAGGTGAGTATCAAAGCATTTTCTAATGCGCTCACCCTTCACCCTCAAGATTAATCCTATGTGCCACGCTATCACCTGATTGCGCTGGCACTCTCCAGAATACAAAAGGGATAACGATGAATACTCAAGCATACGACTACATTATCATTGGCGCAGGATCTGCCGGAAATGTGCTCGCAACACGTCTGACTGAAGATAAAGATGTGTCTGTTTTATTATTGGAAGCCGGTGGCCCAGACTACCGTTTAGATTTCCGTACTCAAATGCCAGCCGCTTTGGCCTTCCCATTACAAGGTCGTCGCTATAACTGGGCTTATGAAACTGACCCTGAACCACACATGAACAATCGCCGTATGGAATGTGGTCGTGGTAAAGGTTTAGGTGGTTCTTCTCTCATCAACGGAATGTGCTACATCCGTGGTAATGCCATGGATCTGGATCAGTGGGCAACCATGAAAGGTCTGGAAGACTGGACTTATGCAGACTGCCTACCGTATTACAGAAAAGCTGAAACTCGCGACATTGGTGCCAATGATTATCATGGTGGTGATGGTCCTGTTTCAGTGGCAACGCCTAAAAATGGCAACAATGTGCTATTCCATGCAATGGTTGAAGCAGGCGTACAGGCGGGTTACCCTCGTACCGATGACTTAAATGGCTATCAACAGGAAGGCTTCGGCCCAATGGATCGTACCGTGACGCCAAATGGTCGTCGTTCAAGTACCGCGCGTGGTTATCTGGATCTAGCCAAAGGTCGTCCAAACTTAACCATCATCACACATGCCACCACCAACCGTATCCTGTTCAATCAAAAACAGGCTGTGGGCGTGGAATATATTATTGGTGCAGACAAAGCCAATATGAAACAGGCAAAGGCCAAACGTGAAGTCTTACTTTGCGCAGGTGCGATTGCTTCACCACAAATCCTGCAACGTTCAGGGGTGGGTGAAAGTACCTTCCTGAAATCGATGGACATTGATGTAGTTCATGATTTGCCGGGTGTCGGTGAAAATCTGCAAGACCATTTAGAAATGTATTTGCAATATCAATGTAAGCAACCTGTTTCACTTTACCCTGCCCTGCAATGGTATAACCAGCCTGCTATTGGCGCTGAGTGGCTATTCAACGGTACTGGCGTTGGCGCGAGCAACCAGTTCGAAGCGGGTGGTTTTATCCGCAGTTCAGAAGAATTTGACTGGCCGAATATCCAGTACCACTTCTTACCTGTCGCGATTAACTACAACGGTAGTAATGCGGTAAAAGAACACGGTTTCCAAGCCCATGTCGGTTCAATGCGTTCACCTTCGCGTGGTCGTATCAAGTTGAAATCAAAGGATCCGTTTGAGCATCCAAGTATCCTGTTCAACTACATGTCAACTGAGCAAGACTGGCGCGAGTTCCGTGATGCAATCCGTATCACCCGTGAAATCATGGCACAGCCCGCACTCGATCCATATCGCGGTGAAGAAATCAGCCCGGGTAAACATATCCAGACTGATGCTGAGCTAGATGAATTCGTCCGTACCCATGCGGAAACAGCATTCCATCCTTCATGTAGCTGCAAAATGGGTGAAGATGAGATGGCGGTTGTAGATGGTCAAGGTCGTGTTCACGGCGTACAAAGCTTGCGTGTGGTCGATGCTTCAATCATGCCATTGATCATTACTGGTAACCTGAATGCCACCACCATCATGATCGCAGAAAAAATTGCCGATCAGATCCGTGGTAAAAAATTACCACGTTCAGAGGCGAGTTATTACAAAGCGGGTACAACACCGGCACGCCAAGCGCCGTTACGTCCAATACAATAAGCATGAAATTCCTTTAGGGGATACCCGAGGCTTAGGCTTCGGGTTTCACTTCATTCAGGGAGAAATGATGAAAAAAACCTTATTCGTAATTGCACCTTTCGCTTTTTATTTTCAAAGCACTCACGCAACTGAACCCACCTCACCTTACTCTGCCAATATCACTGCTGCCAGCCAATACGTTTCACGTGGTTTCCAGCAAACTTGGGGTAAGCCTGCCTTACAGGGTGGACTGGACTACAACCATGACAGCGGTTTTTATGCAGGGACATGGGCATCGACTGTAAGCGATCACTTTATTCGTGATGCCTCTGTTGAATGGGATGTATATACGGGTTATAGCCGTACGATCGGGGATTTTACGGTCGGGACTAAAGTTGCCTATTACTATTATCCAGGCGCAAAAACCACGGCTGACACAGGCAACACCCGCTTTGACTATGGGGAAATCATCCCTGAAATCAGTTACGGCCCATTAAGCGTTAAATATGCCATTACTTATACTCAAGACTATTTTGGCAATAATTCCGATACGCTAGGCATGGGAAATAACCAACATTCTCGCGGCTCAGGTTATCTGGATGTGAACTGGTATCAACCGATCACACAAGGCTGGTCAGTCAATGCCCATTATGGCAATCAACGCATCAAAAACTTTTCTGCGGCAAACTTTCAGGATGCCAGTTTTGCAGTGAACAAAGAATTACCCTATAACCTATCCAGCAGCCTGACCTATAGCAAAGCATGGGATAAAGACGGTTTTTATCAGCAATATAGTAATGGTAATCCAAACGCCAAAGTCTCGAATCCAATTGATTCAACAGTGACATTTTCGCTAACCAAAACCTTTTAAATAAGCAAATATCAATCAAGTGCCCATAAAAAAGCCGCTTTCATTGAGAGCGGCTTTTTCTATTTCTGATATTAAGACTTGATCAATTCGATCGTTGCCCCCGCACGTTTCGGATCAATTAGAATCTTGGCATGTTGCTCTGGATCACGTAACGCATCAAAGGCATTGCTCACCCCTTCCAGCCCGACCACACCCGTGATCAATGGTGAACAATCCACTTTTCCTTCTGCAATCATATGCAGGGTGTCACGAAACTCAAGTGGTGTATAACCCAGCACATACTGGATTTCCAGTTCTTTATTGATCGCCAATGCGGGTTCAATCTTATCGCTTTGCATGCACACCCCCACGCCTACAATACGGGAGAATAACGGCGCACCTTCCAGAATCTGCTGCATGATCCCAGCCACACCCACACATTCAAAAATCACAGGACGTTTTGGCAATACTCCAAGTTTATCCCCCACTCGCATGGCATTGACCCACGGTAATGAGTAGGTTTGAACCTTATCAAAAAGCCCCATCCCCATATTAATGGCTTCAGAGACATTGCCCAGTAAGCCCAGCTCTTTCCAGTTGCTAAATGGAGATTGCTGTCTAGGATCAATCAATATATCTGCACCACATTGTTCAGCCAGACGACGACGATTTGGTGAAAAATCACTGGCAATCACGGTTTTAACGCCTGCCGCTTTCAGCATAATAATCACGCCCAAACCCACAGGACCACAACCGATCACGATGGCAGGTTCATTTTTCTTGATTCGGCTACGACGTACCGCATGTAAAGCCACTGCCATTGGCTCGGTTAATGCTGCACGATCCGCATCTAAACCATTCGGCACTGCAAACATCAAACTGGATTGCACCAGAACCTGCTCTGCGTAGCCTCCTGAAGCAGTTGGCGACAAACCTGTCGGAACATAACCCTGTGGATCAACATTTAATAAAGGCATGGCACAAACCAAGGTATCCGCTTTCAATTTCCGACGTGTTTTAGGACCATAATCTAAGACCTTGCCACAAAACTCGTGACCAAAGACCAGTTTATCGGAAGATTTTGCCACACCATTAAACCCAACTCGTGCTGCCAAATCATGCATGTGGTCACAATGATGTTGCATATGCAAATCCGAACCACAGATCCCGCAACGCATCACCTCAAGCAAGACCTGCCCTTTGGCTGGAATCAGTTCAAGCGAATCTTCAAGTTGCAGTTGAGCGTTATGACAGACCAGAGATTTCATAGGATATTCCTTTTTTGTTTTATTCCAGTTATTCACTTTTCAGCTTGTTCTGATGGGCTGAGGAAATAAGCAAACAACACTTTCCTTAATCCTGACAAGGATAATTGTCAAAACCTATGACCGAAATATAAATATCTTGAATAAATAAGGTCAGCTCCAACTTATATTTTAATTTCAGATGATTCTTTTGATCAGAACAACACGCATAAGCACTGTTTCAATCATTTTCACAAAGCCTTAGAAAATTATATTCTTATTCAATTCCTACTCGAAATATCCCCCCAAATAAAAAGAGCTAAGGCAAATACCTTAGCTCCCATAACTTAGAAATTACTTCCAAGCCTGCCGAATCATATCTACAGCTTTCTCTGCAATCATGATTGTAGGTGCATTGGTATTGCCATTGACCACCGTTGGCATAATAGACGCATCAATGACCCGCAGGCCTTCAACGCCATATACTTTAAGTTCAGGGTCAACCACAGCCATGTCATCTACGCCCATTTTACAACTACCAACGGGGTGATAAACCGTATCGACACGTTGACGTAAAACCTCACGGATTTCATCGTCCGTTTTTACATTGGCCGTGAACATATCTTCTTTGATTTTGTCTTGTAGGGCGGGTGCCTGCATCAACTTTTGCGTGACTTTATAGCCATCTACCATATCTTGAAGATCCTGTTCATCTTCAAGGAATTTAAAGTCGATGAGTAATGGATCATCTACATGCTTACCGCTGAGTTTGACTGAACCACGTGCGCGTGGATTTAACAAACAGACGTGACATGAAATCCCGTGCCCCATATGCATGGTACGAGCATGGTTATCCACCACGGCGATCACAAAGTGTAATTGCAAGTTCGGTTTATCTAGCTCAGGGCGGCTCTTTAAGAAGCCACCACACTCTGCATAGTTCGTGGTGAGCAGACCACGGCGATCTTTACGGTACAGTCCAATCTGCTTAAACAGATCCAGACTACCGCCCATTGAGACGCCAAAAGTGCCATCCATTAACTTGGTTTTATAGGCAAAGATAAAGTCTGGATGGTCATGCAGATTCTCACCCACTCCCGCGAGTTCTTTAACTACGGGAATACCATGCTTTTCCAGCTCCTGACGTGGGCCAATACCCGAAAGCATCAGGATATGTGGTGACTGGAATGCCCCTGCCGACAACAAAACTTCCTTGTTGGCTTTGACAATCGTGGTTTGACCTTTATGTCTATATTCCACTCCAACTGCACGACCATTTTCAATCACAATACGTGAAACCTTAGCTTGCGTAACCACATGCAGATTCGGACGTTTTCCTAAATAAGGGAATAAATAGCCGCGCGCAGCACTCCAGCGCTCACCCTTTTTCTGGGTGACCTGATAAACACCTAAACCTTCTTGTTCAGCGCCATTGAAATCATCATTCAATGGGTAACCGACCTGTTTTGCCGCTTCGATGAAAGTTTTCTGATAAGGATTATCTGAATATAACTCACTGACATTTAAGGGTCCATGTTGACCATGATATTCATTATGGATACGTTCGTTATGCTCTGATTTTTTGAAATAAGGCAGCACCTCTTCATACGACCAGCCCGTATTGCCTAATGCTGCCCAGTGATCATAGTCACTACGATGCCCGCGAACATAGACCATGGCATTGACCGCAGAACTTCCACCCAAACATTTACCACGCGGTTGATAACCTTTACGGCCATTCAGGCCTTTTTGTGGAATCGTTTCAAAAGCCCAGTTATTAATTTTAGTGGGAATACTGATGACAGCGGCGGCAGGTGTATTCACAAGCCAGCTATTACCCTCTCCGCCCGCTTCTAATAAACATACTGAAATATTAGGATTCTCTGTTAATCGTCCAGCCAGCACCGAACCTGCTGAACCACCACCTATAATTACAAAATCAAAAGCTGTTTGTGTCATCTCTATACTCTGTTTTTTCTTTTTAAAAAGCGGCAATATTATGCCAAATCTGGCATTTCAATACTGTTATCGTTGTATAAACAAGTTAATACATCAAATGCAAGTTAACGTGATCTCGATCAAACCACAAGCGTAAAATCGCGCAAATCACATGAAGTAAATCGCCAGTATTCAAAATCAGGAAAAAGATTCTTTCTCCAGCTTTTTCTGTTTTTAAGTGTTCCACATGCTGTCGGTCTGTTTTCCAAGAAGGCTCCAGCACTTCTTTTTCTATGCGATAACGAATTCTTTTTTGTTTCATCGGACTAATCACTTCTTGATTAAAACCTTTTATATAGTTTAACCATGATTTACCACGACATACATTTTCAGGCATTTCTGTTTTAAATTCACTCCGTGCTGTAAATACAATAACCGAATGAATATATTCAGGTGCTACAACATCATTTAAAACCGTTTCCAGTACTTTGGTATGTTTATAGTTCTGATGCAAAGGGTTTTGAAACTTATAACTTTTTTTATAAATTTTCTGCGTCCACTGTTTTTGCCGTGCATTGCCAAAAATCCAGCCTGTATAATTTTTGGTTTCGATAATAAAAACCCCATAAGGGCTTATTAGAATATGATCAATTTGTGTGGTACCTTGTTCGTGATCTGGCAGCGTACAGTTATTTAATAAGATATATTCTTCACCTAGGTTCTTAGTCACATCGGCTGAAACCTGCATCTCACCGACTTTACCTTTAAAATGCGGTGATTTTAAATAAGCAATCAAAATGAATAGAATAAACATCAGAATGAAATAGAAAAACATATCCCCGATCCCACTTATAATTTTTAAATGTTTAACAAAATAATTTTAATAAGTTTTATAAATATCATATTTTAGGATAGGAAAAAATCCAGACGTAAAAAAACCGCTAAATTAGCGGTATTTTATCTCATCTTTAAGATGATGGTCGGAGCAGTAGGATTCGAACCTACGACCCCCTGGTCCCAAACCAGGTGCACTACCAGGCTGTGCTATGCTCCGAAATTGGGGTGAATGACGGGATTCGAACCCGCGACAACTGGAATCACAATCCAGGGCTCTACCAACTGAGCTACATCCACCATCAAAATTTAGTTCTATGTACCAAGCGACCAAATGGCGCGCCTGACAGGATTCGAACCTGTGACCATCCGCTTAGAAGGCGGATGCTCTATCCAACTGAGCTACAGGCGCATAACGATGATAATAATATCAAGCGATACTTCGCCGATCTTAAACTAATGTTTTACAACACTATTTTAAATGGTCGGAGCAGTAGGATTCGAACCTACGACCCCCTGGTCCCAAACCAGGTGCACTACCAGGCTGTGCTATGCTCCGATTTCTCAGCTTTTAGTGTATCGCACATCGTGCGGTACGGTGTGCATTCTAGGCGCGACGCTCTGGAACGTCAACACCTATTTTTCAAAAATATTAAAAATCCTTACCAAATGTATATTTAACAAGCATCTTGATGCTTTTTAACGCTTTAATGAGGCACTAAAGTTCAACATTCGATCTAAAGGCAATTTAGCACGTTCCGCCAAAGCTGGATCAACGTGTATTTCTTGATCAGCATGCTGTAATACATGCAGAATTCCATCAAGTTCATTCATTGCCATCCACGGACAATGCGCACATGAACGACAAGTTGCCCCCTCACCTGCGGTTGGCGCTTCAAATAATTCTTTGTCTGGCACTGCTTGTTGCATTTTATAGAAAATACCACGGTCGGTTGCTACGATCATTTGCTTATGCGGTAGAGTCTGAGCTGCTTTGATCAGTTGCGAAGTGCTTCCCACTGCATCTGCAATATCCACCACCGATTCAGGTGACTCAGGATGCACCAAAACCGCTGCATCTGGATAAAGCGCTTTCATTTGTGTAATACCGCGGGCACGAAATTCTTCATGTACGATACAAGCACCATCCCATAGCAACATGTCAGCGCCGGTTTTTTTCTGGATATAGCGACCTAGATGCTGATCAGGCGCCCAAATAATTTTTTCACCTAAACTATCGAGATGTTCAATGATCTCAACCGCACAGCTTGAAGTCACTATCCAATCTGCACGGGCTTTCACTGCTGCTGAGGTATTGGCATAGACCACTACAGTATGATCAGGATGTTGATCACAGAATGCAGCGAACTCATCCACTGGACAACCTAGATCAAGTGAGCACGTTGCTTCCAAAGTCGGCATCAATACCGTTTTCTCAGGTGATAAGATTTTTGAGGTTTCCCCCATAAACTTCACACCAGCCACCACCAATGTTGTCGCAGGATGATCACGACCAAAACGCGCCATTTCCAATGAGTCAGAAACACAACCACCTGTCAGTTCAGCAAGCTCTTGCACTTCTGGATCACAGTAATAGTGCGCCACAAGCACAGCATTGCGTTTTTTAAGTTCTGCTGCGATTTGAGCGAACTTTTCTTGTTTCACTTCTGGGCTAAGGCTATTGTCCTTTGGCTCACCCAAACGATCTAAATGCGCCTGCACAATATTTTTGGCTTCGTTCGCAATTAAATTCGCATCATTCATAAAACGTCTTCTCTATCCTGCGTGCTTGCATTACTGCAAACCTATAACGTGGGTGTCTGGGTGATTATTTGTTGAGAATCACACTGTCCACAAACCAGCTTATAAAAAAAGCCCCACTGTGGAGGCTTCATTATAACGCAAATTTATGAGCGATAATCGGCATTAATTTTTACATAGTCATAAGAAAAGTCACAGGTATAAACCGTGTCTTTTGCCGTACCACGACCAAGATCAATACGAATGGTAATTTCTTTTTCAGCCATCACCGCAGCGCCAGCTTCTTCAGTATATTCAGGGTTTGCGCCACCATCCAGACAGATTTGCACATCACCCAACCAGACTTGAACCTTGCTGCTGTCCAGATTCGGCACACCCGCCTTACCAATTGCCATTACAATACGTCCCCAGTTTGGATCTGAAGCAAATAATGCAGTTTTAATGAGTGGTGACTCTGCAACGCTATACGCCACATCACAACACTCTTGCGTATTTGCCCCGCCCTCAACCTGAACCGTGATGAATTTGGTTGCACCTTCACCATCACGTACGATTAATTGCGCCAGACGATCCATGATACGTGCAAGCACGGCAAGAACTTGGGGATAACGAGCATCATCCTGACGCTGGATTTCTATGCCACCGGCCAAACCTGTAGCCACAAAGATACAAGAGTCATTGGTCGATGTATCGCCATCAATCGTGATACGGTTAAATGAATGCTCAACCGTAGTTTGCAATAAACGCTGTACCAGTTCTTGGCTAATCGGTGCATCGGTTGCAACAAAGCTCAACATGGTCGCCATATTTGGACGGATCATACCCGCACCTTTACTGATGCCTGTCATGGTATAAGTTACACCATCCAGTTCGAACTGCTCAGATGCGCCTTTCGGTGTGGTGTCCGTGGTCATGATGCCAGATGCCGCTTCAGCCCAACGATCTGCATTTAACTCATTTAATGCAGGCTGAATGCCTTGAACCAAGCGTTCAATCGGCAATTGTTCACCAATTACACCTGTTGAAAACGGTAAAATCTGGTTGGTTTGCACACCAGTTAATTCAGCCAACTTCGCACATGTGGCTTCTGCATTTTTATAACCGACTGTACCTGTTGCTGCATTGGCATTACCCGTATTGATGATCAGGTAACGTGGGGTATTTTCTGCTAAATGCTTTTTACTCAATTGAACCGGCGCAGCCGCAAAAGCGCTTTGGGTAAATACCCCGGCAACCTTTGATCCTTCAGCAAATTCAAAAATGACTAAATCTCGTCGATTTGGATAACGTACATACGCCTCAGTTGAGCCAATTTTTACACCCTGCACCACATGCATAAGTGGTATTGTTACGTCACCAACAGCCATTTTTAAACTTCCATTCAATTTGTTATGAAAAAGAAAATGAATCCACACCCTACATATGAGACTCGGAAAGGTCATCTACAACCTGCGTAGTATCTGTAATATCTCGTTTCTGCGATAGATAAAAACAAATGCCATAAGTGAACAGGTTTTGTAGATGACAATGCCTTTGGTTACTTTGGGCGAAACCAAAGTAACTCGAACCGAAGGTTATTCCTATAATTGAATTACACCCGACAAGATACCGCCTCGTCAGTAATTTATTTACAGTTCAAGCCATAAAATATGTTGATTCATATCTGCTTTGGTAGCTTATTCCAAAAAGAAATGAAAATCGAGTATTCATCTTAATAATATCTTCTCTCAACAATTGCTATCGAGAGGCGGCATGGATGCCGCCAGTTTGGCTGTGGTAGCAAGGATGTACCATCAGCCAAACAAAAGATTTTTGTTACTTTTCATCTTTGAAAAGTAAAAGAATACCTATAAAAAAATATATCTAATCCATTACTGATTTATTAGGCTATGAAAACTTTGAAATTAAAAATTATTTAAGCCTTATTTTGTTCCAAACTCAATAAAATCTGCTTCTTATCCAGTCCACCTGCAAAACCCACCAACGCCCCACTCGAACCAATCACCCGATGACACGGCGCAATAATCGAAATCGGATTCTTGCCATTGGCAGCACCCACCGCACGCACTGCTTTTTCATTCCCCAACTGAACGGCAATCTCCTTATAACTTCGTGTTTCCCCATAAGGAATATTCAATAATGCTTGCCAAACCTGTTGCTGAAAGGCTGTTCCCTGAAAATCCAGAGGCAGATCAAATTGCTGACGTTGCCCTGCAAAATATTCTTCTAATTGTTGTTTCACTTTATGCAACATTGGATGCTGGCGATCTTCAACTAACTCGGCCAAACGAACCCGTTTATGATTTTCGTTATCCCACATCACCGCAACCAATGCCTGATCATGTGCAACCAGCTTTAATGCGCCAACAGGCGAATCCATATACATATAAACCAGTTGCATCATGTTCTCCTTAAACCATTAATTTGATGAGAGCTTCATCAACATCAAACCTGATACGATCAAAACCGCTGCAATCATCCGCATCGCAGTCATCGGTTCATTTAACACCATGATCCCGACAATAAAAGATCCAATCGCACCAATCCCGGTCCAGATGGTATATGCCGTTCCCAGCGGAAGTGTACGCATTGACATCGACAGCAACACCACACTTAACACCATGAAAACAATCGTTATGATACTTGGCGTTAACTTGGTGAATCCTTCAGACAACTTCATCGAGTATGCCCAGATCACTTCAAAAATACCTGCCAAAACTAAAATTGCCCACGCCATTTTATTACGCTCAACTTTATCAAGGGTTGGGTCGTCCCAACGTGATTCTTTCGAGGGAGGTCGTCCTCCTAAGCTCAGCAGTGTACTGTAAAATAAACCATGATGTGCGGTGTTATGTATCAACTCACATGGAATTTTGATCCATGATCAGCAACTCATCCTATTTCTTTCGTAAGGCTTTTAACCATTGTTCGAAACGTTCAATAAGCTTGGATAAAAACTGTTGCAGCTGGTTCAAAGCAGTTTCATGTGAAGGGTTAAATTGACCTGCATGCGTCTTTTTCTTGGCTGTTGCAAGTTCCAAAGGTTCATAATGCGGCATGGTTTGTTGTAGCTCAGCACCCAAATTTAAGCGCTGCAAAGCCACTGTGACAACCTCAATTGAATCTTGATGATAAAGCGCCAAATGACGGGCATCGACATCAATGCAGTGTTCAATAAGCAGTTCCGAAAAAGGAATGAGGGCTTGCCTTACCCGTTGTTGTTCTACATCACTCCTCATATCAGGAATATGATAAAAACTGACGTACATGCTGCCATCAAGTGGAATCAGTTCAAGCTGAGAAGTAGAGACGCGCTGCGGCTTTTCGCCCGACGGAGTAGCCTGAGTATTTTTATCTCTTATTGGATTGTCTTGTTGTTCTAAAGCCATTTATGCACCATGAATGACTCAAAAAAGATACTGTTAGTATAAACCAACAGTATCTTGAAAAAATGACATTTTAAACAAAATATCAAAACTTTAGCGTAAGTCCTGCACCATAGATCCAACCTGTTTCAGAATCAGCAGCCTCTTGCCAGTCAGTCGCCTTGCGCCCCTTGTTATAGCCATAAGCCACATCAATAAAAGGCATCACACGATTCTTCACAATTTCATATCGGGTTTTAATTCCCACTTCTGCATCGGCAAGCCCTGTTTTGGCGGCGTACTTGGATTCATCTCGCAGTACCCATTGCATTTCCAGATAAGGCTGCATAATCAGCTTTTGTGTGAGCAAGAAATCACGTTCTGTTTCCAGCACAAAGCGCCATTGCTGATCCTGTCCCGCATACAGATGTGCATCGGTTTCGAAGAAGTATTGAGCCATGCCATGTAAACCAATGACACCTTCAAACTGTTCCTTATCCACTTGCTGCTCGGCGTTATAACGGTAATTTACACCAGCTTGGACATCCCAGAAATCTGAAATATTACGGCTATACAGGGCCGCAATACGTTGCTCCGATTTTTCAGACTCAGCCTTGGCATAATCGGCATTGATAAACAATTTATTTTCATCACTGCCAACCCAGGTTTTTAATTTAGACTTAAGCGTACCCTTGCCATCTTCATCCAGCATCCATGTGCTATCCAACTGAGTCGATTGATAGATTTGCCCACCATGTTCACGGGTATGATCGTGCTGCCCATGTTCTGTTTCAGGCGGTTGCTGAACTGTTATCTGACGTTGATGTTGTGAATGATCCATTGGAGATGCAGCAGCCACCGGCATATTCTGTTGTGCAGGCATCTCCATTTGCATCATGGCGTCATGCCCTTCATGCGCATAAGCTACTCCACTCAACGAAGAAACCATGCCACCGATTGCCAATAATTGTGTATATCGTTTCATTTTAGAAACTTGCTTAGTGATGTGCATGGCTCGCTCCTTGAGATGATTTAACAGGGGCTTGAACTGGAGTTTTTGAATCGTCGACATTGGCAACGATCAGCTTACTCATCATGCCTGCACTCATGTGGTATAACAGGTGACAATGGATTGCCCATTCTCCTAATTCATCCGCGGTCAACAAAGCTGTTACCGTCTTACCAGGCGGCACAATCACCGTATGCTTATTTGGCATATCTTGCGGTGCCTGTCCATTTTCCAGTTGCATAAACATGCCATGTAAATGCATCGGATGCGCCATCATACTGTCATTGACAAATTTCAGGCGGATACGTTCACCATAACGCACCGTTAAAGGTTTAAAGTCAGGATCACTAAACTTCTTGCCATCAATGGTCCAGATATAACGTTCCATCGTCCCACCTAGACGAATCACCACTTCACGTTCTGCTGGACGGCTATATTTTTCTGGCTGGGGTTGCAATGATTGCAGATCAGCATACGTTAGGGCTTTCTGACCTGCTGGGGTTGCAGCATTGGCCCAGCCCTGTACAGTATGCGCGCCTTCTTTTTCGGATGAGTCCACCGTCTGATGCTGGCGATGCTCCATGTCTTTCATGTTCATCTGCGCATGGGCACTATGATCCATTTGCGACATGTCCATATTTTCATGTGAAGCATGATCCATGCCTGCATGTTGTTTAGAGGCATCGGCCTGTTTGTTCTCAGTAGTCTGATGTTGGCCATGATCCATCTTGCTCATGTTCATTTGCGTATGCGCGCTGTGATCAATGGCTGATTGCGAGGTTGTTACAGTCTTCTGCTGTTCCTCTGGCATCTGGTGCTGACTATGGTCCATTTCGCCCATTTTCATTTGACCATGCGAACCATGATCCATCCCCATGTCTTCCATGGTTAATAAGGCACGTGGACGTGCTTTGGGAATCTGAACATTCGTCGGAGTGGTCACCATTTCATTCTTCAATGAGGCAATGGCAAAACCAGAGCGATCAATCGACTCTGCTTCAATTTGATAATGTGCCTGTTTCGGTTCGACCAACACATCATAAGTTTCTGCCGTACCAATACGGAACTCATCTACAGGAATAGGCTTTACTGGCTGTCCATCGGCACTGACCACGGTCATTTTCAGGTTAGGTATACGTACATCAAAAAATGACATCGCCGATGCATTGATAAAACGCAAACGTACCTTTTCACCCGTCTTGAAAGCACCTGTCCAGTTTTGTTGTGGCGTCTGCCCATTCACCAAAAAGGTATAACCCGTGACATCGGACAAATCCGTTTTCAGCATGCGCATCTGGTTCCACATCGAGCGATCTTGCCAAGTTGCTTTCAACCCTTGTTGCTTGAACTGTTTCCAGACATCGCCAACTGTTTCACGCTGGTTCTGATAATACTCAGCTGATTTCTTCAGATTTGCCATGATCTTGTCACTTTCAGTTTCATGGAAATCAGACAACATCACCACATAATCACGTTCAGCTTTTTCATGTGCTGCGACAGGCTGCTTGCCTTTTGGATAAATCACCAAAGGGCCATATAAACCATCCTGTTCCTGCCCCTTGCTGTGCGCGTGATACCAGTAAGTGCCATTTTGGCGAACCTTAAAACGGTACTCAAAACTGCCATTCGGCTTAATACCTTTGAAACCGTTAAATCCAGGTACACCATCCATGAGTCCGGGTAAAAGCAGACCATGCCAGTGTAAAGAAGTATCTTGATCTTTGAGCTGGTTATGAACATGAATGACAGCTTCATCCCCCTCCTCAAATTCAAGCAGCGGCGCAATAAATTTCCCATTCACGGTGATACGTTGTACGGGTTTACCTGTCACATTGACAGTGCCCTGATTAATATTGAGATGATATTCTTTAATTGCTGCCACACTATAAGGTGCGAACAATAAGCTTAGGCTAGCGACAACACCAGCATATATTTTTGAGGACATGATGATTTCCTAATCTGTTAACTTTAAAAATGCTCACTTCCCTTTTCAAAAAGAGAAAGAGCCTGCAAAGGCAGATCAGGTTCTAGGTGGGCGTAAAATCTCTTGCCAATAGCCAGCAAGATGCCGAGCTTGGTAGTCCGTATTGATATACGTACTCAGCTCTAAAAATGGTGAAACTGAAAGGCTTGGCGTATTTTGATCTAAAGCGAAATTGATGCTTTGACAATGTGATGTACTATTACAATCCTGACAATGCAGATGATCCTGCATTTGCCCATCATGACATTGACCGAGACTCATGCGATCTGCATGTGAGCTTTGCGCAGGATGATGTTGCATCATTTGCTGATCATGACATGATAAGGTTGAAACAGTAGATGAATGATGAGAATGAACCTCTTGAACTGCTGCAACGGCCGCACTGCTCCCCCCAATGAAAAAGATCATCAGGAATACAAACCACAAATGTCTGTATTGCTTGCAAAATTGCACTAAAGGTTCCTTGTTTCCATCAATTCAGGTGATTGAATATGCCTAGCATAATTTCTTTCTGCTTTATGCACAATGATCTCACTGTTTAAATTCTTATCATTATATTCAGCATCAGCATGATTTCGCTGTTTTCTTGGCCTATTCAAACTTCTAAGCCCACTGCGCAAAAATAGTGCAAAATAAATAAGTTAGCGCATAAAAAAAGGACAAAAAATTGTCCTTTTTTCGTTTTTTTGCTGTGAATATAAACAACTGAAATCATTTTGTTTATTTTAACAACACCTTATCCACCTGCTTATCAACATGGTTATCCACCCAGTTATAAACAAAGTTATCCACAAGCTTATGTGAAAAAATAGGATGAAAACACTAAACTTCTGTTGCACCGACTTGAGCCAGCTCTGCACGCATTTGATCAATCACCGCTTTATAATCTGGTTGACCAAAAATTGCCGATCCAGCCACGAACATATCCGCACCCGCTTCTGCAATCTCACGAATATTTGCTGGGCCAACACCACCATCAACTTCGAGGCGGATATCACGACCGCTGGCATCAATAATTTGACGCGCCTGACGTAATTTATCCAAAGTCATTGGGATAAATTTCTGACCGCCAAAGCCTGGGTTTACGCTCATCAATAAAATCTGGTCGACTTTATCCAATACGTAATCAAGATAATGCAATGGTGTTGCTGGATTAAATACTAAGCCTGCTTTTGCACCACCCGCCTTAATGAGTTGCAAAGAACGGTCAATGTGATCCGTTGCTTCTGGATGAAAGGTAATAATTTCTGCACCCGCTTCAATAAAATCACCAATCATGCGATCCACAGGTGAAACCATCAGATGCACATCGATAGGTGCTTTGATACCGTAATTTTTCAGTGCCTTACATACCCCTGCACCAAAAGTAAGGTTTGGTACATAGTGGTTATCCATCACATCAAAATGTACAACGTCTGCACCTGCAGCTAGAACTTTTTCTACCTCTTCACCTAAACGCGCAAAATCAGCAGATAAAATCGAAGGAGCAATCAAATAAGGCTTAGACATGGATGACCTGGCAAACTCTGAGAAAATGATGAAACGATTATAACAAATTCAGCACACTTAGGGCTGTTACAAAGTCATTATTCAAGCATTGCAAACTTGCAACAACGCGTTGCATCTGGACTATTTTTATCTCGCCTGCGCTTTGCTATGTTAGTCAATGAAATTAGAGGAAGAAAAGCAACATGAATAGCAGCACAAATATCACGACGACTGAAGGAAAACGTATTAGTAAACGTTTGCTCAATCACTGGAAGCATAAGTTTGAAGTTGCAGAAACGGAAACAGAGACAAAAATCTTTATGCCTACCGCAACCGTTACCCTCACACCGCATGAACAGCATTTGGCGGTACTGATTGAAAATCAGCAAGATGATGTCGCACATCTCGAACAAGTGGTGATCAATCATTTAAACCGTATGGCACAGCAGGAATTTGTGGCTGAATGGCAGCACAATTAAAAAGAAGCTCAAATGAGCTTCTTTTTTTATCCTGCTACTTTTTCAAGCTGAATGGCGTGGAACTGTAGATGATCATCGATAAAACTTTGAATAAAGTAATAGCCATGATCATAGCCTTTGTGTAGACGCAAAGTGAGCGGTTGCTCAGCTTCCAGACAGGCTTGTTTAAATTTTTCAGGATTCAACTGAGCAAAAAACTGGTCATCCAGTCCTTGATCAATCAGGATTTCTTCAAATAATCCACCTTTCTGCTGCACCAGCGCGGTCGCATCATGTGCCGCCCATTGCTGCTGTTCAGTGCCAAGATATTGGCTAAATGCCTTTTCACCCCACGGGCAAATACTTGGCGCACAAATTGGCGCAAAAGCCGAAACCGATTTGAATTGGTCAGGATATTTAAAGGCTAAGGTCAACGCGCCATGTCCGCCCATTGAGTGTCCAAAAATTCCGACCTGATTTTCAGCCACAGGGAACGCTTGTAAAACATGCGCATAGAGTTCATCAACCAGATAAGACTCCATTTGATAATGCTCAGCCCAAGGTTGCTGGGTCGCATTAATATAAAAGCCAGCTCCCTGCCCAATATCCCAATGATCGCCTTGTGCAACACCTTCACCACGCGGAGAAGTATCAGGAGTAATTAAAATCAGGCTGAGTCGAGCCGCCATCCGTTGTGCATGGGCTTTAATCGCAAAGATTTCTTCGGTACAGGTTAAGCCTGCAAGATAAAACAAGGCTGAACACGCTTTACCCTCCAATGCCGCAGGTGGCAAATAGACACCCACTTTGGTGCTGCCTTTAAGATGTTGAGACTCAAGTTGATAAATACGTTGCTCACCCTCAAAACAACGGTTTTTTTGCAGTAGCTGCATGTTCATCATCCTGTGTTTTTGTAATGTCTGTAGATGCAATATTTTGTGTCGGGAACAGATACGGTTCAAGCTGTGGCAGCATCAATTCCATATTACGACCGATCGACCATTGCGGTTCAGATGGTTCAACACCTTGTGCCACTTCCCACTTGGTCACGGTCTGCTTGGCTTGCTCAAACGCTTTTTTCATGGAATATTGTTCGCGCATCGCCAGATCAAAAAACGCCCGACCGAAATAAGTATAGTCTGCTTCGTTATTACAGCCAAAAGAAGTTTTGTCTGCCGCAGAAGCCGTAATAATTAAAGTATCTGGTGATTGTAAAGCGGGAATAAAACTTCCTGAATAACACGCTGAAATCACAATAACACGCCAGCGAATTCCAGATTTATCCAGTGTTTCTCTTAACCATTTTGGATCGACCTGATCCAGATTAAGAGGGGCATTTTCAATTTCAAAATGATTACGCTCACCATGCGATGTCATGTATAGAAACAACACATCGCTATCACGATTCATTTGCTGACCAATACGGCGTAAAGCCAACTCCATACTGGTTTTCGATGCGATTGGCACTTCTAAACGCGTAGCTGGGTTATTAATCAGCATAATCGAACGCCCAAAGGTTCCAAACCGCGTATCAAATTGTTCTCTTATACGTTCAATTTCCGATTTGAATACATCCACATAGCTATCACCAGCCACCCCCATAAAATACCAGTGGCTTTGTGCAATATCACCATATTGAATCTGATCTAATGCCTTATCGAGCAAATGGCTTTGCGCATAGAAGGCATCTTCGGCAAAACTTGGCGGGGTCTGCTCCACTTTCCAGATCGGCTGATCCTTTACTGAAAGCTGCCATACCACCATGGTTGCAATCGTTGCCACAAAAACCAGCGCCCGCTCCCACCAAGGCCAGTTCAAAGCACGTGAAAAGACCCAAATTACAGCCAGACTTTGCCAAACAAATAGCCCAACAAATAGAGGCGGCAGGAAACCGTTATAGATACTGTCAGGAATAAAGTTCAGATAACCATTTGAGCCAAGATACTGAATGATGCATTGTAAAAGCAGAATATTGGTATCAAGTACCAACCACAGTAATGCAGGCACCAGCATCAAACGCGGCTGATTCATCCGTTGTGAAAGAAAAATACCGACAATAAGGGCAATAAAAGGCCAAAGTGCATAGCCAATCAAACCTTGAGCATTGAACTCCCCCATTTGACCCGCCACCAACCAGCTATAAAGTGAGTTGGTACAGCCACCGAGGATACCCCAGAGAATCAACTGGGTAATAGAAGGATGAACAACCTGTAAGGAACGGCGAGACCCGAGGAACAACCACATTCCAGCAATTTGGTTACTTTTAAAATCATGCCAGAGATTAATGGACGGTTTGAGGTCTATCATAAAATTCTTCGGGAGTTTCTCTTTTCAAGCCTAAACTGAAAATATGCCATTCTAATGATTGAATGTGCAGTACTTTTCCTAAAAGACGCAATGCGTGACTGTAGTGTAAGCTCGACAAGAATTTTTTAGCAATCATGCTTTTGCACTATATCACAAATCTTTACCGAGCATTGACGCAAGCCAAACAATCATTTGAATCTGATTTAAAGTTAACTTTTTGGAAAATATGCATCAAAACGGCAAGCATCACCTAACCATTGGTGATCAGGGGTTTGATCCGCCAGATAAACCGCATGTCGTGGTCGTTTCACAATTACCCGTTTCGCGATCTGGTTGGCCAAATGCAAGAGTTGATCCCCAAGATCCATTTCCCCATCTTCAGGCAATAACATATGTAATAACTGCATTTGCTTCTTGACTTGAGCCTGTTTCTTTATGGCTTGCTGGTTCTGATCGCGTTGTGGAAACATGGGATCAAGATACACAACATCGACCTGCTCACCCTGCTGGACAAGTTGCTGTAAATAGCTATTGGAATCCGCATAGATCAGTTGAATACGCGACATGAACGACTGTAAAAACGGATCTTGCTCGGCCTGTGCTTTGGTATATTCCAGTAACACAAACAGGATCGGATGTCGCTCAACCAGTCGTACATCGGCTCCCAAATAAGCCATCAGTAAACTGTCATGACCTAAACCGGCAGTTGCATCGATCAAGCTCGGTTTTTCACCCAGTTGGCATGCTCTGGCAATCATCTCTGATTTTAAGCTGGCTCTTTTTAAACGGGGAATCTCGGCACGCCAGTCAGGTTGCATTTTCATCCCGTTGGCAGCAAGGCTAAGCCCATCGCTATCGATGACCAAAGCCATTTCAGGATTCAAACGTAAAAAACGGGCATTAATCTTTTCAACAACCTGACCATTCAACTGAACATTCAATTCAGCCAAACGGCTTTTCAATTGCTGAAATGCCTGTTCGTATTCCGCTTGATACCAACACTCCATCTGCATTACCAATGCACCCAACCTGTCCACCACGTCGCTAAGATAAATAAACCAAATACAATTCGATAATACGCAAATGCCGTGAAGTCATGCTTAGACACATAGCGAATCAAGGCACGGATGACCACCAAGGCAGAAATGAAAGCAACAATAATACCGACGGCTAAGACCATCATGTCATTGCTATGCAATTCATGACGCATCTTGTACATATCCAGTAAGCCAGCGCCCATCAATACAGGAATTCCCAAGAAGAATGAGAATTCGGCTGCGGCTTTACGAGATACACCTAAAAATAACGAACCAATAATGGTTGAACCTGAACGTGAAGTCCCTGGAATCAAGGCCAGACACTGAATCAAACCAATGAGCGTCGCCTGTTTAAAACTCAGATCATCCACTTCTTTGGTAACGATCTGATGCGGTCGACGTTCCGCCCATAGAATAATAAAACCACCGACAATCAAGGCAATCGCAACAGTAATCGCATTAAATAAATAGGCTTTGACCACATCACCAAAAGTCAGGCCAATAATCACGATGGGAATAGACGCAATAATCAGGTTCAGACTCAGACGGCGACCCTGCTCTTGTCCAGTGAGCGCGCCAATCAGCGCTCCCCACAATTTACCCCAATATTCATAAATAACAGCGGCGATTGCACCGATCTGCACGGCAACAGCAAACATATCTCTTTTTTCAATCGTCCAGAAATCGAGAAGTTGTCCGGATAAAATGAGATGTCCTGTACTTGAAATGGGCAGGAACTCGGTAATCCCCTCAACCAAGCCCATAATTGCTGCTTTAAATAGCAATAAAAGATCCATAATTAACCTTAATTCGCCTTACCTTGTTCTGGAATTTTTTTCCACGCATCATCACGTAAATACACAGGCAGCGCATGTTCAGCATCGACCCATTTTTGCTGTGCCGCATAGCTTCTGGCAATCACAGCAATATCTTGTGCTGTTGCCTTAATCTGTACCAGTGTCGTGTTTTGAATGGAAACCTCAGCGGAGTCTATTCCAGTTGGCTTAATTAATTCTGAACCCGAACCAATCGGCGTAAATTTGCAATAAGCAGAAGCTTGCTCGTAATTTAATAATTTTTCTTCATCCATCGCCTGCATCATGCCCTGCTCATCCAAACTGAAATTCGCGATATAAACTTCCTGCATGCGTGCGTCGAGTACAGCTGTGACTTGCGTTAAACCCGTAACACGATAAGCCGCTTGCGCCAAGGCCTGCAAACTAGAAACTGGAATCACGGGTAAATCCTGTGACCAAGCCAAAGCCTGTGCAACGGCGGCATTAATACGCACCCCACTAAATGAACCGGGGCCGCGACTAAACGCAATTGCTGCCAAATCAGCAAGTTGAGTTTGGGTTTGTAATAAGGCTTGCTCGGTTAAAGGCAAAATTGTTTGCGTTTGTGCTTTCGGCCGATCATCCAACTGAAAATAGAGTTCTTGAGTATCATCAATTAATGAAACAGAACACTGCTCATTTGCAGTTTCCAATGCCAGCAACTTCATGCAAAAACCTTAGCCCAAAAGAGATAAAAAACGTCGAGTATCATACTCCACTCAAACGCGATAGGCGAGTTCTTGGCTTTTTTATCTCAATAAAAAGCCAAGCATAAACTTGGCAATATCACGACTTCATTTTTAAATAGGCGTTAAAAAGTAAAGGGTTCCAGATTTAAGAAGTTTTTATAATGCTCTGCATAATGCAAGGCACTTAAACGCAAACGTGCAGCCCCTTGTTCATCCAGTGTTTTCACTACTTTTCCGGGAGACCCCATCACTACAGAATTATCTGGAATAATCTTTCCTTCTGGAATCAGGGCATTGGCACCAATAATGCAATTCTTACCAATCACGGCGTTATTCAAAATAACCGCATTCATACCAATCAGCGAATTATCGCCAATGGTACAACCATGTAACATGACCTTATGTCCAACCGTCACATATTCGCCAATAGTCAATTCAATACCAGCATCAGTATGCAACACGGCATTTTCCTGAATATTCGAGAAATCCCCAATCCGTATCACACAATTGTCAGCACGAACGACCGCACCAAACCAGATACTCACTTGCCGACCGAGTTCTGCTTGGCCAATGACTGTCGCTGTTGGCGCAACCCAGCCATCCCAAGGTTCATGTAAAGCTTTCGGACTCAATCCCTGATAGGTATACATCATGATAAAAAACTCTTAGAAAAATTAAAACTTTGCAATCCCAAAGTGCGGTGGATTCACGAGAAAAGGCCAGCTTTTTTGATAGCCCAATCCATATTGAAATAAAGACACCAACATACGCGCAGTCAACCCCCACACCACTTCACTCTCCACTTGCATACTCGGGAAATATAACGATTGACGAGCCAAACGGACTTCATAAGGTAAAGGAGGTGCATCGATGAGTTCTTGTAATGGGACAAAGAAAATTCGATCAATCTCGGTCGGTTGCGCCACCAAATCCACTTGAGCAGGAATCAGCCCCACGATCGGCTTAACAGACAAACCACTGCGTGCCCGTTGAATCGGTAGATCGCCCAACAGTTTGACATCAAAGGGGTTCAATGCCGTTTCCTCTTGCGCTTCACGCAAGGCCACAACAATATTACTGGTATCGCTCGGATCACGTTTGCCACCAGGAAAGGAAACCTCCCCTGCATGTTGAGACAACTGCATCGAACGGCGCGTGAGCAAAACTTTAGGCTGACTTTCTTGTGTAATCGCAATTAATACAGCAGCATCCGCCTGCTGGATTCGTTTGGAAAAACGTAACCGTTGTTGTAAAAGCGCGATTAACGATGGTTCTTCCATCTCAATTATCTCTTGTTCTCATTTTCCTTAATCAGCATCATAGCCGAATTTTTAGCTGCAATCATAGATCATGATGCGAAGTCATAAAAATTCGGTTATGCTGAGTTATCTCTACGGCTGATGATAACTATGAGCTTTTGCGTTGCGTGTGGACATCAAACTGAAGCAAAAATTCCACTTGGTGATCATAAATCACGATTGGTCTGCACACATTGTGGCAACATCCATTATGAAAATCCCAAAGTCATTTGCGGTGCATTAGCACTATGGGACGATAAAGTTTTACTGTGCCGTCGAGCCATTGAACCACGTTATGGTCTCTGGACTTTACCTGCGGGGTACATGGAATTATTTGAAACCATGGAACAAGGTGCAGCACGCGAAACCAGAGAAGAAGCTGAAGCCGAAGTTGAAATCGAACAACTCTATTGCATGTACAATATCCCGCGTATCGGACAGATCTACGTACTCTTTAAGGCCTTATTAAAACAAGGACAGTTCGGTGCGGGTGAAGAAAGTATCGAATGTCGCTTATTTGAAGAATATGAAATTCCATGGAAAGAACTTGCTTTCCCAAGTGTAGAACAAACCTTACGACATTATTTTAATGACCGTAAAAGTGGACAATTTCCAACACATTTAGAAACGCTCGGTACACGTCTGGACCAGACGGGATAAATAAAAAAGACCGCATTTATGCGGTCTTTTTTATTTTGCTGCCAATCAAGATTTTATCTTGATGGAGTTACACGCTGGAATTTTTTGATCTGCAACCTTAATACTTGCGGTACCCGTATAACGCTTAGCGATGGCACGCTCTGCATCTGTTGGTGCAATCAATTTACTCTTATCTGTGTCTTTATGATCATAGATGGTGATATAAGACGTCAGATAAACTGCATGCGTATTCAACCATGAAACTGTTTTATCAGAGAAGTTGGTCAAGTTAATTCCATTTGCTTCGCCATTCAACAAGTTATACACATTGATTTTTGCACCACTAATATTTTGTTTGTTATTTAGAGATGTAAAGTTTAAACCAAGTAAAATCCCCTCAAGTACGCCAAATTTCGGATTTGAGAAAATCATACGAACAGTTACTGATTTATCGTTACTTGAAGAGTTTGCACCACCCGTTGTACCAATTCGATATTGTGTTACACCAAACTCATCTAAATATGTACCATCTGCCTGTGGTTCAGCTTTGGCACAATTACCGGACATATCTGTTGCGGTTGCATCTTTTTTGATATCGGTTCGGATATCACCACGTTCATCAATTAGAATACCCAAATCAACAGGGGCAATGCTGGCATCCTGAAATCTAAACGTCAGGGTTGCATAGAGCGGAAATGCGTAACGTTGTTTAGATTGAACGTTGGCTTCTGTCGTAAACACATCTTTTGCTAGGTAACTTGCCGAGTTAAACTTAAAGATATCGGTTACACCTTTATATGTTAAACCATCAATCTTTTGCTGCCATAAACCCAGATCTTTTGCATTTGTAAAGGGATCTGTACTCTTTGCTTTGGTGAGTTGACGATAAACAGCTTCTGTACTCGCGATATTGGTTCCATTAATCAATTTACCTTGTGTGATTAACAAATCCTCTGAGGCATTATTATTCACCATAAATCGCAAAGGCTGTGCAGGGTTAATCTCTTGATTAATCACATTAAACCAGTTTTTTTGTGCCTGAACCTGCATTTTCTCTGGTTTAGCGCTCCCAATTAATGCAAGTGGTGGAGCAACGACATTATTGGTGATAATTGGGTTACCTCGCCATTGTTGACCATAGCCGAGAATATAACCTTGACGATCTGTAAGTAACTCAAACCGCCCCATTAAATGACGTAAGTTCGCCCCTTTTCCATCTGTAGCATTCAGACAGTCTGTATAAAGGTCTCTGTTACATCCAAACAGACCATCTGGGAATACGCCACTTCCTTCATTTGGCGTTTCGATGACAGCACCATTACTTCCCGCCTTAAATAGAGGTAACTCCGCATACCATACCCCAACCTGACTTAAATTCAGTAATTGAGTAACCAGAGCAAAGGCTTGTTCATCCGTAATTTCACTCACATCCAGCCAAGGTTTCAGAATCTCTGCATATGCCCCGCTACTGAGTTCATTTACACCAACATCCTGAGATATTTCCGCAAGCGTATTTTTCTTTTCCTTTGTGAATTCAATTTGCTGAATATCACCAATCACATTACGTTTGTCAGCAACACCCTGACTCTGAAGAATTTTAATAAGCGCCATTGCCACGCGTATAGTTTCGTCATCTTCACTTACACTTGCGGGTGTTTTTCCAGTTAGACCCATTGCTAAATCAATGATACGAATACGGGAATAAGCGGCTGTTTTAAGTTTGGTAATCTTATCTAATTGCACTGAACCTAAATTGATTTTGCGGGCGCTGGTCTCACCTTGAAGATAGAAAGTAATCGTATCTCCTAACTTACAGGCACCCGTAGCAAGATTGCCTTCCATTTTTGTTGAAAAATGATTGAATTTATCTGAGCTACAATCAAAATTAAGCCCCGCGATCGGATAATCCAGTACAAACTGTAAGCATGTATCTTCTTTCACATTACAACTGGTATTTGAAGTGACACCTTCAACACCTTTGGTTGGATCCTCATTAATCTTGGAACTTTCACCACCACAACCATGTAACATTAGTGCAAGCGTAGATACTGCAAAAGGTAATAATATTTTCTTATTCATACATTTCAATCCTGTTAATGCTTACTTTAAAGCAGAGATCCTTATCTGGCCTTGATTTGATAATTCGCTTTCAGGCACATCAATTGCAGAAGCGAGTGGCGTTATCATCATATATTCAGCTTTTGGTGGAATTTTTATCACACCTTGAATCGCTGAATGTTGTAGCAATGTTGTGTTCAGCGAGTTATTTTTAAAACCACTTACGGCCTCCTGTGCACAGCCTTTTTCATCTAAAAAGACGACCAACGGCCAATAATAAACAGGCTTTTCATTACTTGAGGCGTAAGAAGCAATTTGCATATATTCTACGGAATGGTCTAGCTTGACCACTTCATACTCAAACTTTTCTTTTAAGGGCTTTCTCGGCCAGACACCAACTTCTTTTTTAGGCGTTAAAGTCTTAATTGATTTCTTATAATCCTTTAAGAAACAACGATCATTTTCAAAAGTTGCCGCCAGGTCTTCAGCAGATAAACGTATATAAGTACTCGATAAAACGATCGGTTCTTCAGGCTTAGGATTTCGATTCAGCAATCTATTGAGCATCGACTGGTTTACACCTTTTTTACGCTCAATTGTTTCCATACGTCCAGTTCCATCAGGCATTGTATAAAAACGTTTTTTGCCGTCGAGATTAAATTCTTGGTCTTCTAAATATTCATTATTTACGTATTCTACGCCATCAATTTTAGAAAGCGGCGCTGATGTAGAGCTCTCAACATTCACAGCATCACTAGATTGTTGACTTGGTACCACGACTTCTTTCTTATTCGGCTTTTCTGATGTTAAAGATGGTTTAGCCGAAATAGTAGGCTCAATATGAACGGGGTGAGATTTTTGTGATGACGTCACTGTTGGTCGTGCTGTTTCTGCCACAGGTGGCTGTGGTTGCTCTTTTTTAACCTCAACTATTTTTTTCACTTGCTTAGATGATGCTGGTACGATGACAGGAGGATGGGAAACTCTTGCATCGGTATTTTGTTTTTGTATTGAAGGCTCTTTAGGCATTACCATTGCAGCAGCTGGCTTTGAAGAAACAGCCTCTTTATCTTGCTGCTTTTTCTCCACCACAACTGTTTCTACTTTCTCAACCTGTGTGACCTTTTCTTGCTTTTGCTGAACTGGTATCGTTTTTATAGGCTGAGATTGTTTTTTCTGAGGAATAATCATTGGCCGACCATCTGGGCCAATGATTGTATAGAAACCCTCTTCTGCATATACAGCTCCTCCGCTTGACAAAGCAACGAACAAGGTCACGAGCAGAGGCTGTTTAATCATTTTATACATTACCATTTTGTTCTGTAGTTAATGCCAAGTAAGGTGACTTTGGTATTTGTTTTTACATTTAGGCCTGCATAAGGGTTTAATAAGATATTACCCACCCCTGTCTGATTCGATAAACTACTGGTGTTAGCTGGAATATCATCACGGCTACGCAAGAAACCTAAGGACAAATCCAGATCAGTATCCTGATCAAAACGATAACCAATACCTAGACCAAATAGTTGTGCATTATTAATCGGTACCATGGTATTTCGTTTGTCATCTGGAATAGAACTTGTACGAGGTTCATATCCCATCCGTAATTTCAAACGATCTGTCGCAGAATATTCAAAACCTATGCCCCAACGCCAAGAAGACTGGAAGCGTAATGGTAAAGCTAAGGAACGGTCTGTCACATCGTTGGAAAGTAGTTTGGCAACTTTAAGTAATGAAATTTGTCGGTCAAATTCAAATCTAAATTTGTCCCAAGCCGAGAAGTCGGTCCAGCCTACGTCAAAATTCATTTGCAAGTCTGGGAATATTTTATATTTAATCCCTGCTTTAAAGTGCTGAGGATATTTGAAATCCATCGCAACCAGACCTGATTCCACATCTGGAACATAGCCAGGTAGGCCCAGAATCGCCGCAAGGATTTGTCCTGTTGCTGAAGAGTTTAATCCAGCAACCAACTGTTGTGGCGCTACTGCATTATCAATTAAATATTTACCTTTTAAGCGCATCTTGGCTTCACTTTGATACACCATACCAAAGCTAAAGTCATCAGTTGGCTCCCAAAGTAGGCCCAAGTTATAGCTTGGACTTAAGGATTGCTCCAAAGAAACATCCATGGCACCCATTTTATTAAACGGGTTCATTCCTTCTTTAGCATTACAAATACCGAATAACAATAAATCGGTAATGATATCGCCGTTGTCTTTAAATGGGCGACAAACGACCTCATCGACCATACGTAATACACCGATCATTTCATTCGGGAAACGTAAATCAGTTTTCAGGGCAATTGCCTGATAGGACATGCCGAATGAAGCGCCGAGTGATAAATGATCATTCACCTGATAACCAAAAGACGGCGATAAATAAGTAATACGCTCTAAGGCAACCTGTTGCCCCATATAGTTACTCGGGTTGCCATCTTCAGCACCAAAACCAGCAACTAAAGGTGCATAAACCGCAGTTGCATAAGTCACTTTTGAACCAGGTGGCTTATATGAAATACCAGCAGTTGGTGCGACTAATGGGGAGTTAGGCCCCAAATCAACAATTTTCTTGAGAATCGGAACGTAAATACTGGCATATTCTACATCCCCGTGCACTGTACCTTTAAAGTCTGTACAGATATTAGAATCAATTTCGGGGCCATCATTACAAACCAATGGATCATCCGAGTAACCAAAAACGTTGTAACCAGCAGGTGCCGAATAATCACGTTTAATGGCAAAATTTGCCAAAATCCCTTGTACATCAGTTTGTAAACCCTCTAATTTCGCAAGTGCTGCAGGGTTAAAATGCACAGCACTAATGCCTGGAGGATCTGCGGTTACAGCATTCCCTAAAGCAAGCGACCTTAAGTCTACAGATAAGTCTTGTCCTAACTGCGCATTGGCAACAGTAGATAAACCAGCAAAAAATACGGCTATCGTTAAAGGACATAATTTAAGGTTTTTCACCATTACATCTCCTTAACGAATTTTTTTGCCAAAACCTATAATATCAAGTGGGAAAGATAGGCCAAGTGACACATCTGGTGCATCTTCAGTTAAGCCAATACCAACCGTACCATTTACAATCGTTTCAGGAGAAACACGAACCCCTAAAGCAAAAGACAGCATGGCACTACTCTGATCCCCAGATTCGTAACTCTCACCATTTGAGAAATAGAATTTTGCGCCTGTATTGAAGCTTTGTTGATACGACATGGTCAGTGACACGTCATAGTTAAATGAGTAGGCAAAACCAAAAGCAAAGCCACCACTCACACCTGGATCAAAACTCTCTAATGTTCTTCGACCTCGAGCTTGGTCTAAGCCAGATTCTTTAAAACCATAATTGACAGATACAGAACTAAATAATACAACTGGATCAATGTACTTACGGGTACTTGCACCAACACCAGCCGAATAATAGCCCTTACCAGTTGAAAGTTCATCGATCCCGATTTCATAAGGACTGTCGCCCGTTTTGGTCGATAAACTTCCGAATAATACTAAAGGTAAGCGCCCTTGTTTTAAAGGAAATGGTTCCCAACGTGCCCCAAAGTTGATATCCCCCAAGCCCGCTGCAGTTTTATCTTTTAATAATTCTTTTTTTGCTACTAAAGGTAAAGATGCAGATAAGGTTAAATTATCCATTAAACCGTACTGCACCGTAAATGTATTGGTTAAGGTATGGTTCGCATCTTCTTCAAATCTTAGGTTATTTAAGCTTCCATCCTCCATAGAGGCATCGACACGAGTATCACGATAATAGGTGTAATCAATATCATAGTAAGATGAAAAAACACCTTTTTTGATTAGCGAGTACTGACGCTCATTCGAGGTAAAAACTTCTTGCAGGTTGGTTTCTTGAGTTGCATCTGTTTCTTTTTTCTGCAATGCACTCGCCGCTTGATCAGCCTGACTTGTTTCAACCGCTGGAGCAACGGGACTCGCCGTCGTCTCTTCCACAGACGGATTGGTCGGCTCAGGGCTTACAACTGTTGCTTCATCTGTTTGAGGTGCTGTAGATTCAACTACAGGTTGCTGTTCCTCTGCTGCGTAAAGTGTTGATGTGATTGCGCCTAAACTCAACGCCAACACAGTCATCTTCATCCATGTATGATTCATTTTACTTTGCATCCTATTACATTAATTTTACTGATTTTTATTAACTATTTCCGCTTGTAATATAAGCGCATATACGTCGTAATTGGTTGGTTGTAAGTATCTGATGTAGAGTTCGTATCCAATACTCGGCGCATTGTTGAGCCCTTGTCTGCAAGTTTCTCAAACTGTTGCGTTGGATATTGAATGTCAGCAAGGGCATATCGATTTACTGTTGCATCTTCCACATGACGCATATCGGAATCTTGAAGTGCCAATAAATTCTTTTGGTACTGTTGAGGTATATCAACAATAAATAATGTATTGTTATCCCAGATTTCTTTAAATCGAATCTCGTCAAAACTGATATTGCCTAAGGCTGGATCAGCGACATAAACTCTTCCATCTTTATATGCTTTATATACTACAAAATGTTTAAAACCCGCATAGGTAATAGGAACAATTGCAGGTTGCTTCAAAGCAGTTAGATCAGAAAACTCGCCACGGTAACCACCACTTGTTAGCCCCAACGCTGAAACGAAACGTTTCATATCTAACAAGGAGAAACTACGGCGCTCGATGATACGTTGATACTCACCATATTGAAGCAAACCGGTCATCGTCTGTTGTTCAGTCAAGCGCAAACCACCATAACCATTTAATAGCGTGGTTAAGGCTGCAGATCCGCAACTATAGTCGTAAGCTTGACGTACAATTCCCCTGAATTGATCTTCAACAGCAGGCTTAATCACCACGGCTTCGCGATGATTACGAGTAAATGAAGGATTACGGGAATCGAGAGTTTCTGTGTAATGAACAGTCCCCTCTGGCTTTTTCTCAATTTCAAAGGCTTGCGTTGTAAAGTAATACATCAATGCTGAGCCTAAAGCGATCTCTAACATAAGTCTCTTTTTCTAACTATGGCACAACTTGCCTTATTCGTTTTATTTTAGTGTTTAAAAACACTACATCCCTGTCTGTTGAAGATACCTTTTTTTATAGAAAAAAACAGCTTTTTTTTAGTTTTTTTTGACGAAATGTAATGAAAAATAGAATTAAGTAAAGTTTTAATAAACTATTGTGATCATCACAACATTTCTTATTTTTTGCTTTGATTATCGATATTTAAAATAAAAAAAAGCGCACCATGTGCGCTTTTTTTTGAAGGAAACTTAGTGACCAGAAATTGTGATCATAGAACCTTTCACGTTTGCTGTACCGTTGTTGTAGTAAGTTTGTAGACCTTGTACTTCAACGTCACCAATTGACTTAGCTTCACTGCTACCTAAATGTACACCTTTGATGTATACATCAGTTGCTGGAGTTGAATCACCAGAACCTGTAATGATACGTAAATAACCGTTATTTGTACCTTCTTTACCCACCACACTTACTTTTGCATTGACAGTTAAGTCAGCAGCTGATGCATCAGAAACTTTGATACTATCAAGGTAGATTTGACCAGCAGCACGGTTACCCGTAGTACCATCACCTGTACCTTGTTTAGTTGAACTATCTACGATACCAAGATCTTGAAGCTCTAAACCACCTTGCATTGTTGTATTCAATACAATCATTGCACCTTGTGGAGCAGCACCTAATTGGATATTCGCACTTGTTAAACCAGTTTTAACAGTTAAGCCTGATAAAATTGCATTGTAGTTTGCATCATCATTACCACGACGCACTGAAGTTGTGCTTGCAGCATTTGAGCCAGATACACCAATTTCACCCACGTAAATATCTAGACCAGAAACTGCCGCAGCAACGTTTAGGAATGCACCATTCGTACCCGTACCTTTGTCTGTATCAATCACTAAATCAGCAAGGTTATGAGATGCTAAAGCACGAGAAGTATCTAGTGCTGTACCAGCTGCATTCATTGGTGCTGTAATAACAATACCGTTTGTCGCTGTAGCGCCAGTACCGTTTCCTTTAATGACGATCGCACCAGCTTCACCCGTACCACCAGCAGTTGTCGCTAAACCATCGTTATCATGAATTAAAACTTTTTCGATTTCGATTTTAGAAATACCGATACCGATATTAAGACCATCTTGACCTGTTGCAGCGCTTAGTGCAGCATCATCCATTGACTGCATAGCCATTGCATTTGCGCTAATCGCCATTGAAGAAACTAAAACAAGTTTAGTAAACATTTTCATTGAGCACTCTCCCAAGAGCATTTATTTTTTGACTTTCACTACTCTAAACTGTCCACGGTCGTTTTTTTATTAATGACAACTAGAACTTCCAATCCTTGAGTAGTTCGCTTAGCAATTACTAAATTACCTGTTTGTTATTTTATGTTCAACTCCTGTTAACTGCTTTTTGAGCACAACCCGACAAACGGCATATAAATCACTCAATTAACGTTTTTTCAGCATTAGCTCATAACCACATGTAATTATTATTTATTTTTAATTTTTATCCTACATAATCAAAGATTAATTTCTACTCACTGTCCGTTTATCCACTCCAAATAGTGTTGTTACAAGTGTAAACAAAAACGCATTCTTAATCGTTAAATTGATCCTAATATCAATCAGGCTAACAAAGCAAAAATCAGTTCTCACCCTTTCCCTAAAAGTGCTGGTTTTTCATCTCATCGGGCCATAAATATCGGTCGGGATTTTTTGAATGTAGTACAATTCCTCCCTCCAAATGTATCTGCAAGTATTTCCGTTTTTATGTCTTATTTTCAGCAAAAGCTTAACACGCAACTCACTTCTGCATTTGACCTTCTTGCCCAGCTTAATGAATTAACGGGTCTTGTTTATTTATATGACCATCATGCCCCTGTTATTGCGTTTTTACCTCAAGAGTTTCTCATTTTCCAACAATCAGAATTAAAACAATTTCATCAAACTCAATTTAATCAATATCAAATAAGATTAGAGGCTTCTTCACTTACCGCTTTTTCAACGTTTAAATCTAAGCCAAAAACATCAAATGCAGCAGCTTTTAGTGGTGGCTATATTGGTTTTTTCAGTTATGACTTTAGTGCAAATCAATTTGTTGAAGTGAGTGCACGCAATCAGCCTGATTTTTTCTTAGGTCAGTATTCGACTTTTTTAAAGTTTGAGAATAATGCTTGGTATTTTCACAGCGATGATCTTCAGGCCGAACTCATCTTTAAACAGATCTCTGATCTCATCAATCAACCAGTTCAAATGCCACCAGCACTTTGTCTACTTGAAAAGTGCCAAGCCCGTTGGTCAAAACAGCAGTATCTCGATGCTTTTCATCAGGTACAGGAATATATTAAAGCAGGTGATTGTTATCAAATTAATTTGACTCAAGAATTTACAGCACATGCTCAAGGATCACTTTTAAGTCGCGCCAATCCATTATGGGAACTGACCCATGCACCTTATGCGGGCTATCTCAAAATACAGGATTTTGAACTATTAAGTTGTTCTCCTGAATTATTTATTGAGTTTCAGGCCAACAAAAAAATTAAAACGCGTCCAATCAAAGGCACAATGCCGCGCTTTGTTGATCCCCAACAAGATCAGATATCAAAAGATAAACTCAGTCACTCTGAAAAAGATCAAGCTGAAAATGTCATGATTGTAGATCTTTTACGTAATGATCTCAGTGTCTATGCTGAAACAGGTTCTGTTGAAACTACCAAACTTTTTGAAATTGAAAGCTTTAATCAGGTTCATCATATGGTGAGCGAGATTACAGCGACCTTAAAAGCAGACATCAATCCCATGCAGATGCTCTTATCTGCCCTGCCAGGTGGTTCAATTACCGGCGCACCAAAGATTCGGGCCATGCAAATCATTGAAGAACTAGAAGGCGCTCCGCGTGGTGCCTATTGTGGCAGCTTAGGCTATTTTAATTTTGATGGTACAGGCAGTTGGAATATTTTAATCCGTAGCATTCAAAAATATCAGGACCAATTATCGATGTGGGCGGGTGGCGGCATCACCATCGCTTCTGATGCGGAAGCCGAATATCAGGAATGCTTTGATAAAATTTCTGCCATGCTTGATTTGCTCAATACATGGCAGGCTTCTGAATAGCAAACTTCAATACAGATTTATAAAATTTGCGTTTTAAGAGTATCTACTAAACGCTGGTTTTGTTCATCAGTACCAATCGTGATACGCAGAAATTGATTAATTCGCGGCTTATTGAAATAACGCACAATAATTCCCTGCTCACGTAATTGTTGAGCCAGTTGAGCAGCATCGTGTTGAGGATGCGTGGCAAAGATAAAATTGGCTTTCGATGGCAATACATCAAAACCTAAAGCACTAAGATCTGTTACCAGTTTTTCTCGGCTCTCAATCACCTTGGCGCATTGCGCTTCAAAATAAGCTTGATCTTCAAATGAAGCCACCGCTGCGGCAATCGCAAAACGATCGATTGGATAGGAGTTAAAACTATTTTTGACTGCCTCGAGTGCCGCAATCAAATGTGCTTGCGCAATTGCAAAACCAACACGTAAGCCTGCAAGTGAACGTGACTTCGAAGTGGTCTGACAAACAACTAAATTTTCATAGCGATTGACCAGTTGCACCGCGGACTCAGCACCAAAATCAACATAAGCTTCATCAATCACAACCACGCGATCTGGATTTGCCTTGAGTACCTGCTCAATCTCATTTAAACCGAGCGCGATACTGGTTGGGGCATTTGGATTGGTGATAATGATACCGCCATTTTCCTGTTCATAATCCGATACATCTATTTCGAATTTTTCATTCAAAGGAATCTGCTTGGTTTGTGTTGCAAAAAACTGGCTATAAACAGGATAAAAACTATAGGTAATATCTGGATAGAGAATCGGTTCTTTCTGGATAAAAAAAGCTTTAAAAATATGTGCCAACACTTCATCCGAACCATTGCCGACAAACACTTGAGCCACATCAACCTGCTGCTGCTTGGCAATCGCCTGTTTTAAAGCGGTTGCATCAGGATCTGGATATAAACGCAAAGCATCGGCTTGTTCAGTTAAAACTGCTTGCACAGCCTGCACCACTTTTGGCGATGGCGGATATGGATTTTCATTGGTATTCAGTTTAAGTAAGTTCTGAATCTTAGGTTGCTCACCCGGTACATAAGGTTCTAATTCGCGAACCTCTGGACTCCAAAAACGCATTTGTTCTGCTGTAAACGTCATTGTTCTACTCTCATGTATCCTAAAAAAGGGGCTTTCCAGCCCCTATCAATCTTTGAATCGGTTATTGGTAACGATAACGGGCTGAGCGCGCATGAGCATCAAGATTTTCTTGCACTGCCAGAACATCGGCTGCTTTTGCCAAACTTTTCACACCCTCTTCAGAGCACATGATCAAGCTAGAGCGCTTCTGGAAATCATAAACACCAAGTGGTGAAGAAAAACGTGCTGTCCCCGATGTCGGCAAGACATGGTTTGGCCCCGCACAATAATCACCAATGGCTTCTGGGGTATAACGTCCCATAAAGATTGCCCCTGCATGACGAATGTCCTGACTCATCAACTCGGCATCATCAAGACACAATTCCAAATGCTCTGGAGCCACCTGATTAATCAGTTCAACCGCTTCTGCACGGTCTTTTACCAGCACCAACGCACCGCGATTTTGAATCGAGGTTTTGGCAATTTCTGCTTTTGGCAATTCACTTAAATGCTTTTCAATCGCAGCTTCAACTGCATTTAACAGCGTTTCATCTGGGGTAATGAAAATAGCTTGCGCAACGGTGTCATGCTCGGCTTGAGATAACACATCCATCGCTAACCACTCAGCATTATTTTCACCTTCAGCATAGACCAGAATTTCCGAAGGCCCAGCAATCATATCAATACCGACTTGTCCAAAGACCGCACGTTTTGCGGCTGCGACAAATCGATTGCCGGGTCCTGTAATTTTATCTACCGCTGGAATGGTTTGTGTTCCATAAGCCAATGCCGCAACGGCCTGCGCACCACCGATGGTAAACACACGGCTCACCCCTGCCAAATAGGCAGCTGCTAACACCAGTGGATTCAACTCGCCATTTGGCGCAGGAACCACCATAATAATTTCAGGGACGCCAGCGACATGTGCTGGCAAAGCATTCATAAGTACAGATGAGGGATAAGAGGCTAATCCACCCGGTACATAAATTCCAACACGATCCAGTGGTGTAACTTTCTGCCCCAAGGTATTTCCTAGATCATCAACATAGGTCCAGCCTTCCTGCTTTTGTGCTTGATGGAAAGAACGAATACGTTTTGCAGCAAGTTCTAATGCTTCACGGATTTCTACACTTAAACCATCAAATGCAGTTTTAAGCTGTGCCTGAGTCAGTTCTAAATCAGAGAATTGATGCGCTGGATGTCGATCGAACTGTTGCGTTAATTTAAGCACATGATCATCACCATGCTGACGAACATCAGCAATAATTTGATCTACAGTTTGTATTAATTGAGGATCATTAACGGTTTCAAATGCTAGAAGTTCAGCAAAAGTCTGTTTAAAATTTTGATCCTGAGTCGATAAACGTCGCATCAATTTACCCACAAGGCGAAAAAGAGAACGCTAAGTTTACTCTTTTTCAGCACATTTGTGGGCAAGATAACATCAGCATTTCCACTGCTTTTATAGGAAAAAACTTTTAACCCTCACAATTTTATACTTTTTAAGTACTTACATCAGGATTATCCCAATCCGCATCCGCTTGTATCAGCCAATTTAAAGCACCATGACGCTCCAAAACAACAGAAGCATTTAAATTCGCAGGTGCATTCTGCTGTTTTAAGCGTGCATCAACACATGCCCAATCATAACGATAGATCAGATCTGCTTCATCCAGAATTTCTTCAATATTTCTTAATTTCACCTGTTGCATAAATTCCTGCAATGAGTGACAACGAGATACGACCTCAATCGCAAAATCACAATCCGCGATTTCATCTGGATATTTCAGTTCATCGACAATGCCCAGCGCCCACAGTAATACCCAATATGCTTCATACTTCCAGATCATATTGACGATATCTTGCTGTGCGGCACTTCTATTCAATATATTTTTTTCTTTAACAGTTAATTCATCAGCGACTTCAAATTTATTGAGTAGATCGACAATAAAATCTTCCGTTTCTTGATCAAACTGATCACGATCCAGATCACATGCAACTTGAATCATAAGCAAACATGCAATAGCACGCTTGGCAATGTGTTCAGCGGAGCGCGGTATTACATCATCACTTGACTCAATATGTGGCAACCAGTCGATATAAGGTATGGCTTTGGTTTTTAATTTTAGAATAGATTCTTGTTTACGCTGCTCTGGATTTTTCATTGTTCCTGTACATTTTCAACAAACCATAAGCTTTTTTAACATAGCCTTAGGCCAGAAACAAAGGTGTTATGTCTTCCACACAAATATTAGAATGTAAAAAAACCGCTCATGAGAACGGTTTCTTAATTTAATGTACAAAGATCAGTTTTGACGTGCTTTAACCGCTTCTTCAAGTTGCGTCAAAATCGGATTTAAAACCGCTTGTTTACGTTTAAAACTTGCCTTATTGACAATTAAACGTGAAGAAACTTTGCAAATTTCTTCTAACGGCTCTAAGCCATTGGCACGTAAAGTATTGCCTGTATCAACCACATCGACAATGTAATCACCTAAACCAACCAAAGGAGCAAGCTCCATTGATCCGTATAGTTTAATTACATCCACCTGCTCACCGAGGCTTGCATAATATTGACGGGTTAAATTGACGTATTTAGTCGCGATCTTTAAACGGCCTTTTGGACGTTCCATGCCGACTTTACCAGCGGTCATTAACTTACAATTGGCAATTTTCAGGTCAAGCAACTCATAAACATGTTGTGCGCCATGTTCCATCAAGACATCTTTACCCGCTACGCCAAAGTCTGCCGCACCATTCTCAACATAGGTCGGAACATCAGAAGCACGTAAAATCAAAATACGGACTTTTTTGTGCGTCGTTGGAAAAATCAATTTGCGTGATTTATCTGGATCTTCAAGTAAATTAATCCCTGCCTTTTCAAGCAAAGGTAAAGTTTCCTTTAAGATACGGCCTTTACTGAGTGCTAAAGTTAAACCATGATCAAAATTGCCCATTACGTCAAAATTTGGATCATCGTTTCTTAAGTCATTCATCCTTTTACTCGCTTAATCTGAGCACCTAAACTTTGCAATTTTTCTTCCACATGTTCGTAGCCACGATCAATGTGATAGATACGGTCAACCAGTGTTTCACCTTCAGCAACCAAAGCAGCTAACACAAGTGAAAATGAAGCACGTAAATCTGTCGCCATGACAGGTGCAGCTTGAAGTGTTTCCACACCTGTAACGACCGCATCATGTCCTTCAACCTGAATATTAGCACCCATACGTGAAAGTTCTGGAACATGCATAAAACGGTTTTCGAAAATCGTTTCAGAAATCGTTGCAAAACCACGACCAATGGCATTTACCGCCATCAATTGAGCCTGCATGTCTGTTGGAAATTCAGGATGAGGCAACGTTCTGAAACTCACCGCTTTTGGACGTTTGCCCTGCATGTCCAGTTCGATCCAGTCATCACCACGCGTAACTTCCGCACCCATTTCTTCAAACTTATCCAATACCGCTTCTAACAATGCAGGATCGGTATGCGTGGTTTTCACTCGACCACCAGTAATGGCAGCCGCAGCTAGATATGAACCCGTTTCGATACGGTCAGCTACAACGGCATATTCGCAGCCATGTAAACTTTCCACGCCCGTTACCACTAGCGTATCTGTATCCAAACCTTCAATCTTGGCACCCATCTTAATCAACATTTGCGCAAGATCGGTGATTTCTGGTTCACGAGCAGCATTACGAATTGTGGTCACACCATCAGCTAACGCAGCAGCCATCAAGATATTTTCGGTACCACCAACGGTGACCATATCAAAAACAACTTCGCCACCTTTTAAGCGGCCATCAACCGAAGCATGTACATAACCATTTTCTACTTCAATATGCGCACCTAAAGCTTCTAAAGCTTTTAAGTGTTGATCAACTGGACGTGAACCAATCGCACAACCACCAGGTAATGATACTTTTGCATTACCATAACGCGCCAATAAAGGGCCAAGCACCAGAATAGATGCACGCATCGTTCGTACTAGTTCATAAGGTGCAAACTGATTGTCTAATGTCGAAGCATCAGCACAAACGGTTTCACCTTCGTAGCTCATGGTCACACCAAGACCAGCAATCAACTTAACCAATGTATTTACATCTTTTAAGTTTGGTACATTGGTCAATGTAATCGGAGAATCAGCAAGAATCATTGCTGCAAGTAAAGGCAATGCTGCATTTTTAGCACCAGAAATGCGCACTTCACCCTTGAGCTTAACACCGCCCGTAATTAAAAACTTATCCATTAATATTTAAGCTCCGAAAAGGCTTGCTTTGCGCCATTCGTCTTTTGTCATTGCGCGAATCGTTACTGCGTGAACTTCACCACTCGCGATATAAGAATTTAGAGGTGCATAAACCGATTGTTGACGAGCAACGGTACGTTTACCTTCAAACTGATCATCAACAATACGCAGGTCAAATTTGCCAGCTTGTCCGCTCACCGCTACTTCTGCTTCAGGGAAAGCTTCTTTTAAAATTTGCGTGAGCTGCTCACTATTCATTCCAAGACCTCTTATACAACCATTGGTGTAAAACGAGCTATTTTACTATAACTTTTTCACATAATTCAGTAAGCAGTTTCTTTTTTTATCAATAAAAAAAAGAGGCTCCACAAAAAGCCTCTTTTATAAAAATAAAAATTAACTCAAAAGTGCCAGTTCATGCTGATAAGAACACTGGATTTTTCTATGTTTAGCAAGCTGACGTTTTAATTTATCGGTCAATTTTCTAATCGAAGTATACATATCATCGGCTGTCGCCTGCGCAAACAGTTCCACCCCTGGCAAACGTATAATTGCTTCAGCAATATGGTTTGCACTTCCCTTGTGTGAACGCTTGTCAATCTGATGATCTTTAGCCAATTTAATTTGCATACTATTCACTTGATCTAGATGCTTGGTCATTTGACTAAACTTTTCTTTTATATTTTCTTCAATTGCTGGTGTAATGGTTAAATGGTGTCCACGAATTGTTATTTGCATAATTCTATCCCTCACCTTTTTCTCAGGATACAAGAAATCGCTCAAGCAAATTTAATGCACATCAGTGGTTCAATATCCATTAAATCATTTCAGCAATTCCTCTAGTGATCATTAAAAAAATTCATTATTCCGTAATAATGAACCAATAGAATAGTCACACCTTAAAATTTAGATCAAGACTTTTCTTTCAGAAGATGAAGGAATATGTAACGATTCACGATATTTCGCAACAGTCCGTCGAGCCACTTCAATCCCTTCATTTTTCAGCATCTCGGCAATTACATTATCCGACAAAGGCTTACGTGGATTTTCATTTGAAACCAGCTTTTTGATCATGGCGCGGATCGCAGTCGATGATGCTTCACCGCCCGTCGTCGTTCCAACATGACTTGAAAAGAAATATTTCAATTCGAACAAACCACGTGGCGTTAGCATATATTTATTGGTCGTTACTCGTGAGACAGTCGATTCGTGTAACTCAACTTCTTCTGCTACATCGCGGAGCACTAAAGGTTTCATTGCCTCTGGACCTTGCTCCAAAAAGGCGCGTTGATGCTCAACAATACAGGTTGCAACTTTTAATAGAGTCTTATGGCGCTCATCAATACTCTTGATAAAGTTTTTTGCTTCCAGCATTTGATTGCGTAAATAAACATTATCATCACTTTGATCTGCACGACGAATCATGCCTGAGTAAAATGAATTGATCCGTAATTTAGGTAGAATGTCTGGATTCAGCTGCACTTGCCAATGCTGATCTTTCTTGGACACCACAACATCAGGCACCTGATATTCAGATTCCTGTTGGTTGAACTCTAAGCCAGGATATGGTTTTAGAGTCTTGAGTAAATCAACCGCACTTTTTAATTGCTCTTTAGATAAACCTGTTTGCTTTAATAATTTGTTCAAATCATTGGAAATAAGCAGCTCATAATATTTCAATAAATTCTTAGCTTCTGCCAAATAAGGAACTTTCTCATGTACCGTTTCAAGCTGAATTTTCAAGCATTCAGCTAAATTTCTTGAGCCAACACCTATCGGATCTAAACGTTGAATGTGTTTTAAAACAACAATGATTTCATCTTCTTCAACTTCTTCCTCACTCTCCATTTCTTCTAATAATCGAGTAACTGCAAGCACAATATCACCCAGCTCAGCATCCAAGAATCCCTTATCATCCAGAGAATCAACAATGCAATAAGCAATGAGCTTATCTACAGTCGAAAAATGCAAAAGATTGACCTGATCTAAAATATGCTCTTTCAAACTCATTTGTGCTTGACGATTGTCTTCTCTTTCTTCGTATTCTGGTGACGCCAAAGCAGTTGATTGATGCGTATAAATATCATCCCATTCAGTATCTACAGGTAAATCATTGGGAAGATGATCAGCATTCAGCTCAGTCGTTAAGTCCCCTGTCTCTTTTGCTTCTAAGCTCGAAAGACTTTCAGTTGAGCTAATATCTTCAATTTTTTCAAGTAAGGGATTGCTGTCTAACTGGATTTGAATTTCTTGTTCAAGTTCTAGACTTGAGAGTTGTAAAAGACGTATGGCTTGTTGTAATTGAGGAGTCAACGATAAACTGTTCGCAACTTTCAATCCAACAGATAATTTCATAGTCTTTCCCTCTATTAAGATAAGCAAAAAACATGCCTATAAAAATATTTATAACATAAAGTAATGTTTACGCATACAAGGAAAATTACATTCTTTTTGACTGAGTGAGTCAATATATAGAGATCACGAGGAAAATGACCTTTATGCTTCCTCGTACAGAATATTTAAAACACTCGATTTTTAAACAATAATATATTTAAGAGCTATAAAGTAGCGCCTGTACTACTTTCATGAAAAATCAATCCAATTTTACTATCAGGCTTTAGCTCGATGTTCGGTAAAATATCATCACTTGTATAAGGTTCTCCATCCTGCCCCACACTGAGCAGATAATAATGAGATGAATCTTTTAACTCATAATGGTAATAGCGTGGTGAACTGCTCCATGAAACATCAGTAGCGTCAAACACAAAAACTGGACTATTTTCTGGCAAGGACTGACTTAATGTTTCCAGCGAATCTGGATAATGACCATTCTCTACTTTATAAAATTCAATTGCTTGGACTAACGATGTCATAGCTATTTGACTTGATTGAGCACGCAATTCATCATATAAACCTCCACGCTGAACAAAACCAAAATAAAAGAGCGAACCATAAAGAACAATACTAAGGCCGATACCACAAGCACCAATAATCGCGAGTACTTTACCACCACTTTTTTTAGTTAGTACTCCCCAAATAACAGCAATAATTCCAAAGATAACACCAATACCAGGTATAAACGATATTGCTGCAATTACATAAGGGAAAACACCCAATTTATTTGGTTTTTCATTTACATTAATATCAACCATTAGATTTATCTCATAGTTATCTTTATATTTTTAGTTATAAATAGAATAATCTCCTCCCCCTCATAAAAGTTAACCAATTAGGTCAATACTTCTAACACATTATGTTTTTTTCTTATTTTTTAAACGCCAATAAAAAACACCCCCAACCGTTTAGTTAGGGGTGTTTCTAATTTAAAAGCTGGCGATGACTTACTCTCACATGGCAAGTGCCACACTACCATCAGCGCTAAGAGGTTTCACTTCTGAGTTCGGGAAGGGATCAGGTGGT